>JBMYSZ010000005.1:0-203936 GCA_049603835.1 Mangrovicoccus sp.
ACCCGCGAACTTGACGCGATCTTTCAAGTGCGCGGCGTGCCAAAGACAATTGTCAGCGACAACGGGACGGAAATGACCAGTTCTGCGGTCCTGAAATGGTGCCAGAAAACGAAGATTGACTGGCACTACATCGCACCGGGCAAGCCAACACAGAACGCTTTCATCGAGAGTTTCAACGGCAGCTTTCGGGACGAATGCCTGAACGAAACCCTGTTCTCGTCTCTCGCGGAGGCTCGATCAGAGATCACAAAATGGAAGGAAGATTACAACCAAAACCGCCCGCATTCGTCACTGGGCAATCTCACGCCCAACGAGTTCGTGGCCAGATCAACGTTGCAAAAGAAGGCCGCATAAGGCCAGAAATCAATACGTGGATTCTCCAAACAGCCGGACGAGACTTGGGTCTCAGGTCACAGCCAAAACCTTTGACGTTCCGAAGATGCAGAAAGCACAGGCCAAAACCCCAGCTCCTCTTGGCCGCTGTCAGCGCGACAAGCCAATCGGCGATCAACTCGTTCTCATTGCTGAGCGTCGGCTGATACCGATAGCACGTTTCACTGATGCTGAATGCTCGGCATGCCAAAGCAATACTGGCGGACCGGTGCCGAACCGCCCACTCGGCCATCTCTCTGCGTTGAGACGGCCTTACCACGTTCGATCATTCTCTCGAACCAGTGGCGTTCATGATCTCACTCCCAAGCGCCTGCTCAGGTTCTCTCGAACCAGTGGCGTTCACCATCGCAGTTCAACAGGTCGTTTTGTATGCTCTTCTCGGCATACATGCGCTTGAGCCGCTTGTTCTCTTCATCGAGCTCTTTCATCCGCGCCATCAGGCTGGCATCCATTCCCCCATACTTGGAGCGCCATTTGTAAAAGCTCGCCGAACTCATCCCATGCTCACGGCACAGATCTGCAACCGGCACGCCACCTTCGGCCTGCTTCAAAATACTCATAATCTGAGCGTCGCTGTATTTAGATTTCTTCATCAGAATCTCCTCTTTCATCTTTCGAGAAAATTCTACTTTCAAACACCCCTAATTTTCGGGGGGATTACCATGAAACTCATTGAAGTTGACCTTCCCACTTTCAATCAATTCACAGAGCTCAATATCGTCGTCGGCGAGCAAGACAATGACTCTGCCATCAAAGGCCGACGATTCCTCGCGATCATCCTCTCTCTGAACAGATATCGCTTTGCTCAGATCGTAAATTCCAGAGGCTACCAGGCTAGCGGTTACGCCAGCGGCGAGACCATACAGTTCCTTAGACATGCTCAGCTTATTCGAACGCCTCTCGTATTTCGCTGCTATCTGGTGCTCTATGAGGCGTAGAAACTGGCGTTCTCCATCGTCTTCATACTTTGCATCGAGTTCTCTGTTTTCGACGCCACGGGATAGCTCCTCTGGGGTTACAAAGAACCCCTGCAAAGCTTCTTCTATTGAAATCCATGTAACGTCGCCCATCGAGCCTGCCTCGGAAGCCTCCAGCTGATTGCACCATAAACCCCGCGGTTCGGTGTGTCCTCGGTCTTCTTCAGTTTTCGTCGCCTCGATGCCTCAAGCAGGTTAGCCATCTCGGCAGACCCGATGGTCCGCTGTATAGAAGGCTTTCGCTCTCGCATCAAAGGCTTCCGAGCGCCTACTATGAATACCGAGTTGGGCTGAGGCCGGACGTGCCACGAGCCACGTTCGAACGTCGGCTGAGGGCCGACCCTACCAGTTGGCCGCCGCTCGGCGACCGGCCGTTCTGTGCGCGACCGAGACCGCCACAGTGGACGCAGCGAAAGGCGGGTTCTGGTTGATCGTTCCGGGCATCGCCGAACGGCCGGTTTCGGGAAGTGCGCTGCGCCGCAGCTTAGATGCCTGGTTGACGGACGAGACCCAATTCGCAGTTGCAGCGATTGACTTCGCAGAAGCCACGGTCCGGTTTGTGCGCATCTCAGTCTCTGGCCGTCTGCGCAGTGAACTTCCGCTCTCCACCCGCTTCCATCTATAAAATCAGCCGTCCAAGGATATAGACTGCGATGATGGTGGCGATTGCGGCGATGAGTTTGGTGGTGCTGGGTAGAGACAGGTTTTGCAATTTCGGTCCCAGCCACCAAGCGAGCCCCGCCAAGCCGAAATAGCGGATGCCGCGTGAGGCGATGATCGCGGCGGCGAAGATCAGTGGGTTGCCTGCGATGGCGCCCGCGCCCAAAGAGCCCAGCTGCACCGGGGCCGGAGACAGGCTGATCAGGGCCACGGTCCAAAACAGCCCATCGCCTTTGAGCTTGTCCTGCATATCCTTGAAATCGCTTTCCAATCCAAGCTGGCTCAACAACGGGGTCACCACTGGATCCATCAGCAGCAGGGCCAAGCCATAGAGCGCAAAAGACCCGGCGATGCAGCCCAAAAGCGCGGCGAGCGCCATGGTAAAGGCTTTGCGCGGTTGGCTGACCATCAAGGGGGCAAGGATCAGCTCTAGGGGGATCGGGATAAAGCTGCTTTCAAGGGCTGACAGCAGGGCGATACCGGGCCGCGATCCGGCAAGCCATTGGATCCATTCGGGATAATCATTAATATCGCGGCTGGGGGAGAGGGTCGCGTCACTCATATGGCTCACATAATCGGTCGTTTAGGCAGGGGATGATCATCTTCGGTCAGGCCCGCGGCTTCGGCCAGGGCCTCGCGGTTATTCACCGAAAGCCGCCCATTGGACCAGCTGGCTACGCCGCTCGCCCGGAGCTTGGCCAGGGTTTTATTGGTGTGGACCAAGGACAGGCCAAGCGCATCGGCCAGGTCTTGTTGCCGATAGGGGAGGGGGACAGAATTGCCATTGCCCATGCCCAGCTCTGTCAACCGGGCAAAGAGCCGATAGAGCGCCCAGGCCATGCGCTCGGCCGCGGATCTTTGGCCGATGGACAAAAGCGCCTCGCCTAGGAAATGTTCCTCTAGCGCGGCCAGCCATGTCACGTCATAGGCGCGCTCGGGAGAGGTGCGAAACAGGGTCCACAGCGCCTGGCGGTCAAACACACAGAGGGTCATTTCCGTGGTGGCCTCTACCGAATGCTGCATCGCCCCCATAATCCCGGCCTGAAGGCCTAAAAAATCACCAGGCAATGCGAAATTCAGCACCTGCCGCTCGCCATTGGCCAATGTCTTATATCTAAGCCCCATTCCCTTGAGCACGGTGAATAATTGCGGCGCGTTAGAACCCTGCATCAGCAAAGGCGTGCCCGCATCGACCACTAATTCCCCGACTTTCATCTTGTCCATGTCGCGAATTTCGCTATCGGATAAAGGGACAAAGCAACTGAGTTCGCGCAACGGGCAATAGTGGCATCTAATTGGCATTATCAGTTTCTCACTTTTCTATGTCTTGGTTTAATGCCCAGACGAGTGGAAAGTTCCAAAATAGCTGGAAAGGCCGTGATCAGGGGTGACGATTGGACAGGGTAAAATCGGTTTTGGTGGTGCAGCGTAATCCGCTGATTGCCCAGGACATCGAAGAGATCATAAAGACCGTTGTGCCGGTGGATAGGGTGCAATTCCCGACCAATGCCGAAGCCTGCGCCGAGTTACTGGGCGGTGGCGCTGCTGTGGATCTGGTGGTGATGTGTTTGCAGCCGGCTCAGGTCATGGGGGCGGGGCTGGACAAGGCGATAGAGACCGCCCGCGCCGCCGGTGTCATTATCAGCGATGAGGTGACCCGCCAGGATGTGGCGCAGTTTTGGCCCTATTGGGGATTTACCAGCCTGCCTTTCACCACAGAAAGCTTGGGCCGGGCGATTTCCCACGCGGTCACGACGATGCGATCCAGGTTTGAGGGAACCTGAATGCTTTCTCTAAGTTGACTATCTGAACGGCGCGCGGCGCCAATTGGAAAGGAAACTAAGGAGACCAGGCATGCTATATTGGGCTGTCACATTTTTGATCGTCGCGGTGATCGCGGCTTTGTTTGGCTTTGGCGGGATCGCTAGCGCCTCTGCCGGGATTGCGCAGATCTTGTTCTTTGTCTTTATCGTTTTGTTTGTGCTGGCGATTTTGGGCAATCTGTTTCACCGAAGCCGCCATCTCTAGGCGTTATCGCTCCGATAGGGGCAGAAAACCGGGCGGCCCAATCTGAGATCGTCAGAGGGCCGCCTGTTTTGATTTGTGATCTAGAGTGCCACGCGTCGGCAAGGTTTATTGGTTGATCCGTCCGGCCCCCATACCATTGCCCGTGCCGTTACCCATCCCTTGGCCCAAAGCTTGACCTGGGCCTTTGCCCTGGCCTTGCGCTTGCCCCATTTTCATGGCCTGCCCTCTGGTCTCGCCAGCTCTGCCGAAATCTGCAATCGTGACAACCCCATCTCCGTCACGATCCATTTGCGCCACCCAGGCCCCCGCCTGAGAGGTGAACTCTTCCAAACTGACACGACCATCGCCATTAAGATCATTCGCGCCACGGGTCATGCCTTGGGTCGCGTTTTGCATCCCGGCATGGGCCTGTTTCCCGCCCTGAGAGGCCATATCCGCCTCGCGCGCTTCGTCGAATAGCGCATATTCAGCATTTTCGAGAAGTCCGTTATCATCGCTATCGAAGCTGGCGAAGACATCGGTGCGGCGCTCTGTGGCTTCGGCGACTGTGACTTGCCCGTCGCCGTTCAGATCCCAGTTCTCGATGAAATGTGCCCCTGGCTGGCCTTGTTGTGCCAGCACTGGAGCGGCCGCAAGCAGAAGGGCGGCAGTCAAAACACGATACATGGTCAACTCCTCGTATAACGGTTTCAATATATGTTATACGTTTGGCTTTGACACTTCCGTCTGTATAGAATGCCGTAAGTAAAATACCGCATTATCAGATTGTTGCCCCCAAAAGCTGCCAAAACGGCCAACCCTTGGAGGCAAAAGCCCTTAGGCGTTGAGAGTCTCGGTGGAAGAAAAGAACAGCGCTTGGCTAACCGCAGAGCGGACCTGGCTTTCTTTATAAGGTTTGGCGATCAAAAAGGCCGGTTCGGGGCGTTCGCCGGTCAAAAGACGCTCGGGATAGGCAGTGATAAAGATCACCGGCATATCGGGGAATTTCGTCAGCAGCTCATTCACCGCATCAATGCCAGAACTGTTATCGGCCAAATGGATATCGGCAAGGATCAGATCCGGCTTATCCGACAAACCCAATTCCACCGCTTGGGTTGCAGTGCGCGCCACGCCGGTGACCTGATGGCCGATTTCGCTGACAATGCCTTGCAAATCAATGGCGATGATTGCTTCATCCTCGATGATCATCACGCGCCCGCTATGGGTCGAGGCCATTTCCCGATGCGCGATATCAAGCAGTTCTTCGATCTCGGATGGGCTGAGATCCATGATTTCGGCGATATCGGCAATTGGAAATTCTTCGATCGTGTTGAGCAGCAGCGCCTCGCGGGTGCCGACAGTCAGCCCGGAGAGCCGATCTTGCACCGTGGCCAACAGCCCCGCCTCATCTGTGGTCACCGCCGCGCCGGAACTGCGCCAAATGGCGTGAAAGGTTTTAAATAGAGCGGTTTTCGCTGGCAGATCGCCGCCCATGCTGGAAGGATCTTTAAGGATCGCCTCTAAAGTCGCGGCAGCATAAGTATCACCGGTCGTCTGCCCACCAGTCAGAGCCCGCGCATACCGACGCAAGAAGGGGAGCTGAAGTCCGATCTGATCGGCCAAGGAGGGATGAGTTGTCATGGTGTATACTCTCGAATTTTTCCGTTAGACGGGAACCCAACGCAATTTCGCGCGTTTGGTTCCAAAGATATCGCGCGGAGACCTCGATGTATCAAGAGTCAGATATGGCAAACGAAAAAAAACCTGAAGACCCGGTTAAACGGGAAATCGACGATCAAATCCGAGCGCTATACCAAGGAACGGTAGAAGAAGGCGTGCCGGACAAATTCGCTAAACTGCTGGAAGAGCTGCGGAAAAAGGAGTCCAATTAATGACTTCTAATGATTTTCGCGATCCCCGTGACGAATTGGTTGAGCATTTGCCGTCTCTGCGGGCTTTTGCCATGAGCCTGACGCGCAATAACAGCCGCGCTGATGATCTGGTGCAGGACACGATTTTAAAAGCCTGGTCCAAGATCGAAAGTTTTCAGCCGGGCACGAATTTGCGCGCTTGGTTATTTACGATTTTGCGCAATACCTATTATTCGGATCGCCGCAAAGCGAGCCGCGAGGTCGAAGATGTGGATGGGGTGATGACTGCGTCCCTGTCTGAAAAGCCTGCCCATGATGGCCGTTTGGCGCTGCGGGATTTTGCCGTGGCGTTTGACCAGCTGAAACCGGAGCAGCGCGAAGCTTTGATCCTGGTCGGGGCTTCTGGTTTCTCTTATGAAGAAGCGGCGGAAATGTGCGGTGTGAAAGTCGGCACGATCAAAAGCCGCGCCAATCGGGGTCGCGCCCATTTGGCAGAGCTTATGCAATTAAATGCGGATGAGGCCTTGGAATTGACTGATCAAAGTACGCTCAGCGTGATCTCTTCTGGCTCTATCGCCGCGGCTTAGGACTGATGGAGCCGGGCTGGCATCGCGGATTAGCGGCGCGCGTTATTCTTTTTCTCTCTGTGGCACTGATCCCGGTTGGACTTCTCGCGTTATTACAAACGCGGGAAGTTGTTTCTTTGGTGCATGAACGTTCGATGACCGCATTGGCTGGGCTGACCCGCGATGCGGCGCAATATGAGCGCGATATCATCCAGCATAGTTTCGGCGTGACCATGGGTTTGGCGGATCGGGTGCAAAGCTTTGAGGGCGATGGTACGCGCTGTGACACGGCTTTGGCGAATTTCGTTGCCGGGCAAGAGCGGCTGATCACAATCGGGGTGCTGGATGCGGCGGGCTATATGTGGTGCGCCTCCAATGGTCAGCGGATGGATTTTGGCGGTGATCCGCTTTGGCCGCAGCGCGTGGCGAACCCCGTTCCCATGGTGAATGTGGTGGCTAATGGCCGGGTCAGTAAACGCCCGGTGGTCACGATTTTGCAGCCCCTATTCGATGAGGGGGCTTTTGCGGGCTATATTTTCGCCTCGATCCCGCATGAAGATGTGTATCTCCCCCCCGAAGCTTTAGAGGAAAACGATCTTTCCTTTATCACCTTCACCGCTGAAGGGCAGGTTATGTCTGTGGGCGGGTCTGGGGTGAATGAGGTGGCCGCTTTGCTGCCCGAAGGCCAAGAACTGGCAGAGCTGGTGGGCAATGGCACGGTTGTTTTCAGCGCGGATGTTCCCAGCGGGGCGCATCGGATTTTCGCGGTTTCGCCGATTGTGCATGACACGGTCTATGTGCTGGGCTCCTGGAATCCCGAGCCGCGCGGCATGACATTTTTACCGGCGACGATTTCGGCCCAGCTTTTCCCTATTATCATGTGGATCACCAGTTTGGGCGTGGCCTTTGCGGCGGTGCATCGCTTGGTGATCCGGCATATTAAACGGCTGCAAAAGACCATGCGCAATTTCGCGTCGTCGCGCCGCTTGCCCAGTGCCAATACCGATCCCGAGCTGGTGTCAGAGATCGAAGAGATCCTGGAAACCTTCCGTATCACCGCGCAAACCGTGCTAGCCGAGGAAGCCGAGCTAGAGCAATTGGTGCATGACAAAAATGTACTGCTGAAAGAAGTGCATCACCGGGTGAAGAATAATCTGCAGCTGATTTCCTCGATCATGAATATGCAGCTGCGGCAGATGAAGTCTTCCGAGGCCAAGGCGGTTGTGCTGCGCTTACAAGAGCGGGTTTTGGGTTTGGCGACCATCCATCGCAATCTGTATCGCACCGAAAACCTGTCAAAAGTCCAAGCGCGGGATTTGCTAAGCGATATCGTCAATCAGCTTTTGGCTATGGCAGAAGGCCCGGCAGCGCGGGTGCGGGTCGAGCGGGATTTCGTGGATGTGCCGCTTTATCCGGATCAGGCGGTGCCGCTGAGCCTATTAGTGGCCGAGGCGGTGACGAATGCGCTGAAATATATGGATCAGACGGATGATGATGCTTGGATCCGTTTGAACCTGGCGCAGCTGGACAATCAGGATCTGGAAATTTGCATCTGCAATTCTCGCGGCGAAAGCGCAGGGGAGGTGTCCAGCAAAGGCACCGGCTTGGGCATGAGCCTGATGCGGGCTTTCGCGGTGCAATTGGGCGGCGATCTGGTGATCGAGGATGGCGCCGAAATCTATGCGGTTCGGGTCCGGTTTAAGCCGCAGGCCTTTATCCCCGGCGATTAAAGCGCCTGGCAGTCAGCTAGGAAAACTACATCACTTATAGCGTTGACCCCTTTGGTGCCGGGCCGCCAAAGGGGACGGATTATGCGAAAGGCTTTTGCCTAAGCCGGTGGGGCTTGCCGCATTTGCCCGTGATCCAGCAGTCATCACTATCAGGTAGGCATAAAAAAACCGCCGCCCATTCTGGGCCGCGGTTTAAAGGCGACCCCGAAGGGCCGCCCTATCAGAGCGATCTAGGCTTAGGCGTCAACCTCTGGCAGATCCTTCAGCTCTTCTTTCGTCATCGCGGTGTGGACCTGAAACTCGCCAGTGTCGATATTTTGGGTCACGACCAGCTGTGCCGGCTCAACCCGCACGGTTTTCTCGCCGATGCCAATAAAGCCGCCCACATCCACATGGGAGTAATCCATCATGCTGTCATCATCGACGGCCACTTCGGAAATCTCGCCGATCCAATTATCCTTGGCGTCGAAAACACGCGCGCCCATCAGATCTTCTTTGGTGGCCATGCCCACCTCGACGACTTCGTAACCGTCATCGATCATTGTATCATTCCACCATTCGCGGGTCTCGGTATAGGCCGAAACGACGGCGCCCTTGGTCGCTTGATACACATCGCCTGCCGCGTCTTTCGCGCTTTCGGCTACATCTTTGGTGCCTTCCCAGGCCTTGTTTGCATCTTCACCGATCGCTTGCACGCCTTCGGCAACATCTTTGTCAAATTGGGTCTGTTTTTTCGTTTCGGTCATATCAGCCGCAACAGCAACAGAACCAGCAGTCAGAGCAGTGGTGAGGATTAGAGCCTTGAGTTTCATAAGAATTCTCCTTTCGCTTTGCTTGCAAGACCAACCATGTGCCCTGCCAGAGGTTCCGCAAAAATCCCAAAAATCAAAAAAATGATTTGGGAACTTTCCGCCATTTCCCGCGTTTTGCGCGTATGAATAAACATATGTCTCTGCCCGATCAGCCCCTGACTTTTCCTGCCACAGCTCGCTTTGATCCAGAGCGACGTATTGGGGTGGAGGTGGAGCTTGGCGGTTTGTCAGAGGCGGCAATCGCCGAGCTTTTGGTGGATCTCTTTGACGGTGAGGTGACCGGTAAAGCGGCGCATCGCTGGACTGTTGACCTGCCGGATCTGGGCGAAATGGTGATCGAGCTTGACACATCTTGGAGCCCAGAGATCGCCGAATTGGGCGACTGGGCGGGCGATATTGCGCGCCAAGTTGTGCCGGTAGAGCTGATCACTGCGCCGATCCGCGAGCAAGACCTGGCCCGGTTGCAAGAGATCCTGAACCAATGTTTGGCGGCGGGGGCTTATGGGTCGGAAAGCTCCGTGGTGTCGGCATTTGGGGTGCATTTTAACCCCTCGCTTTTGGATCCGGCGCAAGAGCTGCTGCCTATCGCTCGCGCCTATGCGGTGCTAGAGCCCTGGCTGCGCCGCCATGCGCGATTGGATTTGTCGCGGCGGGTTTTGCCCTTTATCGATCCTTGGCCCGAAGATCTGGTCTTTGCCCTGGCGCGGCCGCAAGCGGCGGAGTGGTCGCTGGATATGTTCACCGAAATCTATCTGACGCAAATTCGCAGTCGTAATTACGGGCTCGATCTTTTGCCGCTTTTGCGCCATCTGGATCGCGACCGCATGGCACAATTGGCCCCGGATTTGGCTGAGGGCGGGGCGCGTCCGACTTATCATTTCCGCTTGCCGCAATGTCGCCTGAGCGAACCGGATTGGCAGATCGGCCAGGAATGGGCGCTTTGGCAGGCGGTGGAAACCGTGGCGCAATCGCGGGAATTGGTGGATCAGCTGGGCAGTTTGCATTTGCAGCTCGATGATCCAAGCGAGGCGATTGAGACCGCGCTAAAGCCTTTGACCGATCGCTCTGAATTCGCCTGTTTGGCTTAGCTGGCGGGTTGTCCCGCTCAGGGCGGGGCATCTAAACAACTGGCACAGACATAGAAAGGGCGCGAAGATTTCTCTTCACGCCCTTTCCTCCCCAAACTGGAAAATTCTGATCTGAGTGACCTTACCGCAATGGACCCACGGGAAGATCCATGCTTGGGCTAAACCGGGTGGCATCGTTAAAAACCACATCTTGCGGATAGGGCAGGGTGGTCAGATCGTGGGAGCTGAGCCCTGTGGTCAATCGCAGAGGCCCGGCCTCGATCCGTGCGCGCACATTATCCACGGCCAAAGCCCGTTGCAGGCGATTTTCAACCGCGCCGGTTTCAATCAGCAGATGGGCAATGCGGCCCGTATCGGGTGAAATGATCCCATCAGCCACATAGGCCAGCGCCCCGCTACGGCCGTAAATCTTGGCACCGATCAGGCTGGTCACCGGCACAAGCTGGGCTTGGCCCACCGGTTTCGGCGCTGCTTGACCCGGATGCAGAGGACAAAGCCGCCCCAGTCGCCCGCTTTCCAGTTCTACCGTGAGTTCGTGCAAACTCCAATCCGCGATACAGACATGGGCGTCGTAAATCTGCAAATCCGCATCGGCTGTGGTAAAGGTCTGGCTCATCAGCTGAGCAATACTGCGCATGGGGTCCTCTTTCTGTTGCTTGGGGGGTCAACACGCATCTGCCGGATAAGTTCCCGGCCAAGCGAAAATTTTTGGAACTCAGCGCGGGACGTGGCGTTTTCCCCGTATGAGCGACATATCCCAAACAGGCCCGCATGGGCCGAAATCCCCGTCGGAAGACGCCCCGGCAATGGCCGAGGCCTCCACCCTTTCCTCCCCGGAAATCTATGAAGTGATCCGCCGCGATGGCGAAGAAGAACTGGCGCGGCCCAGCTCTTCGCTGTTTTGGTCGGGCTTGGCTGCGGGGGCCTTGATGAGCCTATCGGTTCTGGGCGAAAGCATCCTGCACCATCATTTGCCTGACACTCCCAGCCGGGTTTTGGTCGAAAATTTCGGCTATTGTCTGGGCTTTATCGTGGTGATCCTGGGGCGCATGCAGCTTTTCACCGAAAACACCATTACCACTGTGCTGCCCGCTTTGGCGGAACGCAGCTGGCGGTGTCTGGGATGTGTCGCGCGGCTTTGGGCCTTGGTCTTTGGGGCAAATCTGCTAGGCGCGACCCTAGCTGCGGGTTTTCTGCAGATCCCCGGTGTGTTGACCGCTGGAGTGTTAGAGGCCGTGCGCAGCGTATCGCAACATGCGGTGGCGCTGGATCCGCTGACCGGATTTCTGCGCGCGATCCCCTCGGGTATCATCATCGCGGCGTTGGTCTGGATGATCCCGCGCGGCCAGGCCAGCAGCCTGTTTCTGATCATCCTTTTCACCTGGCTGATCGCAGTGGGCGATTTCACCCATGTGGTGGCCGGATCAGTGGAGGTCGCGGTGCTGGTGATCGGGGGGCAGCTAAGTTTCCTCGATGGGCTAAGCGGCTATATTGCGCCGGTTTTGGCGGGCAATATCATTGGCGGCACGCTGATCTTTACGGCGCTGGCCTGGGGGCAAGTGAGCCAAGAGCTGAAAACCGCCTAAAGCTATTCCGCAAAGCGCGCCCGGTAATCGGACGGGCTTTCACCACGCAAATGCCGGAAACTACGCGAAAAATAGGCTGGGTCATGAAAGCCCAGCCGATAGCCGATTTCCGAGACTGAAATTTGCGTAAAGGCCAAAAGCCGGCAGGCTTCGGCCATCAGCGCCCGCCGCAAATAGGCCGAGGCCCCGCATCCCGCCGCATCGCGACAGATCCGCGACAAATGCCCGGTGGTGATCGACAGCTCGCTTGCATAATCCGACGGCGACCAGCCATCGCCTAGATGCGCCGCGATCAAAGCGTCAAAGCGTTGGATCTGCCGCCTTTTCTGATCGGCCATTTTCCGGGTGGTGCCGCCCGCGCCTAATGCCTCCAGCAGTACCAAATGCGCCTGGGCTGTCAGGGTCTGCGCCCGAAAAATACCACTGCTTTCATAATGGCCGGCGAGTTTGTGCACCTGATCCGCTAGATTTTGTGAAACCGGCGCAAGCAAAACCTCGCCCAAGCGCAGGCTCAGTTCGTCATTAGTGGGGCCAAGGCTTTGATATATGGGCAGGGGAAAGGACAAAACCCAGCCCTCAGAGCCGCAGGAAAATTCAAAACTATGCACTTGTTTGGGCGGGATAAAGAGGAAATTCCCGTCCTCAAACCGATGAATTTCCCCTTCAATCCGGGCTTTGGCGCTGCCGCGCTCCATCAAAAAGAGCTGCGCCATTTCCTCGTGGCGATGCGGGGCGATGGACCAATCATGATGCTGGGCGCGGTCTAAAATCCGTTCCAGATGCACCACATCGGGAAAGGCGCTGGTTTCACCAAAAAGCTGAAAGACTGGGATCGGCGGGATCGGAGCGGAAAGCGACATGCACGAAAAGTACAAGCCTTTGCCGCCCCTGTCCATTCGGTCCGGCGCATCCATTCGGTAATTTCACCGCAGCGAACAAGAAAATGCTGGAGGAGACCAATGGAAACGCAGGTGGCCATTATCGGTGGCGGCCCATCTGGGCTGTTATTATCGCAATTATTGAACAAGGCGGGGATCGACACCGTCATTTTGGAACGCACGAGCCGGGCGCATGTGCTGGGCCGGATCCGCGCCGGGATTTTGGAACAGGGCGCGGTTGATCTGCTGAACGAAGCCGGTGTCGGCGCGCGCATGGCGGCTGAGGGGTTCCCCCATGATGGCTGTATCCTGTCGGATGCGGATCAAATGGTGCGGATCGATTTCAAAGAGCTGACCGGCAGCCAGGTGATGGTTTACGGCCAGACCGAGGTCACGGCGGATCTCTATGTGGCCCAAGACGCCATGGGCACAACGATTTTGCATGACGTGTCTGATGTGGTGATCAATGGGCTTGATAGCTCGACACCATCGGTGGATTTCACCCATGAGGGCGCGCGGAAAACCCTGACCTGCCTTTATGTGGCGGGCTGTGATGGGTTCCACGGGGTCAGCCGTAAGACGATCCCCGAAGAGAAACGCCGCGAATTCGAACGGGTCTATCCCTTTGGTTGGCTTGGGCTTTTGTCCCGGACCGCCCCGGCGCATGAAGAGCTGATTTATGCCAATTCGCCCCATGGCTTTGCCTTGGCCTCGATGCGCAATGCTCAGCTTAGCCGCTATTACATCCAGGTTCCGCTGACCGATAAGGTAGAGGATTGGAGCGACGAGGCCTTCTGGACCGAGCTAAAGCGCCGCTTGCCATCGGAAACTGCGGCTACACTGGAAACAGGCCCGTCGATCGAGAAATCCATCGCGCCGCTGCGTAGCTTCGTGAGCGAGCCGCTGCGATGGGGGCGGATGTTCTTGGTGGGGGATGCGGCGCATATCGTGCCGCCGACCGGGGCCAAGGGGCTGAATCTGGCGGCCTCGGATGTGTATTATCTGCATGAGGCCCTTATTGCGGCGCTTAAGCAAAATGATGACTCCGGCATCGAAGCCTATTCTGATCGAGCCTTGCGGCGGATCTGGAAAGCCATGCGCTTTAGCTGGCAGATGACCACAATGCTGCACCGGTTTGAGGGCGAAGATAGCTTTGCCGAGCAAATGCGCGTGGCGACCCTGGACCATCTGGCCAATTCCGAAACCGCGCGGCGCGATTTGGCCGAAAACTATATCGGTCTGCCCTATTAAAGCGGCGCGTGTTTGACTGCGAAATGCGGGCCTGAAGTGGTGGGGCTAGCCTGGTAGCCCCGCCTCTGCCAAAGCATCGCGGAATTTGCGGGCGCGATTGCCGATTGCGGGGCCTTTTTTCATGCCATAGCGGCGCTCGAATTTATGTTTATCGCCATTGATCATGCGCCGCGCGCCGTCAAAGTCGAAATTCGCGCCTTCGCCATAGGCGGCTAGGATCTGGCTTGGCCCGGTGAAACCCATTTGGCTCATCCCGTAAACCAGCACTTCGGCGGCTATTTCGGGGCGCTCCACCACTTTGGGATCGCTTAGGAAATCCATGCCCAAAGCGTCGCCATAGCGTTTGTAATTATAGCGGAAGGTCAGTTGCACATAGCCCCGGCCTTTGAATTTTTGGCCGTCGCCGGTTTCGGAATTCAGCTTGCTATGCTCATATTTCTGCTGCGCCGCGCTATTGGTCCAATGCTCCACCATGGGATGGCCGAAATTACATTCATGCTGCGCCGTGGCCAGGACATAGGCGATCTGGCTTAGATCCGTGACACCCCATTTATAGCAGGCCTTAAGGATCCCCGGCAGCGCTTCGGCGGCGCGGCGTTTATTGCCTGGATCGGCTGCTGCGCCAACTGTGCGGCTGGCCTCGGCAATCAGGTTTTCGGTCAGGCCGGTCACCGGCTGCGGGGCAGGGCGGCCGCCACCTTGGGGCAGCATAACCCGCTGTCCCGCCTGGATATTGCGCGCCATAGCGAGGGTGAAAGGCCGGCCGCTATCATCGCGCAGCTTGCGCCAAAGACTGCTGTCGCCCAATTCCCGCTTGGCAACCGCTGATAGGGTATCGCCGCGCCGAATAGTGACGAATTTTTCCACCGTGCCGGAACTGTCCTGCTCCAACCCGCCAGGTTTGCCGGTTAGCATTATAGTGGCGGCATCGGCGCTAAGCTCCACCCCCATTTCCAGGGCTTCGGCCAGGTCTTCGACTTTGACGCATAGCTCTAGCTGACCTGCGGCATCCATGGGGACCATGCGATAAGCAAGGATCAGCGGCGTGTCTTCGGGGATCAGACGGATGCCATCCGCCTCGTCATCATGGCTGTCATCATCGAGCAGGCCGATTTTTTCATATTTCGGCCAGTTCATGGCATCGCAAACCGCGTCCATTCGCAGCCAAGAGGCCGTGTCGTAATTCAGCGCCCCATCGCGCAAAATCTTACCGGCGATGCTAAGATCGCGCAGATCGATATCTTCGCCATCGCTGTCTTCGTCATCCGGCTGTACCATGGCGGCGCGGATCAGATCGCGTAGATAATCGCCGGTTTCGCGGAAATTCAGATCGGTGCGCCAAGGCAGAACCAGCGGATCCCATTTGAATCTTTGGGTGACATTGAGGATGTCTTGCACCTCACCATGGCCCAAAACTGTGCGCCGCTCGACCGGGATGTCATAGCGCTGGCAGATCTGGGCGACCAGCTTGGCCATGCGCTCCACCTGGATTTCGCGCAGGGGAAAGCGGCCAGGATCAAAGGGCCGTTCGCGGGCATTATGCATGCCGCACATGGAAATCCCCACCGAATGGGTGTTGAGCATCCGCGTATGCGAGGCGCGGGGATGTTTATGGGACCGGTCATTGGCATCGATGCCATGGGTGCCTTTGATGATCGTGCCGTCTTCTTCGATCAGAAAATGGTAATGCGACCGATCCAAAGCCGAGGCGCGTCCCGTCCCGCCGGTCCAGTGCAATATCACCCGCTGCGGTTTCGCAGGAGGCAGATCCGAGGGCGACACGACTTGCGGACCGGACCCTTTCGGGGCAGGGGGCAGGCCTGAAATGCCCGACCCGGCAATGACTTGGTTCAGCGCGGTGACAGTGCCCGACCCTACTTTGCCATCCACTTCCAGGCCTTGCATGGATTGGAAATTGCGCACTGCTTCGCGGGTGCCGGACCCAAACAACCCATCATCCTGGCCCTGTGCCAGCAGGTCGAGTTGGATCAAAGCTTGCTGGATGGCGCGCACCGAAGGGCCGCGCATCATCGGGGTTCGAAACTCATAAACCGTATCATTGAGATGGATGGTCATCACGAGCATCCTTTCGCTGTGGCATCGCGGGAAATTTTGGCGCTAAGGGTCTGAGCTGCACCGCTGAAATCTGGGAAATCTGGGGTCGGCGCGCCGGTTTGGGCGGCGCTGGCTTGGGCGCTGGCTTTGCTGAGAAGCGCGCAGGCTTGGGCCGTGTCATCGGAAAAGGCCGCTTCCCAATAACGGCTATCGGCAGCGTAATAGGGGCCGGCGGCTTGACCAGGGAAGAGCTGTTCGAAATCCGCCGATGTTTGGGCCAGGTCGGCATTGGCGCTGGTCCCCGCCCCCATGGAGGTCGAAGTTTCGCGGGTCAGGCGCTGCGCCTCCATCAGCCCTGCGAAATCGGCGGCGGTGCCAGACGTCTGGGTGATCAGCGCGGTATATTCCAGCGCGGCGCATTGGGCATTTTGCCGAGTTTCCGGTGCGCTGGCCTGAGCGGCGCCCACGGCTTTTTGCGCCAGTTCTAGGCAAGACCGGGCCTTAATCCGGGCTGATTTAGCGCAAACCGCATCGCTTAGATCGGTGCAGGCCAGATCTCCAGCGGCGGCTTCAGCGGCCGATTGTTTCTGCTGCTTGTTCAGGTCAAGGGTATCGCAAGCGGTCAGGCTAACGAGCGCGGTCAAACCCAAAAGGGCCAGAGGCAGTATAGATTGTCGGGCCCAAAGCATCATGCGGCGTCCTTTTGATCTAGGCTGCGCAGGCTGTCCAAAAGTCCTGCCTGAGCCTCTGGGTCGGTTTTGGAATTCGTGGCCACAAGGAAGAGCTGATCCATCGCGGCCAGAGCCTCGGGATCGCCGCGCGCCTCATCAAACGCGTCAAACAATTCGCGGGCATTTTCGGTATTTGCTTCGGCAAGAACGGATCCAAGATCATCTTGGGTGATCAGCAGCTCGCCCACCATGAGCTGACGGAACTCATCCATGACGTCATTAAAGGCCGGGCGACCCTTGCCAAATTCCTCGCCATATAGGGCGAAAAGCGCACCATCTTGTTGGGCCATGGCCTGGCGTCCGAAATCGTTCAGCGCGGCGGAATTGCCCATAAGTCGGTCTTGGAGCGGCACGGACAGATCCGGCAAAGCCCTAAGCGCATTTCGGGTCATGGCCGCATCAATCGCGCTTGGCGGCGCCAGATCCTGGGTAAAGCCCGCCTCTAGCACACGGGTTTTCCAACGTTTATAAGCAATGCCGCCCAGTTTGATCGAGCCGATGACCAGGGCCAAAGCCACCCCGCTTGGGCCTCCGGCGATGCTTTGGATTGCTGGCACGCGGCCCAAAGCTTTGACAGCGGTGGATAGGATTTGCTTGGTCGGATCGATTTGGGGCAGGAGTTTATCCAGCTGCAAAAGCTGCGCTTTGGCGTCGGTGGTGGCGCCCGCATTGGTCAAGCCGCGGATTTCATCCACCGAGTCCTTTAGCGCGCCCGCCTTTTTCAGCACACGCGACACCTGATTATCGGGCATCACCTTTGCCATCAGCTTGCCCGCTGACAGTAAGCCACTGGCCCGGTCGAGCAAATTCTTGCTGGGTCCAAGCGCCGTACCTAATGCGGTTTTCGTCACCGCTGTTTGCCCGCCAATATTGGTGGCCGCCTCCAAAAGTCGGCCCAGCGTTTCCGGCTTTTTTAGTTTATCCGGGTCTTTGGTCAGCTCGCCGATTAGCTGCACCGTATCGGTCACCCGATCCACAGTAGCGGCCATAGTGGCCTGGGCTGTTTCCACACGGATCTGTTCTGCGCGGGTATGGATCACCTCTTCGCGGTTCGGTTCAAAGATCGAGGACATGGCGTCCACCATCTTATTGAGCCCTTTATAGACGAATTGCGACGCAAACCCCCCAAGCAGCGCAATAATCGGTTTGCCAAAGGGCAGGGTGGGGGCTTGGGTCGTGCTGGAGGAGCCCGACCCGTTCGAGGCCAAACTTGGCTCGGCGATCAGTTGGGTCAGGATCAAGCCTGCAACAATACCCAACACAATGCGAATAATATAGTTCGAGCCATGGCGCGGATCATATGTGCCTTCGATCACATAGCTGCGCGCATCATAGAGCACCGAAAAACAGGAGCCGAGCCCCGCAAGCCCTGCATAAAACCCTGTCACCAAAAGCAGTTGCTGGCCCGACAGATGCAAAAGCGGCTTGGAGAACATTTGCGAGACATATTCGTAACTTTCCAACCCGCTGGGCAAAAGCCCCGGCGCGCCCATCACATTGCCAGCCACCAAAACACAGCCATACATGAGCAGGAAAAACAGAACCGTCATCAGCATCAGCCAGCGGATCGCGGGAACCGGAGCGATTTTATGGGCCAGGGGCTTGGCGCGTGAATCCCATTGCAGCAGCTCGATCGTGCGGGGCAGGGCGGGACGGATGGCTTGGGACAGGGCGGTATGCAGTTGGTGCAGCGCGGCGAAATCCACCTGGTCGGCCATGGCAGCGCCGCCCCGCAAGATTGGGGCAAGCTCGCCAATTTCGTGGGATTTCTCTTCGGGAATGGTGATGCCGCGGGCCAGGTAATGGGCCAGCATAGCCTCACATTCCCGGAAATAGCGCATCTGGATGCTAATTTTCGGGTGTGAAATCGGCAAAATGGCCAGCTTTGCGACGTCGTCGTCCGTAAGCATGGATGGGGTTGGCAAGCTCTATTCCTTCCCAGTTTGTCCGATTGGCTTAGGGGCAGGCTGCGTTATTATTAACCTTTGGGCAACAGTTTTATAGTGAAGGACTTGATATCCTTACCCAAAGCCATTCGGGAAATTGCAAGATGTAATTTGGAATAATGCGAGAGTTCAGGGGGTTGCGGGTTTCGCAAAGGCAGCGCGCGTAGGGGGCCAAAAGCGTTAGTCGCCTGTGGCCCAAGCCAAAAGCTGGTCAAGCTCTGCGGGCAATTCCGTTGCCTGACCATCTGTGAAAGCGGTGAAACCTGGCATGTTCAAGTCATTCACCGCGGTCAGAACTGGAATATCCTTGGCAATGGCGCTGGCAATCGCGGCGCAAAAACCGCGCCCATGGCATTCTTGTGGCCCAAATTTATTGAGGATCAGCAGCGCCGGGTTTTGGCCTGGGTTTTGGTCAAGACTGGCCTCGACCTCCAAGGCCGCTGTTTCCAAAGCTTCGGGATCCAAACGACATCCCTTAGCCCCCGCGCCCAGGCCCTGGGCGATTGTGATCACTTGGCCCGACGGAATAACCGTCAAATCCATATCGCAGGGATGGCTATCGGGCCCCGGTGCTCGCGATTGCACGAGACCGGCAATGGCGATGCCTTGGTGCTGCAATTCCGCCGCTAAGCCCGCCAATAACGCATCGGTTTCCCCATGGCTGCGCGACTTTAGATAGCCGATTTTCATGGCATGCCCCCCTGCTCGGCGCGGCCCTTGGCGGGGCGCGTCACGATTTGCCTTTTGCGCGGAGTTTGGACAATGCGCTCACTGATGGCAATATCTCTGCCCGCGCCACGATCGGCTGGACCCCGCGGCAAACAGGGGACAGGGGGGCGGGCTCGCGCGATTGTCCAGATTTCTGTTTCAAACTCGGCTCAATTATACAATGATTGCGATCAGTCCATGGGAGGCAGGTCTTATGAGGCCCTCGACTGCGCTGTCGCAGGCGCGTGATTTGCTGGAAGCCGGGCGGAGCTATGACCATCTGGCTTTGCCCGAGATGATTGCAGGAAGCTGGCAACGCTGCCAAAAGCGGGGCCTTGACCCCCGCGCCGTGCCGGAAGATCTGCTTTTGTCGGAGCAGGACACAAAAGCCCGGCTTCAGAAAAATCACCGGGTCTTAGAAATTGTCCGTCCAGAGCTAGAGCTGATCAGTTCGCAAATCGCGGGCACGAATTTTCTGTGTGCTTTTGCCGATCAGGACGGCGTGGTGCTGGATACGATCATGGATCACGATTTTGCCAGCAGCGATTGTGCGCGAAGCATTCAGCCGGGTTCAGTCTGGCGCGAGGATCTGCGCGGCACGAATGCGCTTGGACTGGCATTGCAAACGGGACAGGCGAGTATGGTGACCGGGGGGGAGCATTTCTTTGCCTGCCATGGCCGTGTGTCTTGTGTGTCAGTGCCGATTTTCGCCTCTGATGGCAGGATTGCCGGCCTGCTGGATGCGTCCTCGGAAGTGGCAGAACGGCAAGCACATACCGGAGCTTTGGTCAGTTTGGCGGCGACTAATATAGAAAACCGCCTATTTGCCGAGGCCCATAGCGCGGATCTGATTTTGGAATTTCACCCGCGCAAGGAATATCTGCCGACCCAAAGTGTGGCCCTACTGGCCTTTGATCAGGCGGGCCGGGTGAGGGGCGCTAATCGGGCCTCTGACCGGATGCTGGTTTGGGATGGGGCGGCGGATGCGGCCTTCCAAGATCTCTTTCGCGAAGATCTGTCCCAACTTCTGACCCCACTTTACCGAGGTGAGACAGTACAAATTTCCGACCAGTTGGGGGCTGGGTATTTCGCGCGGTTGCGCCCGGATATGGCCATGCGCAGGCTGGTGCAAATCGGCACGCCGAAGGATCCAAAGCCTGCGCCGCAGTCCGCGAAAAGTAGCGGGCAAGCTTTGGTGTGGGATGACGATATGGCCCGCAATGCCTGGCGTCTGGCCGAACGGGCGGGGGTTTTGGGCCAATCCCTCTGTATCCGAGGCGCCGCAGGAACCGGCAAAACGGCCATGGCCATGGAACTGCATCGGGGCCTGCATGGGGCGCAGCCTGTGATTGCCTTCGACTGTCGCGCGGTTGGGAAATTGCCAAAATCCTTGCCGGATCTGGCTTTGGAGGGCGGCAGTTTGATTTTGGAAAATGCAAGTGGTATGAGTGCCTTAGACGCATATCAGCTGGCCATTCCCCAAGAACTGGTTGAACAATGCGACCTCCGCCCCGGCTGGACTGTAATCGCGACCCAAGACCTAAGTGAGACCTCTCGCGATGCTCAGAGAGACAGCTTTGCCCGGTTTGCGGGGGTGGAAATGTTAGTCATCGACTTGCCAGAGCTGCATCGTCGCACAGATCGCGCTAAGCTGGCGCAACGGATATTGGCGGGGCTGTCGCCAGATCACCAACTCTCTAAAAAGGCGCTGGATTTGATCACTGAATTGGAGTGGTCTGATAATCTGCATGGGTTGCGGCGGCTGCTGAAATTGCTGGCAAGTCATTGCCCCAAAGGCGTGCTGCGCGACACGCAAATCGCCCGGTTCCTGCCAGAGCGGAGCCCCTCAGAGCGCGCTTGCCCCCGTTGTGACCCATCGCCGATCCGGCGCCAGCGTTGTTTGGATATTCGCCGGGCCTATCGCAGTTGCCAGAATAATGTCGCCCTGACCGCGCGCCATTTGGGGGTGTCCCGCAATACGGTTTATGCCCATCTAAAGGACTAGCGCGGCCAAAGCTGCCCGGCGCGGTGGCGCTCGAACAGCGTCTCGCTATATTCCCTGGCGTCGCGGTCATCGGCAAAGCGCAACTCTAGATCACTGGCGTTGAAAAGCGCCAGGCCGATGCTTTGCCTCAGCTCATTTTGCAGCAGAAACAGCCCGGTGTCAGGGCCACGATGGCGAAACTTTTCGATGAAATGCGGCACATCTTCGGGGGCGGGCCAGGGCGGTAGCGCGTCGCGGGGCAAAAGATCTGCGATCTCAGCGGCGTCTTTTTGCTGCGCAGGACGAAATGTGACGCCCCCCGCCAAAAGCTGCGGCGGGTTCAGAAAATGCCATTGCTCGGGCGTCATGACATAGTCGATGCAATTTTGGGATTTGCCCAGGCCATGGAAAAACAAGCGCCGTTTTCGCGGAGACTGGGAAAATCCAAGCCGTGTGAGCAGCGCCCGGGACGCGGTGTTTTTAGGATGGCAACTGGCGCTCAGCGGCGGGGCCGGGTGCGCAAAATAAGCGTTCAAAGCCAAAAGCGCGGCCCTCGTCATAAGCCCTTGGCGCCAATATTTTGGGGCGAGCCAATACCAAAAAGATGCGCCAATGCAGAGCCCGCCAATCACAGAATGATCCAGATCAAAAACCCGCAGATTTTCGCCAGGATGCTGCCCATGCTCCAAAAGCTCCTCCGCTTGGGCCATTTCAAAGGGTTGAGGAACAGCGGCAAGCCATTGACTGATTTCAGAGTTTCCGAGATGCGCGATAATCGCGGGCAAATCTATTTCTTTCATGGGACGTAAAATCAGGCCATCTTTTTCCAATATTTCGGGAAACTCGCCCATCTAAATCACCCCTTTATTGCGGAACTTCTCTGAGTTCAGCGCAAAATAAATTCGGTAATCAAGCGAATGATTCGTATTTTTGCAGTGCAAATAAAACTTCTGCATTGCGGCGGAAATTTTTGTGGAACAGGCTGTTACGATGGGTGTGAAAAATCGTAACGCTTAGTTACATCTTTTTTTCTTTGCGTGATTTTTTACGGAAAAAAGGGAAAAACCATCTGGAATTCATTGCCTAATGCGGCGGCTTTTGTAGTTTCTCTTGCACTCGATAAAACGGGCGCAAGGGAGAGGGCAATGAGACGCAGCGAACCATGGCAAAACGGTCTGAACCAGGCTTTTTTAATTTGGTTTTTGGGGCCCTTTCGCCATTGGAAGAGCATCCCAAATAGCCGAAATATCCGTTGCCATGCGCAAATGGATTTCTCGCAATATTTGGTTTTTCAAGGAATAATCCAAGCTTTCCAACGCATTCAAGGCGGATTTCAAATCCTCTGGGCGATCGGTTTCAACTGCTCGGTCAAAGCTTTTCACGCTGTCTTGATCGAGATTTTCCATTGCCTGGCAAATATCCCGAAGGGCCAGAAAAAACCGTTTGTCAGTTGGGTCGATCATTTTTGTGCTCCGAATGATTTAAAAGCAATGCCGGTTTATAGGCGGTCGCTATGACCGGTCAATTGCGGGCGATAGATGAAATTCTGATGGATCGTCTTAGAATTGTGCAAGCAATTGCCGAGGCAAATACAGTTCAATTGCGCTTAAATCAAAAAGCCAGCGGAATGATGGTTTTAGAAATGAAAGACGATTTGGACGGTAAAAACTGCGCCGTTCGGATCGATGGGAAAACCCAGCTGGATACGGATCTGGCTGAAAACTTAGACAAAATCCATCAGCTCGAAGATCAATTATCGTCTTTGGACGAAGAGCTCGCGACCGCGATGGAGGAGAAGACTTAAAATGAACCAGCATATGCCACCGCAAGCGATGACGCTTTTCGATCTGATCGCCCGCCGTTGGGATTTCGAGGCAGAGATCAAGCGGGTTTTGTTCAATAAATCCGGCAGTTCTTTGGCAGTGTTTCAAGCCGATGGACGGATTGGCTTTGTGTCGGTGAAAGATGCCGAAGATCCAGATAGCCGTATGCGGGTGGAGGTGGATAGCGGGCGCGCCAGTATTCGGCCGCGCTCAAAGCCGCTGCCTCAGCCGGCCATGGCCAGTGATGCGCTGGCGCTTGGGCAAGTCGCACCCTGTCGCTTTGGTGCGCAAGGCTTTGTTTTTGCGGAAGAAGAGACAGAGCTTTTGTGGCGTGCAACAGCGCGCGGTCAGACTTTGCCGGTCAAGACGGTGGAGCGCGAACCGGTGACGGCTCTGGCGGCTTTGCCAGGGAGTGGCCAGGTTGTTTTGGCGCATAGCGAATATCTGGCCTTTCTCAGCGAGGATGGCGGTACGGAAAATGCTCCGATTGATCTAGCCCATGAGGTGACGGGCATCGCTGTATCGGCGGATGAAAAACGGCTTGCTTGTTGGGGGGAGGGGCAGATCAGCATTGTTGATTTGGCGACCCGCGCTGTGACTGGCGGCTTTTCTTATGACAGCGAGATCCATGAATTGGTTTGGTCGCCCTGTCAGGCTTGGCTAGCGGCGGGATGTGTGGATCGGTCGATTTTGCTGGCGGATTTGGTGAAACCCGCCTGTGATCGGATTGTGGATTTTCCCGATGAGGTGCGCTCGCTCGGTTTTAGCGCGGCGGGTGGGGCGCTGGTGGCTGCTGGGGCCTATCGCATCGTGGGCTGGCATCTGCCGGATCTGCCTTTCGGCACCCATGAGGGGACGCCGATCGCAACCGGCAAACCGGGCCTGACCATTGTGGACCGGGTCGCGCCACATCCGCAGCGAGATCTATGCGCCGTGGCCTATGCCAATGGGCTCGTGGTCATTTGCCGGGTGGGTCACCCAGATGAGATGTTGCTGCGCGCCGGGACGAATATAGCCGTCAACTCGCTGGAATGGTCGCCGGATGGCACACATTTGGCGATTGCGGACGCGGACGGCGCGGTGTCGATCGCAACATTTCCTAAGAATATGTTCAAATAAGCTCCGGGGAGGGAGAAAAATGGCAGACGCACTCACAGCCGAAGAACAAAGCAAAGACCGCTTTTTCCAGGAAATCGCCAAGGTGGCCGAGGATATGGTCGAAGAACATGGCAAAGATTTTGCCGCCGGGGTCTTGGTCTTAGCGGCAAGATGGGTGGCGGAAAATCGGATCAGCAGCCCGGCCGAAGCGAAGCATTAAAGCAAAAGGCTTTAGTGAAACTTCGCGGATTTTTGGGATGCGGGCGCTGATGGCGTTGTCAGGCTCTGTATCTGATTGACGAGAATACCACTTAACGGAGCAGCCAGCGCGGAAAGCGGGCTGGCGGGCTTGGCTTGTGCACTGGCGCCGGCGAGCGCGTCGGTCAGTTTGGGATCTAGCAATTGGGCATAGGCACAGAGTTCATGAATGCGGAAACTCGCAAAATGCAGACTATCGCCGCTCAGCAAGGCGGGGATCTGGCGATGATCCGGCATTTGCGTATTCAGCGCATTGCTATGAACGGCCGCGCCCAAAGTCGTCAGCACCGAGCGGCGCCATTTGGAATATTCCGTATCCGCCGATTGATCGATCCCCACCGCATAAAGTTTTTCCGAGATACTGCGAAAGGCGCGGCCGCCCGCAATATGACGGCGCCAGAAATCATTGGCCTCGTCAACCGATTGGCATTCGGAAAAACGTTGCGCCAGTTTCGGGCGGGTCAGCAGGATCAGTGCCATATCCACATCCTCCGACATGGACCGGGCAATTTGCATCGCAGGCATAGGCAGATTGGTCAGCGCCAAGAGCCGCAGCGCCGCGATTTGTTCCGCCAATCGCGCAGAAACAGCGGCCAATCCATGCCATTGAGCGCCGCTCAGCCCGTCAGCTTGGTGGCGATGCCCGTCCGAGGCGGCGTCATGCAAAGCTCGCAGCCAGATCACGCATTGATCGAACAAAAACACCAGATCCACATCGGCACTGCTGGCACTGGCATCGATTTTCGGCACAGCGCGGAAACCCGGCAAATTGCGCAGACCCAGCCGCCAATGACTGTCGAAATCCAGCCCTGCCGCCGACCAAAGCTGTTTGATCCGCGCCAAAACCTGGGGCGACAAACCGGGATAGGACATTTCGGGAGCGGCGCTTTCAAATGGAACCAGGCCGGAGATCGGATCTTTGGGGGTCATTTCAACGGGTCTCTTACAAAACTTGCCACAAGATTAGCGGGGGCAGGGGCGGTCAGGCTAGCTTTTTGTGATATGTTTTGGCCAGAGGTCGCAACATGGCCTTAAAAACACGCCTGCAAAATCGCCAAACTCAGGTGTTTCGGCTGGGACAGGTGGTCAGCCTGCTAAAATTATCTGCGGTGGAGCTAGAGGAATATCTTTCTGTAGCCATGCAGGAAAACCCCATGCTGATCCGTAAACCGCGCCCTGCAACAAGTCTGAGCACGACGGATATTGTGGAAATGACAGCCGTCGCAGCCGAGCGCGGCCTTTACGACCACGCGTTTCAAATGCTTGCGGGGCTGATTTCTCAAGGCGGTATGATGGAACGCGTGATCACCGCGCTGATCGCAGAGCTCGACCCCTCCGGCTGGCTTGGCCGGGACCCGGCTGCGATTGCCCGCGATCTTGGAGTATCCGAAGAGTTGCTGGAAACCGCCTTGCGGGTGGTGCAAAAGCGCAGCGAACCGCCGGGGTTATTTGCCCGTGATCTAGAGGAATGCCTGCGCTTACAATTGATCGATTTGGGCAAACTTGACCCAGCGACGGATCAGGTTTTGGCCCATCTTTCGCTATTGGCCTCTGGCGGGATTACCGCGCTAAAGACGGCGACGGATCTCGGTGAGGATGAGCTGCGCGCCGCGATTGCGCAAATCCGTCAGTTGAATCCGAAGCCAGGTGCTGCTTTCGCCCCTGCTGATCCCAGCCTGACCCGGGCGCCGGATGTACGGATCGCGCAATCGCGGGCGGGTTGGGAAATAGAGTTTCTGTCTGATACCAATGATATAGATATTGCCGCCCTGCCGCGAGGCCCAAAAACCAGCGACACAAGTGAAGCCATTGCCCAAGCCCGCGCTCTGAAACGCGCCCTAGAGGTTAGGCAATCGGCTCTGAGACAAGTGGTTGGCGCAGTGGTGAAACGCCAAGGCGCGTTTTTTCAAATGGGCGCTGAGGCGTTAGAGCCCATGAGCATGTCCGATATAGCCGAGGAAACTGCCTTTAGCCTGTCCACGGTAAGCCGCGTGCTCAATGGATTGCTGATCGAAGGCCCGGCTGGGATCATCCCTGCGCGCCGGCTGTTTGCCCGAACTGCCTCTGGCCAAACCAGCCATTGCAAGCCGAAAGTGCAAGCCCGGATCCGCGCGGTTTTATCGAAAGAAGATCCGAAAAAGCCGATCTCTGATCGCCAGCTGACAGCGATTTTGCAGGGCGAAGGCATCGCCGTATCACGCCGCGTCGTGTCCAATTATCGCCAGGAAATCGGCTTTGAAGCTGCGGGGCGTCGCAAGGCGCTTGGCTAGGGTTTTCGACCTACCGCCGCAAATATTCCCCATCTCAACTCGTCGCTCCCCGTCTCTTATAGCGGGGAATTTCCCCGTATCGCCGCCCGGCGCCGCTGGCTTTTTCAAAGCGTTAAAAAAGCTGTAACGCTCTGTAATGACCTTGGGTGAAACGCTTGTAACGATATGCGACAACCTGGTCGTTACAGGTGCCGCCAGATTTTTTGCGCTCTCGCCACGATAAAAAAATCAGCAAAAAATAAAACACAAAATCAATGGTATAACAAAAAATCTGCTCTGTTTTTCGCGCCTTCCTCTAATTGGGAATCTGCCTTGCATGAATAATGGCACAAGACGCGAGCGACCCAAAACAAGGGCGCTTTAAGAACGAAGGACAGGGAGTAAGGTTATTGATCCAAACACCCGGCGCGGCGCGAATGCCGGGCGGTGGCTGGATCCTCCATCTTCTCAACCTTTGCCGAGAACCGGTGCTCTGACGTCTTTGGACGAAAGGGGGCCATAATGAAACGGCGAAAGCCGCCACCATGTGGCCGGGCAACTGGTCACAGAGCTCAAGGAGGCTCATGGCATGACTTTAACGCTCAATAAAATCACGTCTCAACGTGGTATCTCGGTTGGGGAGGCCACAAAGAAAATATCGGATCTTGGCTGGAACCCCTCCTATGTTCAAGAAGCCGCTACTTTCCCGACGGATTACAAAATCACCAAAGCCCCGCGTGACCCGATGAAACAGGTTCTGCGGTCCTATTTCCCGATGCAGGAAGAAAAGGACAACCGGGTTTATGGTGCGCTTGATGCGGCGCTGCGCGGCGATATGTTCCGCAATGTGGAGCCTCGCTGGGTGGAATGGATGAAGCTATTCTTGGCGATCATTCCTTTCCCGGAAATCTCTGCGGCGCGGTCCATGGCGATGGTGTCTCGTTTGGCGCCGGGCGAGGATCTGCGCACCGGTTTCACCATGCAGATGGTGGATGAATTCCGTCACTCCACAATTCAGATGAACCTGAAAAAGTGGTATATGGAAAACTATATCGACCCTGCGGGCTTTGACATTACCGAAGAAGCTTTCGGTAAATGCTATGCCACGACGATTGGTCGTCAGTTTGGCGAAGGCTTTATCACCGGCGATGTGATGACGTCGGCTTGTATGTATCTGACCGTTGTTGCGGAAACGGCATTCACCAATACCCTGTTTGTTGCCATGCCGTCTGAAGCGGCGCGCAATGGTGACTATGCTTTGCCGACTGTGTTCTTATCGGTGCAATCAGATGAAAGCCGCCATATCGGTAATGGCCATTCCATGCTGATGGCCGCGCTGAAAGAGCCGGAAAACCATCTGCTGCTAGAGCGGGATCTGCGCTATGCATTCTGGCAGAACCACGCCATTGTTGATGCGGCGATCGGGACTTTCATCGAATACGGCACCACCAACCGCGACAAGGATAAAGAATCCTATGCGGAAATGTGGCATCGCTGGATCTTTGAAGACTATTACCGCACCTATATGCTTCCGCTTGAGAAATATGGCGTCAAAGTCCATCACGACGACGTCCAGGAAGCCTGGAAACGCATCACTGAGAAGAATTATGTGCACAAGGTCGCACAGTTCTTCGCTGTGGGGTGGCCGGTTAATTTCTGGCGGATCGAAGCGCAGACCGAGAAAGACTTTGAATGGTTCGAGCATAAATATCCGGGCTGGTATGCCGAGTTTGGCGAATTCTGGAAATGGTATGCGAAACTGTCCAAGCCGGGTGAAAAGGTCGTCACCTTTAACGAGGAAACCGGCTATGTCTATCCGCATCGCTGCTGGTCCTGCCTGGTGCCTTGTCTGATCCGCGAAGACATGGTTGTCGATGAAATCGACGGTCAGCTGCACACCTTCGCCCATGAATTGGATCGTTGGACCGCGGTAGAGGCCTTTGCCGATGAGTATCAGGGTCGCCCGACTCCGGCCATGGGCAAATTCTCTGGCAAGCGTGAATGGGAAACCGTTTATGATGGCTGGGATCTGGCCGATGCGATCAAGGATCTGAACTTCGTCCGCGAAGATGGCGAAACCCTGATCCCGCAGCCGCATTTGCGGTTCGACAATAAAGACATGTGGAAACTAGAGCATGTGCGCGGCCACACCCTGGCCTCTCCGCTCAAAGCTCTGCGGGCTATGTCTGATGCAGATCGCGAAGCGCATATCGCGGAATACCGCGCGGGCTTCACCATCAATCCCTGCAACTGATCATCAAAAAAGATGGGGGCTGGCTTTGGCCCCCATCCTTCTAGCGTGCCTGTCCGGGCATGTCTTGGAGAGGGAGGAAAGAATGACGGACACGTATAACGTCCGATTGGAACCGGTCGGTGTGGAATTCGAAGTCGAAGAAGACGAAACCATTTTGGACGCCGCATTCCGCCAGGGCATCGCTTTGCCGCATGGCTGCAAGGAAGGTCAATGTTCGGCCTGCAAATGTGTCCAGCTGGATGGCGAAAGCGAGATGCTCAAATATTCGACCTTCGCGCTGAATGACATGGAAAAGGATAGCGGCCATATTTTGATGTGCCGAACCCTGGCCTATAGCGATATCGAAATCGAACTGCTCAATTACGACGAGGAAGTTCTTTCGAAATCCATTCCGGTCAAGCAGTTCTCGGGCCGGATCGTCGATTTTCAAAAGCTCACTCACGATATTCGCGGTGTCCAAATCGAACTGGATGCGCCTTTGAAATTCTGGGCGGGTCAATATGTGGATATCACGGTCAAAACGAAAGATGGGGAGACGATTACACGTTCGTTCTCCATGGCAAATCCGCCGAGCGAAACCCAAAAGCTCCAATTCATCATCAAAAAATACCCAGATGGACGGTTCTCAAACGAACTCGACGACGGCGGAATCCAAGCCGGAGCCGAAGTCGAAATCGACGGCCCCTATGGAATGTGCTTCCGACGCGAAGAGCGGGAAGGACCCGTAATTCTAGTGGGCGCCGGCTCTGGCATGTCGCCGGTCTGGTCGATCCTCAATGACCAAGTTGCCAGTGGCGAAGACCGCCCGGTCTATTTCTTCTATGGCGCGCGTGGCCAAGATGACCTGTTCAAGCTCGACGAGATTGGCGCGCTGACCGAGGCTCATCCCAATGTGGAATTCATCCCGGTGCTAAGCCATGCGGATGATGACGCTGAATGGCAGGGCGAGCGCGGCTTTGTGCATGAATGCGTTGATCGGCGCCTCAAAGAGCTGGGTATCGAGGGCGAAGGCGATGTCTATGCTTGTGGCCCGCCACCGATGATCGATGCGCTGACCCCGGTCTTGTTCATGCATGACTTCGATACGGATCGGATCTTCTACGACAAATTCACGCCCACTTCCGGTTCTTCGGGCCACTGATTTGGCCCGAACGCTAGTGACGTGAATAAAACTCAAGGGAGGCTACCATGGTAGCAATATCAAGTTCAGTTGGCTCTGGCGCAGCAGGTGCGGCGCAGTTTGTCGGCTCTACCAGCCGCAAATACAACTATTTCGAGCCACGCGGCAAGCGGGCGACACATTACGAAGACGTAACAGTCGATGTGCAACCTGATCCCGATCGCTACCTGATCCAAAACTGGATCATCGAATTCGAAGGCGGCAAAGGCGGCGGCGCGTATAAGAAAGACAATACTGCGGCTCTGTCCAGCAATTGGCATGCTTTCCGCGCGCCGGATCAGGAATGGGAACGCACCCATTATCAGCGCCAGTCCAAAATCGAGATCATGGTGCAGAATGTTATCAGTAATGCGCGCAAAGCGGGAGCTCCGAAAGCCTTTGATCGAGTGTGGCAGACGATCCTGCAAAAGCATCTGGGCGCGTGGAAGCATGCGGAATTCGGCCTTGGCACCTCGCTGATGCAAGCGCAGCGCTATGGCTATACCCAGATGATCAATAATGCCACGCTGACCAACTCGTCTTACAAGATGCGCCTGACCCAGGACATCACCTTGTATCTGGCGGAAATCGGTATGGATATCGATAGCTGGGATGACAGTTTGGGCAAAACCGCCTGGCTCGAAGATCCGATCTGGCAGCCGACCCGCGAGGCGGTGGAAACCATTATGGGCTCTGAGGATTATCTAGAGCAGTATTTCGCTATCAATATCGTGTTTGAACCGCTGGTAGGTGAATTGATCCGCTCGGGCTTTTTCATGCAGGCGGCAGCGGCCAATAACGACTTTATCACCCCGCCGGTGATTTCTGCGGCCGAAGCGGATTACGAACGCAATCTCGCGAATACTGTCGACCTGATCTATCTGCTGGCTCAGGATCCCGAACATGGCGAGCATAACCGCGCCTTGTTTAAGTCTTGGATCGCGAAACATGGCGCCTTGGCCGACAAAGCCGCCATGGCCTTGCAGCCGATCTGGTCGCAGCCCCATTCCAAACCGGTCTCTTTTGAAGATGTGAAAACCGTCTCCAAAGAGCGCTTTGGCCAGATCCTGGGCGAATTGGGCCTGCAGTAATTCTCAATCAAGGAACTGAAACATGTCCAGCACAGCAAGAAACGCAACAAACCAGAACATTTTCAAATCGATGAAGGATATCGATCTGAGTTCTCGGGAAATTTCGCACCAATGCGGTGTGACCATGAATGACTCGGTCGAGGCGCGCGCCATTGCCGAATTCATGGGCGAAGACCCAAGCGTGACGGTCACCCATAACCCGGCGACCATCCGCATAGACGGCGAAGGTAAGTTGATCTTCAAGATGGATGAGATCTCGGACTTCTTAGGGCGCGAGATGACCGCAGAGATCTTCGAAGTCAACACATCGACCCATTACGGTCGCATGGTTCGGATCGACGATAATACCGTGATCCTGTTCGGCGATATGAACGAAGTCATGGAATATATCTGACCTTTGCCATTTGTGGGCGCGGTCTGACTGCGCCCACAGCCCCAAATCAGCAAATACAGATCGGACAAAGAACCGATCAGCATAGGGAAATATCCAGGGAGGACATTATGTATAAGACACCAAATGGCAAAGAGATCTTCGTTATCGATGGCCACACCCATTTCTGGGATGGCAGCCCGGAAAACCAAGCCAATATTCACGGTAAGCAGTTCATCGATTGCTTTTACGCCTATCACACCAATCTGAGCCCCGAAGATCAGCTTTGGGAAAAGGCGAAATTCGAGAAATATTCCGAAGACGATATTTATCGTGATCTGTTTGTTGATGGGCCCGATGATATGGCGATCATCCAATCGACCTATCTAAGTGATTTCTACAAGAATGGTTTTTCCTCGATCGAGCGCAGCAATTCTATGGCGGAGCGGCACCCAGAGCGCTTTATCGTCAATGGCACCTTCGATCCGCGCGATGGTGAGAAGGCCTTGGAATACATCCATTATATGAAGGAAACCTTCGATATTAAGGGTGTGAAAATGTATACTGCCGAATGGAATGGGGACAGCAAAGGCTGGGCTCTGAATGATCCGGCAGCGTATAAATGTTTCGAGCTTTGCGATAAGCTGGGCATCCGCAATATCCATGTCCATAAAGGTCCGACCATCATTCCCCTGTCCAAAGACGCGTTTGATGTGCATGACGTGGACCATGCGGCGACGGATTTCCAAAATCTCAACTGGATCATCGAACATTGCGGCCTGCCGCGTTTGGATGATTTCTGCTGGATCGCGACCCAGGAAACCAATGTTTATGGGGGTCTGGCCGTGGCGCTGCCCTTCATCCATTCCCGCCCGCGCTATTTCGGCGAAGTCATTGCAGAGCTTCTGTGGTGGGTTGGCGAGGACAAGCTGCTCTTTGGCTCGGATTATGCGATTTGGACCCCGCAATGGTTGGTGGACAAATTCTGGAATTATCAAATCCCCGAAGACATCTCTGCAGAGCGCGGCGGAATTCAGCTAACCGATGAGATCAAGGAAAAGATCCTCGGCCTGAATGCTGCGCGGCTCTACAATATTGATGTGGAGCAGAAGAAAGCCCAGCTTGCGGGCGCTCCGGTTCAGATCGCGGCGGAGTGATCCGATGCTTCTGGCCAATCTCAAAGCCGAGCAAGAGCTTGAAATCTGGGAATGTCTCGATGCGGTGACGGACCCAGAGCTGGATGAGCCCGTGACGGATATGGGCTTTATCGAGCTGATCGAGATCTCGGATATAAATAAGGTGCGAGTCGGTTTCCGGCTCCCCACCTATTGGTGTTCGCCGAATTTTGCCTTTCTCATGGCCATCGGTATTCGCCAAGCGGTGATGAGCCTGCCTTGGGTCGTGGATTGCTTTGTGCAGCTCAATGATCACTGCTTTGGCGAGCGGGTCAATGACGGGGTCAATAGCGGCCAGAATTATCACGATGTCTTTGCGGAATATTGTGATGGGGCGCGGCTGGATCAGGTGGTGGAGAAATTCCAAGCCAAAGCCTTTGACCGGCGGCAAGAAACGGTTCTTTTGGGGCTGCAAGCCTTGGGCTATTCGGCCACAGATATCGTCTCCATGACGCTCGGCACGCTGTGCAATGTCTTTTTCACCGGTGAAGAAGAGCAGCGGCAATTGCCACGCTACCTAGAACTGCTGCAATCGCGTGGTTTGGCGACCAAAGCGCGGGATCTGGCCTTTCCCACATGGGCGGGCCAGCCGATCAATGCCCAAGAGCTAAGCGAGCATCTAGGGCGCCTGCGGAGCACGCGCATCAATATGGAATTTAACGGCGCGCTGTGCCGTGGCTTGGCGAAAACTCGTTACAAGGAGGTCGAAATCGGGCCCGAAGGTCCGACCCTGGTCGATTTCATGACCGGGCGTGTCACGCCCAAAGAAGGCGCAACGCCCCTTAGCTAAGTAACTCAGAAGTCCAACAAAAAACATGAGCGGCCGATGCATGTCATCTGGCCGAAGGAGGAAGATATGGCAAAACTCATGGTGCATGGGAAATCTGCGCGCAATCGTTTGGCCCATGGTGTGGCCCGTTTGGCCGCGGCGGTAGAGCCGACTTTGGGCCCCAAAGGTCTGAATGCGATGGTGGACCGCCCGGTTGGGACGCCGCTGGTCACGCGGGATGGGGTGTCGATTGCCTCGGAAATCGAGCTGAATGACCGGTTTGAGAATATGGGCGCCCAGGTGGTGCGCGAAGTTTCTATGCAGACCAATGATGTGGCGGGTGACGGCACCACCACCGCGATTGTTCTGGCGAATGCTTTGGTGCAGCGTGGGGTGGATCTGACCGATAATGGTGTGCGTCCTGTGGATCTGTGCAAAGGTATCGATCTGGCCGTGGCACGGGTGATCGATGCGATTGATGAGTCCTCGCTTAGCTGTGACGATCATCCCGAATATCTGACTGCGGTGGCGCGGGTTTCCTCAACTGATCCCAAGCTCGGCGAGCTGGTGGCCGAGGCCTTCCGCCGGGTTGGCCGGGACGGGGTGATCTCTGCCGATTTTGGTGTGACCATCGAAACCACGATGGAAGTGGTCGAAGGCATGTCCATTGAGCGGGGATATATTTCCCATCATATGGTCACCGACCGGGAAAATATGGAAGCCGTGCTGCGCAAGCCGTTGATCCTGATGACTGATCAAAAAATCCGGCGCCCGGAGATCTTGGATCAAGCGATTTCCATTGCCGATGCCGAAGGCCGGCCTTTGATGATCATCGCCGAAGAAATCGCGCCCGAAGTGGTGATCAAGCTGCTGGAAAATGGCGGCGCGGGCAAATATCTGATCGTGCATCCGCCGGAATATGGCCATTGGCGCACCGCGATGATGGATGATTTGGCCATTCTCACCGGGGGCGAAGTTCTGGCCCGTGATCTTGGTAAAAAGATCGAAAATGTCACCCGTGAACAGCTAGGCGGGGCAGAAACGGTGCGGTCACATGCTTCTGGCTCTTCGATCCTGCGGGGCGAAGGCGACCCGGATGCGATCACCGCGCGGCGCAACCAAGTGCAACGTCAGCATGATGTGGCCCCGCCCAATGTGGAAAAGGACAAGCTGCGCGAGCGTCTGTCCAAACTCACCGGCGGAAGTGCGATCATCTATGCGGGCGGTTTCACCCCTGTCGAGCAAAAGCGCACTATCCAACTGATTGAAGACGCGCTTTGTGCGGTACGCGCCGCAGCCGAAGACGGTGTTGTCGCTGGTGGCGGTACGGCTTTGGCGCAGATCGGGTCTTGCCTGGATACTCTCGACGCAATTGGCGATGTGGCCAAAGGCATTCAGCTGGTCCGTTCGATCCTGAACCAGCCGGTGCGCCGGATTGCCCGTAATGCGGGGGCGGATCCGGAAACCATCTCCCAGGCGGTGGCCGAAGGCCCGGCAAGCCATGGCTATAACGCGGCAGATGGCACTTTTGGCGACATGTATGAGGCGGGGATCATCGATCCTGCGCGGGTGCCGGCCAGCGCTTTGGTCAATGCCGCGTCAGTCGCAACCCTGATCCTGACCACCGAAACCCTGATCGGTGATCTGGAAGAGGGCGAAGCTGATCCGACCGAAGGCCCCGCTCGCGGCGGCGGTGCCGAGCTTTTGGGGCGGGCCTAATCCCGAGCGGCCCCAAGAGGGACCGGCCCGCGCGGTCGGTCCCTCGCCAAAAAGCGCGATAGCCATAAAGGACAGAGACAATGCAAGCAGCAAGACTGTATGAATACGATCCCGAAATGAATGTGGAGCTGAAGATTGAGGAAGTCGCTCCGCCTACAATCACCAGCCCCAATGAGGTGATCGTCAAAGTCGGTGCGGCCGGCCTTTGCCGCACTGACTTGCATATTATCGAAGGTGTCTGGAAAGACATCATGGATACAACCGGAAATCTGCTGCCCTATGTCATGGGTCACGAGAATGCGGGTTGGGTCGAGGATGTGGGCAGCGCCGTGACCTCGGTGAAGCCCGGCGATGCCGTGATCTGCCACCCGCATCGCAGCTGTGGTATTTGCCTAAATTGCCGCTACGGCCATGACATGTATTGCGATCATGGGCTGTTTCCGGGGCTCGGGTTAGATGGCGGCTTTGCCGAATATTTCAAGACCAATGAAAGCTCGGTGATCAAGCTCAATACAGGCATCACCCCGCTGGAAGTGGCGCCCATGGCCGATGCGGGCATCACCGCTTATCGCGCGGCTAAAAAGGCAGCGAAACTGTTGAACCCTGGTGGCTATGTGCTGCTTTTGGGCATTGGTGGTTTGGGCCATATCGCTTTGCAGGTGCTCAAACATTCCTGCGGCGCGCGTGTCATCGCGGTGGATCGCGAACCAGCGGCCCAGTTCTTAGCCAAAGAGCTGGGCGCGGATATCGTGCTGGATGGCGGCCCCAATCTGATCGACGAGGTCAAAGACCTGACCGGCGGCGGTGCTCATGTCGCCATCGATTTCGTGGGCGAACATGGCACGGAAAACACCTGCTGGAAATTGCTGCGCCAAGGCGGCGAGCTGATCATGGTTGGCTATGGCGGCACGGTTGAGGTTCCGACGCTGGATCTGGTGGCCAATGAAATCAAGGTCGGTGGCAGCCTTGTGGGCGATTATGTGGAGCTGGTCGAGCTGATGGAAATGAATGCCGATGGCAAGGTGAAGATGCATCAGACCGAATATAGCCTCGCCAATATCAATCAGGCGATTTCGGACTTCAAAGACCGCAAATTCACTGGTCGCGGTGTGATTGTTCCCTGATCCGGCCTTCTCAAGCATCCCTAGGGGTAGTTGCCAAGTCCCTCCAACCTACCCTCAACCACCCTGCGGCCGGAGCTCTCTGACCGGTCGCAGGGTTTTATTCCAATCTCTTGCCGAGGACCTGTCATGGCCAAAGCAATTCATATGATGATCCGAGTGCTCGACGAAGCCCGCTCGGTCGCCTTTTACAAAACCGCCTTTGGTCTGGATGTGGCTGGCCGGTTCGAATTCGAGAGTTTCACCTTGGTCTATATGTCCAATGATGAAGCTGGGTTTGAGCTAGAGCTGACCATCAATCACGGCACCACCCAGGCTTATGAGCTGGGCAATGGCTATGGGCATTTGGCCTTCTGCGTCGAGGATCTCGATGCGTGTCATCAGCAGCTTTCGGAGGCCGGGTTTGAGCCGCGCAAAAAGGTTGCCTTTGATCGCGACGGCCAGCCCTTTGCCCGCTTCTTCTTTGTCAAAGACCCCGATGGCTATGAGATCGAGGTGCTGCAGCGCCTTGGTCGGTTCCATTAACGCTTCCATTCACTCAGGCCCCCGAAAGGAGGGAGACATGACCATTCGCAAGCAAGAACTGACGCGCCGCCAGCTGCTGTCGCAGAGCGCGCTTTTTGGTGCCAGTTTTCTGATCGGCGCTAATTACGTGGCCGGCAAAGCCGAGGCCGCTAATTGGGCGCTAGAGGTCGAATATCTCAAACCCGAAACCATGGCCACGCTCATACAGATGGCCCGCGATATTTACCCCCATGATCAAGTCTCAGACGAATTCTATGCGATTGCCGTCAAGGGCTATGACACGGCCGACGCCGCGCCCGGGATCGAGGCAGGCGTTGCCGCGCTGAATGACGCGGCGCGGGAAATTGGCTTTGCCCGTTACACCGATATCGGATGGGAGCGCGACCGCGTCACCCTGCTGCGCAGTCTCGAAGACACGGCGTTTTTCCAGCAGATCCGCGGCGGGCTTGTGACGGGGCTTTATAACCAAAAAGCGGTTTGGCCGATCTTTGGATACGAGGGCGAGAGCTATTCCAAAGGCGGCTATATCGACCGCGGTTTTGACGACATCAATTGGCTTTAAGGGGGGATCGATCCATGGCTGCACCATTTGACCTAAGCGATGACTCCGTTGTCGTCATAATCGGAACCGGCGCCGGGGGCGGGGTTCTGGCCAATGAGCTGGCACAAAAGGGCGTCTCTGTTGTGGCGCTAGAAGCAGGCGGTCGCTATCTGCCCGAAGACTATATTAGTGATGAGTGGGAAAGTTTTGGTCAACTCGCCTGGACCGATCCTCGGACCACAAGCGGTGACTGGCGGGTGGCCAAGGATTTCTCGGGCCTGCCGGCGTGGATCGTCAAAGCCGTGGGCGGGACCACGACCCATTGGGCCGGTGCGTCTTTGCGGTTCCAAGATCATGAATGGAAAGCCAAGACCACCTATGGCGAGGTGGATGGCGCAAATCTGCTGGACTGGCCGATTGATGGCGCGGAAATGGCGCCTTGGTATGACAAGGCCGAGAAAAAGCTGGGCGTTACGCGGACCAATGGATTTCCAGGGCTGCCGGGCAATAATAATTACAAAGTGTTTGAGAAAGGCGCCAAAGCGCTTGGCTATCACGAAGTCCATACGGGCCGGATGGCGATCAATTCGGTTGATAATGATGACCGCCCCGCATGCCAGCAAACCGGCTTTTGCTTTCAGGGCTGTAAATGGGGAGCCAAATGGTCGGCGGCCTATACGGATATCCCAGCGGGTGAGGCTACGGGCAATCTAGAAGTTCGCGAACGAGCCCATGTGGCGCGGATCCTGCATGACGCGGCGGGGAAAGTGTCGGGCGTCGAATATTTCGATGCGCAGGGCAATTTGCAGATGCAAAAAGCCCGTGTGGTTTGCCTGGCGGGCAATTCCTTTGAAAGCCCGCGGCTCTTGCTGAACTCGGCAACAGCTATGTTCCCGCAAGGTCTGGCCAATAGTTCGGGCCAGGTCGGGCGCAATTATATGCGCCATATGACCGGCTCAGTTTACGCGATCTTTGATAAGCCCGTGCGCATGTGGCGTGGCACGACCATGGCCGGGATCATCCAAGACGAAGCCCGCCATGACCCTTCGCGCGGTTTTGTGGGTGGCTATGAAATGGAAACCCTTGGGCTTGGTCTGCCCTTTATGGCGGCCTTCTTGGATCCGGGCGCTTGGGGCCGTGAATTTACCACCGCGCTGGATCACTATGAAAATATGGCCGGGATGTGGTTGGTGGGCGAAGACATGCCGCAAGAAACCAATCGGGTGACCCTGAATAACGAGGTGACGGACCAATATGGGCTTGCGGTGGCGAATGTCCATTTCGACGATCACCCCAATGATATCGCCATGCGCGATCATGCATATCGTCAGGGCATCGCGGTTTATGAGGCGGTGGGAGCGACCCGAGCCTTCCCGACGCCGCCCTATCCCTCCACCCATAATCTGGGGACCAATCGCATGTCGGAAAAGGCGAGCGACGGGGTCGTGAACCAGCATGGGCAAAGCCATGACATCGCCAATCTGTTTATTTCGGATGGCAGTCAGTTCACCACCGGGGCGGCGGAAAACCCAACCCTGACCATTGTGGCGCTGGCAATCCGGCAAGCGGAGTTCATCGCCGGGGAGCTGTCGCGCGGCTCGCTCTGATAACAAATGGTTTCACTAGAATAAACCAAAGGCTGCCTTGGCGGCCTTTGAATGGTGTTGTCCAAATGGATGCGCCACCTATAATCTGTTCGCATAAGGGAGAGAGAACCATGGACGGAAATGATATGCGCGGAGCGGGCGGAGGATGCCCTGTTTTGCATGGCGCGACTAATGACGCCGGACGGTCAAATGCGGATTGGTGGCCCAATCAGCTTAATCTAGGGATCTTGCATCAGCATTCCAAAGCCGCTGATCCAATGCCCGAGGGTTTTGATTATGCCACGGCTTTCAAAGCCTTGGATCTAGATGCGCTGAAGGCGGATCTGACCGCGCTAATGACCGAAAGCCAGGATTGGTGGCCAGCGGATTACGGCCATTACGGCCCGCTTTTCATCCGCATGGCCTGGCATAGTGCCGGGACCTACCGGACCGCAGATGGTCGCGGCGGCGGCTCGACCGGGACTCAGCGCTTTGCGCCGCTGAATTCATGGCCCGATAACGGCAATCTGGATAAGGCCCGGCGCCTGCTTTGGCCGATCAAAGAAAAATACGGCAATGCGATTTCCTGGGCCGATCTGATGATCTTGGCAGGCAATGTCGCTATTGAATCCATGGGCGGCAAGACCTTTGGCTTTGGCGGTGGTCGCGAAGATATCTGGGCCCCGGAAGAAGATATTTATTGGGGCCGGGAAACCGAATGGTTGGCCACATCCGATAAGGAAAATAGCCGCTATTCCGGCGATCGTGACCTGGAAAACCCGCTGGCCGCGGTGCAGATGGGCCTGATCTATGTGAATCCCGAAGGCCCAGACGGAAATCCCGATCCTTTGGCTTCTGGCAAGGATATCCGCGACACTTTTGGCCGCATGGCGATGAATGACGAAGAAACCGTCGCTCTCGTTGCGGGCGGGCATACCTTTGGCAAGGCGCATGGGGCTGGCAATCCAGAACTGGTCGGTGCCGAACCCGAGGCGGCGCCGCTACAGGCCATGGGCTTTGGCTGGGCCAATGGGCATAAATCCGGCAAAGGCGTGGACACCACCACATCGGGTATCGAAGGCCCTTGGACGGCCAATCCGATCCAATGGGATAATGGTTATTTCGACGTGCTCTTTGGCTATGACTGGGAGCTAACCAAAAGCCCGGCTGGCGCCCATATCTGGCATGCGAAAGAGCTCAAAGACGGCGATCACGCGCCCGAGGTTGATGGCTCTGGCGCGAAAGTGCCTTTGATGATGACCACCGCTGATATGGCCATGCGCATGGATCCGATCTATGGGCCGATCTCCAAACGCTTCCACGAAAACCCCGAGGATTTCGCCGAAGCCTTTGCCCGCGCATGGTTCAAGCTGACCCACCGGGATATGGGGCCGAAAGCCTGCTATCTGGGGAAAGAAGTGCCAAGCGAAGATCTGATCTGGCAAGATCCGGTGCCTGCGGTTGATCACGCGCTGATTGATGACGCGGACGCGGCCAGCCTAAAGGCAACGCTTTTGGGCACGGATCTGACAGCGGCGGATCTGGTTTGGGCGGCTTGGGCTTCGGCATCCAGCTTCCGCGGGTCTGACCGTCGCGGCGGAGCCAATGGGGCGCGTCTGCGTCTGGCGCCGCAAAAAGACTGGGAAGCCAATGACCCAGATCGTCTTGCACGGATCTTGGCGGTGATCGAAGGCGTGGCCAATGACTTTAACGGCACTGCGGCAGGCGGCAAAAAGGTGTCGCTCGCGGATCTGATCGTTCTGGGCGGTAGCGCAGGGATCGAGGCCGCCGCGAAAGAGGCCGGTCTTGATGTCTCTGTGCCTGTCATCCCTGGCCGGACCGATGCGAGCCAAGAGCAAACCGATGCGGAATCCTTTGAACCGATGGAGCCGATTGCCGATGGGTTCCGAAATTTCGAAAAGGCGCAATATTCCGTTCCGGCCGAAGCTCTGCTGGTGGACAAAGCTCAGTTGCTGGGCCTAAGCGCGCCAGAGATGACGGCTCTGGTCGGGGGGCTGCGCAGCATCGGTGCCACTCATCACGGCTCGGATGTGGGTGTGCTGACGGATCGTCCAGGTACGCTGAGCACCGATTTCTTTGTCAATATCCTGGATATGGGCATTGAATGGAGCCCGGCCACCGACGCAGAGCGGGTTTTTGACGGTCTTGACCGCGCGAGCGGTGCTAAGAAATGGACTGCCTCGCGGGTGGATCTGGTCTTTGGCTCTAACTCGCAATTGCGGGCCTTGGCCGAAGTTTATGCTGGCAAAGACAATACAGACCTCTTCGTCAAAACCTTTGTCACTGCCTGGTGCAAAGTAATGAATGCCGACCGTTTTGACCTGAACTAAGCCTTTTCAGGGTAGTTCACCGAAGAAATGTGATCAGTTTCTGAACACTGCACTGGCCGATCCGTCGGCCAGTGGACCCAATGCGGCACCCCCCTAGACATCTGACAGTTCTGGGAAAACTCCGCCGAAGGGGATGCGTAGCCTTCGACGCGCTGAGCAAGTCATTGCTCAAAACGGATCAAAGCGAAGTTTTCAAAACGACTAAAGAATTGGCATCACGCATTCCGTTATGTTAACACATTCCAGGGAGGAAAGACTGGTGGATATATTTTCGAAACGCGAAGGCCCGCGTCTCGAAGACGTCAAGGCACGGCGGCTTCTGTCCGAGAATTCCGGCACAATCCGGAAACTCGCCGATCAAATCAGCAATGGCGGTTTCAGTCGCATGCGCGCCGAAGAAGCGCAGCGGCGGCAAAAGCCGAAACCCGAAGGCCTGATCATACATGATCTAAAGGCCCGTGGGTCAGTTAGCGCAGCCCAGCCCTATGTCAAAGTCAGTGTCAATAATCGCGTGGTTTTGGTCGATAAAACCTCTGGCAAGCAGATGCTTTTCCTGGGCGAGATCCGGGGAAATTTTCTGTCTAAGCGGTTTGTTTTGGCGACCAAGGATAACGGATTTCTATCGCCTTTGGACAGCGAGACTGTGGCACTGATCGGTCATTTGGAAAATGCCGATCTGACCGATGACTTCACCGAAAAAGACCTGGCGCAAACACTCGAAACATTACTGATCAACGAAGAAGAGTGACCGCTTGGGCTAAATTTTCCCATAGAGACGCAAAGGAAACAGATTGCGGCACCATTCTGGGCCGTTGATGACTAAACAAAGCAAGAGGGCAACGCAATTGCCACAGAACTCCAGCTACCCGGCGAATGACACCAAAGCGGAATGGGAACGCTTCGTGTCTTCGGGATCGACTGTCGATGACCGTCCTAGCCGCGTGCGCGCGGAAATTATGGAGTCATGGAAACGCAGCAAGGCTCAAGGCGTCGATGCCGCATGCCAAGCCTCGCGTAAAATCATCGACGAAGATCAGCTCTATCGTCGCCGAGACCGCAATCTGGCTTTGCGCCGCGCGGCTTCGGCGGCGTTCAAACGGCTAGAGCCACATCTGACCGATGCGCGCACGATCTTGATCCTCGCTGATGCGGATGGGGTGATCATTGACGCGATTGGCGATGAAAATGTGCTGGATGAAGGCCAAGATATCCATTTGGAAATTGGTGGTGATTGGAGCGAAAAGACCATTGGCACCAATGGCATCGGCACAGCCCTAAAGACCGGCAAAGCGTCTTATGTGCATGCGGCCGAGCATTTCGTTGAAGGCGTGCAATCTTGGACCTGCGCCGGCGCGCCGATCCATGACCCTTTCACGCAGTCGGTGATTGGTGTGGTGGATTTGTCCGGCCCACCGCAGATTTTCCAACAGCATAATGTTGCTTTGGTTTTGGCCACGGCGCGGGAAATTGAGATTGCGCTTGCCGAGCAAAAACAAGCAGAGCGGACTCAATTGCTCGAAGCTTTTTTGATGTCCAATTACAGCCGGGCGCAAAATAGCGTTGTGCTGGTGGATCAAACGGGCCGAGTCCTGTTTCGGCGCGGTCTGGGCGAAGATGTGCTGCGCCATTCCAAGGAATTGTCGATCGGCCATAAATTGCTGCCGAAATTGGAACGGCTCAGCGATCAAGATATTCCCAATCTCTTGCCGCTGCCATTTGAGGCCCAAGGGATCGAGCGTTTGAATTTCGACGGGGTGTGTCGCGGCGCGGCCCTGTTTTTGAAAGACCAAACCAAGTTCCAGGCCGGATCCCGACCCCAGTCGTGTAAAATCAAACCGAGGGCGAATGTGACGGAAAACCAAATCCAGATCATCGGCGCCTCGCCCAAAATGGTGGATGCCATTAGCTTGGCCGAACGGGCCGCACAGGCCAATGTTTCGATCCTGATCCATGGGGAAACTGGCGTCGGCAAAGAGCTTTTCGCGCGGTTGATCCATAGTCGGCTGCCGAAAAACGACGCGCCCTATATGCCGGTCAATTGCGCCGCGATTTCCAGTGATCTGATTGGGGCAGAGCTTTTCGGCTATGCGGATGGCGCCTTTACCGGAGCGGTGCGCGGCGGGCGTGAGGGTAAATTTGAGCAGGCTGATGGCGGTGTTCTTTGCCTGGATGAAATCGGCGATATGCCGATCGAGCTTCAGCCTTATTTGCTGCGCGCCCTAGAACAACGCGCGATCTATCGGGTGGGCGACAGCAAGCGGCGCCCGGTGGATGTGAAACTTGTGGCCATGACCAACCGCAATTTGCGCGACGAGATCGAAACCGGCAGTTTCCGCCGCGATCTGTTCTACCGCATCAGCGTGATCACAATCGAAGTGCCACCGCTGCGCGAACGTGGCAGCGATATTTTTGCACTGATCGACTATTTCTCGGAATTATTCGCCGAAGAAACCGGGCAGGCTCCGCTAAGCTTCAGCGATGCGGCCCTAGAGCGGCTGGCGCAATATCAATGGCCTGGCAATGTGCGGGAATTGCGCAATGTTATTCAGCGGGTTTACCTGGTGAAAACCGATGATCTGGTCACGGTCCAGGATCTTCCGCCCGAGATCAATGATGACCGCCGGCTTGACGAAGATGGGGCGCTGGAAAATATCCTGGGCGGGCATTCGGGCGATTTGGAAAGCATCGAAGCGAAAGCCATCCGGCGCGCAATTCTGGCGGAGAAAGGTAATCTGACGAAAGTGGCGCAGGTGTTGAAAATCTCTCGCCCGACGCTCTATCGCAAAATGAAGCGCTACCATATCAAAAAGCCTTGAACCGCTGCTCTTGGACAATGTCTTCGACGTTTGTCCCGGTATCCCTTACCTAAGGGGGCATCGATAGTCCCGCATGTTTGAGTCTCGGCCTGTGATCTGTGGCTAGGGCTCTGGCGCCGATGACTGGGGGAGAAGATGGTTCGGGGATTGGCTCTTTTAGGCATGTTCTGTCTTCTGGTGGCCGGGAGTTTGGCTTTGCGGCCCGATCCCTGGGGCAGGGCGGATATGGTGGCCCAGCAAGATGCTGAGAAATTCGCGCAGCTTCTTGAGACCCCGGACCGAGTTAGTTGGCGTCTGACCGAGGATGCGGTTTTGCTACGGGTCTTGCTTTGGGATGACGAAGGCCAGCGCCGATACCCGCCGCCTGGAGGCATGGCGCCGCTGCCTTATGAATTCTCCGAGGATATGATCCGGGTCCTGACCTCGATCCAAGCCAATATCGCCGTTAGCGCGGGGACTGGATGGACCACCACCAGCATGGCGATGGGCGAGCTATTATATTGCCAGGCGGAACCGGCGATTTGCTTGATCTATGACCGCGCCTTGCTGGAAGATGAGCTGGGCTTGCGCGCGGAGGCTTTGGCGCAGCCCAATCAGCCCCGGCCCGGTGCGATGGTTATGCTGGGTTTGGCAGGTCTGTGTGCCGCGGGCGCGGTTTGGGCCCGACGTCGCGGCGCGTCGGTTGAGGCTGATATAGCGGCCGAGGCGGAGACTGCACCAGCGCCAAAGCCGATTGCCTTTCAGATCCTGCCCGAGCGCCATTTGGCGATCCGCGATAGTCTAGAAGTATCCCTATCGCCACGTGATCTGAAATTGCTGACCATTTTGCAAGATCGCGACGGCGCGGTGGTGACGAAGGACGAGCTTTACGATGTGGGATGGGGCAGGGAGTATATGCCGAATTCCCGCGCCTTGGATCAGCATATGATTACCCTTCGCCGCAAGCTTGACCCCAATAAATCCCGCCCTGTTTTGATCGAAACTGTGCGCGGTGTCGGCTATCGGATGGTGCAATAGCGCCGATTTTGCAGTTTTCTTGCAGTTTCTTTGCGCAAATCTCACACATGGCCCGGTTTTCTCTGGCTCTTTCCTGGAAACCCCAAGCCGAGGAGATCGCAGATGAACCAGATGAAATTGCAGATGAGCACGGGTCTCGTGACGCTGATTTTGGTGTTGGCCGGACTGTCTGCGCCGGGCAATGCCGATGAGCGCGACACTCAGATCTCTGACGAATATGGCACCTCCAATCCCGAAGAACTGTCTTTGCGCGGCGCGCTGGATCGTTTGCGCCATGGAGAGGCTCATCCCATGCTGGGCGTGTTGGGCTATGGCGCGGCAAAAGCCGGAATGCATGAAGAGGCGCGCGAAATTTTCACCGATAGCGCCGAGCGGGGGAATGTTCAGGGCATAACTTGGCTGTCTTGGATGGAGGATAACGGTCTGGCCGGGCCGGAAAACCCCGAAGCCGCCGCCGCCCTGGATCGCCGCGCTATGGAGCTAGGATCCGAAGTGGGGGCCTTTAATTTCGGGCTGGATGTGTTGCGGGGTCGGGGTGTGCCGCTGGATCAGGATTTAGGCGAGGCCATCATCCGAAAAGCGGCGGAAATGGGCAGTGATGACGCGCAACATCTGATCGATAATGATTTCGATCTGAATTCGGTCACCCCTGACGCGGATGAGTGGAAATACCAACCTAATCTGTTCTGAGACCGGCTTTCCCGCCCCATATCTTCCTTAGGAACTTACCCATATGAAACCGCTCCTCGCTGCTTTGGCGCTGGTCCTTTTGGGCTGCGCTGCCTTTGCCGATGCGCCGCCAAAGGTCGAAGACGACCTAGGCACGCTGAACCCCGATGACACCGGCAAAGAGATGATCACCCGCAAAATAGAAATGGGGTTGATTGACTCTGTCACCTGCTCTTTGGCGATCAATGTCACGAAAAACGATGATTTCGAATTGGCGCGGAAACTGACCAAAGCTTGCGCCGAGGCAGGCATCCCCAAAGCCATGACTTGGATGAGCCAGTTGGAAAATAACGGGCTGGGTGGGGCTTATAACCCCGATGCCTCTGCCGATTGGGATCGCCGTGCTGCCGAAGCTGGCGATCCGGTGGGCAAGTTCAATCACGGGCTCAATCTGATGGGGGGTCATGGCACTGCCCAGGATCCAGAGCTGGGGCGGCGCTTTGTGGATGAAGCGGCGCGGGATGGTTTGCAAATTGCCAAACGCTTGCAATCTGCGGGCTATGATTTGGACGAAGTAACGCCGGACGCGGATCATTGGAAATACGCGCCGATGTTTTAGCGGGCCGCGTTGCGCCGGGTTTTCAGGGCTACGGACCCACAGGGCCAAGAACCCACGGACCCACAGGCGCGGCGCAGCCCTCATCTCACCAATAAACTGTTGTGCAATTCGGGAGGACACCATGACACAACTTACCCGCCGCGAAGGCCTGGCCAGTATTGGAACAGCCGTCGCTGCCGTGACCTTAGGCGCAAGTGCCAGCGAAGCAGCAAGCCAAGCCGCCGCCGCTTTTGATCAGACCAATGTCAAATGGAATACGCTCGCCGGGATCGACCATGCCTGGTATCACGTGTTGCGCGTGGACCGAGAGCTGAATGTCGTCGATGTCTTGTTCAAATTCGCGGCCAATGAAAAAGTGATCTTGCACAAGCATCATGCGGATTACAGCACCTTCATTATTCAAGGTGAGTTGCGGCTTTACGACTCCGAAGGCGCGCTGACGGAAATCCGGCCCACGGCAAGTTTCGTGCAAAAGACCGCAGGGGGGCCACCGCATATGGAAGGTGGCGGTGATGTAGATTGCATCGCCTGGTTTTCCAATAAGGGCACGGATGGGGTGATTTATGAAATCTTGGGCCCAAATGGCGAAACCCTTGGCACACTCGGACTGCCGGAATTCGAGGCCTTGATGCAGGCACAAGAAGAGCCGGTTCAGCCGATTATTCCTGGCTAATCGGCCCGTGCCGAAAGTTTGATCCGATGGCCAATAGGCTGCGCGGCACTAGACCTGCTGCGCAGCTATAGCTGTGCCAGAGCTTCTTGCCCGGCTTGCAAAATCTGATCAGCCTCGGAGTCTGCAAGTCGGGCAAGGGTGATTGTGCCCAGAAGAAGCGCGAGCCGGGCATAGCCATTGCGGGGGGTATCGCTTGGGGGCTCGCCTAGCCCGGCATCATCCAGCAAAGCCGCCACTCGGTGCACAGCTTCCCCAGCAGCGTCGCGGGCCGCGCCTGGCTCCCGCGCCATTTCCGCCCCCAAAGCCGCGAGCGGGCAACCGGCCTCGGGCGAGGCCAGATGCTTTGCCGAGAGATAGCGCGCCAGATAGGCGGCACGCGCCGCTGCGCGTTCTTCGGGTGTCTGCGCCTTTTCCATATCCCCCACAGCTTGGCCCACCGCATGGTGAAACGCTGCCGCGACCAGCGCCTCTTTCGAGGCAAAATGCCGGTAAAACCCACCATGCGTGAGCCCAGCGGCAGTCATCACATCCGCAAGGCTTGTGGCCTCGATGCCCTTTTCGCGGAAAACCTGCGCCGCTGCCTCCAAAATCCGCGCATGGGATTTTTGCTTTTCCGCCTTTGATTGACGCGCCATCGGGCCTCCGAAATTTCGATCTTGACTCTTTGGATGGTGACTATCATCTAAATAATAAGATTTCAATCATCATCTAAAGAGACCGAAATGCCCACCAAACCCAAAATTCTCGTGACTTCCGCCGCTGGCCGTGTTGGCCGCCAAACCGTGACTAACCTGCGTGAAAAGGGCTATCCCGTGCGCGCATTTCTGCGCCAAGACGATCACCGCGCAGATGCGTTGCTGGCGCTTGGGGCAGAGGTTTTCCTTGGCAATCTCTTTGACTTTAACGATCTCAAAGACGCGATGACCGGGGTGCAGCGGGCATTCCATTGCCCGCCTTTCGCGCCGAATTTGCTGCATAATTCCATGCTGGTTTGCCTCGCCGCCCAAGAAGCTCGACTGCAAGCGCTGGTGCTTCTCTCCGGTTGGAACCCTTCGCCGGAGCATCCTTCGCTGGTCAGCCGTGAACATTGGATGGCCAATAATCTTGCCCGATGGATGCCCGATGTGGGAGTGATCCATCTTAATCCGGGGATTTTCGCCTTTCCTTATCTGCTTACCCTGCCGGTCACGCGTCAGCTTGGGATTTTGCCGCTGCCCTTTGGCGAAGGCCTTAACGCCCCCGTGGCCGAGCGCGATATTGCCCGCTGCGCTGTGGCCCTGCTTGCCGATCCGGGCCAATATATTGGAACGGATTGGCGCCCGACCGGCCCCGAGCTGCTAACTGGACGGGATGTTGCCACGATCCTCGGGGAGGTTTTGGGGCGCAAAATTCGGTATAACCCGATCTCCCATAGGCTCTTTGCTAAAGCCGCGCGGGCTATGGGTTTTGCCGATTTCGACACATATCATCTGCGCCATTATGCCGAGGAAATTGCCCAAGGGGCTTTCGCTTTGGCGGCGCCCACAGATCATGTGGAGCGGCTCACAGGCAGTCCAGCGGAAAGCTTTGCCGACACGGCGCGCTGGTATGCGGAAGATGTGAGGCGTCTTGCACCGAGCATTGCCGGGCTTTCCGATACGAGCAAGCTTGGCGCACTGGCCTTTATGATCCGCATGATGCTGACCCCGGCACCGAGCTATCGCGCAGAGGAAGCCGCCGAGGGCTTCGCCCGATTGCAGAGCCCAATGCTTGCCCATGAAAATGCCCAATGGCGGGCCTCAGCCGAGGCCGGAGGCTTGCATCTTTTGCCCCAAAATCCCCCGCTCGCCCTGCCGCGCAGCTTGGGCGATCTACGTCAAGAGGCCTAGGCCCAGTCAAAGCCGGGTCGCCTTGGCCATGGTTTCATCCCAAGGCGGCGGATCCGGTAGGGCCTTGGCCAGAAAATCGATCAATGCGCGCACCCGGCGCGGCTGTACCCGCCCGGGCGCAAAGACAATATAAGCGGCATTGTCGGACCAGATATGATCAGCAAAGAGCGGCACAAGCTGCCCCTGCGCAATGGCGGGTGCTGTGACGAAAGTTGGCTCAAGACACAGACCTAGGCCCTGCACCGCTGAGCGCACCAAAACATCGCCATTATTACAGAGCATTCGTGCTTTCAGGCTGACCTGACCGTCACTGCCATCGGGGCGGCGAAAGCGCCAAGCCGCCCGGCGGCGGGCCGAGAGATAGCGCAAAGCAGGAAAATCAGCGAGATCTTCGGGCCGCTCCGGTTGCCCGAGCCGCGCGATAAGGCCCGGCGCCGCCACCGGCAGATGCCGGATCACAGTAAGCCGCCTTGCGATCAGACCGCTATCTTCGAGCCGCCCGATACGCAGGGCCAGATCATAGCCTTCCTCTACCAAATTCAGCCGCTGGTCGCTTAGATCAAGCTCTAGGGTCACTTGCGGATGCGCGGCTAGGAAATCGCTGAGCAAACCACTTAGATGCAGCGCGGTAAAGCTTACCGGCGCGGCCATCCGGATCCGGCCGCTCAGCCCGCCGGATTTATCGCGCAGGCTCGCCTCGGCCTCATCAAGATCGCTCAGGATTTGGCGACAGCGCAGATGAAATTCTTGGCCCGCCTCGGTTAGGCTTTGGCTACGCGTTGTGCGCCGCAAAAGCATAACGCCCATGCGCGCCTCTAGATCCTTCAACCGCCGACTGACAGCCGAGAGCGCCAGGCCGGATCGCCGAGCAGCCGCGCTTAGCGAGCCTTCCTCAATGATGGCCACGAAAGTTTCGATCTCATCCAGCCGCGCCATATTCTTCTCCATATGAGAAATATGCTTTCCTTAATTGCTAGATTATTCTCAACAGCGAAAGCGCATATTTCCTTTTTCAGACGAAACGCAAAGGAAAGGAACGTCGCATGCATGTTTTAAGACTGGATTCGAGCGCGCAAAAGGAAACGTCGCAAAGCCGGGCATTGACGGATCGGCTGATTGCAGGGCTTGGCGAGGCCGAGATCGTGACCCGCGATCTGAGCAAGGCCTTGCCGCCAATTGATACGGCTTGGGTCATGGCCAATGGCACGCTGAAAGAAGAGCGCAGCGCCGAGCAGCATGCCGCCCTGGCCCTGTCCGATGAGCTGGTAGCGGAAGTTATGGCCGCAGATCTGCTGGTGATCGGGCTGCCAATTTATAATTTTGGCGTTCCGGCTGGGCTGAAAATCTGGATTGACCAGATCTGCCGGGCGCGCCTGACCTTCACCTATCAAGACGGGCAGCAAGTGGGCCTGCTCACCGGCAAGCGCGCGGTGGTGGTATATGCTTCTGGCGGGACGCCTATGGGCTCGGAGATCGACTTCGCCAGCGGCTATCTGCGCCATGTATTGGGCTTTGTCGGTATCCATGAAGTAGAGTTCGTCAATGCAGATCGGCTGATGTTTGAGCCCGATAAACCGGAAAAGGCCGGCCTTCAGGCAGACCAAATTGCTGCAGAGCTGAGGGCCGCATGAGGGCTAGAACAGGGGGAAATCTGGGTGCAGGCCTGACACTAATGGTGCCAAAGGTCTGATCCGAGATCGAGATCGAACTTCTGAAAATTTAGTTCGATCTCGTCCCTTGGGCCAAGAAGTTCATGGGATCGGGGGGCACTTGATGGGGCGGACTGTTTCTAACCCGCTTGGGAACGCCCTGGCCGTAAGCGTCACCCGCTCTGAAGGCCATCGAGAGACCAGAAGATCACCTGCACATGTCGGTTATGGACAGATGGCTTGCCGTGAAATCTGGGAAAAAAGGGCGTAATGTAGCATCTGTGCATCGGTCAGCCAAAAATAATCCGACATATTCCCTACCATTTTCGAAGCAGTGAACTAGCTGCATGAACGGGGCAAAATGGGTTCTGACACAAGCTCTCGATTTCGACCATTCGCAGATCTGATCCGTTGCTTGTTTTTCACGATTAGCGGGTGTTGCGGAGGCATAAGACCACCTAGGGTAATTCACATAAATTGAAAGTTTTCTTTGCAAAATAATTAACATTAGCCATCAGATTAATTGCAAGTGTGGCGAAGATGGTGCTGAAGTTACATCTTAAAGTAAGGTTAACGGATGGCCATATTTTGTTGTCAGCGTTAATTAACGATTTATATAGCGTCGTTAAATATTGAATCAATTCCAATTTTGGAAACAGTAGGCCGACCGCTGATGTCGCGAATGCTTCTTAAAAATTGATTTCCACCATTGAAGCAAGTTTGACAGCTCTGCCCAAAAATTTGCGACTGGCCGCGTGCCGTTCGCATCCAAGGCTTAGAGCCTGTATTCCTTAGTGTTTATCTCAGTTGCCTACCGATGCGGGTAGATTTTGGGAAGACAATGAAGAAAATAAAAATCCTAGATTTTTTAAAAAACTTTTTGAAGAAGCCATGCAAAATTTTTAAAGCCGGCAATGACCAGCGAAGATTTGGAGGTTATACTGCCAATTATTTTCAATAATGCGCAGATATTTTTTACTGTGCATAGCAGTCAACCCAGAATAATATAATTAACAAGGCCTGATAATCTTTAATTATGCCGTCAAAAATTTTTTAAATATGCGAAATAAATTGTTCAGCATCTTTTATTGACGCGCCCGGCAAAACCTAAATACACAAAGCAATATATCAAAAAAATTCATCTAGAAGATATGATTAATTTTAAAGCAAAAAACAGTTTTCCGCATGTGAAATTAAAAAACTACATAAAAACAGTAAGATACAGGATATCGTCATAACATTTATAGTCCAAAATATCCTAATTATACTGACTTACCTGCTGTTATATTGCAGGATCATGCTTTGAAAAAGCGCCTTGATTTTATTATAAATCTATAGATTCGGAATCAGAAAAAAATTAACAAGCAAGTATGTCCAGATAAAAAGTCAGCAAAAAATATTTTCTAAAGGCAGTAAATAATTGGTTGCGCTAGTTAATTACTGTTTTAAAAGCAAAGCTGCAAATCTTGCATCGGTATGCGTGAAATTCTGATTTCCGGGCTAAACGGTTTTTGGTTTTTCGTGCTGTAAACGCTCAAAAAAGGGCTATAAGTAATGATCCGTACCCTCCTAGTGGCTTCCACAGCCGCGATTTTCTCTGCTGGCCTGGCCAGCGCCTCCGTGACTTCGGCTGTGCCTGTGGCATACCCGACCGGCACCACCATCGTTCTGGACACTGCTGACGGCACATATCTGCCGGGCCTCGATGTCTTTGTGAACGAATTCTACGTGACCAACTTCGTCTGGGAAAGCTCCACCGATACTGCGACCGGACTAGATCAACAGAACACCGCAGACTTCGTCGTAGACTTCTACGATGCAAGCGGTGCGCTGGTTGACTCTGGCGTTGTCTTCTCCGGTGAGTTCGATCTGCTCATCGAAGGTGCGTCCACAACCGATCCGTTTGGCGTGTTTGACTTCACCCTGACCAACGCGTCTTTCACGGGTCTTTACGAAGGCGTGACCATCGCGATCTCGCTGGATGAGAACGCAACTCTGCCATCCGGTACGCTGTCGATCACAGAGAACCCAGATGCGCTATTCTTCGTCACTGGCGACGAGTACATCTTTGATTCCCTGTCTCCTTTGTCCATCGCAGGTGGCTATACCGTGGATGACAGCCCGTACGTCTCTACGCCTGGTCTGACCGAAATCGTTGTCGATGGTGATGTGGACGCCGCTCGTGACGCAATCGCTCCGGTTCCGCTTCCGGCAACTGGTGCGCTGGCAATGGCTGGCTTCGCTGCTCTGGGTGCCGCACGTCGCTTCAAGCGCGCGTAACTCTCCCCATGGGAAGTCGCCTGTCAAGGGCGGCTTCCTTTGTTTTCCCAGCGTTATTAGCCGGGCTTTTGGGGCCTATTAGCCCGTATCCGTTACCAGAGTTTGTGTATTCGCAATGTCGTCACCATCGCGTGAGAAAATCAATCTGTCCCCTTCTTCTGCCAAAGGGCATGAAGTCTGTGTTGTAGGGCTGGCCTGCCGCTATCCTGGTGCGTCGACGCCGCGCGAGTTTTGGGAAAATATTTTGACATTGCGCCCAGCGTTCCGCCCCATCCCGCGGGAACGTCTGAATTTGGACCGTTACAGCGAAGAGGCTGCCGGTGAGCGGGACGGGACTTATGCGACCCATGCTGCGCTGTTGTCTGGTTATGATTTCGACTGGCGCCGCAACCTTGTGCCCAAGGCTCGTTTTGAAGTTACTGATATATCTCATTGGCTTGCGCTTGATGTAGCTCGCGAGGCGGTGGCAGATGCGGGTCTGGATTTGGCCGCTGCGGATCGGTCGCGCATTGGCGTGATCATTGGCAATTCCCTAACCGGAGAAGTTTCGCGGGCCGAGGCTTTGCGTCTTCGCTGGCCCTATGTGGAAGAGGTTCTGCTTCGCAGCGGGCAGGCGGCAGGGCTGGATGAAGGCGCGCTTCGGGATCTCGTCGCCAAGGCCCGCGATAGTTTTAAGACGCCGCTGGCGGAACCTAATGAAGACTGGCTGGCAGGGGTTTTATCCAATGTCATTGCCGGACGGGTTTGTAATGCGCTTGATCTGCAAGGTGGCGGCTACACGGTTGATGGAGCCTGCGCGTCGTCCCTGTTGGCGCTCAAATCTGGTGCGGAAAAAATCGCGTCGGGTGAATTGGATATGGTTCTTGCGGGGGGTGTCGATATTAGCATCGACCCGCTTGAGCTGGTTGGGTTTTCCCGCGCAGGTGCGCTGACCCGCGATCGGATGCGGGTTTATGACCAGCGATCGAGTGGCTTTATCCCCGGCGAGGGATGCGGGCTTGCGCTTTTGATGCGGCGGGATCTGGCCGAGGCGGGGAATTATCCGATTTGGGCCGATCTGGATGGCTGGGGTGTCAGTTCGGATGGTCAGGGCGGGGTCACTGCGCCGAAAACTGAAACCCAGGCTTTGGCGATGCAGCGTTGCTATGACCTGGCCGGCTATTCGGCGAAAGATCTGGATTTCGTCGAGGGCCACGGAACCGGAACGCCTTTGGGCGATAAGGTGGAATTGGGCGCGATATTGTCTCAGACTGGCGCTGATGAGCAGGCTGAACCAGATGCGCCTCTGTTGCCGCGTGAAATTGGGGTCACCTCGGTTAAAACCCTGATAGGCCATACAAAAGCTGCGGCGGGCATGGCGGGTTTTTTGAAAGCTGTGCTTGCGGTAAACCAACGGATATTGCCGCCTATGGCCGGGCTGCAATCACCCAATGAGCTTTTTCAAACTCCGGGCGCGCGCATTTACCCGATCACCCAAGCACGGGCTGTGGCCCATGACCGGCGCATATCGGCGGGGATTTCTGGTGCTGGCTTTGGCGGAATTAATTGCCATGTGGCCGTCAGCGCATCCAAAGAAAATTCGCGCCCGGCGCTGGTTGCATCGGCGCAAAATCTGGCTGCATCGGTTCAACGCGCAGAGCTGGTGATTGCCAGCGCCTCGGATGCCGCGGCACTCTCAGACCGTTTGGAAGAGCTCGCCGATCGCGCCAATGGAATGGCGGACGGAGAATTTGCCGATTTCGCGGCCCGCGCCGCAGACGAGGATCGCAACGCTCCGCTCCGAGCGACATTCGTGTCCGATGATCCTCGTGCCTTGTCCAAGGGATTGCGCGTTTTGGCTGCGGCGGCGCGAAACGAGGCGCCCGCGCCGCGCGGTGGCAAGATCGCGCTGGCGGCTTCGGCGCCGCGGATTGGGTATCTTTTGCCTGGCCAAGGCTCTCAATTCCTGAATATGGGCCAGCGCTTGCGCCACCGACATAGTTGGGCGGCACGTCGCGCCGCAAAATGGGATGCGAAATTCGCAGAGCTAAGCGATTGCGGCCTGACCGGCGTGATCGATCATGCGTTAGAACGAAATTTTGACCCGTCAGAGCGGCAAAATTGGGAAACAGCGCTGCGGGATACGCGGGTCGCTCAGCCCGCGATTTCCATGACCTCCCTACAATGGTTCGACCGAATGGAGCGTCTTGGCCTGACCCCGGCGGCACTGGCGGGCCATTCTCTGGGCGAGATCACCGCCTTCACCATTGCTGGACTGTTTTCGGAACGCGAAGCCATGGAGCTTTTGCAGATCCGAGCCCGCCATGCGGCAGCCGAAGGGGAGGCGGGCGGAATGCTCAGCTTGCGCACGGATGCGCAAAGCAGCCAAGCACTTTTGAAGGCGGTCCCAGGTTATGCTGTGATTGCCAATCTCAATGCGCCGGATCAAACCGTGATTGCAGGCGAACCCGCAGCGCTTGATGCATTGGCAGATCTTGCACGGGATGCCGGGATTGCATCGGTTCGCTTGAATGTCGCTAACGCCTTCCATTCGCGCTATATGGATCAAGCCGCCCAGGCTTTGACGCGATTGGCCGAAAAGCGGGGCGGTGAAGATCTGACGCCTGAAATTCCCGTTTTCTCAGGCCTAACTGGGGCCGCGCTAACAGAGGCGTTTGATCCATATGACTATGCCGCGCGTCAGGTCAGCGCGCCTGTGGATTTCGTGAGTGCCGTTTGGGCCATGTCTGGCTCTGTCGATATCTTTTTAGAGCTTGGCCCAGGAGAAATCCTAAGCGGGCTTGCGCGGAATATCCTCGGCGCGGAAAAACCGATCTTGGCGTTGGAAAGCTCTGGGGCCCAGTCGGATTTGCGCTTCTGCGAAGCTTTAGCCAGTCTTTGGCTGGAAGGGGCGACGCTCGATTGGAAAGAGCTTTACGCGGATCGCTTCATTCGCCCATTCGTGCCGGCCAGCGAATTGCGCTTTATCGAAAATCCCTGTGAGAGGCTGAGTCGCATAGAGGGGCTGCCCGCACCAGAATTGGCCATTCCAGTGCAATCCCAGGCCGCCAATAGCCCCGCGGAGACGTCCAGCGATCAACCGCTTGCTGTTCGGCTGCGCGATCTCATTGCTTACGAAACGGGATATGACCATGATATGATGCCGGATCAGGCACGATTGGTGCAAGATCTCAATTTGGACTCCATCAAGATCGGCGAAATTCGCGGCAAATTAGCGGCCGAGGGCGTGAATTTTGCCGATGAGACGATTTTATCCACGGCCAGCATCGCCGAAATTCTAGACGCAGCCCAGATTGACGAGCGGCCCAACCGGCCGAAGCCCGCCAGCGATGACAAGCTCGCGCCGAATGGCATTCCTGTGCTTGGATTGGCCGCTGATTGGCAGCCTATAACTTTGGCCGCCGCTGATTTTACCGGTGTATTGACTGTTCTTGGCGATGAAGAGCATTTGCAAGCTCTGCCCGAAGGCGCCGAAGCCGCGATAGGCACGGCAAGAGCCGTTGAACGTCTATTGGTGATTTTGCCCAAGGCCCCAGACCCCGAGGCTTTGGCCAGCGCTTTGGGGCGTGCGGCGCCTTGGATGGCAGAGGCGGGGTCGGTCATTCTGGCCGAGCTAAGCCAATCGGAGCAAACTCCGCTGACGGCCATGGGCGTTGCTCAGTCCCTGTCATTGGAACGGCCTGACCTGCCGGTCGCGGCTCTTGTGGCTCAGGATCTGGCAAGCCTTTTGCAAAATGCGACAGCGGCTTTCCCGAATGGGGCCTCGCCCTTGCGGCTGCGTGAAGGGGCTTTCGAACAACTTCGCCTGGTTCCAGCAGATCTCAAAGCGGATGCGATCCCTCTATCCGCCGGAGATGTTGTCGTGGTGACAGGCGGTGCAAAGGGCATTACCGCAGCTTGCGTCGAAGCCCTGGCACAGCAAACAAATGTCACCCTAGCCATTCTGGGCCGGTCTCTACCTGCCGAAGATTTGGAAGTCCGCGAAACCTTGGCTCGGTTCTCTGCGGCTGGGGTGAAGGCCCATTATATCCCCTGTGATATCACCGATCCGGCGGATGTTGCGCAGGCCTTGGCAACCATCCAAAGCGAGACCGGCGCAGCCCCGATCACAGGTTTCGTTCATGGGGCAGGCATCAATATTCCCGCTGCGATACGGAGCGTCAGCACTGAAAGCTATCGGCGAGAATTGGAAACGAAATGTGGTGGCTTTGACACTGTTCTGGCCGCGCTGGATGAAACGGCGCTGCGCCTATGCATTGGCTTTGGCTCCATTATCGGCGTGGTCGGGATGCAGGGGAATACCGGCTATGCCGCAGCCAATGCGCGACTTTCAGAGCAACTAGCTGCTTTGGGCCAGCGGGTTCCGAACTGTCGTGTGCGCTGTTTGGCCTATGGTGTGTGGGATGAAATCGGCATGGGCGCCAAGCTGGGCGTGGTTGAGCGGCTCAAATCGCTTGATGTGCATCCCATCCCCGCAGCAGAGGGCGTGGAGTGGTTCTTGCGCGCTGCGGGAAGTGACGCGCCAGAGCTGATTGCGATTTCCGGCCCAATGCAGGGCTTGGCCACCTGGCGGATGGCGCGTCAGGGGCTTGGCGCGAAAGCGGCCATGTTGTCCCAGCTTTTGGTGGATGAACCCGGATATGTCACAGTAGCGCGGCATAAGCTTTGTACTGAGACGGCGCCTTGGCTGGATGATCATTGCTTCGAAGGCGCGCGGCTTTTGCCATTGGTCTTTGCCCTGAAATCCATGGCCGAAGCGGCAAGTGCAGTTGCCGGGCAAAAGCGCATGGGTGGCATCACGGATATTCGTATTTCAGGGCCAGTGGTTGTGGCGACCGATGCGGAAGCGGTTATTGAAACCGACGCACGGTTTGGCACCGATGGTCTAAGCGCCGGACTTGGCCTGCCTGGCCAGGCCCATAGCGCGCCAAAATTTGCAGCGCGTTTTCTGGAAACGCCGGGGGCTGCACCCGTTATTGGCCAAGCTTCGGGGCAGGATGTTCCCAATACTCTGAGCAATGCGCTTTATGACTGGCTGCTGTTTCAGGGGCCGCATTTCCAACGCATCAAAGCCCTGACCCATATTGATCTAAGTGACCCGATCCGGCGTCGGGCTTGGCTGACTTTGCGGCGCGAGGAAAATGACGGCCCCTTGCCGGATGTCTTTTTCCTGGATGCCATGTTGCAAGCGATGCAGGTGCTCGTGCCTCAGGATGTTTGCTTGCCGACGGCCGTTGCGCAAATGCGGTTCTGGCCGGAGGCGTGGAGCGGTGGCCAGGCGCAGATTATGTCCGAAATCCTGGAGAAAACCGATGCCGGTTATCTCGGACGGATCACCGCCAGCGATAGCAAGACCGGCGCGCCGCTGGTCGAGATTGATGGTCTAGAACTGGTTGCGGCCACCCGCAACAAAGGCCGCCCGGATCTTCAGGATCTATTGGATCCGCTGGGATGGGACCGGCGGCAATTGGCTCAGTTCGCCAATATCTATGACGGTCTTGAGCTTACTCTTTGCGAAATGCACGCCACAGATCGCGCCGAGCGTCGCGATGCGGCACGCTTAGCCCTGTCCGATATCGCGCCCGAATTTGCCGATGCTTTGGATTGGAAAGCGGACGGAGCCCCTGTGATTGGGGATGGCTCCGGTCCGGGAGTGTCCTTTTCCCATGATGGGGGGCGGCTTCTGACGGGCTATGGCAAAGAGCTTCTTGGCGTCGATCTGCAAACCCTTGGTCATCATGGCGGTCGCGACTGGAAAACCGTTTTGCCCGCCTCCCGACAGCCGCTTTGGCATGATCTGGCGCGGGAAATGGGCCATCCCGATCAAGCCGCCGCGATGATTTGGGCGGCGGATGAAGCTTTGATCAAAGCCGGGTTACCCGGTGCAGAGCTTCGCCTTCTGGCGCGCGAGGGAACCGATCTTCGCTTTGCGGTAATGGGGGGAGAGGTCCGGGCAGGGATGGTGCAATTGGCCCTTGCCGGTCCCGCAGCCATTGCAGTTTGCACCGGAACTCGGCCCGCCACCGCAGCTATCGCGGCCCCGTATTCAGCCGCAAGCGATGAGCGGATCGAGCATTTCCATCGGCGGTTCTCCATGAGCTTCAAAGAGGCCCTGCCGCCATTGCGCGCGGCGACGGCGCCGGTCGTGTTCAACTGGGTCGGTGACATGCGCGAACAGGCCATGGCCGATATTTCCGAACCGCTTGTGGATGCCTTTCTCAACCGGTCCAAAGGGATTTTGACCAACTTCACCGATCTGCGCGTGCCGTCTTTGCCGGAATTTGGCCGTCCGGTCGAGGCTTGGGTCTGGATGGATCAGGTGCTGGCCTCGCAGCCCTCTAGCTTTGATCTGCATTTCGCCTTTGTGCAAATGAGTGATGATGGGGTGGCGAAACTTTGCGCCGAAGCCCGGCAAAGGCTGACTTGGGTGCATCTCGAAGCCGATGGCACCCCAAGCATCGAGCCATTCCCGGATTTCTTCGCCGAGTTCATCGCGCGCCGCCGTCCACAGGGGCAGGATCCGGCCTGGACACCGCCTTTCGCTCTGCCAGGCCTGACCGCGCAATCTGCCAGCGGCCCGGCTCTTGGAGTTGAGGGGAGCCAAACGATTTTGCTCGATGAGAGCTTTTCTAATCTCGTGGGCAATATCTATTATTCCCATCTCGGAGGCCTAACCGATCGTGCCTGCCGCGCGGCACTCGCGCCGGCTTTGCGGCCCGAAACTGTCGCGGTGGCCACTGCGCTGCGGCTCGATCATCTGGGCGAGGCAATGCCGGGGGACCAGGTGGAGATCCGCGCGCGTCACCGACATGAACTGCCTCAGGGCGGACATGCCATGGAAGCGCAGATCCTCAATCAAAGCCGAGGCGGTCAGCGCATCGCCACCGCTCGATTGGAATATCTCACCGTTCCGAAAATCGCACAAAGCAAGGAAGCCGCCGAATGAAGTGGATATTTGCGGCCGTCACTGCCGCGGCTCTAGGGACATCGGCGCTTGCAGAGATCCCGCCCTCTGTCGAGACGGCTCTTGAAAGCCAAGACTTTGCGCTAGCCGCTGACGCAGCTTTTGTCCTGGCCGAGGATGTGCAGGCGCTCAATGCTCTGCGCCTAGAGCTCAAAACCCAAGGCCGAGAGAAAGAGGCCGAAAAGCTCTTTAAGGCATTATTGGCCAAGAGTGATACTGCGGCGGTGCGGTTTAATCTCTCTCTGGCCTATGTGGATCAGATGATTGGCAAATCGCTTTTACGGCAGGGGCAGCTTTCTTCCCGCTCGCAAGATATGGTGAAGCCGCTTACAGAGCAGCCGGGCTATGCTTGGGATGCGGCCTATATTATCGGGCTCAATAATCTTTACTGGCCGGATTGGTTTGGCAAAGCCGAGCCCGCCCGCGAAGCATTGGAGCAGGCTCTTGCCCTCACCCCAGATGCGCTGAGCGTCGGGGATAAATACGCGCTTGGCTGGATTGCCTTGGGCGATGCATATGCGCTTTTGGATCGTAACGAAGACGCCCGCGCGACTTGGCAGGCCGGGGCTTTGCGCTATCCTTATCGGCCCGAATTTGCGGCGCGGCTGGCCTTGCCTGACGCAACGCTTCATGCGGATGTCCGTGCGATCCGCGATGCCAATAAGCCGGTGGATACGGATCTGGCCTTTCTTTGGCAGCGGGCAGTTTCGGATTTTTCCCTCACCCTCACCGGCGGGCAGCTTTTCGGGCCAGGCCCTTTGCCCGATCAGCCGCTCAATCCCGGTGGGCTGCAACATCTGAAATTGGATCACCAGCTCACTGGCGAAATCAGCGCCTTTAATAATGGGGCTGATGAGCCAAACCTGCCCGGCGAGCTGAAGCAGGGCCTGACCATCGACGGCAAGCTCTCAAATGGTACTGGCGCCCATGAGCATATCGATGTGGGCTATGTGGAGCTGATGAACGGAGCGTTTAAGCTCTTTCTAGCGGCCATTGTGGATGGGCCGCATGCGGGTCAGGTGAATTTCTTTCTCGATGATCAATATGCCTGGACGATTTATGACGATATCGGGATTGATCCTGGCTTTGCCGAAGGCGTGATCGAGCTGCATAATTTCAGCTTCTCCGCCGCACCGCGTCTCTTGCCGATTTCCTGGCAGACCGAAAATAACGCACCTGGAGCCACGGATATCGCGGGAAGCTTGGCCAGCGGAGATGCTGTTCCCGCACGCCTGGGCGATAGCGATGGGGATGGCTATCTTGATGGCATATTCAATGCGATTGGGCGCTTTCCCCTGGGCTCGATCATGTTGCCCGGCGCGCCTTTCGCCCAAACCCGGATCTTTACCACTGATATTCCCGTATCAGCGGAGGCCGCCGCGTTGCTCACTTTGGCAAACCGGCGCTTGCATTTGATCCAAGCCCATCGCGCCCCGCAATCTGCGCCCGCGCTTACAGCAGCCGCAGATCTGCAAGCCAGCGAAATCGCTTTGCATCTTGAGCGCGCCGCGAATTGGCAGGCCGGGCTTGCGCCTGCTCAGGCAGAGGCTTTGGCGCGTCTCACCTCGCTTTCGGCTGACATGCCCTTGGCTGAGCTTTGCGCCGCTCGCGGCGATCTTGATCTTTTGGGCCCTCTTGCGGGGCTCTTCCGTAGCAACACTAAAATGACCGGAGTCACCGACGCATGCGCCGCGCGCTAAGCTATTTACTTTGTGCTACCCTGGCCGTCCCAGCCTTTGCTGGGCCGCCCCGCTTCGAGGAAGTCGGAGCAGAGGCCGGTGTGGTTTATATGCATGAACGCGCCGAATTTGACCCGGCCGCGCAAAAGATTATGCCCTGGCTGACCGCTGGCGGGGCTGGCGTGGCTGTGGGCGATTTCGATAAAGACGGGCTTGATGACATCTATGTTGTCACCTCGTTAGATGACCGCCCCAACGCGCTTTACCGCAATCTTGGCGATTTCCGCTTTGAGAATGTGGCCGCAGAAATGGGCGTGGCGGATGTGAATACGCGCGAAACCGGCACTTCGGCCCATGCGATTTGGTTCGATTACAACGCCGATGGCTGGGAAGATTTGCTTTTGCTGCGCTTTGGCGAAGTGGCGCTCTTCCGCAATCTCGAAGGTCAGGGTTTTGAGGATGTGGCCGAAGAGGCAGGCATAAAGCGCTGGCTGAATGCCATGGCCGCGGCCGCCTTTGATTATGATCGCGATGGGGATCTCGATCTTTATATCGGTGGTTATTTCCCGGAAAAAGATTTCCATGATCTGCCCGATACCAAGGTGCTTTTCGATAGTTGGGAAACCTCGCGCAATGCCGGACGCAATTATATGTTCCGCAATGAGGGCGATGGCACATTCACCGATGTCACCGATGAAACCGGCACGCATGACAATGGCTGGACCATGGCGATTGCCCATGGCGATGTAAATAATGACGGCTGGCAGGATCTTTACAACGCCAATGACTTTGGCGGCGACACCTTCTTTATCAATAATGGCGATGGCAGCTTTGATAATCGCACCCTTGATCTGATCGGGGTTGATACCAAGAAGGGCATGAATGCCGAAGTTGGTGACTATAATAATGACGGCTGGCTCGACATCTATGTCACCAATATGACCGAGCCCTATTTGCATGAATGCAATATGCTTTGGGAAAATACGTTCGGCGAAGGCTTCGTGGATGTCTCTACCGAAACCGGCAGTTGTGATACGGATTGGGGCTGGGGCGCGAAATTCTTTGACGCCGATAATGATACCCTGCTCGATATCTTCGTAGCCACGGGATTTATCTCGGACGGCGAAGAAGATTACATGCACCAGCTTTTGGGCTTTATCTTCGAAGATGATATCGACATTCGCGACGCAACGGAATGGCCGGATATGGCGGGCTATTCCATGGCGGGCTATGAGCCGAATTATTTCCTGCATCAGCAATTTGGCATCTTCAATTCGATCGGCCCGGAAGCTGGGGTAGATGATACCGGCGATGCGCGCGGCGTTTCGATTGCCGATTTCGACCGCGATGGGCGCATGGATTTCGTTGTGACCAATGTGCAAGGCCCGCTTTTGGTCTATCGCAATGTCACCGAAGATGTGGGCAATTGGCTGGGGCTTCAGCTTTGGGATCCGACCTCTCAAAATCACAAAGCCTCCGGGGCTCGGGTTGAGCTGACCGCTGGTTTTGAAAATCTGTTGCGCGAAGTCACCATCGGCACCGGTTTTAACTCGGCCTCGACATTGGATGTGCATTTCGGCTTGGGCGATGCGGAGATTGTGGAAAATCTTCGGGTGACCTGGCCTGATGGCACGGTTGAGATGATCGAAGCCCCAGAGCCGAATAAATGGTACACGGTGTATCGCGGCACCGGCAAAGCGGAGCTTTTGGAAACTGGCGCCCCGGCTGAGGACGAAGCGAAGGCCCCGGCCTTGCCGCCGGTTGAGCATGCTTTTGTGGATGTCACCCGCGCGGCTGGGATCGACAAGCCGCATTTGACCCCGGTCTTTGATGATCGCCTCGACCATATCATGGATATGATTTCTGCCGGCGCGGCGGGCGCGGCTGTGGGGGATTATGATGGCGATGGAGATCTTGATATCTTCACCAATTCCGCACGTATCGACACGCCCAATCAGCTTTGGCGCAATAATGGCGATTTCACCTTCACCGATGTCGCCGCAGCGGCGGGTGTCGCGGATCTAAACGACGCTGATAGCACATCTGCTGGCGGGATCTTCTTGGATTATGACGGGGACGCAGATCTTGATCTGCTTGTCATGCAAATGGGCCGGACCCGCATGATGCAAAACCAAGGCGATGGTACATTTGTGGATGTCACCATCGAGGCGGGGCTTGATACCCATTACCGCAATACGCTTTCGGCGGTGGCGTTTGATGCCGATGCCGATGGCGATCTCGACCTCTATTACGGTGTCTATTTCCGCGATCTGAACATGTTCGACATGGAGGTCGATCATGATCACGTGATGCATGACAGCTGGGAAACCTCGCGCAATGCCGGATCGAATATCTTCTGGCGCAATAATGGCGATGGCAGCTTTACCGAAGATACCACCGCCGCCGGGCTTCATGACACTGGTTGGACTATGGCTGTGGGCCATGGCGATATCGATAATGACGGTTTCCAAGATGTGTATGTGGCCAATGATTATGGCCCCGACCGGCTTTTCCGCAATCGCGGGGATGGCAGCTTCGAAGACATTTCCGAAACCGCGATTGGCGTCGACACAAAGAAAGGCATGAATGCCGAATTCGCCGATGTGGATGGGGACGGCTTTCTCGATATCTATGTCACCAATGTGACCGAAGATTTTCTCTATGAATGCAATATGCTTTGGATCAATGGCCAGGATGGAACCTTCATCGATCTAAGCCAAGAGATGAATGTCTGTGATGGGGATTGGGCCTGGGGCGCCAAATTCTTCGATGCCGATAATGATGCCGATCTCGATCTTTATGTGGGCAATGGCTTTTTCACCGGTATGCAAGGCGAGGATTATCTAGACGTCCTGCTGCCCTCTTTGTGGAACCATGGCGGCGAAGATCCCTCTAGCGCCTCGGTTTGGCCGGATGTGCAAGGCATGTCTATGGCCTCAATGGAGAAGAATGTTTTCTTCATGAATGAGGGCGGTTTTGCCTTTCGGCGGATTGAGGATGGCCCGCTTGCGGTCAACTCCGATAGCCGTGGCATCTTTGTCGATGATTTCGATAATGACGGCCGGGTCGATGTTTTCGTGACCAATAATGATGCCCTGCCCATGCTTTTTCGCAATGAGGCAGAGACCGGGAATAACTGGCTCACGCTGAAATTGCTTGGCCCCGGGCAGAACACCGACGCCGTCGGCACGCGAGTGACCCTAAGCACGCCGGTTTCCCGACAAATTCGCGAAGTGAATCTAGGCAATGGCTTTGCCGGCAGTTCCTCTAATCGTCTCTATTTCGGCCTCGGCACCCAGACCCCAAACGGGCTGACCATCGCCTGGCCCGATGGCACGACCCAAAGTCTCGATGCCGTTCCGATGAACCAAATCGTGACCATCGCCCATCCTAGCAACGCAGCACAGCAAAAAGACGCCCTTCAATGAGCTTGACCATGTTAAAATACCTCGTTCCTGCGCTTGTATTGTCCACGGCCGCTTTCGCCGATGACAAAGCTTTTGTGGATATCACCGAAAGCTCTGGCATCGATTTCCGCCATTGGGGCCCGGTGGTGGATGAACGTCTGAAAAATCTTGGCCCCTGGTTCACCGCGCTTGGCGCAGGGGGCGCGATGGGCGACGTCAATCATGACGGCTATCCCGATCTATATCTCACCAATTCCTTGGCCGGGCATGACAATGTGCTGTGGATCAATAATGGCGACATGACCTTCACCGAAGCGGCGAAGGATTGGGGTGTTGCTGAGGTTAATAACAAAGACACCTTCTCGATGATGGCGCTTATCGTTGATTTCGATAATGACGGCTTCAACGACCTTTTTGTCGCCCGCTTTGGCCCCAGCTTGCTCTATCGCAATATCGATGGCGAGCGGTTTGAGCTGGTGGAAAATGCCTTTGACGGTATGGAAGGGCATCGCAACCCCGTGGCTGCGGTGGCGCTTGATTATGATCGTGATGGCGATCTTGATATCTATCTGGGCAATTACTTTCCCGATGTGGATCTGACCAACCTCACCGGCGATACGCAGATTTTGCATGAAAGCTGGGAAGGCGCGCGGAATGGCGGCACCAACCGGCTTTTGCGCAATGATGGCGATATGACCTTCACGGATGTGACCGAAGAGTCGGGCCTGGGCGATACGGGCTGGTCCTTGGCGATTGGCACCGGCGATCTGGATCTCGATGGCTGGACAGATCTGTATGTCGCTAATGATTTCGGCACGGATAAGATGTTCCGCAATCGCGGCGATGGCACTTTCGAGGATATGACCCTTCACTCCATCGGGGTGGATACCAAAAAGGGCATGAATGCCGAGCTGGGCGATTACGACAATGACGGCCTGCTCGATATCTATGTCACCAATATCACCGAGCCCTATCTGAATGAATGCAACATGCTGTGGCACAATAACGGAGATTTCACCTTCTCCGATGTGTCCACCATCTTGGGTGTCTGCGATACCAAATGGGGCTGGGGCGCGAAATTCATCGATTACGATAATGACGGCTGGCAAGATGTTTACGTGATGAATGGCTTCATCTCGGGCGGCTCGAAGGACTACATCGATATTTTGATGCCGATCATGCTCGATAGTGAGGTGGATCTTGGCGATACGATGAGCTGGCCGCCGCTCGAAGGCATGAGCTTCTCGGGCTATGAGCGCAATGTCATGTTCAAAAATATCGAGGGCTTTGAGTTCGTCGATGTTTCGGCGGAAAACGGTGTCGATATCGAAATGGATGGCCGCGGCTTAATGGTCGGCGATCTCGATTTGGATGGCGATCAGGAATTGGTGGTTTTGAACGCCAACCAAAAGGCGGTGATTTTCGATAACCGGGCCGAGAAGGTCGGGAATTGGATTTCGCTTCAGCTTGAAGGCGTGGCAAGCAACCGCTCTGCCATTGGCACGCGCGTCACAGCCTATACCCAATTGGGGCTGCATCACCGCGAAACCAATGCTGGCAATGGCTTTGAAAGCCAGTCGAGCACCGAGGTCCATTTGGGTCTAGGCGAGGTCGAGACCTTGGCCGAGATGGAGGTCCTCTGGCCCTCTGGTAGTTCACAGTACTTTACTGATATTGCGGTGAACACCCGCTATCGCCTGACCGAGGGCGGTGAGCTGGAAATCCTGCCAACTACCGAAAACAAAGAGTAAAATTGACATGCGTCTTTTGACGACAACCAGCCTTATCGCGTTAACCATGATTGCCAGCCCGGTGCTGGCACAGGAGGCGGAAAGCGACACAACAGGTGTTGTTTTCCCCGAAAATCCGACGCGTAATGAGGTCTCCCTAGAGCTTCAGCGCCTGCGCCGCGAAGGTGTGGCGCAATATGAGGCGGGGCTTTCTTTGGATGAGGCCACCAACCGTTTCCGCCGGGCTTACGAGATTTCCGGCGCGGCGGATGATGCCTTCAATGTGGCGCTGGTCTTCTTCCGCCAGAATAACCCCGAGGCCATGAAAGACTGGCTGGCTAAGGCGCTAGAGGCCGATCCTGCGCATCCCAATTCGCTCTATCTTTTGGGTGTGCAAGCGAAGGAAGAGGGCGATTTCGAAACCGCGCGCTCTTATTGGGAAGCCACAGTGGCGCAATATGCGGCTGATGCGCAGCTGAATTATCAGCTGGCTCTGGTGCAGCGTTCGCTGGGCGATGAGCAGGCCTTTGTGCAATCGCTGATTAATGCGCTGAGCCTGGATCCCAACCATCCCGGCGCGCTCTATCAGATGTTCCGCCATTATCGCACATCGGGCAATCGCGAAGCCGCTGATGCAACCATGAAGCGTTTTACCGCGCTAAAACGGCTTGAGCGTTTCTCGCGCCGGGAAAAGGCGAAAGAGCCCTCAACTCTGACCCTGCCCATCGCTGGGACGGTTTCGGCTGATCCCTTCATGGCAACGGAGATGCTTTGGTCGCAGGAAAGCGCAGCCCTGGCTTGTGAAGCTGACTGGGCCGGTCTTGTGGCGCAACCAGATGTTGAAAGCGCGAATGTCACCGAGCATTTGCTGATCACCTGCACTGATGGCCGGGTTGTGCTGCAAGAGAGCAGCCCGCGTGAGCTGGGCAACTTGCCCGAAGGCACAGAGCAAGTCGCGCTTGTGACCTTTGATCAGTCCGGTTTCCGTCTGGCTGCACGCGCGGCAGGGCGCATGATGATTTCGGGCCCGGTTTTGGAGGGCAATCTCACCTTTAACGATTACGGTGCCGCCAGCGGTGAATTCCGCCTGGCAGATATCGATATCGATGGCGATGTGGATGCGGTTTTCTTTGATGGCTCTTTGCCGCTGATCAATGCGGGCAATATGACCTTCAAGACCGAGCCCAAAGTCTATGACGGCGGAGATCTTACAGCCACGCTCAGCGGCGCGCATGATGCCGCGCCTTTGGATGTGCGGCGCACGGGCATGGCCGATTTCGCTATTCTTGGTGATGACCGCCTCGCCCTCGTGGCCGGGGATGTGCTGGGCTATCGCCTGGGCTGGGAGCAAACCGGCGATTTCGCCGACGCGTCGGTATCTGTGGCCGATCTCGATGCCAATGGCACGATGGATATCCTCGTGACCAAGCCGAGCGGAGTCTCGGTGGTATGGAACCCCAGTGTTGATGAAGCCCCCGCACCGGCGGCTCTGATCGAGGGCGCCGGGATTAGCGCGGCTCTGACGGGTGACTATAATAATGACAGCCTGATCGATTTGCTGCTGATCGCTGGGGATGAGGCGCAGTTGCATCTCAATCGCGGCGGCCAAAGCTTTGAGGCACCGCAAAGCCTAGAGCTGGGCCTAGATGGGGCACCCTTGCTCACACTCAATACGGATCTGAATGGCGATGCAAAGCTTGACTTGATCAGCCTTGCTGGCGGTCAGATGTTCAATGCGATCAACCAGTCGGATGCGGGCAATGCTATGCGCGTCTTCCTCAAAGGCGTGCGCTCGGCGCCATCGGGTCGGATGAGCCAGCTCGAAGTGCGCTCTGGGGTGCATTATTCTTATCAGCAATCCCAAGGCGGGGTGATGCATGCGGGCCTTGGCTCGGATGATTATGCCGAGGTGGTGCGCATCGAATGGACCAATGGCTTTATCGAAAATAAGCTTTTGGTCGAGTCCTCCGAAAGCCCCTTTGCTTGGGAAGAATCCGAGCGGATTTCCGGCTCTTGCCCCTCGGTTTTCACCTGGGATGGCGAAAAGTTCCGCTATATCTCTGATGCCTTCATCTCAGGGCCTATGGGCGTGCCGATTGATCGCGGGGTCTATTTCCCGATCACCGATCGCGAAACCATGGTGGTTGATGGCGAGGCCATGCAGCCGCTTGATGGCACGCTGCAAATGCGCTTCACCGAAGAGCTGCTAGAGACTGTCTATCTCGACCGGATCGAGCTGGCCGTGGTTGAACATCCCAAAGGCTCGGTCGTCGCCCCCCATAGCCGCCTGGCCGCGCCGCCCTCGGCAACCGAATTCTATGTGGCTCGGGAATTGATTGGCGTGGAAAATGTCGTGGACCAAAACGGCAAAGACCAAACCGAGGCACTGGCTCATCGCGATGGGGTTTATGCTGATAATATCGTCATGGACCGCCAGAATATCGGCTTTGCGGATCCAAACTCTTTGACCTTTACTCTGCCCGAAGGCGTAGAGCCGGAAGATGTGGATGCCCTCGCGGCGCGCGGTTGGTTCTATTATTTCGATAGCACCGCCATGATCGGTGAGGCTCAGAGCCAGGGGATGAATATCGGCTTCCCTATGCTGCATCAAAAGATCGATGGGCAATGGGCGCCGGTTGGGCCGGTTGGCGTGATGTCTGGCAAGGATAAAGTGGCGTTGATGCCGCTGAAGGGTCAGCTGCAATCACGCGAGCTGATGCTCACATCTGGCATTGCGATCCATTGGGATGAGCTGAAGCTTTCCTTGGGGGATGCAACCGATGATGTGATCACAACGGTTCTGCCGCTCACCGAAGCCGAGATGCGTTTCCGGGGCCTTTCGGAGATGACACAGCGTAATCCCGAGCTCTTCGATTATCACCAGCTCCAATACCGCACCATGTGGAACCCCATGGTTGGGGCCTATACCGCCTATGGCGCCGTGGATGAGATGGTTGACGACGAAGACGGGATCTATGCCATCTTCGGCACTGGCGATGAAATCGCCTTCCAATGGGAACAGCCCGAGCGCGCCCCTGCTGAGGGCATGCAATATAGCTATCTGATCCGGTTTATCGGCTTTGTGAAAGACGGAGACCGCTACACCTCGGATGGCAACCGGGTTGATCCGCTGCCCTTCAAAGGCATGTCGGAATATCCCGCGGTCATGCCCGCAGACTACCGCCAACCGTTGGCCGAGATGCGTCGCACTCGCCAGCCTTACGATTACACCCTCTCAGTGATGTCAAAGGATAAGGGAAAATGATCCGCACCCTTGCCCCGGTCGCCCTCGTGTTGACCCTCGCCGCTCCGGCGGTAAATGCTGCCCCGGAAGGGCGCGGCGCTCTCTCCGAGCTTTTGGCCCAGGCCGAAACGCTGGCTCCCCAGCGGGAGTCTGTGCTTGCCGAAGCCGAAGCCTTGATCGGGGCTGGGGACCGAAACGGAGGCCTCGATCTTGTTGAGGCCTATCTGCGCAGCAATCCTGGCGATGTGATCGCCGGGAATGCCTATCGTCAGATGGCGGTGGCCGGTCAGGTTCATGATCGGCCGATCCGCTTCTTCAATGAAGTGCTGCTGCAATTCGATCCTGATCTAGAGGATGAAATCCATCCCTGGGCTCCGCCGGGTCTGCGCTATAACCTGGCCTTTGCCTATATCGATAAGATCCCGGTTGTTGGCCCAATGGGTGCGGGCTTTTTGTCCAAACGGTCGATTGCGCAATTCCAGATTGCTTTGGCCGAGGATGGCGAGGATTGGATCGCCAATTACGGCGTGGGGATGAATTATCTTCACTGGCCTGATTATTTTGAGAAAAACGACAGCTCTATGTCCTATTTCGAAAAGGCGGTTGAGCTTCAGGATGCCGATGCGCCGCTGCCGCTCGACATGCTGTCTTATGTGCGCCTTGGGGATGCATATGCCAAAGCCGGCATGATCGACGAAGCTTTCGCCACTTGGGAAGCGGGCAAGGATGTTTTTGGCGATTATGCCGATCTCGAAGAGCGGCTCGAAATCGCGCCAGCCAAGATCAAAGATGCGGTAACCGAAGCCTATAACCCCAATAACTCCATCGGTGAGATCAATACCGATATCTCTATTCTCTGGTCCGAAACCTTGCCCGACAGCCTCTTTGCCCTAGAGACCGGGCGGCACTTTTCTTCTTATACGCAAGGGGTCGGTGGCCAGAAAGCGGCAGAGGGCAATGAGGATGAAAGCCTCTTTGTGTGGTTCCAAAAGAACCTGCCCTTCCTGCTCAAGCGCGAGAGCGCCGAAACCCTCGACATGACCTATCTGGGCGAAAATGTGAATGATGTCGCGGGTGTGATTGCCTTCGATATGATCCAGGGCTTTATGACCCAAGTGCTTGATAAGCCTGCCGAAGAGGTCATGGCCGAGCTTGAGGGCTCTACCCCCTATGATCGCCCCTTCTTGCATGAAGGAGTGGGTATGGGTCTTGCGGCCAAGCTTGATACGGGCGGCGAGAGCCTCGCGAAATTCGACGAAGAAATCGCGCCTTTGGGCGAGCAATTTAAACGCTTGCAATATGCCGGGCTGGGCATGTGGTATGGCATGGCCCCGCGTCCTAATATTGTGGCCATCAACCATGCGCTGGCGGATCTGCCGCTGCAGGGCCAGTTCTACGCCTATGAGGGCTTGGGCTTTGCCGCGACCCTCTTTGGCCGTGGCCCGCTTGAGCAATCCGTGGGCCTGACCCGGCGCATGCCTTTTGCCGCCGCTTCAACCTTTGCCCATGGGCTTGGACGGGCGCTTTGGATCAAACATGGTGGCATCGCCGAGCCAACCGAAGCCGATCTGGCGAAACTGCCCGAGAATTTGCGTAATGAGGCCCGTTCGGGCCTGGGCATGGGCCTAGCCTTTACCCGGATTGAGCATCCCGAAGACATCTATGAACGCGCCATCGCCTTCCGTGGTGCCGATGAGGCCAGCTGCAAAGCCGTGCTGACCGGCGTGGCCATGGGCTATGCCATCCGTTTTGTGGGCAATCCCAACTATGTGAAAATGAGCTTCCGCGCCGCCCATGAAGACGAAACCCGCACCGCGCTGACCATGCTTTTGGCAGCGGGTCTGACCTCGTTGAAAGAAATCACCATGGTCTATGACGAGATGCACACCAATCTGCGCTCATCGATTACGGCACGCTTGGCAGATGAGCGTTTCGCCACTCTGACCACGTCTATGTGTGGAGATGCGTCATGAAACGCTGCCTCGTACTCGCGCTAAGCGCTGCCATTGCCAGTCCTACTTTGGCCCATGAATTCCAGCTTTCCGGCGGCTTCTTTTTCGGCCCCGGTCCGATCATCCCGGATACAGCCTTGCCGGATGGGAAGATCTCTAATGTAGATTGGGATATGGCGGCCATGGAGGGGCATGCCCCCTTCGCCGCAATGGAGCGGAAACTCTCCGATGATACGACCTTGGTAAATGCCAATATCGAGGCCGGCGAGCTCACCATTGGCGAAGGCGAGCAGACCAGCACCTTCTGGCTGGCCGCTGTGGATGGCGGGCCCAATGCCGGGCAAGAGCGTTATGCATTTGACGAGCGGGGCATCATGACCTGGACGGTCGATCTTGCGCTTGATCCAGGCTTTGCCGAGGGCATTGTCGCAGTGGATGGGTTTGAGCTGACCACGGGCTGGGTCCAGATCATGCAATCTGAGCAGACCGAGCTGGGCATTCCCGGCGGCTATGACAAAGCCGGAAGCCTGATGAGCGGCGATATTCTGATGGGCCGAGTGGGTGATTTTGACTATGACGGTTTCCTCGATGGAACCTTGGTCGCCTCGGCGCGGGTGCCTTTGGAGTCAGAGCTGCTGCCAGGCGCGCCGGTTGGCAATCTGCGCGGCTTTACCTCCGATATCCCGGTTGATCCGCTGCATGCCTCGGAACTGGTGCTGCGCGGCATTGCCGATCTGCGCCCGCTTTTGGACGCGGCAATTACGGCCGGAGATCAGCCCGCAACCCTGCGCTATGTCACGGAAATCCGCGCCCGCATCGCCGCCGCCCAGCTCAATTTCGAAGATAAATTCCTGGCCGAAGAGCCAGATCGCCGCAAAGACCTTCGGGAAATGGGCTGGCGTTTGGAAGCGATCAATAAGCTGGTCTTTATCTCTTGGGCCTTCCTGACCGATTACACCTATCCGCCGGGGAAAATGTCGGCCTCGGTCACCGATGCCATGACCCGCTCTATGGATAAGCTCCCAGACCTGGCCGAAATCATGGCCGAATATCGCACAGGCGGCGGGCTGAACTGATGCGGATTGCGCTGTCTTTGATGCTTGGCCTTTGGGGCTGCGCGGCCATGGCCTATGACGGCTTGCACAAGCTGACATTCACGGGCGGCGCAATCTATGGCCCTGGCCCTATGGCCGAGGCTGTTATGCCTGAGGGCTATATCTCTAATCTGCGGCTCGACCACATGCTTAATGGCGGGATGGCCTGGTTCAATAATGGCCCCGAAGAGCCCAATGTTCCGTCCGAGATCGAGCTATTTGGCCGCAATACCGGGCTTTTGAGCGATGGCACCCCGTTTAATGAGCATGCCCATGGCGGTGTCATGCCAGTGGGGCAGGGGGCGCTGCGGATGATCGCCGTGATCGCTCAACGCGGCCCCAATGGCGGGCATGAAAAATTCCGCCTCGACAAAGCACTTAACCTACGCCTCTTGGCGGATATGGCGCTTGATCCGGGCTTTCCTCAGGGGCTGATCGTCTCTGAAGGGCTCGATATTACCTCGGGGGTGACCTGGGTGGCGTTTTCGCTTCAGACCCAGAACGGCACCGAAGGCGGCTATGACCAGGCGTCTAGCCTGCCCTCCGGGCTCCCGGTTTTCGGGCGGCTCGGCGATGCGGATGAAGACGGTTTGCTTGATGGCGAGCTGGTCGGGGTTGGCTCTGCACCGATCGATTATATGTTCGTGCCGGGCGCGCCTTTGGTGCAGCGGCGCAGCTTTATCACCGATATCCCCATGAGCCCCCGCGCGCTTGGGATCATTGAATTGGCGGGGCTGCAAAACTTCGCCATCGTGCTAAAAGCTTTCGACACGGCCCCCGAGGCCGCCCGCGCCTATTTGGCCCAAGACCTGCCCCGCAGCGCCGAAGAATTCGCCGCCCGCGCCAGCCGCGCCGCCGCAGGTTTAGAGCGCAGTGGGGCCGAAGAAGCCGCTCTAGCCACGGAAATATCCCAAGCTCTGCAAAAAGCTTTGGCGCTCACCGGCGATCCGGCGGCCTTCCGCACAGCGCTTGCTCCGGCTTTGGCACAATTGGAGCAGGCTCTCCCCGATCTTTATTCGGCCTTTGACACGGAAAACTCGGATAATGAGTAAGACGATATCACCGCCGCAAGCTAGGCTCTCGCTGGCCCAGCGATTGCGGGAATTCCTCTTTGGCACATTGCGGCAGCGTCAACGCTGGCTGCATGGGCTTTTTGCGCTGACCTTCCTTTTGATCACCGCCAATACGCTTTTCTTGCTGGCGCGGCGCTATGTGGTTGGCTGCGCGCTCAATGATTATGACGGCTGCGCGGTCTCGATCTTTTACCAAAGCATGGTGCTTAGCCATTCCGGCATTGGCCTTTTGATGAGCCTGGCTCTGGCGGGCTTTGTGGCCCTGCATATTGCGCGAAACTGGAAGCTCGCCACCCGCCGCGCCGCTGTCCTCAGCTCTGGTCTTGCGGTTTTATCGCTGCTGATCTTCCTGCTGATCTCGGGCACATATTTTCTTTTCCGCGCCAAAACCGACGCGACCATGTGGCTTTTCTATAGCCATATGGGCGCGGCGGCTGTGGTTGTTGCGCTCTATCTTTTGCACCGCCATTTGGTGCGCCCCAAACATACCGCCTCGGGGATTGCCAATCTGATTGGGGCGGCCGCTGTTTTAGGCGCTGTGCTGGTCATTGGCGAAGTGATCAGCGCGCCGCAAACCCCCGAACCGATCCGCGCCAAAAGCCTGCGCGCTGAAGATGGCAGCTATGAGCCGCCCACTGTGGTGAAGGCCGGACATCCATTTTTCCCTTCGCCGGTACAAATCGCGTCGGGAGCCCCGGCCACTGTGCCGGAAAAGATCGTCGGCCAATGGCCCGAAGATCCCCCAGCCATTCGCGCTGAGGTGGAGCAAAAGGGCTGGGCCGATAGTGTCATGATCGGTGCCGAGAAATGCGCCCGCTGCCATGCGGGTGTTGTGGAAAGCTGGGCGCGCTCTGTGCATCGCTTCTCATCTTTCAATAACCCTTACTATATCGCCACACTCGATTTTCTGCGCGAAAACACCCCCGAGCCCAGCTCTCGCCTGGCTAAACATCTCGATACAGTCGGCATCGACTATTCCGATGCCGGTAAGATCAAGTCGCAATGGTGCGCAGGCTGTCATGACCCGGCCTTGATGCTTTCAGGTCAGTTCCGCGGCGAAATAGATCGTGGGTCTGTGGCCGCGCAAGCGGGGCTCACCTGCCTCGCCTGCCACCGCATCAGCGATATTCCAAACCATACGGGCAATGGCAATTTCGTTTGGAATGACCGCGACCAAGATAGCTATATCTTCTCGGATGCGCAAAGCAGAGTTGGGCGCAAGCTGCATGATATCTATCTGCGCGCCAATCCCGAGCGGCACAAAGCCGATATGCTTCAGCCGTTCTACAAACAATCAGAATTCTGCGCGACCTGCCATAAAGTGGCGCTCGATGAGGCGGTAAATGATTATCGCTGGCTGCGCGGGCAAAATGAGTATGACGCCTGGCATAATTCCGGTGTGGCGCATAACGCAGCGCGCACCTTCTATCTGCCATCCCAAACGCGGGAATGTCAGGCCTGCCATATGCCGCTTGAGAAGGTTTCTCAGCCCGATCGCGCCGCAGATGATCAGGGGCGGGTGCGTTCCCATAGCTTTGGCTCGGTGAATACGGCGCTGCCCTATATCCGTGGTGATCAAACCATGATCGACGAGATCGAGGCCTATCTTCAGGATAAAAAGCTGCGCATCCATTTCGCCGGGATCCGCGGGCAAGAGGGGCTCGAATTTCTCTCAGACACGCCGCTAGAAGCGGAGGCGGGCGATTTAGAGCTGCATGTGGTTGTGCGCAATCTCGGCGTTGGCCATACCTTCCCAGGCGGAACGAATGACAGCAATCAAGGCTGGGTGCGCTTGGTGCTGAGGGACGCAAGCGGCGCGATTTTGGCCGAGCTGGGGCGGATCGACGAAAATGGCTATGCGGCCTTTGACACCCGTTTTTATGGGGCGGTGCAGGTCGATAAGCATGGCCAGATGATCGATAAGCGCAATGCGCAAGAGATGATCGCACCGGCTTATGTGAAAGTCCTGGGGCCAGGCACGGCTGATACTGTGCGGTTTCGTATCCCCGAGGGACTGCTCGATCCCACCAAAGGGCCTTATCGGTTAGACGCTGAGCTGAGTTGGCGGAAATTCCACCAAGCCTATAATAGCTTTGCCTTTGCCGCCAATCCTGAGGGGTTTAAGCAGTTTGATGCCCCGCCCGAGCTGCCGATCACCATTATCGATGCCGCCGCGCTGAGCATCACGCCCTCAGTGCATGGCTATTTGCTGGCCACCGAAAAGCCCCATCCCCAGCCAGAAATTGGTCTGCATGATTATGCAATTGGTTTCTTGCGCCAGGGCGATACGGCGCTGGCCACCCAGGCGGCTGAGGCGGCGGTTGCGGTCAATCCTGAATGCTGGAATTGCCGCCGAACGGAGATCACCATTGCGCTGAATTCCGGGGATTTTGCCAAGGCGCGCGAGCTTCTGAGCGCGCTAGAGCGCAATGAGCCGGGCAATCCGCAAACCGCTTGGTCTTGGGCTCGGCTTTTGATGCAAGAGGGCCGCTATAGCCGCGCTGAACAGGCTCTGGCCATGGTTCTAAGCCGGTTCCCAGGGGATCGAGAGGCCATAAAGCTGCGGGCTCGGTTGGCCTATCTGGATCAACGCTATGAGGACTCGCTGTCCCATGCCCAAGCAGCCCTTGTGATAAATCCCGAGGATGCCACCGCGCAGTATTACGCCATGCTTGCCGCCCAGGGATTGGGACAGAACGAAACGGCGGAACATTACAAAGCGGCCTTTGCCTATCACAAGCGTGACGAGGCCGCTCAACAAGTGACACGCGCCTATCGTGAGACACATCCCGATGTGAATTTCGCGGCGCAGATGATACAGGTTTTCGAGTTGCAGAAATGAAAAGAGTGATCTGGACTACCGCCACCGCTGTGGCACTTGCGGGCTGTTGGGAAAAAGAAGACGACGCCGAAGCCACCATCGCCCCAGAAGAACATTACAGCTTTGCCGAGGATATCGCCCAAGCGGCAAGCGATGATGACGCGGTCTTTGTGCTCAAAGAGGCCCAGGCTTTGGGGATTGATTTCGTCAATATCACCGGCGCGGATGGTCGAAAACTGATGCCGGAAACCATGGGGCCGGGCTGCGGCTTGGTGGATCTGACGGGCGATGGCCAGCTAGAGATGGTCTTTGTGGATGGCACATCTTGGGATGCGGCGGAGCAGACTAATCCAATGCTGCGGGTCTATGCCCGCCGCGATGGCGCTTATGCGGAGATAACCCAGGCCTTGGGCCTGGCTGGTCTAAACGGCTATGGCATGGGCCTGGCAGCCGCAGATTATGATGCCGATGGCGATACGGATCTGGCTGTCACCGGAGTTTTCGGCGTGCATCTGCTGCGCAATGATGACGGACAATTTACCGATGTCAGCGGCGAGGCCGGGTTGTCTGAAACCCAAGGGGAATGGTCCTCTTCGGCGGCTTGGGTTGATGCCGATGGCGATGGCTGGCTCGATCTGGTGATCGCCAATTATGTGCAATGGAGCGTTGAAACGGATATCTTCACCACGCTCAACGGCACAGACAAATCCTATGCCACACCGACGGTGTATTCAGGCCTGCCCAACCGGCTCTATCAAAATGACGGATCGGGCGTGTTTACCGATATCGCGGCCATGGCGGGCATGGATGATCCGGAAAACAAGGCCCTGGGCATTGCTGTTTTGGATCTAAACCATGATGGGCTTTTAGATCTTTTCCTCTCCAATGATACCACCGCCAACAAAGCTTATCTGGCAGATGGCTATGGCGGCTATATGGATATGGCTCTGGCCATGGGGATGGCCTTTGATGACCAGGGCCGCGCCAAGGCGGGTATGGGCGTGGATGCGGCCAATATCGATGACGGGCCAGTTGTGGTGGTTGGCAACTTCTCTGATGAAGCGCTTTCGCATTTCGAAGAGATCGAGGCCGAGGTTTTTGCCGAGGGCGCTCAGAAACGCGGGCTTGGCGTCGCCACGCGCCCGGTGCTTACTTTCGGGCTGCGTTTTGCCGATTTCAATGCAGATGGCCGGGCAGATTTGCTTTTGGCCAATGGTCATATCGAGCCAGAGATCTCCGAGGTGCAAAGCGCCGTATCTTATGAGCAGCCGATCCAGCTTTATCTAAGCGGGGCTGAAGGCCGTTATCATGAGCCCGAAAGCTTTGGCTCGCCCATGGTTTCGCGCTGTTTGGCTGTCGGTGATATTGATGGCGATCTGGATCAAGATGCGGTGGTCACCGTCAATGGCGGGGCGCCGGTTATTTTAGAGAACCAAACCGGCAATGCGCGGCAAATCTTGATCGATCTAGAAAATCCTGACAGCCCCAACCGGGCCGGGATTGGCGCTGTGATCACACTAGAGGCGGGCGATTGGAGTAGCGAGCGTGTGGTGCGCCCGCGCGGCTCTTATTTGGCGCATAGCCCCTATACCATCCATGCGGCCCTTCCCGAAGGCGTTGACGGCCCCGTGACGGCCCGGATCACCTGGCCCGATGGTCAAACCCAAACCGCTTCTGGCCTAGAGACGGCGCGCGCCCATGTGATCACCTTCGCCGCTGATACCCCGAATTAAGACCTAAAGGATGCCTCCCGTGATCCGATCTTCCGTTTCTGCCTGCCTGATGCTGACGATGCTAGCCAGCGCCGCCCCGGCCTTCACTGTTCATTCCAATGACGAAAGCTATATGGGCGCCGGCACTTTCTATGGGCCAGGGCGCTTGCCCGATAGCGTGCTCTTCAGCGTGGTGATCCGTAATGTGTCTTTCACCTCCGAAAGCACATTTGTGACGCCGTTTTTCAATAACGGCCCGGAAGAGCCCAATGTGGAAGGCGAAATCGCTACTGCCACAACCGCTGACGGCTTCTTTTCCGATGGCGTGACCATGATCAATGAAAATGCTGATGTGGGCCCGTTTGAGCTAAATGGCGCGCCTTTCTTGGTGGGGATCGGCCATGGAGGCAGCCATAATGGCGAGCAAATCTCTGTGCTCATGGACGATAATATCATGATCATGACCATGGATATTGTCTTTGATATGGGCGTCGGCGCGGCGGGGATCGTGCATGCGCCGTTTTATGGCACCACCGGCACAGTCACTTTGCCTGCCTCGCTGCAAACCCAATATGGCTTGCCCGGCGGGGTGGATCAGGCCGGATCGCTCAAGCCGGGCGATCAGCTAAGCGGGCGGCTCGGAGATTTCGACGGCAATGGTATGCTGGATGGCGCTATTGCCGTGACCGGGAATTTGCCGCTGACCTCGATCTTTATGCCCGGCGCGCCATATGCGCTAATCCGCTATTTCGAAACCGATATGCCCTATGAGGGGCAGCGCATCGGCGAGCTTCCCGCTTCGACCGAAATCCGCTTCACCAAAACCGAAGCGGCCACCTATCGCTTCCCCGAAGATGCCGCCGCCCTGGGCGCGCCCGTGGCCGAGTAAGAGAGCTGTTATCATGCGTAGCTTAATCCCCGCCGCCCTCTGCCTTATCGCCGCCCCCGCCTTGGCCGCCAATCTTTGGAGCACCAAAGACAGCTATCTTGGCCCGGGCGTAATGTTTGGCCCCGGCGCTTTGCCCGTGGCCTCGCCGCTCTTTGAAGCCCGCATCAGCGATATGGCCTTCCATAGCGATAACGGCTTTCTGACGCCTTTTTTCTTTAATGGCGAGGCTCTGCCCAATGTGACCCGCAATGGCGAAAGCTTTGACGGGGTGATCGCCGAAGGGGTTGAGGCCAATGAAAATGTTGAGCTTGGCACGATGACCGTTGCGGGGGTGGAGCTTCAGCCCTTTGTGGCCAATTACGGCGCCATGCGCGGCGAGCAGATCATGGTGACCGGCGCAGATGGCAATGTGCAGATGATCATGGAGCTGGTGCTGGATATGGGCATTGGGGAGCGCGGGCTGATAAAGATGCCTTTTTACGGCACCACCGGCACAGTTGACGTGCCTTATTCCTTGCAAACCGCCCAAGGCGGGCAGGGGGTCGATCAGGCTGGGCCGCTCAAATCTGGCGACAGCCTCGCCGGGCGGATCGGCGATTTCAACGGCGATGGCTTTATCGATGGCACTTTGGTTGCCGCGCAGACGATGCCGCTCGACAGCCCGATCTTTCCCGGCCAGCCTTTCGTTTTGATCCGCTATTTCGAAACTGATGTGGCCATTGACGGCACGATCATGGGATCCGCTGCGGCAACTAATGCGGCCTATAAGGCGCGGGAAAACTAGCATGCTACCCAATGAGGAGACCTTTCGCTTTCTCCAGGATCTGAGCACGGGGCGGGATAAGGCCTGGTTTGATGCCGAGCGCAAGCGCTATGAAACCGTGCTGCTAGAGCCTATGCGCGCCCTAGTAACAGCGGTTGGCCCCGCTCTGGCCGAACGCGAGCCGGATATGGAAATCCGCCCGAATGTGAACAAAACCCTCAGCCGGATAAATCGCGATATGCGCTTTGTTAAGGGTAAAAGCCCGTACAAAGACAATATGATCGCCATGTTTTACCGCGAGGGGCGCAAGCGGCAGGATGCCCAGCTTTTCGTGGGGCTTCAGCCCTCGGGGGCGTGGTCGGGGCTTTATGTACCTTCCGAGCTTTTGGGCGGGAAGGGACCCATGGCGCAGTATGTGGCCCAGTGGCCCGATAAGGTGACTCAAGCCGGGCAGGCCGCTGGGCTTGGCACAGATCTCACTTTGGTGACCTGCAAATCCTATGGCGAGGTGAGCGACCAACTCGACCCGGCCCGGCCAAGCTCTTACATCCAAGACCCGCATCTGTGCTTCTTGCATGAATCCACGCCCGAGCAGATTGGCGCAGATCCCGAAGCTTTTGTCGCGAGCTCGATCGAGCGGCTGATCCGTCTCATTCCCCTATGGAAACTCTATTCCGGAGCCTAAGCCATGCGCGTTCTCCTGATCCTAATGGCCTGTATTATGGCCCTGCCCAGCCACGCAGAAACCGCACAAGAGATCCTGCAAAGGATTGATGCCCGCGATCGGGGGCGCGATTTGGTTTGGGATCTGTCGGTCACCCTGACGGATCGAAATGGCGGCACGCGTAACCGCGAGGCAAAGATCTATTATCGCACCACAGGGCCAGGCACGAGCGAGCAGATCTCGGTTTTCTTTGCGCCGCAAAATATCCGCAATACGGCGCTTTTGACCGTGGATGGCAAGAGCGATGATTATATGTGGCTCTATCTGCCCGCGCTGCGCAAAACCAAACGCGTACCCGCCGCGGATCGGGGCGCAAGCTTTGTGGGCACGGATCTTTCCAATGAAGATGTAAAGCTTGGCTTTGAATGGGAAGATTACGACGCTCAACTCATCGAAACCGGCAATAAACAAGGCGCGAAAGCTGCTTTGCTGAAGATCGTGCCAAAAACCGCGAAGCTGCGGCGGAGTTTGGGCTATGATCATGCGCTGGCTTGGGTCAGGCTCGATGTCTATCATATGGTCGAAACCAAATTCTATCGCCGGGATCGCTTGGTGAAAGAGTTCGGCGCCTCGGGCATCCGCAATATCCAGGGCATCTCCACCGCGACCGAGCTTTACGCCCGCGATGTCACGAATAATCACACCACCCGGCTAAAAGTGACCCGCGCGCGCTATAATCAGGGGCTTTCGCCAGAGTTCTTCTCTCGTGCGACCCTCTCGCGAGAGGTCTATCCGTGATCCGCCCGGCTCTTTCCCTGGCGCTTCTGGCGGCCCCGCTCGCGCCCGCTGCGGCGGACAACGGTTTTGATTACAGCGCCGCGACGCTGCGCTTTCAGCTCGAAACCACGCAAGATAACGCGCGTAATGCAGAGGCCGAGCTGGGCCTGCGTTTGGAAGAGGCGCTTGGGGATCGGCTGTCTTTTACCTTTGAGGGCCATTTGGCCGGGCGCCTTTGGGAACAGCCAGGCGGGGCAGGCCGCTGGCGGGAAAACACCTCGGAAGTGGAAACCGCGACCCTGACTTGGATCGGCGATGGGGTCGATATGGTGGCCGGGCAGCAAATTGTCAGCCTGGGCCGCACTGATGGATTGGTGCTGCTTGATCGCCTAAACGGGCGCGATTATTGCGATTTGGCCCGGCTGAATGTGTTTGACGATAAGCGCCCCAATGGGATCATCGAAGCCCGCGGCTATGCGGGCAATTGGGGCTTTCGGGCTTTGGCCGCGCCTTTATCGGGGCGAAGTGACTTCGCCGATCCGCGCAGCTCTTGCTATGATAGCTTTAACGATCCCGCAGCGCTTTCGGCGGTGCAAGATCCTGGTCTGAATGATCCCGCCAGCGATTGGGCCGCTGCTGCCGAGATTTCGCTAGAAACCGATGCGGTGGGCCTTGCGCTGACCGCTCTGTCAACCCGCGAAGATAGTTTCACACTGGCCACTTATCCGGAATTTGCCAAAGACAGGCCGCGCGTTTTCTGGTTTGGCGGCTCTGGCTCGGCCTCGGTTTTGGGCGCTGTCCTGAAGGCTGAGCTAGCCTATAGCCCTGCTCGCGTCTTTACCCTGACGCAAGAGGAAACCATGGCTCGCCTTATGGCTGGTCAGACAAGCGATGGCACGCAAGAGCGTTGGAATGCGCTTGGCATGCTGGGCCTGGCCTTTGAGATCCGCGATTGGTCTTTTGATGCGCAATATGTGCTGGACCAAGTGGAAAGCGGCGCAGCATTGAGCCGCGACGAAACCCTGCGCTATGCCACGCTTAATCTGCGCCGTGGGTTTCTGAACGACACCCTCAATTTTAGCCTCTTTGGGCTTTATGATTTCACCTATGAAGACACGGCGCTTCGGCCTGAAATCTCTTACCAATTTAATGATCGGCTGACCCTGGATGCGGGGGCGGTCCTTTATGAGGATGCCGGCAATCGCACCGGCTTTTTCGGCTCTTATGACGGCGGAGATCTGGTCTTTGTCGGGCTCTCCTATCAGCTTTGAGGTCTGCCATGTTTTCGCTGCCGCTGTCTTTCCCGCGCCTGACCCTCGCTCTTACCGGGGCCTTCCTCTTGGCCTGCTGCCTCACGCTATTGGGCCTGAAGGCAGATCGCGCCACGGATACTTTCCTGCCGCGCGGAGATATTTCTTTTGCCCATAAGCAAGAAATCGAGCGGATCTATAATATCTCTGATCCGCTGGTGGTGGATGTCTCTGCCAAGTCGGGCGATCTTTTCACCCCGCGCGGTTTGGCACTGCTGGAAGAGGTCAGCTATGCGGTGGAAGAGCTGCCGGGGCTGCGCCTGTCAACGCTGAAATCTTTGGTCACCCAGGATGATATTATCGCCACCGAAGACGGCTTTGACGTCGCGGGCTTTCTCGATGAGATGCCGCAAACAGAGGCCGAAGCCGCCAAATTGCGAGAGCGGGTTCAGGGTTTTGATGTTTATGACGGGTTGATCATTTCTCGCGATGGCCGCCGTGCGGCTATTGTCAGCGATCTAGAAGACGGCACTGATGTGCTTCGCCTTTTTGCCGAAGCCGAGGCCTTGGCCGAGCGGATCAGCGCGCAAACCGATGGGGCGTTTGAGCTGAGGGTCACAGGCCCGCCCATCGTGACAGGCACGCTCAATCTTTACATGGCGCAAGATGCGTTTCGGCTTGATCCGGTGGCGGGCGGGTTATCGGCGGCGCTGCTCTTTTTGTGCCTGCGCTCTGTGGCCGGTGTGATGCTGCCCATGCTGGTCATGCTGCCCTCTGTGGCCGCGGCATTCGCGCTGATGTCTGTCGCGGGCTTTACCTTTACGCCTTTCTCCAATGCGGTGCCCGTGGTGATCATCGCCACATCCATTGCCGATAGCGTGCATCTTATCGCAGGCTATTATGACCGGCGCCTGCGCCAACCGGGTGAGAGCCGCGATCAGGCGATCTTGCAGGTGCTCAAGGCGATCTGGATCCCGATCCTCTTCACCTCGCTGTCCACGGGTGCTGGATTTTGGCTGCTCTCTTTCGGCTCCCCGATGATCCCGGTGCAACAATTCGGGGTGACTGTCGCATTTGGCGTGATGGCCGCTTTTGTGTTTTCCGTGCTTGTCTTGCCGGCCGGGCTTTTGATCTGGCGCGCTGAGCCCCCCAAAGCCTATGCGCGGATGTTTCACCGCGATGGCCAGGACGGCGGCAGCCTGTGGGCGCGCTTTACCTATGGGGCTTTGATGCCCTTGATCCGGCGCCCGATCCTTTCTTGGGGGATTATCGCGGCCATGCTTTTGGCGGTTGGCAGCGGGCTGCCTCTGCTTAAGCCCGATTACGAACCGGCCAGTTTCTTTCCCACTGATAGCCGCGTGTCCCAGGATTATTACGATTTGACCGAAGCCTATATCGGCGCGAATTTCATTGAGGTCGATCTCGATCTTGGTCAGGAAAACGCCGTTTATGAGCCAGATTTCCTGCAGCGCCTGGCCCAGTTCCAAACCGAAATTGAAGCCTATGAGGCGGTGGGGGCAACCATCAGCTTGGGCGATTTCCTGCGCAAGATGCACCAAGCCTATAACGAGGATGATCCGGCCTATAACACCATCCCAGATCGTGCCGATCTGAACGCGCAATATTTCCTGCTTTATAATGTTTCCGGCAATCCGCGCCGTTTTGACGAGCTGACCGACGAAGCCCGCAGCCGCCTGAATCTGCGCATTGTGCTGCATACGGGGCAATACGCGGAAACCCATGAGCTGATCGAATGGCTGCGCGCCGAGCTGCCTAAACGTTTTCCCGAGGCGAAAATTATGATCGGCGGCGAAACCTTCGTGGTCCATGAATGGATGGATACGATATTTGAGCAGGTTCTGCTTTCGGTTGGGGCTTCGGTGTTGGTGATGTTTGGCCTTGGGCTGGTATTCCTACGCTCTCTTATCGGAGCTTTTTTGCTGCTCTTACCGCCTATCTCCGGGGTTGCCCTGACCTATGCGTGGATCGCCTTTGCCGGAACGCCGATTGGCCTAGGCACCTCGGTTTTCGCGGCCATCGCGATCGGCGCCGGGATCGATTTCGCAATCCATTTCCTTTGGGCTTATCGTCGAGAGCGTCAGCAGGGCGGAGATCATGAAACTTCGGTTGCGCATGTCTTTGAGCATTTGGGCAAGGTTATCGTGATCAATGCCTTGATTGTGGCCGGGGGTTTTTCGGTTTTGCTGCTAGCGACAACTTTGCCCCCGCGGCAGGTCGGCACTTATGTGGCCATTTCGATCCTGGCCAGCTTGGTCACGACCTTTATCATTCTTGGAACAGCAACAAGAGCCTGGACGCTACGCAAATAATCGCGTGAACTGATGTGATTTTGCCTTTGGCCCGGCTCTTAGGGAGTGGGAAATAGACTGCGCCCGTTGAAGGCTCAAGGGTCGTTGCGACGTTTTCCGCTATCTCAGTTTCATCATCTCTTCTCTGAAGGCTTCGGTTGGTGTGCGCCATCCAAGGCACTTTCTAGGCGTGCCGTTCAGGCGGTCGCAAATCGCCTTCATATTGCGATTTGAGAGTGCCGCGAGCTGGGTGTCCCGTGGTAGGTATCGCCGCGCGCGATTGTTTAGGTTCTCAACGGAACCTCTCTGCCAGGGTGCTTGGGGATCGCAGAACCAGCTTTCCGTGCCGATTCCAGATTTCAGCTTACGCCATGCGCGGAACTCAAAGCCGCGGTCAAACGTGATCGACTTCCGGGCTGGCTGAGGCAGGGGCTCCATCACGTCCATCAGCTTGTTGACGAAGTGGGTCGAACTGCGATCGTTATTGCGGAACAAGACGGCGAACCGCGTCTTCCTTTCGACCAGGGAGGCGACATTCATCGTGCCTTGAGACCGCTCGAAGATCATCAGATCCCCTTCCCATTCTCCGAAAGTCTCGCAGGTCTTCACGTAGTCTGGGCGTTCATGGATGGACCGATCCGGCGGGAAAACCTGGCCTCTGGGCCGTCTGGCGTAACGCGGCTGTCGTTTTTTGCGTCTGCTGGGGAGATGACGCGCCAGTTGTTCGGACTGACCTTCGGGGCTGTAGACGTAAGCATAGATCGTTTCGTGGCTCACGCGCACTGGCTGACCGTCATATCCAAGGCGGCCGTCGCCCATTGGGCTCGAACCAATGGCGCCGCAATGGGCAACTCTGTTCCGGCGTCCAGCCGATCTTCAATTGAGTGACGACATGCGCGCGCAACTCTTCAAGACGGATCAGTTTGCGTCTTCGAGCGCGGCGCTTGGTGGCTTCACGCTGTGCAACCATACCGTAGTATCCGTTCAGATACGGTAGCTCTTCGTCATTGAAATAGTTCCGCTTGATCTCGCGATAGACGGTTGAGCGATGCCTGCCGATCTCTGCCGCGATCTTGCTCACAGGCACTTTTGCATTCAGCATGTCTTCGATTGCGCGTCTTTCACGCAAATCCAGCTCTGTATGGGCCATGTCCGTTCTCCTTGCTTTTCAGCAAGATAGGGGATTTGTCGCAACCCAGTTTAGAATGTGCCCGTGCGATGGTTAAAAAAGAGTTAATGGGCGTTATGGTAATATAGCCGCATAAAGATGGGCAAATTGCCCATCCTACACGTCTTTCAAATGACAGCGAATGGGGGTTCGGCTGATTGGCATTCTCGGCTTTTCCCCATATCCTACAGAATATTATTCTGCCTCGCTTGAATAATCGGTTTTTTCCTCCGTCTTAGACATGTCACTATGCTTGGGCAGGCCGGCCAAAAAGGAGACATGGATTGACCGAAATGGGAGCCACCACATCCCCCATCATGCCCCAAAAGGCCGAACAACGGATGATCGATAGTTTCCTGGCAACCGCCCGGCCCTTAAGCCTGGCGGATCGCGGGCTTTTGCATGAGCTGGCTGTCGGGGTGTTTTGGCCGCATCGGGGGCGTGATTTGGATCTCTTGCTGCGATTGGGGCGCGGCTATATTGCGACTGATGAAATCGGCCGGGCTATGGGCTCGACCATGGCTTTTGAAAGCGGCGAAGATTTTGCCTTTTTGGGGATGATGGTTGTGGCGCCGCGCCTTCAGGCTCAGGGAACTGGGCGCTGGTTGTTGCGCCTGGTGTTACGCGATTGTGGCGCTCGGGATTTCCGCCTAACCGCGACCAAATCCGGCTTTCCGCTTTATGAAAGCGAAGGTTTTGTGCCGCAAGCTTTGATCCGTCAGCATCAGGGTGTGGCGCGTTCAATTCATCTGCCTGACCCCGTTTCGGGATTGGAATTGCGGCCGCTTACCGCCGAAGACCATCCCGAAATTTTGGCACTTGATGCCCATGCTTACGGCGCATCACGGCCGCAAATGCTCGAAGCGCTTTATGAAAAATCCGAAGGCATGGTGGCGCTTTCGGGCGGCAAGATCTGCGGGTTTGCCTTGATGCGAAATTTCGGGCGTGGGCGGGTTATTGGCCCCATCGTAGCCGAACGCGACCGGATCGCCATGCAAATGATCGCGCCCTTGATCCAAGCCCATGAGGGTCAATTCCTCCGGGTAGATTGCCCAACGGAAAGCCCGGTCTTTGAGGCATTTCTCGCGGCGGCGGGATTGGGCGTTTATGACACCGTCACAGAAATGAGCCGCGGAACCCATCGCCGTGCGAGCCAAGGCCCGGTGACATTTGGCATGGCGTCCCATTCCATCGGGTGACGTAAGCGTTTGGCGATACCCCCTTTCGCTGCCTGAAATCAAAGATGTCAAAGCGATAGGGGGCGTGATGCTTCCGGCTCAATACGCAAGGCTTTCAAAGCCGAGTGTCGAGCCTAGGACAGCAGGTCTTTTAACCGAAACCAGGACCCCGCAAAGGGTAAGAACCAAGGCCGCCCGTCATAGGCTGGGATTGCGGGCCATTTTAGACCATCGAGCGGGGTGCTATTGGGCTGACCCATGGCCATATCCGCCAAAGCCTGGCCCAAAAGCGTTGTCATCTGCGCCCCATGGCCGGAATAGCCCAGAGCATAAAGCATCCCATCCGCCTCGCCCATGCGCGGGAAACGGTCGGTTGTCATGCCAACCAAGCCGCCCCAGCAATAGTCGATCTCGATACCGGCCAAATGCGGGAAAATCTGGGCCAAACTCGCCTGCAAGATCTCACCGGATTTCGCGTCAGATCGGTGATCCGATACGGCGGAAAACCGCGCCCGCCCCCCAAATATCAGACGATTATCGGGGCTTAGGCGGAAATAGTGATGTATATTTGTGGAGGTCACATAGGTGCGATTGCCGGGCGCTGTCGCAGCAATCTCGGCTTGGGTCAAAGGGCGGGTGGCTATGATAAAAGAGCCCACCGGGATAATCCGCCGCCGGAAATAGCCCAAAGGCGCTTTGCGATTTGCGCCAGTATAGCCATTCGTCGCCAGGATCACCCGCTCGGCCGTCAGCTTGCCTTTGGGGGTGCTTAGCTCCCAGCCCTTGGCGATTTTCTTGCGCGCGATCAGCGGCTCTTCTTCCCAGATATCCACGCCATGGCGGGCGCAAGCCTGGCCCAAACCATGCACATAGCGCCCCATATGCATCATCGCGGTCTTGCGATAGAGCACCCCGCCATGGAAGTCTTGGCCGCCCACTTCGGTGCGCAGACCATCGCGTTCAATCCAATCGGTTTGAGCATCAACCTCTTTATGGATCAGCTCATAATTCGCCTTGAGCCCCGCCGCATGAGACGGTTTTGAGGCCAATTTCAGCTTGCCGCAGCGGCGAAAATTGCAGTCGATGCCTTCTTCGGCGATCAGCTCTTCGATCATATCGATAGAGCGGTCAAAGGCCTGATAGAGCGCTTTGGCCCGCTCCGCGCCCAGATGCAGTTTCGCGGCGCCATAGCCATGGGCAATCCCATTATTCAGATGCCCGCCATTGCGTCCCGAGCCGCCCGCACCGATATGCGCCGCCTCCAAAAGCGCCACACGCACTCCGTTTTTCGCCAAGCGCCGGGCCGCATTCAGGCCGGTGAACCCGCCACCGATCACCGCCACATCATAATGACCCTGGACTGCATCGCTCTGAGCTTGGTCAAATCGCGGGGCTGTGGCATGCCAATAGGGTTCGAATTTCATCTCGTGCTTCCTGTCTGGATCAAGGCCGAAAGATCCGGCCCGCTCAGACTAACAAAAGGCCAAAGCCGGTGCTGCCGCTTTGCCCCGCTTGTCAGCAGGATATTTCGTTGCCCCGGCTCTACAAAGCAGCCGATTTCGCGGGGCCTGCGAATTTAGCCATTCAAAGCGCCACACTCCCGGCAAATTGGGGCCAGAAATACTGCGAGAAAGAAAGCCCGCCCCCAATGTCGAATTTGATTGCCGTAAACACCGCCCCAGACTTTGCCCCGCGTGAAGGCGCGCCTGCGGCCGAAATGCTGCTAAGTGGTGATCCTCAGTTTAAAACCTGGGATCTTGATGAAGCCATGGCCGCCGCCGAAGGCTTTGGCAAAGTCCGCACCGGAATTTGGGAAGCAAGCCCGGGCAAATATATCTCGGAAAAGGGTGGCAAATTCGAATTCTGTCATCTTCTGGCCGGCAAAATCCGCCTGACCGAAGAGGGCGGCGAGGCCCAGGAATTTTCCGCAGGTGATAGTTTCATCATGAAGCCGGCCCTCAAAGGCCAGTGGGAAACCCTTGAACCTGTTCGCAAAATTTTCGTCATCGCGGCTTAACCCCGTTAAAGGAGCCTCACATGCTTGCAAATTCTCTCGTCGAGCTGGACCGCCGCCATCTTGTGCACCCTGTCTCCTCATTTCGCGGCCATGAATCCCGTGGCGTGCGCTTGCTAAGCTCTGCCAAGGGCGCAACCGTGACCGATAGTGAAGGCCGCGAATTGATCGACGGCTTTGCCGGTTTGTGGTGCGTGAATGCGGGCTATGGCCATGAAAGCACTGTCGAAGCCGCCGCCGAGCAAATGCGCCGCCTGCCCTATGCGACCGGCTATTTCGATCTGGGGGCCGAGGCGCCTATTCGCTTGGCCGCCGAGCTGGCCGAGCGCGCGCCCGGTGATCTCAACCACATCTATTTTTCATTGGGCGGCTCTGATGCGGTGGACAGCACAATCCGCTTTGTCCGTTATTACTGGCACGCCAAAGGCCAGCCGCAACGCGATCAGTTTATCTCAGTTGAGCAAGGCTATCACGGCTCAACCAGTCAAGGCGCCGGGCTTACAGCCCTGCCCGCTTTCCACGAAGGATTTGGTCTGCCTTTTGCCTGGCAGCATAAAATTTCGTCGCATTATAGCTATCGCAATCCGCTGGGGGAGGATCCGCAAACCATTATCGACGCATCGGTTGCCGAACTCCGGGCCAAAGTGGACGAGTTGGGTGCCGACCGCGTGGCGGCCTTTTATGTGGAGCCGATCCAAGGCTCGGGCGGGGTGCTTGTGCCACCAGCCGGTTGGATGAAGGCCATGCGCGAGGCCTGCCGTGATCTGGGCATTCTCTTTGTGGCCGATGAAGTTATCACGGGTTTTGGCCGCACCGGCCCGATATTTGCCTGCGAAGAAGAAGGCATCGTGCCCGATCTGATGACTGTCGCTAAGGGTCTGACCTCTGGCTATGTCCCCATGGGCGCGGTGTTTATGTCGGATGCGGTCTATGATGTCATTGCCGATGGCGCAGGGGCGAAAGCTGTTGGCCATGGCTTCACCTATTCGGCGCATCCGGTTTCGGCGGCTGTGGCGCTAGAAGTTCTAAGCTTCTATGAAAACGGACTTTTTGAGAATGGTCGCACTATGGGAGCGCGGTTGCAAGCCGGGCTTGCTAGCCTGAGCGATCATCCTTTGGTGGGCGATGTTCGTGGGCGCGGCATGCTCGCTGCGGTAGAGCTTGTCACCGATAAAGCCAAGAAAACCCCGCTTCCGGCAGAGGTCCAGCCCGCCACGCGATTGTTTGATCGGGCTTGGGATAAGGGGCTGGTGATCCGCTCCTTTGCCCAAGGTATTTTCGGCTATGCGCCCCCGCTATGCTGTACCGAGGCCGAGATCGACGCCATTGTCGAACGGACCCGCGCCGTTTTAGATGAGACCCTGGAAGATCCGGAAATTCGCACGGTGATGAGCTAATGGCACTCTTATACTTCTCCCCCGATGATCGTTTGCCCGCTTGGGAAAAGGCGTTTTCAGCGGCGGGAGAGGTGCTTTTGGCTGGGCAAGAGGCGGTGACGGATCCGGGCGCTGTGACCCATTTGGTCTGTTGGGATGTGCCTGATCTGAGCGCTTATCCCAATCTGCGGGTCGTGATCTCGAAAGGGGCTGGGGTGGATCACTTCCCCCCGATGCCGCCAGGCGTGAAACTATGCCGGATGCTCGCGCCGGGCATTGACCATCTGGTGCGGGATTGGGTGATTATGGCCACGCTGGCCTTGCATCGAGATCTGCCAGCCTATTTGCAGCAGGCCCAAAGCGGTGACTGGACCGCCAAAAATGTGCCTCTGGCCCAAGATCGCAGGATCGGGATCATGGGGATGGGCCGCATTGGGGCGCTTTGTGCTAACTCTCTGATGAATTTAGGGTTTCCCGTATCGGGCTGGAGTAGATCGGGCCATGATATATCTGGCGCTCTGAGTTATACGGGCGATCAGCTGGGCGAATTTTTAGCCCAAAGCGATCTGTTGATCTGCCTTTTGCCCCTGACAGAGGCCACGCGCGGCATTCTTGGCCCAAGCCTATTTCGAGCCCTGCCCAAAGGCGCGCTTTTGGTCCATGCCGGACGTGGATCGCAGCTTGATATGGATGCTCTGCATGAAGCACTTGACCAAGGACAGCTTGCGGCGGCCATGCTGGATGTGACCAATCCAGAGCCTTTGCCGCAAGATCATTGGGCGTGGTCTGACACTAGGGTGATTATCACGCCACATATCGGCGCGCGCACCCCTGGCCGCGAGGGCGCTGTCCATGCGCTGGCCATTCTGAAGGCCGAGAAGGACGGCACAGCCCTGCCCGGCGAAATCCACTCCATACGCGGGTATTGAGGCAAGCCAAGGCAGGGCAAAGCCAAAACCGCAGCGAAACCATGACTAACAAATTCTGCCGTGCATTGGGGTAGAACAAAATTTTATGCTGTCAGACCCGATGCATTCAAAACCTGCGAATGCCCTTCTCCTGGCAAGATCTGAAAAAGAGCAAAGGGAAACCGCAAAGCTCCGAAGATAAACGCGCCAATTCGGGCTGCAGAATAAAATGCTGTTGCCCGATGCTCGACACAAAAAAGGAATGCCGTTTATGGCCCCAATATCTGCTGATCCTCAGACTGCTCCGAAGCCGCTCAATAGCTTCACCTATCTGACCTTTGACGTCGTCGGAACACTGATTGATTTCGAAGGCGCGATCAAAGACGGTCTCGCCGAAATCGCGGCGGCAGCTGGAAAAGAGGTGGATGGCGAAAAGGCTCTGACAATCTATCGCGATGCCCGTTACGAGCCCGACGCGCTGCTTTTCCCCGATGATCTGGGCCGTTGCTTCAGCAAAATCGCGGCTGAATTCGACCTGCCTGATACCGAAGAAAACCGCCAGAAAATGATTGATATGGTCGGCGATGCAAAACCCTTCCCCGATAGTGTGGAGGCGATGGCCAAGCTCAAAGCTCGGTTTAAGCTGATCGCTATGACCAATGCGCAACGCTGGGCCTTTGATAAATATGCCGAAAAGTTGGGCAATCCGTTTTGGGCAGGCTTTACCACTGATGATACGGGCTGCGAAAAGCCGAACCCCGATTATTTCCATCAAGTCTTTGACTTTGTGGCAAAAGACGGCGGCAGCAAGGATGACATCCTGCATACAGCGCAAAGCCAATATCATGATATCGGGATTTCCCGCGAGCTTGGCATGAGCAGCGCCTGGATCGAGCGTCGCCATGATCAAGACGGCTATGGCGGGACAATCATTCCCAAGCAATTCACCAAGCCGGATTACCATTTCCACGCGCTTATCGAGCTGGCAGAAGCCGCCGAAGCCGAAGAGAAAGCCACGGCCTAATCACTCCAAACTTTGTTAAGGGCGGCGCCAAGATCGCCCAACGCACTCCGCTTCCAATCTCAAATCCTTCAATTGGGAATTCGAATATGAGTAAGACCCCCCAAAACTGGACCGGACGTGACGATGCGATGGTGGAAAACGCCATTCGCCGTGGCGCAACTCGCCGAGATCTTTTGCGAATGCTGATGGCTTCGGGCGTTAGCCTGGCGGCGGGCGGCTCTCTTTTGGCTTCGGCTGGCCGCGCTGTTGCCGCCACCCCGACCCGCGGTGGGCATCTAAAAGCGGCGGGTTGGTCTGCCTCGACAGCCGATACGCTTGACCCTGCCAAGGGGTCGAACACCACGGATTATGTTCGCTTTTGCTCTTTCTATAACCGTCTGACCTTTATCGGCGAAGATGGTATCCCGCAAATGGAGCTGGCCGAAACCATCGAAACCGATGATGCAAAAACTTGGTCGATCACCCTGAAAAAGGATGTGACCTTCCATAACGGCAAAACTCTTAGCGCCGCAGATGTTGTCTATTCCTTGCAGCGTCATTTGGATCCGGCTGTTGGATCTAAGGTCAATTCCATCGCCAAGCAAATGGTGGAAATCACCGCCGAAGACGCGCTGACGGTGAAAATCGTTTTGGCGGCACCGAATGCGGATTTGCCAACCATTCTTGGCCTGCATCACTTTATGATTATCGCCGATGGCACCACCGATTTCACCACCGCCAATGGCACCGGGGCCTTCACGTGTGAAACCTTTGAGCCCGGCATTCGCTCTGTTGGGGTGCGCAATGAAAATTATTTCAAGCCCGAAGGCCCCTATCTCGATAGCGTTGAATGGTTTGCTATTGCCGATGCCAATGCGCGGGTGAATGCGCTGCTGTCTGGCGATATTGGCATTGCGGCCAAGGTCAATCCGCGCTCCATGCGGATGATTGACGGAAAGCCAGGCATCGCCACTTTTGTCACCACCGCCGGCAATTACACCAATCTCAATATGCGCCTAGATATGGAGCCAGGCGCGTCCGCGGATTTCGTGGCGGGGATGAAAGCCCTGATCAATCGCGAGCAGATCCAAAAGGCTGTGCTGCGCGGCTATGCCGATATCGGCAATGACCAGCCGATTTCCAGCAATAACCGCTACTACAATAGCGAATTGGAAGCGCCGAGCTTTGACCCGGAAAAGGCGAAATACCATTTCGAAAAAGCCGGTGTTCTGGGCCAAGACATCCCCATGGTGGCTTCTGATGCGGCGGCAGCTTCGGTTGATATCGCCACTATCGTGCAGCAAGCCGGCAGTAAAATCGGCATGAATCTAAAGGTCGATCGCGTCCCTGCCGATGGCTATTGGTCTAATTACTGGCTCAAAGCGCCGATCCATTTCGGCCATATCAATCCGCGCCCAACCCCGGATATCCTCTTCTCGCTGCTCTACACCTCGGATGCGCCTTGGAATGAAAGCCAATTCAAATCCGAAAGCTTCGACAAGAAGCTGGTGGAAGCGCGCGGCATGACCGATGAGGCCAAGCGCAAAGAGATCTATTGGGATCTGCAAGCCATGGTTTCGAAAGATGCGGGTACAATTATTCCGGCTTATATGGGCAATATTGATGCGGTTACCGATAAGCTGGGCGGTCTAAAACCGAACCCGCTGGGCGGCCTGATCGGCTATGCTTTCGCTGAATATGTCTGGCTGAACGCGTAAGCGCATCCAAAACCACGCGGCCTGCTTTGCGGCGGGCCGCCTCAGATCTCGGAGACGCATTTGTCAAAATCCCTCCTCCTGTTGATCCTTCAGCGTTTAGGCATCGCCGTTTTGACGCTGATCATCGTTTCATTCGCCGTTTTCTTTGCCACTGAAATGCTGCCCGGTGATGTGGCGCAGGTCTTGCTTGGTCAAGCCGCCACTGAAGAGGCTGTGGCCGGTCTGCGCGAGGCAATGGGGCTGAATGATCCCGCCATCACCCGCTTTCTTGGCTGGTTGGTCGGCTTGGCACAGGGGGAATTCGGCATGTCATATGTGAATAATATTCCCGTGGCCGAGCTTTTGGCTGACCGTCTGAATAACTCTCTCCGGCTTGCCGCCATTGTCACGGTGATTTCTGTGCCGCTTTCGCTCTTTCTTGGGATTGGCGCGGCTATGTGGCAGGGCTCGGTTTTTGACCGCTGCGTGTCGATCCTGACGATTTCGGTGATCTCCGTACCGGAATTTATGGTCGCGACTTTGGCTGTGCTGATCTTCGCAGTTTGGCTGAATTGGCTCCCGGCCTTGGCTTATGGCGCTGATGTGAGCTCCCTTGGGGCGATGCTGCGCGCCTATGCCATGCCAGTCATTTCCCTTAGCTTTGTGGTGTCGGCGCAAATGATCCGCATGACCCGCGCCGCGGTGATTGAAACGATCAACACGCCTTATGTGGAAATGGCTCTGCTTAAAGGCGCGTCAAAGCGGCGGATGGTTTTGCGGCATGCCCTGCCCAATGCGCTTGGACCGATTGCCAATGCGGCGGCCCTGTCGCTGTCCTATCTGGTGGGCGGGGTGATCATTGTTGAGACGATCTTCAACTATCCCGGTGTGGCCAAGCTGATGGTTGATGCGGTCAGCACCCGCGATCTGCCGCTTATTCAATCTTGCGCCATGATTTTCTGCGTCAGCTATCTGGCCTTGATCACCATCGCCGATCTGACTGCTATTCTCTCTAATCCGAGGTTGCGCCGATGAGCTTTTCCCTCTCCCGCGACAGGGCCCAAGCGCCCCGCTATAGCTTTAACTGGGTTGGACGGATCGGCCTGGCCATCATCCTCGCCTGGGCCGCGCTGGCCATCGCCGCCCCCTATGTGGCCCCCTATCCCGTGGGCGAAATCGTCGATTGGGATTATTTCGGCCCGATTTCCGAACAGTTTTGGCTTGGCAGCGATTATTTGGGCCGGGATGTGCTTTCCCGGATCTTGGTTGGCGCGCGCTTCACGGTGGGCATTTCCCTAGCCGCCGTGTTTCTGGCCTGCGCGGGCGGCGTTATCTTGGGCATGATCGCTGCGGTTTTGGGCGGGCTCTTTGATACGCTCTTATCCCGGCTTTTAGATGCGTTTCAGGGCATTCCCTCGCTTCTTTTCGGCCTGGTCGTTGTGGCGGCTGTGGGGTCATCGATCCCGGTGCTTGTGATCACATTAGCGGTGATCTATCTGCCCGGCGCTTACCGCTTCTCTCGAGCGCTGTCGGTGAATGTGAATGCCATGGATTTTGTCACCGTGGCCCGTGCGCGGGGCGAAACCACCTCTTATCTGATCTTCCGCGAGATCTTCCCCAATATCCTTGGCCCTGTTTTGGCGGATTTGGGGCTGCGATTTGTCTTTATCGTGCTGCTGCTGTCGGGGCTGAGCTTTTTGGGCCTCGGTGTGCAGCCCCCCTATGCGGATTGGGGCGCTTTGGTGCGGGAAAATCTCGAAGGGCTTTCCTTTGGGGCTCCGGCAGTGATCTTCCCCTGCCTGGCCATCGCAAGCCTGACCATCTCGGTGAATATGTTCATCGATAACCTCCCTCAGAAAATTCGCGACCGGAGCAGCTAATGACCGAAACTTCTCTTGTCTCTGTGCGCGATCTGACCATTGGCGCGACGACAGATGCGGGCCGCAAAGTCGAGATTATCAAAGGGGTAAGCTTTGACATTGCCCCAGGTGAAATCCTGGCGCTTATCGGCGAAAGCGGCTCGGGGAAAACAACGATCGCTCTGTCGCTTATGGGGCATTGCCGCACGGGCTGTGCCATCACGGGCGGACACATCCAGCTGGGCCGCCATGAAATTTCCGCGATGACCGAGAGGGCACGAGCGCATCTGCGCGGAACCGAAGTTTCCTATGTGCCCCAATCTGCCGCGGCGGCGTTTAACCCGTCAAAGCGGATCATGGATCAAGTGATCGAGATCACCGCAATTCATGGGTTGATGCCGCGCCAAGACGCCGAGGCCAAAGCCATCGAGCTTTTCCGCGCCCTGGCCTTGCCCGATCCTGAAAGCATCGGCCACCGCTATCCGCATCAAGTTTCGGGCGGGCAGCTTCAGCGCCTGGCGGCGGCGATGGCTTTGATCGGCGATCCTAGCTTGGTGATCTTCGACGAACCCACCACAGCCCTGGATGTGACCACCCAAATCGATGTGCTGCGCGCCTTTAAATCGGTGATGAGCACAAGCGGTATGGCCGGGGTTTATGTGAGCCATGATCTTGCAGTTGTGGCACAGATCGCGGATCGGATCATCGTCTTGAAGGGCGGGGAAATCCAGGAAGAAGGCCCGACCGAGCAAATCCTGCATCGCCCCACCCATCCCTATACCAAGGCCCTGCTCGCCGCGTTTGACCCCGTCCCGCATGTCTCCCTCGCCGCGCCCGAAGCGAAAAATTTCCCTCCGATCCTCAGCGTACAAAATCTGAGCGCTGGATATGGCGGAAAGCCTGGCAAAGAGCCCGCCGCCAAGATCTTGAAAGATGTCTCGCTGAGCATTGAGCGCGGGCGCAATCTGGGGGTAATTGGCGAAAGTGGTTCTGGCAAATCGACCCTGGCCCGTGCCATTGCTGGGATCTTGCCCGCCTATCAGGGGGTGATGAAATTCGATGGCCAGGGTCTTAATGCCGATTTGGCGCAACGCCCACGCGAACAGCTGCGCCGGTGCCAAATGGTGTTTCAGCTTGCCGATACTGCGCTCAATAGCGCCCATTCCATTGGCCAAATCCTTGGGCGACCGGTCAGCTTTTATCACGGCCTTGGCGGTAAAGCCCGCAAGGATCGGGTGATCGAACTGCTTGATATGGTTAAGCTTCCGGCCAATATCCGCCATCGCTTGCCCTCTGAACTCTCGGGAGGGCAAAAGCAGCGGGTCAATCTGGCCCGCGCCTTAGCGGCAAAGCCTGATTTGATCCTATGCGATGAAATCACCTCTGCTTTGGATACAGTTGTTGCAGCGGCAATTCTGGATTTGCTCAAAGAGCTGCAAAAAGAGCTGGGGCTAAGCTATATGTTTATCAGCCATGATCTGAGCACGGTTGAGGCAATCTGCGATGATGTGCTGGTCATGTATAAAGGCGAGGTTGTCGAAGCTCTGCCTGCCGCGCGCATGTCGGCACAAGCGCGCCATCCCTATTCGCGGCAACTGATTTCGTCCGTGCCTCAGCTCGACACGAATTGGCTTGCGTCCCTAGAGCCAATGACCGCGGCAGCGGAGTAACCCCTCCTCCAACGCCGGTCCCCCCAAGCCCTGCTGATGAGCGGCCTCCCTAAAGCTTATCGCCGAAAAGGCGATTAAGCGGGGCTTGGGTTTTTACAAAGGGTGTTTTGATCACCACATAGCTGAAATACTTATCGATCCCCACATCGCGCTCGACCAGCCCTTCCATGATGGTTTGATAATCCACGATGGACGAGGTCAGGAATTTGCACAGATAATCATAACCGCCTGACACCAAATGACATTCCAGGCAGCTATCGATTTTCTCCACCGCCTCTTGAAACCGCGCAAAATCGATCTGGCGGTGGTTTTTGAGGGTGAATTCAGTGAAAACTGTGAGCGTGTCGCCCAAGCGCGCCATATCGATCTGCGCTGAATAGCCGGTGATATAGCCCGCTTTTTGCAGCTTTTTCACCCGCATCAAACAAGGCGAGGGCGATAGATGCACAAGCTCGGACAGCTCTACATTGGTGATCCGGCCATTGCGCTGCAATTCCGCTAGAATTCTGATATCGATCCGGTCCAGCTTTTCGCCAGGGCCCATAGCTTTGCCTTTGCCTGCCTTTTCACCATCTGATGCGCTTTAAGGCAGGGTCTCGTCAAGCCCACGAAATATTCTGCGGTGCCAGGGGTCTGGCAGCGATTTATGCCGCGTCCGGCCCCGCCTTCGGCAGCACCCACCGCCGGGGATCGCATAGCGTCGCCATAAGCTGACGCGCAGAGGACTTGAAAAATGACAGAGCATAAAATCGCGCTCATTCCCGGCGATGGGATCGGGGTTGATGTAACCGAGGCCACTATGGCCGTGCTGGAAAAGGCAGGGGCGCGATTTGGGTTTAGCCTGAGCACCACCGCTTTTCCATGGTCTTGCGAATATTACTTAGAAACCGGCGCTATGATGCCCGAGGATGGGATCGACACGCTGAGCAGCTTTGACGCGATCTTCCTGGGTGCGGTGGGCTGGCCGGCAACCGTGCCTGACGCGGTCTCATTGCATGGGCTGCTCTTGCCGATCCGCAAGGCCTTTACCCAATATGCCAATATTCGCCCGCATCGGCTTTTGCCTGGGGTCCAAGGCCCGCTCCGGTCCGAAGGCTTTGATATTTTGTGCATTCGCGAGAATACCGAAGGCGAATATTCCGGCGCTGGTGGCCGCGTGCATCAAGGGCAGGAAAATGAAGTTGCCGTGGAAACATCGATCTTCACCCGCGCCGGGGTGGAGCGGATTTTGCGCTTTGGGTTTGAGCAAGCCATGAGTCGCCGCAAACATCTGACCTCGGTGACAAAATCCAATGCGCAGAAATACTCGATGGTCTTTTGGGATGATATGACCCGCGCCCTGGCCAAAGACTATCCAGAGGTCACGGTCAGCCATATGCATATCGACGCCATGGCGGCGAAAATGGTCATGGCTCCCGAAGAGCTTGACGTGATTGTGGCCTCCAATCTGTTTGGCGATATCCTCACCGATCTGGGCGCTGCGATCCAAGGTGGGCTTGGCTTTGCGGCCTCGGCGAATATCTGCCCCGATCCCAGCAAACCTTCGATGTTTGAGCCGGTGCATGGCTCCGCCCCGGATATTGCCGGCAAGAATATCGCCAATCCGATTGCGGCTATTTGGTCGGGGGCCATGATGCTAGAGCATCTGGGCGAAGATGAGGCCGCGGCGGCAATTTTAGCAGCCATCGAAATGGCCACGGGTCAAGGCATTGGCGCGCGGCCCGGCAGTCATTCCACCGAGGCCATCACCTCGGCCATCTTACAAGCTTTGGAGGCCTAATCATGAGCTTTCACACCCCCCTGTCCACCGGCTTTCGCGGCACACTCGCCGATCCAGATCTTTTTCGCGAAGCCGCGCTGATCAATGGCGATTGGATCGCGCGCAGTGATATGGAGGTCATCGACCCTGCGAGCGGCCAGGCGATTGGGGTGATGCCCGATTGCAGCGCTGCGGAAACCCAAGCCGCGATCACCGCCGCCGAGGAGGCGATGAAATCCTGGCGCAAGCGCAGTCATGCAGAGCGCGCCGATTTGCTGATGGCCTGGCATGATCTGATGATCGCCCATGAAGACGATCTGGCCCGGATCCTGACCGCTGAGCAAGGCAAACCCCTGGCCGAAGCTCTGGGCGAAATCCGCTACGGGGCCAGTTTCGTGCGCTGGTTTGCCGAAGAAGCCCGGCGGATCAACGGCAAGATCATCCCCTGCGCCGATCCCAGCAAGCGGCTTTTCGCGATGAAAGAGCCCGTGGGCGTCTGCGCGATCATCACACCATGGAATTTCCCCAATGCGATGATCACACGCAAAGTCGCACCCGGCCTAGCCGCAGGCTGCACAATGGTCATCAAACCGTCGGATTTCACGCCATATTCGGCGCTGGCCTTGGGGGTTCTGGCAGAGCGCGCGGGTATTCCGGCAGGGGTACTCAATATCCTCACCGGCAAGCCCGAAGCCATTGGTGGCACCCTCACAGCCTCGCCTGTGGTGCGCAAGCTCTCCTTCACCGGCTCCACCCGTGTTGGGGCTCTTTTGGCCGAGCAATGCGCGCCGACCCTGAAGAAGCTTTCCCTTGAGCTAGGCGGCAATGCACCCCTGGTCGTTTTTGACGATGCCGATCTAGAAACTGCGGTTGAAGGCGCGATGGCCTCTAAATTCCGCAATGGCGGCCAAACTTGTGTCTGCGCCAACCGGATCTTGGTGCAGTCAGGGATTTATGAGGCTTTCGTGGCGCGATTGGCGGAGCGGGTTGATGCGCTCAAAGTCGATATCGGCACCTCTGAGGGCGCCCAAATCGGCCCTATGATCAACGCAGCGGCCATTGAGAAAATCAACGCCCATGTGAGCGATGCACTGGCAAAAGGGGCCGAGCGGGTAACAGCCGAGCGGGATTTGGGTCCGCAATTTGCCGATCCGGTGGTTTTGAAAGGCGCAACGCCAGAGATGCGCTTGGCGAGCGAAGAAACTTTCGGCCCGGTCGCGCCTGTTTTTAAATTCGAAACCGAAGAAGAGGCCCTTGCCCTGGCCAATGGCACACCTTACGGGCTGGCCGCCTATTTCTTTACCCAAGATATGGCGCGGGCTTTCCGCTTTGGCGAAGCTTTGGAGGCCGGGCTTGTGGGCCTTAATACCGGCGCGGTCAGCCATGCCGAAGCGCCTTTTGGTGGGGTGAAAGCCTCGGGGCTGGGCCGCGAAGGCGCGCAAGAAGGTATCGAAGAATATCTTGAAACCAAAGCCTTCCATTTCGGCGGCCTCTAAAGCAGCTCGCACTTAACCCGATGGGTGGGGCCGGTCGGCCCTGCCCCTTCTGCGCCCTCCCCTCTCGATTTCGCGCGGGCCCAGCTTACAAGCTATAGCCCTGCCAAGGCTTGATCCGCCGCAGGGAGAAGGAAGATTGCATCGAAGCCACCCCGGGCAGCCGCGATAGGCAATGGCGGTGAATGCGATCATAATCCGCCATATCTTCGGCCATGATGCGCAGCATATAATCCGCCTGCCCGGCCAATAACCAACATTCCAAAACCTCCGGCGCGCGGGTGACCGCCTGCTCAAAGGCATCAAGCGCGGCTTCGTCCTGAACGGTCAATGTGATCTGAACCAGGACTTCGATGGTCAGCCCCATAGCCTCGGGATCAAGCTCGGCGCGATAGCCCCGGATCAGCCCAGCCGCTTCCAGCGCGCGCACCCGCCGATGGCAGGCCGAGCCCGAAAGCCCCACTTCTTGCGCCATATCTTGCATTGAGGCCGCACTGTCGCGTTGAAGATATTTGAGGATCTGGCGATCGATGCGATCCATATTTGCGCCCCTCTACGCTAATACGCAAAAATTTCCCGAATATTATGAATACAGCGCCAAGTTTGCAAACCATTTGCGTGGGGATGCGCCTATTACTTGCGTCAAACATGTAAAGGAGTTCCCATGCATATCGGTGTCCCCAAGGAAATCAAAAACCACGAATATCGGGTTGGCTTGACGCCCGAAAGCGTTGCCGAACTGGTTCTGTCGGGCCATCGCGTGACCATTGAGACCGGGGCAGGTCTCGGCATTGGCGCCGAAGATGCGGCCTATGAAACGGCGGGCGCGGTGATTGCGAAGGACGCGCAATCCGTGTTTGCGGCGGCCGAAATGATTGTCAAAGTCAAAGAGCCTCTGGCCCAAGAACGCGCTTTGCTGCGGCCTGATCATCTGCTCTTCACCTATCTCCATCTCGCCCCGGATGAAGCGCAAACCCGCGATCTCATTGCTTCGGGCGCCACATGCATTGCCTATGAAACCGTCAGCGATGCGGCGGGCGGGCTGCCCTTGCTCAAACCCATGAGCCAAGTCGCCGGGCGTCTTGCGGTTCAGGCGGGGGCGACGGCTTTGGAAAAATCCAAGGGCGGGCGCGGGGTTCTCTTGGGCGGTGTGCCTGGGGTGATGCCGGGGAAAGTCGCGGTGATTGGCGGCGGTGTTGTGGGGGTGAATGCGGCGCGGATGGCTGTTGGCCTTGGCGCGGATGTCACCATTCTTGATCGCTCTTTGCCGGTTTTGGAGCGGCTTGAGGCCCATTTCGGTGCCTCGGCTCGCTGCTTGCATTCGACCCACAGCCTTTTGCATGAAACCATCGCCTGGGCGGATCTTGTGATTGGCGCAGTGCTGGTGCCGGGGGCTGCAGCGCCAAAGCTGATCAGCCGGGAAATGCTGGGCGCGATGAAACCGGGTGCGGTGCTGGTGGATGTGGCGATTGATCAGGGCGGCTGTTTCGAGACCTCCCGCGCCACGACCCATGCAGAGCCAACTTATGAGGTCGATGGCATTGTGCATTACTGCGTTGCCAATATGCCCGGCGCGGTAGCGCGCACGGCGAGCTATGCACTGAATGCGGCCACTTTGCCCTTTGTGCAGGCCTTGGCCAATAAAGGCTGGCGCGAAGCCCTATTGGCGGACCCGCATCTGCGCAATGGGCTGAATGTCTGGAACGGGAAAATCACCTGCGCCCCGGTGGCCCAAGCTTTGGATCTAGAAGCCCTGACCCCAGAGGATGCCCTCGCCGCATAAACCGCATTGGACTGAGCCGGGTAAATCCCGGCTCGGCCTATAGGCTTTGGACAAAGCCTAAAATCATCTCTGCCCCGGCATGCAGCTCTTGGGGCAGAATATACTCCTCCGCGCGGTGGGCGCGGGCCATATCGCCGGGGCCGCAAATGATCGATGGGATGCCCGCTTCATGGAATAGCCCGGCCTCTGTGCCAAAGCTCACCGCATATTCTGCCGGGTGACCGGTGATCTTTTCCAGGCGCGGGGCGAATTGGCTGCCCGACTCTGGCGGGAGGGCCGGGTAATGGGCCAAGATCTCGGCGCTCAGATCGGGCGTGGCCTCGACCGTTTCCAAGATCGGCTGCAACAAATCCATTGGATCCGTCCCAGGCAAGGCGCGGGCCTCGCATTTGGCTTCGGCCAGATCGGGCAAGATATTAATCGCAACACCCCCTGCAACCACGCCGATTTGCAATGTGTGATAGGCGGGGCTGAAATTTTCATCAAAGGGGCCAAGCTGCGCCAATCGCTCAGACTCCGCAACAAGTTGCGCCAGGCAGGGGGCGAGCAGATGGATCGCATTGCGCCCCAGATCGGGCCGAGCACTATGGCCCGAAATACCGCGCGCTTGCAGATGCAGCGCCGCCTTGCCCTTATGGCTAAGCACCGGGCGAAGCCGCGTTGGCTCTCCGACCAAACAGCCCAAGGGTGGGGCGCAAAGCTCGGGTAGGCGCGCGATCATATGGCCAACCCCGCGACAGCCCGCTTCCTCATCATAAGACAGGGCAATATGAACCGGGCGCTCCTGCGCCAGCCCAGCCAGCTCCGGGACCACCGCCAAAACTGCGGCGACAAAGCCCTTCATATCCGATGTACCGCGCCCGATCAGTTTTTGGCCATCGCGGCGCAGCTTAAACGGATCAGCCTGCCAGCCGGGCTCTTGCGCCGGAACAACATCAAGATGCCCCGAAAGCATCACTCCCGGCCTGTCGCGCGGGCCGAAACTGGCGAAAAGATTGGAACGATCCCCTTCCGGTCCCGGCAAGACATCCACCAAAGCGCCATGGCGGCGCAGATATTCGGCAAGATAGCTGATCAGAGCCTCATTTGACCGGCCCACCACAGTGGGAAAGCCGATCAGGCGCTCTAGATGGCCGCAAAGAGTTTCGCTGGTGATCATCGCTTTCCCCTTCCCCTCGCCTCAATCCGCCAGAAATCCGCCGCGAAAATAGATCAGCGGCGCGCCGTCGTCCTTGGCGGACAGGGCTTGCACCTGACCGATGAGCAGGGCGGTGCCGTCTAGCTCGATCACTTTCTCAAGCGCGCAGTCAAACACCGCCAGGGCACATTTTAAAACCGGCGCGCCTGTCGCCAGCCTGTCCCATTTTCCCGGCTCAAAGGGTTTTTCGCCCTTACCGCCAAAGATTTCCGCCAGCGCCTGATCTTCTTGGCTCAAAATATTGATGGCGAAATGGCGGCTTTCCAAAATCCCCGGCAGAGCCGATGAAGCCCCGCCCACCGAAACCGACATCCGCGCCGGATCCGCAGAGATATGCGCCGCTGAAAGCCCGAGAAAGCCTTTGGGCCCATCCGCGCTTTGGGCCGTGACCAAACAGGCGCCGATCGCCCGTTCACCCAAGGCACGCCAAAAAGCCGCCGGAGTTATCGTTTCACAGCTTTGGGTCATCTTTGCGATTTCCTTTTATATGCGCATAAAGCGGGAGGGTTCTTATCCTGGGGGCAAGCGTTAAAAGCTCTCTTGTCATTCCCCTGGCGCGGACAGAAACTAGCGCCATGCGATATACCCTGCGCCAGATCGAGTATTTCATTGCAACCGCCGAGCTGGGGTCGATCACCCTTGCCTCAGAACGGATCAACATATCGCAGCCCTCGATTTCCACCGCGATTTCTCAGCTTGAAACCGAGCTGGGCGCGCAGCTTTTCCTGCGCCGCCATGCTCAGGGCCTGTCGCTGACCCCGGTGGGGCGGGAATTGCTGGCCGAGGCAAAGCAGCTGATCGACCAGGCCCAGGGGCTTTATCAAACCGCTTCGGAAGCAACGGATACGGTGCGCGGCACGCTGGCGGTTGGCTGTTTGGTGACGCTCGCGCCGATGGTCTTGCCCGAGATCACCCATAGCTTTTCCACTGTTTATTCTGGCGTGCGGGTGCAACCTGATGTGGCGGATCAGGGGACGCTTTTGCATAAATTGGAGCGGGCCGAGCTGGATATTGCTTTGAGCTATGATCTCGAAGTCCCCGACGAGTTCGAATTTGTTCCTTTGGCTGAATTGCCGCCGCATGTGGTTGTGGGCGAAACCGACCCTCTGGCAGCGCAAAAGGCGGTCACTTTGGAAGAGCTGGTAGAGGAAAACCTGATCCTGCTCGATCTGCCGCTCTCGCGGGAATATTTCATGGGGATTTTCGCCCGTGCTGGGCTGACGCCGCGTGTCTCGGCGCGGTTGCAGCAACAAGATGTGATCCGCACCATGGTGGCAAACCGCTTTGGCTATACGATCGCCAATATTCGCCCCCGTTCTTCTGCGGCGCTGGATGGGCGGCAATTGGTGCGTTTGCGGCTGGCGGGTGAACATCGGCCCATGCGGCTTGGACTGCTGCGGGTGGCGCGGCAAAAGCCGACGCGGCTTGTGTCTACCTTTATGGAGCACTGCACCAACCTGATTTCCAACAGTTATATCCCCGGCATGGAAGCCCCAATATTGGAGCCGCGCCGCCTGGGATAGCCGCGCTGCCGCCTCACGCATCGCCGGGCACGCCATAAGATGGCGCCGCACGCGGATCGAGGGCGCGCTGCACATAATCTTGCAATTGCGGTTTATAGACGGCCCAGGCCTCGGCCAAAGCCTCGATCGGGCAGGCCTCATGCCAATCGCAGCGCAGATCAGCCACGGGCCAGGCCACCTGATCCACCAGCAAAAGCCCTGCCGAATGCACAGGCCCCGCCTCGCCCCCGGCTGCAAGCCCGGCTTTGAGCGCCGCAAGCAAGCGATCTCCTAGATGGCCCGAGCTGGCGGCAAAGCCTTCTAAGATTGCCTCGGGCACATCCGGGGCGGCCAGCAAATTACCGGCCGCAGCCGCATGATCGACCTTCGCCTCCGACCAAATCCCCAAAGCATTGGGCCCGGAAAAGATCGCGCTTTCGCCCGTATTATCCACTGCCAAAACCTGACGATAGGCCATATGCGGTTGGCTTGCTGCGATCTCGGCCAGAGCCTCTTGCGCGGATTTCCCCTGGGCCATGAGATCAAGCGCCATGGGGCCAAGCCTAGGATCGGTGACATTTTGCGTCGACACGGCTCCAACCCCCGACCAAGCATAAGAGCAACGCGCCGCAACCGCCGGAGAAGACGAAGAAATCGCCGTACCAAACATACCGGTTTGCGCACAGCGGGCCACGATGGAAAAGGTCACGGCCTAGCCCTCTTCGTCGGGGATCACGGCGGTACCATCGATTTCCACTAGCCATTCGGGCCGGGCCAAAGCCTGCACCACCAGCCCGGTGGAAACCGGATGCACTCCTTCGATATATTCGCCCATGGTCCGATACACCGCCTCGCGATGGCGCACATCGGTGATGTAGACAACAACCTTCACCAAATGGGCCATACTCCCCCCGGCTTCCTCCAGAAGCTGGCGGATATTCTGCATGACCTTATGTGTCTGCTCTACGGGGTCGTGGCTTTCGATATTCTTCGCGTCATCAAGGCTTTGCGGACATTGCCCGCGAAGCCAAACTGTCCGCCCGCCACGGGTCACGACCGCTTGGGCCAGGTCATTGCGAAGATTCTGCTCGGGGTAAGTGTCGGCTGTGTTGAAAGGGCGAATGCGTTGGTGGGTCATTGGGATATCCGTCTTTCGCGGGGATTAGGCTTTGTGGCTGGCGCGCGGGGCATTTAGCTGCGCAGCGGCGCGGGCCTCTTGATCGTAAAGCGCGTAATTGCGGCGGCCATGGATATGATCGGCAAGGAATTTCGCATCATGCCAAACCCCCCAAATAAAGCTGGAGCCGCGCCGGGTCTGCCAGGGCAGGCCAAGGAAATAGATCCCAGGCTCGGTAGAGATCCCGCGATTATGGCGCGGCTGACCGGTTTCGTCGAAGGCATCGACTTTGAGCCAGCTGAAATCGAGCTTAAACCCCGTGGCCCAAATCACCGTACTCACATTGGCGCTGGCCAGATCCAGCGAGGCAAGCGGATGGGAGACACAGGCGGGATCCGCCGCAAAGATGCGGGCCTCGGGCTCTTCGGGCAGATCAAGCCCGTTGCGCGCCACATAGGCATCCGCCTCATCAAGCAGCGATAAGTAATTGGCATCGCCCTTGGCGATCAGCTCGGCAAGATTGTTTTTGAAGCGCACGACCCCCGCCTCGCAGCTTTCAGTACGGCCCACTAGGGTAATCCCCTGCTCGGCCAGGCGGCGGAAATCGATGGTTTCGCCCCCACGCGCGCCGCTCACTGCGATGGTCACATGCTCGCCGGTTTGGGCCTGACGTTCCGCATCCCAAAGCCCCAAAACCCCCAGCCACCACACGAAATCGCGGCCGCGATAGCTACGCGGGGGGCGATCATGCGGGCCAACGGAAAGATAGACCTGACGCCCGGCACGGTTGAGCTCATCAGCGATTTGCACCCCCGAAGAGCCCGCCCCTACCACAAGAACCGCGCCCTCAGCTAATTCGCCTGGATTGCGATAGGCGCTGGAGTGAATTTGTACCGGAGCGGCGTTTTCAGGAATAATCGGCGGGATGACCGGCGTGTGAAACGGTCCCGTCGCCGCCACGATATATTGCGCCTCGATCTCGCCTTCGCTGGTCTGAGCCAGAAAGCCCGAGCGCCCTTCCAGCCGGGTCACAGAAGTAACCTCAACCCCGCAGCGCAGGGGCGCGTTGATCATTTCCGCATAGGCCGCGAAATAGGCGGCCACATCCTCCTTAGGAATAAACGCATCCGGGCCCGCGCCTGCAAATTCCAGCCCTGGAAAGCGATCATGCCAAGCCGGACCATTGGCCACGAGGGAATCCCATCGGGCGCTGCGCCAGCTTTCCGCCACGCGCGCCTTTTCCAGCACAAGATGCGGCACGCCCAATTGACCGAGATGTTCGCTCATAGCGATGCCCGCCTGACCGCCACCAATGACCAGCGCTTGGGTTTTTTCTAACGTCATTTGCATTCCTCTCGATCTACGCGCAGGGGAAGAGAGCCCAGAGAAAACCTCTGGGAGCTTTCTTGCCGAACCAGCATACTGGCCCCTGGCTTTCGGCTAAAATATTGTCGTGATAACCGTTGCTTAGCCTAAGCCTATTCAAGCAAGGCTGGGCTGAGCTCTGCGGTTTTGGGCCGCTCTTTCGCGCCGCAGGAGGGGTACAGGACCAGGCCAAATTGTGCGGCTAAGCTTTCAGCTTTGGGGGTAGTGGCAACCTCGCCCTGCTCGTCCAAAATCGTGCAGATCGCGGCAATGGGGGAGAGCCCAGCCTTGGTCAAAAGCTCTAATGCTATGGTGCCGGCCTCTTGGCGCGCGCCAGCCTCGCTTGGGGTGCAGACACGCGGGATGATATGGCCTGGCGTGACGATATCCTCTGGCCCCCCGCAGCTTGCCGCCTGGATAGTCCGGGCGCGATCTGTAGCAGAAATTCCGGTGGAGGTGCCTTTGGCCGCTTCGATGGACACGGCATATTCTGCCCGCGCACTCCAGGATCGGCGCGGTTGCGGCGCAAGGCAAAGCTCTTCGGCACGGGCCGGGCTTAGGGCGATTTCCACGAGCCCGCGCGCATGGGTGGCCATGAGATTGACCGCGCCTGGGGTGATCTTTTCCCCGGCAGCGAGCATGAAAGGCCCGTCTTGCGCGCCGGTCACGATGACGACCTCCCCGAGCGTCAAAGCCGAGAGCGCGGCAGAAAGGGCCTGAGTTTCGGTGAAATCTTTGGCCATTGCTCAGCCCTCCAAAGCGTGGAATTTGCGGCTGAAATAGATCAGGCTGCTGGGTTTTTCCGCGCGGATCACCTGTAAGATATCGCAAAACAGCACCTCATGGCTCCCTTGCGCGACCCGCTCGGCCACTTGGCAATCAAAGGCCACAGCCGCGCCGCGCAGGATCGGAGCGCCCGATAGCCCGGCTTGCCAATCGGCTTTGGTAAAACGCTCATCCATCGGGGTTTTGCCGCCAAAAAGCATTGCTAGATCTTGGTGATCAGGCCCGACCGTATTGACGCAAAGCGCGGAATTTTTCGCAAAAGCTGGCCCGGCAGAGGAGCTGCGATTGACGCAAACCAATAGCCGCGGCGGTGTGTCAGTGACCGCACAAACCGCAGAGGCGGTGAGCCCGGCGCGCCCGCCTGGCCCGTCGGTTGTCACGATATTGACCGCCCCGGCAAGGCAGGCCATGCCCTCGCGAAAGGCCTCGCGGCTTACCTCCGCTTGGGGCAAAATTTGGCTGAGTTCGGTCATTGGGCCGTCCTTCGTTAGAGAGCCGTCTTGCTCTGGCTATGCGGGTTTCGAGACATCATCGAAGCACCTAGTCGCGGTAGTCGGGGCATTCCGTATCAAGGATGCGCTTCATCTCTTCGAAATGCGCCACCGAGAAATCGCGAATGCCTTCCCAATCGCGCGCCGTGGCTTCGGCGGTGGCGTCATCAAGTAGCTTTAAGGGTCGCCCCGTTGACATCGCCGCCACCACGATTTGCGCCGCTCGGTCGAAACTATAGATATCATCCCAAGCCTCACCAATATTGGGCGCGGTGATCATCACCCCATGATTGCCCATCAAAAGCCGGGATTTATCCCCCATAACAGCGGCCAGCCGCGCGCCTTCCGCCTCGGAATTGGCCATGCCGCCGAAATCGAGATCAATCGCAACCCGATTGAAAAAACGGGCCGAGTTCTGATCGATCGCCGGCAGACAGGGCGGCTCGATCGAGGCCAGGGCTGTGACAGCGATCGGATGCAGATGCATCACCACCCGCGCCTTTGGGCAAAGCTTATGTACTTGGCCATGCACCACCATAGCCGTGGGGTCGATATTGGCGGGCTCTTCGGCATTGAGATCAACCAGCACCAGATCAGAGGCCTTCACCCGCGCCCAATGCATCCATTTGGGATTGATCAAAAAACGGCTGCCATCGGCGCTGAGCGCTATGGAAAAGTGATTGGCCACGGCCTCATGCATATTGGCGCGGGCAGTCATCCGTAGCGCGGCGGCAAGATCGATCCGCGCCTGGGTTTCGTCGATGATATCGGTTCTCATATCCATGGGTTTAGCTTTCAGGATTAGCTTTCTTTCGCCGCGCTTTTGCGGCTGAGCTGGGCAAGCTCCATCGCGCCGAAAAAGAGCAGAACGATGAGCAAGACAAAGACAGAGGCCGAGGCGATGATGGGTGTGGCTTGCAAATTGATGCTGTCCCACATCTGCCGCGGCAGGGTTGTTTTGAGACCACCGCCCACAAAGAGCGCCACGGTCAGCTCGTCAAAGCTTTGCAAGAAGCCGGTGATAAAGCCCGCGATCAGCCCGCCTTTCATGAGCGGCAAGGTGATGCGGCGCCAGCTTTGCAGCCGGGTTGCCCCAAGGGTTAGGCTCACATCATTGAGCCGCCAGTCATAGCCTTTGAAGGTGGTGAGCAGCACAACAAAGACGATGGGCATGGCAATGACACAATGACCGATGATGATCCCCAAATTCGTCGCCACTAGGCCGATTTGCGCGAAGAGATAGAACATCGACACAGCCAAAGCGATGGGCGGGATGATCATCGGGGTCAGGAATAGCAGGAAGATCGGCGTTGTTGCTTTGCCGCGTCCGCGTACCAAGGCCAGCGCGGTGAGCCCGCCGATGACCAGGGTAAGCGCCGCCGTCGCCAGCCCCACCCCAAGCGAGCGCAGGATCGCCGAGCGCCAAACCGGCTCTTCGATCAGCGCAGAGAACCAGTGCCAAGACAGGGTTTTGGGGGGGAAGAATAGATTGACCGAGTCCTCAAAAGCCATGGGGACAAAGGCGATCACCGGCACGAGCAGGACAAAGATCACCAGCACCACAAAGATGTTTTGGATCATCCGCCCGGCGCGATCCGAGACACCACCGCTAAGACGACGCGACAAATGCCCAAGCCCGGTGCACAGAAAAAGGCTAAAGCGGCGGATGGGATGCGTGGCCGCGCGCTGCGCCCCTGCCCCGCCCGCCACAGACGAGATGCCGAAGATGCGGTCAAAGACGAAGACCGCCACCAAAGCGGTGATCAGCAGCACAACGGCCAGCGCCGCGCCTTGCTGCCAGTTTTGCAGCTGGTTGATTTGCATAATGATCAGCTGACCGATCATGGTTTGCTTTGGCCCGCCCAAAAGCGCCGGGGTGATGAAAAAGCCCAAAGAGGTGACAAAGATCAGCAGCCCCGCCGCCGAGATCCCGCGCATGGAAAGCGGAAGCAGCACCGTCCAAAAGCTTTGCCCAGAGCTGGCGCCCAAAGTCGCGCTGGCCTGCATCACCCGGTGATCGATCTGTTGCAGCACGGGCAGCATAACAATGATCGCCAAGGGCAAAAGCGTATGGGTCATGGCAAAGATCAGCGTGGTATTGGTGTAAAGTAGCGTCTCTGGGGAAATGCCAAGCTTTTCCGCGATCCCCGCGATAAAGCCGGTCCGCCCCAAAAGCACCATCCAAGAAAAGTTCTTGATCAGCGGCGATGTCCAAAACGGTAGCAAGATGCAGAAAATCGCTAGATTTTTGCTGCGCCCTTGCAGCCGGGATAGCCATAGCGCCACGGGGTAAGCGATCAGCACCGACCAGAGCATGACTTGCAGCGACACCGAAAAGGTCATCCCCAGCACCCGCGCATAAAGACCGGGCGCGGTGGCCTTTTCCATAAAGCGCATGGTGAAATCACCATTGGCCTCATGCACAGAAAGATTGAAGATCTGCCCCATGGGCAAAACCATAAAGACCAACAAGAAAATCACCCCCGGCGCGGCAAGCCAAACCGGGTTGAAGCTGCGATCTTTATGGAGCTGGCCCAAAGGCACAGATCCCGGAGCAAGAGCCATATCAGACATGCGCCGCGACTTTCTTATCCTCTGCGTCACCGCCCGCTGGCGCGATCACATGGCGATTTTCCGGACGTGGCAGGCCCAGATGCTCCCGCAGGGTGGAGCCGGTATAGTCTTTGCGGAAGATCCCGCGCGCTTGCAAAATCGGGACAACCTTTTCGATGAAGTCTTCCAAAGTGGATGGCAGCACCGGGAAAGTGATCATAAAGCCATCGCAAGCTTCGCGCTCTAGCCAATCTTGCATCATATCGGCGATCTCTTCGGGCGAGCCGAAAATTGTCACTTTCGAGCGGGTATATTGCTGACAAATCTCGCGCAGGGTCAGGCCCTTGCGGATCATCTCGGCGATTTCGTCGAAATAGGCGCGGTGGTGATTGGCCTCGGCTGGGATGCGCTCTACCGGAACGGGCTCATCTAGCGGCAGATCAGAAAGATCGGTTTCGATATCTTGCTTGATCCGCAACAGGCCCACATCCGGATGGATCAGAGATTGCCAATGGTCGAAGCGCGTCTTGGCCTCTTCAGCGCTCTCACCCACTACAATAGTGGCCCCTGCCAGAATTTTCAAATGATCAGGATCGCGGCCATAGCGCGGCATGCGGCCTTTGAGATCCTTGTAAAAGGCGATGGCCTCTTCAATCTTTGTGGCTACACCAAACACAGCCTCAGCGGTTTGCGCGGCAAATTCCTTGCCGGTCTCAGAGGCGCCAGCCTCTAGGATCACCGGATAGCCCTGGGGCGAGCGGGCAATATTGAGTGCGCCGGAAACCTTGAAGAACTCGCCTTCATGCTCGGTCACATGCATCTTTTCTGGGATAAAATTATAGCCCGTCTCTTTATCATAGACAAAGGCGTCATCTTCCCAGCTATCCCAAAGCGATGTCACCAGATCATAGAATTCCTTGGCTTTCGCATAGCGTTTTGCATGGGGCGGCAAGCGGTCGGCGCCGAAATTGCGCGCGGCGTAATCATTGGCCGAGGTCACGATATTCCAGCCTGCGCGTCCGCCTGAGATATGATCAAGCGAGGCATAAAGCCGGGCCAGGTTATAAGGCTCATAAAAGCTGGTCGAGGCCGTGGCGGCCAAGCCGATTTTCGAAGTGGTGCCCGCAAGCGCGGTCAGCAAGGTGATCGGCTCTAGCTGGTTCATATACATGGGCGAGCGGGCCCAGGTATCCACATCTTGGGTGCGCGCCGCAGGTGTGTCGGCGATGAAATAGAAGTCGAATTTCCCAGCTTCGCAGATCTGGGCGATATTTTGGAAATAGGCGATATCGGTGGGCGCATTGGGCTTTGTTCCCTCAACCATCCAGGCGGCGGGGTGGATGCCATAGGCTTCGATCAAGGTTCCGATTGCGAGCTGTTTCTTCGACATGGGGTCTTCCTGAGATGCATTGAGGAGGGGCTTTGACGGCAGCAAAGAGCGCGGCGCCGGGTAAGGGGAAAACGGCGCCGCGCCTTCTGGGTTAGCCCATCAGCAGCCATTCATTGAAACGCTCGGCCAATGGGTCGTAATTGGCACCCCAATAATCGCTATCCATTAGGGTCAGCCCATCCACATTGCCCGGCGCAGTCGGCAAGACTTTGGAGCGTTCCGCCGAGATGAAGTCATAGGCTTTCTTGGCCGAGGGGCCATTGGCAACATTGGAGGAATAGATCGCTTGCTGCTCTGGGCGGGCACAGAAGCGGACAAATTCCTGCGCGGCTTCCATGCGCGGCGTGCCTTTATGCACCGACCAGCCATCGACCGAGTAAAGCCCATTCCAAACCATCTCAACCGGAGCGCCTGCCTCAAAGGCGGCATAGGCGCGGGCGGACCATGTATCTGTCATATCCACTTCGCCCGATTGCAGGATCTGGGTATTTTGCGCGCCAGCGGTCCACCAAACGGCCACATGTTCGCGGATTCGGTCAAGCGCGGCAAAGGCGCGGTCAACATCAAGCGGATACAGATCGGCCGGGGCCACGCCATCGGCCAAAAGCGCCATTTCCAAAGTACCCCAAGGCGAGCGATAGAGACCGCGACGGCCAGGGAAATTTTCCACATCCCAGTAGTCAGCCCAGCTTTGCGGCTTTGGCCCAGTCAGCTGTGCGGTATTCAGCGCCATATTCACCGAGAACACCGAAAAGCCCAGCCAGTTCGGCTTTACCGTGCCGTCCACATAATCCGATGTATCAACCCCAAGATCGAGCGGCGTGGTGTAATCCGGGCCCGCCATCAGCTGTTTCACATGATCCGGCGTGGTCATGGAGATATCCCAGATATAGCTTTCTGTATCGACCAAAAGCTTGATCTGAGTCACCGGATTAGGCTCTTGCGCCACCGAAATCACGCGAATGCCGGTTGCGGCTTCGAAGGGGTCGTAAAAGGCCTTACGTAGCGCCGGCGCAATCGCACCGCCCACATCTGAAACGGTGATCTGCTCTACCGCAGCGCGCGCCGCAGATGACAAAAGCGCCGGAGCAGCAAGGGCAGCGGCGGAGGTCAGACCGCTTTTAAGGACGGCGCGGCGATTGAGCTTGAATGATGTCATAGAGGTGGCACTCCTGAATTGCAGAACATGGTTGAACAGGGGCTATTGCTGACGCAGCGGCCCCATGAGGAAGAGAAACATCCTTGGGCGATTTGGCGTTTGGGCTCTGGGAAAGAGCTTGATCAAAGGCAATCATTTCCGCAGTGCAGCGTAAAGAAGCAAAAACCACATCTCTGATTAGGCAAAACCTAAGTGACGAATGGTCATGCTGGATTGGCTTAGGAAATACCTAAGCATGTGCTCTTATTTATCTATTTTACCTCATCTCAAATATTTCTTTTAATCGGGGAAACCCCCAGCCATGGGGCTTGCCGATAATCATGCGGCAGTGCAGCATGATGCAGGGCGCGAAAAAGGAGATGGCGATGATGCAGCCGCAGAAAGAGTTTCGACCTGACATGACTGCTGGGGACGTCCCCCTTGGCGCCTCGCAACAGCGGAAAGTGAAGCTCTCGGCGCGGGATCTATCGCGCTATTATGGCGAAACGATTGCGCTCGACCGGGTGGATCTTGATGTTTATGAGGGCGAATTCCTCACTCTGCTTGGCCCTTCTGGATCGGGTAAGACCACGCTTTTGCAAACCATCTGCGGTCTCAACAAACCCTCGCGCGGCCAGCTTTTGATCGATGGGGTGGATCACACGCTGACCCGCCCGGAAAAACGCGGCATTGGTTTGGTGTTCCAAAACTACGCCTTGTTTCCGCATCTGACCGTCAGCGAAAATATCGGCTATCCGCTCAGCGTGCGCGGTGTGCCTGGCCGCGAAATCGCGCAGCGTGTGGGCCAAACGCTAGAAACTGTGGGGCTTGGCCATGCGGGGGCGCGTTTCCCGCATGAGCTGTCCGGCGGGCAGCAACAGCGCGTCGCCCTGGCCCGCTGCATGGTCTATGATCCGGCGATTATCTTGATGGATGAGCCGCTTTCCGCGCTGGATCGCAAGCTGCGCGAACAGATGCAAATCGAGATCAAACGCATTCATCGCGAGACCAATACCACGATCATTTTCGTCACCCATGACCAGGAAGAAGCCCTGGCCCTCTCCGAACGGATTTGCCTGATGCGAGATGGGCGGATTGTGCAGGCGGGCTCGCCCATGGAGATGTATACTAATCCCAAATCCGTCTTTGTTGCCGATTTCATAGGCATTTCCAATATTTTCGACGGCGAAGTCAAAGGCGAGCGGCTTGATTGCCCTGAGGGTCTTTTGCCTCTGCCACCGGGGATGACTGCGTCAGGGCATGGCCATTTGGTGCTGCGCCCAGAAATGATGCGCCTGGACGAGTCCGGTCCGCTGGCCGGGCAGGTCTGCGATACGATCTATGCGGGCGCCGAGACCCGTATTTTGGTGCAACTGACCACGGGCAAGGAAATCACCCTTAGCCTGCGGGGCGGCACTGTGCCTTATATCGGTCAGCGCATTCGCATGGGGTGGACTGCCGCGGAGGGGCGTTTTCTGAAACGGTGACTTGGCCGCCAGCCAAGACGAAAAATCCAGCAGCGCTTCCGGTGAGAGGCCCCACAGCCATGACCCGACTCGCTGTGTCGCTCTTAGGTCAAATGCGTCAGCCAACACCTTGGATTTGGCCAATTCGGCGGTCGGGTCACACGTTATTGCCCCGCGACAAGCCCGGACACAAAGCAAACCTGCCGCATTTTAAGATTTGGACCAGCCACTGCGCGGCTTAGTCTCAGTTTCACCGCTACCGAAATGGGCTTCTATACCGCCACAGACTTTTGGGGCATGCGAACCGGCTTCCTCAGTCATAGGCACCTGCCTTTTCTTTAGGTGGGACGTTATGCCTATGCACTGAGACTTGCTCCGCATTCGTCTCTGGTATACTGTTGCATGCAGAAAGCTTGCCGCCGTTTGCCTGGGATACTTGCGGTCCGGACCACAAGCTTCGCGCAACACTGCATCGTAGGGATCGTCATGAGCTTGTACACAGACTACCTAACCGAAATTGAAACCCGCAAAGGCGAAGGCTTGCACCCCAAGCCCATCGATGATGGCGCTCTGGTAGCCGAGCTGATCGCGCAGATCGAAGATACCGGCAATGAGTATCGCGAAGACTCGCTGAACTTCTTCATCTATAACACCCTGCCCGGCACCACCTCTGCCGCAGGTGTGAAAGCCGCTTTCCTGAAGAAAATCATTCTGGGCGAAGCGAGCGTCGCGGAAATCACCCCTGATTTCGCCTTTGAGCTGCTGTCCCATATGAAAGGCGGCCCATCGGTAGAAGTGCTGCTGGATATCGCATTGGGCGATGACGCCGCACTGGCCGCGCAGGCCGCCGAAGTTCTGAAAACTCAGGTTTTCCTGTATGAGGCCGATACAGACCGTCTGAAAGCGGCCCTGGATGCGGGCAATGCCGTCGCCAAGGAAATCGTGGAAAGCTATGCTAAGGCAGAGTTCTTCACCAAGCTGCCAGAAATCGAAGACGAGATCAAAGTCGTCACTTATATCGCGGCCGAAGGCGATATCTCTACCGACCTTCTGTCGCCGGGTGCTGAGGCGCATTCTCGTTCTGACCGCGAATTGCACGGCAAATGCATGATCACGCCAGAAGCCCAGGCGGAAATCGAGCAGATGAAAAAGGATCACCCGGATGCGCGCGTGATGCTGATCGCGGAAAAGGGCACCATGGGTGTGGGCTCTTCGCGGATGTCTGGTGTGAATAACGTTGCGCTGTGGACGGGTAAGCAAGCCTCTCCTTACGTGCCTTTCGTCAATTACGCGCCGGTTGTTGCGGGCACGAACGGCATTTCGCCGATCTTCCTGACCACTGTTGGTGTGACCGGCGGTATCGGCATCGACCTGAAAAACTGGGTCAAAAAGCTGGATGCCGATGGCAATCCGGTGATGGACGAAAATGGCGATCCGGTACTGGAGCAAGCCTATTCGGTCGAAACCGGCAAAGTGCTGACTATCAACACCAAATCCAAAAAGCTGTTTGACGCCGACGGCACCGAGCTGGCGGATGTGGCATCCTCCTTCTCGCCGCAGAAGGTCGAGTTCATGAAGGCTGGCGGCTCTTATGCTGTTGTCTTCGGCAAGAAGCTGCAAACATTTGCTGCCGAAGCTCTTGGTCAGCCGCTTGACTCCGCTTACGCGCCGTCGAAAGAAGTCTCTGTCGAGGGCCAAGGCCTGACGGCTGTTGAGAAAATCTTCAACCGCAATGCACGCGGCACCACGCCGGGCAAAACCCTGCATGCCGGTTCCGATGTGCGGGTGAAGGTCAATGTTGTGGGGTCGCAAGACACCACTGGCCCGATGACCGCTCAGGAACTGGAAGCCATGGCAGCCACCGTGATCTCCCCATCTTTGGATGTGGGCTATCAGTCGGGCTGTCACACCGCATCGGTTTGGGACAAGAAGGCTCAGGCCAATATCCCGAAACTCATGAGCTTCATGAATAATTTCGGCCTGATCACCGCGCGGGATCCTAAGGGCGTCTATCATTCCATGACCGACGTGATCCACAAAGTACTGAACGATATCACTGTGGATGACTGGGACATCATCATCGGCGGCGACAGCCATACCCGCATGTCCAAAGGCGTTGCTTTCGGCGCGGATTCGGGCACTGTTGCTCTGGCCCTAGCCACCGGCGAAGCCACTATGCCGATCCCGGAATCGGTGAAAGTGACCTTCAAAGGCGCGATGAAAGACCATATGGATTTCCGCGATGTCGTCCACGCCACCCAGGCGCAGATGCTTAAGCAGCATGGCGATAACGTCTTCCAAGGGCGCGTGATCGAAGTGCATATCGGCACCCTGCTGGCCGACCAAGCCTTCACCTTCACCGACTGGACTGCGGAAATGAAGGCGAAAGCCTCCATCTGTATCTCTAATGATGAGACGCTGATCGGCTCGCTGGAACTGGCGAAATCCCGGATCCAGATCATGATCGAAAAAGGCATGGATAACGAAGCCAAGCTGCTTCAAGGCCTGATCGACAAAGCGGATGCGCGGATTGCGGAAATCAAATCCGGCGAGCGCCCGCCGCTGACCCCGGATGACAGCGCGAAATACTTCGCCGAAGTGGTTGTTGATCTCGACGAAATCGACGAGCCGATGATCGCTGACCCGGATGTCAACAACGCTGATGTCTCCAAGCGCTACACCCATGACACGATCCGCCCGGTTTCTTACTATGGCGGTGAGAAGAAGGTGGATCTGGGCTTTGTGGGCTCTTGTATGGTCCATAAAGGCGATATCAAAATCGTCGCTCAGATGCTGAAAAACGTAGAAAAAGCCGAAGGCAAGGTGGAGTTCAAAGCCCCGCTTGTTGTCGCCGCGCCGACCTACAATATCATCGACGAGCTGAAAGAAGAGGGCGATTGGGAAATCCTGCAGAAATATTCGGGCTTTGAGTTCGATGATCTGTTCCCGAAAGCACAGGCACGGACCGAATACGAAAACATCCTCTATCTGGAACGTCCGGGCTGTAACCTCTGCATGGGTAACCAAGAGAAAGCGGCCAAAGGCGATACCGTCCTGGCCACCTCCACCCGCTTGTTCCAAGGCCGGGTTGTGGCGGACTCGCCTGAGAAGAAAGGTGAATCGCTCTTGGCCTCGACCCCGGTTGTTGTTCTCTCGGCAATCCTGGGCCGCACCCCATCTTCGGACGAATACAAAGCTGCGGTTGAAGGCATCGACCTGACCAAATTCGCGCCACCGCTGGAAATCCCAAACACCAGCAAATCGGCGCATTTCTAAGAGAGCCGCTGATAAGCAGCATTGGGCTAGGGCCATTTTCCTAGCCCGATCTCGGAAAATGCAAAGGGCGGGCCAATTTCTGGCGCCGCCCTTTTGCAATTCTGGAGCAGGATTCGCAGAAACTCTCTGGCAACGTATCTAGAAATCATCGCCCCATATCTTTGCTGCCACCTACCCCAGCAGCCGAAAGCGAAAAGTTGTTCGGCGATGTGTCAGGCCATGTATGCCACGCCCTACCCCAAATTTTTTCACCCAGAAAAATCCTTGAGCCCCTCGCAAAGTCGCTCTTCGAAAATCCATTAATTCCCGCATCTTTGGAAAATACGCGATTTGGATGGGGCAAAAGTTTCCCTGATTTCACCAATAAGGCTTGGTATCCATTACTGGACAGAACGTAATTTCTCTACGTAACCTCACCATCATGGGCCTGCGGCATATGATGCGGTGGAGGGGACGAGATGTTTAATCGATTGGCCATTCGGTGTTTTGGGGTCCCAAGTCTTGGGATGGACCCGGACGGCGATTGTGTGACACCGCCCCGCTCGGCCTTTGGGCTTTTGGTGTTTTTGTCCAGTTTCGGCGGCTGCCCAGTCGCCCGCGAGCAGGTGATCGAGGCGCTTTGGCCCGAAACCAGCCCCGACAAAGCCTCTTCCTGTTTGACCTCTAGCCTGCATCGTCTGCGCAAATTTCTACGCGAGATAGGCCATAACCATGCGGTTTTAGTGATGCCCGGCGGCGCTTTGGCGCTGGCCTTATCGGAAAAGCTTAGCTTGGATACGGCGCTATTCGCCCATGCGGCGCAGAAATTTTTGGCCGATGACACTGCGCGTGCCTTACCAACTGGAATGCCCCAGGATCTGCGCAGCGCCGCACCGTTTCAGGGCTGGTACGCGCCTTGGGCTTTGCGCGAAAGAGCCCGGCTAGAGCTGCTATATGAACGTTGCTTGCGCGTGCATATGCAGCGCCAGATTGCAGATGGGGCCAAGGAAGCGGCGTTAGACACCGGCGCGCGCTTACTGGATCATGATCCGCTTCTCGAAGATGTGCATGAGGATGTGATCGATATTCACCTCTCTCAGGACCGCCGAGCATTGGCTTTGCGGCAATATCAGCGCTGTGCGGAAACCCTGCGCCGCGAATTGGATGTCGCCCCCTCGCAAAGGCTGGCGGCAAAGCTGCGCGCCGCATGTGGTCGTAGCGATCTCCTGGCTGGGACTTGCTGGGATCAGCGGTCGGATTTGGCCTTAGGCGCGTAAACCCTCTTTCCTCGATCAACTTAACCCAATGGCCCTTTTGGGTCAGGGGGTAATCCCTATGGAACCTCGCATTTGATGCAGCGGGTCGGGAATTCCGCTAGGCTCCGTGCCGCTTTTTCGCGGCTGGTGATCTTCTGGTGACGAGCTGGTGACGCAAGGGTGACAGCCGCCATCCTAGCCTGATCCCAACAGGTTGTTTGAGGATCCAATGCCCGAAGACCCACCGCCGCCGATAGCCTTCGTGCTGCATTTGTCTTGCTCACGCGATGGACGATGGACGGGTCGTTTGGTCAATGCGGAAACCCAAGACAGCCGTGCCTTTACCATCTGGGAAGACTTGATTGAAGAGCTCATGCGCCACGGTATCCATCTAGATCCCCGCCAGCCCCAAAAAGGCGATAGGACGCTGACCTTGCATCTCCGCCCCGAGCCAGAGGCAGTGCCAGAGGAGCGCAGCTAATGGCTGGGTTTTCTGCACCATATGCGGTTGGCGAAAGCCTGGTGCAGCATTTGCGCAATATCTATCCCGATGATTTGCGCCAGGACCATCCCTGCCGCTTTGAACTGGCTAAAAGCGCAGATTTCGCCGATCCCGATACCTTTGCGGAAACCACGGTCAGCTTTTTCCTCTATCGCATGACCATCGATCAATATCTGCACCCGGCCGGGTCGGATCGCAGTCTACCGCCTGTGGCCCGCGCTTTGCCGCTGGATTTGCATTACATGGTCACGGTATGGAGCGATAACCGCCATACCGAGCAGCTATTGATGGCCTGGGTCATGGCTCAGCTGCATTGGTCGCCCATGTTGGACGCCTCCAATCTCATGGCACAGGGCGGCTGGCGACGCGATGAAAGCATCCAGATCACCCCGACGAATGTGACCCAAGAGGATCTGTCGCGGATTTGGGATGTGCTAGAGCCCAGCTACCGGCTTTCCGCCACTTATGTGGCCCGTGTGGTGCATATCGATCCGCCCGCCGATACCAGCGCAGCGCCGGTCATGGCCGTGCGCCGCCGCGTCGGACCGCTAGAGGAAGGCGTGTGATGCAGCTGCGCAGCTTTGACACGATCGACCAACGGGTTCTAGCGGCGCTGGAATTTCTTGACGCAAATACCGGCGCGCGGATCACAGCGCCCTTGTCCTTAAGCTGCGAAGGATATGGGTTTCTGCGCAATCGCGCCGGGCTTTATGTGATCAACCAGGTTGTCGCGGATCATTGGCGCGAGCGGCGGCTGCGAAAGCATCTGGCGAGTTTCGAGGCCCCTTTGTCTCAGCCAGGCCCCGGATCCGAGCATGAATTGGTCACCGTCACTGACCCCAAAGCCCAATATCTGCCGCAAATCTTCGACACGGCTTTACCGCGTGTGGGGGATGATTTGCGAACCCCGATCCAGGTGGAGCTTTACCCTAGCCCAACCGCTCTCGTCGCGCCCAACTGGTCCGGCATTCGCTGTAGTTTGCGCGGCAATGGCGATCTACCGCTGATAGGTGCGCGGGTCCGGCTGATCCGGGATAGCGATGATGTGGTGCTGGGCCAAAGTTTCACGGATGAGCGAGGCGAGGCCCTGGTCATCGCGGTGGGAATTCCGGTGATCGATTTCTCGGCCCCCGCCAATGGCAATGGCCAAGGTCAGGGCAATGGCGCGGTTGGCGCCGCGACGACCCTCGCGCGTCTCAGCATCGAAACACGCTCGACCAGTGGCTGGCCGCCCCACCCCGACCGCTTCGCCGCAAATACAACGGCTTGGCGCCCGGTCCAAGGCGCTTTGCCCCAACTCAATCTTCGTACCGGCCAGATCCTAACAAAGGGTCTGTCCTTTTCACTTGAGCCTCAACCCTAGGAACTCGGAGGTCACGCATGCCCGAATATCTTGCGCCTGGCGTCTTTGTCGAAGAGACAAGCTTTCGCGCCAAATCCATTCAAGGGGTGGGCACCAGCACCACCGCTTTTGTCGGTCCAACCCGAAAAGGCCCGCTGGGGCTGGCCTCGGATGTGATCACCAGCTTTGGTGAATTTGAACGCATCTATGGCGGGATCGCGGATCTGAATTTCGCCTCGCCCATCGGCCAGATGCCCAATTACATGGCCCATGCGGTCAAAGCCTTTTTCGATAATGGCGGCGCCCGGCTCTATGTGGCACGGGTCTTTACCTCCACCCAGGTAACAAACCCGGCCTCGGCCAATCTGACCGCCAATTCCGCCGCTGCCACTATCGCCTCAAATGGCGGCACGGTTGGGACATTCCAAGCGCGCTATCCAGGTGCCGGGGCGAATGGAACCATCTCGGCCTATCTCAAACGCAGCCCTGCCAGCGCCACGACCCTAGGTGCTGCACCCGTGGGATCCATGGCGCAGCTGACCGCAGGCGATGGCACGATCAGCTTTTTCGTCAAGGATGGTGCGGGTATTTATCAGCCGGAGACCCCGGCAGGCGACGGCTCGGATGTGCTCAATACCGGTAATCCTGGTGGCCCGCTGGAGCTGCTCACCTTGAATTTAGAGTTAATGACCGGCGGCAGTGAGGCCGAAGGCGCGCCCATCTTGCTCGAAGGGCTTGGCTTTGACGCGGCGCATCCGCGCTATCTAGGCAACGCTCTGCCCGTAACCCCAGCCAGCCGGGGCGAGCTTTTGGCGGCGCCTTATGCCTTTATCGCCGATCCGGCGGCGACGGCCTTTAGCCTGCGCGATGCTCTATTCGGCGGCGGTGATAGCTCGGTTCTGCCTGTGACCGGCGGAGTTGACGGTGAAGCGCTGCGGGTCTCGGATGCGTCACGAAATATCGTATCCTATAGCGAGGCGCTGACCGCGCTGGAAGAGATCCCAGATATTTCGATCATCGCAGCACCCGGCAGTTCCGTTACGGCGGAAGCGGCGGCGATCAATAATGAGCTGATCACCCATTGCGAGCGCTTGCGCTATCGCGTGGCTATTCTCGACACGCCGCAAGGTCAAAGCGTGAGCGAAGCGCGTGCCGTGCGCGCAGCTATCGATAGCTCCCACGCGGCGCTGTATTACCCCTGGGTGGTGGTGCCAAACCCGTCGGCACGGCCGTCCAATGCCTCGATCCCGAAGGAAATCGCTCTGCCGCCATCGGGCTTTGTGGCCGGGATTTATGCCCGCACCGATATTCAGCGCGGCGTCTGGAAAGCCCCGGCCAATGAAGTCGTGCGCGGCGCTTTGCGGTTCGAGCGTGAAGTGTCCAAGGGCGAGCAAGAAGTCCTAAACCCCGAAGGCATCAACTGCCTGCGCAGCTTCTTTGGTCGCGGCAATAGGGTCTGGGGCGCACGCACGGTCAGCAGTGATCCGGAATGGATCTATCTGAATGTGCGCCGCTACTTCATCTATCTCGAAGCCTCTATTGATCGCTCCACCCAATGGGCGGTGTTTGAACCCAATGGCCCGGCTCTTTGGTCCAATATCACCGAAACGATTTCATCCTTCCTGTTTGCGGAATGGCGTTCTGGTGCGCTGCTGGGCGCAACCCCGGACGAAGCCTTCTTCGTGCGCTGCGACCGTTCCACCATGACCCAGGCGGATTTGGATAATGGCCGCTTGATCTGTGAAATCGGTGTCGCCGCCATCAAACCGGCTGAATTCGTCATCTTCCGTATCGGTCAGAAGACCGCAGACGCTCAGGGATAAGGAGAGTTTCCCATGGCTGACCGCAATTCCCCCTATAGCGCGTTTAATTTCCGCGTGGCCTTTGGTGACGGTGCGATCCAAGGCGGGTTTTCCGAAGTGTCCGGGCTGGGCGCTGAAATCACCGTGGCCGAGTACCGCAATGGCTCTGACAAACGCAATGTGGTGACGAAGATCCCCGGAATGTTCAAGGTCTCGGATGTGACGCTGAAACGGGGCATCATCAATTCCCAGGCGGTGTTTGACATGTTCAACGCGTTCCAAAATGGCGAAGGGCCTGGGGCGAAACAGACCGTGACCATCACTTTGATGGATGAAACCGGCCAGACCGAAGTGCAAAAATGGACGCTTCTGGACTGTTTCCCCACCAAATATACCGGCCCAAGCCTATCGGCCAAAGGTGGTGGTGATGTGGCCATGGAAGAGCTGACGCTCTCGGTCACCGATATCCGCTACGCGCAAGTCGCCTAACGGAGGCGCGCGGCGATGAGCTTGCAAGCGATCAGTTTTGTCGAAGATCCCGGCGCAGCAGTTGTGGACCCTAATCGCATGGATTGCGCCATGTTTGTGGGGTTCTTGCCGCTGCGCGCGGGATCTGAGGCGCTGGCCGCCAGGCAAGCTCGCGCGGCGCGCCTAAGCGCCGAAGGCTGGGCCGACCGCATTGCAGGCCGGGCGGATTTGCTGGATCTGCCGGTGCGGCTGCGCAGCCTGGATGAGGCGGAAACCCTGTTTGACACCGGCGGGCGGCAAGACCGGGCGGTGCGGCTTGCGGGCGGTGGTTTGGCCGCGATGCTTGACCCCGACTCTGATCACCGTAGCCTGACCCTCAGCCTAGATGGGGTCGAATATCAGCTGGGCTTACAGCCCGGCGCCCTAAGTCGCGATGCAATTATCGATCAGCTGCAAGCAGACTTGACGGCTCTCGATATTTCGCTGAGCGTTGCTTTGGGGCCTGTCGCAAGCGGCTTTGCGCCGCTGGTCTTCACTTTGGATGGCCCCGGCGATCTGACGATCTATGCCAATCCGGCCTTGGGATTTCCCGTAGCGGCACGCAGTGCCAGCGGCCGGCTATGTTGCCCAATGGGCGCGGCTTTGCGCCTGTTCTTTGCCGCAGGTGGGCGCGAAGCGGTGGTGGTTCGCATGGGGGATCCGCTGCCCTATTTCGCGGATATCTCCCTTCGCCTTACTGCCTTATCCGAATTGATCGGGGGGAATTACGGCGCGGGGGCTACGGCTTTGCAAGACCTTCTGGCAAGCCCCATCCCGGCCCTGCCCCCTGCCTTTCCCACTCGGTCACCCTGGCATGGGCTGGCGCATTTGCATGGGCTGCCTGATATTTCCATGGTCCTGATGCCGGATCTTCCCGATCTTTTGGCCAGTGAGCCGCCGCTAGAGCTTGAGCCCGATCAGCTGCCCCGCCCGCGCGAGGTCTTCTCCCCTTGCGCGCCCGATGACAGTCCGGCGGTGAATGGCCAAACCCGCCTGGCCCGCCCCATTTCGGTTGGCGCAACGGGGCTAGAGCTTTGGACCCGCCTCACCGCTTGGGCCGCTGAGCAAACGGCGCGGATCACGCCCGAGGCCATGGTCCTGGCCGCGCCGCCCTGGACCGGCGAGGGGGAAGGCGAATTAGCGACCCAAGCCGTGTTAGAGGCCATTGAGACCGGCAATTCCGGCGCGGGGCTGGGTCATCCGCAGCTGCAAATTGCTTGGCCATGGGTCACCGGGCCCAGTCTGAAAGATGCCCCAGCCAGCGCCGCTCCGGCTTCGGGCCTTTTGGCCGGGATCATCGCAGCAGGCGCGCTGAGCAAAGGCGCTTGGCGCAGTGTGGCGGGAAGGGCCCTCCCCCTAGGGCATCGGCCCTTCGGCGGGCTGCCGGGGCTCGCGCCGCAAACAGCCGCGAAAATCAGCCTTTTGGGCTATGGGCTGCGCGGGGCCGAGCTGCTGTCGGATCACAGCCCCGCCCCGGCCCCCTATCGCCAAGCCCATATCCGCCGCCTCATGGCTTTGATCCTCCGCGCAGCCCGGCATCGCGGCGAAACCGATATGTTTGAACCCAATGGCCAGGCGCTTTGGCGCTCCGTCTCCATGACCCTGACCACCCTGCTGCGCCAGCTTTATAGTGCCGGGGCCTTGCGGGGCGCGAGCGAGGCAGAGGCTTTTGACGTGCGCTGCGGCCCCTCCACCATGTCCCAGGCAGATATTGATGCAGGCCGCGCTATTGCCGAAGTGGCCTTTCTGCCTGCCGCCTCGCTGGAGCAAATCGAAATCCGGCTAAGTGCCAGCGCCGCCAATGGCGCAAGTTTGCAAGAGGCGAAATCATGAGCTTCCTCAATGTGTTCCGCTACAAGGTCGCGTTTTTCAAGACCACGCTGGATAGCGCCAGTTCCGGCGCGGCTCAGCCGATTTGCCAAGGCGCTTTTTCCGAGATCTCGGGGTTAGAGGCCAGTATGGACGCCCATAAAATCCCCGAAGGCGGCCGCAATTGGGGGGAAATTCAGCGCGTTGGCAAAACCAGCTTTTCGACCCTCGTTCTCAAACGCGGCATGACGGAAAATCGTGATCTTTGGACCTGGTTTCATGGGGTTACGACCGGCGCTTATGGCTATCGGCTCAATGCCCAGCTGGCGATGTTTGACAGCCATGGCGATATGGACAAAACCGCCCCGCTTCTGACTTGGGAATTTGCCAATTGCCTGCCGGTGAAGCTGAAAGCTGCGGATCTTTCGGCTAAATCTCCTGAGATCGGCATCGAAGAACTGCATCTTGCCCATGAAGGTATGAGCCTGAAACCGGAGGGCGGAGCATGAGCGCGGGCGCCGGGATCCAAATCGCAAAGGCAAAGCTGAAACCCGTCACTGATGGCGATGGTCGCGAGCTGAGCGAGGCGGATAAGGATGCCCAGGCGATCACGGTGCAGTTCAACCCGGAAAATCTGGACATCAAGCTGAAGAACAACTTCAAGCCGTCCAAGGGCGATAATCCGGTTCAGCTGGTGGATGACGCCACTGCGCAGCTTAGTTTCGAGCTGCATTTCGACACAACGGAAAGCGGCCAAGATGTGCGCCAGCTGACCGATAAAGTTGCGGGATTTCTGAAGCCTACCAATGAATTGCTCCGCTCCAGCAACAAGAAAAAACTGCCCAAGCCGAAAGTGGTAGAATTCGACTGGGGCGCGATTTTGTTTCAGGGCTATATGGATAGCTATTCGGAAAAGATCGATTATTTCTCTGCCGAAGGGGTGCCGCTGCGGGCGAAGCTGAATATTTCCCTGACCCAGCAGGAACGCAGCTTTGACCCCAAAGCGACCAAAGCCGCCGCTCAGCCCAGCGATCCGTTTTCCGCCGGTGCTGTGTCCAATTCGCCCGATGCGGCGGGGGCGGTGGAAACCGATCAAGACCCTAGCAAACCCTTGGATAATGCGGCAGCGGCGGCGAATGGCGCGGAAAATGCCCGGCGGCCAGGGCTGGACAGTATTGCCCTGCCCGATGCGGATGGGCCTTTTGCCCAGGCTCTTAGCGAGGGTTTTTCCACGCCCAACCCCCTGGGTGCCCCGTTTGACGAAGCCTTTGGCGGCGCTTTGGGGGATCGGGTGGATCTGAGCGAGGGGCCTGCGGGCGCTTTTGCGGGTCTGTCGCGCGCGCCGGTGAAGCTAAGCCTAAAGCCGGTTTCGCTCGACCTCACCCGCCTGCCCGCCACGACCCCAAGCTTGGGCAAGGCGCAGCTGGGCGGCGCCCTGCGCTCGGATCAGGGCGATAGTCTTTGTGCCAAGATCACCGACAATATCAGCTTTGACGGAGACTGACCCATGCCGATCATTATCGAAGAAGTCACCGCCGAAGCGATCAAACCCGCCAGCCCCGCCAAGACCGGCGAACCGGCGCAATATGTTCCGGCCACTGATAGCGACAGCCATAGCCAGACCCTCGCCGCCTTACGTCGGGCCGAGGCACGGCGCGAACGTCTGCGCGCGGATTGAGAGGGATAGATGACCCAAGCCTCTGACCCGCATCGTTTTACGCTGCAATCGCCAACCATTTTGCTCAATGGGCAGGCGGATATCTATATGGATACGGCGCTAGAGTCCCTCAGCCTATCAGAAAGCGAAGGCGGCCTGGCCGCGCTAGAGGTCACGCTGCGTGCGGCGGGCTTGGCCCAGGGCGATGGCGTCAAATTGGTGAGCGAAGAGGAATATGCCGATACGATCACCCTGGGCAAAAGCCTGAAAGTGTCCTTCGGGCCGATCAATGAACAAGAGACCCTGTTTGAAGGCGTGATTTCCGGGGTCGAGCTAATCCTTGCCGCCGGAGATCCACCGAAACTGGTGCTTTTGGCCGAAGATCCGCTGCAAAAGGCGCGCATGGCCCGGCGTAGCAAATTCCATGCGGTCGGGACCTTGGCCAGCCTGATCCAAGCAGTGGCCCAGCAATCGGGGCTAACGGCGAATTGCGCGGGCTTGAGCACTGAAATTGGTGCTGAGTTTCAGGCCAATGAAAGCGATCTGGCCTTTCTGCGCCGGATCTGCGCGAAATATGGCGCCGATTTCAAAATTGACGGCTCGCAGCTTCGGGCTTTTGCCAAATCCGATCACACGGATGCGGATGTGATTTTGACCTATAACCAAACAGTGAGCGAGCTGCGCTTTCTCGCGGATTTGGCCGATCAGGTGACCAATGTCACGATGAAAGGCTGGGATCACGAGGCCTCTCGCGCTTATTCCGTCACGTCGAATGCGGGGGTTTTGGGGCCAGGCACAGGCACGGGCGGCACTGCTCTGTTGCAAGACGCGTTCAATGCCCGCGCGGAACATGTGGCCGAACAACCGGTGCACAGCCAAACCCAGGCCCAGGCGATAGTGGATGCGCTTTATCATGCGCGGGCGCGGCGTTTCGTGAGTGTCGAGGGCCGCTGCGATCCGGGCGTGGCCAATCTACGGGTCGGCAAGGTCGCCGAGATCCTGGATGCGGGCGAGCGCTTTTCCAACAAATACTACATCACGGATGCGACGCATCGATTTTCCAAAGACGGCACCGGCTATGTCACCGAATTTCGTGGCATCAGCGCCGTGTGGAAACCGGGAGTAGCCCAATGACCCGCCACGCCCCCTTTCCGATGATGCAGCTAAGCTATGGTGCGGTGGTGAATATCAGCCATCCCGACGCAGCTTTTGCAGTGGAGGTGAAGCTGCACGGCCATGGGGAAGAGGAAACTCTTTGGGCACGCGTGCTCTCTCCCGTGGCGGGCAATGACTATGGCATGGTGATGCTACCGGATGTGGGCGATGAGGTGCTGATAGGCTTTGTCGGCGGCGATCCGTCTTTCCCTATTGTCTTGGGCGCGCTTTATACCGGCGACCGGCAGCCGCCCTTTGACCCGCGGGATGGCGGCGCGGTGGCCTCTTGGGGGGTGCAGGGCCATAAAGGCACGCGGGTGCAGCTGGATGAAAGCCAAAATTCCGAAGTGGTGATCGAAACCGCCTCGGGCAGTGTCAGCATCACAGTCACGGATGATGGCCAAAAGATCGAGGCGACCAACGGATCCTCTAGCGTCAAAATCGAGCCGAGCGGCGTCACAGTGGAAACCGGCGCGACGGTGACGGTCAATGCCTCTACCGTCGATGTGACCGCGGCTTCGGTTAATGTGAATGCGGCGATTTCCAAATTCTCCGGCGTGGTCAGTTGCGATGTGTTGCAGACAAACACGGTCATCTCCACCACCTATACACCAGGGGCGGGCAACGTATGGTAGGCCATCCCACGATATTGCGCGGGATGTCCCTGCCGGGTCTGACCAGCGATAGCCGCGCCCCCACTGTCCTTTCGGTGACCGAGCAGGATTTCCTGCCTTGGGTCATGCGGCAATTGGAAAGTGAGGCCGGGCAACGGATTTTGGCCCAGCGAAACACCAATCCTGCGGGCGCTGTGGCGCGGCTGTATCAGCCGGTACATCGCGCCTTTAATGTGGTACTGTTGGAGGTCGCTTGCGAGGTAGAAGGCCTGCCCCGGCTTGATCCACGCAAGATCCTAAGCGCCGGGATGACCCTGCGCCGTCGGGTGGAAAAAAGCGAGGCAGAGCCAGGTCGCCCTGCCCGTGCCGCCGGTCTTTATGGCTGGATGAAGCAAGAGGGCCGGGTGCTGGGCTGGCGCAAAATCGATCATACGGTGACCAGCCGCCATGCGCCCGGCCCCCTGCCCGGCAATCGGGCCGCGGCCAAAGCGGGCAAGAATACCAAGATCCTCGCCAAATCCGGCATACCTCTCGCGGATGAGGCCCTCTGGGAAGAGGATTTCGCCCCGCTCTATCCCGCCTCTGATGCGCTCTGCAAAGCTTTGGGCAAAACCGTGCTCATGGGCTATCTGCCGCTGACTTCTGCGGAACGCTCCGAAGCGGATGCAGCCAGCGCTGCGCCTTTTGACAGGGACGATATCGCGGCGCGTTTGCCAGGGCTTCTCTGGTCTGATGCGCGGCGGGCCGGGATAGACGCGGCAGACCGCTCCGCTTTGCCGCCAACTGGGGGCCAGCTCACCCCGGCCCAGGCGGGATCTTCTAGCGCGGCGATTGCCACCCTGACCGAAGCCGCCCGTTATCTGGCGCAAGAACCTGGCCTGTTTGACGCTGATCCGGCCTTGGCGGATGGGCTAAGCGAGTTGCAAACGGCGCTGCGCGCGATCCGGCTGCCTTTCGACAATGGCCAGCGCAGCAAATCCCTGCTCGAAATCCTGGCCCAAGCCTATGTGCTGCTAGTCCAGCGCGACCCAGAGGCCAGTGATCTAGAGCTGCCCGACCGCTGGAGCAGCATCGATCCGACCCAAGAAAGCGCGATCGTCAGCGGCATTCTCTCTGCCACTAGTCGGCGTTGGGCGGCGCTCTCGCCGGGCAGTACACGGTTTCAAGATCTCAGCGCGGAATATGAGCTTCAGGCTTTTGTGCGGGTGGATCGCTCGGACTGCGGATGTCCACCGCGCACCTGCTGGACCGAAGCCGCAACGCGGTTCACCATCACGCCTTGGTATGAAGGCGGCCCCATGCCCCCGACCCTGGTCGAATTGCCAAATCCCTCGGATCTAAAGGGCAAAATCAGCCCCAATGTGGCCTTCCAAGTGCCCGAAGAGATCCAGCAATTCATGTCCGGCATGAAGCTCGACAAGCTGATGGAGGGCGAGCAGCCGGGCAAGAAAACCGGCTTTGGCATGATCTGCGGCTTCTCCATTCCGATCCTTACTATCTGTGCTTTCATCGTTTTGCAGATCTTCTTGGCGCTGCTGCATATCCTGTTCTGGTGGCTGCCTTTCGTGCGGATCTGCATTCCCTTTCCCAAGAAAGGCGGTTGATCCATGAGCCTGCCAAACGCCTCTGCCTCCTCTCGTCCCGCGCATTTGCCCAAGCTGCAAATCGGCTGGCCCTTTGATCCGCGTCCCGAAGCCGGGGGGATGGGCTTTCCCACGCTGGATCGCTCGATCCGCGACCAGATCAAGATCATCCTTATGACCCAGCCGGGCGAGCTGCTGTTGCATCCGGGTTTTGGCGCCGGGCTTCAGGCTCTGCTGCATGAACCCAATACGCTCGCGACCCGCCGCCGCCTGCGCGATCTGGTGGTCAAGGCGATTAGCCAATGGGAGCCGCGCATCGTGCTCGATCAAACCGATGTCTGGGAATTGCCCGAGCGCCCGGATGCGGTGCGGGTCGAGCTGGCCTATCGCATCAAGCGCACCGGCGCGGCGCAGCAATTTACCTTTGATCTGGTTTTGGGGGCCTAACGCCATGCCGATACCGTATTTCAACCTGCATGACATGACCGCCGAGAAGCTGGCCGAGGAAATGATCCGCCAGATCCCGGCCCATACGCCGGAATGGCGCAATCCCGCGCCGGGGGATCCGGGGCGCAGCTTGATCGATCTCTTTGCCTGGATGGGGGATAAGCTGCTGTATCGGGTGAATTTGCTGCCCGAACGCCAGCGGCTGATGTTTCTGCGGCTGTTGGATATGCCCTTGCGCCCGGCATTGCCCGCGCGCGGGGTGGTGCAGCTCAGCCATGCCAATCCCCGCGATTTGGCCCCGGTGGATTTGGCGGCGCGCAGCCTCTTGCCCGGCCCGGTCGAATTTGAAACCACCGGCGAGGCAACGCTTTTGCCACTCACCGGCGCGGTTTTCGTCAAGCGCCGCCCCGATAGCGAAGAGGCGGCGGCTCTGGCCGGGGTGACCGAAGATTTGGCCTCGGTCTATGGGCTGGACCAGACGGCGCCCTATGTGGCGACGCCGCTCTTTTCCGCTGGGCGGGCCGAGGCGGATGGGGTGGATCTGGCCACGGATACAATCGACCAAACCCTTTGGATCGCCCTGCTCGCCCCCGAAGCGCCCGCAGACAAAGCCGAGTTTCGCCGCCAGCTTTTGGGCCGGGAAGGTGCCGCACCTTTGGTCCTGAATATCGGCTTTGCACCGCAAACCGCCGCACCAGTCGAAGGCCAAGCGGCGGATGCTCCAGCAATCGCGGCGGAAAACTGGCTTTGGCAGATGCCCGCGCCGCAGCAAAGCGCGACCGGAGATGCGCCGGATTACACCAGCCTAGCCCCCGCGATCAGTGACGGGACCGACGGCTTCACCCGCCCCGGCGTACTGCGCCTGACTTTGCCGGATGCGCGCAATATTGGCTTGCCGGAAAATGACCCAGATCTTGATGTGCTGGCCGGAGTTGGGGAGCGCCCGCCGCGCTTGGATGATGCGGATCTAGCGGATCGGCTGGTGACTTGGCTGCGGCTTCGCCCGAAAGCGCGGGCGGAAACTTTTGCCCTCTCCTGGCTGGGAATCAATGCGGTAGAGGTCGAGGCCCGGCGCAGCTTGCAAAATTTGGTGCTGGGCAGTGCCTCGGGCGGATCGGATCAAAGCGTGCAATTGCCGGTCACCTCGGTGGATGCGGATAGCCTGGAAATCGAAGTGCAGCGCGAGGATGGGCTGTATGAGCCCTGGAGCCAAGTCGATAGCCTACTAGGCCAAGACCGCGAGGCGCCGGTTTATCGCTTGGATGCAGAGGCTGGCCTGCTGCGCTTTGGCAATGGAGTATCGGGCCGCGTGCCGCCCGTGGGGGCAAAGATCCGCGCCAAAACCCTGCGCCATGGCGGTGGCCGGGCGGGTAATCTGGCGGCGGGCAGCCTGACCGCGATTTCCCAATCTCGCCTGAAAGCCATGCAGCCCTTGGCCCTTACGGGCGGCGAAGAGGCCGAAACCCTGGCCCAGGCCGAGGCGCGGCTTCCGGCCATGCTGCGCCATAATGATCGCGCGGTGACCGAGCAGGATTTCCAGGATCTAGCCGCAGCCACTCCAGGGCTGGATCTGGCGCGGGTCGAGGTGCTGCCTCGGTTCCGCCCCTTTCAGCGCCAAAGCGATATTCCCGGTGCGGTCTCTGTGATGGTGCTGCCCTCTCCTGCGGCCCGCGCCACCGCTGCGCCGCGCCCGGATCGCCCAATGCTAGAGGCAGTCTATGCGCATCTTGATCGCCGTCGCCTGGTGGGTACGGAGCTTCATGTGATCGGCCCGGATTATGTGCAGATCGGCGTTTCCGTTGCGCTAGAGGTCCGCGCAGGCTTTGCCCCAGATAAGATCCTGCCCGCAGTGGAAACGGCATTGCGAGACTATCTTTCGCCCATTGCGCCAGGTGGTCGGGCCTGCACGGGATGGGAGCTGGGCCAATCGGTCAGCAATCTCGATTTGGATGTGCAGGTCAGCCGGGTCGAAGGCGTCGGCGCGGTCTATGGGCTAAGCCTCTTTCGGATCATCAACGGCGCTTGGCGTATGGCGGAAACAGCGCCGGGCGGGCTGCTGCGCACGGATCTAGAGGCCTGGCAATTGCCGGAATTGGCCAAGCTGGATCTGCGCTTAGGCGCCACGGCTCCGGCAGGCTCGGCCAGCGAATTTGGTCACGCAGGGGGCGTGGATAGCAGCCTTACCCCCACCGCGACCCCGATCCCCGTCGTGCCGGAGATCTGCTGATGGATGCGAATGGCCATAGATTTTGGCAGCTGGCCCGCGCCGCTGAATTCGATCTGTCGGATGGATCCTGCCAATGGTCTGGCTCTTGCCTGCATTTGGCCGGGCATGTGCGCCTGCCAGAGCTGGCCAATCCACGGGCCGATGCGGTGGCGGCATCAACCCTGCCGCCGGTGACGCTGGGCCAGCATGGCGATTGGGCTTGGATCGACACAAACACTCCGCCCGCCGGATTAGCTGCTCAGGTCATGGGCGCGAGCGCGGGGGGCGCGGCTGGGCTACTCTTCGAAATTCCTACAGGCGGGGTGGTGCATGATCTGTCTGCCGATGCGGATGGGATCTTGCGGCTTGCAGCGGATATGGGCGATGGGCGGCGCGGTGTCCTGCTGGCCGATCTTCGTCGCCGCTGGGCGCAGCCCATTGTTCTTGACCCCGGAGCGCAGCCAAACCGGATTGCCGGGCAATGGTCAATCGAGCTCTCCACCGGGCGGCTCTGGCGCGAAGCTGGCAAAGCCCTGCCGGATTTGGCGCAGCGCTCTTATGCGGATTATATCTTTCGCCCCGATCCCGAATATACCAACCCGCCCCGGCTAGAGGAACAAACCCCCATCGCCCGCGCCAATGGCGATCGGATTCTGGATTGCGCCAGCCGCGAAGATGGGCTGCTGGCAGTGCTGATCATCAGCTCTAGCGCGCGGCGGCGCAGTTTCGTGACATTTGTCAGCCCGCGCGGAACGCATCTGCAATTGGAAATCCCGCTTCGGGGCTTTGCCTCTTCCATTGGGTTTATCGGTGACCAGCATATCGCGGTGACCTATCCAGGGCTGCGCCGGGCGGTGGTGCTGGATCTGGGCGGGCAAACCCCGCAAGCGTTGTCGCTAGAGCCCAATCACTATCCCCTACCCACTGGCGATGCGATCCGCCTGACCCGAGGCGCGGCACGGCCTGTTTCCGCCTGCGCCTATTCGGGCGGTCTGCCAGCGGAGCCGCAGCCGCTGCGCCCGCTCTCCATGCCACGCTATCGCAGCCAGGGAACCGCCATCGCCGCGCAACCCATCGCCGCAGAACGCGCCGGGACGATTTGGCATCGCTTGGCAGTCGAAGGCGATTTTCCCAAGGGCACAGGCGCGGTGATCAGCCTGCAAGTGGCCGATGCCCAAGCGGATCTAGACGCCGCCCCGGCTCATCGCCATTATCTGGGCGATCTCGATATCCCCGAGACCGCGCCAGAGCTGACTTGGATCGACGCACCCTCAGAGCTGCCTTTGGGCCAGGCGATCCTGAGCAAAGCACGACAGAAAAACGGGCGCGGCTGCTTCACTGGTCTGGTGCAAAGCCAAGGCATGGTGCTGCGCGAAGTGGCGGGGCGGTTCGCCAAAGTCACGGTAGAGCTCTTTGGCAAGGGCCAGCTGAGCCCGCAAATTGCCGCGATCCGGCTTTATGGCGACCGGTTCAGCCTGGTGCGCAATTACCTGCCTGCGGTGATGCATGCGCCCTCGGATCCGGCCTTGCGCGACAGTCCCGGCCCGGCGGGGGCGATGGATTTCTATGACAGGCTGACCGCGCTATTTGAGGCGCAGCTGACCCGGATCGAAGACAGCGTCGCCGCCGCGCCCGAGATGACCGACCCCCTGGCCGCGCCACCCGAAGCACTGGACTGGCTGGCCAGTTGGATCGGGCTTTCGCTGCGACCGGGCTTTAGCGACACGCAACGCCGAGCCATGCTGACCCATGGTATGGCGCTGCATCGCCAGCGAGGCACATTGCGCGGGCTGATGCTGGCTTTGGATATCGCCTCTGAGGGGCTGGTAAGCGCGGGCGGCATCGTCGCCATCGAAGATTTCCGCATGCGCCAGGTCATTGCGACGATCCTTGGCGCGGATCTGGGCGAGGAATACGACCCGATGCTGGCAGGCCCAGTGGAAAGCGGCAATTCCTTTGTCGGGCCCACCCTGCATTTGGGCCCCGAGCCGATCAGCTTTTGGGGCCGGAAATATTTCACCCTAGAGCAAATCACCGAACTGACCGCGCTTTATGGCGGGGCCACGGATAGCCCTTTTCTGAAGCAGCGCTTGCAAGATTGGTATCACGAAAAAGCCTGGTCGGTGACCCTGCTTTTGCATCGTGATCTGGCCGAGGATCGCCGCGCGGCTTTGGGCGATGTGGCGTGCGCGATGCTGCCTGCCCATACCCGGCTGACCGTATCCCAAGCCAGCCATCCGCTGATTGTCGGGCTTTATGGTCTTTTGGGGCTGGATACAGCGCTGAAACCGCGGCCCGGCACAGACCCGGTAGTGATCGACGAAACCCTGTTGGGCGGTACGGGGCATATCACTGCCCAGCCGCATCTTGACCCCAGATTTGACGACGGAGGTGCCCTATGAGTGCTGACACGACCCTACCCCGGCGCAACCTATGGGCCGAGCGCGTGGCCTATTCCAATGGGATGCTGCTGGACCAAGCGGATTTCGAAGTGGATCAAAGCTATCACCGAGAGCGGATCTCGATGCTGGCGCGCTATCTGCATGGCACTGGCACTGTGGCCGGGCTGGAAGTGGCGCTGGATGCCACTGATGCCCGCCGCCTGGTGATTGCGCCTGGTCTTGGGATCGACCGGGCCGGGCGGATGCTGCAAAGCCCGCTGCCGCTATGTCTTAATCTCGACCGCTGGTATGCGGATCAAATCGAGGACCAGCCAAGCGGCGTGCTGAGCGGTGCCTTCCGAGTGGGTAGTAATGGCGACCCTGATCACATCTTGGCGGATATTTTCCTGGGTTTCCGGGAATGCGAAACCGCGAAACGCCCGGCTTTCCAAGCCGGGGCTTTCGATGCGCTTGGGGCTTTGGCACCGCTGCGCCTGCGCGATGCGGTAGAGGCCACCCTGGTTTTGCGCGGCGAGGCCAGCCCGGGCCTGCCCGATCGCAGTCTGGCGGTATTGACCGGCGCCACGCCAGCCGAGCGTCGCGCCGATTTGGATGCGCAAAAGCGCAGCAGTGGTTGGGTCGAAGACGCCCTATGGGATGATTTCGACAGCGCAATTCGCCGTGGCCCCGAACATCCCAGCGATGATCTCGCAGCCGATATTTTCCTAGCCCGGCTGATGCTGCCCGCCACCCAAGGCACGGGCAATGCCCCGCCGGATCTGAACCCCGCCCTTCCCGTGGCCATCGATAATGCCGCCCGCGCCATGGTCTATTCCGCCGCCGATCTGATCGCGCTGGCGCAGAGCTAAGGAGCCCTCCCATGCCCAGCTATACCCTCTATGAAGACCGTGCCCAAATCAGCGAAGCCGATGCGATTGACCAGCGCCGCTTAGGTGTTTTGGCCGTGGATCCCAACCGGTCTTTGCCGGTCTGGTTTGACGGACGCTATCTGACCGCCTCGGATCTCAACCGGCAGCAAAACTACCTTCTCGCGCGGCAGTCGATCTTTGGCCGCTCTATGGGGGCGGGGGTGATCGAGGGGCTAGAGGTCGCGCTAGACACTGGCGGCGGCACCCAGGACCGGCTGACCATCGCACCGGGTCAGGGCATCGCCTTTGACGGGGCGCATATTGTGCTGCCGGAAACCATGTCGCTCAATCTGGCGGATCTGACGGTGCAGACCGCTTTGGATGCACGGCTAGGCCTGGCCGAACAACCGCGCCAACGCCTGGGCGCTCAGTCGGGGCTTTTCGTGCTAAGCCTGCGGGCGGTGGAATATCTGGCCAATCCGACCCCCAGCTTTCCCACCACCATCGATGGGCAGCGAGAAATGACCATGGGCGACCGGATCGAGGCGGTGGCCGCGACCATCACCCGCTATACCGCCCGTATGGCGGTGGCGGATAGTCTTGATGCCCGCGCCGTTGCCGCGCAAGATATCTTTGGCGCAGGGCGGCTGAGCGAAGGTGAAAAGGCCAGTCAACCGATTGACGAGCTGGCTCAGCGGATCGGCCAAGCGGGAACTGGCGCTGCCGGGCAATTGCCGACTTATACCCTGCCTTTGGCGATGATTTCGCTGAACCAAGGCGTGGTGGAATGGATCGATGTCCCCATGGTGCGGCGGGATCTGCGCGCTTCGGGCATGGACTTTCTGGGGCTCGGCCTGAACGAAGACCAGCTGCGACTGGCGCATTTCAACCAGTATCGCGGCGCGCTGCGCGATGTGATGGGCATGTATACCCGCAACAACAACCCTGCCCGCTTCCCCGCCGAGCAGCATTTCCATTTGCTCCCCCCGGCCGGGCCAATGCCTGCCGATGCGGTGGATGCGGCGGGCCAAGCCCAAAGCTTCTTTCCCGGAGAAATGGAAGTGGAGCTGTCGATTATCCCGGATGATGAGCTGCCCGCGTTGATCCAAGAAAGCTTTGACTTGCCGCCGATCGATCTGACTTTGCCGATCTCAGAGCGTGCCGGGCTGTCTGTGGTGATCCTCGCGCCGATCCCCCGCTCTGCCCTAAGCGCGCAGATCCAAAGACTTGGCACGCTGAGCATTCCGCTGCGCCCGCTCTCGACAATTGGCCAAGGCCCGCAGCGCCCGATAGAGCGTTTGGCCAATCTGAAAATCAACCTGGCCCAAACCCTGGCCCAGGCCAGCCAGACCAGCTTGCCCACGCAGAATGCCTGGGCCTCGGTGATCGATACCCTGACCAATTTCGGGCTCGAAGGCGCGGCGGGGCAGCGGACTTTGTGGTATATGCGCCGCCGGACATTGCGCCGAAATGCCAATCTAGAAAGCGTGCTTGCGGCCATCGATACCAGCGGTGGCGGGCCGGTTTTGGATTTCGTAGACCCGGATGCCCCGGCCGTTGTGGAGGTGGTGGTCACTGATCCCGACACCCCAAGCGATCCGGCGCCCGAGCTAAATGGCATGGCCATAGAGGCGCTGTCGATCCTCGAAGTCTATGGCGATCTCGCACGTATCGCCCGCACCGAGCTAGAAGCCGCAGATGACGCCATGAGCGATAGTTTCGCCATGACCATCTTCCAATCCCCTGCCACGCAGCAAGCTTTGGGCGCGGTCTCGGCGGTGGCGCTGTTGCGGCAGGCCAATAATGATGTGGCCAGTTTCGAGGGCAATTTCGCGCCGCTGAACAATACCGATCCGGTAGGGTTGGCGCAGCTGTCGGTTGCCATATTCGGACCGGGCTTTAACCCGATCTCCTCGGACCTCTACAAAGCGATAGAGCCTTTCGCCACCGATACGGATGTGGTGGCGAAATTTGCCATGGATCTGGGCAGTTTGCCTGTGGAATTGGCGGATGAGCTTTTGGCGGAACTCACCCGCTGGTCGCAAAATCCGCAACCTCAGTTTTTGTTCGATCTGGCGCAAAAGGCCCAAGACATCCTGGCCGATCCGGGGGCCGTATCTGGCGGCGATCAAGCGCAGCATGTGGATGCGATGCTCAAAGATGTGCTGAACCAAATCTCCGACCGCGCCGCCATGCTGCGGCTGGAGAAATTGCTTAGCTTTGCCACGCTCACGGATCTGGAAACGATCCTAAACCATATGCTGCAAATCGATATGGCGACGTCCCGGATCACCACCGAAATTGCCACAAACGCCCTTGCCACGGGCGGAGCGATTGGGGCGCAGCAGGTCAAGAGAGTGCAAAGCCTGACTTTGGAAATGTGTCAGGGTCTGGCCCGGCTGGAAGGCCCGCTGCTTAGCGGCGGCCAACCGGATACTATCCAGCTGGCGCGGCGCATATCGCTCATGGCGGCGGCGGCCAGCACGGTCAAGCTGGGCGAACATATCACCGCGCTCAACCCCACATCGCAGCGGCTAGAGGAAATCGCGAAACCGCTGGCCAGCACTTTGGACGATGTCCGCACGACCTTGGCCCTTGCCGAACAGGCGGTGCAGAAAGCTGTGGAGGGGGTCTAAACCATGGGCCGCACGCATTTTATCCCAATGCCCGAAGAGCGCATCTTAGATGTGCAGCCGCGCTTTGATCCGCAGGTTTCGGCCCCGACGCCGAAACGGTTGAACTATCAGGCCGGGCGCAGCCTGACCGCCGCAGCGCTCACGGCCGAACAATTCGCCTGGGATCGCAAAACCGCACTTCTGGGCCGGGCTTTGACGCCGGGCGCGCTGCATGGGCTAGAGGTGGAGCTTTTATCCACCGCCGCAGGCCAGGCGCGGATCCGCATCACCAAAGGGCTGGGTCTGACCGCGATGGGCGAAGATGTGGCCCTGCCCCATCCCCTGACCGCGCGTTTTGACGATATCCCCGCCGCCGAACCATTGCTGGAAAACCAAGCCGCGCCGCGCGGGGTTGTGGGGCTGTTTTTGCAGCCGGTGCGGGCGGTGCAAGCCAATAATGCCGATCCCGAGGATCCCTGCCCGCTCGACCCGGATGCCTATGCTTATGCGGATATCACCAGCCTGGATGGGGTGCGCCTGGTTTGGGCTAGCCTAAATGGTCATCCCGCCGCCGCTCTGCCCGCAGATCCCAATGACCGGTCGCGCCCGGTGCCAGCAATTGGCGGCGATGGCACGCCGCAAGATCTGGGCTATTTGTCGAGCAGCCAGGTGGAGCTGCCCGCCGATCCTTTGCTTGGGCGCAGCGATCCTTTGCTGGTGCCCAGCTCTGTGCGGCGCAATATCCTAGCCCAACGGATCATCGCCGAAGAGGAAACCGCGATCCGGCGCGGCCAGGTTCCGCAATGGGCCAGCCATGGGATGCCGGTCGCCTTAGTGGAAATCGATGACACAGGCGAAGTGCTTTGGCTGGACCGTTTTGCCTTGGCCCGTGCGGGCGGCGCTTTGCGCAAAGCAAATCCGATCCGCGCTTTTGGCCTGACCGATCAACTGCGCCGGGCGCGCTTTGATCAATTCGTCGATCATCTGCAAGGCTTGCGCAGCGAAGGGGCCGTGCTGACCCCTGGCACAGAGTTTTTCCGGCATTTACCGCCGGTGGGTGTATTGCCCGCCGAGCTGTTGGATAGCCAGGCGCTAAGCTGCGATTTCTTCCCACCCAGCTATGCGGCCGAGGCAGCGCCGGTGCAGCTATCGCAATTCGAGTCGATCCTCGCCGCTCGGTCGGGGCTGGCGCCGTTTGATCTGGCCCGTGCCGATTATGTGCAAATTTTGGTGCCCGTGCCTGATCACCTCTATGATCCGCGGTTGCTGTTCCAAGATAGCATCGCGCCAGATTTCCAAGTGGCGATCACCCAAGCCGCATTGCGCGAAACCCAAGCCCAAGCCGCATTTGACGAGCTGGAAACCGCCCAGGCCTGGGCGCTTGGCCTGGTGGATATCGCCAAGGTCGCGCCGCAGATCCGCGCCACGCCAAGCCCCGCCAGCGAAGCTGATGATTATATCCAAGACTGCCAAGCCATCTTGGCCGAGATTTCTGACAAAGGCAGTTCTGTGCCACTGGCCGCTGAAGAGCAGTCCTTGATAGATCCGGCCTTTTTCCCTGCCGATATGGCCAGCCTCAATCAGGGCGATCTGGTCTTGGAAAGCAGTTTTGCTGGGCTCAAACCTTTGGCTGAGCTGCTAGAAAGCCGGGTCAACAAAGCCAATGACCTGATGGATATGAGCTTCCTTCGGTTGCAATCAGATATCTACCGGGTGCGCAAACAGCTAGTGGGCGAAAGCGATGCGACCCGCCTGGCGACCTCGCCCGTGCTGGCCAATCTGGCAAGCAGTGCCACCAGCCTAGAGCTGGGCAAGATTTTCAATATCGGCAATTACGATGCGCCTGTGGCGGGCTTCACCCTGTCGCGGGATTATCAGATCGGGGCGCAGGCCAGCGGTGATGTGGTCGCCGTTGCCAATATGGCCGAGGCGTCCGAGAGCCTGGTCAGTGTGTCCTATGCGGATAATTACACCAATATGGATTTCGGCAATGATCTGCTTTTCGGCCAGGTGGGCACTATTGCCACGCGGGATCTAGAAGCGATCAATGCCGAAGTGATGACCGTGGCCGCGCCGGTGAAGATCTCAAGCGGTGTGTCGGTGGATCTGTCCAATTACGGGATATCCTCGATCCGGGCGGATATGGAAAAGACCTTGGTTTCCAGTTCCGATGTGGCGCTGCAAGGCCTGCTCTATGGCAAAGCCGCACCGATCCGCACCGCAACTATCGCCGAACGTTTGCGCCCCTCCCCCGCGCAAGAGGCCAAGAATGCCGCCGTCGCCACCAAAGCCCAGGTGATCAGCGCGTTGCAGGATTTGGGGCTGAATTTGACCGGGCTGCAACTTCCGGTCTCAGCAAGCCGCGTGACCTTGGTGCCAGAGCTCACCTTGATCGCCGAAATCACCCGCTTGTCCGATGCGGGTCAGGATGAGGCAGTGTCAGCCCTAACCGATCGGGGCTTGATCCCGGTTTTTGATGGTGTGGCGGTGCTGCTGGATGCGCGTATCGTCAAAGCCGCGCCTTCTGCGGCTCAAGCTGTGCTGCGCGCGTCATTGCAGACACTCTATAATAGCCGCCTCGATCTGGCTTATGCGGGGCTTAGCAGCTTGGTTCTGTCAGACCGGCTGGATCCAGACCCTGCCGATGGCGATGAAGGTGCATATTTCGCGGCGGCTGTGGATGCGCTGGAAAGTGCGGTTTCGCTGCTGCGTTTGGCCGAAGGACGGGTGCAGGCCTATACCGCCTTTTTGGCCAGCCTGCGCGAAGCGGCGATAGAGGCGATTTCCCTGACCGAAGAAATCACCGATGCCCAAGATCTATGGCAAGCCCAGATTGACGAGGCCGTGCATGATCAGGCGGTTGCCACGGCTTTGATGACCGAAGAGCAAGCCCGGATCGATGCGCTTAATGCCCGGCGTCGAGATATTCTGGACAAGCATGTGGATCTGATCGGCTTTGCCCGGCCCATGGCGGTCAATCGGCTGCGTTCAGCACCGGGCATGGCGCTTTATCGTCCGCAATCGGAACTTCTGCCCGCCTGTCTGGAAAGCGATGCGGATCTGCCCGATGAGCTAGAGGATCTGCTGGACGCCCTGCGCGATGCACCGATTGGCTGGTTCCCCGAGATTGCGAAACAGTTGGAAAATCTGCGCCGCCTCTCCGATTATGACTATGCTTGGCGCCGGGCATATGACCGGGCGGGGCTCTGGCTAGGTCAATATCAAAGCCAAGGCCCGCAGTTGCGCTATTCCCCGGCTCAGCTGCGTGTGGCAGGCAAGGCGACCCAAGGCGTCTATGGTGCTTTGCAGGCCATGACCCAAACTCGGCTGGGCTTTTGGCAAAGCCGGCGGTCCTATGATCTGACTCGGTTGAGCGGGCTCAGCTGGCGTGAACTCTATCTGCTGTCGCGTGACCGGCTTTCGCTCGAAGATCTGGCGCGCTCGGGCAAAACTGGCACAAGGCTGGCCCGCGATGGGTTAGAGATGATCGACCAGATCGGCGCTGTGGCGGCTTGCTTCTTGGAGGGGCTGCGCGCTCTGCCCGCCACCACTCGGCTGATCTGGGCCGAGACCCTGTCCGTGCATGACGACGCGCCGGATCTGACCCAGCTGACCGCCGCGAAAGCCTGGTCCAGCATCGCTTATGAAGAGCGGCGCAATCTGGAATATCTGCATCGCTGGATGCTGTCTAAGGTGGATCTCTCCAATGACCAAGCGCGCGAGGTCATGTCCACTCTGACGCGGGTCTGCCTGCTGATGTCAAGCCATGCTCCGGTCAGCGAGCTGGTCGAAGGCACAATTGCCGAAACCGCCACCCTGACCGTGGGCGATGTGAGCTTTGTCGATATCGCCCGAGGCACCGCCGCGATTGGCCTATCGGTCACCTATGGCAGCGGCGCCCGGATCGCCCGCGGCGTGGTCGAAGACATTATCGGCGGCCGTGCCATGGTGCGGGTAACCGAAGCAGTGGGCGGCTCCGTTTCCGTGACGGCGGCCAGCGCGGTGACCTTATCGCGCCCAGCCTCCAAGCGCGGGCTGCGTTTTGGCCGTAAAGGGCGGATGCGGTAATGGGGGATATGGTCCGGGTTCAGCATTTGCATCTGCGCCACGGGCCAGGCTTTGCGCCGCATATGGTGCAAAGCGCGATTGAGGACGCGCTGCGGTGCCAGATCGGATCTTTGGGGCTGATGGCGCGCTCCGGGCTGGTGGTGATCCGCCGCTTGGATTTGGGGGCGATGGCCGATCTTGGCGATATCGCGGCGCTCAAGCAGCGGGTAGCCCAAGTCCTGGCCCAAGCCGTGGCCCAGGCCGTGACCCAAACGGGAAAGGCGACTGAGGCTCCGATCCGGGATCTAGACGCACCGGTCGCGGTTTTCGCCGATCCTTTGGCACCGCATCGCCAGATTTTGCGCGCCTTGGCCCAGGGGCAGGCCGTGCCCCAAAGCTGGCCCTATCGCGCTGTGTTTGGCCGGGCTTTGACGCAATCCCCTGCCACGCTTGGTCTGCATATTCTCAGCGAGCTGGCGGATCAGGATCATGCGCCTGTGGCCCTGGCCTCTATATTGACCGATCTTGAGGACAGCGCGCCAAAATTTCTGGCTCTGCTGCCGCCCCGATCCCTGCCGCAGCTTGTGCGACTGCTGACCCGTCCTGGCACCACCTCGCAGAACACTGCTCAACCCATGACCGAGATCTTGGCCGAGCTGCCGCAGATCCAAGGCGCGATTGGGGAAAGCTTGGCCCTCGCCCCGGCTGATAGCCGCGCTGTGATCCTCGCCGCCCATTGGATTGCCCAGAAAAACGCTGTGCCGCCCGAAGAGGTGATGCGCCAGCTGGCCGCGCGATTGCCACAACTCCAAGCTCCGATAGGCGAAACGGCCTCCCCCAAAGCGGTACCAGATCGCGAGAGACCAGCCATGGAGGATGCCCTGCCACCCTCTGCATCCCTGCCAGAGCGCAAGGCGCAAGCAGAGCCCGTTGCAGATCCCGTATCGCGGCCTGACCAAACCCCGCAGTCGCAAAACCCGGCGCAAACTGGCGCGCCTGACACCCAGTCCGGTCCAGCGCCCAAAGCTACGGCAAGCCCAAGGCTTCAATCGTCAGAGCCGGGCCAGACATCGTCAGATGCCCCGCAGCTCGCCGCGCGCCCAACCGACCCCAAGCCACAGGTAAAACCGGACCCAGACCGGCCAAATGCAGAGCCGCGCCATGACCCTGCGGCGGATTCCACGCCGCAAATCACAGCAGCGGATGACCAGCCCACCACCCCGCCGCTTTGGGCCATGGGGCAAGCCGTGCCGACGGGCTATGGCGGGGTGATCCTAGCGCTTGGCCTGGCCCATCGCGCATTTGGCGACTGGTTGAGCCAAGAACCGCATCTAAACCATGGCAGCGGGCAGTGGATCTTGGCCGGTTTGACGCAGCAAGCGCAGATCCCCAGCGGTGACCCAATGGCGCAGATCATCGCCGCTTTGCCCCAGCCGGACACCCACCCCGATATAGAGGCCGCGCCGCTGGCCTTTCATCTGCCCCAAGAGCTGATCGAAGACCCCGGCACCGGGGCATTGCCTTCGCTGAGCTTGCGACAGATCTGCGATCATGCTGGCTGGCGCATGCTCTGTCTTGAGCGCAGTGGCTTGCCAATCGCCGCCTGGACCGGCCTGGCACCCACGCCCATCCGCGCGCTGATCACCGCCAGCCGCGCCCGGCGCAAACCGCCGCAAGTCTGGCGCGCGGAAGCCCTGGCCCAAGCCTGCCTTTGGGGGCTGCATCGGTTTTTGCGCCGCCGCACCGGGAGGAGCCTGGCCCAGCTCTGCCGCCGCCCAGCCCTGATTTTGGCCAGCCGCACCCATTGGGATGTACAATTTCCCGGCGATTTGGTGGATCTGTCCCTGCGCCGCTATGGGGTGGATCTGTCGCCCGGCTGGGTGTCTTGGCTGATGCGGGTTGTTACCATCCATTACGATTTCGGGGAGGCGCCGGACCATGCCTGATGATCGCCACGCTACTTTCGCGGATACCCTGCCCGCTAATGCTGCCCCGCTGGTGCGCCTGGTATTTGGACTTCTGGGCCAAGCTTTGGAGGGGGCTGGGCCAGACTTCGACCCCGCCACATCTCTCGACCCCGCCCCAGAAGCGCAATTCCTAGGCCAAGCCCGCGCGGGATTGCCTGATATGCGCGATATATCCGCGGCCTTCGACATGGCACGCCAAGCGCTGATGGGCCATCCGCTTAGCCTATTGGCCGATGCGCTGGCCCTGAGCAAAGCAGAGCTAGCAGCGGTAGCCCTGGCCCATGCGGTAGAAACCGATGCTTTGGCGGGCCGAGCCGTGGCCTATTTGCAATCGCCGGGCGGCGGGGCTTGGCCAAGCCTGGGCCTGATCCAAGAACTGCTGGCGCCGCTTGACCCCCTCGGGGTGCGGATCCCGGTGATGGCGAATGGCGCGGCGATCCGGGCCGGGCTTTTGACCCTTGGCGGGGCTGGCCCTTTGCCGGAACAAGTGCTGCGCCTGCCCGCGCCGCTGATTGCCTGCCTCTCTGGGGCCGCGATCACTTGGCCGGGGCTGCAAGAGGTCATCACCCGCGCGCCCGATCCCAACTGGCCGGACAGCCTGGCCCGCGCGCTTGACCCGCTGACCCAAGGACTGGCCGAGGCCGGGCCCATGCTCGTTGTGATGCGCGGTGTCACCCAGCGGGATCAGCGCGAAATCTTGGCCCGGCTGGCACATGGGCTAGAGGCTATGGCGGCGGTTTTTGAGCTGGACCAGCTGCAAGCCGATGGTCTGGGCGCGCTCTGCACCGGCGCGGAAATCTTGCCCGCTTTTCGCGCCAATCCCGGTCCGGGCGAGGCGCTGCGCCTGCCAGATCTGCAGGGCTTTCCCGGCCCGGCCTTGGCCTTTCTTGGCCCCGATGGCAGTGTCACTGCGCCTAACCGGCGGCGCAGCGAATGGCGGCTCCCTTTGCCCTCGGCGCCGGAGCGGCAAAAGCTCTGGTCGGTGCGTTTCCCGGATGCCCAGCTTGCGGCTCGGCTGGGGCGCGATCACCTGCAAACCCCGGGCCGGATCCAAGAGCTGAGCGACGCCGCCGAAAACGAAGCCCAGCTACATGGCCGGACCCAGCCCGTAGAGGCGGATCTGCGCGCTGCATTATGGGCGGGCGAGGATGCGGGGCTTGGGGCTTTGGCCCAGCCGGTCACGGATGACATCCCCGATGCGGCTATGGTCGCAGGCCCGCAGCTGCGCGAGGCGCTAGAAACGCTGCTTACCCGCTGCCGCGCCCGCGAAGCCCTGGGCGCGCGACTTGGCCCCGCGCTACAAGCCCGCTATCGCACCGGCATTCGCGCGCTTATGACCGGGCCGTCAGGCACAGGCAAAACCCTAGCCGCCGCTTGGCTGGCCGGGCGCCTGGCCTTGCCGCTTTACCGGGTGGATCTGGCCTCGGTCAGTTCGAAATATATCGGCGAAACCGAAAAAAACCTGGCCCAGCTTTTGGCCCGTGCCGAGGAATTCGACACTGTCCTGCTGTTTGACGAGGCGGATAGTCTTTTCGGCAAACGCACGGATATTTCCGACAGTAATGACCGTTTCGCCAATGCCCAGACCAATTACCTGCTGCAAAGGATCGAGACCTTTTCCGGCATTTCGCTTTTGACCTCTAACGCCAAAAGCCGGTTTGACGATGCCTTTATTCGCCGTCTTGATGCTATTTTGGAATTCGGCCAACCCGAGCCGCGCGAACGCCTGGCTCTATGGTTGGCGCATTTGGGCGAGGCGCATCAGCTGAGCGTTAGCGAGCTAAACCGGCTGGCCGCTTTCGCTGATCTGACTGGCGGCCATATCCGCAATGTGGTGCTGCTGGCGGAGGTCCTGGCGCAAGAGGCGGAGGCGCAGATCGACTTCACCTTGCTCATGCAGGCGATGAAAATCGAATATCGCAAGCTGGGCCTGACCCTCCCCATGGAGCTGAGCCAAGGGGGGGCGAAATGAGCCATAAAGCCGTTCCTCACAAAGGCCGGGCGCGACGTCGGCGCGGCAAAGGGCAAAATGAAGCCCGAACTGCACAGCCCACTGGACAGACTTCTGCCCAACCCACGGCACAGGGTCAAAGCACCACGCCGCGCTATCTGAAAACCCCGCAAAGGCCGAAAGCCGAGGCTGCGGATCTTGGATCTGCCAGTGAGCGCGAGGCCCGGTTTGGGATTGGGCAAGGGCTAGGACATGGCCGGCAAGAGGTCAGCCAAAGCCCGCAAGCCACCGCCATGGGGCGGGCCGCCGCGCAATCGGTTGCTGCCAGCAAAACCAGCGGCAAAGCGCTAGGCCCGTCCGAGCGCGCCGGGGCAGAGGCGGCTTTGGGTCAAAGCTTCGCCGGGATAGAGATGCACCAGGCCTCTCCCATTGCAGCGGCATTTGGGGCCCAGGCGCTCACATATGACGGGCAAATCCACCTCGCCCCCGGCATGCCGGATCTGCAAAGCCCAGCGGGCCAAAGCCTTTTGGGCCATGAGCTGACCCATGTGGCGCAGCAACGCAAATACGGCACCACCGCAGCGCAATTCCGTATCGCCACCAATTCCAGCACCGAGGCCGATACCGGGCTGGGCCAGATGAATATTGATTTCTCGGCCGCCCATGATGGTCCTGCGGGCGGTGGCTCTGATGGTATGGAGGGCACGATCAGCTTCACCCCTTATGCGACAGCGCCCTATTCCAACCGAATTGGGCTTTTGCAAGTTGCGGATGTGGAAGTGGCGCAACCAGGGGGGGGGCGCAGAGATCATGTCTGGGGGTTCGGCGAAGAGCGGCGCGAAGGCATTAAAACCGATCAGGGCAGTTTTGTAGACAAGGTGTTCGCAAGCGTGACCCCCGGCCCGGCGACCGAGGCTTGGTATGGAGCGGAATATGGCTCGCTCGATAATAGCTCCGGTTCTAATCATTTCGGCTGGAATCGAGGCGCTAATGATATCGGCGATGCCGTGATTTACGATTTTCCTAGCGGATTTGCGGGGGATGTTTACAGCTTTGAGACCGTGGCCAAGGCCCGCGATAGCGATGCGGTCTATGGGGTGGTGCGTTGGGGCTTTGAGGTGACCGGGCCCGCAACAACCACCAATGAATGGTATGACATCCCCAAAATCACGTCGAGCGGGGGGCAGGCATCAGTTTCAGATAATTTCACCTCTGCTTTGGCGAATTACCGCGATGTCATCCAGCATGAGCCCGAAATTCTGTATTTTGACACGATGTCCGACACGCCCAGCAGCAGCGAATTGGCCAAGCTAGCTGATGCCTCTAGCTATATGAACAGCCATTCCGACGCCCATATCGAGCTTTCGGCCAGTGCTGATACCCGCGGTTCGGCCGCCTATAACCGCGCGCTGGCCTTGCGGCGCATGGGTTCTGTCCAAGCGCATTTGATCGCCCAAGGCATAGATCCAAGCCGGATCCGCAGGCTAGAGGCCAGCGCCGGGGAAAGCCATGCCCAAGGCAGCCAAGACGCGGCTTTGCGCCATAGCGCGGGCAGTTATCAGGCCAATCGCCGGGTCACCGTGCGCTTTGTGCGCAATGCTAGTTCCGCTGCTCCTAGCCCGTGAGGATATAGATGACGACCTCGCATGCTCCGTCCTCCGCTCGGCCTCGCAAATCTGGCTCCAATCGCGATGCTGCTGACAGCTCTCACGCCAATGTAAAGCCGCGCAGCCAAGCGGCAAGCCCGGCCTATTTGGGCGGGATCGCGGGCGGGATTGCAGGAGGGGCGGGGGCTTTGGGCAGTCCGGCCTTTTTGCAGCGCAAACCGGGCAATATGGTGCAGCGCCTGCCCCAAGATCCTTTCCCCACCGTCGAGGATGAAGAAGAGACCTTGCAACTGCAAAGGCTGCCGCAAGATCCCACTGCCACTGGCGAAGACGGGCCGCCGCCGGTTTTGCAGGCCAAGCTGACCATCAACACCCCCGGCGATGCCCATGAAGCCGAAGCCGATCAAGTGGCCAGCAATGTTTTGGCACGCAAGGAAACCTCGGGCCAGATTGGCGGAAGTGGCAGTGGCAGTGGCAGCGGCGGGGGCAATAGCGGGGCTCAGATCCAGCGCAAATGCGCCAGCTGTGGCAGCGAGGCCCAAGGCGACAGCCCCTGCCCCTCTTGCGCGGCGAAGGCAGCAGCATTGCAGCGCAGCGCAGGCTCTGGCGCAGCAAACACGCCCTCCCCCACCACCAGCGCCGCCCAAGCCGTGGCCAATCCCGGATCCGGCGCACCCCTGGCCCCCGCCACTCGCGCCCCGATCGAGGCAGAGCTAGGCCGCGATCTGTCTAGCGTTCGGGTCCATTCCGATAGCCGCGCCCGCGAAGCCGCCGATAGCATTGACGCAAAGGCCTTTACCCACGGGCAGAATATCTGGCTAGGCTCTGGGCAAAGCGCGGATGATATGGGGCTCATGGCCCATGAGGCGACCCATACAGTGCAACAGGGCAAAGGCGGCGCATCGGGTCCGGCTTTGGTGCAACGCGCGCCCGCAGATCACCGCCCGACCGAAGATGGCACCGCCCCGCGCGCCCGGATCGACGCGGAGTTAGAGAAAGAGAAAAAGGCCAAGGGCGAGCCTGACCCCGGTGATGCGCCGCCGAAAATCGATCCGGCGGAGAAACGCGCCAAAGCCGCGCCGCTCGAAAGCAAGGCCAAACCCGATGCGGATCGCCCGGCCCAGGCTGGCCCGATGGTCGCGGGGGCGGCGCAAGAGGTCAAGGCCAAGGCCGATAGCCCGCCCGAGCCCCTCACCCAAGCCAAAGCTGATGCGCCCAAAGCCGAAGCGGCCTCCAATGAAGGCGGCGGCGAAGATCCCATGGCCTCGGTTCAAAAGGCCGCGGCTTTGGTCACCGCATTGCCCGAACCGCCCCAGCCGCAGCCCATGACCCCGCCGCCCATGGTGATGCCGGTGGATCGCGATGGGCTGCCGCTGGCGCCGGATCTAGAGGGCGAAGCCCTGGCCCAGACCGTCGCCGTGCAGCTGCATGGCAATCGCGATGCCGCCTTCTCTCTGCGCCAACATGCGAAACAGGCCCGCGCCAATGCCGCCCTTTTGCGGGGCAATATCGGCATGGCCGACAGCCATATCGCCACGTCTGAGGCGGGGATTAAGCAAACAAAGGCGGATCTAAAGACCCGGCGCGGGATCATCAAAGAGGCGGAAAACGCCCATGCGGTGAGTAAGGCCAAGGCCGACAAAGTCGCCGCCGATGCGCCGCCGCTGCAAGTCAAAGCCGAAGGCGCTAAGGATGAGGTGGGGCCTGTGGCCTCGGAGGCGGCAGACACGGCGGCTCAGCAAAAGGCTAATGCGCCCGATGACCCGGATGCGGGCGGTGCCGCCCAGGAAAACAGTCAAAAGCTGGGATCCGTAGCCCAAGACACCGCCACTATGAGCCAAACCACGGATCAAGCGCGGGCCGGTGCCATTCAGCTTCAGGCGGATGCCAATCAGGCCGCCCAAGATAACGCGGCGGCTATGGGCAAAATCGAAGAGACCAAAGCCACCGCCGATCAGCTGGACAGCAAGCTTGACCAAGAAAGCGCGACAACGGCTAAAGCCAAAAGCCAGCTTGATGCGCAACGCGCTAAACCCGATGCGGTAGATGCCAAAGCTCAGAATTTGGAGAGCGGTGCCGCTGCGATAGATGCGGCCAGCCAAGCCCGAATGATCGAGCTACAAGCGATCCAAGCCGATTATATCCGCGACACAGCCGGGGTTGATGGCGCGCAAAGCCTCGCGGATGAGAATGACGGCGATATCCAACGCGCGCCGCGCGGCGGCGGCGGCTATCGCGGGCGGGGCTTTTTCGGGATCTCCACAGCCGGGGCTGGACGGGTTTCGTCGCGTTCGCGCGGGGGGGGCAAGCCGCCTCGCGCCTCCAAAGGGCTCAAAGGCCAAAAGCCAGATCCCAATCAGGCCTATAACGACCGCTGGCAAGTAAATATCCCGCAATTCGACCTGATGACCGACCGTCAGAAACAGCACCGGATGCAACAGGCCCAGGCCGCAGCGGAACGGCGCAAAGCCCGGCTGAAAGCCCTGCAAGACGGGACTTATGGCGATGTGGCCCAAATGGACAGTATGGACCGGATGGGGCTGGCCATGCGGTTCATGATGACCGAGGCTTATCATTCCGTCATGGGGGTTCAGTGGTCGGATTGGTCGCTGGGCAGTGCCGGCCAGGCCTTAATGATGGCGATAAACCCGCTAGGGCCGATCAACGGTGTTTTGGCAGGCCTGTCGACACTTGCGGGCGGCGTGGCAAATATCGGGAATGTCGAGCAGTGGAAGAAAGACCCGCTGCAAAATGGCCTGAAAATCGCCGCTGATATCGCCACAGGGATCACTGTGATCCTGGGCTCGATTGTGGCTTTGCTGGGTCTTATCACTGCGCTTTCAGCGGCAGCGATTGTGCTGTCTTGGTTCACGCTCTCGCCCTTACTGACGCCGGTCATTTTATGGTGCACCTCAACCGGGATCACCGTTGGCAGCTGGACCATATCCGCCGGGAAATTCGCGCTCCTTTTCCAAGAGTTATTGATATTCAAGAACCTATATGACGCCGCAACCGCGACCACGGCGAAGGATTTGCTGCAAAATTCCGAACAAATGTCGACGGATTTTTCCCAGGCCGGGCAAGTGGGGATGCAGATGGCCACCGCCCATTTGGCCAAGGTCGGCGGTCCGGGGATGCTCGATAATATCGGCACAAATGGGGTGCGGGCCATTGCCGTGCAAGAAACCAGAGAGCTCGCTCTGGGTGCCGGGCTGGAATATACATTTGGCGCGGATGTAGCGGGGCGGATCGGTCAAGCGCGCATGGCCAAGGGCCTCTATAATAGTGCGCGTGGTGGTGGCGGGGGCGATGGGGCTGCCGCGCCGAAACCTGGCGGAGAGGATAGCGGCGGAGGCGGCGCCGGTGGCGGTGGTGCCGCGACCGCGCCCAAGACAGACGGGACTGGCGGCAAAGATCCTTCTGGCAATGGCGGTGCAGCGCCTGCCGCCCCTGCCGCACCGGCAACGCCCGCTCCGCCACCGCGCCCCGCTGCGGATATCCCCCCGCCGCCGAGCAAAGCGGCGCCCATGGCCAATGCCGATATGCCGACCGCGCCTGCTGGCAGCAAAAAGCCCGCGCTGGTAGATGCGCCCGAGCCAAGCCCCAAAGTGGATTTGGGAGATGCGGCAGCACCTGCGCCAAGCCCCGCAGCGTCGAAGCCGCAAAGCGATGCGGATGCTAGCGCCAAAGCGAAACCCAAAGAGGATCAAAGCGCCGCTTCAGCCGCCGCAACCACCCCGGCTGCGGATGGCGGCAAAACCGCCGCGCCCAAGCTTGAGAGCCCTGATGCCCCGGCGGCTCCTGGACCTGCGCCTGTCGCGGCGACGGGCTATAAGAAGGGCTCTGAAATCGCGCTGCCAACCGGGCCGGCAAAGGCGGCTAGCAGCGGCGAGGCGCCGGGTCCAAAGCCCGGCGCGGATGCACCAAGCCCCGCCAGCACGCCGGATGCTGCGGCTCCGAGCCCTGCGGCGAAAGCCTCTGCCGATAGCTCCACCCCTGGCAGCGCAAAGCCGGCTCCTGCCGCAGATGCGCCAACAGCGACAAAACCCAGCGGCGATGGCCAGGCCCCAGCCCCGAACCGTGCCAAAGATGCAGGTGACGCCCCGGAGCCTCTTCCGCCCGCCACGGCTGTGACCAAACCCACCGCTGATGGGGATGCCCCGAAGTCACGCGAGCCCGATATTGGCGAGCCCAGCAGCTCGGGCAGCCCGCCGCGCCCGGATGATCCAGGCCAAGCCGCGCTGCGCCAATCCGCAGCAAAGAAACCCCTGGCCGCCCTGTCCGATGGCGAGCGGGTGGCTGAAGCCTCCCAGGCCCGCGCCGTGCCCCATGAGGATGTGCCGACCCAGGCTCTTAAGGCCGAGGGCTATACGGATCTGCGCAAGCTCGACAATAATGTCGACTATGTGGGCAATCCGAAAAAGGGCAAATTCTGCCGCCTGATCCAGCGCTGTGGTAGCGCCGACAAAACCGGTGATGTACCCGCAACCGGGCTGAAACCCGATGGGGATGGCGGGGAACAAGCGCGTGTGGATGCCGCCGCCGCTACCAATACGAAACCGCCTAGCACGGATGCAGGCGCCGCAGCCCCAGCCCGCCCGGCTTCTGATGATGCGGGCCCCGCCACCAGTTCAGATGCGGCTCCGGCTCCGAAACCCGCCGCCGATCCGGATGCGGCACCTGCGGCAACCACTCCGGCCGCCAAACCCGCCCCTAATCCCAAAATCACAGGCGAGGCGCTGCGCGATAATATCAAGCAGTCCCTCCATGATGAGCCCTATAACGGCACCATGAAAGCAACGCTGGAGCAGTTTGGCTATACGATCTCAGAGCACAGCGGCGGCGTCCGGGCGGAGCGGCGTGGGCGCACGGGAGATCTCCCCGCGATCCGGATCGAGGATGGCCGCATCAAGGTCGATCACTATGTCAAAGGCTCGGTCAATCGCACGGGTCTTCGGATTAATGCCGACGGCAAAATGGAGGCCATCGTCAATCTCAAAGCTTATCGCGAGAGCCCCGATACGGTCGCGCCGATCTGGCGGGCGGTGGATGACATCGTGCCCCCCGGCGGCGATCCGAACCACTATAACTGGATCAAAGGCCAGCTCGGCGAAATCCGGATGGATAAAATTGCCGCCGAAAATGGCTGGATCAAAATTTCGGGGCCTAAAAATGACGATGGCACCCGGCAGGATGCCGATTGGCTCACCCCGATGCCGGGCGCCAATTCTATCGACGCGGTTTACCTCAATCCCTCGCCCCCGCCCGGCCCCTATATCGTGGCCGATGCGAAAATGGGCAGCGCTCGCCAGGGCAAAACCAAATCCAATACGGTGCAAATGTCCATGGATTGGATTTTACCGCGCCTTGAAAGTGCTGGGCTCAACGCTTCAGATCTGAGGAAAATCGAGAATGGCTATACCCCGATCCTGGTGAAAATCAATGCGCGCGGAGAATATGAAATTGTGGTGCTGAATGCCGATGGCTCCAAGAAGTCGACCATCACCTTGAAAAATGGCACAACTGATCGAGAGACCCCGGCCAAGGCGCAATAGGAGAGCACATGACCCCACGCGACCCAAGCGCGGATCCTTCTTACTGGGACGCCGCCCTAGACCATAATTTTGAGGATCTGGCCATCGCGCGGGACCGATTGATCGAGCCCGAGATCCAAGGAACAGAGGCGCAGATTTTGCCCGCCCGGAATTATTTCGACAAGCGGTTTAAGCGGATCTTGCTGGGCTATTCCGCTGGGGCGCCGTTACAGGATTTGGCCGAGGATTACGCTGATGCCTATGGCCAAACCTATCCCGATTTTCTGGCCGCGAACCCGCCGGGCTCTGCGGGCGCTTTGGTCCAGCCATCCTTTCCCCGCATTGCCCGGATCTTGTCGCTTGCGGTTCTATGTCGACTGCGCGGTGCGGCAGCGGCTGGGGTGGTGCGAGCCTATGATCTTTGGGATTACGCCGGCCCGCTGGCCGAAGATCAGCGTGATTTGATTTGGGAGGCCATGGCCCAACATCTTACCTCAGACCAGCCGCGCCCGGACACAGCGGACGGGGTCAATTTCCCCGAAGTTTACGATCCTCTTTGGCAAGCGATTGCGCCCCAGACAGAGCAAGCGGCGCGGGCCGATCATCTGGCGCGTTTCTTAGAGGGCTGGTACCCGCAGATGAAAGCCGAATACGAAGCCGAAACCGCCGATTTTTCCGCCAATAACTATGTCTATACCGGGCATTGGTGCCTAGAAGCCGGGGCTGGCGCGGTTTTGGCAGGGATTGATGATGCGGCTTTGCGCAGTCATCCCCATTATCCGAAAGATTTTGTCGATTATGCGCGGGGGGCTAAGCCGTGACAGAAGACAACCAACCACCGGTTTTCTGGAAAACCGAAGATGGCCGCTATAAGGTCGATTTCCAAAATATCCGCTCGCCCTGGATCAAGCTGGGCCTGGCATTTGCGGTCATTGGCGGGGTTCTGGCTTTGGCCGTTGGCTTTCCCACCGGGCCGGAACTACCCGATGAGCTGGTCACCGGGCTGATCCCCTATGTGGGAGGCGCAGTCATCATAGTCATCGCGCTTGCAATGATCCTGACGCGCCTGGGCAACAAGCGCGACTGAGCCAAGTGGCGATCAAATGGAGCCTGCCTCGACCATATAATTATTTGCGGTGCACATGGCCGCATCATCGCTGGCCAAAAACAGTACCATCCGTGCCAGATAAACCGGTTCGATCAGATCCGGCAGACATTGGCGGTCGCGATGGGCCTCTATGGCTTCGGGCGTGACCCATAGCTCTTTCTGCCGTTCGGTCATCACCCAGCCCGGCACAACGCAATTAACGCGGATGCGATCCCCGCCAAGCTCGCGCGCCATAGTACGGGTCAGCCCATGCACCGCCGATTTCGCGGTCGTATAAGCGGGAAAGCCAGCACTCGCCTGCCACCAGCTATTGGACCCCATATTGATGATCGACCCGCCGCCTGCTGCGATCATTCCCGGTGCCACGGCCTGAATGGCAAAGAACATGGGCCGCAGATTGGTGGCGAAACGTTCATCCCAATAATCGGGGCTGGTTTCGCGCCAGTCATGGCGGTCATCGCGGGCGGCATTATTGACCAGCACCGTCGCCGGGCCTTGGCGCTCGGCCAGCCGAGCAATCGCCGCGCGCAAAGCGTCAATATCGCGCAAATCCACCGGCTCAAAAGCGATATCGCCCTCGCCTTGGGCCAGGGCCTCTCCCGCGGCTTCGTCGAAATCGAGAAAGCCCACCTTCGCGCCTTGGGCGGCAAAGGCTTTGACGATTTCAGCACCGATGCCCGAGGCGCCGCCGGTGACGATCACCGTTTTGTCTTTCAGACTTGGATAAATCGCAAATTCCGTGGTCATTCGCAGCGCCTCCCCTCTTGGCTTTAGGTTATTTTCCCCACCGCAGAACCAACGGGTCAAGCGGCGTGATCAGCTCCATCAGCAATTTGCGTGTGTCAGGATGCAAAGGCGGGATCGGATGACGGCAGAATTCCGATTTGATTACCCCGCCTTCGACCATGGCCGCTTTGGCCGACCGGAAACCGCATTGACGGTTTTCATGGTTGACCGCGGGCAGAACACGGGCATAGCCCTCGATCGCGGCTTGCCGGTTGCCCGCCAGGAAATCGCGCAGGATTGGGCCGATCAAATCCGGGATCATCGCCGAGGTCATCGTGCCTGTGCAGCCCGCATCCAGATCGGCCAACAGGGTAATCGCCTCTTCGCCGTCAAACGGGCCTTCGATCGCATCGCCGCCTTCGGCAATCAGCGCGCGCAGTTTATTGGCCGCTTGCGGGCATTCGATCTTAAAGAGCTTCAGCATCTCAATTTCGCGCGCCATTTTCACCAAAAGCGGCACGGGCAGATCCACCCCCGAAAGCGGCGCATCCTGCACCATGATCGGGATACCCACCTCACCCACAGCGCGGAATTGCTCGAAAGTTTGCTCGGCCGTGCCTTTGAGCAGCGCCCCGTGATAAGGCGGCATCATCATCACAATCGCCGCGCCCAGATCCTTGGCCAGCTGCGCCCGTTCCACCACAATCGGCGTGGCGAAATGGCTGATGGTGACGATCACCGGCACGCGGCCCGCCACATGTTCCAGCGAGAGCCGGGTCAGGGTTTCGCGCTCGGCATCGGAAATCAGGAACTGTTCCGAGAAATTGGCGAGGATACAAATGCCATCGACGCCTTGGTCAATCATCAGATCCAAGACCCGGCGCATGCCCTCTAGATCAAGCGAGCCGTCCTCATGAAACGGGGTCGGGGCAACGGGCCAAATGCCGGTATAGCTGCTCATTACTTTGCGTCCTTTTTGGTTGCTCTTGCCAAGGCACAACGCAACCCAAAGGGCCAAAGCCCCTGATGACCGGTCTTTGTCATGGCATCCTCCGCAAGTCGCGACACCCTGCATTCTCCCCCAGAGGTGCCGCTAAATGGTATACCATTTCCTTAGGCGGAAAAATTTGCCCTGTCAAAACCCATTGGCAAAACCCTTTCCAAAATTTTGTGCGATGACGCGGCGGCCAGTATCCGGCTCTGTTCCCACCCCAACTCAAAAGCGGGGCCAAAGCCGGCTAGTCGGGGACTCGGGGCGCTTTGCCCAACTGCCGCTCTCGGTGCCAGATATAGATGCCGGACCCGATAATGATCAGCGCCCCCACCAATGTCCACAGGGTCGGCCAAGTGTCAAAAACCAGCACGCCAATGATCGCCGCAGAGAGGATCTGAAAATAGATGACCGGTGCCAAAAGCGAAGCCTCTGCAAAGCGATGCGCCACAGTTGCCGCGAAATGACCGGCGCCGCCCACCAGCCCGATCAATCCCATGACCAGGTAACCCGTGATCGTATCCGGCCAGACCCAAACCTGTAGCGCCACCGGCAAAAACACCGCTGCCGATAAGCCCGAGGACCATAGCTGCGACGTCGCCGGGCTTTCTGTGCCAGCGATTTTACGGGTGATGATGAAATAGCCGCCCGCGCAAAGAACCGCGCCGAAAGTTAGGAACACCGCCGGGTGAAAGGCCGCGCCCCAAGGCTGCATCACCACAATCACCCCCAAGAAACCAACAGCCACCGCAATCAATCGCCGCGCCCCCACTTTTTCGCCCAAAAGCGGGATGGCCATCAAGGTCACGACTATTGGCCCGGCAAATAGGATGGTGGTGGCCACGGTCAGCGGCAGGAATTCCAGCGCCTGGAAATTGAGGATCGACATCATCAACAGGCAAAAACTGCGCAAGATCTGAAGCTTTGGGGTTTTTGACCGCAACACGCCCAATCCCTCGCGCGGCAGAAATAGCGCAAGCCCCAGGACAAAATGCACCGCATATCGCACAAACACCACCTGAAGCACTGGGATCCCAGCCAGGATCAGCCATTTCGCCGAGCTGTCGATCCCGGTAAAACAGGTCACCGCCAGAAACATCAGCCCCACGCCAAGGGCTGCCCGCTCCTCTTTCGGAGCAATGGGGGTCTTTGCCATTTGTCGTGCCTTAAGTCTTGCCGCTGCCAGTTCGCAGTTTGGGCATGGTCTTGCCCTGGTCTTCTGCGCCGTTGCGACCATTGTCTAGCCCCAATGGCGCTGCCTTGCTTCATCTCGCCGTCTTTGCGCGATAAAACTGGCGTGAAATATATATCTTCAGCATACACATTAAACCGTGCCGCGTTTTCCAAGAGCCCAACGACCCGAAATGAAAAAGCCGACCCTTCCAGAACAAATTGCCAGCCATCTAAGGCGCGCCATTTTGCGCGGGGATCTGGCGCCGGGTGATCCGGTCAAAGAACGCGACCAAGCGGCAGAAATGAATGTGTCACGCACCCCCATGCGCGAAGCCATCCGCATTTTGGCCAATGAAGGGCTGGTGCATCTGCGCCCGGCCCGTAGCCCGCTGGTTGCCAACCCGTCCCTTGCTGAAATCACCGATGCCATCGATGTGCTGCGCGCCTTGGAATTGCTGAGCGGTGAATTGGCTTGCGAACGCGCAACTCTCGAAGAAATCGCGGAAATCCGTGAAATTCATGAACGGATGAGTTCGCTTTATGACCGGATCGACACGCTTGATCTGTTCGACATTGATATGAGCTTTCACACCGCGATCGTGCATGCGGCCCATAATGACGCCTTGTTTGAAACCCATAAGGGATTTCTAGAACGGCTATGGCGGGCGCGCTATCTATCGGCCAGCCAGCGCAAAAGCCGCGAAAGAGTGCTGCGCCAGCATGGCGGTATCGTCGAAGGGCTAGAGCAGCGCGACCCGGAAAAAGTGCAGTTTGAAATTCGCGGCCATCTAAACGCTTTGGTGGATAATATCCGCAGCCGGTTTGCCGAGGAATTGGCGCAAGAGGCGGAAAAAGGCGGAAACGCAGCGCTATAGGCCGCGCCGCCGCCCTACAAGCGCAAAGCCCCCAGTTCTGGAATTGCTGCGGCGCAGCGGTTTATATTGAAAAAATGGTTCATAAACTGCCAAATTATTCGGCAAACCGCTAGATTCATCGGCTAATCAACTAATGGTTGTTCCATGCGAGCCCCTCGCGGCGCCGCAGCACCGAAAGTCAATCTATTTTTTGGGAACTTCGGGCCTGACACTGTGTTTACACAGCAAAGGAGCCATTTATGAAAGACACATCCATCCATGATTTTTCGCCAATCGCACCAGCTGAGGGCCCGCGCCCTTATGGTCGTGTGGCGGTGATCGGGACCGGGTCTTGGGGCACTGCTGTAGCAAGTCTGACCCAACGCGCAGGTTGTGAAACCGTGCTGCTTGGCCGAGATCACGCAATCGCCGAAGCTATTACTCTGACCGGCGAAAACCCGAAATACCTAAAGGATATCGCGCTGCCTAAGGGGCTGCGCGCGACCACCAATAAGCTGGATGCGCTTTTTGGCGCTGAGGCGGTGTTTCTAGTGACCCCGTCGCAATCGCTACGCCAAGTTGCGCGAGATATCAAAACGCTGCTAGCGCCTGGCGTGCCTGTTGTGCTCTGCGCGAAGGGGATCGAAATCGGCACCGGCCTGCTGCTGAGCCAAGCCGTGGCCGAAGAATTGCCTGGCCATCCCATCGGTGCTTTGTCTGGCCCAACCTTTGCGACGGATACGGCCCAAGGCCATTACACCGCCGCGACCCTTGCCTTTGAATTCCGCCACGAAGACCGGCTGAACCCCAATGACAGCCCCGCCGCGCGGCTTGCCGTGACCATGAGCTCGGAAACCTTCCGGCCTTATATCTCGGACGATCTGACCGGGGTCGAGGTGGCGGGTGCTATGAAAAACGTTATCGCCATCGCCTGCGGGATGATGACCGGCGCGGGTTTTGCCGAAAACACCCGCGCGGCGTTGATCGCCCGTGGTTTGGACGAAATGAAAACCCTTGCCGAGGCGCTTGGCGGTCGCCGCGAAACCGTGACCGGCTTGTCAGGTGTTGGGGATCTGACCCTGACCTGTTCCTCGCAAACCTCGCGCAATATGTCCCTGGGCCACCAGCTGGGACAAGGCCTGCCGCGAAGTGAGTGTTTCCAAGGCCGCCCCGTGGTGGTCGAAGGCGAAACCAATGCCCGCTCGATCATCGATCTGGCCCGACGCCTGGGGATTTCCCTGCCCATTTGCGAGACGGTTTTCGGCATTCTGCACGAAGATCGCGATTTGGCCGCCAGCTTTGCGACGCTCTGGACTCAACCGATTGAATCCGAGCCGCGCGCACTGACCCTTGAGCTGCCCCATCCCATCACGACGGAGACTTACGCGTGAGCCTAGATACCATTGCCCCGGCGCTCTTGTCGGATAAGAAATTCATCCTTGCCACTGATCTGGACGGCACTTTTCTGGGCGGCACGCCCGAAGCACGCCAAGATCTTTACCGCTGGATCACCCTGAACCGTGATAGTGTTGGGCTGATCTTTGTCACCGGACGCGACCCGCATTTCATCGAAGAGCTCTGCACAACCTCTATTGTGCCATGGCCTGAATATGTGGTGGGCGATGTGGGAACGACTATTGCCGCTGTGTCGCAAGAAACCGGCCTGCGCCCGATCACCGAATTGGAAGCGCCGATTGCCGAGGTCTGGCAGGATGCGGGCCAAAAGGTCGTCGCGAAATTGGCGGATTGGCCGGGTCTGACCGCTCAGCGGGAACCTTTTCGCTATCGCATGAGTTACGATATGGACCCCGCGACATTCGACAAGGGCGCTTGTGACCTGGTCAATGAAATGGGGTTGGACTGGCTGATCTCGGCGGACCGGTTCTTTGATGTGCTGCCCAAAGGCGTCTCAAAAGGCCCAAGCTTAAAGCGGCTTCTGTCCCATCTGGGCGTGCCCGAGCATCGGGTTTTGGTCGCGGGCGATACGCTGAACGACTTGTCCATGCTCAATAGCGGCTTGCCCGCTGTGGCCGTTGGCGGATCCGAGCCGGATCTGCTGACCCAAGTCAAAGACCTAAAATCCGTCCATTGCGCCACCGCTATCGGCGCGGCGGGCATTACCGAAGCCATCCAAAGCCTGGAAATGCACCCAAAAGGAGCCCTGCTCAATGCCTAGTGAATTGGTCATCGTCTATCACCGCCAACCTTATGAGGAGGTGGTTGAAGATGGGAAGACCGTCTTCAAGGAAAACAAATCCCCTAATGGCATTGTTCCGACGCTCAAATCCTTGTTTGGGCGCGTGGATCGCGGCGCTTGGGTGGCATGGAAACAGGCCGAAGATCCGTCTAACCCTGATTTCGAACGGGTTGTGGAAATCGAAGACGCTCATGGCAGCTATACCGTGTCGCGCCTGCCCCTGACCGCAAAACAAGTGTCGAGCTTTTATCATGTGACCTCGAAAGAGGCGATGTGGCCGATCCTGCATGGATTCCGCGAACGCTATAACTATGACCCGGTGGACTGGCCAACTTTCCGCGAAGTGAATTGGGCTTTTGCCGAAGCCGCAGCCGCCGAAGCTGCCGAAGGCGCGATTGTCTGGGTCCATGACTATAATCTGTGGCTGGTGCCTGGCTTCTTGCGCCAGATGCGGCCCGATCTGAAAATCTCTTTCTATCATCACACGCCATTCCCGGCGGCGGATATGTTCAACGCCCTGCCCTGGCGCAAAGAGATCGTCGAAAGCCTGATGGCCTGTGACTGCGTTGGCTTCCATATCCCGCGCTATGCCAATAACTTTGCCTCTGTGGCTCTGTCCCTGACCGATGCGGAGGTGGAAAAAACCGCGCGCGTGCATCCGGATTTCGTGGCCCGTGACTCTGCTTTGTCGGATCGTCACTATTCTCAGATCCTAGAATTGAACGGCCATAAAGTGCATCTGACCGTGTCCGGTGTCGGCATTGATAGCCAATATATCGACAATCTCGCCCGCAGCGAGGAAACCGCCACCAAGGTGGAGGCCGTTCGCGAAGAGCTGGGCGATGCGCGGCTTGTTCTGTCGGTTGGCCGCACGGATTACACCAAAGGCGGGATCGAACAGCTGCTATCTTTTGAGCGGGTGCTAGAGGCGCATCCCGAGCTGCATGGCAAGCTGCGTTTGATGCATGTCTCGGTCTCGGCCAATACCAATATGACCGCCTATGAGCAGGTTCAAACCGAGCTCGAAGCAACAGCCGGCCGGATCAACGCCACTTATGGCAGTTTCGAATGGCAGCCAGTGTCGATGACCTCCTCGCCCGTGCCGTTCAAAGAGCTGGTGGCCTATTACCAAGCGGCGGATGTTTTGTGGATTACGCCTTTGGCGGATGGGATGAACCTAGTCTGCAAGGAATTCGTCAGTGCCCGCACCGATGAGCAAGGCGTTCTGATCCTGTCGGAATTCGCAGGCGCTGCGGTGGAGCTGCATGAAGCAATCCATTGCAATCCTTACTCACATCGCTCGATGGACCATACTCTGATCCAAGCCCTGGCAGTCGAAGAAGACGAAGCCCGTAGCCGCATGCACGCCCTGCGCGATCATGTGAAAACCTACGGCATCGCCTATTGGGCGCAAGAACAGCTGCGTCCGATCGAGAAAATGGCCGATATAGAAATCGATGTGGATGATGCCCCGCTGAAAATCGCGTCGTGAACTTCATTGTGATCCTGGCCTGATCTCATCCGGGTGACGCCCCTGTCGCCCGGCAGATTAGTCAAAACGTGCAGCTACTACCCCAAGCACCCTAGCCTTGGGATCAGTCGGATTATGCCCGCAGTCTCAGAAAGGACAGATTATGAATATCGAAATCACAGGCATTGGTGGGCTGATCCTTTTGGCTCTGAATGTTTGGGCGATCGTCAGCGTTGTTCAGTCCCGCAATTCCACGGGATCGAAAGTTCTGTGGACCCTGCTTATCCTGCTGCTACCACTTCTTGGCTTCCTCATTTGGCTCTTAGCCGGGCCTCGCGCCGAGCCCAGCCGTATTTAACGGAGGATCCGTTCCATGGCCTTTGATGTCGAGCCAGCGCTTGCCCCTATTGAGCAGTTTCAATTCCTACTGACCGCAGAAGAGGCCTATCCCGCTTTTGAAGAGGCGGTGTTTAAGGCGCGGCGGGAAATCTCGGCGTCGTTTCGGGTGTTTGACCCACAAACCCGGCTGCGCAGCGAGATCGCTCAAAGCATCGGCGCGACCTGGGCGGATCTGTTGGCCCATGTTTTGCGGCGCGGGGTCAATATCACTTTGGTGATCTCCGATTTCGATGCTTTGGCGAAACCGCAATTGCATCAGGCCACTACCAAAAGCCTGCGCCAACTCGAAAAGATCCGCGATGGGCTGCCACAAGATGCGGGGAAACTGACCATTCGCGCAGCGCTTCACCCGGCAAAGCTCGGATTTGTGCCGCGACTTTTGCTTTGGCCTGTTATGCAGAAGAAACTGGCGCAACATGCGGCCTGGTTGAATTCCCTGCCCAAAGCAGAGCGCCAAGATGCGCTGGAGCATTTGCCCGGCCTGGCCCCGTATTTGCGGGAGCGGGACGGCAAGCTGCGCCCGGACCGCCTCTCATTGCCGCCGCTTTTTCCCGCGACGCATCACCAGAAAATCGCCGTCATCGACCAAGAGACCCTGTTTCTTGGCGGGCTCGATCTGGATGAGCGCCGCTATGACACCCCTGACCATGATCGCCCGGCCGAGCAAACTTGGCATGATCTTCAGCTTTTGGCGCGTGGCACAGTGGCGAAAGACGCGTTGCAGCATCTTGGCCGCTTCGAAGATGAAGTCTCCGGTCGCCTTTCCGCCACGCCGCGCCGCCATATCCTGACCACGCTAAGCCGCCGAACTTGGGGGCCTTTTGCGCTTTGGCCGCGCTCGACGCGCCGCGACTTGGCCAATGCTTTCATCGATGGTGCCATGCGCGCCGAAAAGCTGATCTATATTGAAACCCAGTTTTTCCGGGACACAAAACTTGCCCGCAAATTGGCACGGATCGGCAAGGCCAAACCCCGTCTGTCGATCATCCTGCTTTTGCCCGCCGCCCCCGAAGGCGTCGCTTTTGAACATCGCCAAAGCCTGGATCTACGCCATGGTGAAGCGCTGCAATTGCGCTGCCTTTCGATCTTGCGTCGCGGCTTTGGCGACCGCCTGACCCTAGTGACCCCGGCTCAGCCGCGTCACGGCAGTGGCGATCCCCGTGACAAAGCCCATGGCGCACCGATCATTTATGTGCATGCGAAAACCGCTTGTTTCGATGACCACACGGCGCTGATTTCCTCGGCAAATCTCAATGGCCGCTCTGGGGCTTGGGATACCGAAGCCGGTCTGCGCCTCAGCGATCCCGACCATATCCGCGAGCTGCGTCAAAAGCTATTCGATCATTGGTTGCCGGAAAATGCCGGAGATGAGTTTTACGCCCCCAGCAAAGCCGCCCAGAATTGGCAAAAACTCGCCCGCGAAAATGCCGCTACAGAGCCGACAAAGCGCCAAGGGTTTTTACTGCCTTTGCCGCTAAAACGTCCTCGCCGATTTGCAGCTTTGGCGCCCTTTTTTCCCGATGAAATGGTTTAAAATTCGGAACCTCTTTGGGCCATCCGCGTTTGTAGAATGAACGCAATGACGAAAGGAGATCGCTATGAATTGGGATATCATTCAAGGTAAATGGAGCCAGATCAAAGGTGAAGCTCAGCAAGAATGGGGCAAGCTGACTGATGATGATCTTCAGCAAGCCGACGGCAAACGCGAAGAGCTGGCCGGCAAATTGCAAGAACGCTACGGCAAAACCAAAGAAGAAGCCGAGAAAGAAATCGACGCTTGGCTGAAAAAGGTCGCCTAAAATTGGTCGATTTTTGGTGATGCTCTCGAAAAACAACGTGACCAAAAATCTGTTCTCGACGGTGGCGCCTTTCGCCGCCGTCGATTTTTTTTGCCATTATCAAAAGACATAACTGAAGAAACTTGAATTTTTCCATTTCATATCAGCAGCTTGCCGCCTGCCTTAAAACACTGCTCAGCCAGCTAAGTGACAGGAATGTCACGAAAAATCACTCATGGATCTGAACCACTTGCGATACGATATCTCTGTCCTTAGCCGATATATAACGACGCCAATACACCGGATAACTCTGCGCCTTGCCTAGCTTAGATGACATAGAATCTTACCTCGCGCGGTGCGGTATTGGCGATAAAGTGGCCTTTGGTCTGCTTTATGATGCAACCTCTGCGAAACTATTTGGGGTCTGCCTGCGTATCTTGAATAACCGCAGCGAAGCAGAAGAAGCGCTGCAAGACGCCTATATTCGTATTTGGCAAAAAGCAGACACCTATGCCGCAAATGGGCATAGCCCGATGACCTGGCTGATTACCGTGACCCGGAATTTGGCTATTGATAAATTGCGCGCCCGTCGCGCCAAAACAGAGGATCTAGAAAGCGCGCCCGAAATTGCCGATGCGGGCCCCTCCCCCGAAGCGCAAGCTCTGGCCGCGTCAGAGGCCCGGCGGGTGGTGGTTTGTCTTGACGCGTTAGAGCAGGACAAAGCCGAAGCGGTGCGCGGTGCCTATTTACAAGGTCAAAGCTATCAGGATTTGGCCGAGCGTTTTTCTGTGCCACTAAATACAATGCGGACTTGGCTGCGTCGTAGCCTGATCAAACTGAAAGAGTGCCTAAGTCAATGAGTAGCGAGATGGAATATGCCGAAGACGATATCGCCCGCGCGGGCGAGTATGTCTTGCATCTTCTATCCCCCGAAGCGCGCCGGGGTTTCGAAGCGCGCATGCGGCAAGAGCAAGCTTTGCGTCGTTTGGTGGCGGAATGGGAAATTGGGCTCGCCCCTCTGGCCGAGGATATTGCCGAAACCCCGGCGCCGCCTTGGCTGAAAGGTCGGATCGAAGATCGGCTGTTCCCCGCGATCGAGCCAAAGAAAGAACCTTTCTGGTCCAGCTGGCCTGGGATTGGCATTGGCATCAGCTCCATTGCCGCCATTTTCGCCTTGGCCGTTGTGTTGACCGAGCCGCATTTGCCGAGCTTTGACCAGATGGCAGCGACCCACCAGGCAGAGTTGGTCCGCGAAGGCAGCCCAATCATCGCCCAGGCGCGTTTCTCGGTAGAAGATGGCTCCTTGCAGATCACCCGGCTAGAAGGCACCGCCCCGCCGGGACGGGTATTGCAGCTTTGGATGATCGACGATCAGATGACCGGCCCGGCTTCGCTTGGCTTGCTGGCTGAAGATGCCATTGAAACGGTTGTGATTGTCCCCGAAGACCTGCGCGACAATCTGGTGTCCGGCACCGGGCTTTTGGAGATTTCCGAAGAGCCTCCGGGTGGCTCGCCCATCGGTCGCCCAACTGGCGCGGTCTTGGCTATCGGTCAGGTCGAAAGCCTCTAAGTCCAGCCCAATCAAATTGGAAACAAATCTGACCGTATGCGTCACTTTGTTTCCAATTTCTATTTATTAACTTAACCAACTGAAATCAGGATTATTTTCTGTTTTCAGCATCTTAGACCTCTCTTTTCCGCTTATTCCTCGCCTTGACCCTATGTCTTTTATTAAACTACTCGACTTTCACAACTTGTCGAATGTGAGGGGTCAAACATGGCTGATATTTTTGGAACGCCGGTAGACGATATTCTGAAGGGCACGAAATTAGGTGATCTTCTGGATGGCGGAAAAGGCAATGATACGCTGAAAGGCCGCAATGGCGCAGATAAGCTCTTGGGCGGACGGGGCGCGGATTTGCTCAAAGCCGGTGGCGGCGATGATTTGCTCGAAGGCGGTACAGATGATGACCGTCTCGAAGGCGGCAAAGGCGATGACAGCCTCACCGGCGGGACGGGCAATGACGTGCTCGATGGAGATAAAGGCGCGGATCTGCTTGTCGGCGGCGAGGGCAAGGATAGCCTTTATGGGGGCCGTGACAATGATACGCTTGATGGCGGTGATGGCAGCGATTTCCTCGATGGTGACAAAGGCAATGATAGCCTAAGCGGCGGTCAAGGCATGGATACGCTGATCGGTGGCAAAGGCGATGACACGCTCGAAGGCGGGCTGAATACCGATATCCTCGATGGCGGCAAGGGCGATGATCTGCTTTATGCCTTTAGCTGGGCGGGCGAGCCTGTCCCGGCGCAAGATGCCAACGCTCAGGTAAATGCTGATGAGCCTCGCGCCGATAATGACCAGCTAACCGGCGGCTCGGGCGCGGATACCTTTGTGTTCCGCTGGCTCATTGACGCCAAAGACGAAATCATCGCCAAACATACCGATGCCACCGGCGATATCGATTATTCCATGAATGGCGTTGCCGGTGAGAATGACAATGTCCATGACCATTGGGTAGAAAGCATCGGCGTAAAGACCGTCACGGATTTCAACGCGAACCAAGATACGCTGGTCTTTGAGGGCCATACGGTGCAGCTCGATACAGCCAGCTATCGCGATGTGGACGGCGATGGCGAACTCGATACGATCTTGGATTTTGTCTCTAATCAAGGCGGCAATGGCGGGGCCCATGATGGTGATGATGTGGGCCGGGTGATCCTGTTGGGCGTTGAAATTGACGCAGATGATATCACCGTTGACGCAGGCGTTTTCTATGGCGTCGAAGAGCCGTGGTCTGCTGCAGGCTAAAACACCGAGCCCAGCGAAAAACTCGCTGGGCTTGACCCATCTCATTCAGAGTTCCCAAGATTTGTACTATAATATTCAGTGCATTAGAGAAATTATTCGAATTTCTAAAATTTTATTACTTTAGAATGAAACTTTTCATTTTGGCCGCCCGTGTCTTCTGATGTCTCGTCGGAAAACACAGGCCAAAGCTTGGTGTGACCCTCGCCGATTTGGGACATGTAAAAACCGATGCGGCGGATATTTCGGCGCATTTAGTGTGAACCAATATCAGTCTCAGGTGTTTGTTTACCAATAGTCAGCGCAAAACTCGAAAAACCCACCACTTTCGTGATTTGTCTGGCTTATGCGGCTCTGCCGGCCCCAAACGGCAGAGCCTGCCTAGCATCGGCCCTATTTCGGGCCGGTGCGTTTCTAACCTTTTGTAGGACTGCCATGACCCAAATGTTATTCGAAAACTTCGCCCCGCAATCTGTGACCGAGGCTTTGGGGGAAACATTATTCCGAGGCCCATGGCTGCCCCATCCGAAAATGCCCGCCATGTATCATTGCGCCCAATGCGACGCGCCGCTCTATTCCAGCGATGCGCTCAAAGCTTTGCAGGGTGATTGGATCTTATTCAGCGCGTGCGACACCGAAAAAGCCGTGCGCACCCGCATTGATGCCGGTTTCCGCACCCGGCGCCGCCTATGCTGCGGCAATTGCAAATGCAATCTGGGCTTTTTGTATCGCTATCAAAACGAGTCTCAAGGCATGCGCCACCGCATTCGGGCGGTTCAATTGGAAATGCGGCCTCTCTGTGTGACCTAAAGCGTTTCGAGAAAAGTTAGAGACCGCCAGGCAGCGCGACATTTCGGACAAATTCGGCCCAACCGATACGAATTGGTTTGATTTAAATAGTGGGCTATGTTTTTAAATAGCTCGCTATTTAAATGAGGCTGCTATGCGACCACTGATCCATAAAATCAGCGCCATTTTGGCGCTTTGCTTAATCGCCAGCTTTTGGGTGGCGACGGTGATTTCCGAAATCTTCTTGGACCCACCCCAGATAACCCTAGTCAAAACCCTGATCCCTTATGGGTTTTTACTGCTGATCCCCGCATTGGCCCTCACCGGGGCCACGGGGATGCAAATGGGCCGCCGCGCGAAAACCGGGCCCGTCTTGGCAAAGCGCAAACGCATGCCCTTTATTGCGGCAAATGGGATTTTGGTATTGGTGCCGGTGGCGCTGATCCTCGCGGTCAAAGCCCGACAAGGCCAATTCGACAGCGTCTTTTACCTGTTGCAGGGGGTAGAGTTGCTCTTTGGCGCCATCAATCTTTGCTTAATCGGTCTGAATATCCGCGATGGACGACGGATCACCGCCGCCAGACATCCCAACACAGAAAAACCCCGCCAGATCGAAATCTGACGGGGCTTTTGCACTCTTGCTTGGCTCTGACACAGGCGCGCGTCAGAGCCTTGCAGGAGCGACCACTGAACTTACGAATTGCGAGGCTTACGACTTCCCAAGCGAACGCAGCATCCAAGTCGCTTTTTCGTGGAAAGCCGAGCGAGCAATAGCCATGTCTTCGGTCACCGGGTCGTCCTCACCGGCCAATTCAACCAAAGCATGGAGCCGATGCGCCAAACGTTCATGATCGCTGGTCAATTCTTCGATCATCTCGCCAGCGCTCGGGGCTTTCTTCGGCGAAGAAATCACCGATTGCTCGCCCATCCAATCCAGGCTCCAAGGGGCCAGAAAACCCAAAGCGCGCACGCGCTCGGCAATTTCATCGGCTGCCTTGAACAGGTCATTATATTGATCTTCGGTCAAATTATGCAGCGAGTAAAACATCGGGCCTTCCACATTCCAGTGATAGGCATGGGTCTTGAACATCAGCCGGTAAGTGTCGGACAGGATATCTGCTAGGCCTTTGGCGATAGCCTCACGATTTTCCGCACCAGTATTAACTTTCGTACCTTCCGGGGCAACGCGTAGGGCTTCGGTCATGGGGTCCTCCAATTGATTTCCGTTTCCATTTCGTACACCTCCCCAACGCGCGTTATTTGGAAGGGTTCCAGAAAATTTACCCTGAATTGCGAAAACCCTGACCAGCGCGTCAGCGTGCCCTAGACAACTCTGACCGAATTCGGTTGTCCGGCTTTGTTAGCAGGAGGATACTAAAAGTATCATTTGCAGCTGAAGGATCACGCAGATGAAACATTGGCCGATCATCGCCAGTTTAATCGCAATCGGGGTGATAGCGAATTTCCTGCTGCCGCAATTTTTCACCCCTCCCCCATCGCTCGCGATCCTCTCTGGCTCGGAAAACCGGACCCTCGCGCCGATCATCAAAAGCTGGTCTGACGAAAATAACGTCAAAGTCACCCTCGACTATGCGGGCTCCGTCGATATCAGCCGGGAATTATCCAAAGGGGCAGACAGCCGCTATGATGCGGTTTGGCCCGCCCATTCTCTGTGGATCGATTTGGGCGATGAACAGCATGTGGTTATTCACCGTCGCTCTATCCTAACCTCGCCGGTGGTCTTGGCGCTGAAACGCTCCATCGCCCAAGAGCTGGATTGGGAAGGCCGCAATGATCTGACGATCGAGGACATCGCCGCCGCGGCACAAGCCAAATCCTTTCGCCTCGCTATGACCTCTGCCACCCAGTCCAATTCCGGCGCTTCGGCCTATCTGGGCTTTTTGCACGCCCTGTCCGGGAAGCCCGAGCCCTTGACCCTTGCGGCCCTGGATGACCCGGATTTGCAAGAGCAGATACGCGGGCTACTGGCCCAGATCGACCGGTCCTCAGGCTCTTCGGGCTGGCTCAAAGATATGCTGGTAGCAAACCCGGACCGCTTCGATGCGATGGTCAATTACGAAGCCATGGCGCTTGAGGCAAACCAAGCCTTGATCGCAGCCGAGCAAGAGCCGCTTTATCTGATTTATCCGGTCAATGGGATCGCTGTAGCCGATAGCCCCCTTGGCCTGATCGACAAAGGCGATCCAAAAACCGAAGAAGCGTTTTTAGCGCTGCAAGCCCATCTGCTATCAGGAAAAATCCAACAAAGCCTGATCGCCCAAGGTCGCCGCGCCGGGCTGGTAGATGTGACGAATTCCGAGTTGATTAGGCGGAGTCTGCCGATCTGGAACAGCGCTTTTGGCACGGATCTAAGCCGCGAAATCACGCCGGTTCCCACCCCAGAGGCGGAGGTGATCCAAAAGGCGCTGACCCTTTATCAAACTGATCTGCGCAAACCCTCGCTCACGGTTTGGGTGCTGGATGTGTCGGGTTCAATGGAGGGCAAACCGCTAAATCAGCTGAAAACCGCCATGCGCATGCTGTTTGACCCCAACCAGGTGGCAGAGCTGCTATTGCAACCCGCGCCCAAAGATATCACGATCATTCTGCCTTTTAACGCGGACATCCAAGAGCCGATCACCATCACCGGCAATTCAAGCGCAGAGCTGGCCAAGGCTCGGGTTTTTATCACAGCATTAGAAGCGGATGGCGGCACGGATATCTATTACGCCCTCTACAAAGCTTTGCAGGCGATTGAACCCTATCTGGACCAAGACATCCTCGAAAGCCATCTGCCGGCAATCGTGGTGATGACCGATGGGCGCTCAGAAACTGGCAATCGCGAGCCACTATTTAATTGGATGCAGGGCAATCCTTATTCGCTGGATATTCCAATTCATAGCATCGCCTTTGGCCAAGCGGATCTAAACCAGCTAACCGAACTGACCCAAACCACAATTGGCCGGCTCTTTTCCGCGTCAGATAACTTGGCCCAATCCCTGAGATCGGCCAAAGGCTATAACTGACGCCGCTCTAGACAGTAATTGACCCTTACGGCAAAAGACATGGGAATAGTGCCGTAAGAAAGTTTTGCCGATGCGTCCCGGTATGGAAGTCACCCTAGAGCATATCCGCGAATTGGCGGGGTCTTCGGCTGGGCTTGGCGTGGCGCTTTTGGTGCTGCTGGGGCTGGCCATGCGCCTGCGGGAAACCCCGGCGCCGCGGCTTTATATCTGGGCGATGATCGGATTTTTCCTGATCGACGGCTTGGATATGCTCGATGATATCGCGCTAGAGGTCCCCTATCCCGTCCTGCCCCTGCCGCTTTGGCTGATCGGCTGGGAATTGGTGCTTTATCCCGGCTATATGATCTGCCTGTGGCTCTTTGTGCGCGGGCTGACCAGCGCTGATCCGCGCCTGCGACCGGGCGATATCCTGCATCTTTTGCCACTTTTGGTGACGTTGATCGTGCTTTTGCCCCTGCTGACCATGTCGGGCGATGCTAAAAACCAGGACTGGGATTTCGACAATCCCGAGAATTTGCGCATGATCCTGGCTGGGATCGGCTATGATCTGGCGCTGTTCATCTGGATTGGCTCGCTTGTGGTCTATGGCACGCTCTGCGTCCGGCGCCTCACCTTGCACAAGAAAAACATCCGCCGGGTGTTTTCCGATCTCGAAGGCAAAGCGCTTTTGTGGCTCGATATGCTGGTGGCGACGATTTTGATCCTCGCGGGCATTGTGCTGCTGGATGAAATCCTGGCTCTGATGGGCCTGCCCATTATCCGCAATGGCATGGCGGATCTGGTCTTTGACCTTGGGATGAGTATTTCCATGGGGATCTTTGCCCTACGCGCTGTGCCGCCCCTGCCTGCCTGGTCGCAAGAAATCATCGCCGCGGAAAACGAAGCCCGCAAAGCCGCCGATCCGGCCTCAATTGCGGAACCAGATCCTGCGCCCTCCCCCAAAACCGCGCCGCCAAAACAAAGCGCGAAAACCGCAAAACGCTATGCCCGGTCTGGCCTGACCGAAGAGGATCTGACCCGCCTCGCAGAACGGTTAGAGGCGCGGATGAGCCGGGATAAGCTTTGGCGCGACAGCACGCTCAATCTGCAAAGCCTGGCCGAAGCCGCCGCCATGGCGCCGATCCATCTGTCAGAGGTGCTTAATACCCGCATCGGCGCATCCTTTTACGACTATGTGAACCGGCTGCGGGTCGAAGAGGCCTGCTCGCTGCTCACCAGCACCGATATGACCGTGCTCGATATTTCCGAAGCCGTGGGGTTCAACGCGAAATCCACCTTTAATGCCAGTTTCAAACGTCTGACCGGCAAGACCCCTTCGGCCTGGCGCAGCGCGGGCGGTGAAGGACAGCCGGGCTAAATCCGGGCTGCCCTCGAAACGCTTTACCGTTTCGGCACATCCCAATCCGATGGCGGCACATCCCGGCGTTGCAATCGCAAGGCCAGCCCCACCGCAACCCCGACGCCAATCGCGACAGTCAAATCCGCCACAACGGTCAAAATCAGGGTCAAAAGTAGCAAAACCTGATCAGACCGGCGGTCTCGCAAATAGCCTGCCCAGCGATGCGGCTCGCTCATATTCCAAGCGGTCAAAATTAGGAGCCCCGCCAAAGCGGGCATCGCCAGATATCCCGCGAGCGGCGCCGCAACCAGCATCACCACCAGGATCATCACCGCATGCACCAGGCCCGCCACCGGCGTTTTGCCACCCGCCCGCACATTCGTCGCCGTCCGTGCAATTGCACCAGTGGCTGGCAAACCGCCAAAGAGGGCCGAGCCAATATTCGCCGCCCCCTGGGCCAAGAGCTCGGCATTGGGCCGATGTTGCCCCGCGATCATCCGATCCGCCACCATCGCCGATAAAAGCGACTCGATCCCAGCGAGAAAGGCTATGACAAAGGCGCTTGGCAAAAGCTCCGATATCTTGGCCAGGCTCATATCCGGCAGGGCTGGCAAGGGCAGACCGCTTTGCAAAGCGCCAAACCGGGACTGAATCGTATCCACCGGCAGCGCGAAAATCGCCACCATGGCCGAGGTCACCGCCACCGCAACAATCAAGCCGGGCCATTTCGGCGCCATTCTACGCAAGAGCGTGATCAGCCCCATAGAGCCAAGCCCAATAGCCAGAGCGGCCGGGGTCAGACTATCCCGCGCGCTCCACAAAGCGGCGATCTTGCCAAAGAACTCCGCCGGAACCTGATCAACCGACAGTCCCGCCAGGTCTTTGAGCTGGCTCGTGGCAATGATCACCGCAATTCCGATGGTAAAGCCATTGATCACAGCTTCGGGCACCAGCCGCATCAGCCGCCCGGCCCGGCAAAAGCCACCAATCACCAAAATCACCCCAGCCATCAGCGTGGCCAAGACCAAACCGTCATAGCCATGGGCCTCGATCACCCCATAAACCACCACGATAAAAGCGCCGGTCGGCCCCCCGATTTGCACCCGGCTTCCGCCCAAAAGCGAAATCAAGAAGCCCGCCACCACCGCCGTGACCAGCCCCTGAGACGGCCCCGCGCCTGAAGCAATCGCGATCGCCAGGCTCAACGGCAAAGCCACCATGGCAACGGTAATCCCGGCCAGGATATCAGCGCGCAATGTCGCGCGGTCATAGTTTTGGAGGGTCGTCCAAAGCTTTGGCGTCATCTCACCTGCCCCGTATTGGCCCATGCGGTCTTAGCAAAAGCTCTTATTTTGGCTTATGGCAGCCAATGGGGTCTTTCGTCACGACAATTCCGTGCCGTAGCAGTCCAGCCGGCCTATCCCCTTGCGCAAAAGGCATAGACGCAATGCAATAAGGTCCTGCAAAATAGCAGAATTCCTGCCTATCCAGATATTGGCCCGACCCGCTATGCATATTCCTATCCGCAGTCAGCAAAGGAGACCTGCGATGACCAAAGCGCTTAGAACCGCTCTGTGTTTCGGCCTGGGGCTTAGCGCCTCGGCCGCTTTTGGCTTTGAGCTCACCAGCCCAGATTTCGAACCCGGCGGCACCATCCCCATGGCCCATGTGGCAGATGTTTTTGGCTGCACTGGCGCGAATGCCTCCCCGGCGCTGAATTGGACCAATCCGCCCGAAGGCACTGGCGCTTTTGCGCTGATGGTGCACGACCCGGACGCACCCACAGGCGGGGCAGGCTTTTGGCACTGGATTGCAGTGAATATCCCCGGCGAGGCCACAGGACTGGCCTATGGACTCGGTGCGGATCATATGCCGGACCAGATCACTCAGATCCCGAATGATTACGGTGCCGCCGCATGGGGAGGCCCCTGCCCGCCCGAGGGTGACAAAGCCCATCGCTATAACTTCACCCTTTATGCGCTGCCCGGTCCATTGGATCTGCCCGAGGGCGCGTCCAAGGCAGTGATCGGTTTCATCATCAATGCCAACGCCATCGGCACAGCCAGCTTGCAAGGCCTCTATGGCCGCTAGAGCCTTTCGCGACATGCGTTAGGCCTGTCCCCAACTAACCCGCCTTACCCGAACGCCGCGCAACCGGTTTGCGCGGCGTTTTCTATTTGCTCCCTCGCCAACAGGCCCGATCCCGCGCCGCCGCTCCGCGATCCGTCTTAACAGGCCGGGGGCCAAGTCCATTTGCGGGCTTTTTCACGTCCAGCTGGCCTGGCATGCCCCGCGCCAGCCCAGCCGCACCCCGCATAACCCATTGAAAACAAGCGCCCCAGCCGAGCTGGACCCAGGCCAGCCGGTCCGTCTGTCCGGCCCGGCCCGCTCGGACGCCAGACCCGGCGAGAACTGCCAAATAGCGGTCATCGCTTCTTCGCAGCAGGTCGCCCTGACCCTCTGCTCCGCCCCAAATACCCGTCTTTGAAAGGACATCTCATGCCTGTTTTCGCCCCTACCGGTCTAAAAAACCCCCTGAACACTATTGCCGAATTCCTCGCCCAGACCAATCCAGCGGTGCTTATCGCGGCCCATAATGGCACGGTCACCGCCCGCAGCGCAGCGGGCTTTAGCGATCTGGAAAGCGGCGAATTGGCCCGCGCGGATCAGAGTTTTGAAATCGGCTCCCAGACCAAGATGTTCACCGCAACCATCCTGCTGCAACTGGCCGAGGAAGGCGCGATAGACCTTGATGCGCCGCTCGCCGACTATCTTCCTGCCACGACCCTGGACGGGATCCCCAATACCGACAGTGTCACAATCCGCCAGCTCATGGCGATGCAAAGCGGTATCCCCAATTACACTGCCCTAGAGGACGAAGACGGCAATGGTCTGCATGATCTGCTGCTGCTGGAGGCGGTAGAAACCGGCGGCCCGATTATCGGCCCGGCCCATGCGCTGGATCTGGTGCGCGACCTGCCTGCCAGCTTTGCCCCTGGCACGAGCTATGAATATTCCAACACCAACTACACTTTGCTGGGCCTGACCATCGAAGCCATCACCGGCAGTTCCCTGGGCGCCGAGATGCAAGCGCGGATTTTTGAGCCCCTGGGCATGGAGAACAGCTTTCTCGAAGATTTCCGCGACGACCCTTTGCGTCTGCATTCCTATCTGGATTTGGATGGCGAGCTGGAGGATGTGTCTGACCTGCCCAGCGACCGTTTCGCCGAGGGCGGCGCCATTTCCACCACAGCGGATATGATCACCTTTCTCGATACGCTGCTGATCGAAGAAAGCCTGCTTTCCCCCGAAAGTCTTATCCAGATGACCGATATGCAGCCCAGCGAAATGCCAGGGATGAGCTTTGGCCTCGGTCTGGTGATGATCGAATTCGCGCCGGATGTACATGTGATCGGCTTTGACGGCGGCACGCCGGGCACAAATGCCTCTAGCTTTATCCATATGGAAAGCGGCACGATCCTTTCGGCGGCGGCTAGCATCGCTGAGTTCAGCGGCGGGTTTAACGCGCTGCTTGGCGCACTTGACGCGACTTTGACCGCGCCGATCTGGGTGAAGAATGACGGCACGGGCCGGTTGCGGGTAACCGAGGATCTTAGCGCCGCAGATCTCGATATCAGCTGGTCCGAACAGGGGGGCGAGACGGGCGACGCGGCGGGGGACGACCCGGAGGTCTCAATCGCTGCGGAAGATGTGCAAATCAGCCTAGAACTAGAGCTGGGCGAGCTGTCCGCCGCGCTACGCTTTCTCGATCACTCCAAATTGCTGGTGGGGACCGAGGCAGGCGAGCTGATCCTAGCCGAAGGCTGGGGCAAGCATGGCGATAACCAGCTGATCGGCCTTGGCGGCAATGACCGGCTGCGCGGCCGCACTGGCGATGACAAATTGCTGGGCGGCGATGGCAGTGACAAGCTGATCGGCGGTGCGGGGGCGGATGAATTCGTCTTTGGCGCGGAAACCCATAATGGCGTGGTGGAACACGACCGGATCCAGGATTTCGAACTGGGTGTGGATCTGCTGGATCTGGGCCAGGCCGAGGTCACAGGCCTGCGCGACACCTGGCGGGGGCTAGAGCTGACCCTGTCCGGCGATGGCGATCTGCTGATCCTAGAATCCCTGACCGAGGCCGATTTTCTCGCCTTTGTCTGACCTCTCTGTCTGACGGTTTGGCCGCCGCGCCCCGCCCTTCTCTGCGTCATCCGCAATTCGGAGCCCTGTAATGATCCGCCTATTGACCCTCTCTTTGCTCATCGCATTGGGCCATAGCCTGCCCGCTTTGCCTAGCAAGGCTGATGCCCAGGATGCTCAGCTTGCTCAGGTCACTCGGCTTACTCAGGCTCCGCCCGAAATGGCGCAGCTCAGCCAGCGCTATGACGCGGGCCGGGGGCTGATTTGGGTCGATGGCTGGATGCGGCTGGATCAGGGACCCAAAGCGGTTGTGATGGTCTTTGGCCATCTTCAGGGCGCGATCTGGCTAGACCTCTTGGACGAAGACCTCCGCCCTCTCATGACCCGGCGCGGCTATTGCCAATGCACAGGCGCCGCCCCGGTTCTGATATTCCCCGTCCCCGCCAAAACAAGCGGGTCAGTGATCACATTCCAACTAATGCCGTTGGGACAGCCCCAACCGGCTTTAGCGGCTCTCTCTCCTCTAAGTTAAGCAAAGGAAATCCCATGAAACTTGTAGCTCTTCCACTCTTTGGCACGCTGGCTCTGACAACCGCCTGTGCCGATACTGGTGCCGAATATCGCCCGATTGTGGATGGCCCGCGCAATGCGGCCTTTCAGTCCGATCTGACCGCCTGCCAGGATGTGGCCCGCCAGCGCGATATCATCGATGGGGAAACCCGCGAAGATGCACTGATCGGTGCGGCGATCGGGGCTGCGATTGGCGCTGCCGAAGATGGCCCAGCCGGGGCAATAGGTGGTGCGATTGGCGGTGGCCTGGTGGGCACTGCCGATGGCGCGATCACCGGGCGCGATGACCGCAAAGATATTGTCATCGCCTGCATGCAGCAACGCGGCCATAAAGTCGTGGGCTAAAGCGGCGCCTATAGTGTGGGGCTGGGCCATTCGGATCTTGGCCCCCCAATCTTGGTCCCTCGATCTTTGGTCCTTTGGTTCGCCCCTTGGCTGACCCCCTGCCCTCTTATCCAACATCTCGAAAGGAGCCCCCCCATGCCTCTCGACCGCCCCGCTGGCCTCGCCGCCCTTGCCATGGCTTTGTGCTTTGTGATCGGCTTCACTCTTTTTGGCCTGCTCTTGGCCCCGGCCGGCTATGGATCCGCGACAGTGCGCCCAGCCGAAGTGCTGGCCCTGGCGCAAGAACATCTGGCTCTGATCACCGCCTGGAATTTGGTGATCTATGTGGGCAGCGGCGCGGCGGTGGCCGTGATGGCCCCGGCTCTGGCTCATGACCTGATTGAATGGGGCGCGAATGAAACTTTGGCCGGGGTTTCGGCGGCTTTTGGGCTGATCTGGGCCGGGCTGATGCTGGCCGCAGCCATGGTGTCAAATACGGCCCTGGCCGCGGCCGTGCCCCTGGCGGCGCAAGATCCGCAAGAGGCCGAACGGCTTTGGTATACGCTGCATATGGTGGAGCGCGGCTTGGGCGGCGGTAATGAGCTTTTGGGTGGGCTCTGGATTTGGCTGGTCAGCCATGGGGCGCGGCGCGGTGAATTTCTGCCGGGCCTGCTTTGCGCTTTAGGGGTAATCACCGCGATGGCCGGTTTTTTGACCCTGATCCCGTCGCTGTCAGATATGGCCGGAGCGGCGTTTGGCCTGGGCTCTATCGCTTGGCTTTTGGGGGTGGCCGGCTCCCTGGCTCTGCCGCAAGATCGCTAAAACAGCGCCCAAGCGACCCGCCCAATCCACCCCTTTCGCTTGGGCGCTGTGCAGGGGCGGTTTGACGAAGACCGGTCCGCATGTGCGGGGAACAGTGCATGATGGATTAGATTATGTCTCTCCCTAGCGGTTCATCCCCGCGTGTGCGGGGAACAGGATCATTTGGCCCGCGTTCCGGTCAGGTGGCGCGGTTCATCCCCGCGTGTGCGGGGAACAGCATCCCGGCGGGCCTGGCCGCTATGGCCACGGCGGTTCATCCCCGCGTGTGCGGGGAACAGTGGACCTGGAAAGCCTCTAGAGACACCCGAGCCGGTTCATCCCCGCGTGTGCGGGGAACAGCCTGGCCGCACGGATATTCCATTACCCTGACCCGGTTCATCCCCGCGTGTGCGGGGAACAGGCCTGAGGGGGGACCCGCCGTGCGACGGAGTACGGTTCATCCCCGCGTGTGCGGGGAACAGAAAAGCGTCGTAAACTGCACGCCCGCGCCGTCCGGTTCATCCCCGCGTGTGCGGGGAACAGAAGAATGACTGCCCAAAGCTCAGCTGCGGGGCCGGTTCATCCCCGCGTGTGCGGGGAACAGCTCGCCAATCTGCGCAATGCTGTCGGCTGTGACGGTTCATCCCCGCGTGTGCGGGGAACAGGCCTACCATCTGATCTGTGACGTCAACGCCGTCGGTTCATCCCCGCGTGTGCGGGGAACAGTCTTCCTGTAGGCACTTGTTCTACCAAGTATTTTTCAATTTCAAAAAGCGCACCGATTTTCAGAAGGCTATAATGGGCGGATTTAGATCCGTGTCAATCCGTTGAAATCCACCGGCTCCCGGTTATCGAGGCCTGTGATTTTCCGGATATAGCCCGGCTTAATGCTAGCGCCCTGCTCCTCGGCAATGCCCGACCGGAGCTCCGGCTCCAGACCTCCGCTTCGGCCAGCTGGTCCATAGCAAACACGCCGCCACCAGGGCCACGCCGCACCAGGCCAAACCACTCAGCCGCTCGCCCAATATCAACAGCGCCAAACCCGCCGCCACCACCGGCTCTGCCAAAGTCACCGTCGTGGCCAGCCGAACCGGCGCTCGGGCCAGCCCGGCCCCAAAGGCCAAATAGCCCAAAAACATCGGCACCAGCGCCATATAAGCGCCCACGGCAATATGGCCCCAGCTTTGCAGGAATGCCGCGCCGCTTAGTCCCAAAACCGGCATCAAAGCCAGACCGCCCAAACCGAAACAAGCCCCCATGGCGATTTTCGTCGGCAATCCGCCCAGCATCAGCCGCCGCGCGACCCAGGAATAAAAGGCATAGCTGGCCGCCGCGAGCAGGCCCAATGCGATTCCCGGCAGGATCTGCTCATCCGCCCCAGCAATCCCCGCGCTGCTTTCGCCAAAGGCCAAACAGGCGATGCCCGCCAGACCAAGCGTGGCTCCAATCGCCCAGTCCAGGCTCAGCGCCCGCCCGTCAATCGCCCGCTCGATCATCGCCGAGCAAATCGGCGCTGCCCCAATGGACACCACCGTGCCCATTGTCACCCCGGCCAGCCGCATGGAGCCGTAAAAGGCCAAAGGATAAATCGCGATGGCCAAGGCCCCCAAAGCCAAAAGCGGCCAAGCCCGCGCCAAGTCCCGGCGATAGACCCAGATCCCGCGCCCGGCCCATAGGGCCTGGCATATCCCGCCAAAACCCATCGCCGCAGCACCAATCGCCACAGCAGACACTTCCGGCGCGAAACTGGCGGCTGTGCCAGTCGTGCCCCAAGCCATAGCCGCTAATAAACAATAAAACGCGCCCTGGCGCTCCGCCCTGCCCTGCATATCGCACCCGCTCTGAACCGCCCGAAGACATGCGCCCTCAAATTGCGGTCACGTGCTAGTCCGAGCGTTATCCAAAGGCCCCTGCGTATTTCTGAATAAAGTCCCGGTGGTCAACCGTTCCCTGCACTGCCGAAGCCTGCGCCTGCCTGATGGTTTCAAACAGATCAATACTGTTTTTCACCGGCAAAAACTCTATGAGTTCCGGCAGTTCCGCTGGTGTCCGATCCATCCCATAAAGAATAAAGGCATGGTTCAATGCCTCAAACGGCTTTTGCCCATCGAATAAATCAGCGTCCGAGACAAGCTTGGTCTGCCAAAGCTCTAGTAACATCTTCAACCGATCCGACAAAACCGTATCCGCCTTGACCGAGCGCCAGAAAGAAGTGTCTTCACGCTTTGACAAAATATAATGCAGCACAAGAAAATCCGCGCTATGGTCGAAAAGCTCGTTCATAATGGAATTATACCGATCCTGAACAACGCGCGCGGTCGGATCGAATGTCAGGAAATCAGAGATCAACCGCGCCCCCATTTCGACGAAATACAGACCCGTGGATTCCAGCGGTTCAAGAAATCCTTGCGACAATCCAAGCGCGATGCAATTGCCCATCCAGGGATGCTTGACGCGCCCGGACTCAAAGGAAATCCGCTTCATGGCAAGATCCGCCTCAGCCAAATCATAAGCGGATCGCAATTCCCGCTCTGCCTCTTCCTCGCTTTGATGCGCCGACGCGTAAACAAGCCCAATACCCTGGCGCTGCATCAGATCGATTTCAAAGGTCCAGCCAGCCTGACGCGCTGTCGCCGTCGTGTAAGGGCGCGGGCGGTAGCCCGGCTCGTTTCGTGGAACACGCACCGTCAAAGCCCGGTCAACAAAAAGCCGATCCTTATAACTGATCCAATCCGGGCTGAGCTGAGCATGCAAGCGGCGCGAAAAGCCGGTGCAATCCACAAATAGATCGCCGGATATGATCTCTCCCTCTTCTAGCTTTAGCTGAGAAATCTGCTGCGGTGACGCAAGCTCAACCTCAACCACATGGCCCAGCTTGTGCTCCACACCCCGCTTCAGGCACAGATCCTTCAGATGATGCGCAACCTTATTCGCGTCAAAATGATACCCGTAAGGCGTCAAAGCCTCGAAAGGCATATCTTGGAAAGATTTCGGCGACCGATTTGCGGCCGCAAGCGCCGCCTGAACCCCGGCCCATCGATCAAAACGCTCAACGGTTTCGCCCTTTAGAGTGGCATTAAGCCAATGCGCCACGAGCCCCTCTTCGGCCAAAGCTGGGGGAACTTCGAAAGGGTGGAAATACCGATGGCGGCGTCCATTAACCGGCAAACGCAGCCAGTCCTGAAACAAGATGCCATGCTTTAATGTTGCATCTGTGTCGGCCATGAACTTGCCTTCGGTCACGCCGCAAGCCGCCAGAAAGCCGCGCATTGTATGGACCGTAGCCTCGCCAACACCGATCGGCGCCACCTCTTGGGATTCCAAAACCGTGATGGCTGGCCCCTTATCGCCAGCTTTAAGAAACGCCTTACTCAGCAGCGCCGCGACCATCCATCCCGCAGTACCACCCCCTACAATTACAATCTTTTTTCTCTGCGGATCACTTGACATCAATATATCTACCCTGGTCTTTCAAAAGTCGATTTCTAGCGGTTTATGAGAGTTATCCAATGAATCCTTTCGCACTAAACCCCTCAATGCGCGCCTATGTGGATTGGATTGGTGAAAAAGAAGTGCCCCTGTTTCGAATTGACGATATTTACATCGACCCGGATGCGGTGCGGGATTTCGCGTTCCAAATGGAATTCCCAAATTCCCAAGCCTATTATCCCGGACGGCATCAGCCACTTTCCGAAGACATCGAGGGTATTCCCGAGTTTCTGGCTCATATCGGGGCGCTTTTTGGTCAAGCTGTCAATCAAACCGTGCCTCCCGGCGGAATAGGGACCGATTTTTCAATCGTTACAACACCAGAGTATAAGCTCTTGGGGCAGCAAGGTCAGCCTCATATTGATGGGGTTCCCATGTTAGGCGTCATCTATTTGAATGATGCTGATTTTGGCGGAACCATTTTCTTTCGCAACAAAGAAACTGGCTCGGTTAAGGTTCTGACGCCACAAGAGAAAGAGCATTATGATCGCGTCACCAGCGGACAACAAAATGGCGAACGGCAAAACACCTATATCACAGATTCAGACAGTGATTGGGAAGCCATTCACACAACTGATGGGACAAAGAATTGCCTGGTCATGTGGCCAGGGACGGTGTGGCATTCCATCAACGTGAAAATCCCACCCGAGACAGGGGAAATCTCGGACAAAAGACTGACACAGCGGGTCATCATAAACAAAGTGGCCCCCAATCGATAAATAACCAGCGGCATCTTTTTGACGCCGCTGGCTCCATCTCTGATAAACAGCCCCCGCCTTAGGAGGGGGAACCCCTAGCTGTTGATCTTCGCTTTCTGGCGGCGGCGCCACAACGACAGCCCAGATAATCCGCCTGTCAGCAGCAAGGCCGAGGCAGGCAACGGAACCGGAGATGGGGCTGCAGATGTGACATAATTGATGGTCAGGGAGGCGAGCACATGATCATAGCTCCCCCCCATGGTCGTCAAAGTGTAATTCAAGACCAAATCATCCAGAAGATCCGCAAGATCCGCTTCAGTTAAGGATGTGTGCCCGGATTCAGTCCCAGAATCATAGCTCGTATATTCACGCTCAAAATAATTGGTAGAATAGCTGCCTGAAGACCCTGTCGGTACCGGAGGATTATCAGTATCCAATGTAATTTCGGCATCCCCGAAATCAGCGACCAGAATATCAGGGGTCATGTCTCCGGTTTGGCGCTCATATTCTTGTCCTGTTGCCGCGGTCTGGACATAATAGGTGTAAGCTCTAGTACATGTGGACCAACCGCAGGAATAAGAATAATAGCCGGTGCGCGGCACATTGACATAATAAAAGTAGTAACTTTTGAAAGTGACAGTCGTCGGGTCGAGTTTCTCGGCCGAATAGCCGGTGACGGCCACCGTCGCGCTCTGCACATCCGCCTGCAATCCAGTGTCGGCCAAATCATCCATGAATTCGGTTAGGTCAAATGACCCAGAAACCGGGCTAGTGCTCAGTGGGGTATATGTATTGGATAATGTGAAAGTCGCCGCATGTGTTTCCAACGCCGCGAATGTGGCTAGAAAGGATGTGGTGCCTAAGAGGATAAACTTACGCATATTCTTTATTCCGTATTATTGAATTGTTAATTCTCTCTTGATGCCTGTAGTCTCGAAAAGCAACTTATTTCCTTTGGGTCAGGCGAGTTGATTTCATTTATCCTTAATTTGCTTATTTCTTGGGTCAATTCTGCAGCTTTGCAGCCCCTCGCGCTCCGCTTGTTATCTTAGACCTTCCCAGTTTTGGATCAGCGCGCTTTGCGGCACAGCTTTCAGCGCTCTTTGGGCCATCATTTTCGCTGCCTCTGACCCCCGGCTTGCCCCAGCGATACGGATCAGCATGAGCCAAGCATCTTCGCGTTTTGGATCCAGGCGCACAGCTTCGCGAAACGCGGCCTCAGCCTGCGGCCAAGATCGCATAGACAAGGCAAGTCCACCCATCTGCAAATGGGTTTCGGGAAAATCCAAACGGCTGGCCATGGCTGCGCGCCATTCCCATATGGCGCTGGACAGCTGCGATTGAAGCTGCGGCGATAGCCGGGTCATGGGCACATCCAATAGTGCTTCGGCCACGGCAAGGCGAATATTGCGGCTTGGATCCTCCAATAGCGGCACCAGCCTTTGCAGCCGGTCATAGGGGGCGGCGCGGCGCTGAGCCTCCACCGCCGCCGCGCGGAGGAGTGGGTCACGATCCTGCAAAAGCGGCGCAACCAGCGCGGCAAGATCCGGTCTTTCGGACTGTTTCAAAAGCCATAGCGCACTGGCTCGGATGATCGCCGCTTCCCCCTCGGCCAAGGCAAGCCCGGCCAAATCATCTGCCGCAGCAGCCGGATTGGCCCGCCCCGCCGCCAGGATTTGCCCATAATGCGCCCCTCGATGAATGGCCTCTGGATAGCGTTTTGCAATTTCCGCCGCCGCCCAATCGGGCGATTGCTCCCTATGGCAGCTAGTGCAAGCATCTGTTGCCCCGGTCTCGCGCGCCAAATCCGGTCGCGGCACACGGAAGGAATGATCAGCCCGCCAATCATTGCCCATATAGACACGCTCAGGCGCATGGCAGGCGATACACTGACCGCCGGGCGATCCTGGCTCATGGAAATGGTGACCTGGCGCGTCATATTCCGCCAAACGTAATTGCGGAAAGCGCGCATTTCCCGCCAGCGAATGACACTGACTGCATAGCCCATTGCCCTCCGCCAAAAGCTGCGCCGAATGAGCATCATGGCAGTCAAGACAGCCCACACCCGCAGCATACATTTTCGATTGCAGGAAAGAGCCGTAAACATAGACCTCATCCTGAATTTGCCCATCAGCTTGATAAAGTCCGGGTTCCAGCAGGGCCAAGCCATACGCGTCATGAAAGGATGTTCCAGGCAAAGGCGATGCATCGTCAAAAGCATCCCGCCGCGCATGGCATCTGGCGCAATGTTGGATCGTCGCGGCAGTCGCCCGGAAGCTCTGGGAAAACCCATAGCCGTCGGGGATTTGCCCCCTGCCCTCTTCCGCCCCTGCCTCGGCCCAATCCAAATGCCGCGCACCGGGGCCATGGCAGGCCTCGCATCCCACACCCATTTCCGCTTGCCGCGACGCGTAACTCTTCGCGCCTGGGTCATAGGTCTTTTCATAGCCGGTCGCGTGGCAATCCGCGCAGCGGGCATTCCAATTCTTATAGGGACCAGTCCAATGCAGCCCGTCATCCGGGGCAAGCTCTTGCTCGGGGTAAAGGTGAAACCAGGCCTTTCGCTCAGTGTCCCAAACCACATCAAAACTCTGCAACCGACCCGCTTCGGTTTCCAACAAATATTGCTGAAGCGGTTCAACCCCGACCACAGAATGAACCCTATAATCAGTTGTAACGCCGTCCGTCTCAGTGACGGACACAGCAAAATCACCGCCCTCTGTGCGAAATTCCGCGACCATCCCGTCATGCTCAAACCGCCCGCCGTCAAACTCCCCAGCGACTGTTTCAGGTGACGGGGCCGTCCAAGCCAAAGCATGGTGAGAGCCGGACCAAGCCTCGGACTCGCTCAGATGGCACTCCGCACAGCGGCTTGACCCCAGATAGCCAGGATCAGGATCGGCAAAGCTCGCCCCCGCCAGCGCCGCCGCAAATAGCGCAAAGCCCCCAATAGCCCGCCCTGCCCTAGGAATACGGGCCGGGCGAGTGTCAAGCCGCCTGCCCCTCGGAGCCCCCCAAGGAACAGGCCAGCCCAGCATTTAATGCGCCTTACCGCGCTGCGCATTGATCACCGTCTGCTCAAGCGGGTTATAGCCCTCAGGCACCGGCACAAGATTCACATCCTCCGCCCATTGGTCATAGAAAGCCATCATCTCTGCCACCAGCTCGGGGTTATCCGCGGCCAGATTGGTTAGCTCCGAGGGGTCCGCTTCGATATCGTAAAGCTCCCACTCCCCCGTGCCTTTGGGTGGCAGGTTTTGCATGAGCTTCCATTTGCCCTTGAACACCGCAGACGACCCGGCCAGCTCATAGCCCACCGGATGGTCTTCGGTGCGCACCGTCTCCACCTCACCGCGCAGAACCGGCATCATACTGATCCCATCCGGCGAATAGATTTCGCGGCCGTCATAGCTTCCCTCAGGGGCGTCAACGCCAGCAAGATCCAATAAGGTCGGCAGCACATCCCGGACATAAGCGAATTTGTCTACTTGTGTACCAGGCTCCACCACGCCAGGGAAACGCACAATCAGCGGAACCCGCAACCCGCCCTCGGTCGAGAAGGTCTTAAAATAACTGCCAGGGACCGCGCCCACAGCGGCCCAACCAGGGCCATAATCCGCATAAACCCCAGATTGCCCCATATCAGAGTAATCTCCGGCGAAATCCTCCATATAGACCTTGTCGTAATTCTCGCCATACCAGTCGCGATAGGCCTCGGACAAAGGTAGCTGATTGGGATCGGGGCCGTTATCGGCCAGGAAGATCACGATCGTATTATCCGCCACGCCGCGATCTTCCAGAAACGCCAAAAGCCGCGCGATATTCGTGTCCATATTGTCCAGCATACCCGCATAAGTTTGCATCCGGCGGGCATTGAAGGCCTTCTCTTCGTCGCTCAAAGCCTCCCAATCCGGCATCCGCCAGGGCTCGTAACTGGTTTTGGCAAAGTCCGGATCAAGCGTCACAGCGTCTGACACCAACCCCATTTCCTTCTGCCGCGCCAGTCTTGCGGCGCGCAATTTTTCGAACCCGGCATCATAAACACCGTTATACTTGTCAATGAACTCTTTCGGCGCCTGATGCGGATAATGCACCGCTTGATATCCCAGCCAGGCGAGGAATGGCTTCCCGTCGCCTAGATTGCTGTCGATATAATCGATCATCGTATCGGTCCAGAAATTGGACGAAAAATAATTTTCATCGACAGGCAGGCTGACCAGCTGATCATCCTCGTAATAATGAACCCGGTCATAGAATGGCGCATAGGGCTGCTCGACCCAGTTATCCGCACCGCTTTCAGCCAGCATAAAGCTGCGGTCAAACCCACGGTCATAGGCCACCGTCCCCGGTTCATGCCCCAGATGCCATTTGCCGGTCATATAAGTGTTATAACCCGCATCCCGCAAAAGCCTGGGCAAAGCCACAACACGGTCGTTCAAATGGCCTTCGTAACCTGGTTCGCCGAATTGGTTATCGGCCTGGATTTCCAACATATTGCCCAAACCGGCCAAATGGTTGTCCACGCCAGAAATCAACATGGTGCGTGTCGGCGAACAGGATGCGCCTACATGGAAATTCGTGAACAACATACCGTCAGCGGCCAGCTGGTCGATGGCGGGCGTCTCAATCTCAGATCCGAAAGCCCCCACATCGGAAAAGCCCATGTCATCCGCGATGAGAATAACAATATTTGGGCGTGTATCTTGGGCCGCCGCGACAGAGGCCGTCGCCACCACCAGGCCCGGCGCCACATAGCGACTGATAAATTTCTGCATAAGGAATGACCTCTCTCTGGCAACAGTTACGGACATCAAACAACCTAATGCCCGTATTTGACCACTGCTACGGCGTGTGATCTTAAAAAATGGAAGGCTCGTTACGAATTCTGGAAACTGACTATGTTGCCCAATCCAACCCATATCAGCGCGCTAAAGGCCTTGGCCGCCCACAATACCTTCCGCGAGGCGGCCCAATCTCTCGGGATGTCCCAGGCGAGCTTTTCCCGCTATATCTCGGCTGCGGAAAACGATGCGGGTCATCCCATTTTTGAGCGTCTGCGCAACGGGGTGAAACCGACACCATTCGGCGAGCGATATCTTGCGCTCGTGGATGAATTGCATGCGGTGCACCAGGATTTCGACGCACGCCTATTAGCCCTGCGCGCGGATGGGTCAGATTTGCTTCGGATTGGGTGCGGACCGCTGACCACCCGAACTTTGATCACGCCCTTAATCACATCGATGCTAAGTGACATTCCAGATATCCGCGCCAAAATCGTCGTCAGCGCCACCGAAAGCCCCTTGCAGTTGCTGCGGACCGGAGATCTGGATCTAGTAGTTTGTGATTTGACCCATACCCCAATGCTCGAAGATCTCGATATCCTCGTGATGCGCCGCGAGCCGGTTTCCTTTTGGGCCCGGGCAGATCATCCGATCTTCGCAAAAACCGGTCTCACTGTAGGCGATCTTTTAAGGCATCCGATTTGTACCGCCAATATGCACCGCCACTGGCGTGATACGGCCCACAAAGCCTTAGGCGGAGATGACGAAGCCCGCCGGATCGTCGAGCGCCTGCCGCAAGTTGAGTGCGATGATTACGGGTTTCTTGCCGATCTTACGTCTAAAACGGATTTGCTCTGCGCGGCGCGCGCCGATTTATTCACCGAGCATGAACGCCTTGGCCTTGTCAGAGAAGTCCCCACCTCGGATCAAATTCTATGGAATATCTGCGCCGCAAAACGCAAAAGCTCGTCTCATGACGTGCTAGACAGTTTCTGGTCCAAACTCAAAGAGCTCGCAGCATAGCTCTGATTGGTGCGGATTTAGATAGGCGGCGGATTGCGGAGGAAATGCTACATCGGCCGGTCCTGATCCCCTGCGCTGACAATACTGTAAGGTTAGATACCGGCGGGATAATTTTGGTTTCCGGATGTAAATTTGACGGTTTTATGAAAACCCGTTAATTTATTAACAAAAAAATATATCAAACTTAAATGGGAGGTCTCCGTTATGTTCGGGAGAAAACTAATACTCGCCGCAATTTTTGCACTTGGATCGTCACCATCAATAGTCTCTGCGGCAACTGCTAGTGCAGTTCTTGAAGTCGAAATAGCAGCGTCTTTTCATAATCGCTCCGCTACCCCGCTTAAAGATCTAGGAGTGACCTATGATGTCACTGTTGCAGCATGCGAAGTAGGTAAGTGCAAGCAAGAAGGCGGTTCTGGTAGCGGCTCTGCCTTCGCAGATCTTACCTCAACACCAAGTCCCGGAACATCGATATCCGGCGTCGAAGTGCAAGACGACAGCTTCATTACAATATTGGATGGCACTCTGGATGCCTTTTCCACCGCAGCGCCAAAACACAGCTATTATTCCGCTCAGGTGGTTTCATTATTTGTAACATTGACTGCGCATAACCCCTCATCGGAAACTGTTGAGCTCTTTGTAACCAGTACTGGTTACTTGGATGCGCTTACCACGCCGGCGCAATTCCCGGGGGGGGAGCAAAGCAGTTACTGAGTTTACATCCGACATTCAATATTCTGACGATAAAAACAGCTTTAGCACTTTTGGCCATGACATAGCCTTGGGGGCCGATGGTAGCGATGCCTATTTTATCTTAGATCAGTATGGTGCATTTGAAATTGCGCCAATGTCTAGCCGCCGATTGCTCTTTTTTGGCACTGTGAAATCCGAGGCAGCCGAAGCACCATTGCCACCATCAATCGCCGTTCTCCTGGCGGGAATCGTTGTTCCGTTCGGCTTGAAATTCCGGGCAAGGAAATCCAGCTGACCTAAGCTGTCGAAGTCCTGGCGACATTCCATTTCCGACAAACACGACCCTCGCATCACGCGGGGGTTTCTCTTTTTTGGGGGGGAGGTTAAGCAACATTTTCCCCGATGCGTGCGGCCCTATAAGTTTTTGGAAACGCCTGGGCATTGTAATCGGCTACTTCACGAGGTTCCCGGAGTCAGCAACACAGCCCTTGTTCACAGTTGTGAACCCCTGGTTTGGTGCGGTTGATGAGGGCTAGGACCATCGAAATCACACTCAGTTTTCCGGCTTCTTCTTTGGTCGTCAGGCTTCGCAAATAGGCGCTTGGGGATCTTAGGTCTTTGAACCTTTCTAACATTGCGGCGACGACTGTGGAGGCTTTTTGACGACCCATGGTTTCGACGGCTTGGGTCCAGACATTCTCTGAAATTCCCATCATAGGGTAAATGTCGCGAACGGTGTGGTAGAGATCTTCCCAGTTTCTCAGCGGTTTTTCAGAGCCATAGAGTCTCAGGCTTGGGCAAGCCGTTGTCACCAAAGCTAGGGGTAGGTCATTTGGAACCGAACCGCCGTTCTTAGATACATGAGAGTCTTTATTTGACTTATGTTGGTGCTGCTCATTTTGGGCGATGCTGGTGCTCGAAATCTCTGTTTTGGCGGGTTTTTGGTGATAGCTTTCTAGTGCGGATTTGGCGGCTTTCAGGGCGGGCTCTAGTTTTGCGGCCAAAGCTTCAAGCGCGGCAAAAGACAGCTTACGGCGAAATTCGCGGCCAAGGGTTTCGAGCATCTCGTTTAGTTGATCCCAGAGCGGCAGGGACACAAGCTCAAGGCCATAAGACACCAAACCGGCAAGATCGCGGCGCAGAAGGCTCACCCGGCGGCGCAGCGTGTCATAAGCGATGGCTTCGGCGCGGGCTGTGGTGGCCAGATCGAAGAACTCGCCATAGCGTCGGGGCAGGGGGCTGAGATCGAAGCCAAAAGCATCGCCCCCACGGCTCACAAAGCGTTTGCCATTAGGGCTGTCGCGCCGAACCAATAGCCCGGCCTGTACCAGTCGACCTAGATGGCGCCGCATGGTGGAGCAGGGCATCCCATTCAACCGCTCGCAGATTTTCGCATTGGACGGAAAGATCACCAGATCAGAGGCGGGGTCGAGCTCATCATCGGGGTAAAAACTTAGCAGGGCTTGCAACACGGAGAGCTCCCGATCACTCACCCCAAGCGCTTTGCGGGCATCGCGTAGAAGACGCAGGATCTCCCATTTATTCACAGGAAGACCGGTCAGGGCCTGGGATACGCTCTGGCACTGCACCATTTGGGCAGCATCCATCGTTCGCCGGAACGACGTTATGGGCATATAAGTCATATTTTTTGTCACGAGGCACAAAAAATGCGGTCCGCGAATCCCAAAGGACTTGCGGGGAAGGGGGCTGACCGATAGTGTGAAGGTGCTAGACAACACATTAGGTCTCGTGGGGCTCCGCTTCACGGGGCCTTTTTTCTGCCTGGTCGTGCCTCCTTTTTCTCTGCTCTTGCCTCTATGACGCCGCCGCCCCTGCCCTTATTTTTTAGGCTTAGGATTGGCTGCGCCGGTTACTCTTCGCCGCGCTGTTTCCAGCGGTCGTGAAGTTCTTCTAAGATCATATCCGCCCGCAATTCGAGCCATTGGGCGAAGCCGCCCTCTTCGATTTCAAGCCGCAGGGATTTGCCGGATTTGCGCAATGTGCCCAAATGCTGCCCATCCACATGCAAAGATCTGATCTTGGGTTTATCTTTTTTCGTCTTAGGCTTAGCGCCTGTTTCGGGTTGTTTGACCTTGGCCAAAACCGCTTCAAAAGCGGCAATGGATGGGTCGGCGGTGACCTCTTGCCCGGTGGCCAGCGCATCTTCCGCGCTTTCGCGGGTGGCCAAAGCAAGCGAGACCAAATGTGCCGGATCCGTGCCCGAGGCTTCGATATTTTTGGCCAGCAAATCCCATCTTGGGCGGCCAATGCCTTGGGCCGGACCAATCGCGCGGGCCAGATCAGGCGAGACCATTTCAACCACGGTCAGCGCCATGGAGATCGCCGATTTGGTGACCGTCAGCACCTCGGCCACATGGGACTGAGTGCCAAAACCTTGATCGATAAGCTCGCGGGCAAAGAGGGCTTTTTCGATATAGCTAAGATCGCGCCGAGCCATATTTTCCGAAATTTGCGCCCGTGTGGCGGCCTCATCATCAAGAGAGGCCACCAAAGCGCGAACCTTGGTGACCTTATCGGATTGGCGGATCGCCTCTAGGCGGCGGCGGCCATAGACCAGCAGATAGCGGTCCTCTTGGCTGGGATGGCGGCGCACCAAAATGGGCACGGTTTGGCCATTCGCCTCGATCGCGTCGCGCAGATCATGGATATCGGATGGATCCAGCCGGTCGGTGATCCGGGTATCTTCGATTTCCCAGGGATTGATTTCCCAGACTTTATGACTGTCCACCGCATCGCGGGCCGAGCGCAGCGCCCGGTTGGATTGCACCATAGGCTTGGCGGGCGGCGCGCTGATCCCGGCGGCGGTCAGGCCATCGAGCATTGAGAGGCGTTTTTTCTTGCTGTCGCTCATGCGTCTCTCCCCCAGGTGGCTTGGATTAAGCTGGCGATTTCGCTGTTGAGCGCATCAAGACTTTCGCGCGCCCGATCATAGGTGGAGCGGGTGAAAGCGCTGCGCTCGACTTCATAGAGGGTTTGTTTGGTCAGGCCCGCATCGGAAATGGCGGTGGATTTCAACATCGGCGCGTTCAAGACATTGTCGCCATACATGGTGCGCAAAAAGGCCATGATCCGATTTTGCGGCGCATCAGTGGGCTCATAGCGGGTGATCAGATAGCGCATCCAGTCATGGGACATATCGGCGCCGGATTCCGCGATCACATCCATCAGATCGGCGGTCATGCGCAGAAATTGCGACATGGACATAACATCGAGCATCTCGGGATGGATGGTGACCAGGACGCCGGTGGCAGCGGAGAGGGCGGACATGGTGAGAAAGCCCAGCTGCGGCGGGCAATCGATGACAACCACATCATAATCGCCATCCACCTGCGCCAGCGCCTGTTTGACCCGGAAGAAAAACAGCCCCGCATTGCCGGCAGACAAGGCACGGGGGGTTTCATGTTCGAATTCCATCAGCTCGAGATTGCCGGGAATCAGATGCAGATTCGGGATATAGGTGGGGCGGATGATGTCGCGGATCGGCACCGGGTCATCATAGCGGATTGCATCGTAGAGCGTGCCGCCATCGATCAAGTCGAATTCCGGCTGGACCCCATGCAGCGCGGTGAAAGAGGCCTGGGGATCAAGATCGATCCCCAGCACCCGATAGCCATGCAGCGCCAGCCATTGTGCCAGATGGGCGGCGGTGGTGGTTTTGCCCGAGCCGCCTTTGAAATTCATCACACCGATGACTTGCAGATGTTCGCCATTGCGGCGTCCGGGCATATAATCGCCCGGCTTGCGCGCGGATTTTTCCAATAATTCCCGTAGGTTCTGGATATCCTGAGCGGTATAGATGCGGCGATTGCCGGGGGTAAGTTGCGGGGTGGGGCCTTTGCCTTCGAGATGGAGTTTGCGCAGATAACTATCGCCAACCCCCAGCAATTTCGCCGCTTCGCCAGAGGTGAAGGTGCGCATCGCTTTGGAGGCATCGGGCGGGAAAAGATTTTCGCGCTGCGTATGCAACTGGCTGGCCAGGGCCTCGGAATGTTGCCGGATGACCGAGTTTAGGTCATGTTGCGGTCCGGGTTCGTAACCGGTATCTGCCATATCTGCCTCAGCCCCGTTTTGCTTAGCCCCATTCTGGGATCACGGTTTTTGTCGTTATTCGACTTCTTTCCGTGATTAATGTCTGACGATACGGATTCGTGCAAGTTTCTTTTGCTATATGCTGAAAAACTGTTGCTTTGGCCGTGTCCTGAACGGTTTTGGGACGGCTTTGGGATGGGGTCAGGCTTGCTTTGCGCTTGGAATTGGACTGTTTGGGTGCAGAAAGGCCCCTATGGGCTGAAATTTCGGAACCAAAGTTTTGTTGTGGCGTTGACGGCTGTCGGATTTCGCATCATCGGCGCGATCTGGGTGTAGTATGTGACGTCTATTACCGCTTAGAGCCGCCCTGAATTTTCATGCCATCAAAGGAAAGACATGACCATCTATCGCCGTCTTGGCGCTATCTTACTTCTCTTGGGCCTTTTGGTTGGCGGTGTCGGCCATGCCCAAGATGCATCGCAACCCGCTAATCCTGAACTTGGGGCGCTTTTGGAGGTTCTCAAGGACCCGCAGGCGCGAGATCAGTTAATTTCGGCTCTGAGCTCTGTGGAAGACCCGGCGGCATCAGATGCTGCGGGCGCTGACAGTGCCGCAGAGGAGCCAAGCGGCGGATCGCAATCCTCGACCCCAAGTTTGACGGCTTTGATGACGGGCACGGCAACGAGCAGCGAAAGCGGATCTGACCCGCCCAGTGCTGACGAAACCGCCGCGGATCTGCCGGCGCGGGCCTCGACGCAATTGACCCAGCTGGCGCAGAAGACCGCCGAAGCCACGGCAGAGTTCAGTGATGTTTTGCAGGACCGTTTGGTCAATCTCCGGGCGGATCTAGAGCGTCTGAGCCGTTTGCCGGATTACATCACCGAAACCCGTCTGGCGCGGATTCAAAGCGAGGCGCTGCCGCTATTGGCGACGATCATTAGCACGGTGATCGCCTATCGGGTTTTGCGCAGTGTCACAACGACTTGGCTGCCTTCGCCTCAGTCCAAAACCAGCATGGGCGAACGCGCGGGGCTGGTGATTGCGCAGGTTGTGCTGCGGGCGATGAGCATCGGTTTTGCCTGGGTTTTGGGTTATATCCTGGCCTATTTCATCTTTGGCCGTGGCGAAATTGCGGTGCCGCAAGCGCTTTATCTCAATGCGTTTTTGGCGCGCGGGGCCTTCACTTTGGTGCTGAGCCTGTTCCTGTCCAAAGACCCCAAGGAGATGACCTTTACCCGCCTGCCGCAAGATATCGAGGCGACCACGTATATGGCTCTGAAACGGGTTGCGGGCTTCTTGATTTTCGGCGTGATTATGGTGGTGCCGCTTAGCCGAATTTGGACCAATTTCGTCATTGCGGGATCGGTGCAAACCCTGGTTGTGACCATTGGCGCGATCTTGTCGATCATCGCAATCCGCAAAATCCGTCGGGCCATTGATGCGTGGCAAGCGGAGCAGCAAGCCCTGGCGCAAGCCCGTGCCGATAGCGATGAGGACGAAGACAATCTCAATGACTATGTGGCGGCGAAAACCCTGGGTTTGTGGAATAAATTCTGGCCACCTTTGGCGATGTTATATGTGCTGGTCTGCTATTTCATCGCCCTGTCAAACCCGTCTTTGATGGTGTCCTATGTGGGCCGCGCGACCGGGGCGACGGTGATTGCCGTTGCGCTTATGTTCGTTGCGGTGCGGATTTTCGGTCATGCGAGTGATTTGAAACTGCCTTTGCCGGGCATTATCGACCGCAATTTCCCCGGTTTCCGCACGCGGATTCAGGGGGTTGTTCCGGCCTTTGCCTTTTTGCTGGGTATGGCGACTTTGGCGGCCGCGGTGGGCTTTGTGCTCGAAGGCTGGCGCGTCGTTGATATGCAGGCTTGGCTATCGTCCGAGATGGTTTCGGCAAGCATGTGGCGCATCACCAGTGCGATTGTGATCTTTGGTTTGGTCCTGGTGTTCTGGGCTGCGACCTCGTCCTATATCGATAGCCGTTTGGTGTCGGATCTGCCGGGGCGCAATGTGAGCGCACGGACCCGGACGCTGCTGTCGCTGTTCCGCAATGCCTTTACCATCGCGGTGATTGTGTTTGGCGGCATGATGGCTTTGTCCGAGCTGGGCATTAATATCGCGCCGCTGCTGGCTGGTGCCGGGGTGATCGGTTTGGCCATTGGTTTTGGTGCGCAAAAACTGGTGCAAGACATCATCACCGGCGTGTTCATCCAGCTGGAAAATGCCATCAATGAAGGCGATGTGATCACGGTTGCGGGCCTGACCGGATCGGTGGAAAGCCTGACTATTCGATCGGTTGGCATCCGCGATTTGGCCGGGGTGTATCACCTGATCCCGTTTAGCGCGGTGGATACTGTGTCGAATTTCATGCGCAAATTTGGCTGCCATGTGGAGGTTGTGGGCGTGGCCTATGACGCGGATTTGGCTGTGGCGCGCGAGGCATTGTTTGCTGCCTTTGACGAGGTGAAGGCCTCGGATCACGGTTGGAAAATCCTAGAGCCGCTGGAATATCACGGTGTGGTTGGTTTGGCCGATAGCAGCGTGAATTTGCGGGTCCGGCTGAAAACCCGCCCAGGCGATCAATGGGCTGTGGGCCGTGCCTATACAGAGGCGGTCAAGCGGGCCTTGGATGAACGCGGGGTGGAAATTCCTTTCCCGCATCGCGAGGTCAAATTCCCGCCGGAATTCCTAGAGCGTCTTGCCCAGCAAGCGGAGCCGCGCCAGCTGAGCGACCGGGAATATGCCCATGCGACCAGCAAAGCGACCCCGGAAACGGTGGAGGGGCAAGCGGAAGAGACCTAGAGCCTTTCGGGTTTCGCGTTTGGTTACGAAACAGAAAGCCGCGTCTTTGGGCGCGGCTTTTGCTTTTGGCACAAGGGCAGTTGCGCGAATAGGTCAGTTGCCAAGAAATGCGGGGTAAGTTTGACCGGGGCGGATTTCAAAATGGGTTCAAATCCTGTAATATAACCTTGTCGATGCTGGTTTTGGGAACCTTTTCGCGCGGCTTGCATTGACGAAAGGTGCAGGGCAGGCGTAACGCGGCCCAGGCCATGAAAAGATTTCGGATACCATCCCGTTTAGGCGTGGCTGGTCTAAGGAAGGGGCGTCTGTTCTGGGTTCAGACGCTCCTTTTTTATGGCTTATTATGGGGCTTTTTAGGGCCTTTGGGGGCCGTTTAGGGTCGCAAGATCCGCGCCACTGTGGGCAGGTCAGGCAGATGGGTCACCGCAAGCCCCTGATCCTTTTGGTAACTGCCTAGAGCCATAAACAAAGCCTGATCATCCAGCGCCGTATTCGCCGCGAGATAGCCTTGGTCATGCAGCTTGTCGCGCATATGGGCCAGCACGGTTTCATAGACAAAGACGGCGTTTGTGCCATCATCAAGCCGCCGGATCGGCGTCGCATCGGTCAAGCGATCTGGGGCGAGCTGTTTGATCATCGCATTCAGCGCCGCGACCAATTTGACCTCGGGGTGATCGGCGCAACCGGCGCGCAGGGCGGAGGCCAGGACTTCGGTGGTTTGCCAGGGGGTGACGTCATATGTGTCGCTGCGCAGCTGGTTGAAGCCGGTGATATAGCCCTCCATCCAGCCAATCGCGCCCCAGAAATCGCGGCTATCGCTGGGCAGCTCGGCAAAGCGGGCGCAGGTCATATTTCCCATGCCATCTACGGCGAATAGGCCTTTGGAATCCGCAGCTTGGGCCATATGGGTGGCGCAGCTAAGGGCGAGCAAGAGCGGCAGGAGGATCTGTTTATGCATGGTGTGGCTTTCTTTTGCGAAATCCCCAAAGCAGGCCAGTTCCGGCCAAAAGCGCGAGCCCCGCAGGCGGCAGGGGCACGGCGCCGGGGGTAATATTAACGGTCATCGGCGTCTGGGTGACAAAGACCCCGCCGGGCTGCACCCCGGTGAAACTGATCCCTGCGGCAAAGGCCGAGGCGTTTTCGGGATCTAGCATCAAATCCATATCAATACCGGAGATGGTGAAACGGTTCACCGAGCCCAGCATTGCCAGCACAGAGGGGGTAAGAAAGTTGAAACTGGTCCCAGAGGCCAGGTGAAAATCATGACCATTGGCGCTGAGCGTATAGCCATCCGTATCGCCAATCAGCGCAAAGCTGGGCGCGGTAACAGAGGCGAATTCAGCGCCGGTCACTTCATAGACATAGCCCACGGCGATTTCTGGATCGATCCAGAAGATCTGGCCCTCGGGCGGATCTTGGAACTCAAAGACAAAGCTTTGGGCGCCGTTTTCGGCGGCGATCACTTCGCCGGGAAGGATCGGGCTCAGCTCATTTTGGCCATCGGGGAAGGGCGGGGCGGCGCCGAAGATGATTTGCGACACGACGGTAACACTCTCCCCCGGAGCCACATCGTAAAAGTCGCGTTGCATCGCGACGCCGCGCGGATCTGGGCCGGCGAAATCATTCACCCCATCGCCATCGAAATCGCCTTCTATATCTAGCCCGCTGTCGAGTAGACCGTAAAATCCAACGTCATAGCTGGGATAAACACCCGCCCGAAAAGGGGTTTGGCCGGGGCTGCCGCCGCTCGCGGTCAGGCTCAGCTCTAGCGGATGGCCAGGATCTGGTTGGGGCGAGGTGAACATGACGATCTGATCATCCACCACGCGAAGGCCGCTAAAGCTGTAAGGCTCGGGGCCTTCAATTGGATTGATCCCTAGGATGAAGCGGAGATTATAGGTATCGGGGTCATAGGCGAAGTCATTTTCGCTGACAGGATTGGTTAGGGTATAGCTTTGCGTCAAGACCGCACCGGCGACCTGACCATTCGCATCAAAGGCTTGGGACAGCCGTTGATCGACGATGTAATCCCACCCCCCCAAAGACATTTCATGGCGCAGATGATCCGGGTTTTGGCTGACCGATTGGATGGTCACATAGTGATCGAAAGATGAGATTTCTGACGGATATAAGTCAAAACGATAGGGATTTTGCCAATCCGTGCTTTGAAACCCGATTTGGATTTCGCTGTCTAGATACAAGTCGGAGGGGCCCATGGGGCCGACTGGATCGTAGATGGATGAAGTATAGCTTCTAATAGCGCCGAATTCATTGACAAAGACCGAGGCGGAGCCGTCCCCCATGCCAGTTGTCAGCGTATAGAGGCTGGCGGCGACTGCCGGGCCGCTGAGGGGCAGGGCGAAGCTGATCAGAATCGCTTTGACGAAATTTTTGGACGAAGTTTTCACGAAATTCTCCTACTTCAAATTAAAACTGTTTGAAGCAGGGTCAGGTAAATGCCGGTTTAAGATTGGCCGAGGATTAGAGGGTATTTGGCGGGGCGAGCGGGCGTTGATGCTCAACTTGGGGCTCTGCGGAGTATATTGCGGATGCTGGCCGGGGCGCTGCAAACTGGTAGGGCCGGGTCAGAGCGGTCATCGGCGGGACGTGCAGCGAGGGTCCGGTTGGAGCCCCAAAGCCGCCTGTCAGGGCTCCCAACGAACTTCGCCTCTCGAGCTTTGCCAATGAAGGCCATGACCTGCTCCCGGCCGGTCAGTAGGTTCGTGCTGTTTCTGACGGAACGAAACGACTTGGTTGACTGGTCCGTGAGAAATAGCTGAAAGTTGGTGATGGCCCTGAGGGGCGGCATATCATGGCGGTGTTCAAGACGCCGTTAATTCTCGCAGAGAAAGGGATATGCCACATGAGAGAAGATACCATCACCACCTTGCCTGATCCAAACGGATTTTCCGCTGACCCGCTGACGGATTTGATCCGCTCAGGTGCTCGTAAGTTGATTGAGCAAGCGCTTGAAGCAGAACTGGGCGCGCTGCTCGCGCATTTTTCCAACGAGACAACCGATGAAGGACACGCGCGGATCGTTCGACACGGCCACCTGCCTGAACGCGAGGTCATGACCGGGGTTGGTCCTGTGTCTGTGAAGGTGCCGCGCGTTCGGGATCGGGGGCAGCAGGCTGAGAAAGTGCGGTTCACATCCTCGATCCTGCCGCCGTACCTGCGCAAGGCCAAATCCGTCGAAGAATTGCTGCCGTGGCTTTACCTCAAGGGCATTTCTACGGGCGATTTCCAGGAGGCCCTTGCTGCGCTGCTTGGCCCGAATGCGGCTGGTCTGTCATCCACGACCATCTCACGGCTCAAGTCAGACTGGTGGGAAGACTATGAACGCTGGCAGAAGCGTGATCTCAGCGCCCGGCGTATCGTGTATGTCTGGGCAGACGGTGTGTATTTCCAGCCGAGAATGGAAGAGTGAGGACGTAAGTCCGCCATGGGTTCGAGGACAAGCCCGAACAAATGCGTTCTGGTGCTGGTCGGCGCGGATGAGTGGGGCCGCAAGGAAATTCTGGGGCTGACCGATGGCTACCGTGAAAGCACCCAGAGCTGGCGGGAACTGCTCCTTGATCTCAAGCGGCGTGGCCTGTCACACGCCCCTGATTTGGCTATCGGCGACGGTGCGCTTGGGTTCTGGGCCGCCTTGCGCGAAGTGTTTGGCGACACCGCCGAGCAGCGCTGTTGGTTTCACAAAACCGGACACGTTCTGAACGCAATGCCCGAATCCGTGCAGGCCAAAGCCAAAGGCCATCTGCATGGAATTTGGCAGGCGGAAACCAAGGCTGACGCCAACACCGCGTTCGATTTTTTCGTAGAAACCTACGGGGTGAAATACGACAAAGCCGTCACCAAGCTAATTAAAGACCGCGAGGTGTTGCTGGCGTTCTATGACTTCCCAGCCGAACACTGGAAGCACATCCGAACCACGAACCCGATTGAAAGCACTTTCGCCACCGTGCGCCATCGTACCGGAAAAACCAAAGGCTGCCTCAGCCGCAAAACAGGGCTGGCAATGGCCTTCAAGCTGATGATGTCAGCGCAGGAAAAATGGAGAAAGCTCGACGGATCAAACCGCATGCCAGAGATAATCCAGGGCATTGCATTCGTCGACGGCATCAAGCAACTTCAATCCGCCGCCTGATCAAGCCGTCACCAACTTTTGGGCATAGCTCCTGGTCCCGTGGCCGAGCCCCTTTGTTGCAAAAAGTCAAAGGTCATAGAGAAAGTGCTTGAGGACACGCCCCCAAGGCCGGTACGAACATCCTATAGCAGTAGGGGACAAGCTATGAAAACCATATTCGCCATGCTTCTTAGTTTCTTTGGTTTTGTGTGCACCCCTGCAATCTCGAAGTCGAACCTTTTCTTTTCAAACGCAGACCTCCCACAAGGCATCAATGAAAGTGGTCGCTTAAATTGGGTTCTAGCCTTTGTTCCCCATGGTTACTTTCGCAGCGTTCTGGTTGACAAGAATATCGTGACAAACAGAGACAGTACGCATGATAAATACTGCGGGGATAGTGCGATATTTTTATCTGGGGGATTTTTCGATCCAGACAGAAATCCGGAAGGGCTATTGATCGAAAACGGAACGGAAGCGGTTGAATATGCCGATCACTATAAATCTGGCGGCGTGATGTATCTGCTTGGCGGGACGGTTAGCTTTATCAAAGTTGGACTAGTGCCGCCGTACGGTGCCGAATTTGCACTGCAATCAAAACCGTTTCTTTGGGAGGGTGGGAAAGTTTCCGCCGGTCAAGTAGAGGATGGCTACTGGGATAGAATTTCAGTGGGCACGGCAACGCTAAACGGCGAGTTCGGCTTGGTCGTAATCGGCGTCTTTTCTGAGGATCGAAAAGCTCTTCGGCAACACCAGTTCATCGACGGCATTTCAGAAATCGAGCGTTTTGTAAGGCTGGAAATCTCTTGGCTTCTAAATCTTGATGGAGCCAACACCGCCTTTCTTCGAATTCCAAGCGCGGGAATTTTTCACGGATTGGCGGAGCCACAGTATATTCCAAGCGCGCTATGCATAAGCATGAAGCAAAACTAGAGTTGGAGAAATCAATGGCTTGGAAGGTAAGACGCGAAATTTCCGCGGGAGAAATTCTCGTAGTTGTTCTCCCAGCTTTCGGAGTCGTTGCGGCAGTGGTTTTTTGGTTTGTAGAGCCTTGGCGTGAACGGGTTTCTTATTATTTCCACCCGGAGGAAGTAGAGATCAAATTCATCTATGACTCAAATCCGGATCCAGATGTTCCCTTGCAGGTATCCACATCCATTACACCCAGCGGCAAGCGAAAAATCCTTACTGAGGGAACAATCACTTGGACCCTGAACCTTTTGACCCCTGGGAGGATTTTATCTGAGAAAAATATGAGCGTGAATTTTCCGTCAATTACTGGACCGCGTATATTCCCTTTGCCGGAACCAGTCGTAATTCATAGCGATGAGATTACCTCAAACCTTGAGATCATCGCAAAGGTATCAACTCGCCAAACCGAGAAATTTTTGGGTCCCAAAGAGATTACGCTGACCCGCAGTGTTGATCGCCGCGCTGTTTCGAGTAGCAACTACACGGGCGTGTGGCAAGCAAACTTCGGAGATGACCTGTCTGAAATGGGTGTTTTGCGCCTAATCGATACTGGCCCAGAAAAAATTTCGGGGAAAATTATTTTTCCAAACAGTATGGAAAACGGACAAATTATTGATGTTATCGGTTCTCGCGATGGTGGACTCCTTCATATTAAGGGAGAACTAAAAGACGGCTGTTCAATAACTTACAATGACACCGGAGTGGAGTTGGACGAGGGCAAGGGTGTGATTAAATCGCAATCCCTGATTGAATTTGGATGTTCTGAGGATTCAATCAAAGCGAGATTCTGGGCCAATCTTTTGTCAAAATGATTTACCAGAAGTTCTAATGGTTTCTCGAATTGCGAAACGTTCCCCAATGTTCTTTCATTTCGCTTTTCAAGAAATTCTATTTCTTACTGTACAGACTGTCCGTTGTCAGATGATTTGGGCCAATTGTCGTGCGTGGCTAATGGAGAGTTCCGGCCATCTTGTTTCTGATTATGCGGCCTGCGCTTGATTGTGCAAGCGGCGTAGTCTGAAGGTTTCCTCTTTGATCTTTCTCCTTTCTTTCAGGATTTGTGGCGCGCGCCCGAAGTAGGCATCTGCCGGTGTGACGTTGCCAATGCTCTCGTGGCAGCGGTGGTGGTTGTAATGATCGATGAACTGGCTGATCGCCTGTTCCAATGCGCCCGGCAGATAGTAGTTTTCCAGTAGAACGCGGTTCTTAAGCGTCTGGTGCCAGCGCTCGATCTTGCCCTGGGTCTGCGGATGGTTGGGCGCAGCTCGAACGTGATCCATATCTTTGGCGTCCAGCCACCTGGCCAGATCGCCACTGATGTAAGACGCGCCGTTATCGCTGAGCAGTCGCGGTTTGTGAACGACGTTTGCGGCATCGCATCCTGACGCCACCAGCGCGTCTTCCAGAGTATCGGTCACGTCCTCCGCCTTCATCGTCGTGCAGAGCCGCCAGGCCACAACGTACCGGCTGTGACCTGAGACCTTAAACCTCCTCCACTTTTGAGTAGGATCCGTCCCAAGCATT
>JBMYSZ010000006.1:0-159804 GCA_049603835.1 Mangrovicoccus sp.
CTAAGGGCAGAGCCGCCGGGGCTTTTTATTGTCTGGGTGCCGGGATCCAGTCGCCAGGGGCCAGGCCATTTAGCGACCAATCCCCAAGCTTCGCCCGGATCAGGCGCAAAGTTGGGTGGCCCACCGCCGCAGTCATCCGCCGCACTTGGCGATTGCGTCCTTCGGTGATGGTGATCTCGATCCAGCTATCGGGGATGGATTTGCGCACACGGATGGGGGGATCGCGGGGCCAGAGGGCTTCGGGCTCGGCTATAGCCTGCACCTTGGCCGGGCGGGTGAGGCCATCTTTCAGCTCCACCCCATCCCGCAGTGCTTTGAGCGCGGCTTGATCAGGCAGACCCTCCACCTGCACCCAATAGGTTTTCGCGGTTTTGAAGCGGGGATTAGACAGCCTGGCCTGCAGCTTGCCATGATCGGTTAGCACCAAAAGCCCCTCGCTATCCTTATCGAGCCGCCCCGCCGCATAGACGCCCGGCAGATCGATGAATGCCGACAGGGTGGGCGAGGGGCTCGACGCGGTGGAGCTATCGGTGAATTGCGACAACACGCCGTAAGGTTTGTTAAAGAGGATCGTTTTGGCCATGGGGCCTTTTATGCGCCGCCGCATTGGGCGCCAAGGGAGGGCGCCGCCCAGCCAGAGCCAAAGCGCATAAAAAAACGGGCCAGCGGGCCCGTTTTCTTGTCTGATAAGCCGCAGAACTTAGCGGTTTTCCACATCCACATATTCGCGCGCGGAGGCCCCAACATAAAGCTGGCGCGGGCGGCCGATTTTCTGTGCAGGATCGCCCAGCATTTCTTTCCACTGGGTGATCCAACCCACGGTCCGCGACAGGGCGAAGATCGGGGTAAACATCGATGTCGGGAAGCCCATCGCTTCGAGGATGATGCCGGAATAGAAGTCCACATTCGGGAACAGCTTTTTCTCGGCGAAATAGGGATCGGCCAGAGCCGCCGCTTCCAGTTCCTTCGCAACCTGCAAGATTGGGTTATCTTCCACACCCAGCAGACCCAGAACCTCGTCAGCGGACTGTTTCATCACAGTCGCGCGCGGGTCGTGGTTTTTATACACCCGGTGGCCAAAGCCCATCAGGCGGAACGGATCATTTTTGTCTTTCGCACGGGCGATATATTCCGGGATCCGATCAACCGAGCCGATTTCCTGCAGCATTTCCAAGCAAGCTTGGTTCGCGCCACCATGGGCCGGGCCCCAGAGACAGGCGATGCCCGCCGCGATACAAGCGAAGGGATTGGCACCCGAGGAAGACGCCAAACGCACGGTCGAGGTCGACGCGTTCTGCTCGTGATCCGCATGCAGGGTGAAGATGCGGTCCATGGCGCGGGACAAGATCGGGTTGACCTCGTAATCATCGGCCGGAACAGCAAAACACATGCGCAGGAAGTTCGACGCATAGTCGATATCGTTGCGCGGATATACGAAAGGCTGCCCTTGGGAATATTTAAAGGCCCAAGCCGCAATCGTCGGCATTTTCGCGATCAAGCGGATCGCGGCGACTTCACGCTGCCACGGATCGGAAATATCGGTGGAATCGTGATAGAAGGCCGACATCGCACCAACAACACCCACCATAATCGCCATCGGATGCGCATCCCGGCGGAAACCGGAGAAGAAGTTGCGCATTTGCTCATGCAGCATGGTGTGCTTGGTTACGCGGCTTTCGAAATCTTCCAGCTGTGCGCCGGTCGGCAATTCGCCGTAAAGCAGCAGATAGCAAACTTCGAGGAAGTGAGACTTCTCGGCCAATTCGCCAATCGGGTAACCGCGATGCAGCAAGATGCCCTCATCGCCATCGATAAAGGTGATGGTCGATTCGCAAGACGCGGTGGAGGTGAAGCCCGGATCGTAAGTGAATACATCGCCTTGGGCATAGAGTTTGCGAATGTCCAGAACATCCGGACCCTCTGTTGGCGACATAATCGGCAGATCGATCGTTTTGTCACCGATCGTCAAAGTGGCGGTCTTCTGCGGTTGTGACGTATCAGGCATTGGCATCCCTCCTTTGCCAACCGTGGGCGCATAGTCGCCCCGGTTTTGGGTATGTCATTGAGCCGGGCCGAGGTCACTCCCGGCCAGAGCTGGTCGCATCGTTAAGGCGGCCGATGGTTTCGTCTCGGCCAATAACAAGCATCATATCAAATACGCTCGGAGATACTGTGCGGCCCGCAAGCGCAGCCCGTAGAGCTGGGGCGAGTTTGCCGAGCTTTAGCTCATGCTCTTCCGCCTTTGCAGACACAGTTTCCTCTAACGCGTTGCGCGTCCAGCTAGCATTGGTCAGCGGTGCCGTCAATTCTTCCAGTATACCAAGGGATACCGGATTAAGAGCCTTGGCCGCCTTTGCGTCAATGCTCAAAGGCCGCTCTGCCAAAGTAAAATAAGCCTTTTCAAGCAGTTCCGGCAAAGTTTTGGCTCTTTCCTTGAGGCAATACATCGCACGAGTTAAACCATCTTTTTGCGATGCTGACAGTGGGTTTTCTCCGGTAGCCTCTAAAAAGCCTTCTATTTCAGCAACTAAAGTTCCATCTTCGCTCGCGGCAATATGTTGCCCCGAAAGATTCTCTAGCTTTTTGAAGTCAAACCGCGCCGGAGCTTTGCCAATTCCGCCTAGGTCAAACCATTCAAGCGCCTGCGCCGTCGAGAAAAATTCGTCATCCCCATGGCTCCAACCCAGTCGCGCCAGGTAATTGCGCACCGCTTCCACCGGATAACCCATGGCGCGATATTCCTCGACGCCCAAGGCTCCGTGACGCTTGGACAGCTTCTTTCCATCACTGCCATGGATCAGCGGGATATGGGCATAGACAGGCAGGGGCCAACCCATAGCCTGATAGATCTGGGCTTGGCGTGCGGCATTATTCAGATGGTCATCGCCCCGGATCACATGGGTGACGCCCATGTCATAATCATCCACCACAACGGCGAGCATATAAGTGGGGCTGCCATCGGAGCGCAGCAAAACCATGTCATCTAGCGCTGCATTTTTGAATGTGACCTGGCCTTGCACCTGGTCATCGATCACCGTTTCGCCTTCGCGCGGGGCTTTGAGCCGGACAACGAAAGGCGCATCCGGGGCTGTGGTTGGGTCGGCATCGCGCCAGGGCGATTGATAGAGGGTCGAGCGGCCCTCGGCTTTCGCGGCTTCGCGGAATGCGGCGATCTCCTCTTGAGTGGCGTAGCAGCGATAGGCATGGCCCTCTGCCAGCATCTGATGGGCCACTTCCGCATGGCGGTCGGCGCGCTCAAACTGGCTGATCGCGTCGCCGTCATGATCAAGCCCAAGCCAGGCCATGCCGTCCAAAATGGCTTGGGTCGCTTCCGGGGTGGAGCGAGCGCGGTCCGTGTCTTCGATCCGCAGCAGGAATTGACCGCCGCGTGCGCGGGCATAGAGCCAGTTAAACAGCGCCGTCCGCGCGCCGCCAATATGCAAAAACCCGGTGGGCGAGGGGGCAAAACGGGTGACGACCTGGGTGTCCGGCATTGCGGTAGGCTCCTTGCAGTAGCTGGTGGCCCGTCCCTTAGACCGCTGCCCGGTCCGGGTAAAGCCGTAGGCAAGGCGGCGTTAAGCATTTGGCAAGGCTGGTGGCGCAGAAATTTGGTTAACGGAAAGGAAAAACCCGGCATTGGCCGTATTTGACCGCCTGATCGCAGAGCAGAGGGGATATCTTTTCCCCTGGGTCCCCGTGGCTATGGCTTTCGGGATCGGGGGATATTTTGCCCTCGCGGTGGAGCCGGGGCGCGGGCTTTTCTTGGGGATAGCTGCTTTGGCGGGGCTGTTGCTTTTGCTGGCCTGGCGCGGCACGGAAACTTGGCGGCCCGTGGCGGCGGCGTTGCTTTTTGCGGTGATTGGCTTTGGCCTTGCGGCAGGGCGCGCCCATTGGGTCGCGGCACCAGTGCTGGAATTTCGCTATTACGGCCCGATCGAAGGACGGCTGGTAGAGGTCGATCGCTCGCTCAGCGATAAGCTTCGCCTGACCCTGGATCAGGTGGTTTTGTTCAACACGCCGCCACATCGCACACCCGCAATGGTGCGCGTCTCGCTGCATGGGGATGGTTTGCGCAGCGCGCCAGTGCCGGGGCAGAGACTCATCCTGACTGGGCATTTATCCGCGCCTATGGGCCCGGCAGAGCCCGGCGGCTTCGATTTTCGGCGACTGGCATGGTTTGAGCGACTGGGGGCGGTGGGCTATACCCGCTCGCCGGTTTTAGTGCTGGACCCCGCACCGCAAGGGGGCGAGCTTTGGGTCAATCGGCAAAGACTGCGCCTGTCCAAAGCGATCCAAGCCGAATTGCCTGGCCAGCGCGGGGCTTTCGCGGCAGCTATTCTGACGGGCGATAGATCGGGGCTGGAACGCCCAACGATTGACGCGATGCGTGCTACTAATCTTGCGCATTTGCTGGCAATATCCGGACTGCATATGGGCTTGCTCACCGGCTTTGTGTTTTTGGTGCTGCGCTATGCGATTGCGCTTTGGCCTTGGTTGTCACTGCGGATCAATGGCAAAAAACTTGCGGCTTTTATGGCGATGGTGATCGCGGCAGGCTATCTGGCGATGTCTGGCGGCAATGTGGCGACGCAGCGGGCCTTTGTTATGGTGGCTGTAATGCTGGGCGCTGTGCTGCTCGATCGCCGGGCCTTGACCCTACGCGCGGTGGCCTTGGCGGCGGTGATCATCCTGGCGATGCGACCCGAAGCGCTGCTGTCGCCCGGCTTTCAAATGTCTTTCGCGGCCACCACGGCGCTGGTCTATGTCTTTTCTAATTTGCGCGGGTTTGAGCTTTGGCGACGACCCGCCTGGGTGCAGCCGGTCGTAGCTGTGGTCGTGTCATCCTCGGTGGCGGGGATCGCAACCGCGCCGGTCGGGGCGGCGCATTTCAACCAGGTCGCGCAATATGGTCTGATCGCCAATCTGATCGCCGTGCCGGTCATGGGAATGCTGGTGATGCCCATGGCGGTGCTTGCCGGTTGTCTCGCGCCATTCGGCCTGAGCTGGCTGGGGCTAGAGATCATGGCGCTTGGCATCGATTGGATCCTCTTTGTGGCGCATCGCATCGCCGATCTGCCGGGGGCTGTGCGCGGGGTGATGGCCCCGCCTGGTATCGTCCTGACCCTGATCGCCTGCGGTGCGCTTTGGGGCATCCTATGGCGCGGCGGGCTGCGCTATGGCGGGCTGGCAGGGATCTTGGCGGGGCTTTGGCTTTGGACCCAGGCCGAGCGGCCACATCTGTTGATTGCGCAGAGCGGAGCCTTGGTGGGGGTGATGGGGCCAGAAGGCCGGATCATCAACAAGCCGCGCGGGGATGGGTTCGTGGCCCGCTCTTGGTTGGAAAATGATGGCGACCGCGCCAGCCAAGCCGATGCGGCCGGGCGTGGTGGCGCTGCGGGGCCGGGGTTTTCCTTTGCCCTTGGGCAGATCCAGGCGCTGCAATTTTCGAACCGCCAAGCAAAGGCGACAGAGGCGCCCTGTGGGGCCGCGCAATTTGTGATCACAATTGAGGAGCCAGCGACTTGGCCCAAAGATGCACACCAGGCTTGCGCAATCCTCAGCGCCCATGATCTCGCGAAAACCGGGTCATTAGCTCTGGATATGGGCAAGGATGGCGTCGCGCGCATTTCGTCGGCGGTGATTTCCTCTGGTGCGAGGCTTTGGAGCGGTGGGGCTCAGACCCAGCCCAAAATCGCGCAGCTCCGCGAGGAGCTAGATCAATTGGCCATACGACTGAGCGAAAGTAACCCGCCGGCCGCCGCCCATTTCGCGGAAAATGCAAATGCAGATGATCGGCACGGCGCGGAGCGAAAACCGTAGAAGGCGTTGCTCACCTAGCGCCCTAATAGCTGCGGATCAGACCCACCAGCTTGCCCTGGATCGCGACACGGTCCTCGGGATATGTTTGCACCACATAAGCCGCATTGGCGGGTTCCAGAGCCACGGTGCCGCCGCGCCGCCGATAGCGTTTCAGGGTCACATCCTGATCATCGATTTTGGCCACGACGATATCGCCATTTTCCGCAGTATTCGCTTCGCGGATGACCACAACATCACCGTCATTAATCCCAATCTCGATCATCGAGTCGCCTTTGATTTCAAGCGCATAATGGGCGCCAGAACGGCTCATCATGGAATTGGGGACAGAGATCCGATCATTTTGCGGCACGGCCTCAATTGGACCACCCGCCGCAATCCGCCCCATCAAGGGAATATCGCTCGCGCCAAAACTATCAATGCCGATCGCCTCATTTGGCATGCTGCTGGTTTCGGGGCCGCTATCGGGCATATCGCCATCAATCACCCGTGGCGCAAAACCCTTGGCTTGCAAAGCCTCGGGCAATTTCACGATCTCAATCGCCCGCGCTTTATGGGGCAAGCGGCGCAGATAGCCCCGCTCTTCCATCGAGGTGATCAGCCGGTGAATGCCCGATTTCGAGCGCAGCCCCAGATGGTCTTTCATCTCATCGAAAGACGGTGGAATCCCATCGCGCAACTGCCGCGCATGAATGAATTCCAGCAGTTCTAACATCTTTTTGGTTAGCATTTTTTCGCAGGGACTCCGGCTGTAAAAGGCCTATGTTGTTCAAATGTTCTAAGCTCGTTCCATTTTTGTGTCAATGCCACAGTTTATATTTCAATTACGTTAACAATTTGTCCTTTATTTTCTGGAGCGCTATTGGGGGCGCGCACCAAAAGTGCATTTGCCTCGGCCAAAACGGTCAAAAGGCTGCTATCTTGGCGGGCCAGGGGCGTTACTTGGCCATTCTGCAAAATAGCCCGCATATAGTGTTCTCTTGGCCCGTTCTCGCCTAAATCTAGAGTTAATTCAGCCTTCTGGCGCGGTGCAGGCGCGGCGGGCAGACCCTGCAAAGCCCGCGCCATTGGGCGCAAAAACACCATGCCACAGACCATCGCGGAGACCGGATTTCCGGGCAGGCCAAGCATAGGGCTGCCGTTCAATAGGCCCGCCATTAGTGGTTTGCCTGGCCGCATCGCAACCTTGTGGAAATCCATAGTCGCGCCGAGTTTTTGCAGCGCCTTTGCCACCAAGTCGTGATCCCCGACCGAAGCACCGCCGCTAGTGACGATCAGGTCGGCCCCTTTGGCCAGCTCAAAGACCTGAAATAGCGCGTCGTAATTATCCGCCGCAATGGGCAGAATTCGTGGCGTGCAGCCCTCAGCCTCTAGCATGGCGGCCAGACCGAAAGAGTTAGAGGCGATGATTTGATCCTCGCCAGGGTTTTCGCCGGGCATGACCAGCTCGTCCCCGGTGGAGATAATGGCCACTTGGGGCCGCCGGGTCACGGTCACTTCGGAAATATTCATCGCCGCCAGCAGCGCGATATCGCTGGGGCTTAGACGGCGCGGGGCGGTGACCTCCATCCCGGCCATGAAATCAGCGCCCATGGGTCGCACGAAAAGGTCTTGGCCCAGCTTATCGCCTAATGTGATCACATCGCCGTCGCGGGTCACATCCTCTTGCATGATCACCCGATCAGCGCCTTGCGGCACGGGGGCACCGGTGAAAATCCGCACTGCTTGGCCGGGCGCCACATCGCCGGAAAACTGAGTTCCCGCAGCAGCTTCGCCGATCACGGTGAATTGCGCGCCGGGGATCGCCTCGTCTCCGCGCAGAGCATAGCCATCCATAGCAGAAGTGGCAAAAGGCGGCTGATTACGCTGCGCAAGGGCAGGCTGGGCCAGAACCCGCCCATGGGCTTTGCGCAAAGCGACAGTTTCGGTGCTTAGCGGTGTGATAAGCCCAAAGAGCCGGTCCAGCGCCTCGGCAACGGAGATCACGAAGCGGCCTCATAGCGGCCCGATTTGCCGCCTTCTTTCACCAGCAAACGAATGCCGCCGATTTCCATTCCCTTTTCCGCCGCTTTTAGCATGTCATAGACGGTCAGCGCCGCGGTGGAGACAGCGGTCAGCCCCTCCATCTCTACCCCGGTCTGGCCCGAGGTTTTCACAGTCGCGGTGATGCGCACCCCGGGCAAATCCGGATCGGCGGTTAGCTCGACCGCAACTTTGGTCATGGGCAATGGATGACAAAGCGGGATCAGATCCGCTGTGCGCTTTGCGCCCATAATCCCCGCCAGCCGCGCCACGCCCAGCACATCGCCCTTTTTCGCGGTACCTTCGGTGATATGCGCCAGAGTGTCGGGCTGCATGCGCACATAGCCCTCGGCAATCGCCATACGGCTTGTCACGGCCTTGTCCGAGACATCCACCATATGCGCATGGCCTTGCTGGTCGAAATGGGTCAGGGTCATGGGTGCCTCACGCAGGAATTGGGTCAGCCAATAGGGTTTCGGTGGCGGTCTGCACATCCTCTTTGCGCATCAGGCTTTCCCCGATCAGGAAACTGCGCACCCCGTGACCGGCCAGATCCGCTAGTTCCGCCGGACCAGAAAGCCCGCTTTCGGCGATGACCATACGATCCGCCGGAACCAGAGGCGCTAAGCGGCGGGTCGTGTCCAGCGTTGTTTCAAAGCTCCGCAAATCGCGGTTATTGATGCCGATCAGAGGCGAGCGCAGTTGCAAGGCGCGCTCTAGCTCCGCCTGGTCATGGATTTCGATCAATGCGGCCATGCCCCAGCTTTCGGCAGCGGCCTCTAGCTCGGCGGCTTGGGCGTCCGACACGCTGGCCATGATGATCAAAATGCAATCCGCGCCCAAAGCCCGCGCCTCGGCCACCTGATAGACATCATACATGAAATCCTTGCGCAAAGCCGGAAGCGATGTCGCCCCGCGCGCCAGCATCAGATATTCATCCGCGCCCTGAAAGCTCGGCGTGTCAGTCAGCACCGACAAACAAGCGGCGCCACCGGCCTCATAGGCCTTGGCCAAAAGCGGCGGGTTGAAATCGGCGCGGATCAGGCCCTTGGACGGGCTCGCCTTTTTCACCTCTGCAATCAGCCCATAGCCATCGGCGTTTTTCGCCCGCAAAGCGCCAACAAAATCGCGCAGCGGCGCGGCGGCTTTGGCGGCGGCTTCAACCTCGGCCATGGGGCGGGCGGCTTTCCGTTCGGCCACCTCTTCCAGCTTATAGGCTTTGATACGGTCTAGGATTGTCTCGCTCATGCTTGCGCCTCAGAGGTCAGTTTTGCCAGAGCCTGCGCCTTGGACTTTGCGGCTCCGCTATCTATGGCGGCGCGGGCTTGCTCAACCCCGGCTTTTAGATCACTTGCCTTCCCGGAAATCACCAGAGCGGCAGCGGCATTCAGCAATACCGCATCACGATAAGCGCCCTCGGCCCCATCAAGCAGAGCGAGCAGAGCCTTGCCGTTTTCCTCTGGCGTGCCGCCGATGATGGCTTCGAAGGGATGCACGGGCAGGCCTGCCTCTTCGGGATGCAGGACCCGGTTTTCCACCGCGCCATTTTCCAAAGCGGCCACATCGGTTGTGCCGGTGATGGTGATTTCATCCGTGCCATCAGAGCCATGCACCAGCCAGGCGCGTTCAGTGCCAAGCGCGCCCAGGACTTCGGCCATGGGGCGGATCAGATCCACCGAATAAGCACCGGTCAGCTGGTATTTCACGCCGGCGGGATTGGTCAGCGGGCCGAGCACATTGAACACGGTTCGCGTGCCCAGCTCGCCACGCGGACCCATCACATGTTTCATGCCTGGGTGATGCATCGGCGCCATCATAAAGGCGAGCCCGATCTCAGACAAAGCCGCCTGGACCACATCCACCCCAACCATGACATTGATTCCCAGCTGGCCCAAAGCATCCGCCGCACCCGATTTCGAAGACAGGTTGCGATTGCCATGTTTGGCCACCGGCACACCGGCCCCGGCTACGACTAGCGCCGTCGCAGTTGAGATATTCAAAGTGCCTTTGCCATCGCCGCCTGTACCGACGATATCCATCGCGCCATCCGGGGCGCTGACCTTATTACAATTGGCGCGCATCACCGCAGCGGCAGCCGCGATTTCATCCACGGTTTCGCCACGCACCCGTAGCGCCATCAAAAAGCCGCCGATCTGCGCCGGAGTAGCTGTGCCGTCAAACAGAGTGCCAAAGGCGGTTTCAGCCTCTGCGCGCGACAGGGCGCTATCCGCGGCTTTGCCAATGAGGGGGCGGAGGATATCGCTCATGCCGGTTCCTTCACGCTATCGAGGAAATTCTTCAGAAGTTGATGCCCATGCTCGGTGCGGATGCTCTCGGGATGGAATTGCACGCCCTCAATCGGCAGGGTCTTGTGGCGCAGCCCCATAATCGTGCCATCGGCGAGCCAAGAGGTGACCTCCAAACAGTCGGGCAGACTGTCCCGCTCGACGATCAGCGAATGGTAACGCGTCCCGGCCAAGGGAGAGGGCAGACCCCGGAAAACGCCGCCATCTTCGTGCAGGATCTCGCCCATTTTGCCATGGACGATCTCACCCGCTTGCGCCACCTTGCCGCCAAAAGCTTGGCCGATGGTTTGATGCCCCAAACACACCCCGAATAAGGGCGTGCCGGTTTCCGCCGCAGCGGCAACCATATCAAGGCAGATCCCAGCCTGGTCTGGGTCGCAGGGGCCAGGAGAGAGCAAAATCATTTCGGGGCGGAGCGCCATGGCCTCGGCCGCCGTAAGGGCATCGTTACGCTGGACTTGCACCTTTGCCCCCAGTTCGCCCAAATAGTGAACAAGGTTATAGGTGAAGCTGTCATAGTTATCGATAAGCAGCAGCATCAGTGATCAGGCTTTCAGCATTGGTTTGGCGCGTATCTGCTCAGGTCAAGCATGACTGGTCAAGGGGCTGCGAAAGGATTAGAGCAGATCCGGGTCGCGGGATCAAAGAATGAGGCGAATGTGACGCGCGGATTGATCGCGGGACTTTTCTGGGGCTTGCTGGTGGCGGGCGTGGCGCTGACGATTGCGGCGCTGCAGGTAGAGGCGCGCCGCCCAACTCTGCTGCGCGATGGCCTGGCCGAATTATTGGCGCGGCAGCCAGATCCAGAGACCGCGCCGAGCCCGACCCAAAGGGATGCCGGGGCAGAGCCGCCCATCGAGACCGTGCAGACCGAAAAGCCGGATGACGGGGCGGCCCCAGCGGATCACACGGATCAGGCGGATGCGCCCGAGAATGCGGCCATAATACGGGATGACGCCCCGACAGTAGTGCCAGACACTGACGGGGTAGGGGAACCGCCGCGTTTGGAGATTGGTGCCGATATGCCGATCTTTGCGGAACTTGCGCCAGTCTTGGAATTGGGGCCGGGGGAAAGCATTTCGCCTTTGTTGGATGGCGGCTCTCTGGATGCGGTTTTGGGGGCGGTAGTCGCGCCTGCACAGACTGCGCCGGAAATGAGTGCCGCAGCAGAGCCACCCGGTTTTGACTTTGCCGCGCCGCAGACAGAAACGCCCCAGCCTGGTCCAGATGGTTTGAACATTGCCGGTGATTTTGCGCCGCTTGTCAGTGATCCCATTGCTCTGCTGGGGGAAATCGCCGCGACGGGTATTGCGCTAGAGCACCCCTCCGCTCCGGTCGCGCCAGTCGCAAATGATCCAGCCGCGCAATTGAGCGATCTCTTGACCGGGTTTGATCAAAGCGCTCAGCTTGATCTGTCGCGCTTAACGGCCCCTTCTGCGCCCCGTTTTGCGCCAGAGATTGTGGGTGACTTCCGTCCGCTTGCAGCGCTGTTCCCCGCTTTGGCCCCGGATCAATCGCTCCGCTTGCCTGCCGAGTCCCTGCCGCTTTCCGCCGGGCAGGGGCGCAGCGCGCCGCAGTCTCTGGCACCGTCCCAGCCCAAAGGACCGGATCCGCTGACGCCGCCGTTCTCCCTGTCGCAGATCAAGCCGCCGCAGGACTACGCGCCGCCCGCACCGGTTGCGCCGGATCATTCCAGCCTGTTGGCGCTAGACCTACCGGAGGCTGCTCAGAACCGTCAGGCGAAAGCAGCGGATCAAGGCAGTGCGATTGCCGTTCCTGGACGCGCCCAAGATCATGCCCGCTTAGATCCGCCCCAAGATCCAGCGCCTTTCCTGGAAATGCCAAGTGCAGAGCCAGGGCCTGATCTAAATGTTGCGCCGGTTTGGCAGCGATTTGCCGCCACCGCGCCCGAGCGGGACGGGCGCAATATGATCATTTTCTTGGTGGAGCCGCGCGGCAGTGATGATCTGCCAAGCTGGGCCTATTCGCTGTTGGCGGCTCCGCAAGGGCGCTCTGATGCGGGGCGAACTGAGCGGGAATGGATTGCACCGCTCAGCGAATTCGCGCCAAAGACCGCTATTGCCCTTTGGGTCGATACCCCCATTGCGCCCCGCGCGGATAACCCGGCAAAGCTGGTCGCGCGATTGGCGCAAGCTGGGCGGGGGCTGGTCGTGGATCGTCGGGCCTTGGCGCTTTATTTATCGGCGCAAGAGGCGGGGTTGCCCGCCGCGCTGATCTATCAAGACATCACATCCATGGCAGATCTGAGCCGCGCCCATCGTCGGGCCATGCGTGATGGTCAGGTTGTGGTGCGGCTAGCGGGCCAGGTGGATCTGTTGGCGCAAATTTCTGACTGGTTGGAAAATGGCGCGGGGCAGGATTTGCAACCCATGCCCCTAACCGCGCTTTTCCGTTAAACGCGAAACGCTTTGAAGGTCGCTGCCAAAACCCGCTTCAGCGATTGCCGCGATCAAACCGGGCCGCATCTGCCGCAGCTTTGCGGATTGCGGCGGATTTATTCACGGTTTCTTGCCATTCCGCTTCTGGGTCGCTGTCATAAACGACACCGCCGCCCGCTTGGATATAAAGCTTTTGATCCTTGGTGATCGCGGTGCGCAGCGCGATACACATATCCATATCGCCATTGGCCGCGAAATAGCCGACGCCGCCGCCATAAATGCCGCGCTTTTCGGGCTCTAGCTCGTCGATGATCTGCATCGCCCGCACTTTCGGCGCGCCGGACACAGTGCCTGCGGGCAGACCCGCCAAAAGCGCTGAAAGCGCGTCATGGTCTTCGCTCAGCTCGCCTACCACATTGGACACAATATGCATCACATGGGAATAGCGCTCGACGATGAATTCTTCGGTCGGGCGCACTGTACCGATTTTCGACACCCGGCCCGTATCATTGCGCCCCAGATCCAGCAGCATCAGATGCTCTGCCAGCTCTTTGGGATCGCCCAGCAGATCCGCCTCTAGGGCTTTGTCCTCTTCCGGCGTGGCGCCGCGATGGCGGGTGCCGGCAATGGGGCGAATAGTGACTTCATTGCCCATGACCCGCACCAGGATTTCCGGGCTTGCGCCGATCACCTGGAAGTCACCGCAATTGAAATAGAACATGAAGGGCGACGGGTTCGTGCGCCGCAAAGACCGATAGAGCGCAAAAGGCGAGATATCGAAATCCTGGGTCCAGCGCTGCGCCGGGACCACCTGGAAAATATCGCCTTTGCGGATATAGTCTTTGGCTTTGCGAACCGCGTCCATATAGGCGTCTTTGGTGAAATTCGAGACCGGCTCGGATTGCTCGCCCGCCGCACCCAAATCACGGCTATCGCCCGGAGGTTGCCGGTCCAGATCGCGCACAGCATCCATCACCCGTTCGCCTGCCTGGGCATAAGCGGCACGGGCGGAGAGGCCAGGGGCCGGCCAGGCCGGAGCGACCAAGATCACCTCGCCTTTCACCCCATCCAGCACCGCAATCACCGAAGGCCGCATCAGCCGCGCATCGGGCAGGTTCAACGGGTCGGGATTGGTCTGAGGCAGATTTTCCACCAGCCGCACCATGTCATAGCCCAAATGGCCAAACAGACCTGCGGCAATCGCGGGCAAATCGGCGGGCATGTCGATCCGGCTTTCGGCGATCAACGCGCGCAAGCTGTCTAGCACCGGGCGGCTGTCATCTTCGAAAGCTTCGGGGTCGAAACGGGCAGACCGGTTCAGTCGGGCTTGGGTCCCGCGACATTCCCAGATCAGATCCGGTTTATACCCGACCACGGAATAACGCCCGCGCACCTCGCCGCCGGTGACAGATTCCAGCATGAAACTATCGGGCTGCGCCTGAGCCAGTTTCAGCATGAGCGACACGGGCGTGTCCAGATCGGCGGCCAGCCGGGTATAGACCACTTGCGGGCGACCAGCCTCAAAGGCTTTGGCGAAGCTTTGGAAATCAGGAGAAAGTTGCATGGCTTACTGCGGGAATGCGGCGTGAACAGCGTTCAGCGCGGTCTGGTTGATTTCGACACCGGCTTGTTGCGCGACAGCTTTGGCGGTGAGCACCAGAATCTCTTGCGCGATGGCCTGGGTGGTTTCTTGGCTGACGGTTGCCAGCATATTTTGCGCCTCGGCCGAGCTAGCATCTGGCGCCTCCACCGCATCCACACGCAGCAGATAAACGGCGGCTTCATCCTCGGCCTCGAGGATTTTCACCTCGCCAGCATCGGTACTATAGACCGGCTCTAGGATCGCCACGGGCAAATCAAAAGCAGGCGCCCCACGGGTCAGGCCGGTGCGGATGACAGGGGTCAGGCCTAGGCTTTCAAAGCTTTCGCCATTTTCCAAACTGGCCAGGATCTCTTCGGCTTGAAGACGCAAAGCGGCGCGGGTTTTATCGGCCAGAGCTGCGGCTTCAGCGGCTTCGCGCACATCGTCCAGCGGCTGCAGCATTGGCGGAACGTCTTCATCGAGGCGCAGGGCAAAGACGCCGCCATTGCCTAGCTGCAAGATTTCGGGGAAGTCATCCATGCTGATCGTTCCCGCTGCATTTTGGAATTCCGGCGTCAGGGGCAGGCCTTCCTCAAACGACAGGCCGGTCCAATCCACTTGGCCCAGAACCATATCCGTTTGCTCCGCCAGCTCTTCGAGCGAGGCGCCACCGGCCAGCAGATCGTCATAGCCGTCAAATTCCTGGGCGATGATTTCGCGGCCTTTTTGTGCGGCGTAGATCGCGCGCAGATCGGCCTGAGCGTCGTCAAAGCTGGTCTCATCCGCCGACAAGATTGCATAGACATTCAACAGAGCCGGGCCAAAATCCGTGTCCACCGGTCCGGCAATGCCTGCATTTTCTAGGGCAAAGGCAGCTTCGCCGGCGCGGCCTAGCTGCTCTTTGGTCATGGCGCCAAGATCGACATCTTCTTCGTTCAGATTACGCGCAGCCACCAAATCGGCAAAGCTCTGCTCGCCCGCCTCAATCGCGGCTTTGGCGGCTTCTGCTTCGGCCAGGCTGCCAAAGCCCAAACGTTGGATCATCCGCTGTTCCGGGCGCAAGAACCGCGCCGCTTCGGCGTCATAAAGCGCCCGCAGCTCGGCCTCGCTGGGATCTAGGCTGTCGGCCAGCATGGGAGGCGTAACCCAGGCATAGGTGATGCGGCGCAGCGCCGGAGCGGTGAATTCATCCGGATGAGCCGCGTAATAGCCCTGAACCTCATCTTCAGTTGGGGCGGGGACGGCTTCGGTAAGCTCCGCTTCGGTCAAAGCCAGATAGCTAATGGTCCGGGCTTCGGCCACATAGCGAAACAGGGTCTCGCCATAGGTTTGCGGCGGGGTCAGGCCACCCAGGATGATCCGTTGCAACAGGCTGGAAGACGACTCGCGGCGGATATTGTCCTCAAAGCTCGACACAGTCATGCCATTGCGTTCCAGCAGATATTCGTAGGTTTCGCGATCAAACCGGCCATCTGGCCCCTGAAAGGAAGGTTGATTGGTGATTTGCTGCGATACTAATTCGTCGCTGACCGAAATCTCGGCCAGGCGCGCGGCTTCTTCCATTGCGGCTCGGTCGATTTGCTGCTCTAGCACGGCTTGGGTCACACCCGCCTGCTCGGCCATGGAAATGGTCACGGTTTCGCCCGCTTGTTCGCTCAGCTGGTTCAGCCGCTGTTCAAGCGCCCCGGCATAGGTGCGGGCATCAATCACAGTGCCACCAACGGAGCCCACAGAATGCACCGTTGTGCCAAATCCATTCACCCCAAAGCCCGCCAGGCCGATAATCAATAGGGCCAAAAGCACCCAAACGACGATATTAGAGAATTTCGACTTCTTCGTCGTTTCTGACATGGCTATGGACTCCTTTCACCGGGGCAACGCCGATCTATGGCCGCGGGGTTTAGGCCGGAAAGGGGACAGGGGCAAGCCAAAGCAGGCTGGCAGAGTGCTAAAGAGCAAGATGTCGGAGTCTGGCAAACAGATTTGTGATCTGCTCGGGCGTGATATTGGCAAAGGCGATGCGCGTCTCAAAGGCCCCGCGCGGATCCGATGCGGGATAAAAGAAGGTCGCGGGCAACAACAAAATCTGCGCCTGGCTTACCAGCAGAGGCGCCAGCTCGGCTGAGGATATGGGGTGGGGATGTTTGAAATACGCGAAATAAGCACCGCAGCCCAATAAATCCCAGCTGGGCAAATCTTGTGCCTCGCGCAGAACCGCCGCGCGCCGGCGCAAAATCTCCGCCCGTTCCTGGGCCAGCCAGTCGGTCAAATGGGTCAGCCCGTAAAGCGCGCCGATCTGGCCCAAAGGCGTGGCGCAGATTGTGACGGTATCAAGGTATTTCTCCACCTGTTTCAGCCGTTCGGGATTTGTGATCACAGCGCCAACCCGGTGGCCGGTCAGGCGGAAGGCTTTGGAAAAGGAATAAAGATGGATCAAGGTTTGATCCCAGTCGGGATCCTGGAATAGTCCATGCGGCGCGCCATCTTGACTATGAAAATCGCGATAGGTTTCGTCCAGCACCAAAGCGATTTTGCGCTTTTGGCAAAGCTTATAGAAAGCCTCGATCAGCGCGGGCGGATATTCAGCGCCGCTGGGATTATTCGGGGTGATCAGGACAATGGCGCGGGTTTTCGCGGTGATCAGGCTTTCCGCGTGCTCCGGGTCGGGCAGCAGGTCTGGGCCGGTCGGCAAAGCCACGGGCCGGACGCCAGACATGTCGGCCCACATGGCATGGTTGAAATACCACGGCACCGGAAAGATCACTTCATCCCCCGCCTGGGCCAGGGTCGTCATAACGGCGGTGAAGGCCTCATTGCAGCCAGAGGTGATGCCGGTTTGATCAAACCCGACCGCGCCGCCATAAAGTCGGCCTGTGTGATCGGCCAAAGCCTGGCGCAATTCCGGTAGCCCCAAGACCGGGCCATATAGATGGGCCTCGGTGCGGGTCAGGATCGCCTCGGCCATGGCTTGGCGCAAGGGCTCGGGCGGAGGGGCGATAGGGGCGGCTTGGCTGACATTAAGCAGCGGCAAAGCCGGATCTTGCGGTGCCGTTCGCAGCCAGCTTGCCGCTTCGACAATAGGCGAAGAAAGGGTGCGGGCGAGATTGGGGTTAAGCGGCGCCCGCATCAAAGCTTAGCCTCCGCGATAGGGCTCGACATATTGCAGCGCCATATCCCAGGGGAAGAAGATCCAAGTATCTTGGCTGACTTCAGTAATAAAAGTATCCACCATGGGGCGGCCTTTGGGCTTTGCATAGACCGTTGCAAAATGCGCCTTGGGATAAAGCCCCCGGATCACTTCTAGAGTTTTGCCGCTATCCACCAGATCATCAATGACCAACACACCCGAACCATCGCCCAAAAGCTCTGCATCCGGGGATTTCAGAACCTTTGCCTCGGCTTGGGTTTGATGGTCATAGGATTTCACCGAAATCGTATCGACTGTGCGGATATCCAGCTCGCGCGCCACGATCATCGCAGGCGCCATGCCGCCGCGTGTCACTGCCACAACAGCCCGCCAATGGCCGTCCTCGGGGCCATGCCCATCAAGCCGCCAGGCCAAGGCGCGCGCATCGCGATGGATCTGGTCCCAACTCACATGGAAGCCTTTTTCATGGGGCAGACGATCATTCATCACATGGCTCCTTTATCCGTAGTGGCGGCGGCGAGATGGCCTTGGTAATTAGGACTTCGAGATATCAGGCGCGTCAACCGCCTTCATCCCGACCACATGATAGCCTGAATCCACGTGATGCACTTCACCAGTCACGGCGCGGCCCATATCCGACAAGAGGTAAAGAGCGGATTGACCGACTTCTTCTTGGGTCACAGTCCGGCGCAGCGGTGCATTATACTCGTTCCACTTCATGATATAGCGGAAATCGCCGATACCTGACGCGGCCAAGGTCTTGATCGTCCCGGCAGAGATCGCATTGACGCGAATGCCTTGTTTGCCCAGATCTTCGGCCAGATAGCGCACCGAGGCCTCTAGCGCCGCTTTCGCCACGCCCATGACATTATAATGCGGCATCACCTTTTCGGCGCCGTAATAAGTCAGGGTCAGCATGCTGCCACCATCAGGCATCAGTTTTTCCGCCCGCTGGCAAACCGCTGTGAAAGAATAGACCGAGATATCCATAGACATGCGGAAATTTTCCGGGCTGGTGTCTACATACCGGCCGCGCAGCTCGCTTTTGTCCGAAAAGCCGATCGCATGAACCAAGAAGTCGATCTTGCCCCATTTCTCTTCGATCTGAGCGAAGAGCGCGTCGATCGATGCGGGGTCGGCCACATCGCATTCGATGACCATATCAGAGCCGACTTGTTCGGCCAGCGGGATCACGCGCTTTTTCAAAGCGTCGCCTTGATAGGAAAAGGCCAATTCCGCGCCCGCATCAGCGCAAGCTTTGGCAATTCCCCAAGCGATGGATTTATCATTCGCCACGCCCATGATAAGTCCGCGCTTGCCGGTCATGAGTTGAGTTGACATGCTTGGTTCTCCGCCCAATTTGCTGGTTTGCGCTGTCCTAGGCGATTGTCTCAAGCGCATCAAGGCGGTGCAGTACGAGAATGCGAGCAGGGCAGGAATGATGCCACATGCGGCAAGCAAAGGAGTAGGGCCATGTCCGAAATGCCAGAGATTTTTGCAGGCGATGATCCTTTAGAAATAGCCCAAAGATGGCTGACCGAGGCGGAGGCGAGCGAGATCAATGATCCCAATGCCATGTCCCTGGCCACTGTGGATCCTGAAGGCATGCCCAATCTACGGATGGTCCTGCTCAAAGAGATCGTGGCAGATGGGGTGGTCTTTTACACGAATTACGACAGCGTCAAAGGCCAGGAAATCGAAGCTTCGGGCAAAGCTGCCATGGGGCTGCATTGGAAAAGCCTACGCCGCCAGGTAAGAGTTCGCGGTATGGTTGAGCGGGTGCCTGAGGCGCAGTCTGATGCCTATTACAAAAGCCGGGCGCTGCAATCTCGGCTGGGCGCTTGGGCGTCGCAGCAGTCGAAACCCTTGGCTTCGAAAGCGCATTTGATGGCGGATGTGGCCAAGCTGACCATGCAAAAAGGCCCAAATCCGGCCCGACCGCCTTACTGGGGAGGATATAAAATAACACCCCTAGAAGTTGAGTTGTGGGCTGATGGTGCCTTTAGGTTGCATGATAGATTTCGATGGAGCAGATCAAATTTTAACGAAAAGTGGCATATTACTAGGCTTTATCCGTGAGTTTTTCTTGAAAACAGCTGAAACTTATCGCAATTAGCGATATTTCTCCTTGCAACTATGCAATGTGTAATCCTAACGTATTAGTGGGGAGAGACTTTGGAGGAAAATCATTGAAGATGTACGTGAACCGGATGGACACAGAACAAGACGGACAAATCGTCGTTGGCCGGGTCAAGTGGTTTGATCCAGGCAAGGGGTTTGGCTTTGTCGTGTCCGATGCCGGAGGCAGCGACATCCTTCTGCACGCCAATGTTCTACGGAACTATGGTCAAAGCTCGGTAGCTGACGGTGCCACCATAGAAGTGGCAGTGCTGGAAACAACACGTGGCCGGCAAGCGATCGAGGTGCTACGGATCGAACCTCCTGTCATCGGCGAAGAAGAGGAAACAGAGCATCCTTTGATCGGGGAAACATTTGACCCCGAAGAGGTTGGTGAACTGGAACCGGCGCGGGTTAAATGGTTCGACAAGACCAAAGGGTTTGGTTTTGCGAATGCCTTTGGCAAGCCAGAAGATATTTTCATCCATATTGAAGTGCTGCGCCGCTCAGGCCTTGCAGATCTTCAACCGGGTGAAGCGATCTGCCTTCGCGCTGTTGAGGGGCGCCGCGGTCTGATGGCTACGGTCGTCAGCTCTTGGGAAATTGCTTACAAGTCCGAGACCTGCTCGGCCTAAAACCGAATTGGACAGATGTCTGGCTGTAGTCATGTCCTGGTCCTTCTGGTCATCGGTCCATGCCGGTGATCAAAACTTTTTAACCCTAGAGTGAAAAAGCCGTCGCTTTGGCTCTTTCCTTTTCCGGGCGTGGTCGCTATCACGCCATCCGTGTCGGGGCGTGGCGCAGTCTGGTAGCGCACCTGTTTTGGGTACAGGGGGTCGTGAGTTCGAATCTCGCCGCCCCGACCACTTCTTCCTCTCAATGAAAATCGGCCTGGTATGGGCTTGGGCATGTCAGCCTTTACGACCCGCACTGGGTTCACTTTGAGGGTTCACTCTGGGGCCGCAAGGGTCACAAAGTCTTTTGCCGCCGCCCCGCTACATAAAGTGCGCCTATCCCGCCCAGGACCAGTAGGATCGTTTGCGGCAGCGGCACAGGTGCCGGGCTAATCCCGCCTGCTGGCGAGGGGCCATTCGTCGGGATATTCTCAACCGGTGGGTCTAGCTGAGTTATCTTATCGAGAGGCGAAGTCGGCTTTCCTGGTGTGTTGCTTTGCAACGGGCCCAACATCAAAGGCAGCTTAGGGCTAGTATTGCGCGCCGTTCGAACGCTGCCGCCAGTGATCGGCGCAGATGCGATCGGCGTCAAAGGCGGGTCCAGCCGCGAAACCTGGATCGGATTTCGGGTTGCGCTTGTCTCGTCGATATTTGGCGGTGTCGCGATGGGCACAATAGGGATGACCGGCACAGGGTCTTGAAATGCCGCGAGATCTTCCTGGCAGAGCAGGGAAAGCGGCGCATCGCCCAGAACATCCGTACCAGCAGTGGAGGTCAGTGCGGCATTAAACAGGCGATCCGCGCCGTTGCTACCCCCATAGCCGCAGCCACCAAAATCCGCCGGCTCCGGGGTTGTGGGCGCGGCGTAATCTTCGACTTGCGCGCAGCTTTCTTGATGAGCGCGCATATAGTCCGCCCCGTAAAGCTGTGCCAGGGCGCTCTCTTGCCCCTCTGCTAAGGCGTTCGTCAGTGAAGCGTGACAGCCCGGCTCAATAGGGCAATCGCCCAAGTCATGGAATTCAGGATCAATATCCCAAGCGGGAACGCTTAGCACACAGGCCTTGGCCAGGTCCGTGTCATATTGCGGATGGTCTGCGGCATGGCCGAGTGCGGCCGAAAGAATCAGGGCCGCAGCTCCACCAAAAACAGCCAAGCGGTCGAGCAAGAGAGAGATGAGTTTTCCTTTTTCCACGTCATTTGTCCTGGTTGTGTTGTTTGGTTTGCGCCAAAATTCTTGGCGAAACCCTCACCGCAGAGGCCAAAATGCGGCGGTTTTGATAAGAGTTACGAAGAATGCCGCAGAAGAGTTTCAAGTGGCACTGAAAAAAAACGCTATGGTTAACGGAATTTGTAGGATTTTCAGGGCATTACCTGTCGTAACCAAATGAGGTTTCGATGCGGATTTTTTCATTTATTCTTTGGATTTTGGCGGCGTTTTGGATGCCCTTTCAGGCGGGGGCGGAGCCGCGAAAGCTCGGCGTCGCTTGGGTGTTTACCGATGATCTCATGGCCGATCCCGATGATGGTTGGGTCGAACGGCGCGACCGTTGGCGCACGGCTTCGGGGCAGATTTCCTGGTTTTGGGGCCAGGGCGATGATGCGTTTCCAGGAGTTTGGCAAAATTGGGAATTGATGCTGGGCGGTGAATTGATCACGCCGGCCAGTTTGAAAAATCCACGTCCGGATGACCGGCCACTTGCCGGCCTGCTTTATTCAGAATTGGCCTATCATGTTCATTCCAATGACAATTATATGCGCTTGGCGGCGGGGCTGGCGGCATCAGGTAGCCAGACAGGCTGGGATGAGCTGGTCGTGAAAATCCACCAAGATCGATATGACCCTACAGATGCGGTCCTGGAGGATCAGATTGGTAATCAGGAATGGCTCAGTTTTCGGGGGGAATTCGCGCGCAATTTAAGTTTAAATGGGGCGCTACTTCTCCGGCCCTTTGGGATTTTGCAAACTGGCCTGGAAAATTTGGTGCGCGCGGGGGTGGATATGCTCATTGGCCCCAATGGCGTTCCGATGACCTTGACCCGCAATGACACAACCGGATTCCTCATTTGGCCGGGGAAGGATGCGCCGGTTGGATGGACTGGCCTCGTGGGCGGCGATGTGAGCTTTGTCATGGAAAGTGATCTTTTGCCCGAACACCGGGGCTATGAAACCACGGATTTCCGGCCAAGGCTGCGCGCGGGTGCGGTATATCAGGGGGCCTCTTGGCGGGGCTTTTATGGCATTACATGGATGGGCGAAGAATTCGAAGCGCAGCCAGAATCGCAGCTGGTGGGCTCAATCCAGATCGGTTACCGCTTCTAACAGATCGGTCCGGCGCTTGGCGCGCTCGGCCTTTTTCGCGCAGATCCCGCTGCGCGGGGCATTTGGAGCGATTTTGGCTTGACTCTGCTAGCGCAGCTCTTTACCCGGCCCGAACCCGCTAAGGGAAAATTGGTGTTGGTGGCTCTCGCAAGAGATCGCCTGTCGGCCGAAAGCGCAAGCCAAGGCAAAGGACAACGCCCTTCGTAAATCGCTGGATGGCGCAGAGCGCTATTTAGCCCAAGAAGGAGAACAGCCGTGACCAAACGCACGTCTGCCAAGTATAAAATTGACCGCCGCATGGGCGAAAACATCTGGGGCCGCGCAAAATCCCCAGTTAACCGCCGCGAATACGGCCCGGGTCAGCATGGTCAGCGCCGCAAAGCGAAAATGTCTGACTTCGGTCTGCAGCTGCGCGCGAAGCAAAAGCTCAAAGGCTATTATGGCGACCTGACCGAAAAGCAGTTCCGCCGCATCTATGCCGAAGCGGAGCGTGTGCGCGGCGATACTGGTGAAAACCTAATCGGTCTGCTGGAGCGCCGCCTGGACGCGGTTGTTTATCGCGCCAAATTCGTGCCGACCGTTTTCGCAGCACGTCAATTCGTGAACCACGGCCATGTGGAAGTGAATGGCAAGCGCGTCAACATCCCGTCCTATCGCGTCAAAGAAGGCGATGTCATCTCGGTTCGCGACAAGTCCAAGCAACTGGCAGTGCTGATCGAAGCAACCCAGCTGACCGAGCGTGACGTTCCGGATTACCTGGAAGCCGACCACAACAAGATGACCGCAACTTTCGTTCGGACACCGGGCCTGGGCGATGTGCCTTATCCGGTTCAAATGGAACCGAACCTGGTTATCGAATACTACGCTCAGAACTAATCTTTGCGTTGGGCGGTGCTTGCGCCGCCCGCAGCCTTCGGGCAGAAATCGCTCTCGGGTGCCATTGCGGCGCCCGAATGTCGGCGATGGAGGCGCGCCTCCGACCTGACCTTGAGACAGGAGGTCACCCATGAACCAGATCACCCCGCAACCCGGTATTCTAGAGATCGCGCTTTACCAGGGCGGCGCCTCGCATGTGGCTGGTGTGACCAATGTGGTCAAACTGTCGTCGAACGAAAATCCCTTCGGTCCTTCGCCCAAAGCTATTGAGGCTTACAAAGCTGCGGCGGGGCAATTGCACCGCTATCCCTCGACCGATCACCGCGCTTTGCGCGAGGCTATTGCCGAAATTCACGGCTTGCCCGCAGAGCAGATCATTTGCGGTGTTGGCTCGGATGAGGTGATCAACTGGCTCTGCCAGGCCTATGCCGGGCCGGGCGATGAGGTACTTTACACCGAGCATGGCTTTTCCATGTATCGCATTTCCGCGCTTGGGGCAGGGGCAACGCCGGTGGAGGCACCAGAAAATGAGCGCGTCACCGATGTGGATGCGTTGCTGGCCGCCTGCACCGAGCGGACAAAGCTGGTTTTTATCGCCAATCCCAATAACCCCACCGGCACGATGATCGGGCAAGAGGCTCTGGCGCGTCTGGCCGATGGCATCCCGCCGCAAGCGATTTTGGTGCTTGATGGCGCTTATGCGGAATTTGTGGATGGCTATGACGGCGGTGCCAGTCTGGTGGCGTCGCGCGAAAATGTGGTGATGACCCGCACTTTTTCCAAGCTTTACGGCCTGGGCGGGTTGCGGATCGGTTGGGGCTATGCGCCTCAGGACATCATTGATGTGCTCAACCGTCTGCGTGGGCCATTCAATCTGAGCGAAGGACAGCTTGCCGCCGCCGAAGCCGCTTTGCGCGACCAAGCCTATGCGGATAAATGCCTGGCCGAAAACGCTAAATGGCGCGCTTGGCTGGCCAGTGCTTTGGCGGAAATCGGCGTGCCTTCGGACACATCTTGCGCCAATTTCATCCTCGCGCGCTTTGCGGATGAGGCCGAGGCCGAGGCCTGTGATGCCTATCTGAAAAGCCAAGGCCTGATCGTGCGCAAAGTCGGAAGCTATGGCTTACCCAATTGTTTGCGCATCACCGTGGGGGATGGCCCTTCATGCGAGCGTTTGGCCAAAGCCGTGGCCGAATTCAAATCCGGATCCCCAAGCGCATGAGCCAGATCTATTCCCGAGTCACCCTTATCGGGCTTGGCTTGATAGCCTCTTCCATCGCCCATGCGATCCGCCGCGCGGATGCCGCAGGGCAGGTTGTGGGCTATGATCAAAGCGCAGTGGTGCGGGCCGAGGCGCAGGATATCGAGCTTTGTGATCACATCGCGACCACAGCTGCCGAGGCGGTGGCTGGCTCAGATCTGGTGATCCTTTGTGTGCCGGTTGGGGCCATGGGCGCGGTTGCCCAGGAAATTGCACCGAATCTGGCCCAAGGCGCAACACTCAGCGATGTGGGCTCGGTCAAGGGCTCGGTGGTGGAGGCTGTCACGCCGCATCTGCCCGACCATGTCAGCTTTATCCCTGGTCACCCGCTAGCGGGCACCGAACATTCCGGGCCCCGCGCTGGCTTTGCCGAGCTATTCGATAATCGCTGGTGCATTTTATCCCCGGCGGAGGAGGCGGATCCGGCGAAGCTTGATCAGCTGACCCAGCTTTGGCAGGCCATGGGCGCGAATGTGGAAACTATGGATCCCGCGCATCACGACCTGGTCTTGGCCGTGACCAGCCATGCGCCGCATCTCATCGCTTATACAATGGTGGGCGTGGCAGATGATTTGCGTCGCGTCACCGATAGCGAAGTCATCAAGTTTTCCGCCGCTGGGTTTCGCGATTTCACCCGGATTGCCGCGAGCGATCCGACCATGTGGCGCGATGTGTTCTTAGCCAATAAAACCGCGACGCTGGAAATTTTGGGGCGCTTCACCGAAGAGCTGTTTTCCCTGCAACGGGCGATCCGCACCGGGGATGGGGATAAGCTTTTCGATTATTTCACCCGCACCCGTGCCATCCGCCGTGGCATTATCGAGGCGGGGCAGGATACAGCGGCCCCGGATTTCGGGCGCGGCGGCCCAAAATCCTAGATCACGACTCTAGCGCAGACGCAAATTTGGCGCAGCACCCAAGGGGATGACGCCGCCCAAGGACATGCGCCCAGCGGAGAACACCAAATCCGCTTCGACCGAATTTGGATTGCCCGATAGCCGCGCTAGGAAATTGAGCCCCGTGCTCATCACCGGCACCAATTCACGCGGCAGGGCGCCGCTATCGGCGGCAAAGCTGAGCATCGGTTCCCAATTGGTGGCTTTCACGCTGAGCTGCCCTTCGGCTTGGCCGTTTTCATCGGCTGTCAATTTGCCAACAGCTTGTAAGGTGAGCTCGCCCCACCGGGTCCGGGCCTGGGAAATCTCGATTGCAATGGGCTGGGGGCGGGCCGTGTCGAGAGCCGCCAGATCCCAAGGCGCATCAAAGGTGACCTGGGCCATCAGATCCGTTTGCCCCAGCTTATCACCACCAAAAGCCTGGGGAACCGACGCGATCCACGCATCCGGTAGAACCAAATCCGTCAGATTCACCGCAATATCATAGCTGTTGCCCAGGGCAGGGGCTTGCCGCAGCGCCAGTTGCATATGCGCTGCTGCCGCGCTCCACCCGCTTGATGAGCTTAGAGTTAGCCCATCCGCTGTGATCGTTGCCCGCTCTAGCCGAAGCGCCTGGGCATCGGTGACCAAAAGTGAGCCGCGCATATCGCTGGTGCCCAAAGTGAAATGCTGCTCGGGCGTGGCGATGATTTGGCTATCGGGCCAAACCGCGATCAAATGGTTCGGCTGATAAGACAGCCGCAAGATCTGAAACTGCGGCGCTTGCCAAGCCAGGCCGGTCTCCGGGTCGGCCAGCTCGATATCGGTCAATGTCGTGTCGAACCGATTGGGGAAGCCTGCGGTGTTCAGCTCTGTGTAATTGACGACCCAGCCCTCGGCTTCGCGCGCGTCAAACCAGGCCAGCATTTGCTGATCCGTGGCCCGCGCCCCCCAAAACCAATAGCCTGACCAGCCGATGGCCACTGCCAGGATCGCGAATAATAAGGCGCGCATGACGACCCCTTTTCCTTTGCATTGATCCGGTATTTATAAGCGCAACGCGGTAAGGACTAGTGCAATGACGGAAAATGACGGCCCGCTTTGGGTGTTTGGCTATGGCTCTTTGATTTGGCATCCGGGCTTTGCGGTGGCCGAACAGCATTTGGCGCAGCTGACGGGCTATCATCGCTCCTTTTGCATGTGGTCGATCCATCATCGCGGCACTGTCGAAGATCCGGGGCTGGTTCTGGCGCTGGATGAGGCCGAGGACGCGGTTTGCGATGGGGTGGCTTTCCGGGTGCCCGATGCGGATCGGGATCAGGCCTTAGCGGATCTGCGCGAGCGGGAACTCGTGTCATCGGCCTATCTGGAACGATGGCTGACCCTGCGTTTGGCCGATGGGCGCCAGGTGCAGGCCGTGACCTATGTGGTGGACCGAGATCATGTGCAATATTGCGGCGGGCTTAGCCTGGCGCGGCAGGCCGAAGTGATCGCCAAAGCTGTAGGCGGGCGCGGGCCTAATCGCGACTACCTGATCAACACCGCCCAGCATTTGGCCGAGCTTGGCCTGCGGGATCCGGATCTGGACTGGCTGGTGGCGCGGATCGGCGCTTAGACTGGCTCTGCGCCTGTGACAAATTTGCCAATGCCCGATCGGGGTGATGTGGCACAGATTCTCGCAGGCGCGGGCTTGGGGTAGAACCAGCGCATGGTTAATTCCGCGCAAGACACCGAAGCCCATTTTTCCCAACCGATCCGCCAGATCTTGCTGATGCTGACGGCGGTGGGCCTGTTTGCGGCGGGGGCTTATTTGGCCTTTCCGCGGGTGGCGCCGGTCTTTCTGGCCAATCCCTATCTGAATGGCGCGATCTTGCTGGTGTTTGTGATCGGCGTTTTCGCCTGTTTTTGGCAGGTGATGCAGCTGATCGGCTCGGTCAATTGGATCGAAGGCTTTGCTCTGAGCCGTCCGGGCCACGAGATGGTGGCAGCGCCCCGGCTGCTTGCCTCACTTGCGGCGCTGCTCAGTTCGCGCCGGGCCAAGATGCAGATCAGCGCGTCTTCGAGCCGGTCTATCCTGGATTCGGTGGCGACGCGGATTGATGAAGCCCGCGACATCACCCGCTATATAGTCAATCTGCTGATCTTTCTGGGGCTTTTGGGCACATTTTATGGCCTGGCCACGACGGTTCCGGCGGTGGTGGATACGATCCGCTCGCTCGCTCCAGCCGAAGGGGAGGCCTCGACCGCTGTCTTTGCCCGGCTGATCGGCGGCTTGGAAAAGCAGCTGGGCGGTATGGGCACGGCCTTTGCCTCATCGCTTTTGGGTTTGGCGGGGTCGCTGGTGGTGGGCCTGCTCGAACTTTTCGCCAATCACGGCCAGAACCGGTTTTATCGCGAGCTTGAGGAATGGCTGTCGACGATTACGCAGGTGGGATTTGCCAGCGGCGATGGTGATAGCGGCAGCGATCAGGGGATGGTCGCAGCGGCAATGGATCATATGACATCGCAAATGGCCTCGATGCAGATGCTGTTTGAGCGGTCTGAACAGAGCCGGGCGCAGATCGATCAGCGATTGGAAAATCTGGCAGGTTCGGTGGATCGCTTGGCCCAGCGGCTTGAACAAGACGCCGCCTCGGATAGCGCGATGGAGCGGGTCGCGGCGGGCCAAGAGCGGCTGGCCACGGCTTTGGATGCTCTCGCGGCGCGGGAAAGCGTTCAGGGCGATGCGCCGGATGCGGAAATGCGCATGCGTTTGCGCAGTATCGATGTGCAATTGCTGCGGCTATTGGAAGAAATGAGCGCCGGGCGCCAAGACAGCGTCGCCGAGCTGCGCCATGATTTGCATATGTTGATCCGGGTGATCGAACGCGCCACCGGCGAAAGCGATGACGGTATCGATTACGGGCCGCAGGTCTAGCTATGGCACTGGCGCGGCGCGGCGGACAACGGTTTCAAGCTTCGATCTGGCCCGGTTTCGTGGATGCGATGACAGCGCTTTTGTTGGTGCTGATCTTTGTGCTGACGATTTTCATGGTCGTGCAGTCGATCCAATCGGAAACCATTTTGGGCCAGGAAAGCCAGCTGGATCGCTTGGGCGACGAGGTGGATGCTTTGGCCCGCGCCTTGGGGCTAGAGCAACAGCGGGGCGCGGATTTGGAAGACCAAGTTGCGCGGCTTGGCCTGGATTTGGATGAGGCGAATAGCCAAGCAGAAGCCCAGGCCCAGCTGATCGCCACGCTGACCGCGCAATCAGAGCGCCAATCAGCGGATCTGGCGGCGGCACAGGGGCAGATCTCGGCTTTTGAGGCGCAGGTTGCGGCTTTGCTGGCGGATCAAAGCCTGGCTGAGGATCAAATCGCCAATCTGACCAATAGTTTGGAATTTGCTCGTGCCGAGGGGCAGGCCTTGATGACGCAACGCGAGGCTTTGGAAACGGCCTTGGCGCGGGCGCGGGATGAGTTGGACGCGGGGGCTGAAGCGGCCCGGCTCGCAGCGGCCCGGCGCGAAGCGTTAGAGGCCCTGGTCGAGGATCTCCGCGCCGATTTGGCGACGGACCGGGATAGCTTGGCGCAGTTAGAGGCTGACCTAGCGGCGGAAACTGCGGCACTGAGCGAAACAGAGGCCGCCCGTTTGGCCGAGGCGGCTGCGGCGGCGGCGTTGCGCGAAAAGCTGGCCAATTCTGAGGATGAGCTGACCGCGATGACCCTGGCGCTGGAAGCGCAGCGCAAACAGGCCGAGGACACCCTGACCTTGCTGGCGGCGGCGCGTTTGGCCGGGGATGATCTGACGGCGCGTTTGGCGGCGGCCTTGGCTGAGACGGAGGATCTGGCCGTTCAATTGAACGACCGGAATCAGGCTTTGGACGCAAGCCAGGAAGTCGAAGCCGGGCTGCGCGCGGATCTGGAGACGCAGGCGGCAGAGCTTTTGGCTCAGGCCGAGACCGAAGACGAGCTGCGCGATGCTTTGAAGCTGCGGGCGGATGAAATCGCCGCTTCGGAATTGGCTTTGCAGGATTTGCAGGCGCGGTTGGATGAACGCGCGGCGGAATTAGCGGCTCGCGATGCGGTTTTGGCGGCGGCCGAGGCCGAATTAGGCGAGCTGCGCCCGGATATGGAAGAGGTGCGGCAGCAATTGGCGGCAGCCCTCGCGGCGCGTTTGGCAGCGGAGCAGGCGGGTCAAGAGGCGCTGAGCGAGGCAGAGGCACAGGCGGCATTGCTGCGCGCGGCGAATGAAGAACTGGCGCAGGCGGAGGCGCAAACTGCTGAAGAGCAACGGAAATTGACGCTGATGAATGGCCAATTGGCGCAATTGCGGACGCAAATTGGCAGCTTGCAAGACATGCTGAATGCCGCGCAAGAGGCCGATGCGGCAGCAAATGTGCAAATCGAATTTCTGAGCGGGCAGCTAAACACCGCCTTGGCCCGCGCCACAATGGAAGAACAACGCCGTGCCGCCGCCGAGGCGGAGCGCGCCGCCCTGTTGGAAGAACGCGCCAAGCAGTTGGAAAGCTATCAGTCGCAATTCTTTGGCGAGCTGCGCAAGATTTTGGAAGACCAAGAAGGGGTGCGCATTGTGGGCGACCGCTTTGTTTTCTCTTCCGAGGTGCTGTTCGACACGGGCTCGGCGCGGCTCTCGGAAGCGGGCGAGACGGAGATTTTTAAGGTCGCGCAATTGCTTGATCAAGTGGCCCCGATCATTCCTGCCGAGATTGATTGGGTGATCCGGGTCGATGGCCATACGGATAATGTGCCGCTAAGCGGCGGCGGGGCCTTTGCCGATAACTGGGAGCTCAGCCAAGCGCGGGCTTTGTCGGTGGTGCGCTATATGATTGATAGTTTTGGATTTCCGCCAGCTCGTTTGGCGGCGGCGGGGTTCGGGGAATATCAGCCGGTGGATGATAGCGACACGCCAGAGGCGCGAGCGCGCAATCGCCGTATCGAGTTGAAATTAACCGAACGCTAAAGCGTTTCGCGACATGGCGCGGCGGCAAAGAAAAACCCCCGCCCAAAAGGGCGAGGGTCGTTCGCGCGCGTAAAGGAACTGTTAGTCTGCGGTCAGAAGCGGTGGCTGTTTGTCGCCAGAGAGCCGAGGCTTGCCTGGCGCCACAGTCTGAAGATCGATTTTGCCGTCTTTGACCCCAACGCGGACAAGCCCGCCTTTGGCCAGAGATCCGAATAGCAATTCTTCGGCCAGGGGCTTTTTGATATGTTCTTGGATCACGCGGCCCAGCGGACGTGCGCCCATGCGATCATCATAGCCCTTCTCGGCAAGCCATTCGGCGGCCTCGGTGCTCAGCTCGATAGACACATTGCGATCCATCAGCTGCGCTTCGAGTTGCAAAACGAATTTCTCGACCACTTGCAGAATGGTTTCTTTCGGCAGGGCGCCGAAGCTGATCACCGCATCCAAACGGTTGCGGAATTCCGGGGTGAAGGTCCGCTCGATCGCGGCCGTGTCTTCGCCCTCGCGCCGATCACGCCCAAAACCTACTGCAGCTTTGGCTTGTTCCGCCGCGCCCGCATTGGAGGTCATGATCAAGATCACATTGCGGAAATCCACCTGACGACCATTATGGTCGGTCAGTTTGCCGTGATCCATCACCTGCAGCAGGATGTTATAGACGTCCTGATGGGCCTTTTCGATTTCGTCGAGCAAAAGCACACAATGGGGATGTTGATCCACGCCATCGGTGAGCATGCCACCCTGGTCAAACCCAACATAGCCGGGAGGCGCACCGATCAGACGGCTGACCGCGTGTTTTTCCATATATTCGGACATGTCAAAGCGCAGCAGCTCGACACCTAGCTGATCGGCCAGCTGCTTTGCCACCTCGGTTTTCCCAACACCGGTCGGACCAGCGAACAGGTAATTGCCGATGGGTTTTTCAGGCTCACGCAGCCCGGCGCGGGCCAGTTTGATCGCCGAAGACAGAGCTTCGATCGCATCATCCTGACCAAACACCACGCGTTTCAGCGATGGTTCGAGATCTTTGAGAACCTCTGCATCGTCTTTGGACACGTTTTTCGGTGGGATTCGCGCGATTTTGGCCACAACCGCTTCGATTTCCTTGGCGCCAATAGTCTTGCGCCGACGGCTTTCCGGAACCAGATGCTGTGCGGCGCCAGCTTCGTCGATAACGTCGATAGCTTTGTCCGGCAGTTTGCGGTCATTGATATAGCGCGCCGACAATTCCACCGCGGTTTTGATCGCGTCGGAGGTGTATTTGATGTCGTGGTGATCCTCGAAATAAGGTTTCAGCCCTTTGAGGATTTTCACCGCATCATCGACAGACGGCTCGGTCACATCGATTTTCTGGAACCGGCGGCTCAGAGCGCGGTCCTTTTCGAAATGCTGACGGAACTCTTTATAAGTGGTGGAACCCATGCAGCGCAGTTTACCGCCTTGAAGCGCGGGTTTCAGCAGGTTGGAGGCATCCATTGCCCCGCCTGAGGTCGCACCCGCACCGATCACCGTATGGATTTCGTCGATGAACAGCACCGCGTCAGGGTGATCTTCAAGCTCGGTCACCACAGCTTTCAGGCGCTCTTCGAAATCGCCGCGATAGCGGGTGCCCGCCAAAAGCGCGCCCATATCGAGCGAATAGATTGTGGCGCCTGCCAGCACTTCCGGGGTTTCGCCGTTGACGATCTTACGCGCCAGGCCCTCGGCAATCGCGGTTTTACCAACACCCGGATCGCCCACCAGCAGCGGGTTATTCTTGCGGCGACGGCACAGCACCTGAATGCAGCGCTCCACTTCGCTATCGCGCCCGATTAGCGGATCAACATCGCCTTTATTCGCTTTCGCGTTCAGATCGACGCAATATTTGGCCAGCGCGCTTTCCTTGCTTTCTTGCGGCTCAGCGGCTTGCTGGGTCTCTTCTTCATATTCCTGCGCGCCGGATACAGAGCGGGTTTCCCCAAAGCTCGGATCCTTCGCCACGCCATGGGCGATGAAATTCACCGCGTCATAGCGGGTCATATCCTGATCTTGCAGGAAATAGGCCGCATTGGATTCGCGTTCTGCAAAGATCGCCACCAAGACATTCGCGCCGGTGACTTCGGTGCGGCCCGACGATTGCACATGGATTGCTGCGCGTTGAATGACCCGCTGGAATGCGGCGGTTGGCACCGCTTCGGAGCCTTCAACATCGGTTTCGAGGGTGGAAAGCTCTTCGTCGATGAAGTCGACCAAGGTTTTTTTCAGAACGTCCAATTCGACGCCGCAGGCTTGCATGACCTTTGCGGCATTGGGTTCATCGATTAAGGCAAGTAACAGATGTTCTAAGGTTGCCAACTCGTGCCGACGGCTATTGGCCAGCGCCAGCGCTGCATGAATTGCCTGCTCAAGGGTGTTTGAAAATGATGGCACGCCGTGCTCCTTTTATATGGCCCGGGCGGGATGACCCACAAAGACCGTGACCGCGTATCTTTAAGGTTTGGTTTTCCTTGCTTCGCTTCAAGTCTTTTTTCTTCGAGTTACGTAAAGGTCGCCCGAAGTTTTCCATGCGCGCCCCAGCGTCAGGTGATTTGCGATTTTTGCACAAATTTTTATCAGAATGAATCCTTTCGCCGCCGAATTTCGGCGAAAACCTGCCAGTCGGGGCTTTCAGACAGGTCAAGCGCGGCTTTTAGCGTCGGGTCAGAGGCCCTGAGGAACGGATTTGTGCATAATTCTTCGGCAAGCCTGACCGGAATAGTCGGGGTATTTTCGGCCCTTTTGGCGCGAATTTCGGCTGCACGTTTTTTGAGCGCTTCGTTCTCAGAATCTACCGAAAGCGCGAAATCCGCATTGGCGGCGGAATATTCATGGCCCGAACAAATCACCGTGTCCTCGGGCAAAGCGGCCAATTTCGACAAGCTGTCCCACATTTGCTCTGGGCTGCCTTCGAATAACCGGCCGCATCCCAGCCCCATTAGGCTATCACCGGTGAAGGCCAATTGGCTTTGCGGAAAGTGATAAGCGATATGGCCGATTGTATGGCCGGACACATCCATCACATGGGCGGGCTCGCCGCAGATCTCGATCACATCGCCATCTTCAACGGCTGTATCAAGATTGGGCAGGCGGTGATCATCTTTGCGATGGCCGGTGATCCGCGCCCCGGTGGCGTCGCGCAGCGCATCAGCGCCTTGCATATGGTCGAAATGGTGATGGGTAAGTATAATGTCAGACAAGCTCCAACCGGATTGCTTGAGATAGTCCAAAACCACTTTTTCATCGGGCACATCCACCACGGCTGTGGCGCCTGTGATTTCGTTATGGATAAGATAGACGTAATTGTCGCTAAGCGCGGGCAGAGTAATTAAGGTCAGGGGCATGGCGTGAGCGGGCCTTTCGGTTATGGTCTTGGGACCAGTGTTTTCTCATTTAAGCGAGGCGGGCAATGCACCTGGACGTGCTGGATCTGAGAAACTTCTATTACCGCACCAAATTGGGGCGCGCGGCGCAAAGGGCAATCCGGGCGCAGCTGCAACAGATTTGGCCAGATGCTAAGGCTCAGACCGTGGCCGGGTTCGGCTTTGCGGTGCCGTTGTTGCGGCCCTATATGGCGAATGCCCGGCGTGTGATCGGATTGATGCCGGCACAACAGGGGGTGATGCCTTGGCCTGCGGGGCTGCCGAATGTGTCGGTGCTAAGCGAGGAAACCGCCTGGCCGCTGCAAGCCGGTTTTGTGGATCGGTTGATTGTGATGCATGGGCTTGAGACATCGGAAAACCCCGCCGCGCTGCTCGAAGAATGCCACCGGGTGCTTGGCCCTGGCGGGCGGGCGGTGTTTATCGTACCGAACCGCTCGGGCATTTGGGCGCGCAGTGATCAGACGCCTTTTGGCGTTGGCCGCCCTTATAGTCTGACCCAATTAGAAGACCAACTGAAAGCCCATGGCTTTGCCCCGGAACGGCACCGCGTCGCTCTGTTTCAGCCGCCGTCCCATAAGCGGTTCTGGCTGCGCACCGGGCGGCTTTGGGAGCGGGTGGGGCAGAGCCTGTCCCGGCGCTATGCGGGTGGGGTGCTTTTGGTGGAGGTCTCAAAACAGGTTTTTGCCCCGCGCGGCAATGCGGTCAAAGACGTGATGCGCCGCCCCTTGCAGATCCTTGATGGCCTGCCGCAACCGGCGCGGGAGCCTGCTTTGCCGCGTGCTAAAGACAGATTCTGATGTATGCGAATGTATGCCTTTGCATGCCTCCGAGGGGCTAGAAGTTCAGAGAATCTACACCTTCGTTAACGGGTAAATAATTTGTTTGGCGGCGCAACTTTGGAAATCATAGCGCTAACACATCGGCAATTATGCTTCGTCAAAATCGGCGCATAGGGTCGCACCCTTTCTAAGGCCTTTAAATTACTACCAAATGGGGTAGGCGCTAGAGATGCAGTATGGTTGCTTGGCATGGGGGGCTTTGCTAGACCGACGCTGATTTTGGTGGCTGCCGCACTCTCGCGCGGCTGCAAAACGCTCTTCACTCGCGTCAAAAGCGGGGAAGGGCCAAGTTAGCGGAAGGGTGGACGTGTCCGAACCTGCTTCGATCTCCTCCGGCATCGCCGCGCGCTATGCCATGGCCGTGTTCGATCTGGCCAAAGAATCTAATGAACTGCCCCAGCTTGAGCAGGATGTTGACGCTCTCGACTCTGCCCTGAAGGATAGCGCTGATCTGGCCGATATGGTCACATCGCCGATCTATTCTCGGGATGCGCAGGGCAAAGCTGTTGCTGCCCTTGCCGGGAAAATGGGCCTGTCGCAGATTGTGACGAATACCCTGTCCCTAATGGCGTCTAAGCGCCGTTTGTTTGTGCTGCCGCAGCTGGTCGACGCCTTGCGCGAAATGATCGCCGAGCACAAAGGCGAACTGACCGCGGATGTCACCAGCGCCGCACCGCTTAGCGCGGATCAAATCAATGCTCTTGCCTCTGCGATCAACGCGAAAGTTGGCAAGACCGTGAAGATTAACCAGACCGTCGACGACACCCTGATCGGTGGTCTAATTATTAAAGTGGGCTCGAAAATGATCGATACTTCGGTCGCTTCCAAGCTCGCGGCCCTCCAGAATGCAATGAAAGAGGTCGGATAATGGGAATCCAGGCAGCCGAAATCTCTGCTATCCTTAAGGAGCAGATTCAAAACTTCGGGCAAGAAGCCCAAGTTGCCGAGGTCGGCCGTGTGCTGAGCGTCGGCGACGGCATCGCCCGTGTTTATGGTCTGGATAATGTTCAGGCCGGTGAAATGGTCGAATTCCCTGGCGGCATTCGCGGCATGGCGCTGAACCTTGAAGCGGACAATGTCGGTGTTGTTATCTTCGGGTCGGACCGTGACATTAAAGAAGGCGACACTGTTAAGCGCACCAACTCCATCGTGGACGTGCCGGCTGGCGACGGCCTGCTGGGCCGCGTTGTCGACGCTCTGGGCAACCCGCTGGACGGCAAAGGCCCGGTGACCTTCTCCGAGCGGCGTATCGCTGACGTGAAAGCGCCTGGCATCATCCCGCGTAAATCGGTGCATGAGCCGATGGCAACCGGCCTGAAATCGGTTGACGCGATGATCCCGATCGGCCGCGGCCAGCGTGAGCTGATCATTGGTGACCGTCAGACCGGTAAAACTGCCGTGGCGCTTGACGCGATCCTGAACCAGAAATCCTATAACGACGCATCCGGCGGTGACGAGCATAAGAAGCTCTACTGCGTTTACGTTGCTGTGGGCCAGAAGCGTTCCACCGTGGCGCAGCTGGTGAAGAAACTGGAAGAAACCGGCGCGATGGAATACTCCATCGTTGTGGCCGCAACCGCGTCCGACCCGGCACCGATGCAGTTCCTGGCGCCTTACGCCGCGACCGCAATGGCAGAATTCTTCCGCGATAATGGCCGTCACGCGCTGATCATCTATGATGACCTGTCCAAACAGGCTGTGTCCTATCGTCAGATGTCCCTGCTGCTGCGTCGTCCGCCGGGCCGCGAAGCTTACCCTGGTGACGTTTTCTACCTGCACTCCCGTCTGCTGGAGCGTTCGGCGAAACTGAACGAAGACAATGGCGCAGGCTCGTTGACCGCTCTGCCGATCATTGAAACCCAAGGTGGCGACGTTTCGGCCTTTATTCCGACCAATGTGATCTCGATCACCGATGGTCAGATCTTCCTTGAAACCGAACTGTTCTACCAAGGTATTCGCCCTGCTGTGAATACCGGTCTGTCGGTTTCGCGTGTGGGCTCTTCGGCTCAGACCAATGCGATGAAATCTGTCGCGGGTCCGGTTAAGCTGGAACTGGCGCAGTATCGCGAAATGGCGGCCTTTGCTCAGTTCGGCTCTGACCTGGATGCCTCCACTCAGAAACTGCTGAACCGTGGTGCGCGTCTGACCGAGCTGATGAAACAGCCGCAATATGCGCCGCTGACCAATGCCGAAATCGTTTGCGTCATCTATGCAGGCACCAAAGGCTATCTGGACAGCATCCCGGTGGGTGATGTGGGCCGCTTCGAGCAAGGCCTGATCGCGCATCTGCGCAACCAAAATGCAGCTCTTCTGGAAGACATCACCGTCAATGACCGCAAGGTTAAAGGCGAGCTGGAAGACAAAATCAAAGCGGCACTCGACGAGTACGCAGAGACCTTTTCCTAAGGGCCGGGTGGGACATAAACCATGCCAAGCCTCAAGGACCTAAAAAACCGGATCTCCTCGGTCAAATCGACCAGAAAGATCACGAAGGCCATGCAAATGGTCGCCGCGGCGAAACTTCGCCGCGCGCAGGATAGTGCCGAGGCCGCGCGCCCCTACACAGAACGGTTTAACGCCGTTCTGGGTTCGCTCGCGGCATCGGTTGGCAGCTCTGATGGTGCACCGAAACTTCTGTCCGGCACTGGCTCGGATCAGACCCAACTGCTGGTTGTTATGACCGCAGAACGGGGCCTGTGTGGCGGTTTCAACTCTTCCATCGTGAAACTGGCCCGTACGAAAATCGAAGAACTGAAGCTGAACGGCAAAACGGTCAAAATTCTGACCGTCGGCAAAAAAGGCCGCGAGCAGCTGAAGCGCGACTATGGCGATCTGATGATCGGCCATGTGGATCTGTCTGAGGTAAAACGCGTGGGCTATTCCAATGCCCAAAGCATCGCCAAAGACATCCTGGCGAATTTCGATGCAGGCGAGTTTGACGTGGCGACTATCTTCTACGCCAAATTCGAAAGTGTGATCAGCCAAACCCCGACCGCTCAGCAAATCATCCCTGCGACCTTTGAGGCTGCAGAGGACGAGGCTCCGGCCGAAGCAGGCACTGTTTACGACTACGAGCCCAGCGAAGAGGCCATCTTGGCCGATCTGCTGCCGCGCGGTGTCGCTACTCAGATCTTTGCTGCTCTTTTGGAAAATGGCGCATCGGAACAAGGCGCGCGGATGTCCGCAATGGATAACGCAACCCGCAATGCTGGCGACATGATCGACAAGCTGACCATCGAGTTTAACCGCTCGCGTCAGGCTGTGATCACTAACGAGCTGATCGAAATCATTTCGGGCGCTGAGGCGCTCTAAGGAACGGACTGGAGACAAGACACAATGGCTATTGGTAAAGTCACCCAGATCATCGGCGCCGTCGTGGACGTTCAGTTCGACGACCATCTGCCGGCGATTTTGAATGCCCTTAACACTGAAAACAACGGCAAAAAACTGGTTCTGGAAGTTTCCCAGCACCTGGGCGAAAGCACCGTGCGTTGTATCGCTATGGACGCAACCGAAGGCCTGATCCGTGGCCAAGAGGTTACCGACACTGGCGCACCTATCGCGATCCCGGTTGGCAACGCCACCTTGGGCCGCATCCTGAACGTCATCGGCGAGCCGGTTGACGAAGGTGGTCCGGTCAACGCGACTGAAACCCGCGCGATCCACCAGCCGGCACCGGAATTCGCTGACCAGGCGACCGAGTCGGAAATCCTGGTAACCGGCATCAAAGTTATCGACCTTCTCGCGCCTTACGCGAAGGGTGGTAAAATTGGTCTGTTCGGCGGTGCGGGCGTTGGTAAAACCGTTTTGATCATGGAATTGATCAACAACATCGCGAAAGTGCACTCTGGCTTCTCCGTATTCGCGGGTGTTGGCGAGCGTACTCGTGAGGGGAACGACCTGTATCACGAGATGATCGAATCCAACGTTATTAAGCCGGACAACCTGGAAGAATCCCAGGTGGCTCTGGTTTACGGCCAGATGAACGAGCCTCCGGGTGCGCGTGCACGTGTTGCTCTGACCGGTCTGACCTTGGCCGAGCAGTTCCGTGACCAGTCCGGTACTGACGTTCTGTTCTTCGTGGACAACATCTTCCGCTTTACCCAAGCGGGTTCCGAGGTGTCCGCGCTTCTGGGCCGTATTCCTTCGGCGGTGGGCTATCAGCCGACCCTGGCAACCGATATGGGTGCCATGCAGGAACGCATTACCTCCACCAAGAACGGCTCGATCACCTCGATCCAAGCGGTTTACGTGCCTGCGGATGACCTTACCGACCCGGCACCGGCAACCACCTTTGCTCACTTGGACGCAACCACCGTTCTGTCGCGTGCGATTTCCGAGCTCGGCATCTACCCGGCGGTTGACCCGCTCGATAGCTCCTCGCGTCTTCTGGACCCGGCGGTTATCGGCGACGAGCATTACGGCGTAGCCCGTGACGTTCAGGGGATCCTGCAGCGCTATAAGTCTCTGCAAGACATCATCGCCATCCTCGGCATGGACGAACTGAGCGAAGAAGACAAACTGACCGTGACCCGTGCACGGAAAATCCAGCGCTTCTTGTCCCAGCCCTTCGACGTTGCGAAAGTCTTCACCGGTTCCGACGGTATCCAGGTTCCGCTAGAAGACACGATCGCATCCTTCAAAGCGGTTGTGGCTGGCGAATACGACCATCTTCCGGAAGCGGCCTTCTACATGGTTGGCGGCATCCAGGATGTGATCGAAAAAGCCGAGAAAATGGCTGCAGAAGCTGCGTAAGGATCGGATGAATGGCTGATACCTTGCAATTTGACCTGGTCTCGCCGGAACGGAGCCTTGCTTCGTTCCCCGCGACCTCGGTCCAGCTTCCGGGCAGCGAGGGCGACATGACTGCCATGCCGAACCACGCGCCCACCATCACCACGTTGCGCCCGGGCGTGATCACCGTGGCGGGCGAGGGGGAAACCCAAGAATTCGTCGTCACTGGCGGTTTCGCGGATATCTCTGCCTCGGCGGCGACGATCCTGGCCGAAGCGGCTTACCCACGTGGTGCCGAAGCGGCAGCAGCTTTGCGGACTGCATTGGATGAGGCGAAAGCTTCGGCCGAAGCAGCTTCCGATGATACCCGCGATGTCGCGGAAAAGCTGGTCGCTGATTTGGTGCATTTGCTGGAGGCGATGGAGTAAGTCACTCCATCCACCGACCCCAAAATTCAAAAACCCCGGTCCGCATGGCCGGGGTTTTTTCGTTGGGTCAGAATGCCGAAACAGAGCTGTAGAACTAAGGCTTTGAAAGTTTGATTTAGTTTCGTTCAGAAAGGTATTGCGCCTGTTAACTTCTCAGAAAGGCTCAATACGTTAAGCATTTGCTATAAAGACTTTTTCATCAGGCGTCGCCTCGGAGCATTAAGCTGCTCCGGGGCTTTTTCTTTTTCGGATAACCCCTGGCTCAAAGATTATCGGGATACATGCCTTCATAGATCGGGGCGAGCGTCTGCACATCGATCAGCGACGAAATGGAGGTGCCGCTCCATGTATTCAGCACCGCCTGAGCAAAAAGCGGCGCGGTGGGGACGATGCGAATATTGGGGGCGTTTTTGATCGCTTGGGTCGGCAGGATCGAGTCTGTGATCACAACGGATTTGAGCTTGGAATTGGTGATCCGCTCCACTGCCGGGCCGGACATAACCCCATGCGACGTATAGGCATGCACTTCGCTCGCGCCATTTTCCAACAGCACTTCCGCCGCTTTGCACAATGTGCCGGCCGTGTCGCACATATCGTCAACGATGATACAGACCTGGTCTTTCACATCACCGATCACAGTCATTTCCGCCACTTCACCGGCCCGTTCGCGGCGTTTGTCGACGATGGCCAGAGGCGATTGGATTCGGGTGGCCAGCTCGCGGGCCCGTGCCACACCGCCCACATCCGGCGAGATGACGGTTAGATTGTCGAGATTGTCTTTGAAATTGGCTTTGATATCCATGGCAAAGAGCGGCGCCGCATAGAGGTTGTCCACTGGGATATCGAAAAAGCCTTGGATCTGAGCCGCGTGCAGATCCATGGTTAGGATCCGCTCGATCCCCGCCTCGGTCAGCATATTCGCCACCAGCTTGGCGGAAATGGGTGTCCGCGATTTGCTACGGCGGTCCTGACGCGCATAGCCGAAATAGGGGATAACCGCGGTGATGCGGGCCGCCGAAGAACGACGCAGAGCATCGGCGATAATCAGCAGCTCCATCAGATTGTCATTGGCCGGGCGCGAGGTCGGCTGGATGATATACATATCCTCGCCGCGGACATTCTCGAAAACCTCGACAAAGATTTCACCATCATTGAACCGCTCAACCCGCGCTTTGACCAGCTCGGTGCGGACACCACGATGGACAGTCATGCGGCGGGCAACGGCTTCGGCCAGGGGACGGTTCGCATTACCAGCGATCAACTTGGGTTCGTTTTGGGCGGGCATGGCAGTACCTCCTGAGCAGAGCAGTCATAGATTCGTGTGATTGATAGGGGGCGTATCACCGATCCCGCTGGATTCAAGCTCTGCTAGAATGCCCGGGCCCGGCCAGCTTATCGACTTATTTCCAATGTTGCTCCGGAGCTACGGAAAAATTGCCTCGAAATGCGGCGTTTGAATTTGAATTGCGAATAAGTTGCAAAATCACAATTGACTTTTTGCGAGCCGTTCTCATATTTCTTTTGAAGTAAACTGAAGGATTTCGAATGCTCACGCGCCGCCAGGCCATTTTTGTGATGAGTTCCGCCGCTGCCTGTCTACCGGGGCTAGCGGGCGCTTCGGCCCCTCTAAACATAGTTGCAACGACTGGCATGATTGCCGACGCGGCACGGGTGCTGGGCGGTCCGTCTGTGACGGTCGAAGCATTGATGGGGCCGGGGGTTGACCCGCATGGCTATCGCCAAACCCGCACAGATATCGTCAGCCTGACCCGCGCCGATTTGATTTTCTGGCATGGGCTAGGGCTTGAGGCGCAGATGGAGCAAGTTCTTGCCGATCTGGCCCGTCGCAGCCCGGTCAAGGCCGTGGCCGATACGCTTCCGGTTACGGAACTCTTGGCCCATGATGTTTATGAGGGGCGCTATGATCCCCATGTCTGGATGGATCCAAAGCTTTGGTCGCTAGTTGTGTCCGAGATGCGCGAGGCCATGGCGAAAACCCGTCCAGAGCTGGCCGCGGAATTCACTGCGAATGCCGAGAGCTACCAAACCCAGCTGACGCGGCTGGATGAATATGCGCAGCGTGTTCTGGGCTCTGTCCCCGAAGAGCGGCGGGTCTTGGTCACGGCGCATGACGCTTTTGGCTATTTCGGCCGGGCCTATGGCTATGAGGTCATGGGGCTGCAAGGTATTTCCACCGAAGCCGAGGCGGGTCTGAACCGCATTTCGGAGCTGGTCGATACCATCGTTTCGCGTAAAATTGCGGCGGTTTTTGTGGAAAGCTCTGTTTCCGACCGGGCCATGCGCGCTTTGATTGAAGGTGCCGCGGCCCAGGGGCATACACTGCGTATCGGAGGCGAACTGTTCTCTGACGCGATGGGGCCGGAAGGCAGTTATGAGGGCAGCTATTTGGGCATGCTCGATCACAATATTACGACGATTGCCAAAGCCTTGGGCGGGGTTGTTCCCGGACGCGGCATGGATGGCAAGCTGACAAAGGCCGTGTAACGATGTCTCCTCTTGAACTAGTCACTTTAGGTGGAAAGCGCCTGACCCCTGGTTTGGTCAATTCCACAGCGCCTTTGGCTGTGCGGGGGCTAAGTGTTTCTTATGGCGCGAAGCCGGCGGTGTTTTCCGTTGACGCCAGTTTTGTCGAAGGCGCGATGACGGCGATTATCGGCCCGAATGGCGCCGGGAAATCGACCTTCCTAAAGGCCTCGCTGGGGCTGATCCCGGCTTTGTCCGGCACGGTGACCAGTTTTGGCACTCCGATCGGCCAGGCGCGGGACCGGATTGCATATGTGCCGCAGCGCGCCAGTGTTGATTGGGATTTCCCGGCGCGGGTGCTGGATGTGGTGCTGATGGGCATGTCCCGCCAGCTGGGGCTGTTGCGCAGGGTGCGGCAAACCCATCTGGACCAAGCCGTGGCCTGTTTGGCGCGAGTGGGCATGGCGGATTTCGCAGATCGGCAGATCGGTCAGCTGTCCGGTGGCCAGCAGCAGCGGGTCTTCTTGGCGCGGGCTTTGGCTCAGGGGGCGGACCTATATTTGTTGGACGAGCCTTTTGCGGGGGTGGATGCGGCCACTGAACGCGCGATTATCAGCGTTCTGCAAGAGCTGCGCAATCAGGGCAAAACCGTTGTGGCGGTGCATCATGACTTGGCCACGGTGACGGAATATTTCGACCGCGTCTGCCTGATCAATGTGCGCAAAATCGCCGAAGGTCCGGTGGCCCAGGCCTTTACCGCTGAAACTCTGCAAGAGGCTTATGGCGGTCGCTTGGCCACGGCGCAGATCGAGCAGCTGCGCGCGGTCTAACCCATGTGGCAAGCCCTGACATTTCAGCTCGGCTATAATGCCGGGCTTGTGACCATTGGGGCAACCCTGCTTGGCGTGGCCGCGGGGGTGGTGGGAACCTTTCTTTATCTCCGCAAGCGGTCTTTGATCAGCGATGCCATTAGCCATGCGACGTTGCCCGGGGTGGGGTTGGCCTTTCTCCTTATGGTCGCGCTTGGTGGCGATGGGCGAAATCTAGCGGGGCTGTTGATCGGCGCGGCTGGCTCGGCCTGGCTGGGGCTGGTCTGTGTGCAAAACCTGACCCAACGCACCCGCCTGACCGAAGATGCAGCTATTGGCGCGGTGCTTTCGGTGTTCTTTGGGCTGGGCGTCGTTTTGCTGACGATTATCCAGACTATGTCTATGGGGCGCCAGGCGGGGCTGGATAGTCTGCTTTTGGGCGCAACGGCGGGGATGTTGCAAAGCGATGCGGTGCTGATCGCTGTTGGGGCCGGGCTGGTTTTGCTGGCGGTGATCCTGCTGCGCCGCCCGATGACCATGGTGGCTTTCGACGAATCCTATGCGGCGGCCCAGGGCCTCTCGGTAAAGCGGGTGGATCTGGCGGCAATGATCTTGGCTTTGGCCATCACGGTGGTCGGTCTGAAAATCGTCGGGCTGATCCTGATCGTCGCGCTTTTGATCATCCCTGCCGTCGCGGCGCGGTTTTGGAGCGAGCGCGTCGAAATCGTCGCCATCACCGCCGGAGCAATTGGCGGGCTTTCAGGCTATCTTGGCGCGGCTTTGTCGGCCACCGCGCCGGCATTACCCACCGGACCGATCATCGTTTTGGTGAGCTTTGCGCTATTTGTGGTCTCTCTATTCCTCGCGCCTGGGCGGGGCGTGCTCGCGGCATTCTTGCACCGGCAACAAATGGCGCGGCGGGTGCATCTGCGCCAAGGGCTTTTGGCGCTGGCCCAGGGGCAACCGATCTATGAAGTCTATACAAGGCGGCTTCTGATCCGCGCCGGTTTGATGCGCCCGGATGGCGTGGCGACGGATGCGGGGCAGGCGCGCGCGGCCAAAGCTTTGCGCGACGAGCATCGCTGGGGATTGCTGCGGGGATTAGCGGCCTATGAAGGGGCGGCGTCGCTCTATGATGGCCTGACCGAAATCGAAGAGGTGCTGACCAGCGATGAAATCGCAGCGCTTGATGCGCAGATCGGCGGGCCAGAGGAGGTGTGACCATGATCGGCGCTGAATTCGTCGCGCTGAGCCTGCCGCCGATGGTGATCGGCTGCCTCGCCGCGCTGGCCTGTGCTTTGCCGGGAAATTTCCTGCTGTTGCGCCGTCAGGCTTTGATCGGCGATGCGATTTCCCATGTGGTTTTGCCGGGGATTGTCCTGGCTTTTCTGATCACCGGACGGATTGGGACTTGGCCAATGATGCTTGGCGCAGCGGTCGCGGCGCTGGTGGCGGTGGGATTGATCGAGGCGATCAAGCGGCTCGGCCGGATCGAACCCGGAGCCGCGATGGGCGTCACCTTTACGGCGATGTTTGCCGCAGGGGTGATCGTGCTAGAGCGCAGCGATACCTCGGCGGTGCATCTGGATGTGGAACACGCTTTGATGGGCAGCCTTGAATCGCTCATCTGGCTGGATGCCACGGGCTGGGACTCGCTGATCGACCCGGTCGCTTTGGCGGGCTTGCCCTCTGAGTTGGGGCGGTTGGCTTTGATCTTAGTTTTGGTGGTGGCGCTGCTCTGGCTGTTTTGGCGTCCGCTGAAAATCAGCACATTTGACGAATCCTATGCGGTGACGCTCGGTTTGCCAGTGACCGCGATCAGCCTGGGGCTGGTCATCGTGTCGGCTATGGCAGCGGTGGCGGCATTTGATGCGGTGGGGTCGATCATCGTGATCGCGATGTTCATCTGCCCCCCTGCTGCCGCGCGACTTTTGACAGATCGGTTAGAGCTGCAAATCGGCCTGAGCGCGCTTTTCGCCATGATCTCGGCGATGCTGGGCTATGTGCTGGCGGGCTATGGACCGCTGTGGTTAGGCGGCCAAGATTCTGTGAGCGCGGCGGGGATGATCGCCACCTTATCCGGGGTGATATTGGGACTCACCGCTTGGTTCTCGGTTTTTCGCATGCATAAATTGCAAAAAAACCAGGCGAACGAAGATTTCGACGCTTAATCTGTAATCTTGCCTTTCCAGGGCGCGATCTCTTGGCAGCAGCCCGGCGGTTGATCCAGACTAAGCGCGGCAATCGCCACCGCATCCCGGCGCAGCGTGTCAAGAAAATGGCAAAGTTGCGCAAAACCCTCGGGATTGAGGCGATAAACCCGCCTTGTTCCCCGCGCTGCCGCCTGACACAGCCCCGCTTCGACCAAAATTCGCAAATGTTGTGAAACAGCCGGGCGGCTGATGGCGAAACCTTCGGCCAAATGGCCCACACTGGCCGGGCCCCGGCGGAGGCGATCAATCAGTGCAAGCCGGGTTGGATCAGAGAGGGCTTGCAACGGAACTATGTAAGTCATAGCTTACCGTAAGTTTTGGCTTACCTACCTGTCAACGGTCACAAGACAGGCATTATTAGTCAAATAGGTAAAAATCGATCAATTGCCCAAGGGAGAGGCTCTTGCAGCTCCCGGGCCACCCCCCTACCGTGACCATATAGGCGCCGAAGTTGCGCCCCGACCAAAGATAGGCAGTCCGCGATGAAAGATCCCTTTGACGTATATATGAACACGCTGGTTCCCATGGTGGTTGAGCAGACCTCACGCGGGGAACGGGCCTATGATATCTTTTCACGCCTTTTGAAAGAGCGGATTATTTTCCTGTCGGGACCAGTGCATGACGGAATGTCGTCGCTGATCGTCGCGCAATTGCTGCATCTTGAGGCAGAAAATCCGTCAAAAGAGATTTCAATGTATATCAATAGCCCCGGCGGTGTGGTGACTGCGGGCCTATCGATCTATGACACGATGCAATATATCAAGCCCAAAGTATCCACTTTGGTAATCGGTCAGGCGGCTTCTATGGGCTCGCTTTTGTTGACTGCGGGTGAAAAAGACATGCGCTTTAGTCTGCCCAATAGCCGGATTATGGTGCACCAGCCCTCTGGTGGGTTCCAGGGTCAGGCAACGGATATTTCCATTCATGCCAAAGAGATACTGGAGCTGAAGCAGCGGTTGAACAATATCTATGTGAAGCATACCGGCCAAACTTATGAGGCGGTGGAAAATGCGCTGGAGCGTGACAATTTCATGACCGCCGAGATGGCCAAGGACTGGGGCCTGATCGATCAAATCGTCGAGAACCGGATCACACCGGAAGGAGATGAGTCGTAATTGATGAAGTTCCAAGAGATTCATCAGCGACTATTTAGACGTTGTGCAGGAAAATGTGGTGACTTAAGCTCACTGGAGTTTTGGAGTGGCCCATTTTCCGCACAAAACCCCGCCCGATAGGAGGTGACGCATGGCGAATAACTCAAGCGGCGACGGTAAAAATACGCTTTACTGTAGCTTCTGCGGCAAGAGCCAACATGAAGTCCGGAAGCTGATTGCCGGCCCAACCGTGTTCATCTGTGACGAATGTGTCGAGCTGTGCATGGACATCATTCGTGAAGAGACGAAGACAGCGGGTCTGAAATCCTCCGATGGTGTGCCGACGCCGAAGGAAATCTGCGAAGTTCTGGATGACTATGTCATCGGCCAATCCCACGCGAAGCGCGTTTTGGCGGTTGCGGTGCATAACCATTATAAGCGCCTCAATCACGCTGGCAAATCCAGCGATATTGAACTGGCAAAGTCGAATATCCTGCTGATCGGTCCCACGGGCTGCGGTAAAACGCTTTTGGCCCAGACTTTGGCGCGCATTTTGGATGTGCCCTTTACGATGGCGGATGCGACGACCCTGACCGAGGCGGGTTATGTGGGGGAGGATGTTGAAAATATCATCCTGAAACTGCTGCAAGCCTCTGAATATAACGTCGAGCGGGCGCAGCGCGGCATCGTCTATATTGACGAGGTCGATAAAATTACCCGCAAATCGGATAACCCGTCGATCACCCGCGATGTGTCGGGCGAGGGCGTACAGCAGGCCTTGCTGAAAATCATGGAAGGCACGGTTGCCAGTGTTCCGCCCCAGGGCGGTCGCAAACATCCGCAGCAGGAATTCCTGCAAGTGGACACCACGAATATTCTCTTTATCTGCGGCGGCGCTTTTGCGGGGCTGGAGAAAATCATCGCGCGGCGCGGCAAGGGCTCGGCCATTGGTTTCGGCGCGGATGTGAAAGAAGACGATACACGCGGTGTTGGCGAGATGTTCAACGAGCTGGAGCCAGAAGATCTGCTGAAATTCGGGTTGATCCCGGAATTCGTCGGGCGTCTGCCGGTGATTGCAACTTTGCAAGATCTGGATGAAGAGGCGCTGGTGATCATTCTGACCCAGCCGAAAAACGCTTTGGTCAAACAATATCAGCGTTTATTCGATCTCGAAGACACGCAGCTGACCTTCACCGATGACGCTTTGAAAGCGATTGCTCGTCGCGCGATTGAGCGGAAAACCGGTGCGCGCGGTCTGCGTTCCATCATGGAAGACATCCTGCTGGATACTATGTTCGATCTGCCGGGCATGGATAGTGTTGACGAAGTTGTGGTCAATGAAGAGGCGGTTAATTCCGATGCCGCGCCTTTGCTGATCTATTCCGAACGCAAGGAAGAAGAGGTTAGCGCCAGCTAATCCTTTCTCCGAAAGTTGATGAAAAACCGCGCCGGGGCCTCGCCTTTGGCGCGGTTTTCGTGTTTGGGGCAGGGGCACTTACGAAAGGACCGCCCATGCGCCGCATCTTTACCAATTCGCCCTTCGAAAAAAAAATTGGCTATGCCCGTGCGGTGGTGGCTGATGGCTGGGTTTTTGTCAGCGGCTGTACTGGCCTGGCGCCAGATGGTCCCGACGACCAGCCGGTGACGGATCAATGCGCCGAAACTTTGCGCCGGATCGAGGCGGCTTTGACCGAAGCGGGGGCCAGCCTCGCCGATGTGGTGCGCGTAAATTACATCCTGCCGAAAGCGGCGGATTTCGAAGCCTGTTGGCCGATTCTGCGCGAGGCTTTTGGCAAAGCGCCCCCGGCCGCGACGATGATCGAAGCCGGATTGATCGATCCGCGGATGAAAATCGAAATCGAAGTCACCGCGCGTCTGCCGAGCTAAAGCGAAAGCTGCCGAGACCAGGTAAGCCGTGTGTCCTCGGAGGCTCCGGGTAGAAGAGGCCGTCGGTTATTCGGCGGCCAAAGCTGCGTCGCCGCTTAGATAGTCATGTATGTCAAGCGCGGCGTCGCGCCCTTCCGCAACGGCGATCACGGTCAAGTCGCTGGCGCCCGATGCGGCGCAATCGCCACCGGCCCAGACCCCAGCGATGGAGCAGCGGCCTTTTTCATCCACAGCGATTTTCTGGCCATCCAAACGCAGACCGCCCGGCGCCTCGTCCAAACATTGGCCAATCGCTTTGAAGACCTGATCTGCGGGCAGGCGGAAGGTTTCGCCGCCGGGGCGAAGACCCGTGTCATCGGCTTTCGAATAAGCGAATTCCACCGCGTCCACTTGGCCATTGCCCAAGATCCGCGCAGGCACCGCGCCGGTGATGATCCGCACGCCTTTTGAGACTGCGTAAAGCCGCTCTTGATCGGAAATCCCCATGGCCTCGCCCTCGCCGCGATAGACCATCGTCACGTGTTCCGCGCCCAGAAGTTTCGCTTGCACCGCGGCATCCACAGCCGTCATGCCGCCGCCGATCACTACCACATTACGGCCAATCGCAATTTCGGAGATCTCGGGCGCTTGCCGCAATCGGGCGATAAAATCGATCGCGTCTTCCACATTGGCGTGATGTTCCCCCTCGGCGCGCAGGCTATTCACCCCCGCTAGGCCGATGGACAAAAACACCGCGTCATGGCTTTCGCGTAGCTGGTCCAAGGTGATTTCCCGCCCCAGCTCGATACCGCAAGTCACCGAAATCCCGCCGATTTGCAGCAGCCAAGCCACCTCGGCCTGGGCAAATCCATTGGGGGTTTTATAGGCCGCGATGCCATATTCATTCAGGCCGCCGGGCTTTTCCTTGGCTTCAAAGATCTCTACCCCGTGGCCAAGGCTTGCCAATTTATGGGCGCAAGCCAGCCCCGCAGGACCAGCACCGATCACGGCGATTTTCTTGCCGGTTTCGGGGGCGCGGTTGATGGGGTGGATGCCGGGCTGTTGCAGCTTATCGGTGGCAAAACGCTGTAGCCGGGCGATTTCCACCGGCTTTTCCTCGGCATTGGTGCGAATACAGGCCGCTTCGCAAAGCGTATCCACCGGGCAGACTCGGGCGCAAATCCCGCCAAGAATATTCTGGTCGAAAATCGTTTCCGCTGCACTTTCAGGATGGCCGTCTTTAATCTGGCGAATAAAGCCAGGGATATCGATTTCGGCGGGGCAGGCCGGAATACATGGCGCGTCTTGGCAGATAAAGCAGCGCTCGGCGGCCAGCCCGGCCTCGGCTGTGGTCATGACAGGGGTGAGGTCGCCAAAATGACTGTCATAGACTTCGGGCGCGAGGCGGTTGCTAACAATGCCAGGAGTCGTTTTGCTATGTTGCATGGCGCATTTCCTTACCATTAACACTTCGTCTGGGCTGCCTATCGTCCAAGCGTCAGGCGCGCCGTGATCGAAATCAAGCTCGGTTAGGCTATTTTGGCCAAAATTTCGTCCCTTGCCTTCCTTTTCACCCACCGACCAAAGGCGTATAGGAGACGTCACCCCCCGCCGGCGCAGTTCGCCGGCTGCGAACCGAGTAATAAGGAACTCCGATGACCGACCGACCGCATGACGCCGATGTGGCGTTTATCGAGGCCCTCGCTAAATTGCTGCGTGATAATGACCTGACCGAATTGCAGGTGAAGCGCGATTACAACGAGGACGACTCTTTAGATGTGCGGATCAGCCGTGCGGCGCCTCAGGCAGTGGCCGCGCCGGCTATGGTTGCGGCCCCGGCGCCGGTAGCAGCGGCAAGCCCCGTGGCAGCGCCCGCCGCGCCGGCCACCTTGGAAGAACCGGCCAGCGATCCCAGCAGCCATCCCGGCGCGGTGACCTCGCCCATGGTCGGGACCTCTTATCTTCAGCCCGAACCTGGGGCCGAGTCCTTTGTGAAGGTCGGCGACAAGGTGACGAAGGGCCAGACCCTGCTGATCATCGAAGCGATGAAGACCATGAACCATATCCCAGCCCCGCAAGACGGCACTGTGGCCCGGATCCTGGTCGAAGATGGCAGCCCGGTGGAATTCGGCGCGCCGCTGATGATCCTTGAGTAACGCCGATGTTTAACAAGATCCTGATCGCCAATCGCGGCGAGATTGCGCTGCGAGTGATCCGCGCCTGTCGGGAAATGGGCATTGCCAGTGTTGCGGTGCATTCCACGGCGGATGCGGATGCAATGCATGTGCGCATGGCCGATGAATCGGTCTGTATTGGTCCAAATTCGGGGGCGGAAAGCTATCTGCTGATGCCTGCGATCATTTCCGCTTGTGAAATCACCGGGGCCGAAGCGATCCATCCGGGTTATGGATTCCTGTCCGAAAACGCGAATTTCGTGCAGATTGTCCAAGACCATGACCTGACCTTTATTGGCCCCACGGCGGAGCATATCCGCATCATGGGCGATAAAATCACCGCCAAAGACACGATGAAAAAGCTGGGAGTGCCTTGTGTGCCTGGCTCGGATGGCGGTGTGCCGGATCTAGAGTCCGCGCGGCAAGTGGCGGCGGATATGGGCTTTCCGGTGATTGTCAAAGCAACCGCTGGTGGCGGTGGCCGGGGCATGAAACTGGCGCGCACTGCCGAGGATCTGGACACCGCATTCCTGACCGCGCGGGCCGAGGCGAAAGCCGCTTTCGGTAATGACGAAGTCTATATTGAGAAATATCTAGGCAAGCCGCGCCATATCGAAATTCAGGTTTTCGGGGATGGCAAGGGCAATGCGGTGCATCTGGGCGAGCGGGATTGTTCGCTACAGCGGCGGCACCAAAAAGTCTTCGAAGAGGCGCCGGGTCCCTGCATCACCCCGGAAATGCGCGCCAAGATCGGTCGGATCTGCGCCGAGGCGGTGGCCAATATCAATTATGCTGGCGCGGGCACGATCGAATTCCTCTATGAGGATGGCGAATTCTATTTCATCGAAATGAACACCCGTTTGCAGGTGGAACATCCGGTGACCGAAGCGGTCTATGGGGTCGATTTGGTGCGCGAGCAGATTCGCGTTGCCGCAGGCTTGCCCCTGTCCTGGACCCAAGACGCGCTGCAGCCCCAGGGTCATGCGATCGAAGTCCGCATCAATGCCGAGCGTTTGCCGAATTTCGCCCCTTGTCCGGGTAAGGTCACGGCGTTCCATGCGCCGGGGGGGCTGGGTGTGCGGATGGATTCGGCGCTTTATACCGGCTATTCCGTACCGCCCTATTACGACAGTTTGATCGGCAAGCTGATCGTGCAGGGGCGCGACCGGCCCGAGGCTTTGGCGCGATTGCGGCGGTCTTTGGGCGAAATCATCGTGGATGGAATCGACACGACTTTGCCGCTTTTCCCGGCATTGTTGGACGAAGCGGATATCCAAACCGGCGATTACACGATTCACTGGCTGGAACGCTGGTTGGAAAGCCAAAGTTAAGGCCAGGCTGAGGGGCAATGGACCAAGACCGCCTGACCCCCCAAGTCCTTTTGCGCGCCTATGCTATGGGCGTGTTTCCCATGGCCGAAACCCGCGACGATCCAGAGGTCTTCTGGGTCGATCCGCGCCGTCGTGGGGTGCTGCCGCTTGAGCGGTTCCATATTTCGCGATCACTGGCGCGGGCGATCCGGCGCGAAGATTATCAGATTTCCTGCAATCAGGCCTTTACCCAGGTGGTCGAGGCCTGCGCCGACCGCGATGAAACCTGGATCAATGATGTGATCTTTGGGCTTTATGGCGATCTGCATGATATGGGATTCGCCCATTCCCTTGAGGTGTGGCGCGAGGATCAGCTGATCGGCGGGGTGTATGGGGTGGCTCTGGGCCGGGCCTTTTTCGGCGAAAGCATGTTTTCGCGGGCGGATAACGGCTCTAAAATCGCGCTGGCCTATTTGACGGATCGGCTGTTAACGCAGGGATATATCCTGTTTGACACGCAATTCATCACATCGCATTTGCGCAGCCTCGGCGCGATAGAAATCACCCGTATGCAATATCACCAGCGGCTGGCGCGGGCTTTGCAGGTGCGGGCGGAGTTTCCAGGGGGCGGGCCCATGGCCTCGGCTCAGGAGGTCTTGCAGCGCAAAAGCCAGACATCATAGCGCATATGGTCTAGCGCGTTCAAAGCCGGAGAGCTCGCCACCATCCAGCCCGTGAAAACCGGCTCATTGACGCGGTTATCTTCGATCACTACCAGCCCATAAGCGTCACCGGCGGGGTTATCGACCGGATAGCGGCATTGAACAACCGTCACCACCAATTCGCCAATTGAATAGGGCTGGCCCATTTCCAGTTCGAATTCTTCCAATTCGCCCGAGAGCCGATCTAGCCCGCGCAGCACCGCATGCTGAGCCGTTGCCACCGATTCCGCAGCGCTGGTCAGAGGAAAGAGGGCTAGGATGAGTGCCAGGCACCAGCGAGAGATCACTGGTCGCCCCCAACGAATTTCATCAGCAGGGTAATCAGGCTAACCGAGCCTTGGGTGTCGCTGACCTTGTCGCCGGATTCGTAATTGAAGGGCGAGCCGCCCGGCAGGATTTCCACGAAATAGCCGCCCAAGAGCCCCTCGGAGGAAATGACAAAGCTGCTATCATCGGGCAGGACGATCCCGTCTTGGATGGTCAAGACAGTGTCGGCCCGGAAGCTTTCGGCATTCAGGCTCATCCCCGAAACCGTGCCGATTTTAACACCCGCCAGCCGCACATCCGTGCCGATGCTCACCCCTTCGGCCGAGCGGAAACTCGCATTCAGCGGATAGCCTTGCTTCGATTGCATGCCGCCAGTGCTAGAGAGGGTGAAGGCCAAAAAGCCCACCGCAACCGCTAAGACCACGCCGCCGACGGCAACTTCGGTGATGTTTTCCGACATTGCGGGATTATTCCGGTGACCAAGCGTCGTAATCGCCACGCGCCTGAGGCTGCGGCTGACGAATGGACCCCGCCGGAGCATAGGCCAGGGCAGTGCCGGTCAGGTTTTCCAGATGCGGCTTTTCCCAGGATTTATGCGCCAAAGGCTTGTCGGTCGGGGGCTCATCCCAAGTGTGATGCAGCCAGCCATGCCAATCCGGGGAAACGCGCGATGCCTCTGCCTCGCCATTAAAGATCACCCAGCGGCGCTTTCCATCTTTGGTCTGATAGAAAACATTGCCTTCGTCATCTTCGCCGACCTTTTGGCCATGGCGGGACGTAAAGATTTTGGTGCCAATGGTTTGGCCATTCCACCAAGTGACAGCTTGCAGCAATGTGTCAAGAAACGCCATCGGGCTCTCCTCTCTGGGTTATACAGGATATGGCCCAGAGCGCGCGCCGCGTCCAGAGACATCGGGACGCGGATTTATCAGAAAAGCGTGGGGAAAGGCTTTAGCCGTTTCGGAAAATCCCTCATTCGCGCCTTTGGCTACGGCAAATCTAGTGAAACATCGCCTTGGCCGCATTATAGACCTTGATCGCCTGGATCTGCACAGCCGAGGCATCGGGCGGGCTGTCATAGCGTTTGGTGAAGCTTTGGATCGGCCCCAGGCCAGAGATTCGTTGGGTCAAATGCGTCTGCTGCGCCGGGCTCATGCTGAGATTAAGTTCGCCCTGTCCCGCCCGGAAATTATCAAGGCTTTGACGCGCGATCTTGCCCAAGGCGATAGCGGTCGGGGTGCGAAATGGGACAACGGTTGTGGCAATCGGAGAATACATCTTCACTCCTTCCTCTATAAAATCGACGGGTCACCATCATCTGGGTTTGAGAATGTTTTGCTTCATATTTGAATTAAGAGTATTTCCAAAATGAAGAACTGTTAAAAGGTAAACCCGACTTGAGCGAGGTTGACCTAGGGCGCGTGATCCGCGACAGGCTGATAGCGCCACTAGCATAAGAGGACCAAGATGGCTCTAGATCGCCCCAATACGCCCAATGACCTGTCAGCATTTTGGATGCCCTTCACTGCAAATCGGCAATTTAAGGCCGAACCGCGCATGTTGGTGGCGGCGCAGGATATGCATTACACCGCCGCAGATGGGCGCCAGATCCTGGATGCGACGGCGGGGCTATGGTGCTGTAATGCAGGTCATAAACGCCCCAAGATTGTAGAGGCGATCAAAGCCCAGGCTGACGAGCTGGATTATGCACCGGCCTTCCAAATGGGGCATCCTAAGGCCTTTGAACTGGCCACCCGGCTGCGCGATATGGCGCCTGAGGGGATGGAGCATGTGTTTTTCACCAATTCCGGCAGTGAAAGCGTCGAGACTGCGTTGAAAATCGCGCTGGCCTATCACCAGGCGAAAGGGCAGGGCACGCGGACCCGGTTGATCGGGCGGGAGCGCGGCTATCATGGGGTGAATTTCGGCGGCATCTCTGTGGGTGGGATCGTCAATAACCGCAAAGCCTTTGGCACGCTCTTGGCTGGCGTCGATCACATGCCCCATACGCATCTGCCGGAAAATGCCTATGCACAGGGCCAACCGCCCCATGGCGCGGATTTGGCCGAAGAGCTGACCCGGATCATCGCTCTGCACGGGGCCGAAACCATCGCGGCGGTGATTGTGGAGCCGGTTGCGGGCTCCACCGGTGTTCTGATCCCGCCGAAAGGCTATCTGGAACGGCTGCGGGCGATTACCAAACAGCATGGGATTTTGCTGATCTTTGATGAGGTGATCACAGGCTTTGGCCGCCTCGGCGCGCCTTTTGCTGCGGATTATTTCGGGGTGCAGCCGGATCTGATTGCCTGTGCTAAGGGCCTGACCAATGGCACTATTCCCATGGGCGCGGTGATGAGCACGGCGGAGATCCATGATGCCTTTATGAATGGGCCAGAGCATCTGATCGAGCTGTTCCACGGCTATACTTATTCCGGCTGCCCTATGGCGGCGGCGACGGGGCTGGCGACGCTAGAGGTCTATCGCGAAGAGGGGCTTTTCGAGCGCGCGGCCGAGCTGGCGCCCTATTGGGAAGACGCGCTACATGGGCTGAAGGGCCTGCCGCATGTGAAAGATCTGCGCAATCTGGGCATTATCGGCGCGATTGAGCTGGAAAGCATTCCGGGCGAGCCCACCAAACGCGCCTTTACCGCGTTTTTGAAAGCCTTTGAAAAGGGGCTCTTGATCCGCACCACTGGCGATATCATCGCGCTGAGCCCGCCGCTGATCCTGGAGAAATCCCATATTGATGAGATTTTCGGGACTTTGGCGGATATCTTGAAAGAGCTGGACTAAGCGGTTTGGCGGCAATCCGCGACACCCAAGCGATGATCGCGCAAATGGCGCCCGAGCTGCAACCGGGCGCCTATATTTTTGAGATGGTGGCGCAACTGCCGGCAGATGCCATCGCCAGTTTTCGCGAGGCGGAAGGGCTGTCGGTGATCCGCCCGGCTGGGTCGCATTTGCCCGGCGCCATGGCGATGATCACTTTGACGGTGCATTCTGCGCTGGATGGGGTGGGGCTTACGGCGGCAGCGGCGCAGGCCTTGGCGGATGCCGGGCTGCCTTGCAATGTGGTGGCGGCCTATCATCATGACCATATTTTCGTGCCATATGATCAGGCGCAAAAGGCGGTGGCGGCTCTGCAAGCATTGGCCAAAGGGGCGCGCGGCGGAGCGTAAAGGGCGGGTTCGGCGCTTGCAGGCCATCGCGGACCCTCAAAAGCCAAAACAGGGGATCCAATGAAAGGGACCCAGGCCCGGATATCAAAGCCCGCGCCCAAGACGCAGGCCATGATGGAGAGGTTTGGGCAAGCGGCACGGCTCCAAAGTGGCACCGCTTGCGCTATCTTATGGCGTTTCGGCTAGAGCTTCGATTAGCCGTCGCAGCTATAGCCAAAGCTCGCCTGGCCGTCGGTGATGTCTTCGACCGTGACCATGCAGCTGTCATTGACCGCCAGAGCGTCGCCGATTTCCAGTGCTTTCACCCCGGTGCCATTCACGGCAACACGCACCATATCGCCCGCATCGCTCACCGAAGACAGGAAGACCCGCGCCGCGCCATCGCCTAGCATAACCGCGCTGCCCGGTGCGATATGCGCCGCGACGCCTAGCGCGTCGCCGCAAATGGCGCTGACACTGGCATGGCCGCGATCGACACTATCGAGCCGCAAGCCGCAAGTCTCCTCGCCGAGCTTGACCAGGGTAGTCCGGCCTTCATCAAGCGAAACCATGCTGCCATTCACCGACAGGCGCGCGCCATCCGCATCGACTTTGGACACAAAAGCGCGGATCGCCCCGTCATTGAAGCTAAAGGTATTGCCTGCGCTCAGCCCTTCCGGCAGAGGCAGATCATCGCCGCAGGTGGCTTTGATAATTGCATGGCCATTGGCGACGGCATCAAGCAGCACTTTGCAATAGTCTTTGCCCGCCATGGTCAAAACATCATCGCCCACACCGAGGTCAACCATATCACCGGCAATTGAGAGCCGCGCTGCATCCTCGGTCACGCGGCTGACAAAGACCCGCAGATCGCCACCGGCCAGCATTGCGGTCATGCCGGGGCTTAGCCCATCGCTTGGGGTTGCTGCGGCACTTGCTGCTGGGGTGGCCACAGGGGCCGTGGCGGATGGGGCGGGGGCCGTCGTGCTGCTGGCGGCAAGCGAGGCTTGCAAGGCGGTCAGGCGCTCTTCCAGAGCGGCGGCCTGGTTTGCAGCGCTTTCAGTCATAGCGCTGCCCAAGTTTGCGGCAACTTGCTCAATCTGTGTCTTCAGCGCGTCGATTTGGGCGGCCGCATCAGAGCCGGCAATACTCGCCTCCACCGCGCCCAGCTTATCGCCCAAAGCAGCCACAGCGTCGCTAACAGCGGCCACTTTGCCGTCCATTGCTTCGCTTACACCGGCCAATTGACCGTCTAGGGCAGTTTGCAGATCCGAGATTTTGCCATCCAGCGCCGCGGTCTGTTCAGAGGCCGCCGCGACCTCCGCGCTGACGATATCCTTAATTTCATCTAAATCCGGGCCAGATCCGCCCATCAAAGTCCCTATTAGAATGCCGCCAACGGCTGCCACGCCGACGCCAATGGCTAGTTTACTGTCCAAAGTTGTATCCTCCCTGAATCCGTGCCCGACGCCTCCACACGCCAAAGCAACGGATTGATTCATCCCGGTCTTAATGGCCAAAGCCTATCATTCACGCGCCCCCTGTCACTGATTTTATTCTTGATACTTTCGGATCAAACCTGAAAACTTTGGCTAAATTTTGAAGCATTTGCCCTGAGGAGGGCAGAGGAAGGAACGGACGATGGCGGCGCCGGGCGAGAACCTGAAAATCAATGGCGATCGGCTTTGGGATAGCCTGATGGACATGGCGCAGATCGGGCCAGGTGTGGCCGGTGGCAATAACCGCCAGGCGCTGAGCGATGCGGATGGGGAGGGCCGAGCGCTGTTGCAAAGCTGGTGCGAGGCGGCGGGGCTTAGCATGGGGCTGGACCAGATGGGGACGATGTTTGCCCGGCGCGAAGGCAGCGATCCAGAGGCTCTGCCGGTTTATCTGGGTTCGCATCTCGACACTCAGCCCACGGGCGGGAAATATGATGGCGTGCTCGGCGTGTTGGGCGGGCTAGAGCTGATGCGCACGCTCAATGATCTGGGTGTGGTGACCAAGCACCCCATCGTTTTGGTAAACTGGACCAATGAGGAAGGCACGCGCTTTGCCCCGGCGATGCTGGCCTCGGGTGTGTTTGTGGGCGAACATGATCTGGACTGGGCCTATGGGCGCGAAGATGCGGAGGGGCGGCGCTTTGGCGATGAGCTAGAGCGGATCGGTTGGAAAGGCGAGGAGCCTGTTGGCGCGCGCAAGATGAAGGCGTTTTTCGAGCTGCATATCGAGCAAGGGCCGATTTTGGAAGCGGAGGGCAAGGAAATCGGTGTGGTCACCCATGGGCAGGGGCTCTGGTGGCTGGAAGTGACCTTGACCGGGAAGGACGCGCATACGGGCTCGACGCCGATGGATATGCGGGTGAATGCCGGGCTTGGTATGGCGCGGATCATCGAGGCGGTGCATAAAATCGCGATGGATCATCAGCCCGGCGCGGTGGGGGCGGTGGGGCAGGCAAATGTCTATCCCAATTCCCGCAATGTGATCCCTGGTAAGGCTGTGTTTACCATCGATTTCCGCACGCCGGATCTGGCAAAGCTGACAGCTATGCGGGCGCGCCTAGAGCGCGAGGCTGAGGTCATCGCCGCAGAGTTGGGCCTGGGGCTGAGCATTGAGCCAACGGGGCATTTCGAGCCGGTGACCTTTGATCCGGCCTGCGTGGCAGCCGTGCGCGGGGCGGCGGAGCGGCTGGGCTATCGTCACCAAGATATCATCTCGGGGGCGGGGCATGATGCGTGTTGGATCAACCAAGTGGCGCCAACTGCTATGATCATGTGCCCTTGCGTCGATGGGCTGAGCCATAATGAGGCAGAGGAGATCACCAAGGACTGGGCCGCCGCCGGTGCGGATGTGCTGCTGCATGCGGTGCTGGAGATGGCAGAGGTGGTGGGGTGAGTGGGCCTAAGTCACGGCTTGGTGACCCCGCCCCGGACTTGATCCGGGGCCTCTGCCGGTGAGCTATTGCGTGTATATCATGGCCAGCCGCCCCTTTGGTGCGCTTTACACGGGCTCGGCTGGAAATTTGCGGGCGGCGGTCGAACGCCATCGCGCGGGGCAAGGCAATAGCCATACGGCACAGTATAAAATCGATCGGCTCGTATGGTTCGAAGCCCATGACAGCCGGGCAGAGGCTTTGACGCGGGAAAAACGTATCAAGCGCTGGGTGCGGCAATGGAAGTTCGATCTCATCAGCAAATTCAATCCCGATTGGCGTGATTTGACGGATACTCTGCCCAGTGCGGCGGCGGGGGAGGCCCCGGATCAAGTCCGGGGCGGTTAGAGCTAAGCTTCATCTGAGGGGACATCATGAGCAAAGTCATCAAAGGCGGCACGATCATCACAGCGGATCGGCAATATCAGGCGGATATCCTGATCGAGGGCGAGGTCATAGCCGAGATTGGCGAGAACCTCACCGGCGATGAGATCATCGATGCCGCCGAGGCTTATGTAATCCCCGGCGGGATTGACCCGCATACCCATATGGAAATGCCCTTCATGGGCACCACCGCCACCGAAACCTTCCTCTCCGGCACATGGGCGGCGGCCAGTGGCGGCACCACTATGCTGGTGGATTTCTGTCTGCCCGGCGAGGATGGATCCATCGTCAATGCCATTAATGACTGGCACCGCAAATCCACGCCGCAGATCGCCACGGATATCGGCTATCACATGGCCATCACCGGTTGGAATGAGACCATCTTCAACGAGATGAAAACCGCCGTCGAGATGGGGGTGAACAGCTTTAAGCATTTCATGGCCTATAAAGGCGCGCTCATGGTGGAAGATGACGAAATGTTCGCCTCTTTCTCCCGCTGTCGCGAGCTGGGCGCTTTGCCCATGGTGCATGCGGAAAATGGCGATATCATCGCCGAGCTTCAGGCGAAATATCTGGCCGAGGGGATCACCGGCCCCGAAGGTCACGCCTATTCTCGCCCGCCCGAAGTGGAAGGCGAGGCCGCCAATCGGGCGATCATGATCGCCGATGCGGCAGGGGTGCCATTATATATAGTGCATGTGAGCTGCGAGCAGGCCCATGAAGCCATCCGCCGTGCCCGCCAAAAAGGCATGCGGGTCTATGGCGAGCCGCTGATCCAATTCCTGACCCTCGATGAAAGCGAATATTTCAACAAGGATTGGGAACATGCCGCGCGGCGGGTCATGTCGCCGCCCTTCCGCTCGAAAGAGCATCAAGATGGGCTTTGGGCTGGGCTCTCGGCGGGCTCGCTGCAAGTGGTGGCCACGGATCATTGCGCCTTTAACACCGAGAAGAAACGCATGGGGCTTGATGATTTCACCAAGATCCCCAATGGCACGGGCGGGTTAGAAGACCGCCTCGCCGTGCTTTGGACCGCAGGTGTCGAAACCGGGCGGATCACGCCAGAGGAATTCGTGGCCGTCACCTCGACCAATATCGCCAAGATCCTCAATATCTATCCCAAGAAGGGCGCGCTTTTGCCGGGGGCGGATGCGGATATCTGCGTCTGGGATCCCAAGCTGAGCAAAACGATCAGCGCCGCCAGCCAAAAGTCCATCATCGATTACAATGTTTTCGAAGGCTTCGAAGTGAGCGCTCAGGCCCGCTACACGCTGAGCCGGGGCGATGTGATCTGGGCTTGGGGGCAGAACAGTCAGCCACAGCCGGGACGAGGCCGGTTTGTGCCGCGCCCAGCCTTTCCTTCGGCGCATAAAGCTCTGTCGAAATGGAAGGCGCTAAACAGTCCCCGGCAAATCACCCGTGACCCGCTGAATATCCCTTCAGGGGTGTAAATACGCCCTTTTGGTTCACTTCTATTAATCACAAAATATTTCGGTTCCCCCGAAAGCTTGGGGAAATCGCCTAAGCGGCTGTGCGCTCGCAGCGCTCAGCCCCGTTATTTTGCAGAGAAAAAGCAGGGTAATTTCCATAGGTAAACCTTTATTTGGTATGCCGTAAAGTATTATTGCGTTTCGCTGGTGTTTTGGGAAATTTTTGTGCTAAGAGGATGTCCTGAAACCAAGCTGCCCTTAACGTAAACTTTGGGCGCGACATCTGTTAACACGTTCATGGGGGCTTTCTCGATGCTGAGCCAACAAGACATTGATGACTTCCAAGATCCGGGCACGCCTTGCGTGGAAAAAGAGCTTCGGACTTCTCTGCCGCAATACACGCCTTGTGCTGGCGCGCGCGTCGTCACAGCGACCACATCGCTGCAGCTGGCCATGATCAAACGCTGGCAGAACTGCTTTTTTGATCGGACGGTCTGAGGGATCGATCTAACAGATCAAAATAGGCTCCGCCGGTTTGAGGGGGCGGAGCTGACGGCGCGCAAAGTCGATTAAGACCAATTTTTGGGATAAGACGGCGCCAGATTTAGGAAGCGGGCCGAAATGAATGCTGCGCCCCGCTTCAGTGTCAAAGCTCAGCTTAACAAGCGGCTTTGTAATAGCTTCCATCGCCTTTCGCGTAATAGCACTGGCTGGCTTGGTCATTGCGGGCCACGACCGCGCCTGCTGCTGCACCGGCTAGGGCGCCAACAGCGGTCCAACCGCCTTCAGCCCCTAAAAGCTTTGCCAAGACCGCGCCGCCAACAGCGCCAGCAGTTGCGCCGGTTGCGGTGGCTTTATTCGTGTCCGAGATAGAGTCGCATGCGGTTAGGGCCAAAACAGCGCAAAGCCCCAGAGTTGCGATGGAACGGTACATAGGTGACCTCCTAGTTTGAGTCGCGGCGATCCTATGACGTGCCTGGGAAAGCTGCCAGAGATTAGCGAAACTCCGGCAAAAAATGGCCTCATCTTGCGAAAGCGTGGCGATTGCGCCTTTACGCGGGCGGCGCGTCTCCTTAGGCGTCAGGGACCCAAGACGAAAGGACGCGCGATGCCAGAGGATCTGCTCAATAGCTTCATGTCCGGTCCCGATGAGAACGGCCGGTTCGGCGATTTCGGGGGCCGCTTTGTGTCGGAAACCTTGATGCCGCTTATCCTGGAACTGGAGGCGCAATATGAACGCGCCAAAACGGATAAAGAGTTCTGGGACGAGATGAATGATCTTTGGGCGCATTATGTGGGGCGTCCATCGCCGCTTTATCATGCGGAGCGGCTGACCGAGCATTGCGGCGGAGCAAAGATCTATTTCAAGCGCGATGAGCTGAACCATACGGGCGCTCATAAGATCAATAATGTGATGGGCCAGATCATCCTGGCGCGGCGCATGGGCAAAACCCGGATCATCGCTGAAACCGGTGCCGGTCAGCATGGGGTGGCCACCGCGACGGTCTGTGCCAAATTTGGCCTTAAATGCGTAGTCTATATGGGCGCGCATGATGTGGAGCGGCAAAAGCCCAATGTGTTCCGCATGAAGCTTTTGGGGGCGGAAGTGATCCCGGTCACCTCGGGCCGTGGCACACTCAAAGATGCGATGAATGATGCGTTGCGCGACTGGGTGACCAATGTGCGCGATACCTTCTATTGCATCGGCACAGTGGCGGGCCCGCATCCATACCCGGCGATGGTGCGCGATTTCCAAGCGATCATCGGCAATGAGGCGAAAGCCCAGATGCAAGAGCGCGAAGGCCGTTTGCCGGATTCCATTGTGGCCTGTATTGGCGGCGGCTCGAATGCGATGGGGCTGTTTTATCCCTTCCTTGATGACAAAAGCGTGCGGATCATCGGGGTTGAGGCCGGGGGCCATGGGGTCGATGACCGGATGGAGCACTGCGCCTCGCTCACCGGTGGACGCCCCGGCGTACTGCATGGCAACCGCACTTACCTGCTGCAAGATGATGATGGCCAGATCCTAGAGGGCCATTCCATCTCGGCGGGTCTGGACTATCCGGGGATCGGGCCGGAACATGCTTGGCTACATGATACAGGCCGGGCGGAATATGTGTCGATCACCGATAAAGAGGCGCTGGCGGCCTTCCAGCTTTGCTGTGAAAAAGAGGGGATTATCCCGGCGCTAGAGCCCAGCCATGCGCTGGCCCATGTGCTGAAGATCGCGCCGGATCTGCCGAAAGATCACCTGCTTATCATGAATATGTGTGGCCGCGGCGACAAAGACATCTTCACCGTCGCCCAGCATCTGGGCGTTGAGATGTAAGCGCCGTGACGCGTTTGGGATAAAGGGGCGGGCCTTCGGGCCCGTTTTTTTGTGTCTGGATTGGGGGCAGAGAGATGCAGCGGCTAATTATCACCGGGACCAATGGCACGGGCAAAAGCCATCTGGCAGGTCGTTTGGAGGCGGGTCGGCCGGATTTGCCTGTGATATCCTATGATGCGCTAAGATTGACCTCTAACTGGGTCAAGAAACCGGCTGCAGATATCGAAAGCGCCTTGGCGGCTAGGCTCGCTGAGGAAAGCTAGATCTTAGAGGGCGGGCCAAGTTTATTGCGCCAGGCTTTGCCCAGAGCTGACGCTGTGATCTGGCTGGATCCGCCGAATTATCTGAGGGCTTGGCGGCTGGCGCTGCGACCATGGCGAAATTTCGGCATGTCTCGCCCGGAGCTGCCCCTAGGAAACCGAGATTGGCCGTTTGAGCAATATCGCTTTGGGTTCAAGAGCCTAAAACGCGGTGCAGAACTTCGCGCGCAAATCGCGGCCACTCTGCAAACCCATGGCGGCACCAAGATATGGCGGTGTAAAACCCAGACTGATATCGAAGCGGCTGTGCGAGATTTCGTCAATAGCGGATCAGTTTAGGGCATGAACCTCTCGGTAATGTTATACTATAACTAATTGAGAAAAAACAAAAATTTTTGGTCTCCGCCGGCTTTCGTCACAAAATTGTTTCACCTGGTGATTAGCCCCCATGGCACTCGCACAGGGAGAGATCTCATGAAAAAATTCGCAATCTCCGCAGTCGCTGCACTGACTGCAACCACCGCTTTGGCCAATGATCTGCCCCAGGCTGGCAATGAATGGTTCACTGCTGGTCAGGCCATGCTGGAGCAAAAAGCTGCTGTTGCGCCGATCACCACCAAAGCCAAAAACGTGATCATCCTGATTGCTGACGGCAATGGTGTTGGCACCAACTACGCCACTCGTCTTTATGCTGGCCAGAAAGCTGGCAATTATGGCGACGAACATGTTCTGTCGCACGAAACTTTCCCGCATCTGGCTTTGGCCAAGACCTATAACGTCAACGCCCAGACCCCCGATTCCGCAGGCACCGGCACGGCGATGCATTCTGGTGTGAAAACCAAAGCTGGCGTGATCGGCGTTGATGAAACTCTGAACCGGGGCGACTGCTCGCAGGTTGAGGGTGCAACTGTTGCAAACGCGGCCGAAATCTTCTCGGCAATGGGCAAATCTGTTGGTGTTGTGTCCACCGCACGTCTGACCCATGCAACACCGGCTTCTGTCTATTCGCATTCCGCAGACCGTAACTTCGAGAATAACGGCGATCTTCCGGAGGGCTGTGCGGTCCCCGATATCGCTGCGCAAATGATTGACGCTATGGAAGCTGGCCGTATTCAGGTTGCTCTGGGCGGTGGTCGTCGTAACTTCTTGGATGCGAACACCACCGATAGCGAAGGCAAGAAAGGCCGCCGCACCGATGTGAATCTGGTGGAGCGCGCGAAAGAGCTGGGCGCAGCTTACGCAGAGAACTCCGCTCAGACCGCCGAGCTGCCGCTGGATGGCACCCCGCTGCTGGGCCTCTATGAAGCTTCCCATATGCAGTATGAAGCAGACCGCGACGGCGAGCCTTCCTTGGCGGAGATGACCGAAATCGCGATCAAATCCCTGCAAAACGACGAAGACGGTTTCTTCCTGTCCATCGAAGCAGGCCGTGTTGACCACGCCAACCACGCCGGTAACCTGGCACGTGTTGTGCAGGATGGCGTTGCATTTGCAGATGCGGTTGCTATCGCGGATGAGCTGACCAATGACGAAGACACGCTGATCGTTGTCACTGCCGACCATGAGCATGCGATTGCCTTTGCTGGCTATGCAGGCCGCGGCGCGGATATCCTGGGTCTGTCCATGAAGGTAAACCCGAACGGCACCGAGCATACTGGCGAGCCGAATTTGGGCAAAGATGGTAAGCCTTACACCACTGTCATGTATCTCAATGGTGGCGGCTCCATCCTGCGCGAAGACCAGAACTGGACCGGTGGTCGCCCTGAGCTGACCCAAGAAGAAGCAACCGATCTGGACTATGTTCAGCAGGCGCTGGTGCCCATGTCTTCTGAGACTCACTCTGGCGAAGATGTTGCGATCTTCGCAAAAGGCCCGATGGCGCATCTTCTGAACGGCGTTGTGGAGCAAAACTTCGTTTTCCACGTGATGCATCACGCCGCGACTGCTGAATAAGTCACGCAGATATGACGAAAAAGGAGGTCCGCCCCGGCGGGCCTCTTTGCTATTTTAAAGGGGAAAACATAGCGGTGAGTCTTGACCGTTATGTTATATCTTATCACAAGCGCAGCTATGGAGATCGCCATGATTAGACGCAGTTTTCTAAGCCTATCTGCTGCCAGCGCCCTCGCGCCGGGCTTTGCTTTGGCGGCTGATCAAGGCCCGCTGAGATTGCGCGAACTTTACAATCGTGATCGCAGCTTTTCCGATTTGGCCAAAAGCCTAGAGGGGGCGCGGGTCAATGTGATGGGCTTTATGGCGCCACCGCTAAAGGCCGATAGCAATTTCTTCGTGCTGACCAAAATGCCCATGTCGGTTTGTCCATTCTGCGAAACCGAAGCGGAATGGCCTGATGATATTTTGGCGGTCTATACCAAGCGCCGTTTGCAGGTGATCCCCTATACGGTGAAGATCGAAACCACCGGCATTCTCGAACTGGGCGCTTATAAGGACGAGGAGACGGGCTTTGTCAGCCGCGTCCGCCTGGTCGATGCGGTGTATGCCTAAGCTATGGGACTGGCGCTGAAACTTCGGGATTTGCGGGTCGAGGGGCGCGGCGGCCGCTTGATCCTCTCGGCGGCAGCTTTGGACATAGCGCCGGGGGAGGCGGTGGTGATCAAAGGCCCGTCAGGCGCCGGAAAATCCACTCTGCTTTATGCGCTGGCGGGGCTTATCCGCCCGGCCTCGGGGCAGATCCTGTGGGGTGATATGGATTTGGCCAAGCAGCGCGAAGCAGCGCTTGCCGCTTTTCGCCGTCGCTCTGTGGGCTTCATTTTCCAAGATCACCTGCTGTTTGAAGAGCTCAGCTCTCTGGGCAATGCGGCTGTGGCGGCTGGCTTTGCGCCGCGTTCTGAGCGGGCTGGGCTGATCCAAGGCGCGCGCAGCATGTTAGAGCGATTGGGCCTGGGCGATAAAACTGAGCAGCGCAGCGCCACCCAATCAGGCGGGGAGCGTCAGCGGGTTGCCGTAGCCCGAGCCCTGGCAGGCGCGCCGCCGGTTATTCTGGCCGATGAACCCACAGCCAGCCTTGATCGCGCCAGTGCGGATCGGTTGATCGAAGATCTTTTGCGGCTCGCCCGCGAAGATGGCCGCACGCTGATTGCGGTCACCCATGACACGGCCTTTCATGCCCGCGCCGCGCGGGTGATTGAGGTGGTGGATGGCGTGCTTCAGCCGGAGGGTGTCCATGTTTGAGATTTGGCTTGGCCTTCCCGCAGATGCGCAAGATGCGCTGATCCTGCTGGCTTGGCTCGCTCCGGCGCTGCTCATTGGGCTGGTCACTTTGCGCGGTTATCGCCCCTGGTCGCTGCTGGCGGGGATCTTTCGGCGGCATCTTTGGGTTAGCCTCACTTTCTTGGCGCTGATCGCGATTTCCGTTGCGGTGGGGACGGGGCTAATTGCGCAAGAGCGCGGCTTGCGGCGCGGAACAGCGCTGGCGGCGGAGAAGTTCGACCTGGTAGTTGCCGCGCCTGGCAGCGAGATCACCGTAATGCTTGCCGCTGTGTATTTGCAGCCCTCTGACGTGGCGCTGATCGATGGGGAAACCTATGCCGAGATCGCCAGCAATCCCCGCGTTGACCTCGTGGCACCGCTGGCCTTTGGCGATAGTTTTGAGGGCGCCCCGGTGGTGGGAACCACGGCAGAGTTCATCACCCATCTGAGCGGCGGGCTTAGCGAAGGCAGGCTCTTTAGCGCTATGGATCACGCGGTGGCCGGGGCGAAAGTGCCGCTTGCCGTCGGCGATCAGTTCTCTCCGGCGCATGGGGCGGGGGATGCAGCCGAAGACGGCGCCCATGGGGATTTGCATTATGTGATCACAGGCAAAATGCCCCCCACGGGCAGCCCCTGGGATAAGGCGCTTTTGGTGCCGGTAGAATCCGTTTGGGATGTGCATGGGCTGGCCAATGGCCATGGACCCGACTGGGATGGCAAGCTTGGCCCGCCCTTTGCCGCGGAGTACTTCCCCGGCACACCGGCGGCTTTGGTGCGGGCGGAAGAGCTTTGGGCGAATTACGCGCTGCGCTCGCAATTTATCACCGACAAGATGATGGCCTTCTTCCCCGGCGCGGTGCTGGCGCGGCTCCATGCGCTAATGGGCGATGTGCGGCAGGTTATGTCGGTGCTGGCGGTTGTGACCCAAGTGCTTGTGGCGGCTGGGGTTTTGGCGGGGCTTGTGATCCTGTCGCGGCTGCTGTCCCGGCGTCTGGCCCTGCTGCGCGCGCTTGGCGCTCCGGCGCGTTTTGTATTTGCGCTGATGTGGAGCTATGCGGCCAGCCTGATCCTTGCAGGCGCGGCGCTTGGGCTTGGCCTGGGGGTGGTCGCGGTGCGGGTGATGTCGGCTGTGATCACAAAGCGCACGGATATTTTGGTGCAAGCCAGCCTTGGTTGGCCCGAGCTGCATCTTGTTGCGGGCTTTGTCAGCCTGACGATTTTGCTGGCTCTGCTTCCGGCAGCGCTGGCTATGTCTCGCCCGGTGATCGCCGATCTTCGGGAGTAATTGGGAATAATCACGAAGGATCTCCCCATGCGTTTGACCTGTCTCACTGCGATTTTGGCCCTAATCGCCGCGCCGGTATTTGCCGAAAGCCATGCCGATCATGGGCATGAGCATGACCATGAAGACCATGCCGAAGCGCATCATGATGACGATCATGACGACCATGGCGACGAGCATTCGGCCGAGCTTGGCGGTATCCATGCGCTGCATGCTTGGGCGCGGGCCACTGAGGAAAAGATCGGCTTTGTTTTTGTTGAGATCGAAAACGAAGGCGATGCAGAAGTGATCCTCACCGGCGCGGAAACGGAGATCGCTGAAAGCGTCGAGCTGGTGGGCTTTACTCTGCAAAACGGCACGGGCGTCTATCAGCCGATCCCGGCCATGCCGATTGCGGCGGGCACGCATCTAGAGCTAGAACCCGAAGGTCTGGCTTTCCGTCTCACGGGGCTGAGTACCCATTTGGAGCAGGGCGAAGAGTTTGAAATCGAATTCGAATTCTCCACTGGTCATATGGAGATGCATGTGCAGATCGAGGCGGCCAATGCCAGCCAGCATAGCCATGCGGGCCATCAGCACTAAGCCTGCCTTCTGAGCGCAGCACAGAACCATGCAGCCATCCAAGAGCCCGGCGGAAAATTCCGGGCTCTTGCGGTGGTCTATTTGATCCCCGCGCGCATAAAGCTTTGCACGAATTGCCGCTGAAACAGCAAAAAGGCCAAAAGCAGCGGGCCCGAGGTCATGAGCGTCGCGGCATTGATCACCGACCAGGAAATCCCCGCATCTGTGGTGGAAAAGATCGACAAGCCCACGGTCACGGGCCGGGTTTCCACGGAATTGGTGATGATCAGCGGCCAGAGGAAATTATTCCAATGCCAGCTCACCGAGACCAGCCCATAGGCTAGGTAAGTGGGCTTGGCCAAAGGCACATAGAGCCGCCACAGCACGGTCAAAGGCCCGGCACCTTCGATTTTGGCGGCTTCCTCTAATTCGCGGGGCACTTGCATAAAGCTTTGCCGCAGCAAGAAAATCCCAAAGCCAGAGGCCACATAAGGCAAGGCAATCGCCCAAATCGTATCCACCAGATCCAAGGCACGGATGGTTTTGTAATTCTCGATGATCAGAATATCGGGGGTCACCAAAAGCTGCACCAAAACCAGCGCGAAAAGCAGATTGCGCAGGGGGAAGCGATAGAGGGCAAAAGCATAAGCCGCCAGGGTGCAGAGAAAGAACTGCCCCGCCAAAACCAGGGTGACCAGCAAAAACGTATTGAGGAAATAGCGGGCGAAGGGCGCGGCGGACCAGGCCTCGGCGAAATTGGCGAGGGTCAGGGGCGCAGAAAGATCGAAGCGGGCTTCATAAGCGGCGGGATGAAAGGCTGTCCAGAAGGCATAAAACAGCGGCAAACCCCAGAGCAGCGCCAGGCCCCAAGCGCCCAGCCAATTGAGAAGGCGGTCAAAACCGGCGCTCATTTGTAATGGATCCTGCGGTCAAAGAAGAAGAACTGACCCAAAGCGATTAGGGTCATAATGGTGATCATCACCATGGTCAGCGCCGCGCCATAAGAGGTATCCCAAAAGCGGAAGGCGGTTTCATAGATGTAAAACAGCAAAAGCGAGCTGGCATTATCCGGCCCGCCTTCGGTGAGGATGAAGATATGATCCACCAAGCGGAAAGAGTTGATCACCGCATTGATGCTGACAAACAGGGTCGTGGGCATCAAAAGCGGCCAGATGAGGCGGCGGAAGGTGTAAAACCGGCCCGCGCCTTCGATTTTGGCGGCTTCGATTAGGCTGGGCGGCAGGCTTTGCAATGCGGCGAGATAGAAGATCATGAAAAAGCCGGCTTCTTTCCAGATCGTCACCGCCATAATGGCATAAAGAACCGTATCGGGATCACCGAGCAGATTGGTTTGACCCATATCGAATACGGAGCGCAAAATCTGATCGATTAGGCCAAAGCCAGGCGTGTAGAAAAACAGCCAGATATTGGCCACAGCGATCAGCGGCAGGATCGTGGGCGCGAAATAGAACATGCGCAGCAGCCCACGGCCCAAGAGGCGTTCATTGACCCAAAGCGCCATAAGCAGGGCGAGGATCATGGAAAGCGGGATGGTGCCAAGAGCGAACCACAGATTATTGGTCACGACTTTCCAGAAGACGGGATCGTCGAGCAAGCGTTCGTAATTTTCCAACCCGATCCAGCGGGCAGGGCGGCGACCTCGGGGGGTGCTGTAAAGGCTATGGATCAGGGAATTGACCGCCGGAACATGGGTAAAGAGCGCCAGCAGGAAAGCGGCGGGGGCGAGAAGCGCCCAGGCATAAACCCATTCGATACGGCGAGACATTGTGCTTCCTTAGCAAAAGAGGCCCCGGATCAAGTCCGGGGCGCGTCAGGTTTTGCGATCGGCCTTTGGGATTAGCCGTCAGTGCGGTAGATTTCCAAGATGCGCTCGGCTTCTTTCTGGGCCTCTGCCAGAGCCTCTTCGGCGGATTTCTGACCGGTGATCGCGGCTTCCAGAGCGGAGTTGAAGATCTGGGTCACGCGCTGGTTTTCATAGGTGGACAGCTCTGCCACAGCGAATTCCAACTGATCGCGGGCCACAAGCGCCTGAGGGAAATCCGCCGTATAGGCTTTCATCGTCTCGGTTTCCCAAGTCTCGGGGCGCGGCGCTACATAGCCTGTTGCGATGGTCCATTTCGCGGATTGCTCGGGCGCGGTGATCCATTTGATGAACTCAACCGAAGCTTTCAGCTCTTCGTCGGAAGACCCATTGAAGAGATAGAAATTGCCGCCACCGGTGGGGGCACCATAGCGCTCGCCCGCAGGCAGCATGGCTACACCGAACTCAAATGGCGCATTCTTGCGCACATTGGTCAGATTGCCGGTGGTGGTCCACATCATCGCGGTTTGACCCTCGAAAAAGGCTTTCGGGGTTGCGCCCCATTCGATCAGACCCGGCGCCATGATCTCATGCTCTTGGCTCAGCGAAATCATGAAGTCCAGAGCTTCCACAACTTTCGGGTCGTCGAAATTGGTCTGGTTGCCAGCGGCATTGGCCAGGATCGCGTCATTTTGGGTAGTGAAGCCCTGGAACAGCCAATAGGGGAAGCCCTGGCTTGGAATGCGCACACCCCATTGGGTGACATTGCCGCTATCATCGCGCTTGGTCAGGGCTTTGCCCATCTCGACCATTTCCGCCCAGCTGGTTGGCGGGGTGTTCGGGTCAAGGCTAGCCGCTTCGAAAGCTTCTTTGTTCCAATACAGCACCGGGGTGGAGCGCTGGAAGGGAATGCCCCAGGTTTTGCCGCCGGTTTGGCTGTTTTCCATGAATGCCGGGTAGAAACCGTCGATCCAAGCCTGGCCGTCTTCGCCCGCATAGTCATCAAACGGAACGATCAGATCTTCGTCCATCAAGGTGAACATATCCACCGACAGAGCCACGGAAAGCTGAGGCGCATCGCCACCACGAGCGGCAGTGATCACTTTGGCGATGGTGTCTTGGTAAGAGCCCGCATAGATCGCCTCGATCGTCACATCGGCATTTTGCGCCATATACTCATTGGTTAGCTCTTCGATGGTCTGCGCCGCCGAGCCGCCAACGGCAACCGGGAAGTAGAACTGCAGATCAACCGCCCAAGCCGGGGCGGTGGCAAGAATTGCGGTGGCGGTCAGGGCCGCGCGCAAAGTGGAAACGGACATTTCAGGCTCTCCTATTGGGGTATTTATTGTGGCTGTGCAGGGTCAGCTCGCTCAGCTCTGTGCCGTTTGGATCCAGGAAAGGACCGAAATCGGCGGTGATATCGTCATTGCGCTGGCCGGTTGCGGCGTCGAAAATATGCAGAGCCTCGGGTTCAAAGCTGAAACCGACAAAAGCGCCGGGCTGCGCCTGAACCCGGCCTGAGACCCGGGCGGTCAGGGGCTCGCCTTCGATTTCGCAATGCAAAAGCGTGTCCGCCCCTAGGAATTCCGAGGAAAGCAGCTCTCCGCGCAAAGGGCCGCTTGGATCGGCATAAAGATCTTCGGGGCGCAGACCAAAACGCAGGCTGCGATGCGGCACCCCATGCAGGCTTTCGCCAAAGGCTTTGCCGCTGAGCAAATTCATCGGCGGCGTGCCAATAAACGACGCGGCAAAACTCGTGGCGGGATGGGCATAGATTTCATGCGGTGGAGCGATTTGCTCGATCTGCCCATCGCGCATCAGAACAACCTGATCGGCCATGGTGATCGCCTCAACTTGGTCATGGGTCACATAGACCATGGTAAAGCCCAGTTGCTTTTGCAGCGCCCGCAGCTCGGCGCGCATCTCACCGCGGAGGCGCGCATCAAGGTTAGACAGGGGCTCATCCATCAAACAGACCGGACGGCGTGAAATAATCGCCCGCCCCAAGGCCACGCGCTGCTGTTGTCCACCCGACAAAGCGGCAGGTTTTTTGTGCAGATGATCCGTCAGTTCCAGCAAAGAGGCTGTCTCAAAAAGACGGCGATCCCGCTCCACCCGGCCGACCCGCTTCACCTTTAGGCCGAAGACGATATTTTCCGCTACGGTCAGATGCGGAAACAACGCATAAGACTGAAACACCATGGACAGATTGCGCTGATCCGAGGCGAGCCGCGACACATCCCGGCCATCAATTTGGATTGTGCCGCTATCGAGGCTCTCTAGCCCGGCAATCATCCTTAGGGTCGTGGATTTCCCGCAGCCCGAAGGCCCTAGCAGAACCGTAAAGCTCCCGGCTGGGATATGCAGGTCGATGCCGTTAATAGCGGTTGTCTTGCCCCAGCTTTTCGTCACGCCAGTGAGCCGGATCGCTTGACCAGGGATCAATGGGCTTTCCGTGTCGGGCATGGGCGGGGTCTCGGGATAGGATGGCAAATAAAACGCATCCCTTTTGGTAGACCGCCCTCAAGACAGTTTTTTTTCGGCTCCGTGACGAATTTTTGACAGCAGGGGCGATTCTTTCGACAGGCTGCGCCAGATGTCTAAGAATTTTCGCCTATTGGGCTGTTTTAGCGTATCGCGCGCAACGTGGATCACCTAACGCGGCCTGAAAAGTGGGATTTCAACGCGATAGGGGATAGATCGTCTTTCCGGTGGGGCGCGAAACGCCTTATCCCGCGCTTTGACGACGGGGATCGGCAGGATAGACGCCAAGAATATCCAGCTGCGAGGTAAAATAGCTTAGCTCATCCAAAGCGCGCTGCACGGCTGGGTCATCGGGATGGCCTTCGATATCGGCGAAAAACTGGGTCGCGGTGAAGGATCCGCCCAGCATATAGCTTTCCAGCTTGGTCATATTGACGCCATTCGTGGCAAAGCCGCCCATCGCTTTGTAAAGCGCGGCCGGGATATTGCGCACTTGGAACAGGAAAGAGGTCATCATCGTGCCAGAGCCCCGGCGGCTTAGATCCGGCTGGTGATCCATGACAAAGAATCGGGTGGTGTTATTGCCGCTATCCTCGATATGGCGCGCAACCACATCAAGCCCATAGATTTCCCCTGCAAGTTCAGAGGCCAAGGCCGCTAAGCTCGGATCGCCGCGCTCGGCCACTTCGCGCGCAGATCCGGCTGTATCAGCGCCGGTGACACGATGAATCCCATGTTCCGCTAAGAATTTCTGGCATTGGCCTAGCAAAACTGTGTGGCTTTTGGCTTCGCGGATCTGATCCAAAGGCGTGCCAGGCACGGCCAGCAGGTTAATATGGACCCGCACAAAGGCCTCATCCACGATATGAAGCCCCGACCCCGGCAAGAGGCGATGGATATCAGCCACCCGGCCATAAGTGGTGTTTTCCACGGGAATCATTGCCAAATCCGCCTGGCCCTCGGACATGGCCAAAAACACATCTTCGAAGGTTCGGCAGGGAAGTGCCTCATAATCAGGCCGTGCGGCGCGGCAAGCCTGGTGAGAATAGGCCCCTGGTTCCCCTTGAAATGCGATGCGTTTGGTCATGGGCTTTAGCGTCCGTTTAACTTTTGTGCTGCCAATTGTCTCTGGCGGGCGTTTGGTCGCGCCGTCTACACCTTGAAGCCAGTGATGGGAAGCCGCTAGATACCGCCAACCAAACTCAGGGATCGCTGAAATGTTTGATACAATGACGTTCACCAAGGTTGCGGGCGGCTTCTTCGGCGCCTTCCTGGTTTATCTTTTAGGCGGCTGGCTGGGCGAAGCGCTTTTTGCCACGGGTCATCACGGGTCTGATTATCATCAGGCTTATGTGATCGAAACCGATGACGGCGGCGCCGCGTCTGATGAGCCTGTGGAAGAAGTCGATTTCGCAACGCTGGTTGCCGAAGCAGACGCAGCCAAAGGTGAGAAAGTATTCGGTAAGTGTAAAGCTTGCCACAAGGTTGACGGAACAGATGGCACTGGCCCGCACCTTAATGGTGTTGTCGGTCGTGGGATCGGCTCTGTCGGTGGCTTCGGCTATTCCGATGTTCTGGCCGGGATGGCTGGCGACAGCTGGACTGCGGAAAATCTGAATGATTTTCTGACCAACCCGAAAGGCTATGCGCCTGGCACGAAAATGAGCTTTGCTGGTCTGAAGAAAATCGGCGATCGCGCGAATATCGTAGCTTACTTGCAAAGCACTGGCGGCTAAGCCTGCTGCAAAAGCCAGTCTATGATCGGGCGCCTTTGGGCGCCCTTTTCGTTTTGCGCGCTTGGATTTAGAGGGCCTCGCTGCGAAGCTGGTGGAATTTTTCCCAATCTGGGCTGGCTTCGCGATAAATCGGCTGCCTAACCTGATTGACTGAGGCTGTATGCATGGGCGCCGTGCTTTCATGTGGACTGTAACAGGCTGCTTCATCTTCCAGCCCCAGAAAACCCAGAAGGCCGCTGATTTCCGCCTGAGGCGATGCGATTAGATCCGCATGATCCAGAACATGGATCTGCTCGGGAAATTCATCCGCCCAGATCTGCATCACCTGCCGAACGGCTTTGATTTCCTGGGAAATTTGGCCCAGATCATAAGCCCAAAGATTGCCGTTGCCGAAATGGGTTTTATAGCAGGAAAACGCTACGGCCCGGTCATCGCGCTGCATCCAGATGGCTTTTGCCCTTGGGAAGGCGCGCAGCGCATAGCCCAGATAATAAGCGTTCAGCGGCATTTTGTCGGTGAAATAGGGGCTGCATTGCAGCGCGCTTGTGGCCGCGCAATACTGCTCTGCCAGCGCATTTTGCCCTTCTGGCTGGCTCAGTTGGTCGGTTTTGCGCAGTTTCGCGATGATTTCACTTAGCGCGGTCAGCTCGCCGCCGGGGCAAATCTGACTGTGATTGCCCAAAATCGCCTCGACCAAAGAGGTGCCAGAGCGCGGCATTCCGACAATAAAGATCGGCGCTACGGTGGTATGAGAAGCCATTACACCAGTTCCGTGCGCGCCATCACTGTCGTCCAGTGCCGTGAATTCGTCGATGATCGCGGTCAGCTCCGCCCGGCGGCGGGTGAAATAGGCGGGGTCGATGCGGTGATGGGCTAGGCCATTAGCGGCATTCAGCGCGATAAAGCTTTCGGCATGTTTGCCCTGATCGCGCAAAGCCTTTGCGATGGAAAATTCAAACAGCGCCTTATCTGCATCCTCGCAGGCCTGAGCGCGCCGCTCTCGTAGTTGGTGCAAAAGCTCGGGCTCTTGGGTGAAATCCGTGTGCCGCGACAGGCCAAACCAGGCTTCGGCCAAAGCGGGATTGCTTAGGCTGGCTTGGCGGAAATGTCCGGCTGCCGCTGCGTTTTGGCCCAGGATTTCATGGCACCGCCCCGCAATATTCAGCGCCTCGGCAGTTTTTACACCTTGGTCAAAATAGGCCAGCGCGCCGCGATAATCCTGCAAACGATAGCGGCAAAAGCCGGCGGTTGTCATGATTTGGGCCGTGATATCGGGCCTGTCCATCACCCCGGCCAGATGCTGCCAGGCTTTGTCCGTTTGGCCAAGGGTCAGATAAATTTGCGCCGCGATATCCGCCATATCCAGCAAATTTGGGCAACCTGCTAGAATCGCCTCGGCCAGTTGCGCCGCTTCACGCAGATCCCCTTGGGACAGCAATTGACTAAGGCGCTGCATGACCGGCGCCCCATATTGGCCCATCAGCTGGGCAATGGATTTGCCATAGGCTTTGCGTCCGGGATATTTGGATAAAAGCGCGGCCCAAGCCAGGATCGCCCCGGCCGGATCTGTTTTTGCCAGCCGCTTGATCCGCGCATTTTCAAAGCTTCCATTGGATTTCTGCGCCATGAGATCTCCCTCTCTTGGCGCTTGGCTAGAGGGCTCGCCTTAAAATTCCCCTCATTTTAGCAAAATCGCCCCTAATCTCGGGGCTATTTCTTGTTGACCCGTTCGGAGAGCTCCGCCGCGCTTTCTTTGCGCTCGCTATAGCGGTCCACCAGGTAATCCTTTTGGTCGCGGGTGAGCAGAGTGAATTTCATCAGCTCTTCCATCACATCCACCATGCGGTCGTAATAGCTTGAGGGGATCATTCGGCCTTTTGCGTCGAATTCTAGGAAGGCTTTCGGCACGGAGGATTGGTTGGGGATGGTCAAAAGCCGCATCCAACGCCCCAAAATCCGCATTTGGTTGAGAGTGTTAAAGCTCTGCGACCCGCCAGAGACCTGCATAATGGCAAGTGTTTTGCCTTGGGTCGGGCGAACCGCGCCTAGCGACAGGGGGATCCAGTCGATCTGGGTTTTCATAATCCCGGTCATCGCGCCATGCCGCTCGGGCGAGCACCAGACCATGCCATCACTCCAGGTCACAAGATCACGTAGCTCGGCGACTTTGGGATGGCTGGCATCCGCGTCATCGGGCAGGGGCAGGCCGGAAGGGTTAAAAGTCTTGGTCTGCGCCCCCAAGAGTTGCAGCACCCGCGCGGCCTCTTCGGTCAGGCGCCGGCTATAGGATTGCGGCCGCAAAGAACCGTATAGCAGCAGGATTTTCGGCGCCTCGCCAGAATGCTCCATCGGAAACAGTGCCTGGCTGTCTATCGCGGGCAGAAGATCGGGGACCAGCTGCGGCATATCGGTTTCGGGGGCGACCATATCACTCGCCGTCGCCGGTTTGCCCAGGCCGATATCCATCAAAGCTTTGCGCAGGGCCTCTGGATCATTCAGGATCTGCTGCGGCAGAGCCAAATAGGCGGCGATCCGGTCGCTCAGGGCCTCATACGTGGCGCGGAAGGCATCGGCCTTTGTCTGGTCGCTGCCTTCGGCGGCGGCTGGGTCGGCCAGACCCCAATGGGCTTGGATCGGGGCACCGGGCCAGATCGGGCAGGTTTCCGAGGCCGCGCTATCGCAGACTGTGATCACAATATCGATGTCAGGCGCATCCGGGCCTGAGAATTCATCCCAGCTTTTGGAGCGGGCAAAGCTGGTGTCATAACCTTCTTGCTCTAGCAACGAGATGGCAAATGAGTTTGGCGTGCCGGTGGGGTTGGATCCGGCGGAAACAGCGCGAATGCGCCCTTGGCCCAGTCTGTTAAACAGCGCCTCGCCTAAAATTGAACGCGCGGAATTTCCGGCGCATAGTAGCAAAATGGTCAATGGGGCGGTCATAACTGGATCCTCATCACGGCATTTTGAGGCGACATAACGGCAATTTCGGCCAAGGAGAAGCGGTGCCAGGAATTTTAGCTGCGCTTGTTGTTCCCGCTCAAATCCTTTGGCAATGGCGCGATCCGGGCTTGCGCATTTGACGAGCCCAGACTTAGCTACAAATGGACAGCAAACCCCGAAATTCGCCACCAGCCGGAGACAGCGATGACCTTTCTCACCGCAACTGCCCTGACCCAAACCCCAATTGTAGGATCGGGCACGCGATTACGGCGGCTGAGCCATTTGGGCCGATTGGGTCTTGTGGGCCTTTTGGCGACAGCGCCCGCTGCTTTGGCGGCCGAGGTGATCACCAGTCACGGATTTTCCAATTTTGGCGCGTTGAAATATGGCGCGGATATGGCGCATCTGGACTATGTGAACCCGGACGCTCCTACAGGCGGGGAAATCTCCGTCTGGTCCCAGGGCAATTTTGACAGTTTCAACCAATATGCCCGCGCGGGCGTTCCGGCTGCGCTGAACACGATCGGAACCGAAAGCCTGCTAGTATCGACCGATGATGATCCTTACGGGCTTTATTGCTTGCTTTGCGCCTCGCTCGACTATCCCGAGGATCTCTCATGGGTCACCTTCACCTTGCGCGATGATGTGACCTTCCAAGACGGCACCCCCATGACCGCCGAGGATGTGGCCTTTTCCCATAATCTATTCCTGACCCAAGGCATTATCGAATATCGCCGGATCGTGGAGAATTTCTTTGCGGATGTGGAAGTGCTGGGCCCGCATAAGATCAAATTCACCTTCCAGCCCGATAGCTCCATCCGCGACCGGATCGGTATTGCGGGCGGCACGCCGGTCTTTTCCAAAGCGTGGTTTGAGAAAACCGGCGCGCGGCTGGATGAGGGCACGAAAGAGCCCTTCATGTCCACTGGTGCCTATATGCTGGATAGTTTCGACTTTAACCGCCGGGTCGTTTATCGCCGCAATCCCGATTATTGGGGCTGGGAGCATCCGTTCAATATCGGCAAATATAATTTCGACACGATCCGGGTGGAATATTTCGCGGATACCTCTGCGGCCTTTGAGGGGTTCAAATCCGGCGATTACACTTTCCGCCTAGAGGATAAGGCGCAGAACTGGGCCGAGTCCTATAATTTCCCCAATATCACCAATGGTCATATCACCCGCGAAGAAGTACCCGATGGGTCGGTGGGCTATCACCTGTCCTGGGTCTTTAATCTCGATAAGCCGAAATGGCAGGATAAGCGGGTGCGCCAAGCGATTGGCATGATGTTCAACTTTGAATGGACCAATCGGACCTTATTCTATGGGCTCTACAAACAGCCCGCCTCTTTCTGGGCTGGTACGGATCTAGCGGCAACCGGTGCGCCCAGCGAGGGGGAGCTAGCGATTTTGCAGCCTTTGGTCGAAGAGGGTCTGCTTGATGCCTCGATCCTGACCGATGAGGTTGTCACCCCCGTGGCCCATGATGCAGAGCGCAACCAGCCTTCGCGCCGGATTGTGCGCGCCGCTGCAAAGCTGCTGGATGAGGCAGGCTGGGTTGCGGGCGATGATGGGATCCGCCGTAAGGATGGCCAGCCGCTAGAACTGGTAACGATCCAGTTCAACCCAACCTATACGCGGATCGTGGAACCCTATCTGCGCAATCTGGAGCTTTTGGGTATTCAGGGTCGGCTAGAGCGGGTGGATACGGCGCAATATGTGCAGCGCCGCCGCGAAGGTGATTTCGACCTGGCCAATCAGGGCTTTCAGATGCCGTTTGAGCCCTCCCTTGGGCTGGCGCAATGGTTCGGGTCGCAAACAGCCGATAACAGCTCGCGCAATCTGATGCGGCTGCGGGATCCGGCGGCGGACCGGCTGATAGAGGTGATCTTGCAAGCCGAGGATCTGGACAGCCTGAAAACCGGGGTCAAAGCCATGGACCGGGTGCTGCGCTCGATCCGTTTCGATATCCCGCTTTGGTATAACGACAAGACCTTTGTGGCGTATTATAACATGTATAAACATCCCGAGCAGTTGCCGCCTTTGGCTCTGGGCCAGTATGATTTCTGGTGGTACGATGAAGACGCAGCCACAGAGCTGAAAGATGCGGGCGTGCTGAGGTAAGCCATAAATGGGAAGCTATATCCTGCGCCGCCTGGCGCTGATCATCCCGACTTTGATCGGGATAATGCTGATCAATTTCACCCTGACCCAATTTGTCCCTGGCGGGCCGATTGAGCAGATCATCGCCCGGATCGAAGGGCAGGGGGATGTGTTCCAGGGCATCTCTGGTGGTGGCGATTTGGGCGGGATGGAGCAAGGCGGCGGGGATGAACGCTATCTAGGCTCGCGCGGTTTGCCGCCCGATTTCATCGCCGAGCTGGAAAAGCAGTTCGGCTTTGATAAGCCCGCCTGGCAGCGCTTTCTCTTGATGCTGCGCGACTACGCGATGTTCGATTTCGGCGAAAGCTATTTCCGCTCCATCTCTGTGGTGGATCTGGTGCTGGAAAAGATGCCGGTTTCAATCACGCTGGGGCTTTGGTCGACGGTTATCGCTTATCTTGTCTCAATCCCGCTGGGGATCCGCAAAGCTGTGCGGGATGGCTCTCGCTTTGACACTTGGACCAGCGGGCTGATTATCGTGGCTTATGCGATCCCGGGCTTTTTGTTCGCGATCCTTTTGCTCGTGGTCTTTGCAGGGGGATCCTATCTGCAATGGTTCCCGCTGAGGGGGCTCACATCCGATAATTGGGAAAGCCTGAGTTTGGGCGGCAAGATCGTGGATTATTTCTGGCACATCACTTTGCCGGTGCTGGCCTCCACCATTTCGGCCTTTGCGACGCTCACCCTGCTGACGAAAAACAGCTTCCTTGATGAGATCAAAAAGCAATATGTGATCACAGCCAAAGCCAAGGGGCTCAGCGAAGGGCGGGTGCTTTATGGCCATGTCTTCCGTAATGCCATGCTGATTGTGATCGCGGGCTTTCCGGCGGTGTTCGTGTCGGTTTTCTTCGGTGGCTCGCTGATTATCGAAACCATCTTCTCTCTCGATGGTTTGGGTCGTTTGGGCTTTGAAGCGGCCGTGTCGCGCGATTATCCGGTGATCTTTGGCACGCTTTATGTGTTTGGCCTAATTGGCCTGCTGGTGGGACTGTTGTCGGATCTGATGTATGTCTGGATCGATCCACGGATCGATTTTGAAACGCGGGAGACGTGATTAATGGCCGTCACTGATACCATACCGCAAACCCCGTCGCGTCGCTGGGTTTCCCCGCTGGCCGAACGCCGCTGGCGGAATTTCTGCGCCAATGGCCGGGCCTTTTGGTCGCTGATCATCTTTTCCATTCTCTTTGGCCTGTCGCTCTTTGCCGAGTTCCTGGCCAATGACAAACCGGTCCTTGTCAGCTATCGCGGCGAGCTGCATTACCCGATCTTCGAGTTTTATCCCGAAACAGCCTTTGGCGGCGATTTTAAGACCGAAGCCGTTTACCGGGATATCGAAGTGCAATGTTTGATCGTCTCGGGCGGGTTAGAAGACTGCTGGGACGATCCCGAGGCTGTGATCACAGAGGTGCAAGAAACCGGCGCGCTCAATGGCGATAAGGTCGAGCAAGGCTGGCTGCTCTGGCCGCTGATCCCCTATAGCTTTAATACGGTCAGCGATATTAGCGGCACGGCGCCGTCCGCCCCGGATAGCGAGCATTGGCTGGGCACAGATGATACCGCCCGCGATGTGCTGGCGCGGGTGATCTATGGCTTTCGGCTGTCGGTCGCGTTTGCCCTGGTGGTGACATTCCTGACCTCTGTCATCGGTATTGCCGCCGGGGCGGTGCAGGGCTTTTTCGGCGGCTGGGTTGATCTGGTCTTTCAGCGCTTGATCGAGCTTTGGGGCGCCACGCCGAGCCTATTCATCATCATTATCGTCGCTGCAATGTTTCAGATGAATTTCTGGCTCTTGGTGTTTTTGATGACGTTATTTGGCTGGACCGCCCTTGTGGGTGTGGTGCGGGCGGAATTCCTTCGGGCTCGGAATTTCGAATATGTGCGGGCCGCGCGGGCGCTTGGCGTGTCCAATGGCACGATTATGTTCCGCCATGTCCTGCCCAATGCTATGGTGGCCACACTCACCATGCTGCCATTTGTGATCACAGGCGTGATCGGCTCGCTCGCCGCTCTGGATTTCCTGGGCTTTGGTTTGCCCAGCTCTGCCCCTTCGCTTGGGGAGCTGACCTTGCAGGCCAAGCAAAATCTGCAGGCTCCCTGGCTTGGCTTCACCGCCTTTTTCGTCTTTGCCATTATGCTGTCGCTCTTGGTCTTCATCTTCGAAGGCATCCGCGACGCATTTGACCCAAGAAAGACCTTCAAATGACCCCTGTCCTCACGGTGAAAGATCTGCGCGTCGCCTTTTCCCAAGATGGCAAGCGTTCCGAGGCGGTCAAAGGCGTGTCCTTTGATGTGGGGCGCGGTGAAACCGTTGCCCTCGTGGGGGAGAGTGGTTCGGGCAAATCGGTCACTGCGCTGTCCACTGTGGGGCTGTTGCCCGATAGCGCGATGATTGACGGCAAGGTCAGCTATCAGGGCCGCCAGATGATCGGCGCTGATGAGGCCACGCTGCGCTCGATCCGGGGCAATGATATCAGCTTTATCTTCCAAGAGCCGATGACCTCGCTCAACCCGCTGCATACCCTGGAAAAGCAACTGGGCGAGAGCCTGGCCTTGCATCAGGGCATTAGCGGTGCGGCGGCGCGGGAAAGGATCATAGAGCTGCTGGATAAGGTGGGGATCAAAGATCCGGCCAGCCGTTTGGGCGCTTATCCCCATGAGCTGTCGGGGGGGCAGCGTCAGCGGGTGATGATCGCTATGGCTTTGGCCAACCAGCCTGATCTTTTGATCGCTGATGAGCCCACCACGGCGCTGGATGTGACTATTCAGGCGCAGATCCTGGAGCTGCTCAATCAGCTCAAGCTTTCCGAGGGGATGAGCCTGCTCTTTATAACCCATGATCTGGGGATCGTGCGCCGCTTTGCCGATCGGGTCTGTGTGATGAAGGATGGCGAGATCGTCGAAGCCGGAGAAACCGCTGAAATCTTTGCCAATCCGCAGCATCCCTATACGCAAAAACTGCTGGCGGCCGAGCCGACGGGCCAGCCCGATCCAGTGCCTGAAAGCGCGCAAGAAATCATCGCGACTGATAAGCTGCGGGTGTGGTTTCCGATTACCGCTGGCTTTTTGCGTCGCACGGTAGATCATGTGCGCGCGGTGAATTCCGCATCTCTTTCGGTGCGCCAGGGCGAAACGCTGGGGATTGTGGGCGAGTCGGGTTCTGGCAAGACGACGCTCGCGCTTGCGATAATGCGCCTTGTGGGCTCTGAGGGGCCGATTGTGTTTCAGGGCCAGGATATCCAGGGCTGGAAGACCCGCCAGCTTCGCGCTTTGCGCCGGGATATGCAGATCGTGTTCCAAGACCCGTTTGGCAGCCTTAGCCCACGGATGAATATTGGCCAGATCATCGGCGAAGGGCTCGGGGTGCATGGCACACCCAAAGGCATGCGCGCCGATGAGATGGTGGCCGAGATCCTCACCGAAGTGGGGCTAGATCCGGCGACGCGCCACCGGTATCCGCATGAATTCTCTGGCGGTCAGCGGCAGCGGATTGCAATCGCGCGGGCCATGGTGCTGCGGCCCAAGCTGGTGGTGCTTGATGAGCCGACCTCGGCGCTGGATATGACGGTGCAGGTGCAAATCGTCGATCTTCTGCGCGAGTTGCAGCGAAAATACCGGCTGGGCTATCTCTTTATCAGCCATGATTTGCGCGTGGTGCGGGCGCTGAGCCATAAGGTGATGGTGATGCAGCATGGTGATGTGGTGGAGGCCGGGGAGGCGGGCCAGATCTTCGACGCGCCCAGCCATCCCTATACCCAAGAACTTTTGGCCGCCGCGCTGGATCACGGGCCTAAGGGCGATCAAGTGGTGGTGCCTTTGCGCAAGCGGGGCTAACGCCGGAAGCGGTTTTGGCCGCGCCTAGAGAGGCGCGCTTAGATGCTCCCAAAGGATCGAACTGCCCAAGATCAGCAGGGCCAAACCGCCAAGCGCCTCTGCATAGCGCCCAAATCGCGCGCCGACCAATCGGCCTAGGAACATGCCGGTGGAGCTCATGATCATTGTCGTCGCGCCGATCACCAGGGCCGTGACCAGAATATTCACATTGAGAAAGGCGAGCGAAACCCCCACGGCCATAGCATCCACCGAGGTGCCAATCGCCGCGATCAGCAGCGCCCAAAAGCTCATCTTGCGCACCGCCTCTGTATTGCCTTCCCAGGCGAGGATTATCATCCGCAGACCGACACCAGAGAGCAGCGCAAAGGCGATCCAGTGATCCACGGCGGCGATATACTGGCTCGCCGCGAGTCCTGCCGCCCAGCCGATGAGCGGGCTAAGCGCCTCAGTGATGCCGAAAATCAGGCCGGTGCGCAGGGAAAAGGAGAGGCTCGGTTCGCGGGCCGCAGCCCCTTTGCCAAGCGCCACGATAAAGGCGTCCAGAGATAGGGAAACGGCAATCACGCCGATGGATAAGGGTGACATGAGCGATCCTCAGGGCCAGGTCCGAGCGTCAGACGGACCCCGCCCGCAGAGCCCTGACGCTACGGTCTCGCAAAGCCATAAGGCCGGATATGCCACGCGGTCTGCGCGAGTGTGTTGACACATCCTCGCCCGATCTTGCGATGCAGGCGACTGCTACTCCCCGAATACTGGCTTACCTAAGCAGGCCGCAGCCATCCGTCAAGCTTGAGGTCGCTCAACTTGTCGCGGTTTGGCGCACCGCCGATGCAACACAGGGGCACGCAAAAGGTCAATAAAATCTGAGATTTGGACGCCCTGGCCGCGCCCGCTTGGCTTTTAGACCGCTGAGGAATGCCCAGCCTTGCTCAGATCATAAGCGTCAAAAGCACGGGCGATCATCCGGGTCAGGGGGCGCCCTTTTTCTTCGATGATCAGAGTGTTTTTGCGCAGTTTCAGATAGCCTTTGAAGGCATCGCAGGCCTTAATCGCCCAAGCGCGCACTTCCGCAGCGTCGGGGCCTGCCCGCACTAGAACCGTGTCCAAATCGATCTCGAAATCGCACATCAGCCCTTCGATGATCCGCGCGCGCACCCGGTCTTCGCGGGTGAATTCATGGCCGCGGGTCGTGGAAAAGCGGCTTTCGCGGATATGAGCTGTGTAATCGCCCGTAGCGGCGGCATTTTGCGTGTAACCTTGGGAGAAGCGCGAAATCGAGGAGGCACCGATGCCAATAAGCGTCTCGGATGTGTCATCCGTGTAGCCCTGGAAATTGCGGCGCAACCGGCCCTCGCGCGCGGCTTTGGCCAGCCCATCTTCGGGGCGCGCGAAATGGTCGATGCCGATTTCTTCATACCCATCCCACAAAAACAGCTGCCGCGCGGTTTCAAACAGGGCCAGGCGCTCTTCCGGTGTGGGCAGTGCATCCGAGGGGATCAGCGATTGCCGCCGCGCCATCCATGGCACATGGGCATAGCCATAAAGCGCCACCCGATCCGGGTTCAGGCTTAGCAGGCGCTGTACGCTTTCCGCGATCCGTTCCGAGGATTGATGCGGCAGGCCATAAAGAATATCCGTGTTGAGGCTATCGATCCCGCGATCGCGCAGCTTATCAGCCACTTCTTTGGTGATCTCATAGCTTTGTTCGCGGCCGATGACCTTTTGGATTTCCGGGTCGAAATCCTGCACCCCAATACTGGCGCGATTCATGCCGCCCGCGACCAGAGCATCCAGACGGGCATCATCAATCTCATTGGGGTCAATTTCGACGGAAAATTCGCCGCCTTCGGCCATGGGAGCCGCGTTCAGCAGTTTATCCGCTAATTTGCGGATCATATCCGCTTCCAAAAGCGTCGGCGTGCCGCCGCCCCAATGAAGGCGAGATAGGCTCACCCCTTTGGGCAGGTGCTGGGCCAATAGGTCGATTTCCTGGCATAATGTATCCAGATAGGCCTCAACCGTGTTCATATTCGACGTGCCTTGGGTGCGGCAGGCGCAGAACCAGCAGAGCCGCCTGCAGAAGGGCACGTGCAAATAGAGTGAGATTTGAGCATTTTCCGGGATTGCTTCGATCCAAGAGACATGCTGCGACGCCCCAACGGCACCTGAGAATTGCGGTGCGGTCGGATAGCTCGTATAACGCGGTACGCGCGCGTCAAATAGACCGAGCTTAGAGAGTTGTGCCAGTTCAACCATTGTTATACCGTAATGCTTCACTATTCAGCCCCCGACATTGATCGAGGTCAACAAGGACGCAAATTATGGCCGTGATGCAGGGAATGCACGCTACCCAGGAATGCGGTGATTGTCCGATCCGCCATCGGGCGGTCTGTGCGCGCTGCGAAAGCGAAGAATTGCAGGCGCTGGAAGAAATCAAATATTACCGCAGCTATCCGGCGGGCCAGACAGTCGTTTGGGCAGGGGATCGGATGGATTTCGTGGCCTCTGTTGTCACCGGCATCGCAACGCTCAGCCAAACCCTAGAGGATGGCCGCACCCAGATGGTGGGTCTTTTGCTGCCATCGGATTTTGTCGGTCGACCTGGGCGGGAATATGCGGCTTATGATGTTGTGGCGACAACGGATCTGACGATCTGCTGTTTCCGCAAGCGTCCCTTCGAAACTATGATGGAGCGCACGCCGCATATCGGCCAGCGCCTGTTGGAAATGACCTTGGACGAGCTGGACGCCGCCCGCGAATGGATGCTGCTTTTGGGTCGCAAAACCGCGCGGGAAAAAATCGCGAGCCTTCTTGCGATTATCGCGCGGCGGGATGCGTCTTTGAATTTGCGCGCTACGGATGGGCGCTTGGTGTTTGATCTGCCGCTGACCCGTGAGGCTATGGCTGATTATCTGGGTCTGACCCTGGAAACCGTAAGCCGCCAGATGACCGCGCTGCGCAAAGCGGGCGTGATCGAAATGGAAGGCAAACGGCATATCACCATCCCCGATATCCAAGCGCTGATCGACGAGACCGGCGATGATAGCGATGGTGGCTTTCTCGGGTAATCGAAAGATCACAAGCGGAACGCGTTAGTCGACTTGCTCCATATGCCCGGCCAGGGTTTCTGCCTGCTGGCGGCTTTGATGGCTCAGATTTCGCATTTCATCAGCAATGATCCCAAAGGCCCGGCCGGCATCCCCGGCGCGTTTCGCTTCGAGCGACGCATTGGTTGCCACGATTTGCAGCGATTTTGACAAACGCTCGATCTGTCCAACGGATTTTGTGACGGCCAGCAATAAGGGCGCTTTGGCGGCGCTCCGCTCGGCGGCGACGTCACCTAAACAGCGACCAATACCGCCATTTATTTCATTCAGCGCGGCCAATAGCGGGCCCGCCACAAAATCCCCCAGCTGGCTGAGATCCTGGGCCGAACATTTCTGCGACTGAGTCAGACGTCTCAGGCTAGATTTGAACTGATCCAGCAGGCGCAGATGATCTGCTTGGATCGCGCCGCTTTCGGTCAGGGCTTCGGCGGCGGGTCTATCTAAGGCGCTACTTTTTGACGGCGATTCGAGTGTGACGCAAATCTCGGAAAATTCGGCAAGAATCGCGCTGAGACGTTTGGTAATATGGTCTCGATCAGGGGCAGAATCGCGCAGCAGAAGAAACATCACCGCTTGGTGAGACAGCATGCGCAATTTGCCTGACTGGCCGATGAGTTGCCCCAATTGGCTTTCTACGGTCTGCTCCGAACTCACACTGATCCCCTAAACCAACAAGCTAGATACACCTATCAACTAAGAGCCGGTGGTTGCGGTTGGGTAAACCGCTAAAAATCCGGCGAAAAACTCCGCCGGATTTTGGTGGATAGCTTGATGAAACGCGCGAATCTTGGGCGTTCGGCCTTAATGTGCCATCAAGATGGGCACTTTGGGATCGGTGAGCATATCCCTGGTGGGGCCCCCCAAGACGGCTTCGCGCAGGCGGGAATGGCCATAAGCCCCCATGATCAGCAGATCGGCATCCCGCGCCTCTAGGTGATCATTGAGGGTCTGGGAAATCCGCGCGTGATTGCGGGCCAGAACCGAAATTTCCGCGCGCACCCCATGGCGGCCCAGATATTCCGACAAAGCCCCGCCAGGATCGGAGCGGTCCGGGCCGTGGGATGGCGGATCCACGATTGCGATATTGGTCGTCCCTGCGGCCATTAATTGGGGCAGGGCGGCCCTCACGGCCGTCATTTCTTCGGGCGATTGATTCGAGGCGATGACGATATTCTTGCCCAGTGTTTTACCGGCCCAAGAATCGGGAACCGTGAGAATCGGCGCCGGCCCCTGGAAGAGAGCGGCTTCGGTGATTGTCTCATCTTCTGGGCTGCGACCTTCGCCAAAGGTCTCTGGTAAGATGACAAGATCCGCGTAACGTGCAAAGCGGCTTACCACCTGACCAAGCGCGCCCCAATGGGCAACCATGGCTTCGCAGCTATAGCGAATATCCGTTGGTTTAAGGGCGGTCTCGACCATAGTCTTAATTTCTGTCGCCTGTTCCTCGGCTGCGGCGATTGTATCGGGGGTCATCATCGCTGTGGCGCCGGTGTAGTAAAAGCCGATTTGCATTTGGTCTATACCTAAGCATAACACCTGCAAATGCGCGTCGAATTCTTCGGCAAGGCTACAAGCTAAAGTGAAATGTGCCGCGGAGGGCTCGGGGTCACGCAGAACCGTCAGAAGTGATTTATAGGCCATGTGGGTTCTCCCTGGGGTGTCTAAATCCTTTCTAAACTGCGACCCATCGACCGTGCATTGATTTCACTCAATGGCGCGAAGGTCTTGTTTTGATACAGATCAAGGAGAGTTTTGTTCGCGCTCGGCATATGCAACTCGGCAAATACCCACGGGGAAGTGTGACCTGCGCTCTCCGTAACGAAAGGGATGAAGGGAAAACCAATGGTCGATTACCTGAAGCTTATAGCTTATGGATTGATCGCTCTGTTTGCGGCCATCGCGGCGAATTACGGCCACGATCTCGCATACAGCGTGCATGCAATCATCATCATGTTGGTGTCAGGAGGGCTGTTCCTTTACACCCTTCGCACCATGGACTCGCCAAAGCAGCCCATTGATCAAAGCGTCTATATGGACGAAGTGATCCGCTATGGCGTTATCGCCACCGCGTTTTGGGGGGTTGTAGGCTTCGCAGCTGGCACATTCATCGCGATGCAGCTGGCATTTCCGGTGCTGAACTTTGAATGGGCTCAGCCTTATATGAATTTCGGCCGTCTGCGTCCGCTGCACACATCTGCGGTGATCTTCGCATTTGGCGGGAACGCTCTGATCGCGACCGCTTTTTACGTAGTTCAGCGTACATCCGCAGCCCGTCTTTGGGGCGGTAATCTGGCATGGTTCGTGTTCTGGGGCTATAATCTGTTCATCATCCTGGCGGCGACCGGCTATATCCTTGGCGGTACTCAGTCGAAAGAATATGCAGAGCCGGAATGGTATGTTGACCTGTGGCTGACCATTGTTTGGGTCGCCTTCCTGGCGGTTTTCCTGGGCACTGTGATCAAACGCAAAGAGCCGCATATCTATGTGGCGAACTGGTTCTACCTGTCCTTCATCGTCACCGTGGCGATGTTGCATTTGCTCAACAACCTGTCTCTGCCGGTGTCGATCTTCGGATCCAAATCGGTTCAGGTTTTCTCGGGTGTGCAAGACGCGATGGTGCAGTGGTGGTATGGCCACAATGCTGTGGGCTTCTTCCTGACCGCCGGCTTCTTGGGCATGATGTACTACTTCATCCCGAAACAAGCCGAGCGTCCGGTCTTCTCCTATAAACTGTCGATCATCCACTTCTGGGCGCTGATCTTCCTGTATATCTGGGCTGGTCCGCACCACTTGCACTACACAGCGCTGCCTGACTGGGCCGCAACTCTGGGCATGGTGATGTCTGTTGTTCTGTGGATGCCGTCTTGGGGTGGTATGATCAACGGTCTGATGACGCTTTCGGGCGCCTGGGATAAGCTGCGCACCGACCCGGTTATCCGGATGATGGTTGTGGCTGTGGGCTTCTACGGTATGTCCACTTTCGAAGGCCCGATGATGTCGATCCGTGCGGTGAACTCTCTGAGCCACTACACTGACTGGACCATTGGCCATGTGCATTCCGGCGCTTTGGGCTGGAACGGCATGATCACCTTCGGCGCGCTTTACTATCTGACCCCGGCTCTGTGGCAGAAAAAGTCGCTTTATTCGCTGCCTATGGTCAGCTGGCACTTCTGGCTCGCCACGATCGGCATCGTTCTTTATGCGGCGTCCATGTGGGTGTCGGGTATCATGGAAGGCCTGATGTGGCGTGAAGTTGATGCCAATGGCTTCTTGGTGAACTCCTTCGCCGATACGGTGGCCGCGAAGTTCCCCTATTACGTCATGCGTGGTTTGGGTGGTGTCATGTATGTCACTGGCGCGATCATCATGTGTGTCAATCTGTGGCTGACCGTCACCCGCGGCGAGGCGAAAGACACCGTCTCTGCTGGTGCAGCGCAACCGGCTGAATAAGGAAACGAAGAATGGCAATCCTCGATAAACATAAAGTCCTGGAAACCAACGCCACGCTTCTGCTGGTTTGCAGTTTCCTGGTGGTCACCATCGGTGGCATCGTTGAAATCGCCCCGCTCTTCTATCTGGAAAACACCATCGAGGATGTAGAGGGCGTTCGCCCCTACTCCCCGCTGGAGCTGACCGGACGGGATATCTATCTGCGCGAAGGCTGCTATGTCTGCCATAGTCAGATGATCCGCCCGATGCGCGATGAGGTAGAGCGGTATGGCCATTACTCGCTGGCGGCGGAGTCGAAATACGACCACCCGTTCCAGTGGGGCTCTAAGCGGACCGGGCCGGATCTGGCGCGTGTTGGTGGCCGGTATTCGGATGACTGGCATGTGGCGCACTTAGAAAGCCCGCAATCGGTTGTTCCGGAATCCATCATGCCGAAATATGGCTTCTTGCTGGATACTCTGATCGAGCCGGAACATGTGGCTGATCTGATGAAAACCCATGTGACCGTTGGCGTGCCCTATACGGCGGAAATGATCGAAAATGCCGAAGCGGATTTCCGCGCTCAGGCAGACCCGGAATGGGATTACGATCAAACCGATGCGCTGATCGCTCGTTATCCGAATGCCAATGCGCGTAACTTCGATGGCGCGCCGGGCATTTCGGAAATGGATGCTCTGGTCTCTTACTTGCAGGTGTTGGGCACCATGGTCGATTTCTCGACCTTTACGCCTGACGCAAGCCGCTAAGGACTGGCGTGATGACGCAAGAACCAAGCCTACTCCAACAGCTCTGGGATAACTGGACGTTGGTGTATCTGTTCACCGCATTTGTGGGGATCGTCCTGTGGGTCGTACTTGGCAAAGCCAAGGCCTATCGCGACACATCAGAGATCATCTTCCGCCATGACGACAAACCCGCGCAAGAGTTGGTCTCGACAGAGACCGGCTCCAAGCAAGGGTGAGGAGGCTGAAAACCTATGGCAAACCATAGCAATAAAACCCATCAGGGCGATGTGCCCACCACGGGCCATTCCTGGGATGGGATCGAGGAATATGATAACCCAATGCCGCGCTGGTGGCTGATCGTATTCTATATCTGTATCTTCTGGGGCGTGATCTACAGTGTGCTCATGCCATCTTGGCCGGGCCTGTCCAAAGGCGCTTGGCCGGGGGTTCTGGGTTGGTCGACCCGTGGTGAGGTTGCAGCGGAAATCAACCGCTTTGCCGACGCCAATGCCGGTATCGATAGCCAGCTGGCCGCGGCCGAGCTGACCTCGATTGCCGATGATCCAGAGCTGGCACAATATGCGCTGAATTCCGGCGCTGCTGTGTTCCGTACTTGGTGTGCGCAGTGCCACGGCTCTGGTGCGGCGGGTGCGGTCGGCTTCCCGAACCTGCTGGATGATGACTGGCTTTGGGGCGGTGATGTGGAAAGCATCCACTACACCATTACCCATGGTATCCGGAACGAAACCGATGACGATGCCCGTTATTCGCAAATGCCGGCCTTTGGCGAAATGCTGGAAGGCGAAGACATCGCTTCTTTGGCGAATTACGTCATGAGCCTGTCCGGTGATCCGCTGGATGCGGAACTGGCAGCGGCTGGCGAAGAGCTGTATCTGGACAACTGCTCGGCCTGTCACATGGAAGACGGCACCGGCGACCGTGAGCAAGGTGCGCCGAATCTGACCGATGCGATTTGGCTCTATGGTGGCGATTACGACACTCTGGTCGAAACCATCACCTATGCCCGCTTTGGCGTGATGCCCAACTGGAACGAGCGTCTGAGCGAAGCCCAGATCAACGCGGTTGCGGTTTATGTCCATGGCCTGGGCGGCGGCGAGTAATCGCAGCGCCTAGACCCGGCAGATGCAATTAGGAAAGGCGGCTCACTGGGCCGCCTTTTTGTTTTGCCCGCTTTTGAGGACATGGGGTTAGGCGAAGCGCAGTGCTCAGCCCAAAGACTGACCACCGCCGCGGGTTTTCGCGGTGCGGGCGTCCTTGCGCCGGGTGAATTGCGCGATCCCAAAACAGGCCGCCAAATAGCCCAGACCCAAAGCCAAAACCAAACCGCCGGGCAGGGGGCCCACTTCGGCGCGGGCGATGACTTCGCTCACTGATCCGGCTTTGACGGGATGCACGGTCAGCTTGCCGATATAGGCCATATATTGAATCGCCAGGATCCACATATAATTGCGCCTGATGCGGCGGCCCATAGCGGTGAGAAAGCTCACATGATAATCGGGTTTGCAGTAATCCTCGGCCAAGGTTTTCTGCCAGTTTTCTTCCGTATGCAGATCGCCATCTTGCAACATGGGGGCGTAAAAATGCCGCTCCATCCAGCGGGCACGGGCGCGCCAGACATTAAAATAGCGATAGCGCCGGGCTTCGAGCACCATAAAAAGCGCGATCAAAACACCCACCAGCAAAAGCGGTAAGGCCGAGGCTTCGGGCGAGGCAAAAGAGATGGACAAAGCCACCCCCAGCGTCACCACAGCCCAATTGGTCGTCGTATCAAGTCGCGTGCGCCAAATGGTCGAGCGATAGACCTCGCCCCGATAAAGATGCGCCATAGCGCCGATTTCTGCCGGTGTGAATTCGCGTTTGCGCACCGGGTCTGGCGGGATTTGAGATCCGTCAGCCATGGCTCCTCCCCAAGCTTGGCCGCTATATATGCTTTATTTTGCATGGCTTTGCCCTTCGCGTCAAAAGTCTTTGGCAAATCGGCGAGCCAAGAGCCGCAAGAAAACCAAAAAAACTGGGAATGAACCGACAAAAATTCTCAGTTTTGACGTGTATCAAAGTCGAAGCACTTGGTCCGAGCTATCTAACCCTTGGTCGATGGCACACCCGACCAAATTGCGGTTTTGCCGCTCTGCACCGGTCCCCAAATCCTGTTCGCGCGTTTCCAAAACGGGGGCCGGTGCCAATTCCCTCCCTTAGACCCAATCAGCAAGCTTCCCCTTGGAAAGTCAAAGAAAACTGCGACTTTCTGGCTCTGTTTGATCGATATCAATTCCTTCAATAAAGCCGCATGCAAAATACATTTTAAACAACGCAACCCAGACTCGGATCCCCGCCTCATGAGCAATACCGATCAGGCACCGTCCTTATACGCCGCCCGAGAACCAATCTTTCCCAAACGCGTCAGCGGGAAATTCCGCTCCCTGAAATGGGTGATCATGATCGTGACTTTGGGGATCTATTATGTGACCCCGTGGATCCGCTGGGACCGGGGCGATAAGCTGCCGGATCAGGCGGTGCTAATCGACTTGGCCAATCGTCGGTTCTTTATGTTCTGGATCGAGATCTGGCCGCATGAATTCTATTTCGTGGCCGGACTGTTGATCATGGCCGGGCTTGGGCTGTTTCTGTTCACGGCCGCTTTGGGGCGGGTGTGGTGCGGCTATACCTGCCCGCAAACCGTTTGGACCGATTTGTTCATCCTGGTGGAGCGCTGGATCGAAGGGGATCGGAACAACCGCATTCGCCTGCTGCGTCAGAAATGGAATTTCCGCAAAGCGCGGCTGCGGGTCACCAAATGGACGGCCTGGTTCTTGATCGCCGTGGCCACTGGCGGGGCTTGGGTATTCTATTTCGCCGATGCGCCGACTTTGCTGGTGGATCTGGTGACCTTCCAAGCGCCTAAAGTGGCTTATGCAACTGTTGGTCTGTTGACCGCGACGACCTTTATCTTTGGCGGTTTCATGCGGGAACAGGTCTGCATTTATATGTGCCCCTGGCCGCGCATTCAGGCGGCGATGATGGATGAAGACACGATCACCGTGGCCTATCGCGATTGGCGGGGCGAGCCGCGCGGCAAGCATCGCAAAGCCCATGCGAAAGTCGCGGCCGAAACTCACACAGCCGATCACATTCAGCAAAAAGAAGCCCCAACAGATGTGCCGCAAATGGGCGACTGCATCGACTGTAATGCTTGCGTCAATGTTTGCCCCATGGGGATCGATATTCGCGATGGTCAGCAGCTGGAATGCATCACTTGCGCGCTATGCATCGATGCTTGTGACGAAATCATGGACAAAATCGGCAAGCCGCGCGGTTTGATCGACTATATGGCTCTGACCGATGAAGAGCATGAAAAATCCGGCGAGCCGCGGATCCCGGTTTGGAAACATGTTTTCCGTATTCGGACCTTGATCTATACTTTCTTATGGGCCGCGATTGGGGTCGGGCTGGTGGTGGCCTTGTTTGTGCGCCAAGATATCAGCGTGACCGTGGCACCGATCCGCAACCCGATCTTTGTGACCATGTCCGATGGCTCGATCCGCAATGCTTATGATGTGCGCATAAGGAACCAAAATGGCGAAGACCGGATATTTGAGATCACCGAAGCGTCAGAGGCCCATTTGAATGTGGTGGTCGAAGGCTCCGATAATCAGCAAGTGCTGGTGGATGCGGATACGACCAAATTGACACGGGTCTATCTGGTGGCTGACAAAGATAGCGATGCCGCCCAAGAGGCCCGCACCGATGTCTGGCTATGGATCACCGATCTCAGCAGCGGCGATCAGGCTGGCAAAGATACTGTATTCAACGGACGGGAGGCCAAAGGTGGCGCCGCTAACCGGTAAGAAAGTCCTGGCGATTTGCGTCGCCGCCTTCGGAGTGATCATTGGGGTCAATTTGATCCTGGCTTGGCAGGCGGTGGCGACCTTTCCTGGGGTTGAGGTGAAAAACTCTTTCGTCGCCTCGCAGGAATTCGACAAAGCCCGTGCGGCACAGCTTGGCCTTGGTTGGGATGTGGCGGCGGAATATGGCGATGGGGTGTTAGAGATCATCTTTACCGATAGCGAAGGCGCGCCGGTGAAAGTGGCCGAAATGACCGCTTTGGTCGGCTGGGCGACCTCGACCCGCGATGATGTTACGCCGGAATTCACCCAGAAGGATGGGGTCTTTGCCACCCCGCTTGAGCTGACCGATGGTAATTGGAATATCCGCCTTCAGGCCTTTTCGCCCGAAGGAGTGGAGTTCCGACAACGTATCCCGCTTTTCGTGAAAAACGGCGCGGGGTACTAGCAGGTGGCTTTGGCGGAGGATCTAGAGCCCAGCTTTGACGGGGGAGAGCGCGCGCGACCCATGGCCTGTCCGGCTTGTGTTGCCGGAGAGATCGCGGAACAGTCGCCTGCGCCAAAGATGACCCGCCCGGCAAAGCTGATGCTCTCTTTGCCAAAGATCCACTGCGCCGCCTGTATCTCGGGGGCGGAGCGGGCCTTGGTGGCGCATCCTGCAGTCCGCGAAGCGCGGGTGAATTTGACCCTCAAACGCGCCAGCATCGCGCCGGAGCCGGGGCAAGACTTGCCCGCCGAAGAGCTGATCGATCTGCTGGATCGCGCGGGTTTCGAGGCCCATGAGCTAGACCCTGACCAGCTGGCCGCCACCAGCCGCGATGATGCGGGGCGCGATTTGCTTATGCGTCTTGGGGTGGCGGGCTTTGCCTCCATGAATGTCATGATGCTGAGTTTTGCGGTTTGGTCTGGCGCAGCGGATGCAACCCGCGATCTGTTTCACTGGATTTCGGCCCTCATCGCCTTGCCGACCATCGCCTTCGCCGCACAGCCTTTTTTCCGCAATGCATGGGAAGCGCTGCGGCGCGGGCGGATGAATATGGATGTGCCGATAGTGCTGGCGATTGTGCTGGCGGCGGGGACATCGCTTTATGAAACTTCCCAAAGCGGCGCGCATGCTTATTTCGATGCGGCGCTGACTTTGACCTTTTTCCTGCTAACAGGCCGGTATTTGGACCATCGCACCCGCTCGGTTGCGCGCTCTGCCGCCGAAGAACTGGCCGCTTTGGAAGTGCCGCGCGCGCATCGCGTGACCGAGGCCGGAGAGGTGGAAACCGTGCCGCAATCCCAGCTGCGGGTGGGCGATGTGCTGCGGGTTTTGCCTGGCGGGCGTGTTCCGGTGGATGGGGTCATCATTGACGGTATGAGCGAATTGGACCGCGCCTTGCTGACCGGAGAAACCCTGCCAGTGCGGGCCGGGCCCGGCATGGCGCTGCATGCGGGCGAGGTCAATCTAACCGGGCCGCTGACCTTGCGCGCAACCGCCGTGGGCGAGGAAACCTCGCTACATGCGCTGACCGATCTGGTGGCCATCGCGGAAAGTGGGCGGTCGAATTATTCCTCGCTCGCCGATCGTGCGGCGCAGCTTTATGCGCCCGGCGTGCATATCTTGGCGGGCTTGGCTTGCGCGGGCTGGTTCATTGCCACGGGGGATTGGCGCGTGGCGCTGAATATCGCGGCGGCGGTGCTGATCATCACATGCCCCTGTGCTTTGGGCCTTGCGGTTCCTGCGGTCACCACGGCTGCCTCGGGGCGGTTGTTCAAACGCGGTTTGCTGATCAAAAGCCCCACGGCTCTGGAACGTTTGGCTGAGGCCGATTGCGTGGTCTTTGACAAAACCGGCACTTTGACCTTGGGCGTGCCCGAGCTTGAAAACTTCGCCGATCTGACGCCTGAGGCGCAATCTATCGCTTTGGCCATGGCCCAGGGTTCGGCGCATCCGCTGAGCCAAGCGATCTTGCGCGCCAGAGCGGACGCCGGAGCCGAAGTCGAAGCTGGGCCAGAGACGGGGCAGGGGATTGCGGCGGCAAGTGTACGCGATCTGCGCGAAATCGCCGGGGACGGGGTCGAAGCCTGGCTGAAGGGTGATCGAATCCGCTTGGGTCGAGCCGATTGGGTTGGCGGCGGCGCGGTGGATATGGACACCACTTGTAGCTGGCTGCGGATCGGCGAGGCACCGGCGATAGCGCTGCGATTCTCGGATCAGCCGCGCCCGGGGGCCGCCGAAACCGTGGCCGCGATGCGCGAAGCGGGGCTGCCGGTCTATTTGTTCTCGGGTGATAGCGCTCCGGCGGTGCAAACCATGGCGGCGCGGTTGGGAATAGAGAATTGGCGCGCCGGCATGCGCCCAGCGGAGAAAGCGGCCGAAATTGCGCGGCTGAGCGAGGCAGGCCACAAAGTCCTGATGATGGGCGATGGGCTCAATGACACGGCGGCTTTGGCCGCGGCGCATGTGTCCGTTTCGCCTGCATCCGCGCTAGAGGCGGCGCGGGTCGCCTCCGATATCGTTTTGCTGCATGCGGATCTGTCGGCTTTGGCCGAAGCCCAGGGGCTAGCCGGACGTGCCACGAAGCGCATTCGCGAGAATTTCCAAATCGCCACTGCTTATAATGTCATCGCGGTGCCTTTGGCGATTGCTGGGCTTGCAACGCCGCTGATTGCCGCTTTGGCTATGTCAGCGTCTTCGATTACCGTGTCGCTGAACGCGCTTAGAGTGAGGTAACCGCCGTGGAAATTCTGGGTTTGTTGATCCCCGCATCGCTGATCTTAGGCGCGGTGGGCTTGGCGGCGTTCTTTTGGTCGCTGAAATCGGACCAATATGACGACCCGGACGGGGATAGCCATCGGATCTTACGCAGCGATTATGACGATAAGCCGAAGCAAGACTGAAGCTTATCCCGTAGTGCTATAGCGTTTCGAGAAATCATTGACTCACTTATTCGCTGCCTGTCGCTTTGCGCCAACGCGAAAAGTGATTTTCATTGTCTCTAGCTTTTCTCGAAACGCTACTGCGTTTCGTGCAAATACAGGAGGATCACCTTTCGCCGCCTCTCTCTTTTGTGGCCGCGAAAAGTGATCCTTTGTCGTTCAAGCTTTCCTAGAAACGCTTAGGACCCAACCGGGGCGCAGCGTTCTGAACGGGCTGAAAGCCGTTGGCAGGTCAATTCCGCATTGCGCGGGCTGAGCCCGACAAAGCGCGCTTCGAAACCGCGTTTTTTCTGAACGACGCGGCGTTGCGCATCGGCCAGAGTGTCAAGCTCTTGTAGCGCGGTGCGCAGGAGAACCCGCTCTGCCTCATATTGGCTGGCAAAAAGCCCGATGGTGATCGCGGTTGTCGCCTGGGCGGCGCGGTCGCTGGCCACGATGACCGGGCTTTCTTGTGGAGCGGCGGGGTTCGGCGCCGCGCTGCCCGAGGTGGAAAAGACGATGGTCGCCGGGGGGCGCGCCGGTTTTGTGGGGGCCGAGCTGGGCTCTGCCTGATCTGCGGAGGCCAGGGCGGCGGCCTGCTGCCCTGCGCCTGAAGTGCTTGGTTCATCCTCGGCGGCAAGGTCAGACGCGATACTGGCCACCGCAAAAGCCGATGCCGCCTGAGCCTGAGATAGGGCGCTTGCCGTGTTGGTAGTCGGAGTGGTTTCGGTTTCCTCTGCTTGAGCAATTTCAACCGTTTCCGCCAAAACCTGCGGCGTATCCTCTTCGGGGCGGGCGGTGGGGCGCTCTATCGCTGTCAGACCAGCGGTTGAGGCCAAAGCCGCAGGGGAGCCACCCGCGCTCAGCTTGTCGCTTACATCCGCAACGACATTAGCGATTTCCACCTGGTCGGTGATTTGCTCAGCCGAGGTGGCGGCTAGAAGCGAATAGCTATTGGGGCGCGGTGTCGGTCGCGCGCTACGTTCCAGCACCAATGATGCGCTGCGGAACCCGCCTGGATTGGGGCGGCGCGGCTTGTTCACCTGGGCGTAGCGTGGGGCGCGGGCAAAGCCCATATCCAGCAATTCCGCCACGCGTGCATTCCGCGCCGCGCCGCTGGTGCCGCCAAACATGGTCGCGATAATGCGCACCCCGTTGCGTTCCGCAGAGGCCACCAGATTAAAGCCAGCCGCCTGGGTATAGCCGGTCTTGATCCCATCCGCGCCGCGATAGGCGTTCAATAGGCGGCGATTTGTGTTGTGAACTGTGGTGACCTTGGCATCGGTCGAGCGGCGCGAGAAAAGATTGTAATATTCCGGATAATCATAAAACAAATGCCGCCCCAAAAGGGTCATGTCCCGAGCCGAAGAATAATGCCCTTTCTGGGTCAGGCCGTGGGGATTTTTGAAATTCGTGTTTTTCATCCCCATGGCGCGGGCCATTTTGTTCATCCGCTTGGCAAAAGCCGCCTCGCTGCCCGCCACAGCCTCGGCCAGAACCACCGCCGCATCATTGGCCGATTTCACCGCAGAAGCGCGGATCAGATAGCGCAGCGCGATGGTTTGCCCGGCTTTGAGATAAAGCTTCGACGGCGGTTTCGAGGCCGCATATTTCGACACTCGGACTTGCGTATCAAGGGTCAGCTCGCCCCTGCGCACCGCATCAAAAGTGACGTATAGTGTCATCATTTTGGTCAGTGATGCGGGGTGAAGCCGGGTATCTGCGTTGCGCGAGTGAAGCACTTCACCGCTGCGCGCATCCATTACCATAGCCGCATAAGGCGCGGCGGAAAGTTGCGCAAAAGAAATAAATACAATGCAAAGGCCCAAAAGGCCCGTTTTCCAAAGACGTTTCATGACGCCACCTGCTCTCATGGGTTGCCGCCGGTTTTCCGGTCGTGCAATTCTGCCTCACCCATAAAGTAACATGGTTAAGAGAAAATTGTCAGTATTTTTGGGGGTTTGGGAGCGTTTCTTAAAGTAAGCCCTAGATTTCGGTCCGAATCGGACCTTACCCCCTAGATCTGCGGCGTTTTGGCTTTGGATTTGTTACATATCGGCCAGAATCGGGGCTAATCCACCGAGATCGGGAACCTCAATATAACGCGCATTGCCGTGGGGCGGCTCCGCATGTTCCAGCGCCCAGGACAGGTCATGAGGCACAAAGACTCCCCAGCCGCCCACATCGATCACCGGCAAAACATCGGATTTCATCGAATTGCCGACCATCATGGCCTTTTCCGGGCCGCCGCCATAGCGCTGAAAGATCTCTGCATAAATCGGAGGGGTCTTATTGCTGACGATTTCCACCCCATCAAATAGCTCCCCCAAACCGGATTGAGCCAATTTCCGCTCTTGGTCCAACAGGTCGCCTTTGGTGATCAGCACGACTTTATGATCTTCGGCGGCAGCGATCACCGCCTCGCGCGCATGGGGTAGCAGTTCGATCGGATGGCTCAGCATATCCTGACCGGCATCGATAATTTCTTGGATGATTTTGGCCGGCACCCGCTGATCCGTGACCTCAATCGCGGTTTCGATCATCGACAGCATAAAGCCTTTGATACCGAAGCCATAATGGCCCAGATTTCGATGCTCGGCCTCTAGCAGACGCTCGGCAAGATGGTCTTTTTCCGCGTAATCGCCTAAAAGTTCGGCGAATCGCGCTTCGGTCAGTTTAAAGAATTGTTCATTATGCCAAAGCGTATCATCAGCATCGAACCCGACCGTTGTAATTTTCTTCATCTTCGCCCCAAAACTTTAACTCACCATTTGCGGAGAATAGCGGATAATTGAGCATTGCCCCTTTTCTCGCGCTATAGCCTTCGTATATTGTGCCGCACTGATCCTGATGTGAAGAGCCCTGGAGCTGAAATTTTGTCATCATTTCCAACCATCCTTTCCGACAAAGATAACGGGCCGGATGATGACGCCGGTGTCATCACGCAGACGCGGGCCCGCACCCAGCGGCCGCCGCTTTACAAGGTGCTTATCCTCAATGATGACTACACGCCCATGGAATTTGTGGTGCATGTGTTGGAACGCTTCTTTGGGATGAGCCATAGCCAAGCTTTTGAGCTGATGCTGACAGTCCATAAAAAGGGGTTGGCCGTTGTGGGCGTGTTTTCCTTCGAGGTAGCGGAAACCAAAGTAGGGCAGGTGATGGATTTCGCGCGGCGGCATCAGCATCCGCTGCAATGCACCATGGAAAAGGAATGATCGGGACTTGTCCGTGACAAGATCGCGACTGAAGATTGCCCATGATCTGGCGGCATTCAGCCTTCCGACTGAGGGCGAAATCGCCATTTTCGGCGCGCCTGGCTCCGTGGCTTTGCAGGCCGAGTTCGGGGATCGCTTACATTATATATCTACCGACCGTCCGGCTTATGCGGCTATTGAGGCTGCGGGGGGGCGGGTCAGCCATGAGGCCGGGACCGGTTATGCGGCCGCGGTCGTGATGCTGCCACGGGCCAAAGCCGCTGCCAAATGGCTAATCGGTCAAGCGGCGGGGCGCGTTGTTCCTGGCGGCTTGGTTCTGGTGGATGGGCAAAAAACCGACGGGATCGAAACCGCGGTGAAGGAATGCAAATCTCGGCTGACTTTGATCGATAGCTATGTGAAGGCTCATGGGCGCCTGTTTTGGTTTCATGCGGCGCCAGGGCTAGAGGATTGGGCCGAGCTGCATCTCAATTGGCCCAAACCCGAAGGATATCAGACCGCGCCTGGGGTGTTTTCCGCTGATGGCATCGATCCGGGCTCTGCCGCTTTGATCGAGGACCTTACCGGTCCGCTCAAAGGCCATGGCGCGGATTTCGGCGCGGGATGGGGCTATTTGTCGAAAAACCTGCTTCAGGCACATCCGGGCATCAAACAGCTGGATTTGGTCGAGGCAGATTTAATTGCGCTTGAGGCGGCGAAGGTCAATATCGACGATCCTCGGGCGCAGTTTCACTGGGCGGATGCCACGACTTGGCAGGCTTCGGGTAAGCTGGATTTTGTGATCACAAACCCACCCTTTCATTCGGGCCGCGAAGCGACCCCAGATCTAGGTAAGGCCTTTTTGCGCCAAGCGGCCAGCAATCTGGCGCCGCGTGGTGTGCTCTGGGCGGTGGCGAATAAACAACTCCCTTATGAATCGCTGATGGAAGAGCTTTTCCAACAGACAGAGTTCCGGCGTGTGTCTCCGGGCTATAAGGTCCTTATTGGGCAGCGTCCCAAACGCTAGCGCCTTTTTCCTCTTAGGAGTACGCAGATGTCTTTTTCAGTTGCGGGCAAGAGTGTCATCGTAACCGGCGCCTCTAGTGGGGTTGGTTTGGCTGTGGCGCGTCACATGGTCGATGCGGGCGCGCGCGTCATGCTGGCGGATATGAGCGAAGAGGGGCTGGAAGACGAGGTTCAGCAGCTCTCTGAAACCGGCGAGGCGGCTTGGTTCGCGGGGGATTTGCGCGAAAGGCTAACACTGGCCAATCTGATGTCTGCGACTATCGATGCCTATGACCGTCTGGATATTTTGGTGAATGGTCACCGCCAGGTCACGGCATGTGATCCGCTCAATATCGGTGAAGATCTGGTCGAAGACCTGTTTCAGCAAAATGTGATGCCTAGCCTAAGGCTTAGCCAAATGGCGGCGAAACGCATGATGGCACAGGCCGAAGAGGCGCTTGACGAAAATGCGCCCGCCGGCTCGATCATCAATCTCAGCTCTATCGCCGCGCGGCGCACCCAGCCCTCGCTTATGGCCTTTTCAGTGGCAGCGGCTGCATTGGATCAAATGACCCGGTCCATGGCTGTGTCTTTGGCAGAGCATCGCATCCGAGTGAATGCGGTGGCCTTTGGATCGGTGATGTCGCAAAGCCTGAAAAAGACTCTGCGGGAAAATCGCGAATACCGCCAAGAGATCGTGGAAAATACACCGCTGTCACGGATCGCCGGGCCGCGCGAGATCGCGGAAACTGTGCAGTTTTTGGCCTCTGAAAGTGCGGCTTTTGTCACTGGGCAGATTTTAACCGTGGATGGCGGCCGGACGCTGATCGACCCGGTCACCGCGCCTGCGCATTAGAGCCGTTTGAGAAAGCCGCTTAGCTGGGCACCACCGCCACCGGTGCGGGGCAGCTTCGCAGGGCAAGCTCCGAGCGCCGCTTTTGCAGATTGGCCAATTTGCGTCGCTCGGCGGTTGGGTCAATCGCCACCCGCGCGCGATAGGTCCGGGGCTGGCTGGCGCCGATGCAAAACCCACCATGGCGGTGATAGCGCGAGCAAGACGATACCCCATAGCTATAATTCCGGATCCGAGTTTCATAGGCATAGCCGCGGGCCAGATTGCCATTCACCTCGGAAATCAACCGATCCAATGACCTGATTTCTTTCGCCAAGCTGCTTTGACAGCGCTCTTGGGGCGTGCCGCAAGCGGTGAGCAGCAGCAAAATTCCAATAACGGCAAATGAGGAAAGGCGGCGCAGCATCGGGAAATTCCTTTGGCTTCTGGCTTTCTTGCTTGCGGGCTTTGGGCGTGCCTGTCAAATCACTTTGGTCAGGATCCGCCGGGAAAGGAGCCGCCATGTCCGCGCCATTTGAAACCGAAAAAGCAAAGGCCTCTGCCTGGTTCCGCGAGCTACGCGATCAAATTGTGGCGGCTTTCGAAGCCTTGGAAGACAGCCAGACCGAAGGGCCTTTTGCGGATCTGCCCGCTGGTCGGTTTGATGTGTCCGAAACCAAGCGGCACAGCGAAGATGGCTCTGATGCGGGCGGCGGTTTGATGTCGGTGATGCGCGGTGGACGTGTCTTTGAGAAGGTCGGGGTCAATGTCTCGACGGTTTATGGCCAGCTTGGCGCACGGGCCCAGGCGGCGATGGCGGCGCGCAAAGACCTGGATCTAAGCGACGATCCTAGCTTTTGGGCCTCTGGCATCAGCTTGGTGGCGCATATGCAAAACCCCCATAGCCCGGCGGTGCATATGAATACCCGCATGTTCTGGACGCCGAAAGCCTGGTGGTTTGGCGGCGGGTCGGATCTGAACCCCTGCCTGGAATATGACGAGGACACCGCCGCGTTTCACAAAGTTCTGGAACAGGCCTGCACCCCTCATGGGGCAGAGTATTATGACCGGTTCAAGGCCTGGGCGGATGAGTATTTCTTTGTTCCCCATCGCGGTCGGGCGCGGGGTGTTGGCGGGATCTTTTATGACGATCTGAACACCGGCGATTGGGAGGCGGATTTCGCCTTTACCCGTGATGTGGGGGCGGCTTTCTTGCCGGCCTTTTTGCCGGTCACCGAAAAACGCCGCGACACGCCTTGGACTGAGGCAGATAAAGACGCTCAGCTGGTGCATCGCGGGCTCTATGCGGAATATAACCTGGTCTATGATCGCGGCACGAAATTCGGTTTGGAAACGGGCCATGATGCGAATGCGGTTCTTATGAGCCTGCCGCCCTTGGCCAAGTGGGTCTGATGGAGCGCAAGCCTCGCAAAAATGCCATCGGGCAAATGATCGGCTGGCCGGTGGAGCAAGATTTACCACGTCCGCGCCCGGAACGGGTCAAATTGAAGGGGCGTTATGCGAAACTTGCGCCTTTGGATCCGGTAAAGCATGGGGATGATCTTTTCGCGGCTTTGTGCAGCGCTGAGGAGGGGGCAGAGGGGGTGTGGACCTATATGCCGGTTGGTCCGTTTCCCAGCCGTATCGCCTTTGACCATTGGTTGACCCAGGCGGCGCAATCCAAAGATCCGCTATTTTTCGCAATTCTCGACCGGGATACCGGGCGGGCTTTGGGCTCTGCCAGCTTGCTGCGGATCCATCCGAATATGGGTGCGGTTGAGATCGGCTTTCTGCTTTTTGGCCCCGAATTGCAACGAAGCGTGATCGCGACAGAGGCGATGGCTTTGTTCATGACTTATGTTTTCGATGAGTTGGGCTATCGCCGCTATGAATGGAAATGCGACGCGCTAAATGCCCCATCGCGGCGCGCGGCAGAGCGGCTGGGCTTTGTCCATGAAGGGATATTCCGCCAGGCAGTGGTTTATAAAGGCCGCAATCGCGATACGGCCTGGTATTCTATCATCGATACGGATTGGCCCAAGGTGAAGGCGGGGCTAGAGGCTTGGCTTGATCCCGATAACTTCAAGAAGAAGACCGGGCAGCAGAAGCGGCGGCTTGAAGACTGCCGCAAAAAGCCCTGAGCCCGGCTTTGCCCATGACCAGCCGTCTATTTGTCTATGGGACTTTGCGCGCCGCCTGTCCGCGTGGCCCAGTCGCAGCCAAGCTGCATCAAGTAGCGCGGCATTTGGGAGCGGCGCGATATCAGGGGCGGCTTTACCGTGTGGTTTGGTATCCGGGAATTGTGCCGAGTACGGATCCCCGCGACCAGGTCTTAGGCGATTTGTATGAGCTGCCAGAAGATCCCGCGCTATGGGCCGAGCTTGACGCTTATGAAGGCATCGCCCCGGGCAAGCCGGAGCCGCAGGAATATAGCCGCGATTTGACACAAGTGCAGCTGGCCGATGGCGGTCATAGCGCGGCGTGGATCTATCGCTATCAATGGCCCTTGGACGAGGCCTTGCGCATCGACTCAGGCGATTGGTGCGCGGCGATACCTAAGTAAAACACTCCAGTTTAGAGCTATTCTAAAGTAATCACTGCATTTTTCGCGGTCAACTTTGCTGCGCCTGCCTAATTCCTGATCAAAATACCCGGAAAAGATGCCTCTCACCGGCCTTTTTTATTTCCGAGTGAATTTATCGGGTTTCAATTCCCAAATAAATTTGTCAGATAAATCCCATCAGCCACCCCACCTTTTCCGGACCAGGGGAAGCCATAGACCCAAAGGAGGACCGAAGATGACGAGTTGGATTCGAAATATTTGGACGCCTTTGCGCAAGGCGCCGGAACAGATCGAAACGGAAGCGTTTTGGACTTTGGCAGAAGCCGGTTTCGCCGCGCCGATTGCTCTTGAACCCCTGTTAGACCGAATTGAGGCTGTGAAATGAATGTGATGGTTAAACCTACTCCGCCGAAACAAGCGATCAATGTTCAGCAAGACACGCCACCTATTTACGATGCTCAGGCGATGACCGAAGGCGGCAATACCGCGCTGATCCATCTTAATGGCTGCATCTATACTCTGCGCATCACCCGCGCGGGCAAGCTGATCCTGACAAAATGAGCCGGCTTGCAGATCCTTCAGGTGCGGCAGCGATAGGCTGGCTTAGTCACTTGCCCGAAGCCGAGGCCGAAACAGTGGTCTTTTTGCGGCTTTGGTGCGATGGCGAAATCGGCCAAGCAGAGGTGCGTGCCGCGTTTGAGCAGCGATTTGGCGGCAGTTTGGCCAGCCAAATGGCGCAGGATCTGCATGATTTGGTAAGTTTGCTCACGCGTCATGCGCGCCGGCCCCTATGTCGTCACGAGGTCACCAGCCCTTGTGTTGCCATGGATGAATGCGCTTTGGCGCGTTTTATCGGCATAGCCGCGCGCGGAGATCACGAAGATGCGTTGATGTTCGCCATGCTACTTGTGCGCCCCGATATCGCGCCCGGATTAACCACGCTGGCCCAGCAAGTGGGCGTCGCACTGCATCAGCTTTCACTCTCTCCCCTTTTGGCTCAGGCCGATAGGGGAACTCACCAGCCACTTCACTAAATAAGGTTGTTCCTATGCACCGTCGTGTTCTCACCTCCACAGCCATGCTGCTCGCCTTCGCCAGCCCGCTTTACGCGGTGGAAAAGGCCGATGTTCTGACCACATCTGCCAATATCGCTGAGGCGACTTATGGCGATAGCCTCACCACAGCCAAAGCGCTGCATGACGCCCTGGTGACCCTGACCGAAACCCCGTCTGCCGAAGCACTGCAAGCGGCGAAAGAGGCGTGGCTCTCGGCACGTGTGCCGTATCAGCAGTCCGAGGCATACCGGTTTGGCAATGCGATTGTCGATGACTGGGAAGGCAAAGTGAATGCTTGGCCGCTGGATGAAGGTCTGATCGATTATGTGGATGCGTCTTATGGCGGCCCGACCGATGAAAACCCAGCTGCCGCGCTGAATGTGGTCGCCTCACCGTCTTTCTCGCTGGGCGGGGAAGAGATTGACGCCGCTGAAATCACCCCAGCACTGCTCGAAGGCACGCTGCATGAGGCGGATGAAGTCGAGGCCAATGTGGCCACCGGCTATCACGCAATCGAATTTCTGCTCTGGGGCCAGGATCTGAACGGCACCGAAGCAGGCGCAGGCGCGCGTCCTTGGACCGATTACGCAGCGGGCGATGAGTGCACCGGCGGCAATTGCGATCGCCGCGCGGCCTATCTGCTGGCGGCCTCCGAGCTGATGATTTCCGATCTGGAATGGATCACCGCGCAATGGGCCGATGGCGGCGAAGCGCGCGAAGGCCTGTTGTCGGATGCAGATGCAGGCATCACCGCGATGCTGACCGGCATGGGCTCGCTGTCTTATGGCGAATTGGCGGGCGAGCGGATGCGCCTTGGCGTGATGCTGAATGATCCAGAGGAAGAGCATGATTGCTTCTCCGACAATACCCATAACAGCCATTTCTATGACGCAGTTGGCATCCGTAATGTCTATCTGGGCCGCTATATCGGTGTTGATGGCACTGTCGTTTCGGGCGCATCGCTGTCTGATATGGTTGCTGCAGTAGACGCGGATCTGGACGCTGAAATGAAGGCAAAGCTGGCCGCGACCATCATTGCTATGGGCGAAATGAAGTCGGCAGCCGAAGCGGGTCTGTCTTATGACATGATGCTGGAATACGGCAATGAAGCTGGCGAGGCCCTGATCATGGGCGCAGTGAATGCCCTGGTGGATCAGTCCCGCTCGATCGAGCGCGTGGTGGCCACCATTGGATCTGGCGCGATCGAATTCGAAGGCTCTGACAGCTTGGACAATCCCGAAGCGGTTTTCCAATAAACAAAAAGGCGTGGGCCCGAAAGCATTTCGCGTTAAACTTGAGCAATCATTCGTCGCCTGAGATCAGAGATTTCAATGCGAAAGGTAATACCTGGTCTATCAGGTTAAACGCGAAACGCTATTAATGGGGCCCACGCCTTTCGAGTGTTCGGCGGGCTTCATGGGCTAAGGATCAGCGCCCGCCTGCTACATCGAGTGTCGTGCCAGTAATATAGTCTGCTTTGCCGCTCATCAGGAAAACGGCGGCATTGGCGACCTCTTCTGCTGTGCCCGCCCGACCCATGGGGGTTGCCGCGCCCAGATTGGCGGCGCGCTCCGGGCCGCCGACGCGTATGTGCAGTTCGGTATCGATAAAGCCGGGACGCAGTGACACCACCCGCACACCCTCTTGCGCCAGTTCTAAGGCAAAGCCTGCCGCGAATGTATCCAGCGCGGCTTTTGTGGCGGCGTAATCCACATACATGCCCGCCGAATAAGTGCGCGCGGCCACTGAACTCATGATCACGATCGCCCCGCCCGGTCCGCCATTTTTGGTAGAAAGCCGTTTTGCGGCTTGCTGCGCCACAAGGATCGAGGCGATCACATTAAGATCGAAGATCCGGCGCAGGCGAGCATAATCATAATCTTCGACCCGTGCGAGAGGGGCCACATCGCCCGCATTACTGATAAGCCCGGTCAAAGGGCCGGTGGCGTCGAGCTGAGCGAAAAGTTCTGGCACAGCGGTCTCGGCCTGGGTCAGATCCGCTTGGAACAGATGCGCTTTTTGGCCCATAGCGCGGATCTCCTCGGCCACGCTTTCCGCCCCGGCGCGGTTAGCGTGATAGGTCAGGGCCAGATCATGGCCATCGCGCGCCAAAGCCCGGGCGCAGGCCGCGCCGATCCCGCCGCCTGCACCAGTGACTAAGATCATGCCGCATCCCCAAGCAGGCGGGTGACCATTTCGGTTGTGTCGCGCGATAGGTTTTCGGTGGCTTTGATCCGCCGCAGGGCCGCGATCATCAGCGCTTGGCGATCCGCATCATAGCGCCGCCAGGTCTCAAAGACAGTGGAGATCCGCGCCGTGGTTTGCGGGTTTTTGGCATCCAATGTGATCAACCAATCCGCGACGAACTCATAGCCCGCGCCGGAGGCCTCGTGGAAACCTGCCGGATTCATCGCCAATGCGCCCACCACCGCGCGGAACCGGTTCGGGGTTTTCCAGGTGAAATCGGGATGCGCGGCCAGGCGCTGCGCGGTGGCCACGGCATGGGCGGGTTTGGCGCTGCTCACTTGCAGGGCAAACCATTTATCCAGCACCAGACGGTCGGCTTTCCAGTCGTCATAGAAGCTTGCCAGTTCCGCTTCGCCCTGTTCGATCAGCAGCAGAGCGGCGAGGGCGCCAAGCTTCAGCGTCATATTATCGGCCGCTTGCCATTGAGCTTTGGCGCGTGCCCCGCCATCGCGCCGGGTCAAAAGCCCCAAAGCCGCGCCGGTGAGCGCGCGCTTGCCTGCCGCCTCTGCCGATGGATCATAAGCGCCGGGGACTTGATGCCGGTCATAGAGCGCGGCCATGAGGGGCTCAAACTGTTCGGCCATCACTTCGCGGGTGCTATGCAGCGCCTCATAAATCGCCAGCGGATCCGGGGTCACTCCGCTGTCAAAAAGGCTCTGCGCTAGGTCATCTTGGCTAGGCAGACCGAGGCAGAGGGCGCGGAAAGCGGGGTCTAGGCTTTCATCCTCTAGCAGCCTGGCCAGCCCCTCAAGATAAGCCGCATCAGGCTCGGAGCCTTCGGTAATGGTTCCGATCAGGCTGTCTTTGGCCAGGCTCCGGCCTGCCTCCCAGCGGTTAAACGGATCGGTATCATGGGCCAGCAAAAGCGCGCGCTCGTCATGGCTGGCGCTACGGGCCAGGATGACCGGAGCGGAAAAACCGCGCAAGAGCGATGGGATCGGTCGTTCGGCCAGGCCCTCAAAGGCAAAGCTCTGCTCGGCTTCGGTCAGCTCTAAGATCTGGGTTGGTGCAATCTCGCTGCCAGAGGGCGAGAGCAGGCCGGTTGCAATCGGGATTACCACTGGCTCTTTGGTCTCTTGGCCCGGGGTTGGCGGGGTTTCTTGCCGGAAGGTGAGGGTATATGTGCCATCCTCCCAGGTCTCATTCACGCTCAGGCGCGGCGTGCCCGCCTGGGAATACCAGCGCTTGAATTGGGTCAGATCGCGGCCGGTGCTGTCCTCAAACACTGCCAGCCAATCTTCGATCGTGCAGGCCTGGCCATCATGCCGCTCGAAATAAAGATCAAGCGCTTTGGAATAGGCGGCGTCGCCCACCAGGGTTTGCAGCATCCCGATCAGCTCGGCGCCTTTTTCATAGACCGTGGCTGTGTAGAAGTTATTGATCTCTACAAAGCTTTCGGGTCGCACCGGATGGGCCAGCGGGCCGTTATCCTCACGGAATTGCCGAGCGCGCAGCATCAGCACATCATCAATGCGTTTGACCGGTTCAGAGCGCTCATCTTTGGAAAATTGCTGATCGCGGAAAACCGTCAGCCCCTCTTTCAGGCACAGCTGAAACCAATCCTGGCAGGTGATCCGATTGCCGGTCCAATTATGGAAATATTCATGAGCGATGATCGACTCGATGCGTTCGAAATTGGCGTCAGTCGCAGTTTCGGGGCTGGCGAGCACGGCGGAGGAGTTGAAGATATTCAGCCCCTTATTCTCCATCGCGCCCATATTGAAATCATCCACAGCGACGATATTGAACACATCAAGATCATATTCCCGGCCATAGACGCGCTCATCCCAGGCCATGGACCGCTTTAGCGCATCCATTGCGAAGAGGCATTTTTCTAGATCGCCATCGCGCACATAGATCGCCAGATCGACCTTGCGTCCGCTCATCGTGGTAAAGCTATCGCGATGGGCCACAAGATCACCGGCCACCAGGGCGAAAAGATAGGCAGGCTTGCGCCAGGGATCGGTCCATTCGGTGAAACCCTCGCCTGCGCCCGACGGATTGCCATTGGAAAGCTTCACCGGCTCACCGCCCTCGACGCGCACGGTGAAGGGCGCCATCACATCGGGGCGGTCGGGGTAATAGGTGATCTTGCGAAAACCCTCTGCCTCGCATTGGGTGCAATACATGCCGTTCGACATGTAAAGCCCTTCAAGCGCGGTATTGGCCTCGGGATTGATCTCGACCTCTGCTTCCCAAATGAAGGGCGCATCGGGAACCGCACAGCTCAGCCCTTCGGCATCGATTTCCGGCGAAACCTCGGCCCCGTCGATTTTGGCGCTGATCAGCTCCAGCTTTTCGCCATGCAAGCGGAAGGGGCCGGGGGCCTCTGGATTGGGGCGAAAGGCAATCCGGCTGATCACACGGGTGGCGGTGGGATGCAGGCGGAAGGTCAGATGCACATTGTCCACCAAATAGCCGAAGGGCCGGTAATCCTTCAGATAGACGGTTTGCGGGGGTGTCGGGCTGGCATCGCGCATCTTGGGCTCCTTCATGGGCGTTGTTTTGAACTTAGGCGCTTTGCAGCGGGCCACAAGGTGATTTGCACCGCTGTTTCTGCTGTGCAGCTCTTGGCAGGCAGTGCGCCTGTCCTTTTGGCGCTGCTGAGCCTGGTTGGGCATGGCTCGCCCGGGCAAACCCAATTGCCGTAGAAAAAACGCCACCGCCCTGACAGATACTGACAGAATGCTGTCAGGAGCCTTGTGCGAAACACTCATCATCATGTTAACAAGGAAGGAACATGACGATGACTTACATGCCGCAAAATTTCGTTGTCTGGGCGGAAATCCGGGTGCGCGATCTCGACCATTCCATCGCCTTTTATGAGGCGGTGACCAAGGGTCGGCTTCGCAAGGAAACCATGGGCCCGCAGGAAATTGCCATTTTCGAAACGCCCATGGATGGCCCACATGTCTCCGCCAATTTGGTGGTTGGCGAACCCGCAGCGGAAGGGGCGGGCAATATCGTGCATTTCGGTGGCCAGGGCACAGCCGAAGAGATGCGCGCAAGGGTGCTCGAGGCCGGTGGGACAATCGCTCAAGATATCTTTGAAATCCCGCCGGGCCGGGTTTTCCTGGCCCATGACCCTGACGGCAATACTGTCGGCTTTTTCGAGCCCAAAGCCTAATGCGCCGCGCCGATCGCCTGTTTCAGATTGTCCAGCTTCTGCGCGGCGGTCGGCACACCACGGCGGGTAAGCTTGCCGAAGCGCTGGAAGTGTCCGAGCGCACGATCTATCGCGATATCGCTGATCTTCAGGGCTCGGGCGTGCCGATTGAGGGGGAGGCAGGCTTTGGCTATTTGATGGCCGAGGGCTTTACCCTGCCGCCCTTGATGTTCACCGAAGATGAGATCGTGGCGCTTGTGGTGGGCGCGCGGCTGGTGCGGGCCTGGGGCGGCGCGGCCATGGCGCGCGGCGCCGAAGAAGCGCTGATCAAGATCGCCTCAGTTTTGCCCGAAGGTCCCAAAGCGCGGGCCGAGGCGGTCAAAGTCCATGCAATGGCTCATGAAATGACGCCAGATATTGCCGCCCGCCTGGATGCAATTGAGGCGGCAATCGACGGCAAGCGCCGCTTGGATCTGCGCTATCGCGACGGCGAAGGGCAAGACAGTAGCCGTGTGGTGCGGCCCTTGGGGCTGTTCTTTTGGGGCAAGATTTGGATGCTGGTAGCCTGGTGCGAGTTGCGTGACGATTTCCGCGCCTTCCGGCTGGATCGGATTTCGGGGATGCAAAGCCTCGATGGGTTTAAACCAGAGCGGGCGAAATCCCTAGAGACCTTCCTCGCTCAAGTTTCCGCCACACGCGGCGAATCCCACCATTAGCCGCCGCTCTTTCCCAAACTCTAGGCCGTGCTAGATTGCGGCCTGCAAAGGAGGGCAAACCATGCCACGCGGGGTTTCGAAATCGGATTTGCCGCAGAAAATCTGTGCCGCTTGTGGTCGCCCCTTTGCTTGGCGCAAGAAATGGGCCCGCGATTGGGAGGCCGTGCGCTATTGCTCGCAACGCTGCAAAATAAGCAAAGGCAAAATTGGTCAGAAAGACTAACCACCCTATGCTTGCAAGGGACGCAGCAGCAGTCTACGACTATCGCAAATAACGGCAAGGAGGGCCCCATGGCATATCTGGATCGCAAAGGGTTACGCGTTGATGCGGAACTAGCGGAGTTCCTGGAAAATGAGGCCCTGCCGGGCACGGATGTCAGCGCGGATGCCTTCTGGGATGGCTTGGCGCGCATGGCGGCAGAGCTCGGCCCGAAAACCCGCGCTTTGCTGGAAAAACGCGAGACGCTGCAAACTCAGATCGATGATTGGCACAAAGCCCATCGGGGCCAGGCCTTTGACGCCGCGGCTTACAAGGCTTTCCTCGAAGAGATCGGCTATCTCGTGCCCGAAGGCCCGGATTTCGAGATCGAGACCGCGAATACCGACCCGGAATTTGCCTCTCTGCCTGGCCCGCAGCTGGTAGTGCCGATCATGAATGCGCGTTATGCGCTGAACGCCGCGAATGCCCGTTGGGGCAGTCTTTATGATGCGCTTTACGGCACGGATGCTTTGGGCACGACCCCGCTTGCGGGCGGCTATGATAAAGAGCGCGGCGCCCAGGTGATCGGCTGGGCCAAAGCGCATTTGGATGCGGTGGTGCCGCTTGAGACAGGATCCTGGGCAGATGTGCATATCCTCGCTTCCGAGGGCGGTCAGCTCCATGTGAATGACGGTATTTCCCTTGCAGATCCGTCGCAATATGCGGGCTATGCGGGCATCCCCTCGGCGCCGGATGGAATTTTGCTGAAAGCGAATGGCCTGCATATCTGGCTGAAGATCGACAAAAATACCCCTGTGGGCGCGCAGGATCCGGCGGGGATCTCGGATATCGTGCTGGAATCGGCGATTTCCTCGATCATGGATTGCGAAGATAGCGTCGCTGCCGTGGATGGCCCGGATAAGACCCTGGCTTATCGCAATTGGCTGGGCCTGATGCGCGGCGATTTGCGTGAAGAAGTGTCCAAGGGCGGCAAAAGCTTCACCCGCGAATTGGCTCATGATCTGACCTTCCATGCCCCAGACCGGACGCCGCTGACCCTGAAGGGCCGGGCGCTGATGTTGGTGCGCAATGTGGGCCATTTGATGACCACCCCGGCTGTGCTTGATGCGGATGGGGGCGAGCTGAGCGAAGGCCTGCTCGATGCGCTTTGCACGGCGGTCATCGCCAAGCATGATCTGCGTAAATCCGTGGGCGAGCGTAATTCCGTGACCGGCTCGGTTTATGTGGTGAAGCCGAAAATGCATGGTCCCGAAGAAGTGGCCTTCGCGGATGAGATCTTCACCATGGTCGAAGAGATCGCAGGCTTGCCGGCCAATACGGTCAAGCTGGGGATCATGGACGAAGAGCGTCGCACTTCGGTCAATCTAAAGGAATGCATTCGCGCCGCGAAATCGCGGGTGGCCTTTATCAATACGGGCTTCCTAGATCGCACTGGTGATGAGATTCACACCTCGATGGAGGCCGGGCCGATGATCCCGAAAGGCGAGATGAAAGCCACGCCTTGGATCGCCTCATACGAAGATCGCAATGTGGATATCGGTTTGGCTGCTGGCCTTAAGGGTAAAGCGCAAATCGGCAAAGGCATGTGGGCGATGCCCGATAAAATGGCGGATATGCTGGTGGCGAAGATCGGCCATCCGAAATCCGGCGCCACATGCGCTTGGGTGCCAAGCCCCACAGCGGCGACGCTGCATGCCACCCATTATCATAACGTCGATGTGCTGGCGCTTCAGGATGAGCTGAAAGCAGGCGGCGCACGCGGCACGCTAGAGGATCTGCTGACCATCCCGGTGAGCGAAGGGGTGAATTGGTCCGATGAAGTGATCACCGCCGAGATCGAAAATAACGCCCAAGGCATCCTGGGCTATGTGGTTCGCTGGGTCGATCAGGGCGTGGGCTGCTCGAAAGTGCCGGACATTAATGATGTGGGCCTGATGGAAGACCGCGCGACCTGCCGAATTTCATCGCAAGCTTTAGCCAATTGGCTGCATCATGGTGTGATCACAAAAGAGCAAGTGCAAGCGGCGATGGAAAAAATGGCCGCTAAGGTGGATGCGCAAAATGCGGGCGATCCAAGCTATCGCCCCATGGCGCCAGGCTTTGACGGGGTGGCCTTTAAGGCGGCATGTGATCTGGTCTTTGAAGGACGGATCCAGCCTTCGGGCTATACAGAGCCGGTGCTGCATCGCCGCCGTTTAGAATTGAAAGCGCAAGGATAAGGGGCCGATCATGGCGAATGTCACGCTGGAACAAGCGAAGAAAATTATCGACGGCACTTTTGCCAAAGGCGCGGAAATGGGGCTAAAGCCGCTTTCCGTGGTGGTGCTGGATGCGGGTGGCCATGTGGTGGCTTTTGAGCGCCAAGACGGCGCCGCGCCGGGACGGTTCGGTATTGCCCAGGCCAAAGCCTATGGCGCGGTGATGCTGGGCATGCCTGGCAGCGCGCAAATGGCCCGCGCCGAGCAGCAGGCCTATTTCATGGCGGCAGTGAATGGCGTTTATGGCGGCCAGGTTGTGCCAGTGCCGGGCGGCATCTTGATCAAAGGCGAAGATGGCGCGGTGATCGGCGCAGCCGGGATCACTGGTGACACATCCGATAATGACGCAGAGGCGGGGCTTGCCGGTCTCGCCGCAGCGGGTCTGACCGGCGCCGCCTAAGAGATTGGTGAAAATTTGGTGAGGCCTGGCTTGCATGCAATGCTCTGGGCCTTGCTCGCCGGACAGCACTAACCGGCACCCCGCCCAGCCGATCAGCCACAGCTTTGGCGAAAAGGCATTTTGGGGCGCGGCTGGAACGAGATCTGCGCCTGATCGGCGAAACCTGCCGGCGCCAGGCGGATATCTGCAGTGATGGGCGCGTAGTATTCTGCGATGGCGGCGGTCCGGCGGCAGAAATATATGGCGACATCCACGCGCTGTTTATCAATCACTTCGATTGTCTTCCCAGTCATCAGCCAATTTGCGCCAGAGATTTGCGCGCCTTCCCGCAAGGTGACCGCCAGATCAAACGGCGTCTGCTGCGAAACTTCACCGGGCTGGAATTCTACAACGCAACGAAGCACCATATTATCCAAGGTTTTTTGCGATGCCTCGTCCACTGGCTCAAAGCTGGTGTGATGGATCTTCGCCATATTAATATGTCTCGGTCTATAAAAACGCGGCTGAAGAAACCGCTGCATAGAGAGTCTATAAAAATAACGGCTTTCTTCGAAGGCCCTAGGGTCAACCTACCGTGAACCTGGCGTGAAAAATGCGGGAATGATTAATTCCTGTTATTTAATATGTCCTATGTGATCAAATTCACGCGGAAATGAGCGGCTCCCGCCGGGAAAGTCTCGACGCCTAGGGGGAAGGGCGCTATTGCTCTGCGTTGTATCTTTTGGAGAGCCTCATGCCCCGTCCAGTCGTTGGGGTGATCGGAAACCCGCACCTCATTAATGATCAATATCCCACCCATTCCGGGGGGACGATGAATTCGACCGCTTTGGCCGAAGTGTCCAAAGCCATGCCGATTATCATCCCGGCTGACCCTGCTTTTGTGTCGGTCGATGAGTTAATGGATCTATGCGACGGATTTTTGTTCACCGGCGGTCGTCCTAATGTGCATCCGACCCATTACGGCGAAGAGCCGACCGAGGCGCATGGGGATTTCGACGAAAACCGCGATGCGATTACCCTGCCGCTTATTCGCGCCTGCGTGGAGCGCGGCCAGCCGATTTTAGGCCTGTGTCGTGGGTTTCAGGAAATCAATGTCGCTTTTGGCGGCTCGCTTTATCCTGAGATCCGGGAATTGCCGGGGCGGATGAATCACCGCATGCCGCCAGATGGCACCCTCGAAGAGAAATTCGAGCTACGCCATCATGTGCGCTTTGCCACTGGCGGGGTGTTTCACCAGCTTATGGGCGCGGAAAAGGTACTGACCAATACATTGCACGGCCAAGGGATCAAAGAACCGGCAGAGCGGGTGGTGATTGATGGCTGGGCCGAAGATGAGACGCCCGAAGCAATCTATGTGAAAGATGCGCCCGGCTTTGCCCTGGGGGTTCAGTGGCATCCTGAGTGGAATGCGCAGAAAGACCCGGTGTCGTTCAAGCTCTTTTCCGCTTTCGGCTCTGCGGTGGCAGCCTTTGCGGATAAAGGCCAATTCACCGCAAAAAGCGCCTGATCGGGGCGGCGGTCGATGTTGGGTCTCCCGCCGATGCCTGCCTGGCGCTATGTGGATATTCCCCCGACATGGTTGGCGACTTTCCTATTGGCTGTCTGGGGAATTGACAGGGTTAGCCCTAACACATTGCCGACAAATCCAGCGATACCCGTCTTAGGTGCAATAATTGCGCTGATTGGCCTGGGACTGATTAGCGCAGCTGTGATAGAAATGCGGCGCTATCGCACGACCATAATTCCCCATCAAATGCCCCATAACTTAGTGCAAACTGGGGTTTTTCGCCTCTCGCGTAATCCAATTTACCTAGGGGACGCCTGTCTTTTGCTGGCGGCGATTTTGCTTTTTCAGGCCTATTTGGCCCTGTTTTTGTTACCGATTTTCATCTTGATCATTGATCGTCGTTTTGTGTATACAGAAGAATTCCGGATTCAGCGCGAATTCGGCGAAAAATACGAAGCTTATAAGCGTCTCACCCGTCGTTGGCTGTAAGTTCGGCTATATTAGCTGAACGTAGCCTTGTGAGCCTTGCCCCGCAAATGCTACTCGACCAATCATCAATGGGCGGTTTCCGCCCACCGGGAAAACTGTGTTTGGGAGGTCAGGCCATTGAAGCTTGGATCGCCGTTAGAGGTCTTTGAAGGGGAGCGCAGGGTTGCACTGACACCTGCCTCTGCAGGCCAGCTGCAAAAGCTGGGATATGAGTGTGTCGTGCAAAGCGGCGCCGGTTTGGAAGCCGGGTTCACCGATGAAGCTTATAAAGAGGCTGGCGTCGAAGTTGTGGCTGATGCGGCAGCTCTTTTCGCGGCCTCAGATATTGTTGCTAAGGTTCGTCCGCCCAGCGATGACGAAATTGGCCTGCTGCGTGAAGGGCAGACGCTGATCTCCTTCTTCTACCCGGCGCAAAACGAGGAGCTGCTGGAAAAAGCGAAAGCCTCCGGGGCGAATGTCATCGCCATGGATATGGTGCCGCGTATCTCGCGCGCTCAGAAGATGGATGCTTTGTCCTCCATGGCCAATATAGCGGGCTATCGCGCGGTTATTGAGGCCGGGAACAATTTTGGTCGTTTCTTCACCGGTCAGGTGACTGCGGCGGGTAAAGTGCCTCCGGCGAAAGTGCTTGTCGTGGGTGCGGGTGTTGCGGGTCTGGCCGCGATCGGCACCTCCACCTCGCTGGGCGCGATCACCTTGGCTTTCGATGTTCGCCCGGAAGTGGCAGAGCAGATCGAATCCATGGGCGCCGAATTCGTCTTCTTGGAATTCGAAGAAGAGCAGACCGATGGTGCCGCGACTGGCGGCTATGCGGCTCCGTCTTCGCCGGAATTCCGCGACGCGCAGCTGGCCAAGTTCCGCGAGCTGGCCCCAGAAGTCGATATCGTCATCACCACCGCTTTGATCCCGGGTCGCCCGGCGCCGAAGCTGTGGACCGAAGACATGGTCAAATTGCAAAAGCCGGGCTCGGTCATCATTGACCTCGCGGCGGAGCGCGGCGGCAACTGTGATCTGACCGTAGCGGATGAGCGGGTTGTTTCCGATAACGGCGTGATCATCGTCGGCTATACGGATTTCCCGAGCCGCATGGCGCAGCAGTCTTCGACGCTTTATGCCACCAATATTCGCCATATGATGACTGACCTGACGCCGGAGAAAGACGGCAAGGTCAATCACAATATGGAAGATGACGTGATCCGCGGCGCGACCGTGACCCATGAGGGCGCGATCACCTTCCCGCCGCCGCCGCCGAAAGTAGCCGCGATTGCCGCGCAGAAACCGAAGGAGAAGCCGAAAGAGCTGACACCGGAAGAGAAGCGCGCCGAAGAAATGGCCGCCTTCAAAGCGCAGACCAAAAACCAGGTGACTTTGCTGGGTGTTATGGCGGCGCTGATCTTGCTGGTGGGCTTGGTGGCGCCTGCGACCTTCATGCAGCACTTTATCGTGTTTGTTCTGTCGGTCTTTGTGGGCTTCCAGGTGATTTGGAATGTGGCGCATTCGCTGCATACGCCGCTGATGGCTGTGACCAATGCGATTAGCTCGATCATCATTTTGGGCGCGCTGATGCAGATCGGGTCGTCCAGCGCAATCGTGATCATTCTCGCGGCTCTGTCGGTCTTTATGGCTGGGATCAACATCTTTGGCGGGTTCTTGGTGACCCGGCGCATGTTGGCCATGTTCCAGAAATCGTAATCAGGGGTAGGGACTATGGAATTCGGATTTACGACGGCGGCCTATGTGGTCGCGGCTGTCCTATTCATCCTGTCTCTGGGCGGTTTGTCCGGGCAGGAAAGTGCGAAACGCGCCGTCTGGTATGGCATTGTCGGTATGGGCCTTGCGGTTCTGGCGACGCTGATCGGGCCGGGCTTTGGTCTGTGGTGGCTGTCCCTTCTGCTGATCGCGGCAGGCGGGCTGATCGGTACCGTGGTGGCCAAACGCGTGCAGATGACCGAAATGCCTCAGCTGGTGGCGGCGATGCACTCGCTTGTCGGTCTGGCGGCGGTCTTCGTGGGCTTCAACGCGCATTTCACCATGCAGATGGTGGCTGGCGATCACGGCGCAGGCGCGGAGGTGCAGGGCATCTTTGCCGAGCTTGTGGCGCATAAATCACCGGTTGAGCTGGGCATTTTGAAGGTCGAGCTATTCTTGGGCGTCTTCATCGGGGCGGTGACCTTCACCGGCTCTGTGATCGCTTTCGGTAAGCTGGCCGGCAAAGTGACCTCTGCGGCGACCAAATTGCCGGGCGGCCATATCCTGAATGCGGGGGCTGCGATTATCTCGCTGCTGTGCCTCTTCTGGTATATGGGCACTGGTGGCATCCTGCCTTTGCTGATCATGACCGTTGCGGCTCTGTTCATCGGCTATCACCTGATCATGGGTATCGGCGGCGCGGATATGCCGGTGGTTGTCTCTATGCTTAACAGCTATTCCGGCTGGGCTGCTGCTGCGATTGGTTTCTCGCTGTCCAACGACCTCTTGATCGTTGTGGGCGCGCTGGTGGGCTCTTCGGGGGCGATCCTGTCTTACATCATGTGTAAGGCGATGAACCGTTCCTTCGTCTCGGTGATCCTTGGGGGCTTTGGTGGCCCAGCAGGAGAGCAGATGGCTGTTGAGGGCGAGCAGATCGCCATTGACGCGGATGGTGTGGCAACTGCGCTGGAGGATGCGGATAGCGTGGTGATCGTGCCGGGCTATGGTATGGCGGTGGCGCAAGCTCAGTCCAATGTGGCCGAGCTGACCCGGCGTTTGCGGGCTAAGGGCAAAGAAGTGCGCTTTGCGATCCACCCAGTGGCGGGGCGTTTGCCGGGGCATATGAATGTGCTCTTGGCGGAAGCCAAAGTGCCTTATGACATCGTGCTTGAGATGGAAGAGATCAATGACGACTTCCCGGAAACGGATGTGGTCATCGTGATCGGCTCTAACGACATCGTAAATCCAGCGGCGCAAGAAGATCCGAACTCTCCGATTGCCGGTATGCCGGTTCTGGAAGTTTGGAAAGCCAAGCAGGTCTTTGTGTCTAAGCGTGGTCAGGGGACTGGCTATTCGGGCATCGAAAACCCGCTGTTCTTTAAGGACAATACCCGGATGTTCTATGGTGACGCGAAAGCCTCGCTTGATACATTGCTTGGGCTGGTGAAGTAAGCTTCGCGCTGAAATCTGATCTAAGAGCCGTTCCTTCGGGGGCGGCTTTTTCTTTTGGGCTTGGAGTAGGATGGGCATTTTGCCCATCGCCCAGATGGCCGGGCCGGATGATGGGCAAATTGCCCATCCTACTCCTGACAGAACTGCCTATTTTATAGGCTCTGACCTTGGTCCTGGCCCCAAGACTCGGTTCTGTCCCGTTGTTCCCGCCCGGCAGCGATGATAAGCCCAAGCCTGACTAAACTTCTCTCCTTAAGGAGCGCGCTGCCCGTGCCTCAACAAATCCCTCGGCTAGAGGCTCGTCATCTGTCCCGCAGTTTCGCCAATCGAGAAGTGGTGCGCGATGTTTCTCTTTCCGTCGAAGAAGGGGAGATCGTCTGCCTGCTCGGCCCATCAGGATGTGGGAAATCCACGACTTTAAGGATGATTGCTGGGGTCGATCATCCCGATCAAGGCGAAATCTTGATGGACGGCGATCCGCTTTTCGCGCCAGGCCTAGCCATTCCGCCAGAACAGCGCTCTATCGGGCTGATGTTCCAAGATTTTGCGCTCTTCCCGCATATGTCCGTGGCGGATAATGTCGCTTTTGGCCTGACCGGCAAACGCAAAGTCAAAGCGGAACGCGCCATGATGCTGCTAGAGCGGGTCGATATGGCCCGTCATGCGAAATCCTTTCCCCATGAGCTATCGGGCGGGGAGCAGCAGCGGGTGGCTTTGGCCCGCGCCTTAGCGCCTCAGCCGCGGGTCATGTTGATGGATGAACCCTTTTCTGGCCTTGACCAACGGCTGCGCGACGGGATCCGCGATGACACGCTAGATCTGCTGCGCGAAGAGGGCACTGCGGTGATGATGGTCACCCATGAGCCAGAAGAGGCGATGCGCATGGCCGACCGTATCGTGCTGATGCGCGACGGGCTGGTGGTGCAATCGGGCGCACCCTATAATCTGTATAATGCGCCGGTGGACAAAGCGGCGGCGGCGTTTTTCTCTGATATCAATGTGATCACAGCCACTGTCTGCGGCGCGACTTGCGAAACGCCCTTTGGCACTTTCTTTGCCCCAGGTGTCAGCAATGGCACTGAGGTGGAAATCGTGATCCGGCCGCAGCACCTAAAAATCGACTTTGACCGCAATGGCCGTGGCCCGGAACCCACCCCGGAAAATGGCGCGCCAGCCCGTGGCACTGTGCGTCGGGCCCGCTATCTGGGCCGCGAAAGCCTGGTGGAATTCGAGATGGATTATGACCGCTCCAAAATCCAGGCCGTTGTGCCGGGGGTCTTCTTGCCCGATGCGGGCACGCCGCTTTGGCTGATGATGCGCCGGGATCGCTGCCATGTGTTCCCGAAAAAGGACTTTCCGATCGTCAGCGTGAAAAAAGCCGCGCGACTGCGGGGCAGCAGCGCTTAGCGCAGAGTTTGTGACAAGCGGAGCTAAAATCATAAACTTTGCCCCTTTGAACCTTAGGCTCTGGCCTTTACATCTAAGAGAAAGGGTGGGCATCTCTTCCATGGCCCATCTGAGAGGGAAATAAACATGCTTAATAATATCGGCCTTCCGGGGCTTTTGCTGATCGCTGTCGTGGTTCTGGTTCTGTTTGGCCGGGGCAAAATCGCGGGTCTTATGGGCGAAGTGGGCAAAGGCATCACCGCCTTCAAAAAAGGCGTCAAAGACGGTTCTGAAGAAATCGAAGATCAGGCTCAGCCGCGCGATGTGACGCCGGATCAGACCATCGACGGCTCAAAAGACAAAGTCTAATCCGAAGATAGGAAACCACGCGCGTGCTGGATATCGGTTGGACCGAGTTATTGGTGATTGGCGTTGTGGCGCTGATCGTGGTGGGCCCAAAGGATCTGCCGGTGATGTTTCGCCAATTGGGGCGCTTTACCGGGCGGCTCAAGGCGATGGCGCGGGAATTTACCTCGGCTATGAATGAGGCGGCGGATCAATCGGGGATGAGCGATCTGCAAAAAGACCTGGCCGCGTTGAAGGATCCGCGCAAGCTGGGGCTTGATGCGCTCAATGACGCGGTGGATGAGGCGGATAAATGGACCCCGCCCAGCATGACGAAGCCTGACACGACGAAGCCTGCCGCGCCAAATCCAGCCAGCGAAGCAGCGCAGCCGGCAAGTCAGTCTGAACCCGCAGAGACCAAGAAGGACCAGGCATGAGCGCGCCGGACAAAGACGAAATCGACGACAGCTCTGCCCCGCTGATCGAACATTTGGCCGAATTACGCACCCGGCTGATCCGCTCGGTGCTGGCCTTTTTGGTGGGGATGGTCATCTGCTTTGCCGTGGCCGAACCCCTGCTGGAATTCATCTCTGAACCGATCGCCGATGTGCTGCGCGCCCGTGGCGAGGATCCCCGGCTGATCTTTACCGCGCCGCAGGAAAAATTCTTTGTGCTTGTGCGGATTTCGCTGATTGGGGGCTTTGCCTTGGCCTTTCCGGTCATCGCGCATCAAATGTGGCGCTTTGTGGCGCCGGGTTTGTATAAATCCGAGAAGAATGCTTTTCTGCCCTTCGTGATCGCTTCGCCGGTTCTGTTCCTGTTGGGCGCCTCTTTTGCCCATTTCGTGGTGACCCCGCTGGCGATGAATTTCTTTATCGGCTTTTCCGATGCGATCCCGGCCCTGGCCAATCTGATCGCAGGCGAGGGCGAGTTCAGCCAAACCGCCACGGAAACCGAAGAGCTGCAAACCGTGTTTCTGGGCTCGGTCCGCGAAAGCTTGGATCTATCGCTGAAATTCATCTTTGCTTTTGGGCTCTGTTTCCAGCTGCCAGTGCTTTTGACCCTGATGGGCAAGGCGGGGCTGGTTTCGGCCAAAGGCCTGGGCGAGATGCGGAAATATGCGGTTGTGGGGATTTTGACCCTGGCCGCTCTGGTGACCCCGCCGGATGTGATCACGCAGGTGATCCTGTTTGTGGTGGTCTATGGGCTGTATGAGATCTCGATCTTCCTTGTGGGTCGCGTGGAGAAACAGCGCGAAGCAGAGCTGCGGGCCGAAGGTCTGTGGGTTGATGAAGACGAAACCGAAGCCTAACCCATGAGCAAGCCCGATAAGTTGAGTGAACTGCGCCGTATTGCGGCGGCGCTAGAGCGGATGTCACCGCCTCAGGCCGAAACCCCTGATTGGGACGCGGCAGAGGCTTTTGTCTGGCATGCGGATCCGGATCGGTTAGAGCCGGTGCCCGTGGTCAATCGGGTGGATCTAAGCCTTTTGGTCGGGGTGGAACGCTCGCGCGATACGCTTTTGGCCAATACCCAGCAATTCGCCAGCGGCCTGCCGGCCAATAATGCGCTGCTCTGGGGCGCGCGGGGGATGGGGAAGTCTTCGCTGGTCAAAGCGGTGCATGGGGCGGTTTGTGCCAGCGGCACGGCCTGTAAACTGGTGGAGTTGCAGCGCGAGGATTTGCCAAGTTTGGGGCGGTTATTGACCCTGCTTCGGGCAAGCGCACATCGGATTATCCTGTTTTGCGATGATCTGTCCTTTTCCCATGACGATCAGGATTACAAATCTCTGAAAGCTGTGCTGGATGGCGGGGTGCAAGGTCGGCCGGAAAATGTGGTTTTCTATGCCACCTCGAACCGGCGCCATTTGATGCCCCGAGATATGATCGAAAATGAGCGGGCCCAAGCGATCCATGGCGGCGAAGCGGTAGAAGAAAAAGTGTCGCTTTCGGACCGGTTTGGGCTTTGGCTTGGGTTCCACCCCTGTAGCCAAGATGACTATCTGGCAATGATCCGAGGCTATGCGGATGCCCATGGGGTTACTGTCAGTGACGAGGATTTGCGGGCCCAAGCCATCGAATGGGCCGCGACCCGTGGCGGCCGTTCTGGCCGGGTCGCCTGGCAATTTTTCCTGGATCTAGCCGGGCGCCATGGGGTTCGGCTGTAGAGCCTCTATGTGAACTAAGCGGAGCGGGCAGACGCCCGCACGCTTTTTACAGAGATATCTGCGATTTTCTGGATTTTATGGCGGCGTCTTGTCTGGTGGCGATGTTGGCGGTTTGCTCCGGTTCACCAAGATCAAGCGCTGATCTCGGGCCAGCCTCACTTTGCGCTGGCCTGACAGGCACCAAGCCCGGCCTCCAGAAAAATAACGGTTTCCCCATGGCTGGGCGCCATGCGGAGCCTCCGCGATTTTTCTGGACCCCTGGCTTGGTCCCTGTCTTTCGGCCGCTTAGCGAGGGTGGCTCCGAGATCAGCGGCGCGATTGGTGGTCTGCTTAGGCGGAGCAGGAGGCGCCGCCGAGGACACAGAATTTGGCGCAATGGCGGTGGTTGAGCTGTACGGGGCGGTCCGCTTCGGCCAGGGTTTCCCCTAATTCGAAATTGCGATCATAGGCCAGTAATGTGCAGGCCAGCACTGTGGGGTGCTGCGCGTCTTTGCGTTTGACCACCATGCGGGAGCTCGCGCACATGACTTGGCTGGGGGATTTGCCCAGGATGCCCCAGCAGGCTTCGGTGATTTCTGGCACGTCCGTTGTTTCATCCATTTCCGGGAAAAGCACGGTTTGGCCCGGATCCATAGCGTTTAGGGCGAGGGCCTCTTCTTCGAAAAGCTTGGCGAAACCGGCGCGCATCTCTGCTTCGCTATCATGCCACAAATATCGCCCTGCCACGGCCAGCGCGATGCCCTGGTCTTGCAGCCAATGCATCCCCGCCAGCGCCGCTGCGAAACAACCTTCGCCGCGTTCCTCATCATGGCGGGCAGGGGTGAAATGATCGAGCGAAACCCGGAAGGTCATTTGGCCGGGATAGGACTTTTGCAGCCGCTCTAATCCTTGGCGCAGGCGCGGGCGCATCATCGGCTGCATGGCATTGGTGAGAATCAAGAGCTGATAGCCTCGGCGCAGCACATCCTCTAACATGGCCAAAATATCGGGGTTTAGGAATGGCTCGCCGCCGGTAAATCCGATCTCGGCCGGGCGATCCTGGCGGCTATCCAGCTCGTCCAGATATGCGGCGACCTCGGCCGCCGACAAATAGGCCAGTCGGTCATTTTTCGGAGAGCTTTCAATGTAACAATGGCCGCATGCAATATTGCACAGCGTGCCCGTGTTAAACCACAGCGTCGATAGCCCCTCTAAGGCGACTTGGGCGCGGTTTTGCCCATCTGCAGTGACATATGGGTCGTCGAATTTTCGCACAAGGCGAGGTATATCGTCTTTCATAAGGAACTATCCGTCATCGGTATGCTCGGGAAACTTAGCCTTTGCCAAAGACCGTGAAAAGAACCCCCAACGCAGACGTGACCCGGTTGTTATATGGGGTTAACCTGCTAAAACTGTCGATGTTAGCGCCCGACAATGGCGCCCCAAAGGGTGAAACTATGGTATCTCGTATTATTCCGGTTGATGTCTTCGACTTGGTGATCTTTGGCGCAACTGGTGATTTGGCGCGACGCAAGATTCTGCCAGGTCTGTTTCGCCGTTTTGCGGCTGATCAAATGCCGGGCGAGGCGCGTATTTTAGGGGCAGCGCGTGGCGAGATGGCGCAAGACGCGTTCCGCGCCTGGGTTGCTGCGGCGCTCGAAGAATTTCTGCCAGAAGACGAGCGCAGCCCAGATCAAGTGGCCGAATTTCTGCAGCGATTGGACTATTTCCCCATTGACGCTTTGGGCGAGGATGGCTGGCAGGATCTAAAAGCCGCGCTGCGGGAAAATGTTGTGCGGGCTTTTTATTTCTCGGTCAGTCCCAGCCTGTTTGGCGATATTGCGGCGCGGTTGCATCGCTATGGGCTGGCATTGCCTGATAGTCGGATCGTGGTGGAGAAACCCTTTGGCCGGGATCTCACATCGGCGCGGGCCTTGAATGAAGAGCTGGCCGCCTATTTCGACGAAACCCAGATTTACCGCATCGACCACTATCTGGGCAAAGAAACCGTTCAAAACCTGATGGCGGTGCGGTTTGGCAATATCCTTTTTGAGCCGCTTTGGAATGCGCAATATATCGACCATGTGCAGATCACCGTGGCGGAAACCGTGGGGGTCGGCGGGCGCGGCTCTTATTACGATCAATCGGGCGCGATGCGGGATATGGTGCAAAACCATATTATGCAGCTGTTATGCCTGACTGCGATGGAGCCACCGGCGCGCTTCGATCCTGACGCGGTGCGGGATGAAAAACTGAAAGTCATCCGTGCTTTGGATCCGGTACCCGCGTCAGATATGGTGCGCGGCCAGTATTTGGCGCGGGGCGATGAGCCGGGCTATCTAGAGGATGTGGAAAATCCGCTAAGCGACACGGAAAGCTTTGTGGCCATCAAATGCCATATCGCCAATTGGCGCTGGAAGGGTACGCCATTTTATATCCGTACCGGCAAACGGCTGCGGGCACGTATGTCGGAAATCGTTGTGCGGTTTAAGCCGACGCCGCATTCGATCTTTGACCAAGATGCAGGTGGCCAGCCCAATGAATTGTCGATCCGTTTGCAGCCAAATGAAGGCATCGATCTGCGCGTGACCATCAAAGAGCCGGGGCCAGGTGGGATGCGGTTGATCGATGTGCCGCTGGATATGACCTTTGCCGAGGCTTTGGGGCCAAGCTCTGAGATGGCCTCTGACGCTTATGAACGGCTGATCATGGATGTGATCCGCGGCAATCAGACTTTGTTCATGCGCGGTGATGAAGTCGAAGCGGCCTGGCGTTGGACGGATCCAATTCTAGATTTATGGGCGGATGGCCGCAATAAGCCGCAGCCCTATGAGGCGGGGACTTCGGGGCCGGAAGAGGCTTTGGCCTTATTGCATCGTGATGGGCGCCGCTGGCGGGAGATCCGAGTATGACCCTCATCGAATATCCAGACCGCGACATCATGATGATGGATCTAGCGAGCACGCTGGCGGGCGAGCTGAATGCAGCGCTTATGGCCAATGACCAGGCCAGTCTGGCGGTGCCAGGCGGCACGACCCCGGCGCCGATGTTTGATTCGCTCTGTGCAGCGGATTTGGATTGGAGCCGGGTGACGGTCATGGCCAGTGATGAACGGCAAGTGCCTGAAAGCTCGGAGCGGTCGAATGCCCGGCTGATCCGGCGGCATTTGCTACAGGGCCGGGCGGCTGCGGCGCAATTCCTGTCTTTTGCGGTGGACCCCCAAGACAGTCTGGATCCGCAGATCCAAGCGCTTGCGGATCATCTGCCGCTTTCGGTGCTGGTTTTGGGGATGGGGGCGGATATGCATACGGCGTCGCTCTTTCCCGGATCGCCGGAATTGGCGGCCGCTTTAGACCCAGATGCGGCGCCCTTGATGCGGCTCCAAGCCCCTGGTGCACCAGAACCACGCTTGTCCCTGTCTGCGCCGGTTCTTCGTGGCGCCCTGTCGGTGCATATTGTTATCACTGGGTCAGAGAAACGGGCGGCTTTGACGCGGGCCGAAGAGTTAAACGACCCGCTGACCGCCCCGATCTGTGTGGTATTGCAGGACGCGACAGTCCATTGGGCGGAGTAATGGTATGGCGAGTAATTGGGCAAAGCTTGAGGCACGCAAGGCGGCCGCGCGAAGCCAAAAAATCCTAGAACTTTTCGCGGCGGATGAAAACCGCGCGCAGCATTTTTCGGTCGAACTTGGCGAGATGCTGTTTGATTTTTCAAAGACAACAATCGATGCGGCGGCTTTTGCCGAGCTGATCGAATTGGCCGAAAGCGCGGATCTCGCGGCCAAGCGCGACGCGATGTTTTCCGGAGCGCAGATCAATGACACGGAACATCGGGCGGTTTTGCACACGGCTTTGCGCAATCTCGACGGGTCTGTTTTGGTGGATGGCGAGGATGTCATGCCCGGCGTTCGCGAAACCCTAGCACGGATGGAGGCCTTTGCCGAAGAGGTTCGCTCGGGCGCTTTTACCGGCCAGGGTGGGGCGATCACTGATATTGTGAATATCGGTATTGGCGGCTCCGATCTGGGGCCGAATATGGCCTCTATCGCGCTGACTCCATTTTCCGAAGGCCCCAAAGTTCACTATGTGTCCAATGTGGATGGGGCGCAGATCGCCGAGACTTTGGAAGAGCTGAACCCAGAGACAACTCTGGTGATCGTCGCCTCTAAGACCTTCACCACAATCGAAACCATGACCAATGCCCAAACCGCTAAAGACTGGATGGGCCAGGTTGTTGACGATCCGGCGCATCAATTTGTGGCGCTGTCTACTTCAGCCGAGCGCACGGCGGAATTTGGCATCCCGGCGGATCGGGTCTTTGGTTTTGAGGACTGGGTTGGCGGACGCTATTCCATGTGGGGGCCGATTGGCCTGAGCCTTTTGATCCAGGTCGGACCAGAACATTTCCGCGCATTTTTGCAAGGTGGTGCTGCGATGGATCAGCATTTCTGCACCGCGCCTTTTGCGGAGAACCTGCCGGTTTTGCTGGCCTTGGTGGGGATTTGGCATCATCAGATCTGCGGCTATCCCAGCCGTGCTGTGCTGCCTTATGATCAACGCTTGGCGCGTTTGCCGGCTTATTTGCAGCAATTAGAGATGGAAAGTAACGGCAAATCCGTGGCGATGGATGGTTCTGATCTGACGCGGGTTTCGGGACCGATTGTCTGGGGCGAGCCGGGCACGAATGGCCAGCATGCTTTCTATCAATTGATCCATCAGGGCACTGGTGTTGTGCCTTGCGAATTCATGGTCGCCGCCCATGGGCATGAGCCGGATCTAGAACATCAGCATAAAATCCTGATCGCCAATTGTTTGGCCCAAGCGGAAGCCTTGTTATGCGGTCGGTCTTTGACGGAAGCGCGCAAGCTGATGGAGGCCAAAGGCCACACAGGGGCCGAGTTAGAGCGGCAAGCCCGCCATCGGGTCTTCCCCGGAAACCGCCCATCGACAATGTTGGTCTATCCGAAACTGACGCCCCATAGTTTGGGGCAGATCATCGCCCTTTATGAGCATCGGGTCTTTGTGGAAGGCGTGATTTTGGGGCTGAACAGCTTTGACCAATGGGGGGTCGAGCTGGGCAAGGAACTGGCGAAATCCCTACTGCCCATGCTCAATGGTGAGGCAGCCGTAAAGGTCAAAGACGGATCTACTGAACAGCTTTTGGCTTATATGGCGGCCCATTAAAGGCGCCGGGCTGGTTTATACGTGATCCAGCGGAGCGGGCCTGATGGCCCGCACGCTTTTTACGGAGCCTGTTGCCGCTTTCTGGCTGATGCGGCTTGGTTTGGGGGATGTTGTGAGGTTTTTTCGCTCTGGGCTCACCAAGGTCAAAGAGCTTTGAACTCAAATCCACCATCGCCTGCCCACTGCCTGCCAGATCGCCTGACTTTGTAAAGAAAATTGGCGGTTTCCACTGCGTGGACCCTCCGCAAATTTTCCTGACAAAGCCCTGCGCCCTGGCCTGCTTGGGGCAAGCGACGGCGGCTCCGAGGTCAAAGCGGTTTGTCCCGCTGGTGGGGTCAAGGGTTGGGTTCAAGGGCGGGGATGAGAGGGTCTAGAAGACCCGGCGGCCTTGGCGCCAGACGCCGCGCACGGAATTGATGCCATCGGCGCGATGCACCCAGACCAGATCAGCGCGTTGACCCAAGGCAATTTCGCCGCGATCGGTGAGACCGGCCAGGCGGGCTGGGTTGCGGCTGACCATAGCGGAGGTCTGGGAAAGGCTATAGGGCAGCTCCGGATCCTCGGCGATGGCGAAAGCCGCATCAAGCGGGCTGCGCGGGACATAATCAGAGGCCAGCACATCGACGAGACCGGCGGCCAAGAGCTCTTTGACCGCCACATTGCCCGATTGTGAACCGCCGCGCAGGTAATTTGGCGCACCTGCCACGATGATTTGGCCAAGCTCGCGGGCCCGGCTTGCGGCCTCATGGGTGCAGGGGAATTCCGAGACAGTGATGCCCTCGGCGCTGGATTGGTCCACATGCTCGCAGCTGCGGTCATCATGGGTCATCAAGGGCAGATCGCGGGCAAGCGCTTGCGAGATCACATGGGCGCGGACTTCGGCGCCGACACGGGCAGAGCGGGTCAGAAGCTCGTCGGTCATGTCTTGGGCGGTGTGCAGGTCGATCTGCATATCCCGCGCCATTGCGCGCATCCAGCTGTCAATATCAGGGCTTTGCCGGTCGCCAGGGGTATGGTCCATAACCGAAACCAACCGGGTGATTGGCAGGCCGATGGTTTGGTTAACCAGCTCAATCGTTGCCGGATCGCAAATTTCGCAGCGCATATGCAACATATGCTCGGCGCGGAACCGGCCTTTGGCCACCCCATCCGCCAAGGCCTGCACTAAGGGGCCGAGGATTTCGCGTCGCTCTGGCTTTTTCATTGAGGCGCCAACCGAGAGGCTGTCGAAGACCGTGGTTGTGCCGCCCGAGATCACTACCCCGTCATGGGCCATGAGCGCGGCATCGAAATTCCACTGAACGCCAGCGCGCGGCACCACATGGGTTTCGGCGTGATCCGTATGCACATCGACTATGCCGGGGATCAGGTAATCGCCTTGCAGGTCTAAGCCTTCGGCGCGGCCTTCATGCAGATCGGTGATCACGCCATTTTCGACGCTAAGCCCGCCTGTGATTACCGCCTCTGGGGTGACAAGCTGCGCGCCGGTGAGGGTGAAGCTGTGGCTATGGCGAATATCGAACATTAAGTCATCTCCAGAAGATCGGCGGACATATAGGCGATGCGCCCGGTAACCATGGTCAGGACCACGCGGGGCGTATGGCCTTCGGGCCAGTCGAGCAGCACCAGATCGGCGCGTTTGCCCAAAGCGATTTCGCCGCGATCGCTGAGCCCGCTTGCCCTGGCGGGATTGGCCGAAACCGTGGCCCAAAGCTGGGGCAGGGGGGCGCGGTTTTCCCGATGCATCCGCGCCACAGCGGCCAGCATTGCCGGGTAGAAATAATCCGAGGCCAGAATATCGGCCAGGCCCATTTCCACCATTTCCGCCGCAGAAGGGCTGCCAATATGGCTGCCGCCGCGCACTGCATTGGGCGCGCCAAAGACGATCCAGTCACCGGCCTCTTTGGCTTTCTGCGTCACCGGAATGCGCATGGGGAATTCAGCGATACTTGCGCCCAGCTCGCGATAGAAGTCGCGGGTTTCATCCTGGGTGTCGTCATGGCTCAGCATTGGCGCGCCTTTGGCCTGGCCCAGGGCGGCAATACGCTTAATTGCGTCGGGCACATCTGAGCGGCGCTCAAACACTTCGATCAGCCGGTCGCGATAAGCTTCGGGGCTTAGCTTTGAGCGGCCACCATTTCCGGTTCGCAGGCGCAAAAAATCGGCGCTTTGGGGATCGGCCAGCGCATAGGCTGGGTTATGCTCGAAAAGCCGCTCTTGCACCGATACATCCAGCCCGCGCATGGTCATGGATGTATGGTCGTTAAAGGCGATGGACGGCAGATGCGGATAAGTTTCCAAGGCGCGCTCGATCAGGGGCTCTGCCTCGCGGGCGAAGGTTTCCCATCGCAGCTGCACCCGGTTTTCTACGCTTAGCCGGTTGGAATATTTGGCCAAGGCATCCAGTAGCTCGGCGCCGCGCTCCACCGCGCGCAAACCCGGCTCCCAGCTAAGGGTCAGGGCGTGATAAGCGGTGGCGATACCATTCGCGGCCAGCTGCCGATCTGTGTCGAGGATCGCTGCTTCGAGTGGAAAGAACACGCCATTACGCGGCATCACCTGGCGTTCAAAAGCATCGCCATGGATATCGACCATAGCCGGGGCAAGGATCAGATTGCGGCCATTGATGCGCCGTCCTGGACCGGTGGAGAAGGTCTCAATATGCCCGTCTTTGATGCTGAGGTCTAAAGCTTCCACCGCATCGGGCAAAATCGCTTTTGCGCCTTCGATCACATAATCCATGCTGCCTCTTTTACTTTTTACTGCGCGCGGTTTTCAGGACCTGTCTGGTTGTCGCCATCTGGTCCGAGGTCGCGCGTATCTACCCAGTCAATGAAACCGTAGCATGACAGTTTCCAACTGAATTCCCAGACCGCCCCATGCAGTTTGCGGTTTCGCGCGCAAAAAACAGGCTATAAGAGTTAGAGCAGCTGAGGGACGTCAAATGACATCGCAGACTTTAGGCTCTGATCCACATTATACCGTGCCGGTCTATTGGGTGCGCGAGGTGATCGAGCTGCTATTGCCAGAGCATCCGCGCTGGGTCGCGCGGGCTTTGGGGGCGGCGGCGCTGCATTGGTCGGAATTAAGCGAAGAAAATGCCAAAATCGGTCAGATCCAAGAGGTGGACTTTATCCAGGCTTTGGCGCGTCTTTCGGATAATCCCTATTTCGCGCCGGAAATTGGCCTGCGCTTGAATGGCCGCACCTCGTCGGTGGTGTCTTATATATTGCATAGCGCCCGCACCATGGGCGAGGCCATGACCATCAATGCGCAGATTTTGCCGCTGACCCGGCCCGGATTTGTTGTAGAGGCCCATGCGGATGGCGTGGCGGGGCGGTTTGTGGTGGGCAATCGCGACCCTTGGGTGCGGCGCCATCCGGCTTATGGCGAATTCATGATGTCGGCGGCGATTTCCGCCTATCGCACCGCAACTGGACGGTTGATTCACCCGATCCAGGTCCAGCTGGCTCAGCCGCAGTCTTCGCGCGGCCCACGCTTGTCGCATCTATGGGGTTGCCCGGTGGTCATGGAGGCCCCCTTTCATGCGGTTGATTTCGGAGCAGAGCTGATGGATCTGCCTTTGGTCCAATCCGATGCGGCGCTGCATCAGCATTTGGTCAGCTATGGGGAGCAGCTTTTGCGGGCTCAACCGGCCAATCGTCCGAGTATTCGCCAAGATGTGGAGCGTGAAATCCTGGCGCATCTGCCAGGCGAAGCGCCAAGCATTGCCGATATTGCGGGTCGTTTGGGGCTTAGCGCCCGGACCCTGACCCGCCGCTTAGGCGATCAAGACCTGACATTTCGCGGGCTTTTGGATCAAGTGCGGGCGGGGCTGGCCCGGATTTACCTTGCCGATCCAACGATTTCCCTGGCTGAAGTGGCGTTTTTGCTGGGCTATTCTGATCAATCGAGCTTCTCCTCGGCCTTTCGCCGCTGGACCGATCAGACGCCAAGAGCATTTCGTTCGGCAAAACTTGGCCGAATAGGGTAAGGGCTTCCTGACCTTGGCGTAAACGCCAAAAAACTCGGCTTATCCGCGCAATACCCGATCCCCCTGACTGCTTAGGTGACGCTGCAAGCAAGGGCTGGGCTGTGCCTCTTAGGAGTCTCCCCCACACACTGACGATTAACCGGCACTGGCTGGCTCTTGCGCTTTCGAACATGAATGACAGGAGAAAAGAGTGTCAAAAGGGACCTATGAGGAGTTTCGCGACGCATTGCGGGCCTTTGAATCCGGGTGGGATCGGGATCGCTATATTGCGGGTGACATTGCGGAATGGCAGCTGGATCAATGGGCCGGCGGCACGGTCGAAGAGCTTTTCCCGGGATCTGGCTATACTAGCTGGGGCGATCTGAGCGACGAAGAATGGGATGCCATGTCTTATCGCTCGATGAACTCTTTGGGCTTTGTGGGTTACCAGTTTGGCGAAGCCTTGCTGATCGATTTGGGCTATTACCAAGACGATGTCTATTACGGCAATGGCGCGGGCACCAATACATGGGACGGGACTTGGACCGGCAAGAATGGTGTGACCAGCCTAGAAGAGTTCCGGACCAAAGAGGCGCAAGAACTCGCGATCCAAGAGGCCTTTGGCTATAATCTACAGGTGATCCAAAACGGATTGGCGGACTCTGGGCAATCGCTGGATGACTTTATCGGCACCACGGGCAGTTATGTGCAAAATGGTGTGACGGTCGAGGTGACTTTGACCATGACCGGCATTTTGGCAGCGGCGCATTTGCGCGGCGCTTGGGGCACATTGGCCTTGCTGCAAAACGGAGCGGTCAGCCAGGATGAAAACGGCACATCGATCCTGAAATATATCGACCAGTTTGGCGGCTATGACGCGCCTGAGGCGGATGCGATCATCGCGGTTTACACGGATGGTGTGGCCGATACCGATACGGGGACGGACACCGGAACGGATACCGGGACAGACACTGGCACCGATACTAGCACCGGCACTGGCACCGACACTGGCACTGATACTGGCAGCACCGGCGGTGGTGAAACCATGCCCGAGGATGCGCCGATTGTGGCGGCCTATTATCCTGAATGGGCGATTTATGGCCGCGATTACGATATCGCCGATGTGCCAGCCGACCAGTTGACCCATCTGATCTATGCCTTTGCCAAGATCGATGATGCAGGCGAAATGGCGCTTTATGACAGCTATGCGGCGATTGATAAGGCCTTTGGCGCAGAAGAAAGCGTCGATGGCGTGGCTGATAGCTGGGAAAACCAGGATCTGCGGGGCAATTTCAACCAAATCGCAGAGCTCAAAGAGCTTTACCCGCATCTCAAGACCTCGATCGCCATTGGCGGCTGGACTTTGTCGGGCAATTTCTCATCAACCGCTGCCACTGCAGAGGCGCGGGAAATCTTTGCGCAATCGGTCAAAGACTTCCTGATCGAATATGACATGTTCGACGGGGTGGATCTGGATTGGGAATATCCCGGCGGCGGCGGTTTGGGCTCTAATGAGGTCAGTGCCGAGGATGGGGCCAATTACGCGCTGATGGTCCAGGCGATCCGTGAAAAGTTGGATGAGCTAGAAAACGAGACCGGGCGGGATTATGAGATCTCTGTCGCGGCACCAGCGGGCTTTGACAAAATCGCCAATTTCAACTTGGCGGGGCTAGAGCCCAATGTCGATTTCTTCAATATGATGGCTTACGACTTCTATGGCACTTGGTCCGACACGACCGGGCATCAGGCGGCCATGTATGACATGACCGGCGATGGCTATGATGTGACCACCGCTGTTGATCTCTATATGAATAACGGTGTGCCAGCGGGCAAAATCGTTTTGGGCGCGCCGATGTATACCCGCGCTTGGCAAGGGATCGAGGTCGATAGTCCGATTGACGCTTGGAACAGCGATAGTTCTGGCGCGGCGCCCGGCACATATGAGGCGGGGGTCTATGACTACAAAGACCTGCTGGCCAAGATCCAAGAGCCGGGTAGCGCTTGGAAGCTCTATTATGATGACGAGGCTCAGGCCGCCTTTGTCTATAATGACGAGCTGGGGATCTTTAGCTCGATCGAGACGCCGGAAACCATTTCGCTGAAATCCGAATGGGCGCAGTCCAAAGGGCTGGGCGGGATGATGCTTTGGGATCTGTCCAATGATGCGGCAGGGGCCGAAAGCCTGCTGAAAGCCGCGGCAGATAGCTGGCTGAATGGCTTGGAATTCGACGAGATCGCAGCCGGGTCCAGCCTGGAATGGGACGCGGTTTTTGGGGGCGATGGGGCGGTTGCGCCAATTGCCGAAGCAGATACGCCGGAAATCGATCTAGGGGGCGATGATGACGGAGACACTGGCACAGGCACTGGCACAGGCGATGAAACTGATACAGGCGATGATACAAGCGGGGGTGCTGACACCGGCGATGGTTCCGACACAGGCGATACGGGTGGCACCGACACAGGCGGAACTGACGAAGATACAGGAACAGGGACGGATTCTGGCAGTGACTGGGCAGAGGTAACCGCCGAAACCGCGACGCTCGTGATCAATTGGACTTGGGGTCAGCATGAAACCGTGGCCTTCGATCCGGCGGTTGATACGATCTATATCGGATGGATCGGCGCCGCCGAATTAGACGTCTATGACAGTGAAACCGGCGCGGTATTCGCTTTGCCCTCCAATGACCAAAGCACCACGCTGGATGGGGTCTTCTTGGCCGATCTGAGCCCGGCGAATTTCACCATTCTCGACGCCACCGCCCAGGCGGAGATCGCCGCGCTGATCGGCGAGCCGGAAACGGGCGGTGTTGATCCGCTGACCCTGATGATCGAGGCGGATGCCCAGACCAGCGGCGATGCGGTTGAAACCATCAGCTTCATCCCCGGCACAGATATGATCCATATCGGTACCGGAATTGGTGCAGCCTATTTCGACATGGATGAGGCAGAGGATGGCCAAGGTGGCACGGAAGTGCAGATCTCGGTCTTCCCGCTCGCGGAGCTTCCGGCGAAGACCTATGTCCTGGCCGGTCTGTCCCTGGCGGATCTGTCTATCGATGATTTCATGATCGCGGATCAGGATATCGCCGATGAGGTGGCAGAGGTTTTGGGCACCACGATTGAGCCGCCAATTGGCACCATGCATATGATCTCGCTTGAGACCGAGGCTCAGACCATCGACGGTTTTGACCCGGATTATGACATGATCCATGTGCTCGAAGATGTCACCGCCGAGGATTTCGCCATTTTCGAAGAAAGCGGCGATGCGCTGGGCCAAACCGTGCGGATCGAGCTGGCTGATGGAGCTGGTGGGCTGAAACAGGTGGTGTTCACCGGAATTGGCCTCGCGGATCTAAGCCTTGGCAATTTCTCCATCGCTGATGAAGGGGTGCTGAATGAAGTAACGGCCGCTTTGGGTGAGGTTGTTACCACACCAGGCACGGGCGAAGGCTATGAGCTGACATATGACAGCGATGGCTCTAACCCGGCGGAGGTGAGCGGCATGACCGAGGCTGGCGGCTCGATCTATACAGCCGATAGCAATGCCGATGATATCTTGGGCTTTGATCCGGCTATTGATGCGCTCGATTTCGGCGGGACATCCGTGCATGGCATGATCGTCACCAAATCCGAAGCCGGGGAAATCGTCATCGATAGCCCATGGTCAGAGGCGGCACAGATTGTCCAGGGCGTCACCTATCAGGATGTGACCATCGACAATTTCGGCGTGGTGGGCAATGAACATCTGCGCCAAGATATGGGCGGGGTGATTTCATGGGAACAAGGCGTCGGCCCGCGTGAGGCAGATACGGTCTATATCCGCAGCCATGAATATGGGGTGCATGAGGTCATTGACAGTTTTGACCCAAGCTCGATGAAGATCAGTTTCCTCTATTTCGGCACGCGCGAGCGGCTGAGCGTAGAGGATACGGAGGCCGGCCTAGTGATTTCCTCGCTGCCCAGCGGTCAAAGCTTTACCTTCACCGATGTGACGGCGGCGGATTTGATCCCCGGCATGGTCGAATTCCATCATGATCAGGTGATGGAAGATAATCTAGAAGTGCCATTTGGTTTCGACCAAAATGACTTGACCTTGGTGGATCGCTCGGCTCTGTTGACCCCCGAAGCCCCAGAAGGTGCCAGCACTGATGGCGACCAAACCCGCACCGGCGATATGACCGGCAGCATCTATGAGGATGAAGACGGTGGCGATACCGGCGATACCGGCGACGGGGGTACAGGCAGCGACACCGGTGGCACTGGCGATGTGGTGGAGTTCGGGGCAGGGGCGGATAGTTTTGCCTTTGTCTGGAGCTACGGCACAACGACCACGATCCGCAATTTCGACACCGCCGAGGATGTTCTGGATTTCGGTAGCTTCGCAGACAGCCAGATCGGCGTGACGGAAGAGAGCGGTAATCTAGTCTTCGAAGTTCTGGGAAATGGCGGCGATTTCACCGTGGTCGAAGGCATCCAAGCCGAGGATCTGAGCGGCCAAAATCTGACCGCCCCGGACTGGAGCAGCATTCTAGACCCATCTAGCGCCCTCATCTCACAGCTGGTGGATCTAGGTTTTGACGATACGCTACTCTAAGCGTCGATCGTTTGACCAAAAAGCAGGGCGGTCGCCGCCCTGTTTTACTGGGTCCCTCACGGGATGTTGTGGCAGGGGATCAAAGAAGTGCTTGACCATCTGCGCATAACCGCGCAAGCCTTAGGACATTCTCGAATACGCCTTTGTTCATTTCGCAAAAGTGAAAATTTGGAATGATAATTTAATTGACCAGGAGCCCCATTCTCCAAATCACGGAATCGCCCAAATCAGCCCTAATATTGTTTCCTCCGGGGAAATGACTCTCAGATTAACTATATCGACTGCCTAATATATGGGCATTTGATGTGGTTTTGAGACCGTCCATCTATTCAAACTGATTAAAATAAGAATTTCTGTTGTCGGCTCGCGTGAAAAAAGCGTGATTGCCGTGACAGCGGAAATTCGCGCATTGAGCCGAAGAAGCATTGTGGTGTTTCACATTGTTTAGCTTGATTGGTGAGGAGGGCGGCAAAATGGGAACACAGCTTTCGAACTGGACCGCGCAGCGCTATGTCCATGATCTGCGTCTGCGAGACGCTCTTTGCTCTCATGATAAAGCGAGCCGAAGCCTTTATCTTTCGGCGCCTGCCGGTCAGCCCCTGCAGCGCGCTGCCCTTTTGAGCGGGATGAATTCGGGCAGCCATGGACTTGAATATTGCCAAATTTCCCAGCCAGATTTTCGCCGCCTGAAGGATCACCCAGAGCTTGCCATTGATTTTACGCTCTATTGTCGCGCGGACCGCACGGATGTGACTGAGAATTTCGGCCTGGTTTTGCGGCATATGGGTCCTTTGGAGATCGCAGATCTTGGAGGCGGAGTGGATTGGTCGCCGCAGCCCATTATCCGTTTGCGGGAGTTTGGCCAGGCTTGGTTGCCCTCCCATGATCTTTTGCTCAATGCGGAGAATGCAGGGGCGCCAGAGACGCAGCGCCGTATTGCGCCGGGGATCATTAGGGCAAGCGAAAAACGTCATGACGGTATGTCCGTTTACCTGCCGCAATCGGTGGAGCCGGGCATTTCCATGTTGCCCAAAACCCTTCAAGCGGTGCAATGGGCTTTGGCTCAGGCGGTGAAATACGGGTCTAAATCGCCGATTTTGCTAGAGCTTTGTTTGGGGAATGCTGGCCTGTTCCCAGCGGATGCCCGCAAATTAGAGGTTCTGGTTGATCGCGCCGTGCAGCAATATGAGGCGATAAGCGGATCTAGCGCCATGGTTGTGGCCGATTTCGGTATGGTCGCGGAATTTTCCGATGCCCATCTGGAATTATCGCCGGGCGGTCAGGCACGTTTGGATTGGAAGCTGCCCAGCAGAAGAGAGCGCGAGGTCTTCCTTGAGCTCGTGCCGCTTGGAAAATTCGCCGAAGCTTTAGACTGGTCGATTTTTCTACCGGACTCTGCCGAGGCGGTGGACCATCTGGGCGCAACGACCCAGGCCTTTCGCGGGCTTCACTATGGCAATAGCGAGCTGGCGGGCTGTGCTTTCCAATCGCCGCGCTATGATAGTGCCGGGAATTCTATCAATTCCGGTCGCAAAATGATCGCCGCTTTGCCGCGTAAGCCCAATGCTCTGGATGGGTTGGAGCCAGCTTATGAAACTTGGGAGGTCACATTGCATAATCCGACCCCCGAGCCGATGATCGTGGATGGGTTTTTGCAGCATTGCAGCGCGGCGAAGGGCCAGAGCTATCTAAAATGCTCTGCCTCCTATAAATTGGATGCGGAAACCCTGAGATTCCAAAAGCCAAGCTTTTATTGTCATAGTAGTCGTTTGGCCGCTTTGGCCCGCTATGGCCATGAGGCGCCGAGCCGTGTTTTGCGGATTACCACAGAAGCAAGCCAATGGCCGGCTTCGCGTCTTTGCATTGGGCGGGACACGGTCTTAATCGAACCAAGCGATTTTTCCGGGCCAAATTATGCGCAGGGCCGGGCGTCTGCGTCCTGGCAGAAGGCCTTGAAAACCGAAGAGACTAAGGGTGCCGGGCGTAAAGCTCTGATCGAATGGGTACTCAAAACCATTGATCCCGCCAGTTGGCGCACGGGTCGCGATATGGTCGCGCAGATCCGCGATGATGTGATGGCCTCTGGCTTTTCTGCGACCTCCTATCAACCAGCAGAGTTCCGCGCCTCAACATAAAGGCGCGGATCGGGCCGCAAGTGGTGCTTAGCGCCGATTTTTGCCAAGTGTCAGATCCCTTGATTTGTGAAAAAGCGGATTTATCCTCTATATCTTGACATAGCTCTTGCCAGGCGCGCAGATATGGGGCCAAATCGCCTAAACTCACAAATTTGGGGAGTCCCATGGCAGGCGTTGCAATCACGGTGGCACAGCAAAAAGGTGGATCGGGCAAGACCACCTTGGCGGCAAATCTGGCTGTGGAGTTCCGGATCAGAGGGCATAGCGTGGCTGTGTTGGATACGGATCCCCAGGGGTCTTTGGGACGTTGGTTCATGGCTCGGCGCGAGCGGATGGGCGAGGACACGGATATGGCTTTTGCCACTGCCAGCGCTTGGGGTGTGTCTTACGAGCTCGAAAAGCTGAAAAAGCAAAATGAGCTGGTGATCATCGACACCCCGCCCAAGGTCGATAGCGATCTGCGCCCGGCTTTGCGCGAAAGCGATTTGGTCTTGGTGCCGGTCGCGACCAGCCAGGTGGATTTATGGGCTACGGAAAGCGTGCTGGAAATGGCGCAACGCGAGGGCAAAACAACGCTTTTGGTTTTAAACCGAGCGTCGAGCCGGGCAAAACTAACCGCAGAAATCAGTGAAAAGCTGAGCGAATTCGAAGGCCAAAAAGCCGAAACAGCGCTTGGCAGCCGGGTGATTTACGCAGAGACCATCGGCGAAGGCTATGGGGTTTGCGAAAAAGCGGCCAAAGGCCCAGCGGCGGTCGAAATCCGCGCCTTGGCCAATGAAATCGCGGATGTTCTGAACGGGTGAAAACCCGCTATTTGCCTCTGAGGACTGGATTTCTGTTGGCGCAGCCCTGACATAGACCCAAAGCCCCTATGTCAGGAGACGGAAAATAATGGCAGAACAACAAGATCCACGGGGTGAACTGACCCTTAGAACCCTGGCGATGCCGGCGGATGTGAATGTGAATGGCGATATTTTTGGTGGCTGGGTGCTGAGCCAAATGGATATCGCTGCGGGGATCATCGCCGGAACGCGGGCTCAGGGCCGTGTTGCGACTGTTGCGATTGATGCGATGAAATTCATTCGCCCGGTCCATGTGGGCGATGTTTTGTGCATTTATGCGCGGGTCGAGCGGGTCGGGCGAAGCTCTATGGCGATTGCTCTAGAGGCCTGGGTGCTGCGCGGCCGCCACGGGGTTCGGGAACAAGTGACCGAAGCGGTGTTTACCTTTGTCGCGATCGACGAAGAAGGCCGCCCCCGCCCGGTGCCGAGCGAGGACGGAGCAGTTTAAATCATTGCCCAGTCGGTGAACCGGACAGGTTTCGGGTTTTGGCCCGATTTGGGTTTAGGCTTTTCGGCGACACGATAACGCTCTGGCATGCTGCTCTCCTCAGCTGCGCCGGCGCGGTCGGGGGGTGGTGCGTGCGCGACCTTTGACTTGGCCCGCCTTCTGCACCATGGCCGCTATGAACCGGCGCGTAAGGGAAGGCTGTCACCGCCCCGCTTATAATAAGTTAACGGGGCGCGCTGGCCTGCTGATCTGTGAAGTATATGTCACGCTTTGCAGGCAAATTTGTTTTGCTGGCAGGGTGGCTTGAGCCCCGCCAGCCGAGATTGGGTTTCGAAGCGCCTTAGCGCGCGAATTTTTTGTATTTGATCCGCTTAGGTTCAACCGCATCAGCGCCCAGGCGACGCTTTTTATCCTCTTCGTAATCCTCGAAATTGCCTTCGAACCATTCCACATGGGCTTCGCCCTCAAAGGCAAGGATATGGGTGCAGATCCGGTCTAGGAAAAAGCGGTCGTGGCTGATCACCACCGCACAGCCCGCGAAATCCACCAAAGCATCTTCGAGCGCGCGCAGAGTTTCCACATCCAAGTCATTGGTCGGTTCGTCGAGCAGCAGCACATTTCCGCCCGAGCGCAACAGCTTGGCCATATGCACCCGGTTGCGTTCCCCGCCCGACAAAAGGCCAACCTTTTTCTGCTGGTCGCCGCCCTTGAAGTTGAAGGCGGAACAATAGGCGCGGGAATTGATCTCTGCATCACCCAGCGAAATGACTTCGAGCCCTTCGCTGATTTCTTCCCAAACGGTTTTATTAGCATCCAGCGCGTCGCGGGACTGATCCACATAAGCCAGCTTCACCGTATCACCATAAGTGACGCTGCCGGAATCCGGGTCTTCTTGCCCTGTGAGCATTTTGAACAGCGTCGATTTACCGGCGCCGTTGGGCCCAATCACCCCGACAATTCCCCCCGGAGGCAGTGCGAAATCAAGCCCTTCCACCAATAGACGATCGCCATAAGCTTTCTGCAGGCCCTCGACCTCGATCACCTTGCCGCCAAGCCGTGGGCCATTGGGAATGATAATCTGCGCGCGGCTAAGTTTTTCACGTTCCGACTGATTGGCCAGGTCGTTATAGGCATTGATCCGCGCCTTGGATTTCGCCTGCCGCGCTTTCGGGCTTTGGCGCATCCATTCCAATTCGCGCTCCAATGTGCGCTGCTTGGCTTTGTCTTCGCGGGCCTCTTGTTCCAGGCGTTTTGCTTTTTGTTCCAACCAGCTGGAATAATTGCCTTCATAAGGCACGCCGCGCCCCCGATCGAGTTCCAGGATCCAGCCGGTGATATCATCCAAGAAATAACGGTCATGGGTGACGATCAGGCAGGTGCCTTTGTAATCGATCAAATGCTGCTGCAGCCAAGCGATGGTTTCCGCGTCCAAATGGTTGGTCGGTTCGTCGAGCAGCAGCATGTCAGGGGCTTCGAGCAGCAATTTACACAAAGCGACCCGGCGCTTTTCCCCGCCCGACAGCGTCGCGACATCGGCGTCATCGGCTGGGCAGCGCAAAGCCTCCATCGAGACGTCGATTTGGCTATCAAGATCCCACAGATTTTGCGCGTCGATTTCGTCTTGCAGCTGAGCCATCTCATCGGCGGTCTCATCTGAGTAATTCATCGCCAATTCGTTATAGCGGTCGAGGATCGCCTTTTTGGCCGCAACGCCCAGCATGACATTTTCCCGAACCGTCAAGCTTTCATCAAGCTGCGGTTCCTGGGGCAGATAGCCAACTTTGGCGCCTTCAGCCGCCCAGGCTTCGCCAGAGAAATCCTTGTCTTGGCCGGCCATGATTTTGAGCAGAGTGGATTTACCGGCACCATTGACGCCGACAACGCCAATTTTCACGCCAGGCAAAAAGCTCAGGCGGATGTTTTCAAAGCATTTCTTGCCACCTGGATAGGTCTTGGACACACCGTCCATGTGATAGACATATTGATAGGATGCCATCGGTTCCTCCGCCGCGAATTTTGCCGATATGTATCTAAGCCGGCCCCCAAGGACAATCGCCGATCCGAGCTTTCAGTCGATGAGGGTCGCTTTGTGTAATTAACGCGAATGGCTATAGAGGAAAAACATAGCTCAAAGAGGCGTTGGGCGACTTCGCCAGAAAATATGGTCTTTGATTTGGGCGATCCAATCCATTTTCTGATTCCAAGGCGGGTTCACATAAGTGGCATGATAGTGATCCGCCCCTTCTAGTTTGGGATCTGGGCCGCGTTTTAAGACCTCTGCGGCGATTTCCAACGCTTCATTCCAAGAGGAAAGATTGGTGATCGGGGCAAAACTGCGATCAGGCCGCAGATAGCTAAACTGTACCGGCTGCACCACACCGCAAGGCGTGCCGCCCCAACGTTCGGGATTAGCGGCACGGTTTAGGATGACCGTCGCGACAGCTGCTTGGCCCGCGATCGGCTGGTTTCTGGCCTCGTGATAGATGGAAACGGCGATACAGCCCAAACTTCCAACACTAGAAAAGTCCTTTGGCGGGTTGTTCCAAAGGCGTTTTAACGCCCGTTGGACAATAGTTGGATTGGGCGGCCGGTAGCTATACCCGCCGCTTGGTGCCGGGCTCGCGCGTCGCGTCGTCATTGCGCGCGGCGGCGGTTGCCAGGTGAGTGGACGCGCGGCGGATTGAATCAAAGCCTCGCGCGCGCCGGAAATAATCGGCGTTGGTGTATCGGGGCGTTGAAATAAACTGCCATGATTCATTTCTGAAAAACTTGCGGTGGCTGTAAACACCCAAGCGAGAATCGCCAGCCCTATGCAGGCCCAAGTCGTAACTATACCAATCCAATTCCAAATTCTGCTTGGACGTCTCTCGGCCATTTTGCCCTCAGTATCGGTCTTTTACCATTACGAGGGCACAGCTACGTCAAATTTGCTAACAATCGGTGGTTATCGGTCAAGTAACCTTGAAGCGCTAGGCAATGGAGGGGCGAGTCGCTCTTAGCGCTATGGGAGGTTTGACCATGCATTATTTTCCTGCCGAGGATCGGTACACCCGGATGAAATACCGCCGATGCGGCAAGTCTGGGTTGCGATTGCCGGCTCTTAGTTTTGGGCTTTGGCATAATTTTGGCCATGACCGTTCCTTGACGGTTAAACGGGATATGTGTCGCACGGCTTTTGACCACGGGATCACTCATTTCGACCTGGCCAATAATTACGGTCCTCCGCCTGGTGGCGCGGAAGAGGCTTTTGGCGAAATTCTTCGCACGGATTTTCGCGATCATCGCGATGAACTGATCATCAGTTCAAAAGCAGGCTATGAGATGTGGGATGGCCCTTATGGCAGCTGGGGCAGTCGCAAACATATGATTGCGTCTTGCGATCAGTCTCTAAAGAGGTTGGGTCTTGATTATGTTGATATTTTCTACAGTCACCGCTTCGATCCGGATACGCCACTAGAAGAAACGATGGGGGCGCTAGATGCGATTGTCCGCTCTGGCCGCGCCCAATATGTGGGGATTTCCAGCTATAATAGTAAGCGCACCCGCGAGGCGATTGCCATTTTGAATGATCTCGGCACGCCACTTTTGATCCATCAGCCTTCCTATAATCTTCTCAATCGCTGGGTGGAACGGGATGGCCTGCGCGAGTCTTTGGCAGAGCTTGGGGTTGGATCCATCGCTTTTTCGCCATTGGCGCAGGGCATGTTAACTCTGAAATATCTCAAAGATGTGCCGAAAGATAGCCGAGCGGCGGGTCAGACCGCTTTGCACAGGGATATGATCACCGAGTCCTCCCGCGAAACTGTGCGCGCGCTCAATGAGATCGCGAAACGGCGCGGGCAAAGTTTGGTACAAATGGCCATCGCCTGGGTTTTGCGCGAGGGCAAAATCACCAGCGCTTTGATTGGGGCATCGCGGCCTGAACAGGTAGTTGAATGCGCCGGGGCGGTAGAAAATTTGGAATTCACCGAACAAGAGCTTAGGGAAATCGACGAAGTGGCTCATGAGGAGAACATCAATCTATGGGCGCCGTCGACTGAGAATGTTTGAAATTGGCCCTGAAAACCTGGCTATGCTTGCTGCGTTATAGGTGTCTTGGGCTGCGTCCTAAGAACAAAGGCCAAGATTGACAGTTGAAATCACCCGGCCCAATTTGCGCCGGGGAGGGTCGGATGTGCGGCTGAGTTTTAAGAGTGACAGGCCCTTTGCGCGGGCTGGGCAGGTAATTGGTCTTCTCGGTGGGTCATTTGATCCGCCGCATCAGGGGCATGTTCATCTGACGAAAACGGCTTTGACGCGGTGCCAATTGGACCAGGTGTGGTGGATGGTATCGCCGGGCAATCCTCTAAAACCTGATGCGCCGGCTGATTTAGGGCGGCGCCTTCGGGCTTGTCGCGCGATAATGGACCATCCGCGGGTCAAGATTACTGATATCGAGGCACAATTTTCGACGCGCTACACCGCCCAAACATTGGATTATCTTGCCCAGCTTTATCGCGGGGTGCGTTTTGTGTGGCTGATGGGGGAAGACAATCTCGCCAATTTCCATCGATGGGAAAGATGGCCGTCAATTATCGCAAATGCACCGATCGGAGTTTTTGCCCGGCCTGGCCAGCACTTACCCGCGCGACTGACCCATGCGGCGCGGCTATATCGGTGGGCGCGACTCCCGGAGGCGCAGGCGCCTTTGCTGGGGCGGACAGCGCCGCCTGCCTGGTGCCATATTAACATGCCGAAACAGGCAGTTTCCTCGACTGCGATTCGGGCCAAGGGTGATTGGGAGCGATAAAAAGTGATCCTAGGGCCAGCTTGTCTTTTGCCGCGAGGCCGCGCAATGTCCCGGCAGTTTCGGATAGTTTGAGGATCGGCATGTATTTGTCCCGCCGTGCAGTTTTGCGTTTATTGGCCAGCTCAGGTGGCGCAGCGATTGGCAATGCCGCATGGCCCATGGTGGAAAGCTCCCCCCGGCCAAAACCACGCCCATCCGCAGCCCCTGTTTTTGACGCAAAATCCGAAATTCGCGATTTGATTTCCAAGGCGAATTTGAAGGGCGAGTTCGGATTTCAGGTCTTTGATCTGGCAAAAGGCACGGCTCTTGACGCCGAGAACCCAGATCAGACCATGCCGCCGGCCAGTACGGCCAAGGCTATAACCACCGCCTATGCATTTGATCGCTTGGGGCCCGGCCATCAACTGAGCACGCGGGTTTTGACCAATGGGCAGATCCGCAGCGGGGTGCTGGAAGGCGATCTTTACCTCATTGGCGGCGGTGATCCGACGCTTAGCTCGGATCATCTATATGGCCTCGCCAGCGATATTGCCGCGCTTGGGGTTCGGCGCATCACTGGGAAATTTGGGATCTGGGCCGGTGATTTGCCGTTTATCCCGACCATAGACCCAGATCAGCCGCCACAAGTTGGCTATAGCCCCGCGATATCTGGGCTCGGTGTCAATTATAATCGGGTGCATTTCAGCTGGGCCCGGCAGAATAATGGGTATGATCTGCAATTCGACGCACGAACCGCGACGCGCCGCCCTAAAACCGCGATTGCCACTATGTCTTTGGCCGACCGTGCCTTGCCCGTTTTCGAATATCATTTAGAGGCCGAAACCGCTCAAGATGCCTGGTCGGTGGCTCGCTCTGCTTTGGGGGAGGCGGGGTCGCGCTGGCTGCCTGTGCGAGATCCAGCGCTTTATGCGGGCCAAGTTTTTCAATCAGTCGCCTCTGAGGCAGGGATAAGCCTGCCTGCGCCGATAATCCTAGACCAATCGCCGAAAGGAGCGACCCTCGCCACCCTGCACAGTCCGAATTTCACCGAAATGGCGCGGGGATTGTTGCGGTATTCCAATAATCTGACGGCCGAGATCATGGGGCTGACTGCCAGTGCCGCAGATGGAATGATGCCGCAGAATTTGGCGCAAAGTGCGATGATGATGAATAATTGGGCCGCAAATCGTCTGAACATGACCAAGCCGGGTTTTGTGGATCATTCGGGGCTGGGCGATGGCTCGCGTGTTTCGGCGGCGGATATGGTGCGGGGCCTCGCCCATCTGGGCTATGAAAGCCCCTTAAAACAGGTGCTTCGGCAAATTCCCCTAAAGCAGGAAAATGGCGCTGCCGAGTCGTTTGAGCTTTATGCAAAGACTGGCACTTTGAATTTTGTGAATGGGCTTGTGGGGTATATCGCCCGAAGCCGGGGGCAGGGGCCTTTGGCTTTTGCGATTTATTTTACCAATCTCGACCGGCGCGCGGCCATTCCTAAAGGCCAAGAGGAGAACCCGCCAGGGGCCAAAGGTTGGGCGCGGCGGGCTCGGAAATTGCAATATGATATGGTGCGCTTATGGGCGCGAATGGCCTGAGATCAAAGCTTTAGGTGCCGGGCGCGCGCGCCGCGTTCGATTGCTGCTGCGTGAAGGCGGTCAAGTTCAAGCTCATCGCGGATCTCTTCTAATAGACGTAATTCCGCCTGGGCCAAGGTGCCATCCGCGGCGGCAACATCACAAGCCAGCGCATAGGCGGTTTCGTAAAGCCGCTCAGGCAGGCTGCCACGGATCAAACCGAAAAGCGCGTCTAGCCCATCCTCTTCTTCGAAAAGATCAAACACAGTTTGCGCGACCACATCGATGCGTTCCTGGTCATAATCCTCAAAGACCGGCAAAAGCCCCACAATGGCCTGAATGGTCAGCAGTTCGGTTGCGCCGATTGTCTCATCGCTGGCAGAAGCAGCGATCATAATCGCCACAAGACAGTCTTGCGGGCTAAGCGAATTTGGGGTGTCAGCGGCCACGGCGATGTCCTTTGTTTTCGTCCTTCGCATTCCAAATATTGACCCTAGCCCATCACGGCAATAGGCAGAGCGCCGCGATGTGTCGCGCAATGGGAAAGGAGCCCCGATATGGCCGATTTGGCAGAGTTAGCAATGACCTCGAAAGCATGGCCTTTCGAAGAGGCGCGTCGTCTGGTCAAACGCTATGCCAAAAAGCCGCCGGAAAAGGGCTATGTCCTGTTTCAGACCGGCTATGGGCCGTCGGGGCTGCCGCATATCGGCACTTTCGGAGAGGTAGCGCGCACCACAATGGTCAAGCGTGCCTTTGAAGTGCTTAGTGATATCCCGACGAAGCTGATTTGTTTCTCCGATGATATGGATGGTTTACGCAAAGTTCCGACCAATGTTCCAAATCAGGAACGTATGGCTGAGGATCTGAACCTTCCGCTGACCAAAGTCCGTGACCCGTTCGACGAATATGAAGGCTTTGCGCAGCATAATAATGCGCGTTTGCGGGCCTTTTTGGATAGTTACGGCTTTGAATATGAATTCGCCAGCGCGACGGATTACTATACATCGGGCCGGTTTGACGAAATGCTGCTGACCGCCTTGGCGCGTTTCGACAAAATCCAGGACATCATGTTGCCGACTTTGGGGCCGGAACGGCGGGCGACTTATTCCTGTTTCCTGCCGGTTAGCCCGAAAACCGGTCATGTTCTACAAGTGCCAACCCTAGAGCGGAATGTGGAAAAGGGCACTATCGTCTATCAAGAACCCGATGGCGAGAAAATCGAAATCCCGGTGACGGGCGGCCATGTGAAAATGCAGTGGAAACCCGATTGGGCGCTGCGTTGGGCTGCTTTGGGCGTGGATTACGAGATGTCGGGCAAGGATTTGATCGACAGCGTGACCCAGTCTTCGAAAATTTGTCGCGCGCTTGGAAAAACGCCGCCGGAAAGTCTGACTTACGAGCTGTTCAATGACGAAAACGGGCAGAAGATCTCCAAATCCAAGGGCAACGGCCTTTCGATGGAAGAATGGCTGACCTATGCGGCACCGGAAAGCTTGCAATATTTCATGTTCCTCAAGCCGAAATCGGCTAAGCGGCTTTATTTCGATGTGATCCCGAAAGCGGTGGATGAATATCATCAGCAGCTGAATGGCTATCCCGGGCAAGAGGACAAAGCCAAGCTGGCCAATCCAGTATTCCATATCCACGGCCATAATGTGCCCGCATCGGATATGGTTGTGCCGTTTTCCATGCTGTTGAACCTGGCGGGCGCGGCCAATGCCGAAGACAAAGATGCGATGTGGGGCTTTATCCGCCGCTATGCGCCTGATGCGACGCCGCAAACCCATCCGGGGTTGGATGCGGCGGCTGGTTTCGCGGTGCAGTATTATCAAGATTTTGTGAAGCCGACCAAAGTGTATCGTGCCCCGACGGACCAAGAGCGGGCAGCTATGGAAGATCTGGTCGCACGTCTGAAAGCCTGGGAAGGCGGGCTGGATGCCGAAGCCCTGCAATCAGAGATCTTTGCCGTTGGAAAAGCACATGAATTCGACCCGCTCCGAGCCTGGTTTTCGGCGCTGTACGAAGTGCTGCTTGGTGCATCACAAGGTCCGCGTTTTGGTGGCTTCATCGCGCTTTATGGCTTGGATGAAACAATTTCCTTGATTGAAGCAGGACTAAAGGGGGAGTTGATATCTAGTTGAGGTTTTTCTGACAAACAGAGAACGCGCGAGCGTATCTGGAAGGGAAGACATGCGGATATTGACTCTAACGGCGGTATTATCCGGGGCCAGCACGCTATGTGTGGTGGTCTCTGAAAGCCAGGCCGAAACTTTGGCGATTCAATCGGTGATTGGCCAGCAGTTCGAGGCTTTGAAAGCCGATGATTTTGAGCGGGCCTTTGATTTTGCGGCCCCCAGTATCAAGGGGATGTTTGGCACGGCTGAACGGTTTGGTCAGATGGTGCGCGAGGGCTATCCTATGGTGCATCGCCCCTCTTCGGTGGAATATCTTGGGTTGCGCGAAGATCGCGGCGGCATGTTCCAGCGGGTTTTGATCCGCGATATGCAAGGCCGCGCTCATGTGCTGGATTATAGCATGGTGATGACCGGCTCTGGCTGGCAGATCGACGGGGTTTTGATTGCGCCGGGCCCCTATATTGGTGCTTAAAGCGTTTTAGGTGAAACCCGAAACATTTTAGGCAAAGGCCACCACCGCAGCGGCAATTGTCAAAGCGGCCAGGCTAAGGGTCGTGATCCCGGTTTTCCGCCCCATTTTGGGATTTGGCGGATTTCCCTGGCGGGTCCGGTTCCAGACATAAAAGGCTAGGCCAGAAAACAGCGCGGCCAAGGTCAGTTTCAGATGAAACGCCCCGCCCAAATCCATCCGCCCGTCATAAGCGGTGATCCAAAGCGGCACACCCGTCAGCCAAAGCGCCAGGATTGCAAGGTAATTGGCCTGGGCCAAGCTTTTCTGAGGCGCTGCAAGTGCTGCCGCCGTTTCGGGAAAGCGTGCCATATAATAGCCCAGCACCAGCCGAGCAAACCCACCGCCAAAGGCAATGCCAAGCGCCCAAAGATGAAGTATTTTCAGCATTATACCAGCCCAAGATCTGCGGGAGTGAGGTGAAAAGCCTTTCCAAAACCGCCATTTAGGGCGATGCTATCCACCCGAAAAATCGCAAATAGGAAATCTCCGAAATCGATATAGAGTTTAGCTTTCGGGATTTGGCTGAGATAATGGTCGCGTAGCGCATCGCGGCCTGGCTCCCCATGACGTAGGAATTCGGCTTTGCAGTTCAATGTCATGCGCGGATGGGTGAGCGGGTCACCCTTATCGCCGGGTTCGCCCACCAAAAGCGACGCTGCAGGATTGGCCAGCAAATGGCCGGTATGGCTGGATAATTCCGAAATCAACGTCACCGGCTGCCCGTCCGGGGTCAGGGCAAGCGCGACCCGGCTCACATAAGGCGCGCCGGTATCCTTGTCCAAAACCGCCAAAGCGCCGTAACGCGCCTTGACCAGCAAATCCTTTGCAAGCGCACGGGCTTCGTCATCTGTCGGGCGGATCGGGTTTTTCTCGGCCATCGTGAAATCCTATCTGCTGCGCCGCAGAATGCAAGGAGCGGCTTAGAAATCTAGCCATAATCCAAGCTTAAGCCCCAGCTGATCGGCGCTGCTTTCCACATCATAGAGCAAAGCCGCCTCAAGCGAGATGGTCTTGTTTACCTTCTGGACCACGCCCGGCGCGAGACGCAGGCTTGGTTTTGTGCCAGGGTAATCGCCATATTGCGCTTGGATATAGGCTAACCGATTGCCCGGTATTTGGGATCCAAGTGTTAAATCCGCTTTGTAAACAGTCTCTTCTCGGCTCAGCCGGTATTCATGGCGCAGATCCAGCGCTGCCCAGCCGGATCCCAGCGGGCTTTCAAATCCCATCCCCCAAGAAATCCCCGGGCGCAGCACGATCTCGCTGCCCGCTGGACGCAGATCGCGGACCGATCCAGCATCATCCGGATCGCCAGGAAAATAACGATCGCCAATGCCAAATTCCAAAGCGATTTGATGACGCTCGAAAAATGGCCCAATCGCATAGCTTGCAAATATCAGCTGTTGCTTTGACTGCGCATCATCCTCGGCACCGGTATCGAGCCCCATGGTCCAGTGATCCGAAATACCCAGTTCCGCGTAAATCGAGGTAAAGCCAGCGGTTTCAAGCCCCTTGCCTCCCGCGGCGAGTTTTTCTTCGATATAGCGGTCGCGCGGTGTGGTCAGCTCGTAAGAAAGGCTTACAAATCCATTGCCCTGACCACGTGGCCAGGCCCCTGCATCGCTTATTTCAGCAGCCATTAGGGGTAGGGCGGCCGCCCCTATGACGCGAAGCCAGTGAAAAGAAAAATTGCCAAAGATGCGATTATCTCCTGTTATCTATCACTCATCCTTGTCTAACCTCTCTCTGTAAAACAGCAAAGCTTCGGCACAGGGGGACATCATGGAAATTCGCAATCCTGCTCAATGTCAGACGGTTTTGACTACTTTTGAAGTCACACCAGGAACGGCCCAGGATCTTATTGACGCTTTGCGCGATGCTTTTGACAATTTCATTTCAAAGCAACCGGGCTTTGTCGCGGCGGCTTTGCATATGAATGATGCCCAAACGCGGATCGCCAATTACAGCCAGTGGGAAAAACGCGAAGACTTTATGGCGATGCTGCGCACGGATGAAATGCGCGAACGCAATCGCAGGCTTAATCAGCTTTGCCGCAGTTTTGAGCCGGTCATGTATGATGTGCAGCATGTTTTGGGATAGGCGTGGGGCTGCTCGAGTGACGGGGTAGGGCCGGGAAAAGGGAATACCCGCAGGGTCGCGGCTAACTTGCAATTCACCTATCATTGCCCATCTTTGGAAAGTGATTTTGAGCAAAGGAGCTAGAGAATGCGCTGCCCGATTGACGGAACCGAGCTGGTGATGAGCGAACGCCAAGGGGTGGAGATCGACTATTGCCCCAAATGCCGAGGTGTCTGGCTGGATCGCGGCGAATTGGACAAGATCATCGAACGTTCCGCACCCCGATCAGCCCCCTCGCGTCCGGCACCGGGGAAATATCATGGCGGCTATTCGGATAGCGGATATAAAGGCCATAAAAAGAAGAAAAAGCTAAGCGGGCTTTTCGACGATTTGTTCGATTTCTAAATTACCGCGGCGGGGCTCGGGGTGATGGGCAAATTGCCCATCCTACTCATGATAATTTTACGATATTACGTTTCAGTGCCGTCATGGCAAATTTCAGACGTTTGATTATCCCTGGTGGGACTTATTTCTTTACGGTTGCTTTAGGGGAAAAGGGCGCAAGCCTTTTGGTGCAAGAAATCGATGCTTTGCGCGACGCTTATCACGCGACATATCAGGCGCGACCGTTTTACTGCCATGCATTCGTGGTTTTGCCGGATCATTTGCATGCAATTTGGACGCTACCGCCGGGCGATGGCGATTTTTCCTCGCGCTGGCGGCAGCTTAAGGCGCGGTTTTCGCGGGCGGTTCGGATGGACGGGCTGCGATCTGCATCACATTGCGCCAAGCGGGAAAAAGGGATCTGGCAGCGGCGGTTTTGGGAACATGCCATTCGCGATGAAACCGATCTGAGCTGTCATCTCAATTATTGCTGGATGGATCCGGTGAAACATGGGCTTGTTTCGCGTCCGGTGGACTGGCAATATTCTTCTATCCACCGGGAAATCCGATGCGGACGGTTAGATGCAAATTTCACTGCACCAGTGATGGAAGGGAATTTCGGTGAAGCCGCGTAGGATGGGCAATTTGCCCATCTTTGTTTCTCAATATTCACCAGCAGGTTTTCATAATGACAATTGCCCGGGATTATTTTGAGCTCAAAGCTGAAATCCGCAAACTCGAAACCAAAGCCAAGGAATTACGAGCAATCCTCATAGAGGATGTTCAGGCGCGTAAGAGCAATGCGTTTCGCGTGCAGGTGGTTGAAAGAGAACGCAAAGTTCTGAGGAAAGATCTGCTCCCCGAGAGCATTCTTAAAAACCCGGATTATTGGGAAGTTAAAACCAGCACCTATGTGACGGTGGTGGAAAATACCGAAACCGACAGTCTAGCGGAAAGGCAAAGCCATTCTGCAGAAGAAGATGACATTGACGTCATCGAAAGCTTTTCCTAACGCTTGCGCCGTTTCACATTCCCGCCCCTTTGTCCCGGCCGACCGGCGGTAGAGCGGCCTTTGGATTTCACCGCCTCTTCTGCTGCGGCCTCCACGGCCGATTGTCGGGCAAGCGGGTCATCATGCACGGTTAGCTCTACCGCTTCGAGCCGTTTGATTTCATCGCGCAGGCGGGCCGCCTCTTCGAATTCTAGATTTTCCGCCGCCTTGCGCATCTCGTCACGCAGCCCATCCAAATGCGCCGCCAAATTCGCGCCGACCATGGGTTTTTCCACGGTCGCCGTGACCCTCGCCATATCTGTGTCACCCTCATAGAGCCCGGCTAGAACATCCTCGACATTCTTTTTCACCGTGGCGGGCGTGATCCCATGCTCTTCATTATAGGCCATCTGCTTTTCCCGGCGGCGATTGGTTTCTCGCAGCGCCCGTTCCATAGAGCCGGTGACCTTATCCGCATACATGATCACCTTGCCGTCAGCATTCCGCGCCGCCCGGCCAATGGTTTGGATAAGCGAGGTTTCTGAGCGTAAAAAACCCTCTTTATCCGCGTCCAAAATCGCCACCAGCCCGCATTCAGGGATATCGAGCCCCTCGCGCAGCAGGTTAATCCCCACCAGCACGTCAAAGGCCCCCAGCCGCAAATCGCGTAGGATTTCAATCCGCTCAATCGTATCGATATCAGAATGCATATAGCGCACGCGGATGCCTTGCTCATGCAGATATTCGGTCAGATCCTCAGCCATACGTTTGGTCAAAACCGTGGCCAAAGTCCGATAGCCCCGCTCCGCCACACGCCGGATTTCATCCAGTAAATCATCCACTTGGCTGGCAACTGGGCGAATTTCAACTTCGGGATCCAAAAGCCCGGTGGGGCGGATCACCTGTTCGGTAAAGACGCCGCCAGCTTGGTCAATCTCCCAATCCGAAGGGGTCGCGGAAACAAAGATCGATTGCGGTCGCATCGCATCCCATTCCTCGAATTTCAGCGGGCGGTTATCCATACAAGAGGGCAGACGAAATCCATGCTCGGCCAAGGTGAATTTGCGCCGATAGTCTCCGCGATACATGCCGCCGATTTGTGGCACGCTCACATGGCTTTCATCGGCAAATACCAATGCATGATCAGGGATGAATTCGAACAAAGTTGGCGGTGGCTCTCCCGGTGCCCGCCCGGTCAGATAGCGCGAGTAATTTTCAATCCCGTTGCAAACGCCAGTGGCCTCTAGCATCTCGATATCAAAATTGGTGCGCTGCTCTAGCCGCTGGGCTTCTAACAATTTGCCTTCGCCTACCAATTGATCAAGCCTTTGACGCAGCTCCTTTTTAATATGGATCACAGCTTGCTGCATGGTCGGGCGCGGGGTCACATAATGGCTATTGGCATAGATGCGGATCCGGTCGAAATTATCGGTTTTTTCGCCGGTGAGGGGATCAAATTCGGTAATAGCCTCTAATTCCTCGCCGAAGAAACTAAACCGCCAGGCCCGATCTTCCAGATGGGCGGGCCAGAGTTCCAAGACATCCCCACGTACCCGAAAGCTGCCGCGCTGAAAGGCCTGATCATTGCGGCGATATTGTTGCGCCACCAAATCGGCCATGACCTGACGTTGGTCATAATCGCGACCCGCATGCAGCTCTTGCGTCATCGCACCATAGGTTTCCACCGAGCCGATACCGTAAATACAGCTGACCGAGGCAACGATGATCACATCATCGCGTTCCAATAGCGCCCGCGTCGCCGAATGGCGCATCCGGTCAATTTGTTCGTTAATTTGGCTTTCTTTTTCAATATAAGTGTCGGAGCGCGGCACATAGGCTTCGGGCTGGTAATAGTCGTAATAACTGACGAAATATTCCACCGAGTTATCCGGGAAAAACCCTTTGAACTCGCCATATAGCTGCGCGGCTAGCGTTTTATTCGGAGCAAGAATGATCGCTGGGCGCTGCGTTTCCTCAATGATTTTGGCCATGGTAAAGGTTTTGCCCGTGCCCGTGGCCCCCAATAGCACCTGATTACGTTCACCGCTATTGACCCCTTCGGAAAGCTCCGCAATCGCTGTCGGCTGGTCGCCAGCGGCGGCAAATTCGGTCTGCATGCGAAACTGAATGCCACCTTCAAGCTTTTCGCGAAGCTGGGCCGGGGAATTCGTGGTGATACTATGATGCTCGGTCACTGGGAACGCCCCTCCTTGGGACTTGGTCAGCCTGTAGATGGGCGCGACCTTAGGCTTAAATCAACCCCAAAGAGAGGTGGATTTCGCAACTGCAAGGGCGGCAAAGGGGAGTGTTTCGAAAAATGCGCCCCGATGATAAGGGCTGAGCTGTTTTTTGTCCTCTGTGTTTTTCGTAAATTTGAGCAAAACGATTCTTCAAATGTAAAAAATTTGTTTTTATGTTGTGATGCCTGCCGAGGGTCAAGATATATGCAGTCATTGGGGGAAATGTCGCACCGCCGCGATTATAGATGGATTTCAAATGCTTAATAACCCAAGGGCAAGTTTACTGACAGATGCCGGCTATCCTATGGTTAAAACGATATTGTTTTGGTGAAATGAGTTCTTAGAGTAACTCAAGCAAGCAGCAGAAATGATTGTCGGTCTGGGTACGAAACACCCACCCCTCGCTCCCTTGTGCTCTGGTCGGCAATCATTTTACCCCAAAATTTCGGATTAGGCTCAACTGCGGTCAATCTGTGCGATTGCCAGCGGTGGGTTGTCGGATTAAGAGAAGTGAGATCTTGGAGGAACGTGATGCGAGCGCGAATTTTCCAGCCAGCAAAGACGGCTATGCAATCTGGACAAGCGAAAACCAAAACTTGGGTTTTGGAATTTGTGCCTGCGTCAAGGCGCGAAGTGGATCCTTTGATGGGATGGACCAGCTCCGACGACACGCAAAACCAGGTACGTTTGCGGTTTGAAACCAAAAGCGCGGCGCTGGCCTATGCAAAAGATCACGGGCTTGAGGCGACGGTTTCCGAACCCCATAAGCGCAAATTCAATATCCGCAACGGTGGCTATGGCGAAAATTTCGCACCGAACCGTCGTGGTGCGTGGACACACTAAGCCATTCTTGCCAGTCGCGGCGAGTGTGTCAAAAAATTGCGGATTTTCACTGTCATAGCTTGCGGCTTTCGTGCTGAACGGGCAGATTGACCCTGTGCGGTCCCATAGCTCAACTGGATAGAGCAGCTGACTTCTAATCAGCAGGTTCGGGGTTCGAGTCCTCGTGGGATCGCCATAAAATCAATAACTTAGACATATTTTTGCCGGTGCAGGGATTTCTCAGCGAGCACATGGCGAGCACCGGACCGATTTTTGGCCAATGCTATTTTAGGCTTTCAATATTTAGTTTGTTCGACGCGATCCAAGGCGGGTTGCCCCGGGACTTGTTTACTTTTGCTCAACGGCTTTTAGAAAAGCCTCGCTTTTCAATGAAATTTTTCGCTTGGAGCTTGAGCTCGCCTCTGCAGTAGCGCGTTAACTATTCGATTCTAAATTCTAGCTCTTCGACCTTCTAGGGCGGCGTCGAGCCTCATTCCACTAAATGTCGCCTCATAAGCCAAAGGATGATCTATGAACGAAATCGAAAGATTGTTGGATCGTAAGGAAGTTGAAACAGTATTTGGTATTTCTAAGCGCTTTTTGGAAATGGCGGTGATGCGCGGTGATGGCCCGCCATTTATCAGGGTGGGCCGCAGGGTTTTGTATAGAGTCGCAGATCTCAAAGCCTGGATTTTAGAGCAACGTGTAGATCCAAGCCAAGTTTAAGTCTCCCTTCCTAAGCTAGAAAATTACATCGTCAAAAGGCTATAACCATGACTGAGTATTCAGACAGGGATTGGGTAGGCTATTCTCAAACGGAAATACCGTTTGAGCTGACGCCTGAATCCCAATCCGTAGATTGCTATCCAAAGCCTATTCCACTTATGCGGCAGCGTCAGGAGAGCGCCGAATTTCCAATCGAGGCATTAGGTTCTCTAGCGCAGGCGGTAGATGCTATCGCGGCTCTCACCGCCGCCCCCAGGGCTCTCGCTGTGCAGAGTATCCTCGGGGCCGTAAGTCTGGCAACTCAGGGGCTTGTGGATATTGAAATCCATAACTCGCAAAAGCCCATCTCTCTCTTCCTTCTGTCGGTAGCTGAATCTGGAGAGCGAAAATCTGGGTGTGATCAACTCGCTTTGAAAGGTGTGAGGGAATTCGAGGAAAAGCTTGACTCAGACTATCGGCAGGCCCGCCGCGATTACGAAAATGAGCGTGATCTTTATGAAAGTGAACGCACGGCGATCTTGCGCAGAAAGGGGGACCTGGCAGAACGGCGGGCCGATCTGGAAAGCTTAACAGTTCCTAAGGCACCGCTTCTGCCCCAGCTACTCTTGACCGACCCAACGATAGAGGGCCTGTTTAAGCATTTTGACCATTCACGGCCGTCGCTTGGGATTTTCTCCGATGAGGGTGGCCAGTTCCTCGGTGGCTATGCGATGAATGCCGAGAATAAGCTGAAGACAGGCTCAACCATTTGTAATGTCTGGGGCGGCGTGCCTGTTAATCGGACGCGGGCCGGTATGGATCAGTCTATAACATATCGCGGCCGCCGCGTTTCTTGCCATTTAATGACCCAACCACTCATTGCCGAAGAATTTCTGGGAGATGAGCTTCTAAGAAGCCAAGGTCTTCTTTCTCGAATGCTCATCGCATGGCCGGAAAGCACTATTGGAACGCGGTTGATTGCCCAGGACAGGAAAATGGATGAGGAGGAAAAGCACAAAGAAAACCTCGCCCAATTTCATCGCCGCGTATCGCAGCTTTTAGAGGCGAGTTTTGAGGAAGACAGAAGCGAGTTAGATCTAAGGGCTCTGCCACTAAGCAAGTTGGCGGAGCAGGTCCATGTCCATTTCTTCAATACCGTTGAGGCCGGGCAAAAGCCTGGGGAGAGGTATGAAAATATCACGGGCTTTGCCTCAAAGATTGCCGAACAAGCCGTCCGACTTGCCGCGATCCTACAAATTTTCGAAGATGAGACAGCCGAGGAGATAAGCGGTCCGCATATGGCCAATGGGATCACTCTGGCCGAGTGGTATTTGCATGAGGCACTGCGCCTATTCGATACGGCTGCGGTGCCTGAAATCCTGTACAAAGCCGAAACGCTGCGAAAATGGGTGCAGTGCCGATGGGGCGAGCCATTTATTGACGTCCGTACTATCGTCAATCGTGGTCCAAATAGCATTCGCTCAACGGATTTGGTGCGGCGCTTAATTGCTATTTTAGAGGCGAACTATTGGCTAAGTCCGCATGAGGGGCCGCAATTTGTAAATGGGGCTATGGCGCGGAATTGTTGGCGGATTGCGCGCGAGTGAGGCGAGGGCAAGCGGCGCTACCTTCTTCACCGTCGCAGATGTCGCAATTGTCGCGGGCGGTGCCTGGGCTGGGCGGCGATGAAGGAGGAAGCCGGGCGGAGCATTTGAACCCGCCTTCTGTCAGCTTGCCAGTAAAATCCCTCAGCGAAACACAACAAGATGCGTTTGAAGAGCGGGCGGCGATTATGGAATATGAAGCCGGGCTATCCCGAGGCGAGGCAGAGCGGAGGGCCTGGCTTATCATTATGGGGGCGGGATAGTTTAAAGCGTTTCGCGATAAGCTAGAGACATTGAAAATCACTTTTCGCGTCGGAACAAAACGACAGGCCGCGAATAGGTGGGGCAATGATTTCTCGAAACGCTATAGGTTCTTCCCGGTCATATTGCACAGGGGTTATTCGCGCCGCGCTGTTGCGAAAACTTTACCACCGGGCTCACTGTCGCGTTTGGGTTATTGTTGTTGTCTTCTTGCACGCGGCTCGTTTTCTAAACGGGGCGCGTTTTTTGTGGCCTGGCCCGAGCAGGGCCACATAATAGCCGCATGGCGGGGCAGATCTGAAGCCAGGGGCAAGACAAAGGGTGAGGGGCCGAGCGGAAATGATCACAATTTCAGAGCTTTGCCAAAACTGGCGCATGACGCGCTGCTCTATCCTATGTGAAGATCCCGGATCCACCTTCACCCGCCGTGATAATTTACACCGCTTTCGTGGGGCGCTTGGCCGTGTGCTGGGGGAAAGCGCTTCTGCGGCGGCGCTGGCCGGGCAGGCTTGCAGCTTTGATCCTGCTTGCGGGTTTGATCTTTTCCATAATAGCCAAGGCCAGCTTCGGCTGGGCTATGAGATCCCCAAGCCCTATATTCTGCGCTCTGACAGGCAGGTGTCCGTTGTCAGATGATTTGGGCCAATTGTCGTGCGTGGCTAATGGAGAGTTCC
>JBMYSZ010000007.1:0-62451 GCA_049603835.1 Mangrovicoccus sp.
CATCCGAGCGAAGAAGAGCTGGCCCAGTGGCAAACTGCGCGGGGCTACTATGATAATTTCTTCACCGAAATTGGCGCGCGGGCGCAGATCCTGTCAGCGCTGAAATTTCCAAAGCGGACCGAATTCGTGCTGCTGCCCTTGCAGTTTTCCAATTATTTCGGCTTTCGCATCAGCCATGACCAAGACAGCCAGCGCCAGGTGCTAGAGCGCGTCTTGCAAGAGGCTCCGGAAAATGCCGGGGTGATTGTGACGCAATATCAATCGCCTTTCGCAGCTCAGCCGGAAATGACCACGGATGCTTTGTTAGAGTTGCGCCAGCGCTTTCCCAATTTGCAATTTGACCGCAGCTTTGATCGTTTGGCGGCGGTGTCGCAATTTATCGTGCCTTGGGCCTCGCAGACCTATTCCGTGTCTAGCACGGTTGGTTTGCAAACCGCCTTCTTTGCCCGCGATTTGGTGGCGCCCAGCCAGTCGCATTTGGGCTGCCTTGACCATCGCCGCCTGGCCTTGCCCGCGTCTGAGGCAGCGGCGCTTTTGCAATCGCGCTATAGTTTGCTAGAGGCGCGGATCTTGCAAGAGCCGGGCTATTTCCTTGGCTTGGCTCAACATTTTGCCGAGCGTAAAGGCGGGGCAGCGTCCGAGTATTTCAGCGATTGGCGCTTTGGGGCTTCGGCCGAGGATCTGACCCTAGGGGAGCGCGGGGCGAGGGCGCGCAAGAACTTATACAAAGCGCTGAGCGGCAAACGCAGTGGCGTGAAAAAGGGGCTGGCTTTGCATATCGCTTCTGAGGCAGGGCGGATCGCTGATCAGATCGATAAGGCTGAAACCGTTAGTTTTGATGTGTTTGACACGCTGGTGACCCGCAAGCTTTGGGCGCCCAGTGATGTCTTTGTGCTTATGGGGCGCGACTTGGCGGCCAGTCCCCAGGCTCTGCCGCTTGATGATCCAGATGGGTTGATCTTTCGGGATTTGCGGCAAGCGGCAGAAGGCAGTTTGCGTAAAGCCCGTGATGCGGAATGGAAAAAGCCCGGCGGCCCCTGCGAGGAAATCACCATTACCGAGGTCTATGCCCAGCTTTTGCAAATGCTGGATCTGCCGCAAGATGAGGCTCGGAACGCGGATCTGGTGGCGCAAGAAGAAAACTGGGAGGCCCGCCTGACGCGTCCGAAATCCGTGGGCTTCCAGCTATTCGATTATGCGCGGCGCCAAGGCAAACGGGTTTTGCTTATTTCCGATTTCATCCATCCGCCGGCGATGGTGCAGCGGCTGTTGCGGGAATGTGGCTATCCCGAGGATGTGCCGCTTTATGTCTCTTCCGAGATTGGCAGTAAAAAGCATTCCGGTGCTTTATTCGATCATGTGATCAAAGCGGAAAATCTGGATCCCAGCAAAACCCTGCATATTGGCGATAACAAAATCGGCGATGTGAAACAGGCCAATAAGAAGGGTCTGCAAACCGCGCTATTGCCCGTGGCGCGCAACACTCAGCAGCGGATTTTGCGGAAACGGAAATTCCCGGTGCGCTTTGTGCGGCCCGCCTCTCTGCCATGGCGCGCAGCGCTTCAGGGCCATGCAGAGCGCTATCTTCTGAATGAGCGGCCCCGCTCCGGTCTGCGGCGCGTGTCGCGCGATATCATCCGCAGCCCCGAAGAATTCGGCTATCTGGTGCTGGGGCCACTGGTTCTGGCCTATACCCAATGGGTGGCGAAAACCGCCGCCGAGCTTGGCGTGGCGCAGATCGGTTTTTTCGCGCGGGATTGCTATTTGCCGCAAAAGATCTTTCCGCAAGTCGCTGAAAGCTTGGGGCTGGGCTATATGCGGGCGGCTTATTTGCCTGCCTCGCGCAATCTGGTGCGTGGGATGATCCTGACCCATCCCAGTGATGCGAGCAAAATTCGAATTTCGGATTTTGTGCCAACGGGAAATTTGGGGCAGCTTTTGGAAAAACGCTTTGGCCTGGGGGCCGAGGATATCACGCCCGATGACTACGCGGCAGTTGGATTAACCGGTCCAAAGCAAGACTTTCGCTCGGCCAGCCAAGGCGCGATTTATGCGCTGGTCTCGCGGGTGCTGCATCGCGACTGGGACCGGATCAGCCCGCGCTATGAAACCGCGCGGCTCAATTACCATCAGTTGCTGGTGCAAAATGGCATTGTGTTGAATGAGCCCACCGCGCTGGTGGATATTGGCTATGTGGGGACCATTACCAAAGCGCTAGAGCCGGTCTTTTCCGCGCCGGTGCATCCATTCTTCCTGTTCACCTATGCCCAGGAAACCGGCGCGCTGCCGATGCCGGGCAGTCAGAGCTTTTTGGGCAATAAGCTGTCTAAGCGGCTTCAGGCGAAATCCGGCTATCGGCGTCATAATCTCATGCTGGAAACTCTTCTGAATGAGCCTGTGCCCAGTGCGGCGGCGCTGCTGGTCGATCCTGAGACAGGTGGGTTGGCGGTAGAACGGGGGGATCCTTTGACCACGGATCACATCGCAACGGTCAATGAGGTCCATGATGGTGTCGGTCTATTTGTCCGCGATTGGTATGACGGGCTGGGGGCGCATGCGCCGGAAATGGAGCTATCCCCTGAGGCGGCTGAGATCCTTTATGAAACCATCATGGCAAAACCAAGCTGGGGTGAAGCTGGCCTCTTTGATGGGTTGAGCTTCGATAATAGCTATTCCGGGGCGAAAACCCGCTCGGTGATCAAGAAAGCCAAAAAGGGCACAGCAGTTTGGCCGCAAAGCCTAAAGGCGCGTCGCTGGCCGAACCGTTTGGCCTATGGACTTCGCGCGGCTGTGGTGAAGTGGCTTTAGCGGAGTTGGGCCATAAAAACGCTGCCCCCCAAAAAAAACGCCGCGATAATAGCGGCGTTTCGGGTTTCATGGCGACCGGTCAGATCGATTGCAAAGGCAGCCCTTGCAAATGCGGGAAAGGCGGTCGCGGCATGGCCGGATCCGCCACATGATCGGGCAGGCGCACATTGCCACGGCTGGCCACGCCCATGATCTGGGTTGTGTTATAGATCCCCGTTTTCCAGCCAGAGTTTTCGCAAGCCCGCAGCCCCTGAAATACAGCCGGGGCCGAGAGATCATGGAACACCATAATCGCGTCATCCGCCATATAAGGGATCACCGCCTCAGCGTCATTTTGCGGCCCGTTATCTTCGTGCCAACCATCGATAAAGGCGAAGGAATAAGGCTCGCCCCGCGATTGCGCCACCATATCCACGCAATTGGGCGAAAAGCCCGCTACAAGCCGCGGCGCTTCTGCGGTGGGGCGATTTGCGGCCACGCGGTCAAGGCTATCTTTCACGGCGGCGTAATGGGCTTCATCGCCCAAGGCCGGATCAATCACATCAAGCCGCAGCCCAGCCGCCAAAAGATGCCCAGTGGACCAGGCCAAATGGCAGCCGATTTCCAGCCCTGGCTTACCCGCAAAGAGCTTGGCGAAATTATAAAGCAGCATGGCTTCTTCATAAGACAGAACACCAATCATCGGCTTAGAGGCGCGGCTATCATTGCGCCAAATATGCGGAGTATTCTTGCGCAGATAGGGCCAAGTCACCCGCTCAATCGGGCCAACCCGCAAGCTTGGGTAAAGCGAGATAAGCTCGGGGTCTTCGAAACCTGTCGGGACATAGTCGTAATTTTCCGAATGCTTCGATACGGCCGGGCGCGGTTTGATACAAGCGCGGCCCGTGTAATCCACCGCCCATAAGAAGGGTTTCGGACGCGGCGCGCCTTCGCGTTTGCGATCAAAGAAATGCTCCACCGCTTCTTGCGCGCCTTGCCAATGGCCGTAATCATCAATGATCATCGGCCCGCCAATACGCAGGCGCGGATAAAGCACTTCGAGTTCCTTGAACGTGCTGTCATAGAAATCCGTGTCGAGCCGCAACAGACCGATTGGCCCGGTATCGGTTTCATCCAGGGTTTTCAGCACATCGCCCTTGATGAAATGCACGTTAAACTGATCCAGCCCAAGGCTTTCGATATTGCGCTGCACCTCCTCTAGGGTGGCAACTGCCCAGACCAGAGCGTCGTCTTTTTCGGCGGCAGTGTCTTCCATCTGCTGTGCAGCGGATTTGCCGTAAAGATCGCGGTCCATGTCTGACGGCGGGGTCATGCCCTCAAATGTGTCGAACAGATAGACTTCGCGCTTTTTCATGCCGAAATGCTGGGCCGCCAAAAGCATCAGCATCGCCGAGCCGCCGCGCCAGCAGCCACATTCCACAAAGGCACCATCAAGCCCCTGAGCCGCAATCTGGCCGACCGCTTGCCAAAGGGCATAGCCGCGTTCTGGGCTGGTCATGGTAAAGGGTTTGACGATTTCCCAGGCCTTGGCGAAATCCTCATCCCGAAATGTCCAATGGGGCTTCATCAGTTGGTCTTTCTTACACCGAGTGTTCGGATCTGGTCGATCCGCATTGCCTCTAAGTCGCGCACCTGCGCTTGGCGCCGTCCGGCCGCACCAGATTGGCTATCGGCCTGACGACGTTTGAAGATGACTGTATCTGGTAATATTTCATGAAACCAGCCGCCAGCAGTGGTTTCGATGCTCCATTGCCAATCTTCACGGGCAAAGCCATTGGGGATGTCGCGCTTAGCATAGGGATGGTCTAGATGGGCCTGGCGCGGGGCGACGCAGAGCGCGTCATAGTAATTGCCGAAATAATAGTAATAGGGCGCGTAATTCGGGTCATCCTGGCCAATTTTGCACAGCAAACTCGCGATGCCCTCGAAAAACCAGTTGAACTCTGGATGCACGATAAGTTTTTCGCCCGCCTCTTCGGCAGCTTTCAGCCGGGTGGCAGCCTCGACCAGCCAGTTTTCCGAAAACAGATCATCTGCATCAAGAAAGGCCAGCCATTTAGCTGTGGCGGCTTCGGCCAAAGCATTGCGCACCAATCCTTGGTCTTTGAAACTATAGGGGATTTTGCGCCAGTTATCGAAATAGGGCTGGGCGAGATAGGCTTCGGTTTCCGGCGTGGCATTATCGACACCAATCAAACGCTCTACCGTAAAACCTGCCTTTTCGGCTTCGGCAATTGCATCATCGGCGCTGCGAAAGCTGGGCCCGGCGATCACTGTTTCGCTATGCATAGTGACCAAAACCGCAAGATCAGCCATGGTCAGGTCCTTTCCATAAAGGCAAAGAGATCAGCGGCATAAGCCTCTTCGGTGCGTTTGGCACGGATCCGGTCCGACATTTGCGCCGCTTTGGCTCGTGCAGCTGGCAGATCGGCTAGGATCTCGCGCAAAGCGGTTTCATAAGCGGCCAGGTCTTCCACATCATCAATGCCCCAGCTTAGATCTGCCTCAAGCGCTTCGGGCGTGCCCCCCACGCGGGTGCAGACCAAGGGCAGGCCCGCTGCCGCGATATCCAGCAGAATTGTCGGCACACCATCCCATGCAGCGGTGTAAAGCCAAGCATCACACTCGCTGAGCGGGAGGCTCTCAAAACCAGAATAAGAGCCATGCATCGCGATATTGGCGGGTTTCACCAGGTCTTTGGTCGGGTCATCCAGAACCGGCGCGCCCCAAAGATGGAAATCCACATCCGGCATGCGCGCAGCCAAAGCATAGACCAAATCGATCCGCTTTTGCCGGTCAAAGCGCCCAGCCCAGTAGATGCGCGGGCGGCGCTTGGTTTCGGTATCTGGCCAGCTCACCAGCTTAGGCGGATCTGTCAAAGGCGTGCGCAGGGTCTGCATTTTCACCGCGCCATCGGGCGGCATAAAGCGATGCTGCATCCGGTCCTTAAGGTAATCGCTATCGGTGATCATGCCATCAAGCAGATCATAGGCACGGTAATAGAACTCCACGGGATAACCTGCTTCATGGCCGCGGGCATTGATATCGGTGCAGAACATATAGGCATAGACCTTGGCCTTTTCGCGCAACATGGTGGCGAACCAGGTGGTGCAATCCCAAAACAACCGGCTATTGACGTTAAAGATGACCTCGGGGCCAAGCGAGCGCAGCAAATGGAATAGAGTTTGCCGGCGGATGGCGGGATCCACATCAGCAACCCGCCCGGCCAGCGCGAGATGGCGCACACCATCGGGGAACCATTCGGGATATTGTAGATCATCCAAATCCGTGCGGATGACCACCACTTCTTCAGGGCCATATTTCTTGCATAGCGTGCTGGCGACAATCCCGGCCACACGCGCCGCGCCGCTCATTCGGCAATGGGGGATAACGACCACAGCTTTGGCGGTGCGCAGCTCGGCTTCGCGATGCAGAATTTCCAGCCCCAAAGCCGCTCGGCGATAATTCATTGGCGGCTTGGTAAAAACCGCATTTTCGCGATTGGGAAATTGGATCAGTGGCTCATGCTGCGCGGCTTTTGCGGCAAGCTCAGCGATTTTGCCAGAAGTCATGCGCTCTTTCAGCTCGTCAGTACGGGCAAGCTCTTTGGCGTCGAAATCCAGCAAGGAGCTGTCAAGCTGCGGAAAGATCTTATCAAAAGACAAAAACCCATCCCAGCGGTCAATCGCTTTGGCAAATTCGATAAACCCTTCCAGTTCCTTGTGATAGGCAGGGCCGACGGGTGTTTCGCCTTCGCTTTGATGCGGCGCTAAGCCTTTCCAAATCCCATCCAAAAGATAGGCTTCATATGTGGCGAACCGCGTTTCAGCATTGGGGATATCTTTGAACCAAGCATTGGTTGCTACCACCCCGGGATGGGCGCACCAATTGGCAAAAAGTGTGGTTCTCAACATTCGACCATGTCCGCCTATATCGCGCGCAACATAGTTGGGATTAAAGAACTGTCGGGCCTGCAGCTTGTGCCGTGGGCGTAAAATCGTTTTCCGCGCTTGGAAGAAGGCCCGAAGCGGTTTTTTTCGGCGCACTAAGGCGCCGAGATACAGAAAAGCGGCGGCATGATAGCGCTTTTGCAGGCTGGCTTTGCGCAGTAGCGATTTCCGCGACCAGACTGGCGCTGCCGCCAGCCGGTCAATTGCTTTCGGCCGCGCCGAGGAGGCGGGGGGTGTCCAATCCGGCATCGCAGTGCTTAGCCCTTGGGCTCAGATATCCATTTCGAGACACATGGAATTTTCGCCATATCCGCGCGGTCTTTGTATTTCCGAGCCATGGCCAAAACATCATCAGTGATGCCCTCGGACAAGGTGATCGGATCAAGGCCCAGATCCAGCAGCTGATCATTATGCGCGGCCAGCTCGTTTTCCGCAGCTTCTTTGCGCGGGTTATCCACGAAAGCCACTTCGGCGCCGGTGATATCTGCAACCATTTTCGCCAGATCGCGCACTCGGTGGGTTTCGGTCATCTGGTTCATGATGCGCACGCGCTCACCTTTCTTCGGTGGGTTTTCCACCGCCAGGCGAATGCATTTTGCAGTATCAGAGATATGGATGAAGGCGCGGGTCTGGCCACCTGTGCCATGTACGGTCAGCGGATAGCCCACTGCGGATTGCATCAAGAAGCGGTTCAGCACAGTGCCGTAATCGCCATCATAGTCAAAGCGGTTGATCAGACGCTCATCGCGTTTGGTTTGTTCGGTCTGAGTGCCCCAAACAATACCCTGATGTAGATCGGTGATGCGCAGCTCGTCATTCTTGGCATAGAATTGGAAGAACATCGCATCTTGGGTTTTGGTCATATGGTAGATCGAGCCGGGATTTGGCGGATATACCACTTCGAGATCGGCCCAATTGCCATCGCGGGTTTGCACTTTGATCGGCAGATAGCCCTCAGGCAGCGCGAAATCGGCGGTAGCATAGCCGTAAACGCCCATAGTCCCAAGATGAACCAGGTGAATATCCAGCCCGCTATCTACGATCGCGGCGCAGACATTATGGGTGGCGTTAAGATTGTTATCGACGGTGTAGCGCTTATGAGCCGAGGATTTCATCGAATAAGGCGCGGCGCGCTGTTCGGCGAAATGCACAATCGCGTCTGGTTTTTCGCGCTTGAGCAGATCAAGGAATAGCTCATATTCCTGCGCCACATCGATGCGCTCAAAACCGATTTCGGTATTGGTGATCTCTTTCCATGCAGCAAGACGCACGCCCATGGGCTGGATCGGTGTCAGGCTGTCTGCTTCAAGTTCGGTATCGATATTACGGCGCGACAGGTTGTCAACGATAATTACCTCATGCCCGGCGCTGGAAAGTTCCAAAGCAGAGGGCCAGCCACAAAATCCGTCGCCGCCAAGAATTAAGATCTTCAACCTACTTTTCCTTCGATTCAGTTTTTTGCTTAGACCAACGGTTTACACAGGGTTGTGATAATGGCAACCGCAGCGCTGTCACTGTTGCGATGAAAGCACGTCAAGCCGGCCGAGCTAGCATGAATGACCTAAAATTTCGACTTTTTGGGACGGGTGCCTGAAAGCGGCGGCAAAAGTGAGGAAAGTTTAAGGCCGAAGGGTTAGCTAGCAAAACAATCACGTTTCGCGAAAATCTGCTCTTGAAAACTGTGGAAGTTTACAGCTTTACATGAATTCCGCAGTGCTGAGTTTACAAAGGGCCTGGTGCGGCCGACCATCCTTGACCTGGCTAAGGAAGATAGAATTTTGACCACTGTAATTATCGGCGGAACTGGCTTTCTGGGCCGTCATCTCTGCGAGGCCTTCGCGCGGGCCGGGCAAACCGCCACTGTGATCGCCCATAATCCGGACTATGTTTTCCTGGAAAACTTGATCCAGCCCATGCCCGCAGCGGAGTTGGGGACGCAAGAAGCGGATGAAGCTTTGGCCACGGCCGATACGGTGATTCATTTAGCTTATTCGTCAAAACCCGCGTCAAACCAGAATGCGGAAGGGATGGAAATTCCGCAGAATGTGCAGCCCTTTTTGGTGATGATGGGGCAGCTTGCCTCGGCAGGGAAAAATCCGCGGGTGATCTATGCCTCCACCGGTGGGCAGATTTACGGCGGTGGCCATGACGCGCCCATTCCAGAAACGGCGGCACCATCACCGGCAACGCCTTATGCGCTTGGCAAGCTGATGATCGAAGAGGCGCTGGCCTATTTCGGTCGCAAGGGGGCCATTCAACCAACTGTGCTGCGGCTGGCCAATCCGGTGGGGCGTTGGCAATTGGGGAGGCGCCATGGATTTGTCTCAGCAGCGGTAGAGCGGGTTTTGGGGGGCAAGCCTTTGACGCTTTTCGGGCCGGGCCAAAACCAGCGGGATTATTTCGATGCGGATGAGTTTTCCGATTTCTTGATCTCGCTTTTGGCGCGTTCGGGCTCGATTGAGGGGGTGTTTAATATTGGCAGTGGCCTATCCCTGACAGAGCGGCAAGTGCTGTCTGTGGTCGAAGAAACTTTGGGGAGGGCGCCCATTATCGACGAAAAACCAGCCCGCGCCTTTGATTTGCCCTATGCGGTATTGGATTGCGGCGCGGCCGCTGAGCAGCTGGGCTGGGCGTCGAAAACCTCGCTCGCCGAGACTGTGGCCAAAGTCGCCAGCGGCGTTGATCCAAGCTGGAAAGGATAGGAAGAGGCGCCGGGTCAAGCCCGGCGCGTTTGCACGTAATTGCGCTTATTCTTGTGACGTCTTAAGTCAGCATTTCTTTCGTGGCGCTCAGGGTCAGATCCGGGTGGTCCCGTTCGATCCGGTCAATATCCCATTGCAGCCGTGTCAGATAGACCGTGTCACCATCATTATCATGCGCAATATGGCCCTTATTGGTGTTCACAAAAGCATTCACCTTATCATCCGGGCCAGAGACCCAGCGGGCTGAGGTGAATTGCGACGGCTCAAACCGCACCGGCAGACCATATTCCAGCTCGATCCGGCTGGCGAGAACTTCGAACTGAAGCGCCCCCACAACGCCGACGATAAAGCCCGAGCCAATCATCGGTTTAAACACTTTCGCCGCGCCTTCCTCGGCAAATTGCATCAGCGCCTTTTCCAGATGCTTGGCTTTCATGGGATCGCCCGCGCGCACGCCTTGCAGCAATTCCGGCGCAAAACTGGGAATACCGGTGACTTTCAGCGCTTCGCCCTCGGTCAGCGTATCGCCGATGCGCAGCTGGCCATGGTTCGGAATGCCGATGATGTCGCCCGCCCAGGCCTCTTCTGCGAGCTCCCGATCCGAGGCCAAAAACAGCACGGGATTGGAAATCGCCATGGGCTTTTTCGAGCGCACATGGGTCAGCTTCATGCCCCGTTTAAAATGGCCTGAAGCCATGCGCAAAAACGCCACCCGGTCCCTGTGTTTGGGATCCATATTGGCCTGGACCTTGAACACAAAGCCAGCGACCTTCTTTTCATCCGGCCCGATTTGGCGCGGCGAGGCGCTTTGCGGTTGCGGTTCGGGGCCGTAATTGCCGATCCCATCCATCAGCTCGCGCACCCCAAAGGAATTAATCGCAGAGCCGAACCAAATCGGTGTCATCGTGCCATCCATCACCGCTTGCGGATCCATGGCGGGCAGCAATTCGCGCACCATCTCGATCTCTTCGCGCAGCTGGTCGAGCATGGTGGCGGGGATATGCTCTGCCAGTTTCGGATCATCAAGCCCCTCGATCGAAATGCTTTCCGCCACCACATTCCGATCGGCGCGGTCCATCAGCTCTAGCCGGTCGCGCAGCAGATCATAGCAGCCCAGGAAATCGCGCCCCATGCCGATAGGCCAACTCGCAGGCGTCACATCAATGGCTAGGTTTTCTTGGATTTCGTCGATGATCTCAAATGTATCGCGGCTTTCCCGATCCATCTTGTTACAGAATGTCAGGATCGGCAGATCGCGCAGACGGCAGACCTCGAACAGCTTTTGGGTCTGGCTCTCAACACCTTTCGCGCCATCGATCACCATCACCGCAGCATCAACCGCCGTAAGCGTGCGATAAGTGTCTTCGGAGAAATCCGAGTGGCCGGGCGTATCCACCAGGTTAAAGCGATACTGGCCGAAATCAAAAGACATGGCCGAGGCGGAAACCGAAATCCCGCGATCTTGCTCCATCTTCATGAAATCCGAGCGGGTGCGTCGGGCCTCGCCCTTTGCGCGTACTTGCCCCGCCATCTGAATCGCCCCGCCATAAAGCAGGAACTTTTCGGTCAGGGTCGTCTTACCCGCATCCGGGTGAGAGATAATCGCAAAAGTGCGCCGCCGGGCAATCTCGGGCGGCAGATCGGGGGCATTTGAGGCACGGTCTAACATGGGCCGCATATAGCGGGGCCGGGCGGGCGGTACAATCTCTGGCGCGCGGTCGCGCTGACTAGAAAGTGTTTTGCGGATGTTACAATTTTAACTTACTGGGAACATAGATAGAACAGGAGGGGGCAATGGACCTAAAAGAGATCGCGCTGGCGCTAACCGAAGGCTGCAAATCCGGGGGCGAGCTGGCGAATTTGGATAAGCTTTACGCCAGCGACGCCGTATCGGTCGAAGCCCAAGATTACAGCGGGATGGGCCGTGAAACTAAGGGCCGAGACGGTATTAAAGGCAAGCATGCCTGGTGGGAGGCGAATTTCGAGCTCCATAGTGCGGAAACCATCGGGCCCTTTATCGGCGGCGATAACCAGTTTGTGCTGCATTTCTCGGTGGATGCGACCCATACCGAAAGCGGCGAGCGCTCGCAAATGCGCGAGGTCGGGATCTATACGGTCGAGAATGGCAAAATCATTCGCGAAGAATTTTTGGGCCTAGAGGACTAATCAGCGGCCTTGGCTTTGCGGTTTTTGCGCAGAGCCAAAGCGCCCAAGCCCGATCCCAATAAAACAAGCCCGGCTGGCAGTGGGATCGTGTCATAGCTTAGCTTTAGTGCCACTCTGCCAGTCTCGAACGGGCCAAGCACTGCATTCAGCGGCGAGTCCGGCGCATAATAGCCCATTTCCGCCGAAGGGCGCAGCCTGATGATCAGATCTTGGCCGGAAAAGCCGCCAATATCCGAGGTATTAATAGTGAAAGTGAACGCGCCTCTGCTATCATAGGGATCGGCAATTTTCAGGTTTCTCAGTTGGGTCACCGCGCCGGTAGTCACGCCGTTTATTTTCACGGTAAAAAACTCATCCGCTCCATTCAGATCCATATCGCGGAAAAACCCACGAAAGGTCAGGTGCGAAAGGCCGGGGGCAGGGGATGCGAGATTGCGAAAGCGAAACACCATGGGGGCCAGGTCATAGCCATTCTCGGCCGCTATTTCCGTGCTGGCCGCGCGATAGGTGACCGTCGCGGCCTGGGCAGGGGCGATAAAGCCGAAGGACAGGGCAGAACTAAGAATAGCCGCTAAAACCATAGCAAATTGGGACATGGAACACTCACAAGGCGAAATGACTTGGCTGTTTTGGAAAAAACTCTGTGATCGCTCAATTCATTCTCAAAGTTATGATTAACATTAACCATTGAAATGATGAGGGAAATTCCGGATTTGCGGCGGGAAATCCCAATTCATCAAGGGCTTGGCAAAACTGTTTAAAATTGTTTGAAATCCGGTATGTGGATTGATTTGCGGAGCATGAAATGGATCTAGGGATCAAAGGGCGCCGGGCTTTGGTGACGGCCTCGTCGAAAGGGCTGGGCCGCGGATGTGCCGAGGCTTTGGCCCAGGCAGGGGTGGATTTGGTGCTGAATGCCCGCGGTGTCGAGGCGTTGGAGGCCACGGCAGAGGATCTGCGCAGCCATGGCGTTACGGTGACCACTATTGCTTGCGACATCACGACAGCCGAAGGCCAGGCCGAGGTTTTGGAAGCTGCCGGGGCGGTGGATATTCTGGTGACCAATGCGGGCGGGCCGCCGCCGGGCCTGTGGTCGGATTGGGGGCGGGATGATTTCATCGCCGCTCTTGACGCGAATATGCTGACGCCAATCGCGCTGATGACCGCGCTTTTGCCGGGGATGTGCGATCAGGGTTGGGGGCGTGTGGTCAATATCACCAGCCAGTCGGTGAAAGCGCCGATCCCGCAGCTGGGGCTTTCCAATTCCGCGCGGGCTGGTCTGACGGGATTTGTTGCGGGAACCTCGCGGCAGGTCGCGCCTTTCGGTGTGACGATCAACAATCTTCTACCTGGTCTGCATGATACGGATCGTGCCTTTGGTTTGGATGCGGGGGACGCGTCGCGCCAAAATATCAGCCATGACCAAGCCCGCAAAAATCGCGAAGCGACGATCCCTGCGCAGCGCTATGGAACTCCGGCGGAATTTGGCGCGGCTTGCGCCTTCTTATGCTCTCAGCATGCGGGGTATATTGTCGGACAAAATCTGCTGCTCGATGGCGGGTCTGTGAATATGACCCTGTGATCAGAATCATTTTTGCCAAGCAAATGGCCCATTTGCGGGCCATTGTTCACGTAACCGGAGCAATGCAGCCAAGCGAGCTGCATGGTTTTGCGTCAAGCGCTCAGAGAATACCGGATATGCATAGGCTGCGACCTTTCGCGCAGGTCAATTAAGGGGGCTGCGAAGATTTTGACGATATTTTCGTTGACCTTAAGCCATTTGAACATTTGAATTGAGCCAAAGCACTGAAAAGACCCAAAGGCAAAAACAGTGCAGGGCCTAACAAGGCCTGTCGGAGGAACAGAGATGCTGCATAATATATACGAACAAGGGCTGGATCGGAATCCGGCCAACTACGTGGCTTTGTCGCCGCTTAGCTTTATTGAGCGGACCGCCGCCATTTACCCGGACCGGCTTGCAGTTGTTCATGGGGATGTGCGCCGCAATTGGGCGGAAACCTATCAACGCTGCCGCGCTATGGCATCGGCACTGAAAGGGCGCGGCATTGGCAAGGGCGACACAGTGGCGATTATTGCTGCGAATATCCCTGAAATGTTTGAGGCGCATTTTGCTGTGCCCATGACTGGCGCGGTGCTGAACACGATTAATACCCGCCTCGATGCCGAAGCGATCGCCTTTATTCTCAATCACGGCGAAGCGAAAATGGTGATGGTGGATCCCGAATTCGCTGAAATCGTGCAGCGCGCGGTGCGGATTTCCGGTCATGACATCACCATCGTGGATATCGAAGACCCGACCTATGAGGGTGGCGTCAAAGTTGGCCAACTCACCCATGCGGAGCTATTGGCCGAAGGCAATCCCGATGACGCATGGGAGCTGCCGGATAATGAATGGGATGCGATCAGCCTGAACTACACATCCGGCACAACCGGCGATCCGAAAGGCGTGGTTTACCATCATCGCGGCGCCTATCTGAATGCAGTATCAAATATCACCACTTGGGGCATGCCGCAGCATTCGGTCTATTTATGGACCTTGCCGATGTTTCACTGCAATGGCTGGTGCTTCCCCTGGACCCTCGCGGCGAATGCGGCGGTCTGCGTATGTCTGCGCGCAGTCCGGGCCGAACCGATTTACCAACTGATCCGCGATGAGAAGGTCACCCATTTCTGCGGTGCACCGATCGTGTTGAATATGTTGGTCAATGCGCCCGATGAGCTGAAAGATTTCAGCCATGAGGTGAAGGTCATGACCGCCGGCGCTAGCCCGCCTGCTGCGGTGATCGAAGCCATGGAAGCCATGGGTGTCGAAGTAACCCATGTTTATGGCCTGACCGAAACCTACGGCCCATCAGTGGTTTGTGCCTGGAAACCGGATCAGTGGGATGCGCTGAGCCAGGAAGAAAAGGCCAAGCTGAAATCGCGCCAGGGCGTGAAGAACTCGGCCCTCGAAGGGTTGATGGTCGCTGACCCTGATAGTCTAGAGCCTGTCCCCTCTGACGGGGTGACCATGGGTGAAATCTTCATGCGCGGCAATAACGTGATGAAGGGCTATCTGAAAAACATCACCGCGAGCGACAAATCCTTTAATGGTGGCTGGTTCGCTTCGGGCGATTTGGGGGTCATGCATCCCGATGGCTATGTGGAGCTGAAAGACCGGTCGAAAGACATCATCATCTCGGGCGGGGAAAATATTTCCTCGGTTGAGGTGGAGGATGTGCTTTATAAACATCCTTCCGTGATGGAAGCCGCCGTGGTGGCGCAACCGCATCCGAAATGGGGCGAAACGCCCTGTGCCTTTGTGCTGCTCAAAGACGGTGCCGAGGTTTCGGCCGACGAAATCATCGCCTTTTGCAAAGCCAATATGGCCGGGTTCAAAATCCCGCGCACAGTGATTTTCGGAGCCTTGCCAAAAACCTCGACCGGCAAAATCCAGAAATTCGTGCTGCGTGAAAAAGCCCGCGAAGCGGCGCAAGAACCGGCTGAATAGTCCTTTTTGCTTCGGGCGGTCCTGCCCGGAGCTCCCCCGAAATGTAAGAGAGCTTGCCAATGCTGGACAGCGCTGCCGCTGAGTATGTCCTGACGACATCTGACCTTACCAAAGAGTTCAAAGGCTTCACTGCCGTCGACAAAGTAAATTTGAATGTCCGGCGCGGCGATATCCATGCGCTTATCGGGCCGAATGGGGCAGGGAAGACTACGGTTTTCAACCTGCTCACCAAATTCTTGATCCCGACACGGGGCCAGATCCTGTTTAACGGCACGGATATCACCCAGACCCAGCCGGCGGAAATTGCCCGCATGGGGGTGATCCGGTCTTTCCAGATTTCGGCGGTGTTTGCACAGATGACGGCTTTGGAAAATGTCCGGGTGGCGTTGCAGCGTTCGCTTGGCACCAGCTATCATTTCTGGCGCTCTGATCGCAGTTTGCGGGTTCTCAATGATCGCGCTCATGAGCTGCTGCATATGGTCGGGCTAGAGCGTTTCGCGGATTCCCTGGTGGGCGATATGCCTTATGGCCGCAAACGCGCATTGGAAATCGCCACGACCCTCGCGGTGGAACCCGAGCTGATGCTGCTGGATGAACCGACCCAAGGCATGGGCCGCGAAGATGTGGACCGGATCACCAAACTGATCAAACAGGTAAGCCAAGGCCGCACCATTTTGATGGTGGAACATAATCTAGGCGTGGTCAGCACTCTGTGTGATCGGATCACTGTTTTGCAGCGCGGCGCGATTTTGACCGAGGGCGATTATGCGACCGTCTCCGCCGATCAGCGGGTGAAAGAAGCCTATATGGGGAAAAGCGCATGATGGATCTGCACGAAGTTCATAACGAAGAAATCGGCGGCCATCATGTGTCGGAGCATATCGAAGAGCTGCGGATCAATGACTTGCACGCTTTTTACGGCGAAGGCCATGCGCTGCATGGGATCGACCTGACCGTCTATCAAGGTGAGCTGGTCACGCTTTTGGGCCGTAATGGTGCCGGACGGACCACGACTTTGCGCTCAATCATGGGACTTGTGGGGCATCGCACCGGCTCTGTCATGCTCAAAGGCGAAGAAGTCATTCATTGGCCCAGCCACCAGATCGCAAAGCTTGGCGTGGGCTATTGCCCCGAAGAGCGCGGGATTTTCTCTAGCCTCAATGTCGAGGAAAATCTGATGCTGCCGCCGCAAGTGGGCAAATCAGAAACCGGCGGCATGAGCTTGGACGAAATCTATGACATGTTCCCCAATTTGCTGGAGCGGCGCAAAAGCCAAGGCACCCGGCTTTCGGGCGGGGAACAGCAAATGCTTGCCATGGCGCGGATTTTGCGCACCGGCGCGGATTTGCTGCTGCTTGATGAGATCACCGAAGGCCTGGCGCCGGTGATCGTGGATAAGCTGGCCGAAGTTTTGGTCGAGCTGAAATCTCGCGGCTACACTATCGTGCTGGTGGAGCAGAATTTCCGTTTTGCCGCAGGTATCGCTGACCGGCATTTCATCATGGATCACGGCCATATTGTGGAGGTGGTCGAGGCCCATGAAATGGAGGCCAAACAGGCCGTTTTCGACGAATATCTAAGCGTCTAATTTTCAAAGGCGCAATCCAATGGGAGGGAGACCCAAAATGCGTATGTTCACCAAATTAGCGGCGACAGTTTCCGCCGTCGCGATGCTGGCCAGCTCGGCAAGTGCCGAAGTGTCTGACGGCGTCGTCAAAATTGGTCTTTTGACCGACATGTCCTCGACCTATTCCGATTTGGCCGGTTCTGGCGCGATCGAAGCCGCGAAAATGGCGATCGAAGATATGGGCGGCTCCGTGGCCGGTGCTCCGATCGAGATGCTGACTGCGGACCACCAGAACAAAGCCGATATCGCCGCAAATACTGCGCGTGGCTGGGCGGATGCCGAGCAGGTTGACGTATTTTCCGAGCTGGTGACCACCTCTGTTGCCCTGGCGGTTTTCGAGATTGCGAAGCAAGCCAATAAAATCGCGCTGGTTTCTGGCGCGGCCTCTTCGCCGCTGACCAATGATGCCTGTATCCCAACCGGTATTCACTACACCTATAACACCCGCGCTTTGGCCAATGGCACCGGCGCGGCTGTTGTGGCTGAAGGCGGCGATACTTGGTACTTCCTGACCGCGAATTACGCTTTCGGTGAAGCACTAGAGCGTGACGTGACCGCAGTTGTCGAAGCCAATGGCGGTACTGTTCTGGGCGCGGCCAAGCACCCATTCCCGTCTTCTGACTTCTCCTCTTTCGTTTTGCAGGCGCAAGCCTCTGGCGCGAAAGTTGTGGGCCTGGCCAATGCCGGTGCCGACACCACCAATGCGATCAAAGCCGCCAATGAATTTGGTCTGGTTGCCTCTGGTCAGTCGCTGGCTGCTCTGCTGATGTTCATCACCGATGTGCATGCTCTGGGTCTGGAAACTGCCCAAGGCATTCAGCTGACCACCGGTTTCTACTGGGATGCAAATGACGAAACCCGCGCCTTTTCTGAGCGGTTCTCGGAGCGCATGAATGGCGCGAAGCCGACCATGGTTCAGGCGGGCGTTTATTCCTCGCTGATGCATTACCTCAAAGGCGTTGACGCAACTGGCACTGACGACACGGACACTGTCATGGCCTGGATGCAGGAAAATCCGATCAATGACTTCTTTGCCAAAAACGGTCAGATCCGCACCGATGGCCGCATGGTGCATGACATGTATCTGGCGCGCGTGAAGTCGCCGTCTGAGTCCGAGGGTCCGTGGGACTATTACGACATCGTCCGCACCATTCCGGGCGAAGAGGCCTATGGCACTCTCGAAGAGTCCACCTGCCCAACCAAGTAAATCCTTTCTCCGATCCCAGAGCCCCTTGCGGATATCTGGGGTCGGACCCATTCACGCCTAGGGACCCGTTATGGAGTTTTTGCAAAACCTACTGGGCTTTCCGCCCCAAGTGCTGTTCGGTCAGCTTCTTTTGGGCCTGATCAACGGGTCTTTTTATGCCGTTCTTTCACTCGGCTTGGCGGTCATTTTTGGCCTGCTCAATATCGTGAATTTCGCCCATGGCGCGCTGTATATGTTGGGCGCCTTTATGGCCTATTTCCTGCTGACCTATTTGGGCATCGGCTATTGGGGGGCGCTGATCCTGGCGCCGATCCTAGTGGGTGGCGTGGGTCTGCTGCTGGAACGTTTCTTGCTGAAACGCTTGACCGGGGTCGATCACCTTTACGGGCTTTTGTTGACCTTTGGTGTTGCGCTTATCCTCGAAGGCACTTTCGTCAAATTCTTTGGCGCCTCGGGTAAGCCTTATCCGACGCCGGATGCGCTGCGCGGCGGCACTAATCTGGGCTTTATGTTCCTGCCATATTATCGCGGTTGGGTTGTTGTGGCGTCGCTGGCGATCTGTATCTTCACCTGGTGGCTGTTTGAGCGCACCAAAATCGGTGCTTATCTGCGCGCGGGCACTGAAAATCCCACATTGCTGCAAGCTTTCGGGGTGAATGTGCCGCTGCTGACCACTTTGGCCTATGCCTATGGTGTTGCATTGGCCGGGTTTGCGGGCGTGCTCGCAGCACCGATCTATCAAGTCGCGCCGCAAATGGGCGCAAATTTGATCATCGTCGTTTTCGCCGTGGTGGTAATCGGCGGCATGGGCTCTATTGCGGGCGCGATCATTACCGGCCTGGCCATGGGCGTGATCGAGGGGCTGACCAAAGTCTTTTATCCGCAAGGGTCTGCAACGGTGATCTTCGTTGTCATGGCCATTGTGCTGGTCCTGCGTCCCGCGGGTCTTTTCGGTAAAACCGCATAGGGGGCGGGAGCATGGTTCAGAAATACGTAATCCCGGCGCTCCTTATCCTAGCTTTGCTGGTCGCGCCGCATTTCATGTATCCGGTAGAGCTGATGAAGCTGCTCTGCTTTGCGCTCTTTGCTTGCGCCTTCAATCTGATCTTGGGCTATGGTGGTTTGCTAAGCTTTGGACATGCGGCCTTTTTCGGCGGCGCGGCCTATATAACCGGCCATGTGATCAAAGTCTGGGGCCTGCCGACAGAGCTTGGCATCCTGGTGGGCGGCCTCTCGGCGGCTGTGATGGGCGTGATTGTTGGATCTTTGGCCATTCGTCGCCAAGGCATCTATTTCGCTATGATCACCTTGGCTCTGGCGCAGATGATCTATTTCTTGGCGCTGCAAATGCCCTTCACCGGCGGTGAAAATGGGCTTCAGGGTGTGCCGCGCGGCACGGCTCTTGGGATCTTTGATCTGCAGAATAATATGAACATGTATTATTTCGTTCTGGCGATCTTCTTGATCTGCTTCTTCCTGATTGCCCGGACGGTGAATTCGCCCTTCGGCCAGATCCTGCGCGCGATCCGCGATAATGAACCCCGCGCCATTTCGCTTGGCTATGACGTGGATCGCTACAAGCTTTTGGCTTTTGTGCTTTCCGCGACCTTGGCCGGGGTGGCGGGTGCCACGAAAACCGTGGTCTTCCAGCTGGCGTCGCTGACCGATGTGCATTGGCATATGTCGGGCGAGGTGGTGTTGATGACCCTGCTTGGCGGGCTCGGCACGATTACTGGCCCTGCGGTGGGCGCGGCAATCATCGTCAGCTTGCAAAATACTTTGGCGACCGATCCGGTGCTTGGCCAATGGGTGCCTGTGGTGCTGGGGATTATTTTCGTGATCTGCGTTTTGGCCTTCCGCCGGGGCGTGGTTGGCGAATTGCGCGCCTTTATCAAGCGGTCATTCTAAAGCGAAAGGAATTCTCCCATGCCCTATACTGCCCCAGTTCAGGATATGCGTTTCCTGCTGCAAAATCTGTGTAACCTGGATGAGTTGGCGCAATTGCCCGGCTATGAAGAGGCGACACCAGATATGGTCGATGCCATTTTGGAAGAGGCCGGCAAATTCGCTGATAATGTGCTGGGTCCGTTGAACTGGCCCGGAGATCAGGCTGGGGTGACATGGGATGACGGCGCGGTGACAACGGCGCCGGGCTGGTTGGACGCCTATCAAGGCATGGCCGAAGGCGGCTGGAACGCCCCCTCGGCCGCGCCGGATCATGGGGGGATGGGCCTGCCGCAGGTGGTTAATGCCTGTATCCAAGAGATGTTCCAAGGCGCGAATATGGCCTTTCAGCTCTGCCCAATGCTGACCCAAGGGGCGGTAGAGGCGCTAGAGGCGTATGCCTCCGACGAGCTGAAAGAAACCTATCTGGAAAAAATGGTCACCGGTGAATGGACCGGGACCATGAATTTGACCGAGCCCCAGGCCGGGTCGGATCTGGGGGCGCTGCGCTCCAAAGCTGTGCCCGAAGGCGATCATTACCTGATTTCCGGTCAGAAGATCTTCATCACCTATGGTGAACATGACATGACCGAAAACATCATCCATCTGGTGCTGGCCCGTTTGCCCGATGCGCCAGAAGGGGTGCGCGGGATCAGCCTATTTGTGGTGCCGAAATTTATGGTTGGCGCGGATGGATCTTTGGGCGCGCGCAATGATGTTCGCTGCGTGTCGGTTGAACATAAGCTGGGGATCCATGCTTCGCCCACTTGCACGATGAGTTTTGGCGATAATGGCGGCGCGGTCGGGTATTTGGTGGGCGAGCCCCATAAAGGCCTGCCTTATATGTTCGCGATGATGAATAATGCTCGGCTGAATGTGGGGATCCAAGGCATCGGCGTGGCGGAACAGGCCTTTCAAACGGCTATGGCCTATGCCTGCGAGCGCAAGCAAATGGGCAAAGCCATTATCGAGCATGCGGATGTGCGGCGGATGTTGGCCTCGATGCGGTCGCGGGTCGAAGCGGCGCGCGCCCTGGCGGTCACGGCGGCTTTGTCGCTGGATTACGCGGGGAAACACCCTGATGCAGATATCAAAGCGCGACATCAGCGCCGGGTTGATCTGCTGATCCCCGTGGTCAAAGGCTGGTCCACGGAAATGGCGGTGGATGTGGCCTCGCTGGGGGTGCAGGTGCATGGCGGTATGGGCTATGTGGAAGAAACCGGCGCGGCGCAATTTCTACGCGATGCCCGGATTACCACCATCTATGAGGGCACAACCGGGATCCAAGCGCTTGATTTGGTTGGCCGTAAAATCCTGCGCGACGAAGGTCAAGCCGTGGGCGAGCTGGTGGATGATATACGCGCGAGTGCGAATGCCATTAGCTCGGATCTGCCAAGCGATTTGGCCGATTGGGACAAGCTGCGCAATGTGGTCAGCGAAGCAGCGGATCTGATCGAGGAAACCACCGCTTGGCTATTGGCGCGGGGCAAAACCGACCCAACTGCACCGGCTGCGGCGGCATCAGCCGTGCTGGATATGTTTGGAGTTTGTCTAGGGGCTTGGCGCATGGTCGAAAGCGCGCGCGCCGCGGCCCAGGAGATTGCTGCAGGAAATGGGAGCGAGCATAAATCAGCCAAGCTGCATCTGACGGCATTCTATGCCACCCAGATTTTCCCAGAAGCACGGTCCAAAGCGGCTGCTGTCCAAAATGGCCCGGCGGGGATTATGGATGTGTCCGTCGCGGATCTGGCTTTAACCGGGTAAACGGCCCCGAGTTATGCGGCGCTGTTCACCCGCTGATGTCGGGTGAGCAATGCGGTGGAGCGGTCGATAATATCGTCATTCAGCTCGTCGATACGTTTCAGGCGCCGTTCCACATCTAGGTGGAACTCGTCCAAACGACGGATGATTTCCTGAAACCCATCATCGGCATCTGGCAGCCAGCCGGTTTCGATGCGACAGGTCACCCTGGTTACATCCAAACCACCCACAAAGCGTCGCATTTGACGACTATCGGCGAGGAATTCCTTTGCCCGCTCTGAAATCACCGCGACGCTTGCCCGGGCACGATCGCCATAATCCTTTTGGCAAGCAGTGAGGGCTTCGACTTCTTTCTGATGATCAACCGGGCTTTCATCGGCGTTCTCGGCTTCGAAGATGGCGACCATTTCCCGTTGCAGACGCGCCGCGCACATGAGGAACAATCCCTCATTGATCTGATCCAACACATTTTGCGCGAATTTGGTAAAGCGAAGCGCAAAGCTTAGCGCATCGCGGGCAAGATTGCTGTAATTGGCTGAGATTACACTGACAGGCCCGCCCGACGCCTCGCAGCGCGAGGCTTGCAGCCGCAAATTGACCGGGATTTGTTCGATGCGGCGGAAATCTTGATAGAGCAGATTGGTTTCTTCGAAGATATCGGCAACGGATTTGACCATGCCTTCAAAGGCTTCGAGCCGGTCATCATGTTCGTTCATCTTTTTGTCTTTGGATACGAGTTCCGCATTCACCGCCGTGGCCATGAAAGTTCCATAGCTGGTAAAACCCATATCTGTGATCGCTTTGACCAAGTCCTGAGCACTATCTTCGGGGGTGTAATTCGTACCCTCTGCCGCTTCACGTTCCAATTGTTGTTTATAGAGCGCTTGGGTTTTTTCAAAAATCTCACTGGTCGGTTTCATCCGCACCGACAAATAGCCGCCCTCAACAGGCATCACGACCGCAAAGACCCAGTAAGGATTGCCCTTTTTCGTGCGGTTTTTCACATAGGCGCCGATTGGATTGCCTTTTTTGATCTCGCTCCAAAGGAGCCAAAACACCGCCTTAGGCATATCGGGATGACGGATCAGTTTATGCGGGGCGCCGATCAGATTTTCCCATTCATAACCAGAGATGCGCATGAAAACATCATTCCCGGCCTGAATCACGCCCCGGCTATCGGTTCGCGAAAAGAACATTTCCGAGATTTTGAACTCGCCATCCATTGGCCCCTGCATATCCGCAGTCATTTTTTCGCGGGACGTCCAAGACTGGTCATTCATTTGGGATGTCCTATAAATCGAGGAAGAAATATTCTTTTCCTACATCTCCCCGGAAATGGTTGCTAAGGCATTAGCGTTTGCCAAAAAGCTCGGTTAAAGAAGGGGCTTGTCGGCAATTAGCGCGGGCCGACCGGGAAAAGTGACGAAAATAGGGGCATTTATGGGGCAGTGGGAATTTTGGATCGATCGTGGCGGCACCTTCACGGATATTGTGGCCGTGTCACCAGATGGCGAGCTGCGCTGCTCCAAGCTTCTATCAGAGAATCCCGAACAATATACGGATGCGGCAATTGAAGGGATCCGGCGGCATCTAGATTTGCCCAAGGGGGCGGCTTGGCCGGAAAATACCATTGGCGCGGTGAAAATGGGCACGACTGTGGCCACCAATGCACTGCTAGAGCGTCGCGGGGAGCCGGTTCTTCTGGCGATTACCAAAGGTTTCGGCGATTTATTGCGAATTGGCACTCAGGCGCGCCCAAAACTCTTTGACCTCGATATCCAGCGCCCCGCCTTATTTTATCAATCGGTGGTCGAAATTGCCGGTCGGATGGATGCAACAGGGGCGGAAATCTCGGCTTTGGAAGAAGACGCTCTGCGCGCAGATCTTAACGCCCATTATCAAAACGGATTTCGCGCTATTGCTGTTGCTTTGATGCATGGTCATTTAGCGCCTCAGCATGAGCAACGCGTCGGTGAAATTGCCCGCGAGATAGGGTTTGAGCAAATCTCCCTATCCCATGAAGTTTCCCGTTTGGCGAAATTGGTACGGCGCGGCGATACGACTGTGGTTGATGCGTATCTATCGCCGGTTTTGCGCCGCTATGTGCGCCAGGTTTCTGACGTGCTGGAAGTCGGCGATGGCGGAGCGCGGCGACTACTATTTATGCAATCCTCCGGCGGCCTGACCGAGGCCACGCGCTTTGAGGGGCGCGACGCGATTTTGTCCGGACCTGCGGGCGGTATTGTCGGCATGGCGCGCTGCGGCGAGGCGGCTGGTTTTGACCGGCTGATCGGTTTTGATATGGGCGGGACGTCAACAGATGTCAGCCATTACGCGGGTCGCTATGAGCGTTCGGTGGATGGCGAAGTGGCGGGTCTGCCGCTCTGCGTGCCGATGATGGATATCCATACGGTTGCGGCGGGCGGCGGGTCGATCCTCAGTTACCGCGATGGCCGCGCGATTGTTGGGCCTGAAAGTGCCGGGGCTAATCCTGGGCCGGCTTGTTATCGGCGCGGCGGTCCGCTGACGGTGACGGATTGCAATGTCATGCTTGGGCGGCTGCATCCGGATCATTTCCCGGCAGTTTTCGGCCCTGATGGCAATGAACCCCTGGATACAGACATCGTGCGGCAGAAATTCACTGAGATGGCCGCGCAAATATCTGTGCCAGGGCAAGAGCTTTCGCCAGAGGCGGCAGCGGCGGGTTTTCTGGAAATTGCCGTGGATAATATGGCGGCCGCGATCAAGCGGATTTCGGTTGCGCGCGGCCATGATGTGTCGGGCTATACGCTGATGTCCTTTGGCGGGGCTGGGGGGCAGCATGCTTGCCAGGTGGCCGATGCCTTGGGCATGCGGCGGGTTTTGTTGCATCCTTTCGCGGGGGTCCTGTCCGCTTTTGGTATGGGGCTGGCCGAGCTGCGCGCCATGCGGCAACAGCAGTTTTCCGCACCCTTGGCGGATTTGGATCAGGCGCGGGCGGTTTTGGCGGAAATGGGGGCTTCGGCGCAGCAGGAATTGGCAGAGCAAGGCGCCGCAGTCAGCCAGCTGAAACCGCGCTGCTATTTGCGGTATGAGGGCGCGCATCAAAGCTTGGCCGTGGATATAGGCGATGCGGAGGCGCTGCGTCAGGGGTTTGAGGCGGCGCATCTGGCTCGGTTCGGCTTTGTGACGCCGGAACGCGGAATTGAGTTTGACCTGCTGGAAACCGAAGCGGTGGCCGAAGGCGCGGCAATGCCCGATCTGACGCCGGACCAAGGGGCTGGGCAAGCCTCGGCGCAGATCCGGGCCTATTGGCAAGGGGATTGGCAGGAAACGCCACTATATAAACGTGCGGATTTGGCAGGGCAGGCTATTTCCGGCCCGGCGATTATCACCGAAGACACCGGCACGATTGCTCTGGAACCTGGTTGGCAAGCGGCGCAAGACGCCCATGGCAATCTGATCCTGACCCGGATCGAAGCCCAAGCCGCCCCACAGCTCAGCCCCGATGGCCCGCCTGATCCGGTGCGCCTAGAGGTTATGGGCAATCTCTTTATGTCAGTGGCGGATCGCATGGGGCTGACCCTCGCCAATACGGCTTGGTCGGTGAATATCAAGGAAAGGCTAGATTTCTCTTGCGCCATTTTCGACGCCCAAGGGGATCTGGTCGCTAATGCGCCGCATGTGCCAGTGCATTTGGGCTCTATGTCCGACAGTATCAAAACGGTCATGCGGCTCTTCGCCGAAGAGCTGCGGGATGGCGATGCCTATTTGCTGAATTCGCCATTTGAGGGCGGCACGCATTTGCCCGATGTCACGGTGGTGACACCGGTCTTTGTGGCCGGGAAGCCGGCTTTCTGGCTGGGATCACGGGGACATCATGCGGATATTGGCGGGCGCACGCCGGGATCTGCCCCGCCCGATAGCCGCCATATCGACGAAGAAGGCGTACTGATTGACCCAATGCCTCTGGTCAAGAACGGACTCTTCCTAGAGGATAAGCTGCGCGCAGTTCTCAGCGGTGCGCGTTACCCGGCGCGGGCGATTGACCAAAATATCGCGGATCTGAAAGCGCAGATCGCGGCCAATGAAACCGGTCGAGCAGAGCTAAGCGAGATCGCCCAGCGTTTGGGGCTAGACGCGGTCAGCGCCTATATGCGCCATATCCAAGACAATGCCGAAGCCAGTGTCAAAGCGGCGCTCAGTGAGTTGCGCGATGGCAGTTTCACCTATCCCATGGATGACGGGCGGCAAATCCAGGTGGCAGTTCGGATCGATCACGCAGCGCAAGAGGCCGAGATCGACTTTACCGGCACCAGCGCGCAGCATCCGGGCAATTACAATGCGCCCTTCGCCATTTGCCGTGCTGTGGTGCTGTATGTGTTCCGCTGTTTGGTCGGGCGCGATATGCCATTGAACGAAGGCTGTTTGCGGCCGTTGCACATCATTGCGCCCGAGGGCACGATGCTACGTCCCGAACCACCGGCAGCGGTGATTGCGGGCAATACCGAAGTCAGCCAAGCCATGTGCAATGCTCTGATCGGCGCATTAGGGGTGCAAGCCGGGAGCCAAGGCACGATGAATAATTTCATCTGGGGCAATGAGACCTTCCAGAATTACGAAACCATTGCGGGTGGGACTGGGGCGGGGCCGGGCTTTTACGGTTGCGATGCGGTGCAAAGCCATATGACCAATACCCGAATGACCGATCCAGAAATCCTAGAGGCGCGCTTTCCCGTACGGCTCGAAGAGTTTTCCATCCGCAAAGGTTCTGGCGGGGCTGGGCAATGGCGCGGCGGTGACGGAGTGGTACGGCGCTTGCGCTTCCTGGCTCCGGTGACTGTGACGACTTTGGGAAGCCACCGAAATATTCCGCCCTTTGGCAAAGACCAGGCGGAGCCGGGGGCTTGCGGAGAAGATTGGCTAGAGATGCCTGACGGCTCTCGGCGCAAACTGGCTGGTAATGATGAGGCCCATCTGCCCGCAGGAGCGGTGTTTGAAATGCGCACGCCAGGCGGCGGCGGTTGGGGGCCCAGCTAAACCAGCCGCCTTAGCCGATGATCAGCCCCCGCCGCGGCCGCGCTTCGACGTTGCTCGGCGGTGGGGGTCCAGCGGCGCAGCCCCAAACGGCGAATTGTCAGGACAAAACCCAGCATCATCGCCGTCGAAACCGCCATATAAGCGCCCATGGTCTGGGGCGACGCAGTGCTGGTCGTACCAATTCTGGCTTGGTCCAGGGGCATCAAGTCTTTGACCAGCCAGGGATACTGCTCTGCCGCGCGCATGGCCCAAAATCCCAAAGGCACCAGAAACATCCCAAGCAGTATCACTAAGCTGGCCCAGGCGATAATTAGCGGCAAACGGCGGGTTTTACCGGGGCTGCGAAATCCGTAAATCGTTGTCGCATAGGTCAGTGCCAAAATCAGGCTACCGCTCCAAACAAATATATGCCCCAGCTCCGAGAGCGTCTGCATCGCCGAGGCACCCTGCAATTCAATGCCGCTAGGCCAGGTCGCAGCGCGATAGAAAAGCCAGGGCAGGGAAAGCGTCATCATCATCAATCCAAGCCGCGCCGCAACCCCTACCTCGGGATCACGCCGCCCAATGGCCAAACGAAAACAAGACATTCCCGCCAGAAACCCGCCAGTCACGACCGTGGCGATCATAGCGCCTTCGAAGAGTCGTTGCAGCAATAGCGGCGCTTGGACCACGGCGCGCCAATCTTGCAAAATCAAAGCGCCATTTTCGACACTTACGCCGCGCGGATCTGCGGTCCAGCTGGTCATCACGGCCAGCCAGTAATCGGAAAAACTGAGCGCCAAAGCGCATAGCACTGTCGCCGCGCCATGCATCCAACCCGCAACCCGTCCCGGCGCCAACAACATAATAGTCAAGCAGCAAAGCTCTGGCAGAAAGCCCGCCGTGACTTCGTAATGCAGCAATGGGGTGGAAATGGGGCGGATGAACCGGGTGAATTCGGGCCAAAGCTCTGCGATTTGAAAGGTTAAAGACAGGCTAGACAGCACCGCAAGCGCAAAGGTCAAAGCCTGAATCCGTACCCAAAGATTGAAAGCGCGCATCCAAAAGGGCCGCTTGGTCACATAATAGGCCAGCCGCATAATGACCAATGCCCAGGCCAGCCCCAAAACCAGCGGCGGGAAGAGCGCATAAAAGGCCAAATTGGCGGCGAATTGAAGTTCACCGATGGAGAAGGTTTCCGGCAGCAAGAGTCAGCTGACCCCCAGGCTAAAGACGCTGCGGCTTTAGCCGCGGAGTGAGTGCCTAGGATATCGGCATACCGAAAGGCTGCAATCGTGACTAGCGTCGCAGAACGGGTGAAATTGACCGTTTCAAAGGCATAATTCCGCGCTAATTTGCCTCAAGCACCGGCAGTTGGCCCAGTCTTATCCAAGCTCACCACAAAAGGCGTGTCGAACCAATGCTCTTGCAGATTCGCGCCAGGCCCGATGCGATCGACAACCGCGAATAATCCCGGCGCCAAAAGCGGTGTCAGCACCCCATGCCAGACGCCGCGATGGTAATTCACCGCTTGCCCGGCTTCGGTGACAAAAGCTTGGGGTGCTGCGGGTTGGTTGCCGGCATCTTCGGCGACGATCACCAAAAACGGATCGAAGCTCATGGGAATAAAGGCCTGCGATCCATCTGGGTGACGCTCCATCATCTCTAGACGATAGGGCATTTCACGCGGTTGAGCAGAAAACAGACTGATGCCCGCGCGACCGTCAGAGCCGAAATCAAGCTGCGCCCGGTCATGAAACCGGCCGCAAAACCCTTGATTGATGATCTTGTCGGGCGCGCCTGTGATATCGAGCACATCACCAAAAGGCGCAAAGGCTTGCGGCGTCAGGGACTGCGCCTGGATAGGGATCATCGGCGCGGTTGGCCCAAAAGCCGTAGGCGGCTGACCCCTCCATCTGGCATGATATTGAAACGGATATGAGTGACCGGGTGATCTATTTTCAGCTCTGAAAACTCGTGGATGGTATCCGCGCTTAGCCGGCTTTCCGGCAAAAGCATTGGCCAGAACATACTATCCGTGACCAAAGCATCGGTCAGCCCATCGCCAAAATCGCTTAGATCCGCCGCTTGGATCGAGCAACGGTCAGGGAAATTACCCTTGAAATGGCAGGTATCCACAACCGCCTTTTCGATTGCGCCACGCGCGCCCAAAGCAATGATCATCCAATCATAACCAGGTTCGCGGCGACGCCGTGTTTCCCAGCCATCGCCCATATTAATCCCGCGACCAGGGGCCAATAGCCGTGTGTAATCCCCATAATGTGCGTCGGAAAACGCCAAAATGCGACCGCCATTCAGCGACGCGGCTAGGTCGATATTTTGCCCCATCTCGGTGCTATCGAGTTCCGGCACGCCATATACCCGCAAACGGGCAACCCCACCATCGGGGTAAATATGGATGCGCAGATGCGTCCAATGTTCGAAGCTTTGGCAGGAAAAATAGTGATGCGCGCTTGGCCCAAGCGGGCTGTGGCGCAAAATGGTGACCCAAGATGTGGTGTCGTCTGGGTCTTGGCCGGGGTTTAGATCGGCGGCCTCAATGCGCACTGCCGGGGCGTAATTGCCGGTAAAATGCGATGTATCCACATCAAAGCCCAAGATACGGCCCGGCGCAGCCAGCCGAATAACGCCCCAATCATGGCCGCCATCGCGCCGACGGCGGGTTTCCCACCCATCCATCCATTTGCCATGGTCGTCGAATTTATCGGCGATGAAAATTGCTGGCGCATCTTGCAGCATACGCTCTAGCGGTGCGAAAAATTCATCTGTGGCGCCCAAGGCCTGGGCGCCAAGCCCCTCTGAAGCCAGATTAATCCCAGTGCGTGCGAAAAGGGGCTGGTCGGTATTGAGGCTTTCGATTGACGGCATTGCGGGTCCTACATGGGTAACTTGTCCTTAAGACGCAGATAGGCAATGCGTTCGACCTGTTTGCAAGCCTCCTGAAGCTCATCTTCCACAGAATTCGACAAACGGCGATCAAAAGCCTCCATAATTTGCCTTTTGGAGTGGTCCCGCACGGCAATAATGAAGGGAAATCCAAAACGCTCCGTGTAATCGCGGTTCAAGCCTTCGAATGTGTTACGCTCTAAATCTGTCAGCGCATCTAGCCCAGCGGCGGCTTGTTCCGCAGTGCTATCGGCGGTCAAACGCTTTGCCTGAGCCAATTTCCCTGCCAAATCAGGATGCGAACGCAACACGGCCTTGCGCTCATCGATACTGGCCGCACGGAAAACCCGGCACATGGCCGAATGCACGCCGGCCAAGCAGTCATGGGCGGGGCCCAGCTCTAATTTATAGGCACGCTCCGCCACCCAGCGGGAATGTTCGTAAACATCGCCAAATGCCTTTAAAAACGCTTCGCGGCTCATTTGCGAGGGGCGGTCCCAATGATAGGGCGGGCGCATTTTCTGCCAATGTTTCGCGATTTCGAGCCGAGTGGTGTACCAAACAAAATCGCGATTTTGCACATATTTCAAAAAGCTGCGCAGCCCTTCCATTCGACCAGGACGCCCAGCCAAACGGCAATGGAGCCCAACAGTCATCATTTTCGGCGCGCCAGAGATGCCTTCGTTATAAAGGCAGTCAAAGCTATCCTTGAGATATTGGAAGAAATGCTCGCCAGTATTGAACCCCTGAGCCGTCGCAAAGCGCATGTCATTGGCGTCAAGCGTATAGGGAAGGATCAGCTGATCTTTGTCGCCATAGCGTTCGTAATATGGCAAATCATCCGCATAACTATCAGCCACATAGGCAAAACCGCCATCTTCCGCCGCCAAGCGCACCGTATTGGTCGAGCAGCGGCCCGTATACCACCCCTTGGGGCGTTCCCCTGTCACCAGGCGATGCAGCTCGATCGCTTCAGCCATTTGTTTGCGCTCTTCGGCCTCGCTCATATCCTTATGCTCGATCCATTTCAGACCATGGCTGGCGATTTCCCAGCCCGAGCTTTGCATGGCGGCCACTTGCTGCGGTGCCCGTGCCAGAGCAGAGGCCACCCCATAGACCGTGACCGGGATCTTGAATTTATCAAAGCAGCGTTTGAGCCGCCAAAACCCAGACCGGGCCCCATATTCATAGATGGATTCCATGTTCCAATGGCGTTGACCTGGCCAAGCATCCGCACCGACAATTTCCGATAAAAACGCCTCTGACGCAGGGTCCCCATGCAAAATGCAGTTTTCCCCGCCTTCCTCAAAATTGATCACGAAATTCAGCGCAATTTTGGCGTCATCGGGCCAATCCGCATTAGGCGGTTTCGGACCATGGCCCAAAAGATCGCGGGCATATCGTGGCGGTTGTTCGGTCATTGGGCACCTGCGTGGTCAATTGTTTCGCGCAAACCGTAAAATTGGTTAACCGTTACCGCAAGCGATGCGGGCGAACCAAATGCCTCGGCCTATGGGTTCATGTGCGAAAACTGCTTAACAATTGTTCATCATCTTTCCCAAAGGATGCAAAAATGCCCGCAATTTGGCGAAAACACTCGATAGATCCAATAATTCACCGCTATTCGCATTTGAAATCCAAGGCTTGCGGAAATCGCGGTTGCCCCGGCCTTGGGAAACATGTTTCTGATTTGGCATGGGATGACGCAAGTTTGATCTAATGCTTAAATTTTGGTCCAGTGATGCGAGGCGAGAGAAGAGATGTCCGGATATCTGACAACTCATGTTTTGGACACGAGCCGCGGTGAACCGGCGGCGGGTCTTCGGGTAACCTTGGAAACTCTCGAAACTGGCGAGATCTTGGCAGACATGGTCACGAATTCGGATGGTCGGACAGATAGCCCAATTTTGCCCGCCAGTGATTTTTCAATTGGGCGGTTTCAGCTATTATTTTATGCGGGCGATTATTTGCAAGCCACAGGGCAGGCCGGGGAAATGCCGCTATTTTTGGACGTCATTCCCATTCGTTTTGGAATTTCAGATCCGATGTCCCATTATCATGTTCCCTTACTTTTGTCGCCTTTCGGCTATTCCACCTATCGCGGGAGCTAATTTATGTATCTGACAATTTTGGAATCTTGGGCTGAATTCGCGGTTCGTTGGACACATGTCATTACGGCGATTGCTTGGATTGGATCTAGCTTTTATTTCATCGCCTTAGATTTGGGGTTAAGAGCCCCAGGAGACCGCCGAAAACATGTGCATGGCGAAGAATGGCAAGTCCATGGAGGCGGTTTTTACCACATCCAAAAATACCTGATCGCGCCGGATCGTCTGCCGGATGACTTAATTTGGTTCAAATGGGAAAGCTATGCGACTTGGCTATCTGGCTTTGCTCTTTTGATATTGGTTTATTATCTTGGTGCCGATCTTTATCTGATTGATCCCAATGTGTTAGATATCCCTGCTTGGCTGGCGGTGATTGTGTCATTGGGCTCTTTGACTTTGGGATGGTTGCTTTATGACACCATCTGCAAATCGAAATTCGGCGACGATAATACGAAACTCATGCTTGGGCTTTATGTGATATTGGTCCTAATGGCCTGGGGATATACACAAATATTCAGTGGTCGCGCGGCGCTTCTGCATTTGGGTGCCTTTACCGCGACAATTATGACGGCGAATGTGTTCTTTATCATCATCCCGAACCAAAAAATCGTGGTGGCGGAATTAAAGGCGCAGAAAATACCCGATGCCAAATATGGGAAAATAGCGAAACAGCGCTCTACCCATAATAATTATCTGACTTTGCCAGTGATCTTTTTGATGCTGTCCAATCATTATCCTTTGGCTTTCGCCAGCCAGTGGAATTGGTTGATCGCCAGTTTGGTATTTCTGATGGGCGTCACTATTCGGCATTTCTTCAATACGATGCATGCGAAAAAAGACCCGCCTTGGTGGACTTGGGGAGCCACGGCGGCCATTTTCATTGTCATTATTTTGCTCAGCCTTGCGCCGCTCAAAGCGCAAACTGATCCGGATGAGATTGAGCTGAGTTCGCGGGAACAAAAGCTCATGGAGGCTGACGGGTTTATAGATGTGGCCGATATTGTTTTGGGTCATTGCAGCATGTGCCATGCGGCGGAACCGGGTCTTCCATCTCTGCCTACGGCCCCCAAAGGGGTGATTTTGGACAGCGAAATTGCCGTGGTGCAGCATGCGCGCGACATCTATTTGCAGGCCGGTGTGACCCATGCCATGCCGCCTGGCGTTTATAATTATATGGAAAGCGAAGAGCGGTCGCAGATCGTCGCTTGGTACAAAGAAGCCTTGCTAGACTAGGCCTGATGGCCCATTTGCCCAAAAAAAAGGCCGAGACAAAGCTCGGCCGAAGTCCAACAGGGAGGTAGAAGACCGCGGAAACTCGCGGCTTCTGCTAACAAACTAAGCATCTAGGAAGCATAGTTCAACGCCAATATTGCCGCATGTGCAAAATGGGGCTCAGACTTTAGGCCAACTGTTGCAAATTAGGCATCAGTTGCGGCAGCTGCCTGTTTTTGACGCCGTCTATAGGCCATAATTTCGTCTAATACGAAATCGCGAAAGGCCGAAATCCGTTTCGATTGCCGCAATTCCTCGGGATAGGCCAAGAAAACCGGCACTTCTCCGCCATCCATTTCCGGCAGAACATGCACCAGCTGCGGGAAATCTTCGGTCACATAATTGGGCAAAACCCCAATGCCTAGATTTTGCAACACGCCCTGGAGCACGCCGAAATAGTTATTCACCGTCAAAGTCGATGACACATTTTCCGACATCAGGCTTTGCACCATCTGCAAACCAGCCGAAACCTGGAAGCTCGTGGCATTTTGGCAAATCAAACGGTGGCTTTTCATGTCTTGCGGCGTTTTTGGCACGCCGCGCTCAGCCAGATATTCGGGCGACGCGTAAAGCCGCATATGGACACTCATCAGCCGCTTACGGATCAGATCCGCTTGGCTGGGCTCTTTCATCCGAATGGCTACATCGGCTTCGCGCATGGGCAGGTCTAAAACCCGCTCTTCGAGCATCAGGTCGATTTTGAGATCTGGGTATTTGTTGTAAAGCGTCGGAAGGCGGGGCACCAACCACAGCGTCCCAAAGCCGGTGGTGGTGGTGACGCGCAATTCACCGAAAACTTCTTCTTCGCTATCGCGGATCCGGGCGGCGGCGGCATCGAGCCGTTTGACCATCGAAGAGGTGGCGTCAAACAGCAGCTCCCCTTGTTCGGTCAGAATCAGACCGCGCGCATGGCGGTGAAACAAAGTTGCATTCAAACTGGTTTCCAAAGCACGAATTTGCCGGCTCACCGCAGATTGCGAGAGATGCAGATGCTCCCCTGCATGGGTAAGGCTGCCCGCATCGGCAACTGCGTGGAATATCCGTAACTTGTCCCAGTCCATCTCGACGCCCTTAGAAAACCTGCGCATACAATTTCACGCTTGGCCGAACAATGCAAACCCTGCGCAAACCCCTGCCGTAACGTCGAAAAAAAGCAATAATTTCCTTTCTTGCCCAAAATAGGGTCGATCTGATACGTCACGCGACACCCTTCAACAGAAGGGGGAGGAAAATGGTCAAACGCAAAGACGTCGCCCGCGATATCACTTACGCTCATTCAGCCTCGACCCGCAGTGGTCGGGCCTTGATCCGTGTGCTGGAAAATAGCACTGGTCGCATTCGGCTGATCAAACGCGCCAAGGGCTATGAAACCGAGGTCGCGCAAGGGCGCGATTTTTGGGAAGTCATGGCCGAGCGCTATGGCCTGTCACTGCGGGTGATTGGTGGAAGTTTGGATGCAATCCCTCGCGAAGGTCCGCTGATCTTGATCGCTAATCATCCGTTCGGCATTCTTGATGGGTTGATGATGGGCTTGATCCTGGCGCGCGCGCGGGGGGATTTCCGCATTTTGGCGCATCAGGTGTTTCGCAAGGCCGAGGATCTGAACCGGATAATCCTGCCGGTGAGTTTCGATGAAACCAAAGAAGCGGTGAAACTCAATCTGCAAACCCGCAAAGAGGCGCTGGCTTATCTCTCCGAAGGGGGGGCAATTGGCGTCTTTCCAGGCGGCACGGTGTCCACCTCTGCGACGCCGTTTTCGCAGCCGATGGATCCCGGATGGCGCAGCTTTACCGCAAAGATGGTGGCGAAATCCGACGCGACAGTAGTGCCGATTTTCTTTGCCGGCCATAATTCGCGGTTTTTCCAGGTCGCCAGTCATTTACATTACACGCTGCGGATGGGGCTTTTGATCAAGGAATTCAAAGCCCGCACTAATAAACCCGTTGAGGTTGTGATCGGAGAGCCCATTCCCCGCGACGCCTTGGCACCTTATTTGAAAGATCCGCGACGGATGATGGACTATTTGCGCGAGGTGACCTATCGCTTATCGCCAGTTCCAGTGCGTTCGCTGGGCTATGGGTTCGAATTCGAGGAAAAGCACAAAAACTAATGGCTGTCGGGGTTTTTGATTCAGGTTTGGGCGGGTTGACCGTTCTTGATGCCGTGTCCAAGCGGCTTCCCGAAGTACCCTTCGTGTATTTCGCTGACAGCGCTTATGCGCCTTATGGGGTGCGGGATGCGGATGATATCTATAACCTGACAACCCGCGCGGTAGAGCGGCTATGGGATGCTGGCTGTGATTTGGTGATTTTGGCCTGCAATACCGCATCCGCGGCTGCGCTGAGGCGGATGCAAGAAAGCTGGATTCCCGAAGATAAGCGGGTGCTTGGGGTTTTCGTACCGCTGATTGAGGCGCTGACGGAACGGCGTTGGGGCGATAATTCGCCACCGCGTGAGGTTGCGGTCAAACATGTGGCGCTTTTCGCGACGCCTGCCACCGTATCCAGCCGGGCCTTTCAGCGGGAATTGGCCTTTCGCGCCATCGGTGTGGATGTAGAGGCGCAGCCTTGTGGCGGTTTGGTCGATGCGATTGAAGATGGGGATGAAATCCTAGCGGAGGCCTTGGTGCGATCCCATGTGGAGGCGCTCAAACGCCGGATGCCTCACCCAGAGGCAGCAATTTTGGGCTGCACCCATTATCCTTTGATGCAATCCATCTTCCAGGACGCTTTGGGCAAAGATGTGGCAGTCTATTCTCAGGCAAATCTGGTGGCGTCCAGCTTGTCGGATTATCTTGGTCGGCATCCGGATATGTTGGGATCCGGGACAGAAAGCGCTTTCCTGACCACCGGCGATCCGCAGACCGTATCCAATAAAGCGACCCAGTTTTTACGACGACGGATCAGCTTTACTTCCGCTGGGCTTTGACTTTAACTTCGCCTTCTAAGGGCATGCTATGACACATAAAATTGGTATTTTGGGCGCAAGTGGCTATACGGGCGCTGAATTGGTGCGGCTGATCTCGACCCACCCGAATATGGAAATCGCAGCGCTGTCTGCGGATCGTAAGGCAGGCATGGCCATGTCTGACGTCTATCCGCATTTGCGCCATCTGGATCTGCCAGTGCTGCAAAAGATCGAAGACCTGGATCTAAGCCAGATCGATCTGATGTTCTGCGCCTTGCCGCATGCAACATCTCAGCGTGTTATCAAGGATTTGCCGCGCGATCTTAAAGTCGTTGACCTTTCGGCAGACTTCCGGCTGCGCGATCCGGCGGCTTATGAAAAATGGTATGGCCAGCCCCATGTGGCTTTGGAAATGCAGAAAGAGGCGGTTTACGGCCTGACCGAGTTCTATCGCGAAGAAATCCGGTCCGCGCGGCTTGTGGCCGGCACTGGCTGTAATGCCGCGACCGGCCAATATGCGCTGGTGCCGCTGGTCAAGGCGGGCGTTATCGATCTGGATCAGATCGTTATCAATCTTGTCACGGGTGTGACTGGGGCGGGACGGTCGCTGAAAGAAAATCTGCTCTTTGGTGAGGTTGCCGAAGGCGCCGGGGCCTATGCAATCGGTGGCACGCATCGGCATTTGGGCGAATTTGATCAAGAATTCTCAAAGCTTGCCGGTCGTCCCGTGCAGGTGCAGTTCACACCGCATTTGCTGCCGATGAATCGCGGGATTTTGGCGACGGTCTATGTGCAGGGCGATGCGCAGGAAATCTATGCCACGCTAGAGGCTGCTTATCGCGACGAACCCTTTGTGATCACATTGCCATTCGGCCAAGCGCCGCGCACGGATCAGACGCGCGGTTCGAATTTCTGCCATATTGGTGTAACGGCAGATCGGATTTCTGGGCGGGCGATTGTGTTTGCCTCCCTCGATAATTTGACCAAAGGCTCGTCGGGCCAAGCTTTGCAGAATGCCAATCTCATGTTAGGCGAAACTGAAACCGCTGGGCTAATGCAAGCCCCGATGTTCCCATGAGGTAAGCCATGAAGGGTATGAAAGGCCTAAAGAAACAACGCCGGGTCCAGATCATCATCTTGGCCTTTGTGGCTTTGGCGCTGTCCACCGCCCTGATCGGCTATGCGATGCGCGACGGGATCAATTTCTTTCGTAGCCCCAGCCAAGTGGTGGCCGAACCACCAAGCCCGTCAGAGATCTTCCGCATTGGCGGCTTGGTCGAAGATGGCAGTCTGCAACGCGGCCAGGGCGAAACCATTCGTTTTCGTGTCACTGATGGGGGCGCGACTGTAGAGGTCGCTTATACCGGGGTTTTGCCGGATCTTTTCGGTGAAAACCAAGGCATGGTCGGCACTGGGCGTTATGTGGATGGGGTGTTTCAGGCGTCTGAAATCCTCGCTAAACATGACGAAACCTATATGCCGAAAGAAGTCGTCGACGCGCTGAAAGAGCAGGGCGTTTACCAAGAACCAGGCAGTTAACAAGGCTGTGATGAGGTTGAGCCGGTTGCGCGGCCCGAGACGGGCGCATCAGGCTTGGCCTCGACGCAATCTCGACCTAGAGTTCCGCATATGATTACAGAGCTTGGGCATTTCGCCTTGATCCTCGCGGCGCTGGTGGCGCTATTTCAAATGGTCGTGCCGTTGATCGGCGCTTATCGCGGCTGGCCGTCTTGGATGGCGGTGGCCGGTCCGGCGGCGACGGCGCAATTCCTGTTGACGGGCTTTTCCTTTGCCGCGTTGACCTATGCTTTTGTGGTGTCGGATTTCTCGCTGCGGTTGGTGGTGATGAATTCCCATAGTCTCAAACCCTTGATCTATAAAATCAGCGGCGTTTGGGGCAATCACGAGGGATCCATGCTGCTTTGGGTGCTGATCCTGACCTTGTTTGGCGCTTGTGCCGCGTGGTTTGGCGGCAATCTGCCACCCAGCCTGCGCGCGCGGGTCCTGGCGGTGCAGTCCTCGATTGCGGTGGCCTTTTTCGCCTTTATCCTCTTCACGTCGAACCCGTTTTTGCGACTGGCTTTGCCGCCGATGGATGGCCAGGATTTGAACCCGCTCTTGCAAGATCCGGGCCTCGCCTTCCATCCACCCTTTCTCTATCTGGGCTATGTGGGGCTAAGCCTGACCTTTAGCTTTGCCATTGCCGCGCTGATGGAGGGACGGGTGGATGCCGCCTGGGGTCGCTGGGTGCGGCCTTGGACTTTGGCGGCTTGGCTTTTTCTGACCATTGGCATCGCGCTTGGGTCGTGGTGGGCCTATTACGAGCTGGGCTGGGGCGGATTCTGGTTCTGGGATCCGGTGGAAAACGCGTCTTTCATGCCTTGGCTGATTGCCGCCGCGCTGCTGCATTCGGCGATTGTGGTGGAAAAGCGTGAGGCGCTGAAAAACTGGACGATCCTGCTGGCGATCATGGCTTTTGGCTTCTCTTTGATCGGCACCTTTATCGTTCGCTCGGGCGTGCTGACCTCGGTGCATGCTTTTGCCAATGATCCTGAACGCGGTGTGGTGATCCTCGGGATCCTGGCCTTTTTCATGGGGGGCGCTCTGTCCCTCTATGCCGCGCGCGCGGGAGAGCTGCAGGCGAAGGGCGTTTTTGGCATTGTGAGCCGTGAAAGCGCGCTGGTGGCCAATAATATCTTGCTTGCTGTGTCTTGCTTTGTGGTCTTTATCGGCACGATTTGGCCGCTGATCGCCGAGATGCTGTTTGGCCGCAAATTGACCGTGGGCCCTCCGTTTTTCGATGCAGCCTTTACACCTTTCATGGTGGCGCTGGCGGTGATCCTGCCCATTGGGGCGATCCTGCCTTGGAAGCGCGCGAAAATCGGCAAAGCTGTGTCGCAGCTTTGGGGGGCGGGGCTTTTGGCCGTGGCTTTCGCAGCGCTGGCCTTCGCTATGCAAACCGGCAATTCCGCTTTGGCGCCGGTGGGGATCGCCCTTGGTGTGTGGCTTATGGCCGGATCGGCGAGCGAGCTTTGGGTTCGGGCCGGGCGCGGCGGCATCGCGGATAAACTGCGCCGCCTGGGCCGCTTGCCCCGCGCGGATTGGGGCAAGGCCGTGGCGCATTCGGGTCTGGGCATCACTATCTTGGGTGTTGCCGCACTGACCGCCTGGACGGTCGAAGACATCCGCGTTGCCGAGATTGGAGAACGCTTCGATGTGGCGGGCTATGGGATCCAGCTTGATGAAGTGCATGAAGAACGTGGCCCGAATTATATCTCTACCATGGCGACGATGAGCGTCTGGCGGGGAGACCGGCAAGTGGCAGAGCTGCACCCGGAAAAACGCTTCTACCCGGTTGCGCGCATGCCCACGACCGAGGCGGGGATCGATAATGGCATTTTCCGCGATGTCTATCTGGTCATTGGCGACCCACAAGAGGGCGGCGGCTGGGCCGTTCGGACCTATATCAAACCCTATGCCAATTGGATCTGGGCTGGATCGATCATCATGGCACTTGGCGGATTGCTAAGCCTTAGCGATCGGCGCTTTCGTGTTGGGGCCGTTTCCGCGAAACAACGCAAAACCACCCCAGGCGCAGTTCCGGCGGAGTAGAATGATGATCCGTATTCTCGCATTTTGCCTAGCCTGCCTGTGGGCCGTTCCGGTTTTTGCGGTGCAGCCGGACGAAATCCTTGATGATCCGGTGCTTGAAGACCGTGCGCGGGAGCTGTCCAAGGGGTTGCGCTGCTTGGTGTGCCGCAATGAAAGCATCGATGAAAGTAATGCGGATCTGGCGCGCGATTTGCGGCTTTTGGTGCGTGAGCGGCTGGTCGCGGGCGATAGTGACGAAGAGGCGATGGATTTCATCACCGATCGATATGGCGAATATGTGCTGCTCAAACCCACCACGACCGGGGCGAATATGATCCTTTGGATTGCCGGGCCGGTTCTGCTGGTCATCGCCGCCGGCATAGGCATTGCCTATCAGCGCGGGCGGCGGCTCGAAGGTGAGGCTCCGGCGCAAGGCTTGTCGGATGATGAAGCGGCCCGGCTCGATGAGATCTTGAAAAAGTAACGCCGATATACATTCTAGGCTTGAAATTGTGACGGGGCGTTTCGATTTCCCTATTGGGAAATATGCTTAGGCTCTGGGCCGAGCGAGAGGAGCCTTGCCATGGATTACCAAACCATCACCCTGACCATCGCCGAGGATGTGGCGGTGCTAAAGCTCGACCGGCCAGAGCTGCGCAATGCGCTCAATAGCCGGATGCGGGTGGAAATCCGCCATGGCGTAGGCGCGGCACAAGCGCAAAAGGCGCGGGTGCTTGTGATCACCGGATCGGGGGAGGCCTTTTGCTCGGGCCAGGATTTGTCGGATCGGGGCAATGTCACCAGTCTCGATATCGAACGGACTTTGCGCGATGAATATGAACCTATGCTGCGGGCGATCTATGACTGCCAAATCCCCACGATTTGTGCCGTGAATGGCACTGCGGCGGGGGCTGGCGCGAATTTAGCACTAGCGGCGGATGTGGTGATCGCTACCCAAAGCGCGGTTTTCGTGCAGGCCTTTACCCGGATCGGACTGATCCCAGATGCGGGCGGCACATATATGCTGCCGCGTCAGATGGGGATGGCAAAGGCCATGGGCGCGGCTCTGTTTGCGGAGCCGATCACAGCACCCCAGGCGGATGCATGGGGCATGATCTGGGAAGCCGTGGCCGATGACAAATTCGAGGCGCATTGGCAATCTCGGGCTTTGGCCTTAGCCGAAGGGCCGACCGAGGCCTTTGCCCGCGTCAAACAAGCGATCCGGGCCAGCTATGAAAATACACTCGACAAACAGCTGACCCTAGAGGCGCATCTCCAAGGCGAATGCGGCCGTACCCGCGATTTCGCCGAAGGGATCATGGCCTTTTTGGAAAAACGCCCCGCGAGTTTCGAAGGGCGCTGAGCGTCTTACTGACCTGAATAATTTGGCGCGCGCTTTTCTAGGAAAGCGGCGATGCCTTCGGCTGTGTCATCCTCCAACATATTGGCAACCATGACCTCGGCGGCATGGTTGTAAGCTGCAACCAGCGGCATTTCGAGCTGTTCATAAAAGGCGCGTTTGCCGACTTTGACGGCGCTGCCCAATTTGCTTGCGACTTTTTGGGCCAGGGCCTCGGTTGCAGTTTGCAACTCCCCCTCTGGCACCACGCGATTGACCAATCCATAGGCCTCTGCCTCGCTGGCGCTTAGAAATTCGCCGGTGGTCAAAAGCTCCATCACCTTTTTGCGCGGCATATTCCGCGACAGCGCCACCATAGGCGTCGAGCAAAAGAGCCCAATATTAACCCCATTGACGCCAAAGCGCGTGCCTTCAGCCGCTACAGCCATATCGCAGGAGGCCACAAGCTGGCAGCCCGCTGCGGTGGCGATACCATGCACCTGGGCAATAACCGGCTGGGGCAGGGTGGGAATCGCCTGCATCACTTCGGAACAGCGGGCGAAAAGATCGGCGTAATAAGCCGCGCCGCCATCCCCAGATTGGCGTCCGGCAGTCATTTCCTTTAGATCATGACCAGCGCAGAAGGCTTTTCCAGCACCCGATAGGATGACAACGCGCACGGTTTTATTCTCCTGCAGCGCGTCAAATGCCGCCTTTAACTCGGCGAGCATCGCGTCAGAGAGCGCATTCAGCCGATCCGGTGCATTCATATGCAGCCGTAACACAGCCCCGGTCTGCTGCTTTTCCAGTAATTCCGCCAAAGGCTTACCCTCCCAGTTGTGCATTCTCATTTGGTGATGGGTTAGCATAGCGGGGCGAAAAGAACAGTAGCGCTGATTGTCTAAACAGGGTGGCGATAGACGCGGTATTTAGATACCTTGCGCGCAAGCATACGGAAAATGGGCAAAAATTCCGGCAATAGGGGCTTGCAATGAAACCGGTGGCGGTCTATCAGCAGCGCCCAACCCGGAGCTTTGCGACCGGGGTCCTCATAAGACCAAGGTACTCACGATGAAAACCTACACTGCTAAACCAGGTGACATCGAGAAAAAATGGATCCTGATCGATGCCGAGGGCGTCGTGCTGGGCCGTCTTGCCTCGATCATCGCCATGCGCTTGCGCGGCAAACATAAAGCAACCTTCACTCCGCATATGGATATGGGCGATAATGTTATCGTCATTAATGCGGAAAAGGTGAAGCTGACCGGCCGCAAGCGCACCGATAAAACCTATTACCGCCATACCGGGCATCCGGGCGGCATCAAATCCACCACTGCCGATAAGATCCTGGACGGTGCGCATCCGCATCGCGTGATCGAAAAAGCTGTGCAGCGCATGCTGCCTGGCAACCGTTTGGCGCGCGTCCAGATGGGCAATCTGCGTGTCTATGGCGGCGCCGAGCATCCGCATGAGGCGCAAAGCCCGGAAGTGCTGGATGTGAAATCCATGAATGAAAAGAATAGCCGGGGCTAATGACAATGGATGAGATCAAGTCTCTCGAAGATCTGCAGGGCGTTGTCGAAGGCGGCGAAGTGAATGTAGACGCGCTGGCAGAAGCCGCAGCACCGCGTGAGCCGGTGCGTGACGAGCTGGGCCGTTCCTATGCAACCGGTAAGCGGAAAGACGCGGTTGCTCGTGTTTGGATCAAGCCGGGTTCTGGCAAAGTCGAAATCAATGGCCGTGATCAGTCGGTCTATTTCGCGCGTCCGGTTCTGCAGATGATCCTGCGCCAGCCGTTCCAAGTTGCAGGCGTTGACGGTGAATTCGACGTTTATGCGACTGTCAAAGGCGGCGGTCTGTCCGGTCAAGCGGGTGCGGTGAAGCACGGGATTTCCAAAGCGCTTCAGCTTTACGATCCGGCGCTGCGCGCATCCCTGAAAGCCGCAGGCTTCCTGACCCGCGATAGCCGGGTTGTTGAACGGAAGAAATTCGGTCGCCGCAAAGCGCGTCGGAGCTTCCAGTTCTCCAAGCGTTAAGTCGCTTTTCTACCTATCAAGCGGACGCCCGGGCCATTGCCCGGGCGACGTCGTTTATGGGATTGGTTGCGCTATTCTCGCAAAGCTCAGCCGGCAAGCGCCAGTTTATGCGGATCAATCACTTGATTTGGGGTCATCTCGCCATTCAGAACCCCTGGCTTGAAATGACGATAAAGTTGGCGCCAATAAGGCTGAATAATAACGCCGTCCTTTTGAAGCATCCGCTCCAGTGCGAGCATGGTTGATTTGCGCTCTGTCGCTTGAACCTGGCCCAGAGCCTTTTCCAACAGGCGATCGAATTCTGGATTGGCATAGCCGGTTTCATTCCAAGCGGCCTGGCTGTGATAGGCCAAGGCGAGGGTCTGGATTCCAAGCTCGCGCGATCCCCAATTCGTGGCGCTAAAGGCAAAGTCTTTCCAACCTGCCCAATACTGATCGCTTGGCACGATTTTATGGCGGGCCGGAATCCCTGCATCATTGAGCTGAGCCACCAAAGCGGCGGTGGTATCCGTGCGCCAATCCCCATCCACCGAAACGATTTCATGAATGAAATTTTGCAGGCCGGTTTCCGCCATGAGTTGGCGCGCTGCATCAGGATCGGCGGAGCCTAGGGGGCTTTCGGCATAGTCGGGTTGAATGGGGGCTACATGATGGTTATCGGCTATTTGCCCGCGATTGCCGTGACCCAATTCCAGCAGCACGTCATTCCTGACCGCGAGAGCCAAAGCGCGGCGCAGCTTGGCATCCGCATAGGGCGTGATGCCCTCAATTTCCGCTTTTTGATTTGGGCGCAGCACCAGGCTAGCGGAAGACTGTGTTTGGCTTTCTTGCCAGCCCAGCGCGATGAAGGGCTCGATGAAATCCCCGAGACTTTCATAAGTCATGTCGATTTCATCGGCGCGGGCCGCGTGAACAGCATTCAAAGGGTCAATGCCGAAATCGAGAAACTCGACCTTGTCCAAGAAAGCCTGACGCCAAGTGTCCAGGGACGGATCTCTCACAAGCACGGCTTTTTGCCGAGGTTCGAAAGCCTCTAGGCGATAGGCGCCGGTTCCGATTCCGTGATCCAGCGGGTTGCGGCCAATATGATCGCGCGGCTGAATTGCTGCGGGATAATCGGCCAGGCTATGCATCAAAGTTATATCGGGAAAGGCGAGCCGCAGGCGCAGGTGGTGATCATCCAAGATCTCGACAGCATCACCGCGCAATTGCCGGGTGTTGGGGTCTTGCAGACAGGTCAGTCGCACGGCCATGGAATTGCCAGCCACGGTCCCATCAGCCCAGGCAGCGAAATTTTCAGCTACATCTTCGGCGGTCAAAGCCCGGCCATCGGACCAAGTCACATCTTGGCGCAGCTCTATTATATAGTCAGACGCATCTTCATTCGCGCTCCAGCTTTTGGCCAGACTGGGCAGAAGGCTTCCATCTGGGGCAGCGATCACCAAGTAATCCATGAAACCGCGCAGGATATTTCCCTGTTCAGGCCATTCGAATAAGCGCGGATCGGTCAAATCAATCACCGCCATAGAAATGCGGAGGCTTCCCGCTCGGGGAGCGACGAGATCTTGGGCATAGCTGGGCGCAATCCCAAGACTTTGATAGAGAAGCGGAGCACTGACCCCGAAAGCCGTCGCATGGCTTAGAAACTCACGTCGCGACAGCAGAGCATTTCGGTGGTCCTGGGCGAGAGTGCTTAGGATCGACCGGGGCGCATATTGGGTGAGCTTTTTGATATCCAAGGCGTTGCTCCGTTTTGGATCGGCGAGTGACCGCACAAAGATCTTTGGAGAAACCTAACGCAATTTGAACTGAAATCGACCGGGAATCGATCAGGAATTCGGATGGGATTCAACGAATATAGCGCTGCCTTGGCCCAAGGAATAGCGGCAGGCTCTATGGATTCCGGGGGCTTTGAAAGGGAAGGCTCGGCGTTAGGGCTATAGTGCTTCGCTGCGCTACCACACAGCACCGGTTTAGGGCCTAATAGCCGGGGCGCGCCAAAGCCCGTAGCACATCCGTTACATTTTGGCCCTGAGGCGGGCGTTTGCCGCTATTTCGCGCCAGCCAGATCAAGGTCAACGCCGCGCGATGATGCATGGCCTGATCCCGGTCTGCTGCATCGCCACGCGCCTCTTCATGCAGATCTTCGATCAACGCATTGAGTTGCGATTGCAGTTGCACCCCATGCAGCCGCAAATGCATCAGCTCTTTGGGGAAGGGCAGGCTAGTTTGATTGGCAAAGAAAACCGCTGATCCCTGGGTGCGGTTGGTGATTTCCAATGCATAGGGGGTATTGGCGGGCAAAAACAGCGCATTATGAGCCGTATAGCCCCGCAATTCGCCATCTATGCGCAACCGGCCCTGACCGCTTGTAAACCAAAACAGCACCGGGCTGATATGGGTGCGTTCAACATCGATATTTAGCCCCGCCTCACGCGCAAGATGGCCCAGATTGGCCACGGTCATTGGTCCTGCGCTTGAATCTGCGTGCTGTGCGTCGAACATAGTCTACCCCGATTTGTGCAACGACCATACAGAAAACCGATAGATTCGGCCAATGCGGCGTCGCCGGAATTTTATTAAATCAGCATGAAATTGATCATGACTGCCGAAAAAATAGTTAAGAATGGACAATATAGCTCATCCATTCGGACATCTTGTTGCGGAACCATGTCCTCTGTCGTTTTGCATATTGTTTTGTTGATGTTTTGGCCGAATCAACTGCTTGATCTAAAGGCAGTTTTCCGAACCAGGCTGCCATGAGCTCTGGCGCGCCAATTGCTTGCGAAGACTGGCGTGCAGGATCCCAATCGGCGGCGCGGGCGGCGACCTCTGACATAGCGCCCTGGGCCAGCATCGCGTCAAAGCGCTGATCGATCCGCTGCCCTAGAACCGCTGGATCGGCCGCAAGCACAACCGCATGGGCCTGGTCCAAAGACACCAAAGCCGGGCCGGTTTCCTCATGCCATGCGGCAAGTCCACGGCCGGTTTGGCGCTGCACCTCCCAGGCGCGCTGCACTCGCATGGGGTTGAGCTGATCAATACGTGCAAGGGTCTGCGCGTCCAAATCGCTTAGAAGAGCGTCAAGCCCCTCACTTTCAAGTTTTTCAGTGGCTTGGGCACGGATTTCCGGCGAGCTTGGCGGGATATCGGCCAGTCCATTCGTCAAGGCCCGGAAATATAGCCCAGTGCCACCAATAATAATCGGGGCGGGTCTTTGCGCGATCAAAGGCGCCACATTGCGTAGCCAGTCGCCAACCGAATATCTGTTTTGGTAATTCACATGGCCGTATAAATAATGTCGCGCTTGGCCTAGATCTGCCGCAGTCGGGCGGGCGGTCAGAATTTCCCACCCATCATAAACCTGCAGCGCATCCGCATTCACAATTGCGCGCCCGTCGCGCTTTGCCAGCTCCAAAGCATAGGCGGATTTCCCCACAGCCGTTGGACCAGCTAGTAAAACTGGTTTTTCTGGGTCGACTGGTCCAAGGGTTTCGATAAATTCACGAATTGGGCGTAGATCCGGCATGACTCTCAGTTCTTGGGACAACACAGTTGCGGCGAATTATGCCTTGATGAGCGATAGCCCCTGCACAGAGCGGTCGAAGCTAGGGTAAGGACGGTGATAGTTAGTGGAACGGGCGGATTCGGAAACAATCCTCCTCAGCGGTATCAGTCAAGGATAAGTCAGCCATGGGCCAAGAAAATCCAGTGCAACAAGTCACCTTTAAGCGGGTTCTCTTGAAAATTTCTGGAGAGGCCCTGATGGGCGACCAGCAATTCGGTCTTAATCCACCTATCGTGGAGCGGATCGCACAAGAAGTTAAATCCGTTCACGATCTGGGCGTGCAGATTTGCATGGTCATTGGCGGCGGTAATATTTTCCGCGGCCTTCAGGGCTCGGCCCAAGGGATGGAACGGACCACCGCAGATTATATGGGCATGCTGGCCACGGTTATGAATGCTCTTGCCATGCAAGGCGCTTTGGAAAATTTAGGGGTCCATACTCGCGTTATCAGCGCGATCCGTATGGATGAGGTCTGCGAACCTTATATCCGCCGCCGTGCCGTGCGCCATTTGGAAAAAAACCGGGTTTGCATTTTCGCTGCTGGTACGGGCAATCCCTATTTCACCACGGATACAGCAGCGACTTTGCGCGCGAATGAAATGAGCTGCGAGGCGATTTTCAAAGGCACCAAAGTTGATGGTGTCTATGACAAGGATCCCAAGAAATTTGATGATGCGATCCGCTATGACAATGTCAGCTATGATGAAGTGCTTCAAAAGCAGCTTGGCGTCATGGATGCATCCGCAATTGCCCTCGCAAGGGACAATAATAAGCCGATTATCGTCTTCTCTTTGGATGAACCAGGCGGGTTTTGCGGAATTTTAAGAGGCGAGGGGACCTATACAAGGGTGCATGCTTGACGGTATACGGCCAAAAACCTGGTAGAACGGTTCATGTTCTACAAAGGCGCTGCGAGAATACGGCATAGGGCATATAGATGACGGACGAAGAAGAACTCGGCGTAGACCTGGACGATCTGGAACGGCGCATGGATGGCGCCATGGCATCGTTGAAACAGGAATTCTCCTCATTGCGGACGGGGCGCGCGGCAGCGTCGATGCTGGATCCGATCAATGTGGATGCCTATGGCGCGGTGACCCCGATTAATCAGGTGGGCACGGTGAATGTCCCCGAACCTAGGATGTTGACGATCAATGTCTGGGACAAAAGCCTGGTGGGTAAAGTCGAAAAATCGATCCGGGAAAGCGGTTTGGGGATTAATCCGGTGGTGGATGGCACAATCATCCGCTTGCCGATCCCGGAGCTGAACGAAGAACGCCGCAAAGAGTTGACCCGTGTTGCAGCGCAATATGCAGAACATGCACGTGTTGCCGTGCGGAATGTGCGCCGCGATGGCATGGATCAGCTTAAGAAAGCGCAAAAAGCTGGCATGAGCGAAGATGACGCAAAGATCTGGTCTGAAGAAATCCAAGAGCTGACCGATAAATCCATCGCGAATGTTGACGCTGCGTTGGAAGTGAAGCAATCCGAAATTATGCAAGTTTAATTTTCTGCGACGGGGTTGCCTAATGCGCTCCGTCCAACTGTTACGAGGTCTCCTTGGCCGCAAAGGATACAAGCCAAGCATCTGCTAGCCACGTTGCCGTCATCATGGACGGCAATGGTCGCTGGGCAGTGCGGCGCGGTCAGCCCCGACTTTTCGGCCATAAGGCTGGGGCAAAAACCGTAAAATCAATAGTCCGGGCCTGCCCCGATTTGGGTGTGCGCTATCTGACGCTTTATGCTTTTTCGACGGAAAATTGGAAACGCAGCCCCGAAGAAATATCAGGCCTGATGGCGCTGTTCCGCCGGTTCATTCGCAGCGAGGCCGAAGAGCTGATCCGCGAAGGCGTGCGCGTGCGCTTTATTGGCGATCGCGCGCCGCTGGACGCAAAACTGCTTCATCTGATGGCGGGATTGGAAGCGGATACAGCGCATAATGAAACGCTTAATCTGAATGTCGCGATCAATTATGGCAGCCGGGATGAGCTGACCCGCGCAATGTCTGCGATGGCACGGGATGTGGCGAATGGGCGATTATGCGCAGATAATATTAGCTCTGATCTGATTGGCACATATTTGGACACGCATCCAATGCCCGATCCGGATCTGGTCATTCGCACCTCGGGCGAGGCCCGCGTGTCGAATTTCTTGCTATGGCAATGCGCCTACTCAGAATTCGCATTCACGCAGACTTTATGGCCTGATTTCAATGCTGAAGAATTCGCACGCCTTGTTCTAGCCTTTGGAACGCGGGAACGCCGTTTTGGTGCGGTGGTTTCATGAGCGCCTCAGGCGGTTCGGCGAGTAGTTCCAAAATGGCAGATCTATGGCCACGGGTGGTATCCGGCTTGGCCATGGCAGTTATCGGCTTCATTTGCGCGTGGTTTGGTGGGCTCTGGTTTGACCTTTTGCTCACATTAGTTGTGACATTGATCACTTGGGAATTGGGGCTTATCTGCGGCGCGCGGGAACCACGCTTCTTAGCGGCGGTGTCTGGAATTTGCTGTTTGGGCGTCATGCTCTTGCCAGAAGGCTCGGGTTTGCCTTTCCTATTGGCGCCGGCATTTCTGGGCCTGTCCCGCGTAGAGGGGCGCAAGGTCATTTTCGCAATCGTTGCAGTCTTTGTGGTGCTGGCGGGATATGGCTTGTCGCATATTCGCGGTGATTTGGGTCTGACCTGGGTGATTTGGCTGATCCTAGTTGTCATCGCGACGGATGTGTTCGGCTATTTCGCGGGGCGTTTGATTGGCGGGCCACGCTTTTGGCCGCGCGTATCGCCAAAGAAAACTTGGTCCGGCACGGTCGCGGGATGGATCGCGTCGGCAATTGTCGGGGCGATATTCTGGATTGCGGCGGAAACCGGCTTTCAAATCATCGGTTTCAGTATCGCTCTCTCCATGGCGTCCCAGCTCGGCGATCTAGCGGAAAGTAGCCTAAAGCGTCAGGCGGGGATCAAAGACAGCTCTGGGCTTTTGCCAGGGCATGGCGGGCTGTTTGATCGTTTCGACGGTGTTTTGGGCGCGATGGCGCTGTTCTTGATGGTCGAGCAGGTGGCAGGCTTTGACCTTATGGTGCATGGGGGCTGAGCGATGCGGCGCATCAGTATTTTTGGCGCGACCGGCTCTATCGGCGAAAGCACCCTAGATCTGATCGCCCGTGCGCCGCAGGATTATCAGCTTGTGGCTTTAACAGGAGGCCGCAATATCGCGCGTTTGGCAGAGCAGGCCATTCAGTTCCAAGCTGAAATCGCGGTCACTGCCTATCCCGAATATCTTTCAGAGCTGCGCGACGCCTTGGCCGGCCATGACATAGAGGTCGCGGCAGGGGCGGATGCGCTGCTAGAGGCAGCGGATCGCCCGGCGGATTGGGTCATGTCGGCGATTGTTGGAGCGGCGGGTTTGCCGCCTGGCCTGCGAGCTTTGCAACAGGGCACGACTTTGGCGCTTGCCAATAAAGAAAGCCTGGTCTGCGCGGGTCCGCTTTTGATGGCCGAGGCAGAGCGTTATGGCACCCGAATACTGCCCGTGGATAGCGAACATTCGGCAGTGTTTCAGGCTCTGATCGGCGAAGATATCAAAGCGGTGGAGCGGGTGATTATCACCGCATCTGGCGGCGCCTTCCGGGATTGGCCGTTGGAAAAGCTGAAAACCGCGACTTTGGCTCAGGCCTCCAGCCATCCTAATTGGTCCATGGGGCAACGGATTACCATCGATAGCGCGTCGATGTTCAATAAGGCGCTGGAGCTGATCGAAACCCGCGAATATTTCGGCCTTGCCCCAGAAAAGATCGAGGCGATCGTGCATCCCGAAAGCCTGATCCATGCCTTGGTGGGGTTTAATGATGGGGCGTTGATGGCGCATATTGGGGCGCCGGATATGCGCCATGCGATCGGTTTTGCCCTGAATTGGCCGGACCGCAAATCCCTGCCGGTGGACCGGCTGGACCTGGCCAAAATCGCGACGCTGAATTTCCGTACCGCCTGTGAAACTCGTTATCCGCCGCTGCGCCTGGCGCGCGAAGTCATGCAAGCAGGCGGTCTAAGCGGCGCGGTTTTCAACGGCGCCAAAGAACGCGCGCTTGATCACTTTATCGAGGGCCGGCTCGGATTTCTGGATATGGCGGCTCTGGTAGAGCGGGTTTTGACCCAAATTTCTGGGGATAGTGCAATTCGCGCCGCGCCAACACTTGATAATGTCATGGCCGTGGACCAAATGGCGCGTCAAAGCATCGATCAGCTTTTGCCTCAGGGCGTTCTGGCTGACTAGGATGCATCCCGCCTGCAGAAAGGACAGACAGTTTTGGATTTGATCGGCATGATCCCCAGCTTTGGGAATATTATTTATACTCTCGGGGCTTTCATTGTCGCTTTGTCGATCATTGTCGCTGTCCATGAATATGGTCATTATATCGTCGGTCGCTGGTCGGGCATTCATGCAGAGGTATTTTCCCTGGGCTTTGGGCCGCGTTTGGCCAGTTGGCGGGATCGGCGCGGGACGCTTTGGCAGATCTCGCTTTTGCCATTGGGCGGCTATGTGAAATTTCTCGGCGATGCGGATGCGGCCAGTTCTGGCGCGGATCAGGGCAGTCTGTCGGGAATGAGCGCGGCGGAGCTGCGCCGCACCATGCATGCCGCCCCCCTTTGGGCGCGGGCAGCGACGGTGGCGGCGGGGCCTGTGTTCAATTTCGTGCTGGCGGTTTTCGTCTTTGCCATGGTGGTTGGATGGCAGGGCCAGGCGGTAGCGCCGCTGACCATTGAGCGGATCTTGCCCATGCCTGAAACCGTTCAGGAATTGCGCCCGGGCGATGTGATCACAGAAATCCATGGCAAAGATATTTCAGATCTCAGCCAGTTTAACGCGGTGATTTCCGATCTGCCGAAAGCGCCGAGCCTTGACTATAAAATCCAGCGCGATGGCGAAACTCTGCTTGTGCCGGGGCCGTTTCCCTATCCGCCTGTTGTAGCCTCTGTCTCGCCGCAATCGGCGGCGCTGGCTGCGGGTTTGGAAAAGGGCGACTATATTCTAGCAATTGATGGCACGCCTTTGGGCAGTTTCGAAGATTTGCGCAGCGCGGTGATGATGTCCGAAGGCGAGGCGCTGAATTTGACGATCTGGCGCGATGGCGATGAATTTCCCCTCAGCCTGACCCCGAAATCAGTCGATTACCCAAGCGCGGATGGTGGGTTTGAAACTCGCTATATGATCGGTGTGGCGGGGGATTTGTTCTTTGAGCCTGTGACCGAATTCCCGGGCCCCTTCACGGCGCTGAAAATCGGTATTTCTCAAACTGGGATGATCATCGAGCAAAGCTTGTCGGGGCTGTATCATGTTCTAACCGGCGCGATTAGCAGCTGTAATTTGCAAGGCCCGATTGGCATCGCTGAAACTTCGGGTGCGGTGGCAAGCCAAGGGCTGGTGGATTTCATCTGGTTTATAGGTGTTTTATCCGCAGCGGTCGGCCTGCTCAATTTGTTCCCAGTGCCGGTGCTTGATGGCGGTCATTTGGTCTTTTTCGGCTATGAGGCGATCACAGGCCGGCCTCCAAATGACAAAGTGCTGCGGGTTTTGATGGCGACCGGTCTGGCTTTGATCCTGTCTTTGATGGTCTTTGCCTTGTCCAATGACGTGTTCTGCCCCTAAGCCAAGGGGCGTTTATTGTGGCAGGAAGGCGCCTTTGCGCCCGCTATGCTGCATAGGCTTTTGACAACGCCCGCCGCCTTGACTACCCAATGCCCAGAACAATACGGGCGAAGGGTGGTGTGTCATGGACGTGACCCCGATTAGGGCAAATCTGCAAACAGTGCAGGGTTTATGTCGAGCCATGGCGCTCGGCCTGTTGGGGCTGATCTTTTTGGCCACGGCTGTGGCGGCCCAGGCCTCTTTCAATTTCTCTCGCATTGATGTTGAGGGCAATATTCGCATCGATGACAGCACTGTCGAAAGCTTTGCGGGCATCGCTCCGGGCACGCCGGTTTCGGCCGGGCAGCTGAATGCGGCCTATCAGCGGGTCATTGCCAGCGGCTTGTTTGAGACGGTGGAAATTCTGCCTGCTGGCCGTGTTTTGACCATCAAAGTCAAAGAATTCCCCACCATCAACCAAGTGGCAATCGAAGGAAACCAGCGGCTTAAAGATGAGCTATTGGAAACCCTGATCCAATCTCAGCCTCGCCGGGTTTATAGCCCAACCCAGGCCGAGGCGGATGCGCGTGCCATTACCGAAGCCTATCGCCAGTCAGGCCGTTTATCCGCCACTGTGACCGCTCGGATCATTCCGCGCAGCCAAAACCGGGTGGATGTGGTCTATGAGGTTACCGAAGGTCGCGTCGTCGAGGTGGAGCGTATCGGCTTTGTGGGCAATCGCAGCTATTCGGAGCGGCGTTTGCGCGAGGTTTTGGGCACCAAACAGGCCGGATTCCTCCGCGCTCTGATCAATCGCGATAGTTTCGTCGAAGATCGAGTGGCTTTTGACCGCCAGGTTCTGACTGATTTCTATCAGTCCCGCGGTTTTATCGATTTCCGGGTCTTGTCGGTGGGCTCTGAGTTTTCCCGCGAACGCAACGCCTTTTTCTTGGTCTTCAATATTCAAGAAGGCCAGCGCTACCGGATTGGTGATATTTCGGTGCGCAGCGATGTTCCGGGGCTTGATGCCGCGCCATATTTCGAAATCTTGCGCAAACGCTCGGGGCAATATTACTCGCCGCTGCGGATCGAAGATGGTGTGTCGCGGATCGAGCGTCAGACCTTGGCCGAGGGCCGGGATTTCATCCGTGTGACCCCTGAACTGATCCGCAATGAGCGCGATCAGATCGTCGATGTGGTCTATGTTATGTCGCGCGGACCACGAATTTTTGTGGAGCGGATCGATATTGAGGGCAATGAGCAAACCCTTGATCGGGTGATCCGCCGCCAATTCGATACGGTCGAGGGCGATCCTTTCAATCCGCGCGAAATCCGTGATGCGGCGGAACGGATCCGGGCTTTGGGCTTCTTTGAGACTGCGGAGGTGAATGCCAGCGAAGGCACCTCGCCGGATCGGGTGATCATCGATGTGGATGTGGCCGAGCAACCGACTGGTAATATTCGCCTGGGCTTAAACTATTCGGTCGGCGATGGCGCGAGCGTTGCCTTTGGTCTGTCCGAAAGCAATTTCTTGGGCCGTGGACAGCGTCTAAGCTTTGACATTAATGCCGGTGTCGATAATGCCAGTTCGCGGATTACCCTAATTGATCCGGCGCTTTTAGGCCGCGATCTGACCGGCGGGATCAGTCTTTTCTATGACCGGACCGAGAATTTTAACGCCGATTATGACACGAATAGTGTTGGGATCCAGCCGACTTTGTCTTTCCCTTTGACCGAATATAGCCGCTTGCAGCTGCGTTATCGTTTGGCCGAAGACGAACTCACCGGCGTTGATACGGGCGATCCAGATGTAGAAGGCGATAATGGTAGCTCGGCGATTATCCAGCGCGAGGCCGGGAAATATATGGTCAGCTCTGTGGGCTATAGCTATTCCTATGACACGCGCGATGTGGGGCTGGATCCGAATTCCGGTATTCGCTTTGTGTTTGGTCAGGACTTTGCCGGGCTTGGTGGCGATCGTGACTATATCCGCACCACCGCCTCGGTGACGGGCGAAACCAAAGCCTATCAAGAGGAAATCGGTCTGCGTGCCCGTCTAGAGGGCGGCGCTTTGGCGATGCTCAATGGCGATAGCACGGTTTTGGACCGCTTCACCGCGGGTCGCCGGGTTCGGGGCTTTGTGACTAATGGTATTGGTCCGCGCGATTTGACCGCGACCAATGAAGACGCGCTTGGCGGTCATTATTACGTGGCGCTGCGGATGGAGGCCAATTTCCCTATCGGTGTGCCCGAAGAATATGGCGTGTCGGGCGGGGTGTTCTTTGACACGGGCTCCATCTGGGGGCTTGATGATACGGCCGGTACATCGGGTGAAGTAGATGATGACTTCCATCTGCGCTCTGTGGTCGGGGTATCGCTGTTTTGGGATACTCCCTTGGGACCGCTACGGTTTGACTTCACCGAAGCCTTGCAGGCAGAAAGCTATGACGACGAGCAAAGCTTTGACTTCTCCATTTCGGCCAGTTTCTAAGGCCGTCCTGGCGACGGGTTTGGCGTTTGGGGTGACCCAAGCGCCGCTCTTGGCGCAAACTGGGCAAACCCGGACAAGCGACGAACCAGCTGCCGTTCTGCCAAGCCCGGTTTTGACTTTGGATCCTGATGCGCTTTTCTCGGGCTCCGCTTTTGGCAAACGTGTCATTGCCGAGCTAGAGCGGGATCGCGCCGCTTTGGCTGCGGAAAACCGCCGCATCGAACAAGAGCTGGTGTCACGCGAAAGCGAATTGACTGGATTGCGCCCGACGGTCTCGGCAGAGGCGTTTTCTGAAATGGCGGCGGAGTTCGACACAACAGTCCAGCGCATGCGCACCGAACAAGAGCGCAAATCGCGCCTTTTGCAAGAACGCCTAGAGGCAGAGCGGACAGCCTTTCGCACCAAGATAGGCCCAGTTCTGGTGGAACTCGTGCGCGCAAGCGGCGCGGTGGCAATTTTGGATCGGGCGGCGGTTTTGATTTCCTTCCAATCGATTGATGTCACCCAAGAGGCCATAGCCGCGATTGATGCGGCTTTGGGCAGTGGGCAGTCAGAGCTGTCTATCCCCGATCTTGTTTTGCCCAATGAGGCCAGCGGGCTTTCGCCTGCCACTGGCAATCAAAACGAGTAACCCTAGACCCCTGTGATATTAACCGAGCCGCGCGGCTATAGGCGCCTTGTTTCAAAGCGGCGCAATTGCTAGCACTCGGCCAATTCAAGCAACGACCTGAAGGCTTTCGATGACTGACATCCCCACCACCGCCGATATCGATCTGATCCAACGGATTATCCCGCATCGTTACCCGTTTTTGCTGGTGGATAAGGTGCGCGATATTGTGGCGAATAAATCGGCTGTGGGCATCAAGAATGTCACTATGAATGAGCCGCAATTTACCGGCCATTTCCCGGCGACACCGGTTTTTCCAGGCGTGCTGATGGTTGAGTCTCTGGCTCAGACTGCAAGCGTTATGGTGGGCTTGTCGATGAATTTGGCCGATAGCGGCGCGCTGGTCTATTTCATGGGTATCGATAAATGCAAATTCCGTCGTAAGGTCGGCCCGGGCGATGTTATGGAGCTTCATGTCGAGGCCCTGCGCGGCGGCTCGAAGGTTTGGAAATTCAAAGGCACCGCAATGGTCGAGGGCGATGTCGCCTGCGAATGTGAATTCACCGCCATGGTCGATTTGCCAAAGGACAGCTAAGCATGAGCATTGACGCAACCGCGCAGATCCACCCTCGCGCCGTGGTGGAACCGGGCGCGGTTATCGGCCCTGGCGCCTATGTGGGGCCGTTCTGCTTGGTGGGGCCCGAGGTCGTTTTGGGCGCTCGGGTCGAGCTGAAAAGCCATGTGGTGGTTACCGGCCAAACTGTGATCGGTGAAGAAACGGTGATTTTCGCTGGCGCGGTGATTGGCGAGATCCCGCAAGATCTGAAGTTTAAGGGTGAAAAGACCAAGCTGGAGGTTGGCGCCCGCAATCGCATCCGCGAAGGCGTGACCATGAATACCGGCACTGAAGGCGGCGGCGGCATCACCAAAGTGGGCGATGACTGTTTATTCATGACGGGCTCTCATGTGGGCCATGATGTGCATGTGGGCGACCGGGTGATCATGGCGAACCAAGCGGCTTTGGCGGGCCATTGTGTCATTGCAGATGATGTGATCATCGGCGGTCTGTCTGGCATCCACCAATGGGTGCGGATTGGGCGCGGCGCTATTATCGGCGCGGTGACCATGGTGACGAATGACGTGATGCCTTACGGGCTGGTGCAAGCGCCGCGCGGCGAGCTGGATGGGCTGAACCTGGTGGGGCTGAAACGCAAAGGCGTGTCGCGCGAGGACATCACCGCATTGCGCGCCGCCTATCAAATGCTGGCCCAGGGTGAAGGCGCCTTTATGGAGCGGGTGCAGCGTTTGGGCGAAGAGGCTACGTCGCCTTATGTGCGCGAAATCGTTGATTTCCTAAAGGGCGATACGGATCGCTCTTATCTCACGCCGCGCTAGGCTATGAGCGGCCCGATAGCCATTATCGCCGGCGAGGGCGCGTTGCCGGTGGAAATCGCCACCAGCCTGTCCAATCAGGGGCGCGATTTCCTACTGGCGGAAATGGAAGGCCATCCCGCCGAAAACCCCAATCGCGCGCCGGTGATCCGGTTCCGGGTGGAGCGGATGGGTAGTCTTTTTGCTCAGCTGCACCGCCAAGGGGTGAAAGAAATCGTCATGGCGGGCGCGATCCATCGGCCTAAGCTGGACCCGTCGAAATTCGATCTAAAGACCGTTTCGCTTGCGCCAAAGCTTTTTAGCGCTTTGCGTCAGGGGGATGATGGGGCCTTGCGCGCGGTGGTGGCGATTTTCGAGGCCGAGGGGTTTGATATACGCGCCGCCCATGATTTCGTGCCCAATTTGGTGTTGCCGCCTGGGCTGACGGCGGGGCCGGGGCTTAGCAATGAGCTGATCGCAGATGCCACTCGTGGCAAAGCGATTTTGGATGCGCTGGCCGGACAGGATGTGGCTCAGGCCTGTGTGATCGCAGGCGGGCAATGCCTGGGTATTGAATCCGTTTATGGCACGGATGCGCTGCTGAAATTCGTCACGGACCAACGCCCTAATCGCCGCCCGGAAACCGGTGGTGTGTTGGTCAAGCGTCCCAAAACCGGCCAGGAATTACGGGTAGATATGCCTGTCATCGGCATTAGCACGATCGAAGCGGCTTTGGCGGCAAAGCTCAGCGGTGTTTGCCTAGCTGCGGGGCAGGTTATGGTGCTGGATTGTCCGGCGGTCGCGTCGCTTTGTGATCGCGAGGGGATCAGCCTATGGGCGATTTAAGCTTGCGGGTGTTTATTTTAGCGGGCGAAGCATCGGGCGATGCTTTGGGTGCGGCTTTGGTGAAAGAGCTACGGGTTTTGGCCCCTGACATCCAAATTGCCGGTGTCGCTGGACCGCTAATGCAAGCCGAAGGGGTCGAAAGCCTCTATTCCATGGATGAACTCTCGGTCATGGGGATCGCAGAGGTTCTGCCGCGCTATTTCCATTTGCTGCGTCGGCTCAGGCAAACCGCCACCGCTTGCTCGAAATTCAGACCCCATGCGCTGATCACCATTGATAGCCCAGATTTCAGCCTGCGTTTGGCGAAATTGGCGAAGCGTTTGGTTCCGGAACTGCATGCCATCCACTATGTTGCGCCGTCGGTTTGGGCCTGGCGTCCGGGGCGTGCGGCGCATATGGCGCAGGTGATTGACCAGGTTTTGGCGCTTTTGCCTTTCGAGCCGCCCTATATGGAGCGCGCCGGCATGCGCTGCGATTTCGTCGGCCATCCGGTAGTGGCGGAACCTGTGGCCAGCGATGCAGAGGTGGCAGAGTTTCGGGCCGCGCAGGATATTGGCGAAGCGCCCCTTTGTCTGGTCCTGCCAGGGTCTCGGAAATCAGAGATTGCCCGGCTTGGTCCAGTTTTTGGCGAAACTATCGCAAAAATCCATGCCCATAGGTCAGATGTCAAATTCCTGCTGCCCATGGCCCATGGGGTGGTGGATATGGTGCGGGATCAAATCAGCGATTGGGCGGTGAAACCGATCCTGCTTGATCCCAGCACCCAAAGCCTAGCGACCGCATTGCAGCAAAAACGCGCGGCCTTTCGGGCGGCGGATGTGGCTATGGCGGCTTCTGGCACAGTGTCCTTAGAGCTGGCGGCTGCGGACACCCCCATGGTGATTGCTTATGACCAAAGCTGGCTGACAGCGCAGATAATGCGGCGCATGGTGCGGATCGATACGGTGACTTTGGTCAATCTGGTGTCGGAAACCCGCAGCGTGCCGGAATTCTTGCTGGAAAATTGCCAACCCGATGCCATTGCCGGGGCCGTGCTAGACACGCTGGCCAATCCCGCAGAGCAGCGCGCCGCCGCGGCCCTTACTATGGAGCGTTTGGGCCGAGGCGGGCAGTCGCCTGGGGCGCGCGCAGCTCATGCGGTTCTTGAAGGGATCGCCGAGGGCTATTTGCGGTCCTAAAGCTTAGGGGCTTAGGCCCCGCGCCAGATCCAACCGCCGCCTAAAACCCGGCTGTCATCATTCGCATAAAGCACACAGGCCTGGCCGGGACTTACCCCTTCTTCTGGGGTCAAAAGCTCCACCTCTGCTTCACCGGCTGCGGTGGCGCGCAGAACCGCCGGGCGCGGCGGGCGGGTGGAACGCACCTTGGCCGACAGCTCCACTTCTTCGCCAATGGTCAGCGGGCGATCCCCAAGCCAGTTGAGTTCGCGAACCGGGACGACCCGTGTGGACAGAGCCTCTTTCGGGCCGACCACAACTTGCCGATTGGTCGGGTCCAAGCGCACCACATAAAGCGGATCTGCTAGGCCACCGATGCCCAAACCGCGCCGCTGCCCGATCGTGTAATGGATAATCCCGCGATGCTCCGCCAAAACATTGCCATCCAGATCCACAATCTCGCCCGGATCCGCCGCACCTGGGCGTAGCTTTTCGATCACCGCCGCGTAATTGCCATTGGGCACAAAACAGATGTCCTGGCTATCGGGCTTATCCGCGACAGGCAGGCCGAATTTTTCCGCCAATTTGCGCGTTTCCGCCTTTGAGCTGAGATGGCCCAAAGGAAAGCGCAGAAAATCCAGTTGCTCTGGAGTGGTGGAAAAGAGGAAATAGCTTTGATCCCGCACCGGATCCGCGCCGCGATGAAGCTCTGCCCCCGATAGACCGGATTTGCGCTGAATATAGTGCCCCGTGGCCATGCAATCCGCGTCGAGGTCTTTGGCGGTGTTTAAAAGATCTTTGAATTTTACCTTTTCATTGCACCGAATACAGGGCACCGGCGTTGCGCCCGACAGATAGCTATCGGCGAATTCATCGATCACCGCTTCTTGGAAAACCGATTCGTAATCCAGCACATAATGCGGGAAATCCATCTCTTCGGCCACGCGGCGGGCATCATGGATGTCTCGACCCGCGCAACATGCCCCTTTTTTAGCCAGGGCCGCACCATGGTCATATAATTGCAAAGTCACGCCAATTACGTCGTAGCCTTCGCTCTTTAGCATAGCTGCCACGACCGAACTATCTACTCCTCCGGACATGGCCACCACCACGCGGGTATCCTTTGGAGCCTTTGAAAATCCAAGAGTATTCATGGCCTGTGCCATCGCGCCGTTGTCCTTAGTTACCCCAGACGCCAGCATTTAAGTGAAAATGCTCTGTTTTTCAATGGCCTACCTTTACAGCCATTTAAGCCAGATCAGGGCATGTGAGGAGTGGTGAGAAGCAAGGGGTCTTGATATGTATATCAGAAAGGTGGATGGGCCGCGTCTGGTGACTTTGCCGGACGGAGCGAAATTAACACGTGCGGATTTGCCTAGCAAAAACACACGTCGCTGGGTGGCTAGTCGAAAAGCAACCGTCGTGAAAGCCGTTGTGCACGGGTTAATAACTGCGCAAGAGGCAATCGATACCTATGATTTGTCCGAAGAAGAGTTCGAATCTTGGGTTGCGGCGGTCGAAAACCATGGGGAATCGGCGCTGAAGACAACTTCATTGCAAAAATATCGACAACTTTAAGTTGTTTTCAACTCTTGCCAAGGTTTAGTAACATATGATTAACTAATCTTGGCGAACTTCAAACGGAACGCCGAGCGAGCTGGAGACATTTAAGATGCGTGTACTTCTGGTTGAAGACGATCCGACCACGTCCAAGAGTATTGAGTTGATGCTCACCCATGCGAACCTAAACGTGTACTGCACGGATTTAGGGGAGGAGGGGATAGATTTGGCGAAGTTGTATGATTACGACCTTATCCTGCTGGACCTTAACCTGCCGGATATGAATGGCCACGAGGTCTTGCGCCAATTGCGCATGTCGAAAATCGATACACCGATCCTGATCCTATCCGGGGCTGATGATACTGAAAGCAAAATCAAGGGTTTCGGCTTTGGCGCAGATGATTATCTGACCAAGCCTTTCCATCGCGAAGAGTTGGTGGCCCGAATTCATGCGATCATTCGACGGTCCAAGGGCCATTCGCAATCGGTTATTAGGACCGGCAAAATCTCTGTTAATCTGGATGCGAAAACTGTCGATGTCGAAGGCATGCCTGTGCATTTGACCGGCAAAGAATACCAGATGCTAGAGCTGCTTTCCTTGCGCAAGGGCACAACCCTGACCAAGGAAATGTTCCTAAACCATCTTTATGGTGGCATGGATGAGCCAGAGCTGAAAATCATCGATGTGTTCATTTGTAAGCTACGCAAGAAGTTAACAAATGCGACCGATGGCGAAAACTATATCGAAACAGTTTGGGGCCGGGGCTACGTGCTGCGGGATCCAGAACCTAAGGCTATGGAACCGCCATTAGCACTTGGCGCCTAAGCTTTTTGGTTCAGCGACTGGACGCCCCTGACTGCTCTGCCTAAGACAAGATTCATAGGCAGTGGAGTGGGGCGACCGTGGCACAAGAAAAAGATATCGCAACTCTGAGCGAAGAACAGGCCGCAACCGAGCTAGACCAGCTCGCGAAATTAATTTCGTCGGCAGACCAAGCCTATCATGGCGATGATGATCCTTCGATTGACGACGCTGAATACGACCAGCTGAAGCAGCGCAATGCTGCCTTAGAAGCGGCCTTTCCCCATTTAAAAAGAGCAGATAGCCCAAGTGATAGGGTCGGTGCGCCGGTTTCGTCGGGCTTTGCAAAGATTAAGCATAGTGTCCGCATGCTGTCTTTGGGCAATGCCTTTTCCCCTGAAGATGTGGCAGATTTCGACACAAGTATTCGGCGCTATTTGGGTTTGGGCAGTGACGCGGCGCTTAGCTATACAGCCGAACCAAAGATCGATGGTCTGTCATTAAGCATCCGCTATGAAAAAGGGCAAATGGTCTATGCGGCCACCCGCGGCGATGGGGAAGAAGGCGAAAATGTTACCGAAAATGCGAAACGTGTTTCGGAAATCCCGCAAAACTTAACCGGCGCGCCGGATCTTTTGACGGTTCGCGGTGAAATTTACATGTCGCATGAGGCGTTTAAGTCGTTGAATGCGTCTCAAACGGAACGCGGCGGCAAGGTTTTCGCCAATCCGCGCAATGCGGCGGCGGGCTCGCTTCGGCAATTGAACCCAGACATTACCGCAGCGCGGCCTTTGCGTTTCTTTGCCTATGCCTGGGGCGAGATTTCCGAATCTTTGGCCGAAACCCAAGCCGCGTCCATCGCACGGCTAGGCGAACTTGGCTTTCAGGTTAATCCGTTAACCAAAATCTGCGACACGGTGGAGGAATTGGTCAGCCACTACTCTGATATCGAAGCGCAGCGTGCCATGCTGGGCTATGACATCGACGGTGTCGTCTATAAGGTTAACGATCTGAGCCTGCAGCAGCGGTTGGGCTTTCGCAGCACCACGCCGCGTTGGGCCATCGCTCATAAATTCCCGGCGGAGCTGGCTTGGACCCGATTGACCGCCATCGATATTCAGGTGGGTCGCACCGGCGCCTTGTCCCCGGTCGCGCGGCTAGAGCCGGTCACGGTTGGCGGGGTCGTGGTGTCCAACGCGACGCTGCATAACGAAGATTACATAGCTGGGCGCGATTCCAATGGCGTGCCAATTCGCGACGGCAAAGATATTCGAATCGGCGATTGGGTGCAGATCTATCGCGCCGGGGATGTGATCCCGAAAATTGCCGATGTGGATATGAGCAGACGGCCAGAGGATGCTACGGCTTTCGAGTTCCCCGATCACTGCCCGGATTGCGGGTCCGAAGCGATCCGCGAACCCGGCGATGCGGTGCGTCGTTGCACGGGGGGGATGATCTGCCCGGCGCAAGCGGTTGAAAAGCTAAAACATTTCGTGTCCCGTGCCGCGTTTGACATTGAAGGGCTCGGTGCCAAACAGGTGGAGCAATTCTATCAAGATGGGTGGATCAAAGAACCTGCTGATATTTTTACATT
>JBMYSZ010000007.1:62461-139055 GCA_049603835.1 Mangrovicoccus sp.
GGGGGGCGAAATCCGCTGAAAATCTTTTCCGAGCAATTGATGAGCGCCGCAATATTCCATTGAACCGAGTGATCTTCGGCTTAGGTCTGCGTCACGTTGGGGAAAACGCCTCGGCTTTATTGGCGCAACATTACGGCAATTGGGACGCCTTTTTCACTGGCACGCAAGACGCTGCACCCGGAAGTGAGGCTTGGGAACATTTGCTCAGCATTGATGGTGTGGGCGAGGTCATGGCGACGGCCTTGGTTTCCGCCATGGGGCAAGAAGCGGAGCGCGCCTCGATCGAACGGCTTGTGGCGCAACTTGATATCCAACCGGTTGCGGCGCGTGACACCAGCGGGGTGCTCGCAGGTAAAACCGTTGTATTCACCGGCAGCTTGCAAAAAATGACCCGAGCCGAGGCCAAAGCCCGCGCGGAAACCCTTGGCGCCAAAGTATCAGGGTCGGTTTCGGGTAAAACTGATCTGGTCGTGGCAGGGGAAGGCGCGGGGTCCAAGGCCGCAAAAGCACAGTCGCTTGGGATCGAAACCATCGACGAAGATAGCTGGTTGGCGATGATTTCGGATCTTTGAAACTGCGATGCCACGTCCGGAAATCCTCTTCCCCATCTTTGCCGAAACCGAAACCTTACCGGGGATCGGTCCCAAATTGGCCAAGACCCTGGATCTGATGGGGATCGCGACCATACGCGATCTAATTTTGACTTTGCCGATTAATGGCGTTGACCGGCGCCGAGTGCCCAGCCTCCGGGACCTGACTTTACCGGCGATCGCGACGGTTTTGGTGAAGATCAAAGCGCATTCCCCCCCGAGCCGGAAGGGTTTGCCCTATCGGGTTTATGTGCAGGACGACGGCTTAGAATTCACACTCGTGTTCTTCCGTGGCCAAAAGGCATGGTTCGAAAAATCCCTGCCTATCGGGGAAACACGGCTGATTTCTGGCAAGGCGGAACTGTTTGACGGCCAAGCGCAAATCACCCACCCCGACTATATCTTGGCCCCGGATGAAGCTGGCGAGCTCCCTGAATTTGAGCCAATTTACCCGCTCAGCGCCGGGCTTTCCGCAAAAGTCATGGCGCGGGCGGCGGATGCAGCGGTCAAACGGGCGCCGCAACTGGCAGAATGGATCGACCCTGCCTTGAAGGCGCAAAAATCCTGGCCGGATTGGGCGGATGCGGTGGCTTTGGCCCATGCGCCGCAAAGCCTGGCGGATCTTAGCCCGGATCACCCGGCGCGGCTGCGACTGGCTTATGATGAATTATTTGCCCATCAGCTCACTTTGGCGATTGCGCGGCAACGGCAGCGCCGGGCTTTGGGCCGAGTAAATGCGGCGACGGGTCGGCTGACGGAGCAGGTTTTGCAAACGCTGCCCTACGAATTGACCCAAGCGCAGCAACGTTGCATTGCGGAAATCCACGCGGATATGGCGCAAAAACGGCGCATGTCGCGCTTGTTGCAAGGGGATGTGGGCGCGGGAAAAACCATTGTTGCGCTGATGGCCATGCTCGCCGCGGTCGAGGCTGGTGGCCAGGCGGCGATGATGGCGCCGACAGAGATTTTGGCGCGGCAACATTTTAGCGCTTTATCGCCCATGGTCGCAGCGCTCGGCATTTCTATGGATATTTTGACCGGCCGAGATAGTGGCCAGCAACGTCAGGATAAATTACTCGCCCTCGCGGATGGGAGTTTGGATGTGCTCATTGGCACTCATGCTCTGTTTCAGCCGGATGTTCAGTTTCACGATCTGCGCCTTGCGGTCATTGATGAGCAGCATCGTTTTGGCGTCGCGCAAAGATTGGAGCTGGGCGCCAAAGGGCAGGGGGTGGATGTGCTGGTGATGACGGCGACACCGATCCCGCGATCTCTCGCTTTGTCCAATTATGGCGATTTGGATCTGTCGATTTTGGACGAAAAGCCACCCGGCCGCACGCCGGTCAAAACGGCTTTGGTCTCGGCCAAACGGATTGACGAGGTCATCCAGCATCTCAAAGCGGCGATAGAGGCGGGAAAGCAAGCTTACTGGGTCTGCCCCTTGGTGGATCAAAGCGAAACTTTGGATCTGTCGGCTGCGGAAACTCGGATGAAAAAGCTGAGCGGCGCACTTGGGGCTGAAAATGTTGGGCTCGTGCATGGCCAGATGCCGCCTGCGCGCAAAGATGCGGTGATGGCGCAATTTCATGCGGGCGAGTTGAAGGTCTTGGTGGCGACAACGGTGATCGAAGTGGGGGTGGATGTGCCTAATGCCTCGATCATGGTGATTGAAAGCGCCGAGAATTTTGGTTTGGCTCAGCTCCACCAGCTTCGGGGACGGGTTGGGCGTGGGGCGGCGCAGTCAACTTGTGTGTTGCTGCACGCAACGCAGATGTCGGAAACTGCGGAAAAGCGTCTGAGTTTGATGCGGGAGACCGAAGATGGGTTTCGGATCGCTGAAGAGGATTTGGCCATGCGCGGGGCCGGGGATGTGTTGGGCCGCGCGCAGTCGGGGGTGCCTCGTTTTCGCGTTGCCAATCTAGAGCGGCAGGCGGGTTTGATGGCGACGGCGCAAAATGATGCTCGTGCCGTGTTGGAACAGGACCCTGAATTGGCCACGGCACGCGGCGAAGCGATCCGCTGTTTGTTGTGGTTTATGGAACAAAATAAGGCAATTTCGCTGCTTCAGGTCGGGTGACTCCGATTTGTTCTCATTAAGTTCTTTACTTTTCCACGGAATCAGAACAAATAGTAAACATCAGCTCGAATGGAGGATGTTCGATGTTCCAAATCGCCAAAACCGCTTTTCTTCGCTCTATCCCCAATCTTGGGACCGATTTAATCGGGGTTGCCGCGCTCGGTGTGACCTTTTTTGGCGTTTTGCATCTGCCTCAGTTTCTCTGATCTGCCTGCGCACTTTGCCGGTCCAACGCTTCCTGCCGCGTTGGATATGTGACTTATCCCCATGGGTCACCTATTCGGAACAGTTCGCTTGACTTCCGCCGCCTCCCCGCCAGGAGAGCGGCGGTTTTTTATTTGAGCTGCGCGAGACAGATCAAAAAGTAAAGGCCATGCGCAAGCCACCCCAATGGGTGCCTTTGACGACGATTGGGGCAGAGAGGTCTTTCATCATTTTGAATTCACCCCCGCCCATGTCGCGGCGGTAAATCTGCAGCAAGAAAGACTCGCGGTTGCGACCTGCTTTTAACCCGACGCGGTCATCAAAAATACGCCGATTTCGGGAATTAGCGGCATTCCAAACCGGATCATTGGGCCGCTGCGGCTGGCCAAATTTACGGTTATGCGTTGGCAAATAGCCTTGCTTAGTGACAGCCGCGCAGAAGACGATTTTGGGATCGAAAGTCAGCGCCTTTTCCTGAATTGGCGGTAAAACCTGATCAGTGAATTTGGTGAAAGCCGCCATCACCTGTTGCGGATCAGTGCCTGGGATGGGCTCAAACCGGAAATCAAACAGTTGTTCTTTGGTGATCTTGCCGTTTTCAATGCCATCTTCAAAAATTTGTCCGATCTCTGCGGCTTTTTCACGGACATAGTCGATAAAACGCCCATCCTCACCAACACCACCCAAAGCAACAGTTTGTTGAACGATCGCCTCGCTTTGGTCGATCAGAGCATTTGTTTGATTGCGCGCCTGGTGAATACCCGACGCGGTTTGTTCGATCACGGAATTGATTTGGTCAAAGCAAACCGCGAAAGCAGTGCCGGCCCGTTCCACTTCGCGCGCTTCACTTGCGATACGCTGCGCATCATCATTGGTGCTGCGCACATTAGAGCCGATATCAGCCAAGGCTTGGTCGGTTTCTTGTCCCTGGGAAATCACCGATGTGGCCTCTGTCGAAATTTTTTCCGCCTCATGGCGCAGAGTATCGATCCAAGACCCCAGGGAATTGATACTTTCCAATATGGCATCGGCCGCCTGAGAGGTCTTTTGCGACAATTCATTAATGGCCTCGGCAACCACCGCAAATCCCCGACCTGCTGTTCCGGCCCGCGCGGCTTCGATTTTGGCATTGATGGCGAGGATATTCACCTGGCTCGCGATCGAGGAAATCGTGCCATTATTGGATTCTACCGCCTTCAGGGTTTCCACGACGGATCCCATTTTTTCATCCAAGGATTGCACCCAAACCGCGACAGATTTGCTGCGTTCATTGGATTTTCTGACAAAATCGATGGAGGTATCCACCGCGCCCAAAGTGCGATCTGTGGATTTGGAGACTGTATCCACCGCATCTATCACCGCTTGATTGGCCTCGCTGATGCGATGAGCGCCTTCGCGGGCTTCCCCAAGCAGCTTTAACTGACCATGGGATTGTTTGTCGATCAGGTCCAAAAAGCCCGCAATTTCAACCACATCAAAGCCTAGGCTTGAGGCGGATTTCGACAGGCGGTTTAAGGCGGTGGTGTTCAACGCTGTTTCGGTAACTGTGGGGGGTGGATCAATCGTGTCGCGCATTGGGCCCTCTTTCTAAAAGAGCCCTATGGGGAAGCAGTTGAAGAAGGTTTAAGCGATCACATGTTCCCTAGCGGCATCTATGGCATCTAAGGTCGCATCCAAGCACAAAAGAATAGAGGCATGGCGGTTTTTGAACTCTCGCGCGGGGCGCAGGACCTCTAGATCCTCAAATGGGGCTTTGGGTGCGGTTTCAGTGCCTTGTAACAATTCCGCCAGCTGGTCACGGGCGGCCTGGGTTTCTTCGCGCGAACAGCCAAGGATATTGCGCCCAACCACAGAGGCCGCCGCCTGACCCAAAGCACAGGCTTTGACATCTTGTCCGAAGCCGGTGATGCGGTCGCCTTCTAATTCCACATCCACCGTGACGGTCGATCCGCAAAGCGGCGCGCGTTTGGTGGCACTTCCTTGAGGGTGATCAAGCCGATGGGCCAGCGGGATATCGGCTGCGAGAGCCAGGATCCGCTGGGAATAAAGTTTGATCAGATCTGTTTCCGCCATGGCGCCTTTCCCTCAGCTCATTGGGACAGTAGATAGCGAGGCAAAGCCAAACTGCAAAGGAAAACTCATGGGTTTTGATCCTGCCTCGCTGCTATATAATGACCAGGGCCTTATTCCTGTCATTGCACAAGATGTTGAAACCAATGAAATTCTCATGATGGCTTGGGCTTCGGCTGAGTCCATTACCAAAAGCCTAGAAACCGGTCATGTCACCTATTGGTCTCGGTCGCGGCAGGCTTTTTGGGCGAAAGGCGAAACCAGCGGGCATGTGCAAAAGCTGGTGGAATTCCGGGTGGATTGCGATCGCGACTGTCTTTTGGCTTTGGTGCGCCAGACCGGGCCTGCCTGTCATACCAATCGACGGAGCTGTTTTTACACGGCTATTCGCGATGGGGAAGAGGTGGAAATCATGGGGCCGATGGCGTGAACCACACGGCCTGACGGATTTCCAGGGGGCTCTGTCCCGCAGCGCGATAGAGGGTGAGCGCCCTCGCATCATCGCGTTTGGCGAGGCGTTTTCCTGTTTCATCGCGTATCAGGCGGTGATGTAGGTAAAGCGGTTCTGGCAAATTGAGCAGACCTTGCAGCAGGCGGTGGATCGGTGTGGCTTCGGCCAGGTCGGCGCCGCGCACCACATGGGTGATGGCTTGGTCCGCGTCATCAAGCACCACCGACAAATGATAGGACGTGCCCATATCACGCCGCGCTAGGATCACATCGCCGATTTGCGACCGCATCTGATCGGGACTTAGGCGGCTAGGCGTGATCTGATCACCTATTTCCTGCCAGGTGATTTCAGGATCTCCCAAAGCGCTCAAAGCTGCGGCTATATCGAGGCGCAGCGGGATATTTTCCGGCATATGCCCACTGCGCACAGGTTTTTCGCGGCAAATCCCTGGATAGACCAGCCCATCGGGCCCCATAAGCGGCGCGCCTTCTTGCGGCGCGCTCAGCGCCTCTTGGATATCCCGACGGCGGCAGGTGCAAGGATAGAGCAGCCCTTGCTCCCAGAGCTTTTCAAGAGCTGCGTGATAGATGCCGAGCCTCTCGGATTGCCGCATCACCGGTTCAGGCCAGCTGAGCCCCAGCCAGCGCAGATCATCGAAAATTTGCGCCTCCCATTCAGAACGGGCGCGTGAGCGGTCAATATCTTCGATCCGCAGCAGAAATTCGCCGCCCAAGCGCCGGGCCAAATCTTGGGCGGTGAGGGCTGAAAAAGCATGCCCCAGATGCAAAGGCCCGGTGGGTGACGGGGCAAAGCGCGTGCGCATGGATTACCGGCGAATATTGCGTTGATGGATCAACAGCCAGGCGAGGATGATGAACATGGGATGGGTAAGTCCCCCGGAAAAGAAAATCGCAGGCACCCAAACAAAGAAAATGATGATCCCCAAAATCACATAGCCGGCAAAGAAAATCGCCAGCGGCGGCAAAAGGATAGCCAGAAGATACAGCATGCGGGACGGCCTTGTGAAACTGCGTTTCTGGTCAACTTATATCCGATCCGGGTGAAATCCAACGCAGCCACAGCTTGCGAGAATAGTTTTCCGCCATTAGCGTCGCGCATAGAATAATTGCCCCATGATAAGGAGGAGATCGTGACGGCATCATTCCCCACAGCCTTTTGTTGCGCCATTGGTCTGGTTGGTGCAGCCAGCGCAGCCAATGCGAGCGAAGATATCGCAGACCAGTATCCCGGCTCACCGCTATATTCCAAACCCTATGAGGTGATCCCTGGGGTTTGGTCGGCGATCGGTGCCACAGCCCCGCCGACTTATGAAAACTCCGGCCATAACAATAATCTAAGCTTCCTGGTCACCGGCGATGGGGTGATCGTGATCAATGGCGGTGCGGCTTGGATCTTGGCCGAGGCGTTGCATACAGAGATCAAGGCCGTGACCGATCAGCCCGTGCGACTGGTGATCAACGAAAACGGGCAGGGCCATGCGATGCTGGGTAATGGCTATTGGGCCAAGCTTGGCGTGCCGATCTTGGCCCATTACGAGGCAGCCGATGAGTTCGAGGATCGCGGGGCGCAGATCCTAGCGGGGATGCAGCGCTATAATCGGGACAAGGCGGACGGCACGGTGCTGCAAGGCCCAACAGAGACCTTCGAGGATAACCACGTCATCGAGATGGGCGAAATGCGGGTTGAGGTGCTGCATCTGGGACCGGCTCATAGCCCTGGCGATATCTCCGTTTGGTTGCCCGAAGAGCAATTGGTGATTGCTGGGGATATGGCTTTTCACGAGCGCATGTTGCCAATTTTCGAGGATACGATCACGCTTGATTGGTTGGAAACATGGGACACCGCTTTTGAGCCGCTCGGCGCGGTATATGTGATCCCGGGTCATGGCCATCCGACCAATATGGCCCAGGTGAGGCGTTACACGAAGGGATATCTAGACTATCTGCGGACTCAGATCGGCGCGCATCTAGAGGCGGGCGGCGATCTGGCCAGCGCTTATTATGTGGATCAGACGCCTTATGCGCATCTGGATACATATGAAGAGCTGGCCACGAAAAATGCCGGGCGGGTTTATGAGCAGATGGAATTTGAGTAGTTACTCTGCCGCCGCGTTGCCCGACGCCTCAGAAGCTCCACCAGAAGCCCCGCTAAGCCAGTCCTGCCAGGACGCTTTGGCCCGGTCGGTATAGATCTTATAGCGCTCTTTGCGCCCGCGCCGACCACCACGGGCTTCTACCGGCGGGAAGAGCCCGAAATTGACATTCATCGGCTGGAACGTCTTTGCCTCGGCTCCGCCAGTGATATGGGTCACCAAAGCGCCGGTGGCCGTCTCCGGCGGGGTCGGGGGCAGGGGCGCGCCCTTCAGCTCGGCCGCAGCCATACGCCCGGCCAAAAGCCCCATAGCCGCACTTTCCACATAGCCCTCAACCCCGCTGATCTGCCCGGCAAAGCGAATATGCGGATGCTTACGCCATTTCAGATCCGGGCCCAGCAAGGTCGGCGAATTGAGAAATGTATTGCGATGGATCCCGCCCAGACGCGCAAAACGCGCCTCTTCCAGCCCTGGGATCATCCGGAGCACTTCGGTTTGGGCGCCGTATTTCATCTTGGTCTGAAAACCGACGATATTAAACAGCGTGCCAAGCGCATTATCCCGGCGCAGCTGCACCACGGCCCAGGCTTTGACATCCGGCTGATGCGGATTGGTCAGGCCAACGGGTTTCATCGGCCCATGGCGCAAGGTTTCGCGCCCGCGCTCGGCCATCACCTCAATGGGCAAGCAGCCATCGAAATAGCCCGCGGTTTCGCCTTCTTTAAACTCGGTCTTGTCAGCTGCGAGAAGCGCGTCGATGAAAGCCTCATATTGTTCGCGGGTCATGGGGCAGTTGAGATAGGCTTTGCGCTCTTCTTCGGTCTCGCCCTTATCATAACGCGACTGGAACCAAGCCTTCGACATATCCACGCTATCCGCATAGACGATCGGGGCGATGGCATCGAAAAAGGCCAGCGCTTCGGTGCCGGTCTCGGCCTGGATGGCTTCGGCCAAAGCCCCCGAAGTGAGCGGCCCAGTGGCGATAATCCACTGGCCCTCGCGCGGGATTTCAGCGATTTCGCCTTCCTCGATGGTGATCAGCGGATGGGCGCGCAAAGCCTGGGTGACCCCAGCGGAGAACTGATCGCGATCCACCGCCAAAGCCCCGCCTGCTGGCAGCGAATGCTTATCGGCCATCTCCATGATCAAACCGCCAGCCGCGCGCATTTCCCAATGCAACAGCCCCACAGCGTTTTGCTCGCTATCGTCGGAGCGGAAGGAATTAGAGCACACCATCTCGGCCAGATCGCCGGTTTGATGGGCGAATGTCCCGACCTTGGGGCGCATTTCGTGCAAGATCACGGGAATACCCGCCTGGGCTGCCTGCCAAGCGGCCTCAGAACCCGCCATGCCGCCGCCGATTATATGAAGGCTTTGTGTCATGGCGCTCAAATAGGTGGTTGCGGCGGTTTGGTCTAGAGCCTTTGCGAGACACTCGGCAGCCGCAAAATCCCCGCGACATCCCAAGAGCAATAGCGCCTCATGCTGAAGCCCAGGGAGATGCAGACAATTTTCAATCTATTCTTTTGAATATGGTAACTATTGAAAAGGCTAGGACCAGTTAAACCTTTGGTTTTTTGCATGTCCCCTAGAGGCATGGTAAACGAACTCTCCGCTTTATTAATCTGAAGAAACCCGATCACCTCTTTGAAAGCCGTTAGAAATGCCGCCCCGCTTTGTCGTTTTTCGACTAATCTCCTGTTTGATTTGGACGCTCGGTTCGGTGGTGGCCAGCCAGGCTGTTGCGGATCTAGTGGTGACGGAATTTGATCATCCTTTGGGGGTGGTCGTGAATGCGCCGGAAAAATTCGATCTCAATCAAGATGGGATCGAGGATGTGGCGATCACTTATCATCGCCTTTTCACCTACAGCCAGCTTGGGCATATCACTGATATGATTGTGAAAATCTCCGGTCTAAATGGAACAGTGGTTGGCACGGATAAACCTTTGGGCGAAGGAATGGTGGTTGGCCCTATGGAGCCATATTTCCGATCCGTCGAAATTGAGCGAATTTCAATTCAAAAGGGAAAGATTACCAGTTTTGGCAAATGGCACAAAGCGCCTCATCGCCAACAAGGCTTTCTGCCGCTGCAATTGGTTCTGAGCAATCGTATCCATTTCGGCTGGATGCAAATTAATATGACTAACCCGGGGGAGGGCGTTTTGGTCCGAGCCGCGGTAAATCAGCAGGCTGGGAAAGGTCTGATGACCCATTTCCCCAATAATATGTCTGAGAATGAGATTGTCATTGGTAAAAACCAAGGCAAACTCAGCCAAGTCGATCCAATTTAAAAAACACCCTAAAGCTATGCGAAAGGATAATATCCTATTCGCATGGGTACTATCTGCTGCTTAGAATAGGTTCTAGCATAAGGCGACGTTTCGGAAAGATCTCAGGGGACCGATATGACTTTATTGCGTAGTTTATGCCTTTTGGCGCTAGCCGTTTTCATGGTTTCTCCACTTGCGGCTCGGGCCGAAGATGGGGTTGTTTTGACCGTGGATGGTGCGGTGGCTCCGATGAAAAATGAACGTTTCTATGAGTTTACCATCGAAGATTTAGAAATGTTGCCGACCCAGACCTTCACCACCGCTACCATTTGGACCAGCGGCCGCAGTAAATTTGAAGGTGTACCCTTGAAAGAGCTGTTGGAATTCGTTGGGGCCCAGGGAAACGAAGTGAAAGCTGTCGCTCTGAATGATTATTCTGTGGTTATACCGATTGAAGACGCCCGGATGGATGGGCCGATTTTGGCCTTTAAACGCGACGGGGAACTTATGCCAACCCGCGATAAAGGCCCGGTTTGGATCGTCTATCCCTTTGATAATTCGGAAGAGTTTCAAACAGAGGTGGTTTATTCCCGCAGCATTTGGCAACTTAAACATATAGAAATTCTGCCCTAACTGATCCTTTCGAATGCGCAGAAAAATCAAAGCCTTATCCATTGCCCTTGTGGGTGTGACCGCTGCCCTGGTGGCGGTCATGGCGGCTGTGTCTTTGGACTTACGGCGGCAATTGGATTTGGTGGCGACCGCGAAGACCGACAATATCCACTGGGATGTTTTGCAAACAGAGGCGGAATATTTACGCCTGCAAACCGCGCTGATCGAGGCAGAGCTGCGCGGCGGCCCAGCCTTGTTTCAGCTGCGGCACCGATTTGATATTTTCTACAGCCGGGTTCTTTTGATCGAACAGGGCAATATTTTCGAACGTCTTCGCGACGTGCCGAGTTTTGAGAAAAATCTTTCGCATTTGCGGGATTACTTAAATGAAACCGTGCCCTTAATCGATGGCGCGGATGCAAAACTGATCGCGGAAATCCCCAGGCTTGAGGAAACGACCGCCGCGCTGAATAAAGAAGTACGCGCCTTAGTGGTCACCGGGGTCACCCATTTCGCCACCGTGACTGACAATCAGCGTGAAGCTGTGGCCGACACGCTGAAACGCTTGGGGGCGCTGGCTGGGGTTTTGATTTTGGTCCTCATGGGCGCCAATGTGATGCTTTGGCTCTTGCTGCGCCGGGTGCAAAGTGATGCGGAGCAAATTCAAGCCGCTCAATCCCATCTTTCGGCGATTGTTTCAAGCTCGCTTGATGCGGTTTTGGTGGTGGATCGGATCGGTGGCATTGTCGATTATAACGGCGCTGCCGAGGCGATGTTTGGCTATCCGCGCGAAGACATCTTGGGATGTCCGCTGGCGAAGACTTTGATTGGCCCGACGAAAAAACGTCAGGAGCTGACCTGGATCGAGCTGAAACAGAACACAGCCGAAACCGGGCAAGCGCGGGTAGAATTGGAAGCTCAGCGTTTGGATGGGGCGCTTTTCCCGGCTGAAATCGCCATATCTCGGGCCGAATTACCCCATGGGCCGCTCTATGTGCTCTTTGTGCGGGATATTTCCGAACAACGCGCCGCCGAGGCGGATTTGCGCGCCGCAAGAGACACAGCGTTACAAAATGAACGGGCGCGGGCGCGCTTTATGGCAGTGATGAGCCATGAAATGCGCAATCCGCTAAATGGGATCATCGGCTCTTTAGAGCTGATCGAAGATGACGAATTGCCGTCGTCAATTCGAAAACGTATGAATGTGGTTCGGCAATGTAGCTCGCTTTTGCTCCGCCATATCAATGACGTATTGGATATATCGCGTTTGGATGCGGGCGCCTCTCCCATTCAGTCAGTGCGTTTTGACCTGAGCGAGGTCGTCGAAGATGTGGCCGCGAGTATTCGCCCTCAAGCGGAAAGCTCGGGCAACAGGTTGCAACTCTTCATTGCGAAATCCGTTGGGGTCGCGGTTCTTGGGGATCCTGACCGGCTTAGACAAATTTTGATGAATCTTGTGGGAAATGCGGCCAAATTTACGCAAAATGGCGAAATTGCCGTAGATGTGTTCCGCACGGGGGATGGTCCTGAAGTGGAAATTCAGGTGATTGATACCGGTCAGGGCATCGCCGAAGAGGATCTGGATCGTGTCTTCGATGATTTTGTCACTTTAGGCACGCCTTATGATCGTGCGGCGGACGGAACGGGGCTTGGGCTTGGGATTACGCGGCGGCTTGTGACCTCGATGGGCGGAACCATTTCGGTTGAAAGCGTCTTGGGCGAGGGCAGTCTATTTTGTGTCAGGCTGCCGATGACCAAATCTGAAGAGCCCGCTCTTTCCGCTGATGTCCTGCCCTTGCCGCGTGAAACATCGCCTTTGCACTCGGCAGATGCTGATAAGAAGGGTGATTTGAATGTTCTTCTGGTGGAAGACAGTGCCACAAACCGCACCATCACCGCTGATATGTTAAGACAGGCGGGCCACCGCGTGACCACTGCCGAGGATGGGGCAGCCGGCGTCGCGCAAGCCCAGGCTCAGCCCTTCGATCTGATTTTGATGGATATTTCCATGCCGCGCATGGATGGGGTGACGGCAACCAAATCCATTCGCGCCTCTGGTGGCCCCAATGCCGTGACTCCCATTTTGGCTTTGACCGCCCACGCAATGCCCGAAGAGAGGGCCCGCTTTATGCATGCGGGGATGAATGCAGTTTTGTCCAAACCTATCCGTAAGAAAACGCTGATCGAGGCATTATCGCAAAATTTCGCCCCCGAGCCCGAGGGCCAGCCGGAAAATTTACACAGCATCGATGAGGTCAGCTTGACGGAATTAGAAGAAAGCTCCGGCGCCGATCGTCTGCCAGGGCTTATCGGTGCCTTTATCCGCGATACGGATACGGCGATTGCGGTTCTGTCCGCCACGGATATCGAAAACCATGCCGATGCGGATGTGATGTCGGTCATCCATCGCCTGTCGGGCAGTGCCGCGCTTTTTGGCGCGATGGAGCTGCACCGAGAATGCTATTTGCTGGAAGAGCGGGGCAAGACCGGCTCCATGCGCGAGGTGTATGAACGGCTGCCCGATTTAGCAAGAATTTGGGCGGGTATTCGTCCATATTTTATTACTCGTAAGGAAATGAGTGCAGAAGATGCTTATGCATCGGTGGGCTCGGCCTCCTCCGCGTGACGAAAGGAAATCTAAAATGCGCATCCTAATTGCAGATGACCATGAGCTCGTCCGAGATACTTTGGCCGCCTTTTTGCAAAGCGAAGCCGGAATAGAGGTGGATACAGCCGCGGATTTCGCCGGCGCCCAGGCAAAGGTCAAAGCTTTTGCTGGGTATCATCTTGTTCTGTTGGACTATAAAATGCCTGGCATGAATGGTCTTAAAGGCCTGAAAGATATGCAAGACATGCAAGTGGGATTGAAAGTCGCGATCATGTCTGGGACCGCGGCCCGCGATGTGGCGCAAGACGCCGTCGCTGAGGGCGCGCTTGGGTTCTTGCCCAAAACCTTGCCCGCGAAATCTCTGATCAATGCTGTGCGCTTTATGGCGGCGGGCGAAACATATTTGCCGGTGAATTTCATGCAAGCCGAGGATGATCAGGTAAGCAGCCCGATCAAGGACAAATTGTCGGAGCGGGAATTTCAGGTTTTGGGTGGTCTATGCCGTGGCTTGGCCAATAAAGAAATTGCGCGCGAGCTGGACCTACAAGAAGTCACTGTCAAATTGCATGTGAAAACACTTTGCCGAAAGTTAGAGGCAAAAAACCGAACCCATGCGGCGATGATCGCTAAGGAAGCGGAGCTTTATTAAAAGCTCCGACGCTTTAAACTGCTAACCTCAAAGGGAGTTTGAGCCTAGAAATTCTTTCTTTGGCTCAAACATTTGATATGAGGGTAAGATCTGTGGACCCGGATGCACCGCCGCAGGATCGGCACATCCGTGAGTGAGGGCAAGACCACCTCCCGTTTTGGGTGGGGTAGGAGGCGGCCCCGGTACATGATCAGGATCTGATCAAGACGGGGAGTTTGGTGCCACAGATCTCCTCTTCCTTGTGACATAGAGGCAGGGGTCTTGCTTGGTCGCCAAAGGTCAATTCAGGGCGCAAAAGTATAGTTACCGCCGTTCCTTTGCGTGATGCCTCTGCGTCAAATTCCAGAAAGGAGCGCCATTTTCTACATTTCCTGATGCGCCTTGGGTCAATTTCACGCTAATTCTTACTAAGAAGTGACCCGGAGTTCGCATATGTCCTATCCCACCAAACCCTGGCATCATGGGGTTGTTACCGTCTTGGCCGTGATTTTCTATGGGCTCGCCGTATTGGATTTTGCTCTGACCAGCCTGAACTTTCAGGCCTATATCGATTATGCCAGCCCCGAATTGCTTGCCATTGCTCAGGGATTTCCCGCCTTCATCAATCTCATTTGGATCGTGACTGTGTTTGGCGGGGCTTTGGGCTGCTATCTGTTATGGACCCAAAGCAAGCATGCGGTTTTACTGCTATTCATCGGCTTTGTGGGAATGGGCGTATTGACCCTTTGGATGACGATCTTTAGCCGTCCCAGCCTGATTGGCGCAGCGGGCCTGTCCGGGCTTTATACAATGCTGGGCACCTGCGCTTTGGGCTTTTTGATCTATCTTTACGCGCGATATCTGCGCACGCAGCACATGCTGGCTTAAAGCGTTCCGCGTTTAATTGGAAATATCACCCCGGTGAAATCGAGGGTTTCATGTGGCGAAAAGTGTTCCAATTTTTCGCGAAACGCTCTGGAATGAACGCAAACTGTCGGAGACTTACCGCCCCGGCAGCAAACCACGTGGGCTGAACCGCAAAACCAGCAGCAGCAATATCCCCATGGTCAATAATCGCATCTGTGCGGCGCTGCTCAACAGATGATCTTTGAACCCGCCATCGGGAAGGATCATGGTCACACCACCCAATAGCCATTGGCCCAAAGGCTCCACCTGGACCCAAAGGAACCAGACAAGGAAACCGCCCAGCACCGCGCCATAGGTATTCCCAGATCCGCCAATGATCACCATGACCCAGATGAGAAAGGTAAAGCGCAAAGGCTGATAAGTGCCGGGGGTAAATTGCCCATCTAGGGTGGTCATCATTGCCCCGGCCAAACCGCAAACCGCGCTGCCGAGAACAAAGACCTGCAAATACCGCGCGGTGATGTTTTTGCCCATGGCGGCGGCTGCGGTTTCGTTATCACGGATTGCGCGCATCATCCGGCCCCAGGGCGAATTCAGCGCCATTTGCGTCAAAACCACCAGCAAAACCAAGACGGTTAGAAACAACGCGCTGTAGCTCAACTTCACGGCGAGGGTCGAGGCCGTCACCGGATCCAGCCCCCAATTCTCGGCGCGCGCGACAAAGCTGCTGCTATTTTGCAGATCGATTTCGTAAGGAACCGGACGCGGCAGCCCGACCACATTTTTCACACCGCGCGCCAGCCAATCTTCGTTTTTCATCAGGCTGATGAGGATTTCGGAAATACCCAAAGTGGCAATCGCTAGATAATCCGCCCGCAGCCCGAGCGCGGTTTTGCCAATAGCCCAAGCCGCCCCAGCGGCAAGTAAAGCGCCAACCGGCCAGGCCAGTAAAATGGGCAAGCCTAATCCGCCCAAATATCCGGTCGATGCGGGATCCACGGATTCCACCGATTTGACGGCTGGATCGAATAGCGCCCGATACGCGATAAAGCCCACTAAAATCACCAAGCAAAGGGTTAGGCTCCGGGCCAGCCCCGGTGACATACGCCGCCAAAGCAATACTGCGCCGATTGCCGTTGCGGCAGCAATAGCCAGCGCGGCCAGAATAGAGACACCGCCAGCGGCCCAGGCCTCTGCCACGGGCGGCATCGCAACCAGGACAGCGGCCAACCCGCCAAGCGCGGTAAAACCCATAATGCCCACATTAAAGAGCCCGCCAATTCCCCATTGCAGATTCAGCCCCAAAGCCATGATGGCAGAGATCAGCCCCATATTGACGATCAATAACGCACTGTTCCAACTCTGAAAAAAGCCGGTCGCTAGGATCAGGGCCAGCGCTGCCAGCCCCATGAAAACGCCGCGCATTGTCATGTTTGCGTTCCTCGAAACAGGCCAGTTGGTTTAAAGAGCAGGACAATCACCAAAATCACAAAACTGACCGACAGCTTATATTCCGTGCCCAATAGCTGCACCAAAGCTGATGGCTCTAACCCTTCCGGCATCAGATAGGTCAGGACCTTTTTCCACGCATAGGTCACCCCGACTTCTGAATAGGCGATGACAAAACCGCCGGCGATGGCCCCCACCGGATTACCCAGCCCACCAACAATCGCAGCCGCGAAAATCGGCAGCAGAATTTGGAAATAGGTGAATGGTTTGAATGACTTGTCCAGGCCGTAAAGGGTGCCGGCAATCGTAGCAAGCGCCGCAACGATCAGCCAGGTTATGGCCACGACACGATCCGGATTGATCCCCGATAGCAGCGCCAAATCCTCATTATCGGAAAAGGCGCGCATAGATTTACCCGCACGTGTATGATTGAGAAACCAAAATAGCAGCGCAACGACAAGGATCGCGGTGACAATCGTCAGCCCTTGGCTGGTTTTCAAAGCCAAGCCCTCGCGCAGACCGCTCCAAGCTTTGAAATCACGGGCGGAAATGATAAACCGCGCCCCGTCATTGAACTGTTGATCGCCCACACCGATGATGAACCGCACCAAGCCATTCATCACGAACATAACCCCGATAGAGACAATCAGAAAAGTCGCGGGGGCGGCGCGCTGCGAACGGTAAAACCGATAAATCAAGTGATCTGTGCCATAAAGAAGCGCCGCGGTCGCCAAGATCGCAACCGGCAAAGCGAGCAGCGCGGTGGGAAGCGGGTAGATCGATATGCCCAAGGATTGCAGCGCCCAAGTGACCAAGATGGTCACCAAAGTGCCAAACGCCATCGTGTCCCCATGGGCGATATTGGTGAAGCGCAAAATCGCGAAAATCAGCGTGACCCCAAGCGCGCCAAGCGCCAGCTGTGCGCCATAGGCGGTGGCCGGGATCAAAACGAAATTGGCCAAAGCGACCAAAGCGTTCAGGAAATCGGTCATTCCTTTGGCTCCGGATCCAATGTTTCGCAATTGCCATAGATGACGCGAGGGCGGCCCAGGCCTTTATCTGGTTCAGGCGTAACCATCAGCGTCATGGCACCGCCGGGCACTAGGGCGAGGTGATTTAGAACCAAACCGCCACCGGCTTTGATGTCAAAGGCAAAGACCCGAGTGGCGCCAGAACCATGGCTTTTGACGCTGACATCCGCCGTGCCATAAGTGGCGCGAAATTTCGGTTTGGCTTCTAAAGTGGTCCAGATCGTCAGATCACCTTCCAGCTCTTTACAGTCGAGCTCGTTTTCTGGCTCAAGAAAACAGACTTTTTCGAACTTGCATATTGCAACCGGGATTTTCGCGGTCGCTGCTGATAGTTGCAAAGGGCAAGCAGCCAATAAGCAGGCACTCCAAAAGGCGATCTGTTTCATGTCGCTGTGCAACTCCCTAGATAACTGACCAAAACCGGACCAAGCGATAGATGAACAGAATATCGCGCGCTGCCATCCGCCCCCCAGCTGATCATTTGCGTCGCATTCGGCGTTTGGCCGATCCAAACCAATGAGGTGACATCATTGCCGGTGACATGGCCCAGGACCTCTTCGGCGGGGCTATAAAGCCAGGCTTCGTCGGGCTTGTCCCCGGTTTCCAGATCCAAACTGATAGCTGCCACATCACAAGGCTCGTCTTCAAAACACTCAACTGAAAATTCACAATGAACTATTGGCCTGGCTTGAACATCGCTTGCGGCCGGCATGCAAAATGCTGCAAAAACAGTAAGTAGCGCGATGTTTTTAATGTGCTCTCGAATGTTACCCACCCAAAAAGCTCCGCCGCACATCGGGGTTGGCGAGCAAGGCCGCTCCTGTATCGCTGAACCGGTTACTCCCTTGCACCAAAACATAGCCTTTATCAGCGATTTCAAGCGCTTGCCGGGCATTTTGTTCAACCATGAGGATCGATATCCCCGATCGCGCAACTTCGATGATGCGGTCAAACAGCTCGTCCATGACAATCGGGCTGACTCCGGCAGTGGGTTCGTCCAGCATCAAAAGCTGCGGCTGGGTCATCAGAGCCCGACCCACGGCCACTTGCTGGCGCTGCCCACCGGATAATTCGCCCGCATATTGGTGCCGTTTTTCCCGTAGAATGGGGAAAAGATCATAAACTTGTTCAATGGTCGGACGTAGGTCGTCACGGCGAAGGAAACCGCCCATTTCCAGGTTTTCTTCGACCGTCATAGAGGCAAAGATATTATGGGTTTGCGGCACAAAGCCCATACCCGCCGCCACACGGGCTTGTGGGCTTAATCGCGTGATATCCCGGCCGCCTAGCGTGACAGTTCCGGCCCGCAATGGCATCATCCCAAATACGGCTTTCATCGCCGTGGATTTCCCGGCGCCGTTGGGGCCAACAATCACCGCGATTTCGCCACGATCCACGGAAAGGGAGCAGTCATGCAGGATATTGGCACTGCCATATCCGCCGGTCATTTGGTCCGCTTGCAAGTAGCAACCACTCATATCGCCGGATCCGAAGCGAGTTTGTTTTTCAAACCAGTGCCCAAATAGGCCTCGATCACCCGTTCATCGGATTTGATCTGGTCGATTGTTCCTTCGGCCAGAACTTTGCCCTCGGCCATGCAGATAACCGGGTCACAAAGGCGACCGATAAAATCCATATCATGTTCGATCATGCAAAATGTATAGCCGCGATCTTGGTTTAGGCGCAAAATCGCGTCGCCAATAGTATTCAGCAAAGTGCGGTTCACCCCGGCGCCGACCTCATCCAGAAAGACTATTTTCGCATCCACCATCATGGTGCGCCCAAGTTCCAACAGCTTTTTTTGCCCGCCGGACAGATTGCCTGCCTTTTCTTCGGCCAAATGGTCAATCGTAAGGAATTCAAGGACTTCGTCGGCTTTCTTCATATTGGCCCTTTCTTCCGCCGCAATGCGCGCCCGCCTGGTCCAGCTATTCCACAGGCTTTCGCCCGATTGATCCGCTGTCACCATCATCAAATTTTCCCGCACGGTAAGGCTGTCAAATTCATGGGCGATTTGGAAGGTTCGGAGCAGCCCCTTAGCGAAAAGCTGATGCGGGGAGAGGCCGGTGATATCTTCGCCTGCCATAATGACCTTACCGGAGCTTGGTTTAAGATTGCCCGCGATAACATTGAAAAGCGTGGTTTTTCCGGCGCCGTTAGGGCCAATTAGGCCGGTAATCGTGCCGGTTGCAATTTGCAAGCTGGCTCCATCCACGGCGCTGAAAGCGCCAAAGCGCATATGGAGATTTTCGACGGCGATCATTCTTGGCAGACACTCCTTGTCACCCGGCGCCGCTAACAAAAGCCAGCAGCCCAGACAAGCCGGGCCGCCGGAAATTCACTGTTAACGATATTGTACCGTGGTGATTTCGCCGCCTTTGATCTCGATTTCGCGGAAGCTGCCAGCGCTTTCGCCAGGGCCGATCAACTCCACATCGGTCGCGCCCACATAGTCGATATCACCGCCCTCGGCCAAAATTTTCAAAGCCTTACCAAGTTCGCCTGGCAAGATCTCTTCGCCCGGAGAATTGGCAATTTCGGTGATTTTCGATTTGTAATCGCCTGGCTCAACGGAGCCTGCGGCTTGCATGGCCAGCAAGATCAAGGACGCAGCGTCATAGCTTTCGCCAACATAAGGCGAGCTGCTGTCAAAGCCTGCGGCGCTGGCGATTTCCGCCATGATGGAAGCGCCCTCGCTGTCGGTGCCGGCCAATTGACCTGCCGACCCATCGATATCGGCACCGAAGGCCGCGGTCAGCTCAGATCCGATCATGCCATCGGGGAAATGGAACAGATCGAATGCGCCTGTGTCGAGTGCGGCACGGACAATGCCTTGGCCGCCTTGGTCCACATAGCCGGCCACGACCAGCAATTCGCCGCCAGCCGAAGCCAATGCGCCTACTTCCGCAGAGTAATCGGCTTTGCCGTCTTCATGCGGTGCAGATAGGGTTACACTGCCCCCGGCAGCTTCGAAGGCCGCGATGAAGCTATCAGCCAGGCCTTTGCCATAGTCGTTATTGGTGTAAGTCAGAGCGACTTCCGAGATGCCGCGATCTTTCAGAACATCGGTCATCACTTCGCCTTGACGCGCATCGGACGGCGCGGTGCGGAAAAACAGGCCGTTATCCTCGGCAGAGGTCAAGGCCGGGGAGGTGGCCGACGGAGAAATCATAACCATGCCATTTGGGACGGCGACATTGGCAAGAACCGCGCCGGTAACACCGGAACAATCGGCGCCCATGATGCCTTTGATCCCGTCAGTGGTGATCAAGCGCTCCGCAGCGGCAGTGGCCGCGCTGGCATCCACGCATGTGCTATCTGCACGCACGGGTGTGACGGTCATGCCACCCAAAAGCGCGCCGCTTTCGGAAACTTCGCTCATGGCCAGTTCGGCCCCGGCGGCCATGCCTGGGGTCAGGGATTCGATAGGACCGGTGAAGCCCAAAAGGACGCCCAGCTTGACTTCGTCGGCGGTGGCGCAGCCGGCAGTCAGGGCCAAGACAGCGGAGGCGGCGAGATATTTCTTCATGATAGATTCCCTGTAGGTCAGCATCCTATCAGCACGCTACTGCCATGGGCGGCAAATGCAATAAGTGACATAGAATTTCCGTGATTGCAGCGGCCAGCCCCTCAAATCAGCCTATGTTTGGGTCCAAATAGGAGGCGCGAATGCCGAGATTTTCGAAAGTACTGTTAGCTGTTGGGGTTTGGGCCTTTAGCGCTGTTGCGGCTATTGCATTGCCGAGCAGCCAGGGGCAGTTGCAGCTTGCAATCATGGCCGAAGGTTTGGACGAACCTTGGTCCTTCGGCTTTCTACCAGATGACGGGTTTCTGGTCAGCGAAAGAGCCGGGACGCTCAGCTATTCGCCAGGTGATGGCAATTTGCAACCAGTGCGCGGAATACCGAAAATCGCCGATATCGGCCAGGGCGGGCTGCTGGATATTCTAGTGCCTTCGGATTTCGCGACGACCCGTCGGATCTATCTGAGCTATGCGAAACGGCAAAAATCCGGCCAAGGGACGGCTATCGGCTATGGGCGCTTGTCGGAGGATAATCGCCGTCTAGAGGGTTTTACCCAAATTTTCGAAATGGCGCCGGGTAGTCGCGGCGGGCGACATTTCGGCAGTCGGATTGTCGAGGCAACTGACGGGACATTATTCGTGACATTGGGCGAACGCGGTGATCGGCCTGCGGCCCAGGAGCTAAGCAATCATAATGGCACAATCATTCGCATCACCAAGGATGGTCATGTGCCTGCGTCGAACCCCTTTGTCGGCCAAGCAGGCGCCCAGCCGCATATCTGGAGCTATGGCCACCGTAACCCGCAGGGCGCGGCTTTGGATCTGTCGGGTCAGCTTTGGGCGGTGGAACATGGGGCGCGCGGCGGTGATGAGGTGAACAAAATTCGCAAAGCGGCAAATTACGGCTGGCCGGTTATTGCTTATGGGCGCCATTATTCGGGTGCCAAAATTGGCGACGGCACGACAAAGCAAGGAATGGAACAGCCTGCTCATTACTGGGATCCGTCGATCGCGCCATCGGGAATGATGATCTATTCTGGGAAGTTATGGCCCGAATGGCGGGGCGATATTTTTGTGGGCAGTCTCAAATTCGACTATATCTCTCGTCTAGATGGCACGCCATTGCGCGAGCAAGAGCAGATCCAAAGTGATCAAACAATTCGGGTGCGCGATATCCGCGAAGCGCCGGATGGCACGATTTGGTACATTTCTGTTGGGGATGGTGTCCTCTATAAATTATCCCCAGCCCCTTAAAAATGCGGAACTTTTACAAATTCCCCCTGACTTAGGGGGAAATCTGTCAATTGCAGGAGGGTTGACAGCCGGTCGCAGAAACAGCACCACCCCTGAACAGCGTTAAAAAAGCGCGACATCAAAGGGAAGGGGATCCCCATGACACAAGCTTGGAGTAAGTCCGATTGGCGGACAAAACCGCGCGTGCAGATGCCCAGCTACCCCGATCAGGCGGAGCTGGAGGCCGTGGAGGCGCAGCTCGCGAAATATCCGCCCTTGGTGTTTGCGGGCGAGGCGCGGACTTTGCGGGCGCGTTTGGCCGAAGCGGCTGAAGGCCGGGCATTCTTGTTGCAAGGCGGCGATTGCGCCGAAAGCTTCTCTGAATTCGGTGCCGATCAGATCCGCGATACATTCAAAGTCATGCTGCAAATGGCGATGGTTTTGACCTATGCGGCGAAAGTGCCGGTGATCAAAGTCGGTCGCATGGCAGGCCAATTTGCCAAACCGCGCAGCGCACCGACCGAGACCATTAACGGGGTCGAGCTGCCCAGCTATCGCGGCGATATTATCAATGACATCGACTTCACCCCCGAAGCGCGGATCCCGGATCCGAAGCGGATGTTGCAGGCCTATACCCAGGCGGCTGCCTCGCTGAACCTGGTGCGCGCTTTCAGTCAGGGTGGTTATGCGGATGTGAACCAAGTCCATGCTTGGACCATGCATTTCACTGAATCCGAGAAGGCGGAGCGCTATCGCGCCCTAGCCAATCGGATCACCGATACGCTCGATTTCATGAAGGCTGCTGGCGTGACGCGCGACACGGCGCATACGCTGCAATCGGTTGAATTCTACACCAGCCACGAAGCCTTGTTGCTGGAATATGAAGAGGCGCTGTGCCGGATCGATTCCACCTCGGGGTTACCTGTTGCGGGGTCGGGCCATATGATCTGGATCGGTGACCGGACCCGTCAGCCGGATGGGGCGCATGTGGAATTCTGCAAAGGTGTGCAGAATCCGATTGGTCTGAAATGTGGTCCGAGCACCGAAGTTGATGACCTTAAGCGGCTGATGAAGGATCTGAACCCGCATAATGAGGCGGGTCGCCTGACACTGATCGCGCGCTTCGGGGCGGGCAAGGTCGGCGACCACCTGCCGCGCTTGATCCGCGCCGTGCAAGAAGAAGGCGCCAAAGTTGTTTGGAGCTGCGACCCGATGCATGGCAACACCATCAAAGCGGCTAATGGCCTCAAAACCCGTCCCTTCGACTCGGTGCTGCAAGAGGTACAAGAATTCTTTGCCATCCATAACGCCGAAGGCACAATCCCTGGCGGTGTGCATTTCGAAATGACTGGCCAAGACGTGACCGAATGCACTGGCGGTGTTCGTGCGGTGACAGAGGCGGATCTTTCTTCGCGCTATCACACGGCCTGCGACCCGCGTTTGAACGCCAACCAGTCCTTGGAACTGGCCTTCTTGGTGGCTGAGCAGCTCTCAAGCCGGGTTTCGGCAGCGCAAGCCGCAGCGGAATAAAAACCGCGCCTTTTTAAGGTTAGCGAAATCAAAACACCGCATAGAGCATTCTATGCGGTGTTTATTTTTGTCTAAAACAAATTTTAGAGGATGGGCCGAAAAAAAACGGCTTAATCCTCGGTTTGAACCACTTTCAGCCAGGGCACACCGGTTGCCTTCAGCTGATTGCCTTCAATCTCATCCGCGGTTTCCGGTTGCTTCGGCTCGATGCGCGGTTCACGCACTGGGCGCTCAAACAGGGCTTTCGGCTCTGCGAAACCTTCGGGCGCGTCATTGCCGCTTGTGCTATCTGTTGCGCCGATTTCTTCCATTTCGCGGACCGCTGCCGGGATTTCCGGACGGGTGGTGCCAGCGATCGGGGTCACAAGCGGCTCGACTTCCATATGGCTGACGGTGAAGCGGCGCGGCGTGCGGCCGATATCGCCTTCATAGACCAGAACACCCAAAGCCCGGCTGATATCACCCAGATCGCTTTTCAGCGGCAGGATCAGCAAAGAGGCTTCGTTTTCCGGCTTGCCGATGCCTGCTTCGGCGACCAAGCGGAAGCGCGCGATAGCGGGTTCTTCAAACACATGTTCCAGCGCATCAGAAATCTGACGGCGTGCATCTGGCACAAAGAAAGAGGTCAGCGGCATGCCGCGCACTTCCATACCCATCAGGTCATTGAGATGCATACCCGCCAAACGGAACCGCGCCATTCCCGGTGCGATGCGTTCCAGGATAAAGGCAAATTCCAATGACTTGTCGATCCCGCGAGGATCCACCTCGGAGCGCGACGGCACAACGCGACCTGCGCGCAGGCCCTGCCAATATGCTTCTACAGTCGAAAGCGCTGAATGCTGCATAGTATTACGATAACGTTTTAACGAAACGATATTTGCTTCGGTTTTTTGATCCTGCGACATGGTCCACCCTCATAACCATACTCGAAACTACACTGGTTTCCACCCAGATCGAAGGCCTTGCGTTGCGTCCGTCCTTGGCGTCTACCTTTTCTGCAATCTCGCATAAATTCGAGATAAAGGGAGTCGATAATGGGTACATTGGTTAACCTATGGCAATAGTATCGATGACGGGTTTCGCGTCGCAAGAGCTTAGTTCCACATCCATAAGATGGCAGTGGGATATACGTTCGGTCAATGGTCGAGGCTTGGAAATCAAGCTAAGATTACCTGACGGGATGGAGTTTTTGGACCCAATTCTGCGACATGACCTTAGGACTGTCGCGAAACGCGGGACAATCACAGTTTCCCTGAAAAAATCACGGGTTGCGGCTGGATTGGCGGCTGAAGCGGATGGGGGCGATTATGGTGAATTGCTGCGTCAGGCGGCGAGATTGCAGGATATCGCGGAGGAGGCCGGGATAGGTCTGGCCCCCCTGAGTATTGCCGAAATTTTGCGCGGGGATTTGGCCTCATCACCCTCTGAGGAGCTAAGCGAAATTGACCGGGATCTGGTGCTTTCAGGGTTAACAGAACTCCTAAAAAACTTTGCCAATATGCGCGAAAACGAGGGCAAAGTGCTTCTGAAGGTCCTGACCGAGCAGCTACAACGCATCGAATCCCTTATTTCACAGGCTCGGAAAATCGATCTTGAGCGATCGGAGGCGCGCCGAGTATCACTAAAATCCGCCCTAAATCGCGTGATGGAGGCCGCGCCAGAAATTTCCGAGAATCGGCTTGAACAGGAACTCGCCCTTATCGCGGTGAAAGCCGATATCAGCGAAGAGCTGGATCGGCTCGACGCACATGTAGCGGCGGCGCGGCAGATGTTGCAGTCTGGGGATCCGGTGGGGCGGAAATTGGATTTCCTTTCGCAAGAATTTAACCGCGAGGCCAATACGCTTTGCGCCAAGGCACAGTATGCGCCTCTCACCCAGATCGGGCTTGACCTCAAAGCCGTCATCGATCAACTCCGGGAACAAGTTCAAAACGTGGAGTAACCACGCATGCCCACGCGTCGCGGCCTATTAATCATTCTCTCGTCACCTTCTGGCGCTGGCAAATCTACCCTGGCGGGGCGATTGCGCGCTTGGGATAGCGATATCGGCTTTTCCATTTCCGCCACCACGCGCCCACCGCGTCCGGGGGAAGAAGATGGGCGGGAATATTATTTCCGAAGCCGCGAGGAGTTCTTGGATATGGTCGATAAGGGCGAGATGCTGGAACATGCCGAGGTGTTCGGCAATCTCTATGGCTCGCCCAAAGCGCCGGTGATCGACACTTTGGCCTCGGGCCGGGATATGCTGTTCGATATTGATTGGCAGGGCGGCCAACAGGTGCGCAATTCGGTGCAGGCCGAAGATGTGGTGTCGATTTTCCTATTGCCCCCCTCGATTGCCGAGCTGCATCGGCGGCTGCAAGGTCGCGCCCAGGATGCGGCGGAAGTGATCGAACGGCGGATGAAGCAAAGCCGAGATGAGATTAGTCATTGGGCAGAATATGATTATGTGCTGGTCAATGAGGATTTAGACGCGAGCGAAGCGGCTTTGCGGTCAATTGTGACAGCCGAACGCTTGCGTCGGTCGCGCCAGCCGGTTTTGATGGATCGGGTCCGAAGTCTGAATACCGAGTTTGAGGAGCTTATATGACCCTTTACGCTTTCGAAGGTCGCCAACCGCAGCTGCCGGAAACTGGCGATTACTGGATTGCCGAGGACGCGAATGTCATTGGGTCAGTTGTGGTAAAAGACGGGGCGTCGATCTGGTTTGGCTGCACTCTACGCGGCGACAATGAGCCCATAACCATAGGCGAAGGCAGCAATGTGCAGGAAAATTGCGTCATGCATACGGATATGGGTTATCCGCTAAGCATCGGCAAAAACTGCACAATTGGGCATAAGGCTATGTTGCATGGTTGCGTCATTGGCGATCAGTCTTTGATCGGAATGGGGGCGACTATTCTAAATGGTGCCAAAATTGGTAATAATTGTCTGATAGGCGCAGGGGCATTGATAACCGAAGGTAAGGAAATCCCCGATGGAAGCTTGGTCATGGGCAGCCCTGGTAAGGTCGTCCGACAGCTGAACGAAGCCCAGATCGACGGATTGCTGAAATCCGCACTTGGCTATCAAGACAAAATGCGCCGCTTCCGTCACGGGTTAGAAGCTATCTAATGAGTAATGAAATTCCTTTGTCGACCTTGATCCGTCGCACGCCTTGGCCCGACGGGGCCCATGCGGCGATGGGCACGCCTTTGCAGCCTTCTGTGGTCTATACTTCCGCCGATCCCGACGCATTGGACGCGCAATATTTGCGTGGCCATGGCTATACTTACGCCCGTGAAGGTCATCCAAACGCCTCCGTATTGGCGCAAAAACTGGATCTGTTAGAAGGCGGCAAGGGCGGTTTGGTGCTGGGCTCCGGGATGGCTGCGGCCACGGCAATCTTATGCGGATTGCTGAATTCGGGCGAGCATGTGCTGGGCGGCGATCAGCTTTATGGTCGAACTTTGCGGTTGATGAGCCAAGATTTGCCCCGTTGGGGGATTGAGACCAGCTTTGCCGATCCGACAAATATCGCCGCGATGGAAGCGGCGATGCAGCCCAATACAAAGATGATTATTGTCGAGGTGGTGGCAAACCCAACCCTGCGAATTGCTGATATCAACGGCATCGCGGCTTTGGCAAAAGCGCGTAACGCTTTGCTCGTGATCGATAATACCTTCACCACCCCGGCTGCGCTGCGCGGTTTCGATTTGGGGGCGGATATTGTGTTTCATTCGGTCACCAAATTGCTGTCGGGGCATTCGGATGCGACTTTGGGCTATGCGGTGGCGCGCGATCCGGAATTGCAGCATAAAATTCGCGACATGGCCGTGACGATGGGTCTTACGCCCAGCCCGTTTGATTGCTGGTTGGCAGAGCGAGGGCTATTCACCTTTGATCTGCGATATGAACGCGCCAGTGCCAATGCGGCCATGCTCGCGGAAGAGCTGAGCAGCCATGAAATGGTCAAGCAGGTGATTTATCCGGGACGCAGCGATCACCCAGATGCCGCGCGCGCGACGGAGCTTTTGGGCGGTGCTTTCGGCAATATGCTGAGTTTTGAACTGCAAGGCGGTCGGGATGCTGCGAATAGATTTGTCCATGCGGCTCAGGATCTGCCATTCGCGCCGACTTTGGGCGATGTGGCGACGACCTTATCCCATCCGGCCTCTTCCTCACATCGAGGCTTGTCGTCGGAAGCGCGCCTCGCTTTGGGCATTACCGAAGGGTTTTTCCGCCTATCAGTGGGGATAGAGCCGCCAGAATATCTAAAATCGGTGGTTCAGTCGGCTTTGAAGCGGTGTTAACCTTTTAGCTGACAGTATCGACTGGCAAGGCTGGCTCTTCATCGATGAGCAGGAGCTCTATCGTCAGTTCGGGATACATCAAGCGCAATTCAGTGCTCACAAGATCCGGCATGGGCAGGGGGCGGGACAGAATTCGCAAGACACCCCGATATTGCGCCTCAATTAATTGACGCGCCACATCTGTGCAGTCGAAGCGGCGATTGACCAGAGAGGCCACAACAATATCGGGCTTCACATCATCGATAAAGCCCTGGTCAATGTCACGCAGCATGGCAAAAACGATCTCCTCGTCTTGACCATTATCCGAACTGTCAAAGGTGATTGCAGGTTTGTCGCCGATCGCAAGTATAACCGGCCTTTCGCATTTTGCTGAGGCGGGTTTTTGCTGGACTTGCAGCAAGTTATATCTTGGTAGAGCAGTCATTATCAGTGAACGGCTTTCGCTAAGACATGATTTCTCAAGTATTAACAATAAATACTAAACTAATATTTTTGCAAGAGCGTCATTTTACTTTTGCTAGCTAAAATTATAGCCGTAATCTCGTCAATTGTCATTCTGAAAAATTGACACTTCAAAGAGAGTGCGTGACTAATGGATTATGACACTGCGGAAGCGTTGCTTGGCGGCCTGCCGATGCCGATTGTTTATATTGGCGCAGATGAGCGGATAAAACTATTTAACAAGCTCGCTCAGGAATTATTTGGCCAGGACAATACCAAACGTCATGTGGTGACTGTCATTCGCCAACCTACTGTTTTAGATGCTATTAATCACACACTCACCAAGAACGAAGTGGTGGAAGCGCGCTTCATGTCCCGTGATCACGCCCAGGAAACTTTGTACCGTGTGCGATGTGTGCCTTTGGATCTGGGCGAGGGATTAGGCGTCTTGGCCAGTTTTTACGATATCACTTCGATGGAAACCGCAGGGCAAATGCGCCGGGATTTCGTGGCCAATGTAAGCCATGAACTTCGCACGCCTCTTACGGCTATTTTAGGATTCATAGAAACTTTGCGCGGACCCGCGCGGGATGATCGCGAAGCGAGTGAGCGCTTTTTGGAAACAATGGCCCGAGAGGCGGAGCGCATGAATCGCCTAGTCAATGATTTGCTGTCTCTGAGCCGTTTGGAAAGCGAAGAGCGCATGCGCCCGACGGAGAAGATCGATATTGCGGAGTGTTTAGAAACGGTTATCCGCTCTATCACGCCTTTGGCCAATGCCGCGAATGTCGAGCTGCGCATGGCCCCGCCAGAGCAGTGCTGCTTGCTTCCCGGTGATGCGGATCAGCTGTCTCAGGTTTTCACCAATCTGGCCGAGAATGCGATTAAATATGGCGGCGATGGGGGGCTGGTCGAAATTTCCTGTCGTTTCTTACAGCGGGATCCGATTCTTCGGCGCAATGCGGTTCAAATTGATGTCAAAGATCACGGTGTGGGATTCGATCAAATGCATGCACATCGGTTAACAGAACGCTTCTATCGGGTGGATAATCACCGTTCTCGCAGCTTAGGGGGGACTGGTCTTGGGCTTGCTATCGTAAAACACATCGTTCAGCGCCATCGCGGGCGATTAAATATTAAGAGCGAGCCGGGGCAGGGATCTTGTTTTTCTGTAATATTACCAGATAGTTAATACATTCCAATATCGACAAATTTCATAATCTGTCACACTGTCATAAAACTGTTACGCAACTGTCACAAAAGGATCTTGTGGGGCCTTTAACAGGCCGCCAGGCTGCACATGTTTGAGCGGCCTCGAAAAGTATCTACTGGAGCACCCACATGAAATTCGTGAAACTGAGCGCCTCCGCTCTGGCCATCGCGGCCGTATCCGCTTCTGCTGCCGCAGCCCGTGACGTTGTTCAGGTCGCCGGTTCTTCCACTGTTCTGCCTTACGCTTCTATCGTTGCAGAAGCTTTCGGCGAAAACTTCGACTTCCCGACCCCGGTTGTCCAGTCCGGCGGTTCTTCTGCTGGTCTGAAGCAGTTCTGTGAAGGCGTTGGCGAAAACACCATCGATGTTGCAAACGCTTCTCGTAAAATCAAAGACAAAGAAATCAAAGCTTGTGCCGAAGCTGGTGTCACCGACATCATCGAAGTTCGCATCGGCTATGATGGCATCGTTTTTGCAAATGAAGTTGACGACGCGAAATTCGCTTTCACCCCGGCTGACTGGTATAAAGCAATGGCAGCTGAGCTGGTTGTAGACGGCGCGCTGGTTGCAAACCCGAACACCTCCTGGAACGAAGTTAACGCTGACTTCGACGATGTAGCGATCAAAGCATTCATCCCGGGCACCAAGCACGGTACTCGTGAAGTTTTCGAAGAAAAAGTGATCCTGGCGGGTTGTGAAGAGTCCGGCGCTGCCGAAGCTCTGGCTGCTCTGGGCCTGGACGAAGACACTGTCGAAGAAAAATGCATGAGCATCCGCACCGACGGTCTGTCCATCGATATCGACGGCGACTACACCGAAACCCTCACCTCCATCGAAGGTGAAGAAGGTGCATTCGGCGTATTTGGTCTGGCGTTCTACGAGAACAATACAAACCTGATCAAAGTTTCCACCATGGGCGGCGTTATGCCTTCGACCGAGTCCATCGCTTCTGGCGAATACCCTGTGTCCCGTCCGCTGTTCTTCTATGTGAAGAAAGCACATATCGGCACCATCCCGGGCCTGAAAGAATACGCAGAGTTCTTCGTATCTGACGTTGTTGCAGGTCCTGCAGGTCCGCTGGCCGCATATGGTCTGGTTGCCGACCCTGAGCTGTCCAAGACCCAAGCAGCAGTAGCAGCCGAAGAAACCATGGGTTCTGGCTCCTAATCGCTTGCAAGTTTAAGGTGGTCCCCATAAATGGGGCCGCCTTTTCTTTTGCTCAACGACCGGTGGGGACATGCCTCTTCTTTATCTAGTGTTAGTGCTGATCGTGGTTGCCGCGATTGGATATTTCCTTGGTCGCCAAAAAGCGGCTGCGGCGTCCGAAGGCAATTTGTCGACGCTGCATTCCTTGATGTCCTTCCACGGGTGGAGCGTCGCGCTGGCGACTTTCCTTGCGGGGATTGTTACCCTCGTTATCTGGCTGTTGATCGATAGTTATCTCGGTATTGATGGCTCTAATATTATCGGCACCATTCTGGGCCTCGCTGCTGCTGCGGTCGCCTTTTTCATGAGCCACCGGGCGATTGACCGCGATTACCGCGCGCGCAATTCGACCGAGCGCATGGTCATGGGCATTTTGATTGCGGCGTCTTCCATCGCGATCCTGACCACTTTGGGCATTGTCTTGTCCATGCTCTATGAGACTGGTCACTTCTTCTCCCAATATTCTTGGACACATTTCTTCTTTGGCACGGAATGGACGCCGCGCTTTAAGGGCAATTCCGAGCTGGGCATGCTGCCGCTTTTGTGGGGTACGCTTTATGTTAGCTTCATCGCGCTGACCGTGTCGGTTCCGATTGGTCTATTCGCGGCGGTGTATCTGTCGGAATATGCCAGCCCCGGCGTGCGCGCGGTGGCAAAGCCGATGATCGAGATCTTGGCTGGTATCCCAACCATTGTTTACGGTCTATTTGCGCTGATCACGGTTGGTCCTTTGCTGCGGGATTATTTCGCGGGCCCTATGGGCATTGGCGATAGTACCCGCTCGGTGATGACAGCGGGTTTGGTCATGGGCATCATGCTGATCCCTTTCGTTTCGTCGCTTTCCGATGACATTATCAATGCGGTGCCCCAAGCGATGCGGGATGGCTCTTATGGTCTGGGCGCGACTAAGTCTGAAACCATCAAACAGGTTATCATCCCAGCCGCGCTTCCCGGTATCGTCGGCGCGATCCTTTTGGCGGCCTCGCGCGCCATTGGGGAAACCATGATTGTGGTTTTGGGGGCCGGGGCTGCGGCGCAGCTGTCGCTCAATCCCTTTGAGGCGATGACAACTGTGACGGTAAAAATCGTGTCCCAGCTCACCGGCGACACGGATTTCGCCGCGCCGGAAACGCTAGTGGCCTTTGCCCTTGGCATCACCCTCTTTGTCCTGACGCTGGGTCTAAACGTTCTGGCCCTATACATCGTCCGTAAGTATCGGGAGCAGTACGAATAATGTCGGATATTTCCATGTCTCCGGATGCAGCTCCGACCCGGTCGTCGCTGTACACGCTGAGTGAACGGACCAAAAAGCGCAATGCTGCGGAATCTCGCTTCAAAATCTACGGGATGGCGGCAGTTGCCACTGGTGTGATTGCGCTGATCTGTTTGCTGATCTCGATCTTGTCCACCGGTCTGCCAGCCTTTCAGCAGACCTATATCAAAGCCGATATCTATCTGGATCCCGCGATCCTTGATCCCAAGGGTAATCGGGATCCCGAGGATATTTCTAAGGTCCTGACCTTCTCTTATAACCCGATCATTGCTAGCTCGCTTAATGGTTTGGCTGAAGAACTTCAGGCAGGTCCCGCGCCAGATCTGACCCCGAAACTTCTAGCGGCAATGGTGTCCTCGGCGGCGAAGGGTGATTTGCGGGCCTATGTGATCAAGAACCCGGATCAAATCGGCGAAACCGTCGAGTTCGATTTCTTGGCCAATGCCCGGATCGACCAATATATGAAGGGCAAAGTAACCCGTGAAACCGCGGCGCTGGACAGCAAAGTTGACGTGGCTCAGCTGAATGCAGCCGATGCCATGAAAGACATGGGGACATTGTCAAAACGCTTTAACCTGGCCTTCTTGACTGGCCCGGATGCATCGGAAAACCGGCCCGAAGCGGCGGGTCTTGGCGTGGCGCTGATTGGGTCGGCTTATATGATGCTGGTGGTACTGTGTCTTGCCGTGCCGATCGGTGTTGCAGCCTCGATCTATCTGGAAGAATTCGCGAAAAAGAACTTCTGGACCGATGTGATCGAAGTCAATATCTCGAACCTGGCCGCGGTGCCCTCCATCGTCTTCGGTATCCTCGGCCTGTCGGTCTTTATCAATTTCATGCATTTGCCGACCTCCTCGGCGCTTGTGGGTGGTTTGGTTCTGACCCTGATGACCTTGCCGACGATCATCATCGCAACCCGCGCTTCGCTGAAATCCATCCCGCCATCTATACGTGATGCGGCTTTGGGTGTCGGTGCCTCGCGCATGCAGGCGGTATTCCACCATGTTCTGCCGCTGGCGATGCCGGGGATTTTGACCGGAACCATCATCGGTCTGGCGCAAGCCTTGGGCGAAACTGCGCCATTGCTGCTCATTGGCATGGTTGCATTTGTGCGCGAATATCCGGGATCAATCATGGACCCGGCGGTAGGTCTGCCCGTGCAGGTTTACAACTTCACCAATCGGTCTGACCCAGCCTTTGTTGAACGAGCCTCAGGCGCGATCATTGTATTGCTGTTGTTCCTGGTCGTTATGAACTTGGTTGCAATCATTTTGCGCCGCCGCTTCGAGCGTCGCTGGTAGTAAGGAGAATTCCAAATGGATGATCTACGTATCGTGGAGCGGGCAGTGGACCAAAAAGAGCTAAAGATCAAAGCCAATAAAGTGCAGGTCTATTATGGCGACACCCATGCCATCAAAGATGTGGATGTCGCGATCGAAGACAAAACCGTGACTGCATTTATCGGCCCGTCGGGCTGTGGTAAGTCAACTTTCCTGCGCTGCTTGAACCGGATGAATGACACGATTGATGTCTGCCGTGTTGAAGGCTCGATCAAGCTGGATGACGAAGACATTTACGACAAGAAAGTCGATCCGGTGCAGCTGCGCGCCAAAGTGGGCATGGTGTTCCAAAAACCGAACCCTTTCCCAAAATCGATCTATGACAATGTCGCTTATGGTCCTCGGATCCATGGCTTGGCAAATAACAAGGCAGAGCTGGACGAAATCGTTGAGAAATCCTTGCGCCGCGGTGCAATCTGGGATGAGGTCAAAGATCGCCTGGATGCGCCGGGCACCGGGCTTTCCGGTGGTCAGCAGCAGCGTTTGTGCATCGCTCGCGCCGTTGCAACAGAGCCCGAGGTCCTGCTGATGGATGAGCCTTGTTCTGCGCTTGACCCAATCGCGACCGCTCAGGTGGAGGAGCTGATCGATGAGTTGCGGGCAAATTATTCGGTGGTAATCGTGACCCACTCCATGCAGCAAGCCGCGCGTGTGTCGCAGAAAACCGCGTTCTTCCATTTGGGGCATCTGGTGGAGTTTGGCGAAACCGGCCAGATCTTTACCAATCCGGTGGACAGCCGCACTGAAAGCTACATCACTGGCCGTATCGGCTAAGTATTAGGCGCTTTCCCCGGCGGGAAATGTGTTCGCCGGGATGCAATCCCCGAATACCTGGCTATGTGTCCCTCTCCACTTCTAGATAAGTTTTGAAAAATGAACCGTGTGAGAAGAAAATCATAAAATGACGGAACAACATATCGCCTCGGCCTTTGATCGCGATCTAGAGGCTATTCAGGCATTGATCATGAAAATGGGAGGAATGGTCGAGGTGGCAATTAACGAGGCCGCTCGATCATTGGAACTGCGAGATGCAGAAGCGGCGGACCAGGTGCGGCGCAATGATCGCTTGATTGACGATCTCGAAGAGCTGGTGAATGCCGAGGCGATCCGCCTGATCGCTTTGCGCGCCCCGGCGGCAGTGGATTTGCGCACGGTTCTGACTGTGATGAAAATCAGCAATAGCCTTGAGCGGGTGGGCGATTATGCGAAAAATATCGCAAAGCGGACCTCCGTACTTCTGCAAATGCAGCAGATCAATGACAGCGCCATCGCAATCCGGCGCATGGCGGATATGGTAGAGCTGATGATGAAAGATGTGCTGGATTCCTATATTCAGCGTGATGTCGATCTGGCGCAGAATGTGCGCGAGCGTGATGCTGAGCTTGACCAGATGTATAATGCGCTGTTCCGGCAATTGCTAACTTACATGATGGAAGATCCGCGCAATATCACCGGCTGCATGCATTTGCATTTCATCGCGAAGAATATCGAACGGATGGGCGACCATGTCACAACGATGGCCGAGCAGGTCATCTATTTGGTCACCGGCGATATGCCTGATGACGACCGCCCAAAAGGGGATAGCACCTCTTTTGTGAGCACCCCTGGAGCAGTGTAAAAAATGTCCCCCTCGCAACCTACTGTCTTGATCGTCGATGATGAACCTTCCCAGCGGGATGTGCTGAATTATAATCTTCAGGCCAAAGGCTATCGGGTTATTGAGGCGGAAAATGGCGAAGAAGCCCTTACCTTAGTCGCCGAAGATGCGCCGGATCTGATCGTTTTGGATTGGATGTTGCCGAATGTGTCCGGGATTGAGGTGTGCCGCCAGTTGAAAACTCGGCAAGAAACCCGTGCTTTGCCGATCATTATGCTATCGGCACGGTCGGATGAGGTTGATCGGGTGCGCGGGTTAGAGACCGGCGCCGATGATTATGTGGTCAAACCCTATTCGGTGGAAGAGCTGATGGCGCGGGTGCGGTCTCAGCTACGGCGCACCAGGCCGGCCACAGTGGGGGAACGCCTGCAATTCGACGATATTGTGTTGGATGCAGAAAGCCATAAAGTGTTTCGCTCTGATGCACCTTTGAAATTGGGGCCAACAGAGTTTCGGCTTTTGTCGACTTTCATGGAAAAACCCGGTCGTGTCTGGTCGCGTGAACAATTGCTAGATCGGGTTTGGGGGCGCGATATCTATGTGGATACGCGGACCGTGGATGTTCATATTGGCCGCTTGCGCAAAGCACTTTGCCAAAATGGTGGCGAAGACCCGGTGCGTACTGTTCGCGGCGCGGGCTATGCTCTGGGCTAAACGGATTGGGGACGGGTCAATGATCCGTCTTTCTTTTTAGGGGTTACCCATAATAATAGGTGTTGAGCAGCGTGGTCGCGCTGGCATCGCTAAAGAGATTGAGCACCGGCGACGAAATCGTTGCGCCACCACTCTCTAAACCGGCGCGATTCACATAGGTTTCTGTCAACTCATCCAATTTGTCGCTATCGGAAAATACCGAAAGCGAGCTAGAGCCGAACAAATCCTCGGTATATTCCTTATAGATGCGGACTTGTTCATCCACATCCAAAAGCGGAAAATCATCTGGCAACCCATAAGCGGTTTGGAAAACTTCGCCCAACACATTTGACCCAATGACCAAATACCACTGACCATCCTCAGTGCCGCCATTGGAAATGGCCTGGTCTAAGGCTTGGGGCAAAGAAAGGGCGACCCGCAAATCATCACGCTGTTCACCGACGGCGATTTTGAATTCCTCTTGCGCATAACGTTCGGCAATTTCAGCGATTTGCGCATCTTGGTGGAGACGGGTAAAGGCCTCTAGCTGCTCAAGATCTTCGAAGAATTCGGGGCTATCCGTGCCCAGTTTTTCCAAAGAGGCGGCTTTCACCAGCTCTATCGCCTCGGCCCTTGGTAATGTGTCGAAATTATCCGGCATATCAAAAGCAAGCTTCACCGCTTCTTTCAAATCGTCGAATTCTAACACGGTTTCCCATAAGGCTTCTGTGGTGCGTTTCGTGTCAACAGCAGCGTCCAGCCCAGCCTCAAATGCCGCAATCGAATAGCCATCAGTCCGTCCGGCACCGCCAGAGGTGAGATACTGATCCGACAAATCAAGAAGAGAAGTCAAAGAGCTGAAAGTTGTGAAATCTTCGGTTCCGAAACGTGAAAGGGTTTCGGCCTTCAATGTCGCGATTTGGTCGGCTTGCGTATCACTGTAAAAACTGGCCGGCAAATCATAGGCGGCGACAAATGAATCGCGTAGCGCGGTGTCAGCCAGCACATTTTGCCAGATCGTATCCACATCGCCGGAACTGGTATCAATTGCGGCTATCGCGTCTTTGAGACCTTGGACCGAGAAAGCATCTGCGAAAGCCTGGCCCTCTGTTCCCAAATAGCGATCGGTAATTTCGATCACATTGGCCGGATCGTTCATGGCGTAAATGGATTGCGACCCATACCGTTCCGACACAGTGTCCTGCAACAAGCTGGCCTGCTGGTCAGCTGTCAGCGTGTAAAAACTATCGGCAATTCCTAGGCTTTTGCGCATCTGTTCCACCAGAGCGTCATCCTCGACCACCGCATCCCAGGCATTAGAGCCGGTCGATGCCCCCAGCAGGGCAATTGACGCCGATTGGTTCAAACCAACAGCCGTCTGCAAGAGCATGGGTTCGCCTTCCAGCGCATTAGCCAAAGACAGGCCGAATTGCGTGGTGGGGACCAAAACCGTATCCAGCAAATTATCCGACCCGGTTAGGCCCAACTCTTCGAAAGTCGCGGCCAGATCCCGGTAACGAGTGTCGGACAGACGTAGCGCAAAGGAATCGTCGCTTTGCGTGCCTTGTTCGATCACTTGGCGAACGAAATAGCGGTTTTGGATATCATCCTGCAGCCCATGCGCCCCAAGCGCCACGCGCAGCATATTATAGTCACTCACAAGATCCTCTACCGAGGTCATCTCGCTTAATTTTTCTTTGAAATAGGATACATCGCGCGAAATCGTGGGATTTTCCGCGAAATCTTCGACTTGTTCATCCTGGGTCTTTTGCAGATGGGACCAGGTCGTTAATCCAGAGCCGGGCAAAATGGGAATATACATGACACGCTTTCCTAAACTTGGCTGTATACTACGGAACCAAGTCTTACCGCGCTGTTAAATTCGGAGTTTTCCTAGAATTATCACCAGCTTAGGTAAATGCTGAAAAATCCCGACCGACCAAGGGGATATCCAGTTTTGGTCGATCGGAAAGCTGGGTTATGGCGATTAATAATCTCGCTCGAAATGAATGCCGATACTGGTTTCGCCATCATTATCGAAGCCGCCCTTCACGGTAAAACTCGGGGTCAGGTCGTAATTCAGGTCGATCCGCGTCGTGCCGTCGCCATTGACCGTGACATCTGAATAGATCTCATCGGTTAGGTATTTCCCGGCGGTCACAGCGGTATTGCCTTCGTCATCTTGGCCAACATTAAGCTGATCCACCCCAAGCCCAGAGCGGATTTTGCCGAAAAGCCCACCGCCACGCCCGGACAAAGTCGAGATCGCGGAGAGCAGCTCTGCCACCTCCAAAGGCGTCAGTTCGGCCACGGGTTTCCCGAAAAAGAGCTGAGCCAGAACCTCGTCTTCGGGCAATTCCGGATCAGAGCTAAAGCCAAATTGCGGATCATCAATTCGGCCTTCGATGACAATGCGCGCATCCACATCCGAAGTATCCGAGGTGGCAACCATCCGCAAATCAGGCACAAAATCCCCATCAAGCGCGATAATCGCCTCATCAAATTCAAGGGTTTGCGCCAAGATATCCATGCGACCTCGGATCAGTTCAAACCGTCCAGACGGCACTGGCGCCGCCGAGGTTCCGCCGATTGTCAAACTCCCGCCCAATTCAGCGTCAAGGCCGCGGCCTCGGATGAAAATCTGCGACGGGGCATTGATGGTGATATTCAACGGATAGGCTGGGCCCGGCACGCTTGGCGGGGCGGATGGGTCCGGTTCTTCGACGATCAGATTTGCATAGCGCCGGGTCTGCGTGCTGGAGCCAGGTTCGTTTTGATGGGTCATCTCTAGCACAGTGCCGCTACTGCCCACTGTGCCGGGGATCCTAATTTCAGCGCGGTCAATATCGATCTGCCCGGCAATGCGCGCGCCACCAGCGAGATTACCGCTCATGCTGACGCCGCCGCCAAGATTGATTTCATAGAGTTTTGGATCGAGCAGGACCAAATCATTCAAATCCACATCGATCTGCCCTGGGAAAGGCGAACTCAGAGTGACGGGGCCTTGGACCAAGATCTGACCACCGGAGTTCAAATTACTGCGCAAATCGATATTGGCTTGGCCATTGGCAAGCCCCAGATCCAGCGCGATCTTTTCCAGGGCAATGCCTGTGCTTGGATCAGTCAGTCGCGCTCCGGCGATTGTGACCGCACCACTCAGCGCATCGACACCCGGCGTGCCTTTGACCGTAATGTCGAAATCCGCATCGCCTTGGATGGCGCGGGGTTTGATAATGCCATTGGCCAGACCCAAGGGGATTTTCCCCTTAGCCGAAAGATCCATGGTCCCATCAGGGTTTTTCACAGCACCATCGACCGTGGCCACCAGACCCGCCGGACCCGTGGCATCGAAATCCATCACGATGGTTTCGCCATCGCCATTCATCTTGCCCACCGCAGTAATCGGGCCATTAATGCCGTCGACAAAGATACCGATATTGCCGAAACCCGCATCGAAATTGATGTCTTGGCGTGTGGCAGACACATCGCCGTCGATCCGGGCAATCAGATCCGATGGGCCATCAAGATCGAAATCCACCGAGAAGGTTTCGCCATCCCCATCAAGCGTCCCAATCGCAGAGAGCGGCCCCGACAACTGCGGTACAAAAACCGCGAGATCGCTGAGACCTGCATCGAAATTCACATCCTGGGCGCTGGCCGAGACATCCCCATCAATCGCCGCATGGATGCCTTTGGGGCCTGTCAGATCGAAATCAACGGCAAAGAGCTCTCCATCGCCTTTCAGCGTTCCGGCCGCGCTGAGCGCGCCTTGCAGATCGGGGACAAAGATACCTAGATTGCCAAAGCCCGCGTCAAACACCACATCTTGGCGGCTGGGGGACACATCGCCCTTGATCTCGGCGCGCAGATCCTCGGGACCAAGCGCCAAGACAGAGATATTCCAATCCGTATTGGCGCCAGTGGCATCGCCAGTTAAGGTCAGCGGACCAGAGAGCTGCGGCACAAAAAGCCCCGCCTCGCGCAGCTTTGCATCGAAATCAACGCTGCCGCCGGTGCTGGAAATCGTGCCCGTGCTATCAAGTTGCAGCTCGGCATTATCGATGAATAGCCGGTTTAGCTCGATCCCCGAGGCGTCCCGTTTCGCGTTTAAGGCAATCTGGGTTTCGCCATGCAGCAGCTGATCTACCGGCTCTTGGCCAATCGCCAAATCGCTGGCCAAGCCGTTTAGATCAATGGCAAACGCCCCGGTACGTACCGCGAAATCAGCCACCAGATCCGCGCTCAAAGCACCATCCAGTGGCTGGCCGGTGACGGGGGCCAAACGCTCTAGATCGCCGGTGACAAGCCGCGCATCCGTGCTGATTTGCAGATCCCCATCCAGCCCCGCAATCTCGACCAAACCATCTAGGCTAAGATCACCAGAGCTGAACACCAGATCCCGGATCGAGACGGTGTTTTCCGTCGCTTGATAGTCAATTGCCGCGTCGAAATTGATCGCCTCATTCAGGACTTGCTCTAGCCCCGGATCGCCCAAACGCACGCCGGTAATGGCCGCATCAAGCTGGGCTAAAACCGCTTCAATGGTAAAACCTTGATCATCGGCGCGCTGCAAATTGCCTTCGATGGTCATCCTGGCACTATCAACACCGTAATCGCCTTGGGACAGGCCCAAAGCTGCGATGCGGGCGTCGAATTGATCGCTCTGGCTCGCATCGAAATCGATCACCAGATCGGCACTGCTCAATTCCGTCACATCGCCGGGCAGCGGCAGGACTACGGGCAAACCATCCGGTGCGCCAATCCGTCCATCCACATCAACAAAACGCGGCAAGCCATTGGGGGCTAATTGCACCGCGCCGCTGAGATTGAGGGCATAAGATTTCAGATCCAAAGCGCTGATATCAATGCCGGTTTCCGGGTTTTGCACCAGATCCAGGACCAAGCCCACATCCGGGCCGAAAAACTCGCGATATTCCGGCACGAAAAGCGGGGTGATATCGCCGCCAATATCGGCGCGGATCTGATTGATCGGCGCAGGGTTGCCGGTTTCAGGCTGAGTGCGGCCAATTTCTGTGACGCGAATATCGCCTTCTAGCCGAGTTTCCCCATCCGTGGCCAAACGCAATGCAGCGTCGAAATCAGAGATCGGATCATCGCCTTTCAGGGTCAGATCCACCGATGGGGTGCCGGGAAATTTGGCCAATCCGGCGATCAGCCCGCCCGCCGCTTCTTTGGCGTCTAGATCCACCAAAAGCCGCCGTGTTTCATTGAAAAACCCGGCTTTGAGGGAAATGATCCCATCCGGCCCATCGAGGCGCAGAATATTCAGATCTGCTTCGCCCTCGCCATTTTCCAAACGCGCTGAGCCCTGAACCGATAATTCCGCATCTTGGCCAACCAATGGCGCTCCAAGACTGATCTTTTCAACGCTCAGCTCGCCGACGGTCACGGCCACCGGGAGATCCGGCAAAGCAAATGGGGCAGGTGGTTCTGCATCTGCCTCTAGGCTCGGAGCTTCTGCTGGGGCAGGGGCCGGGCTGCGCGGTAAGACCACCTCGCCGATGGTCAAAGCATTAACCTGCAGCCGTCCCCGCAATAGCGCCAAACGCCGCCAATCCAAGGTGACATCGCGGATGGTCAGCCATTGCCCCTCTGGGTCAGACACTTGAACCGAGGCGATGCGAATTTCCGAGCTGATCAGCCCTTCGAGCCCCGAAATCCGGACCTCGCGCCCATCACCGCCCAAAGCATCCTGCAAAATCCGCTCGATGAAGCCGGCATCGCTTTCATCCTCGCTGGTTTGGGCCAAAGCCAAGGGGCTGGCGCTTAGCATCAGCGTCACCGCTAAAGGCGCAGCGATTAGGCGGGCGGGTTTGTGAAAAACTGTCATCAAAAGGCCTGCCCTACACCGATATAAAGCTCATATTGTTTGAAACTATCGCCCGTGCCCGAGACGGGTGTTGCCAAATCCATGCGCAAAGGCCCGATTGGGGTGGCATAGCGAAAACCGATCCCCGCGCCGCTATGGCTTGGATCATCTGCTTCTAGCCAGCTTTCCGCGCCCACATAGCCAATGTCATAGAAGCCAACGACCCCCAGTGATTTTGTGACCCGTGCCCGGATTTCGCCGGAAAGCGCCAAAAAGCTGCGCCCGCCCACGGCATCGCCATTGATCTCATTGGCGCCAAGGGATTGGTATTTCTGGCCGCGCACCGTATCGCCGCCGCCGGAATAAAACAGGAAGTCAGGCGGTGTGCCTTCTTGGCTGGCAAAAAGAACGCTGCCAATTTGCGCCCGGCCCGCGAGAGTGAATTTGTCTTCGGCCCCAAAGCTTAGATAGCCGCGATTATCCAGATCGATCAAAGCCCCATCTTCCGATCCATTCACACCGAAAAAGGGCATCGCCCGACCGTCGAAATAGACCCCAGTTTTGGGATCGCCAATTTCGTCGCGATAATCCCATTCAAGCCGCGATGGGAAAACAATATGATTGAAGTCATGCTCGCCAAAGGCATCATCCGCATAAGAATAGCGATAGCCCAAAGCGATTTCTCCAAACAGACGATCACTGAAATAGCGGGTGATCCCGATCCCTAAAGTGGCCTGTGTTTCGGTATAATCCGGCTCATCGAGATGTTCGAACTCGCCATAAAGAAAGGCCCAATTATCGGGGCCATAGGCGGCGGGGCGGGTCAGGCGGAAGGTGGTCGAATAATCCACGCCGCCTTTGTCGCCCAGCCCGCTTTGCTCGCCGCCGATATTAGACACTTCGGCATCGACCCGGAACCGCTCGGAGCCGCCAAACACATTGCGATGCATCCAAAACCCGCCGACCTGCAGGCCTTCGACTGTGGCCAGCTCGGCGCTAAAGCCAAAGCGGCGTTTGGGTTGGTCGATCACCGTCAAGTTGTAGTTTAGCTGGTCGCCAACAACTTCGCCCTCTTGCAGGCTGACGGTTTTGAAAGCCCCAGCACGGCGCAAACGATTACCTGCTTCATTTTGCAATTCGGGGTCATAGATTTCACCTTCGGGCCAGCCAAGGATTTCGCGAATGCGTTTGCGGCGCACATCGGACTCGCCTTTGATCGTCACCGTACCGAAACGCAATCGCTGATCCGGGTCGATTTTGATGTCCACATCTAGCTCGCCCGCTTTATGGCGTGCGATGATGTCTTGGGATTTGACAGAGGCTTTGGGATGGCCAGCTTGACGCCATTCGCGCAGCGCGGCAGTCGCCGCTGATCCCACAACCGGCGCTTTGGCCGGGGCGCCAGGCACAAACCCATCCACCACCGGATCCGGCCCAGCAGCGGCTTGCGGTTCCCGTGGCGCCAATTGCGCTTTGCCAAAGGTAAATGCCTTGCCTGGTGTCACCACAAGCTGGATCTTGCTGATCGTCGCAGGCGGTTGGATCGGATCTATGTTCGCCGCTTCTCGCCCATCGACGAAAACATGCACTTCGGGGCCGTAATAGCCATTATCATACATCAGCCCGACCAATCGGCGATATTCCGCCTGAGCAGAGGCCAGGATGTCTTGGGTATCGGTGACCTCATTTTCCAGCGCCGTATTGGTCAGCGATGAGAGCTCGATCTGGTCTTTCAGAGATTTGGCGGTCTTTTCATTCACCCCCTGCACGAGGATTTCGACCTTATCCAAGGCCAAAACCGGCGTGGCGGCCAGCAGTGCCAAGCCAAATATTACGAGTTTGCTCGTTTTTTCCAACCGATAGGCCATAGGCACTCTACCACACCTTGTTTTCCGTTAACTCGATCTTAGCCTCTTATGGCACGGGGACAAATGCAGGAACTGTCTTGCTTTTGCCCGTCGTGACATAGATGCAGGGAAAAAGACTTGGCACACCAAATTCCCAGGAGCGCAAGCAGGATTTTTGGTGGACCCATTCCGAAACCTAGGGGGGTAAGATATGGCAAAAGTTGCATTTTTAGGGCTGGGCGTGATGGGATATCCCATGGCGGGACATTTGCAGGCCGCGGGTCATTCTGTGACAGTCTATAACCGCACCACCGCGAAAGCAGAGGCCTGGGCCAAAGAGCATGGCGGAAATTTCGGCAAAACCCCGGCAGAAGCCGCGGCGGGAGCTGAATTTGTCATGATTTGCGTCGGCAATGACGATGATCTGCGCTCGGTGGTCTTGGGTGAGTCGGGTGCTTTGGCGGGGCTGACCGACGGCGCTGTTATCGTTGATCACACCACTGCCTCAGCACGAGTTGCGCGGGAGCTGGCCGAAGCAGCCGCAGACAAATCCGTGGGCTTTGTGGATGCGCCGGTCTCTGGCGGACAGGCTGGGGCCGAGAATGGCCAATTGGCGATTATGTGCGGCGGCTCTGAGACGGATTACGGCAAAGCCGAGCCGATCATGCAAGCCTATGCCAAAGCCACGGATTATTTCGGGCCTGTCGGCGCGGGGCAAATGACCAAAATGGTCAATCAGATCTGCATTGCCGGGATTGTGCAGGGCATTTCCGAAGGCCTGCATTTCGCGCAAAAAGCGGGGCTGGACGCAAAGCAAGTTGCGCAGCTGGTCAGCCAAGGAGCAGGCGGGTCCTGGCAATTGGCCAATCGCGCCGACACGATGGTGGATGGCGAGTTTGAATTCGGCTTTGCGGTGGATTGGATGCGCAAGGATCTAGGCATAGCGATCGACCAGGCCAAGGATATGGGAGTGAGCCTGCCCATCGCCGCGCTTGTGGACCAGTTTTATTGCGATGTGCAATCCATGGGCGGCGGGCGTTGGGACACGTCTAGCTTGATCCAACGTCTGCGCAAACTGCAATCGGACTGACCGATCAAAGCGTCAGCCAGTCTGGGGGGCTGGCGCTAATCTATCCGCCTCTTTTAGACGAAATGCACATCCACCAAGGCGGCTGCGGATAGGTTTAGATTGAGGAATTCCACGGAAAAGCTCATATGCGCATCGCTTAGCAAGAGATGCCCGCTGCCGGACAAGCTCCAGACCAGATCGGCGCGGCTATTCAGGCTTGGCGAAACCAGCTGGATCAGATCCTCTTGGGTGCTAAACCCAGCGATACTGTCATGGCCCGCCCCATCAATCTGTGTCAGGTCGAAATAGAACAGGTCCCGAGCAGTCCCGCCTTCGAGCCAGTCATCGCCACTGCCCCCCCAAAGCGTGTCCTTGCCGCTGCCGCCGGACAGCGTGTCGTTACCGCTGCCCCCGCTCAGCCAATCATGGTGCCGCCCGCCGATTAAGCTGTCATTGCCAGCCTCGCCCCAAAGACTGTCATGGCCATCGCCACCATTGAGCAGGTCATTTTCGCTGCCGCCATAAAGGCTGTCATTATTCTGATCGCCATAAAGACTATCACGCCCCGCGCCGCCAATCAGACTGTCATTTTGCCAACCGCCTTGCAGCAGATCATGACCTTCGCCGCCCATGAGCGTGTCATTATCATTGCCGCCCTTAAGCACATCATTATGACGCCCGCCATCCATGTAATCGGCCCCATGATAGCCGGTCATGAAATCCGCGCCATCATTGCCATAAAGCGTGTCATTCCCCTGATCGCCATTCATTCGGTCGTTATTCTGCTCGCCATACATAAGGTCATTACCAGTACCGCCGGATAGAAAATCATTCTGCCAGCCACCCCGGAGCGTGTCGTCATGCGCCCCGCCGCGCAAAGTGTCATTCTCTGTGCCACCGCGAAGATCATCGCGGCCGTCACCGCCTTCTAGCAGATCCCGGCCGCTGAGACCCAAAAGCGTGTCATCATTTGTGTGGCCCTTCAGGACATCATTACCGATATGGCCCACCAGCCGGTCTTTGCCCCAATGGCCTTGCAAAGTGTCATTGCCCGCCCAGCCATAAAGCTCGGAGGCATGACGGCCGGATTTCAGATAGTTATGATTGCCATTGCCGTGAACAATTGGCGCGACATCGCGCTCGACAATCAGATTTTCCACCGCATAGGGCAGGCGGATGGTGGGGGTCTCTATCACGCCGGTGCCTGCGCCATAAAACCGGATCACATCTGTCCCATTGCCGGCCAATTCTCGAATCGCGGAAATTTGGTTGGGGTCGAAAACCGCGTAAACATCATCGCCGACACTACCATAAGCGCGTTCAATATTGGGCGTCACGAATAGATGCTCGCCCGCCGCACTGCCAGAAAGTTCCGTTGCGTTGAAATCGGTAATGGCCCCCAATAGCGTGGCCTCATGAGCAGCCATATCCCGCAATTGCGATAGCAGAGCGGCTTGCCCTGGATCGCTGGCCAGATTGGTGAATTGCTCGGGGTCATTGACCATATCATAAAGCTGCTCATCCCCGGTTAGCCCCAGGATATAACGATGGGTCGCGGTGCGCAGCGAGATCGAGCCGTCAAAGACACTCACCGCCGGGCTCGCCCAATTGGTTGTGGGGTCTTGCACCAGCTCTAGCAAGGATTGGCCATCAATTGGCCCGGTCGTCACACCGGTTTCCGCCAGATCCAGCAGGGTCGGCATGATATCCAGCAAGGATACGGGCGCGGTGACGGTACTGCCCGCGCTGCCATGGTCGGGATCAACAATGATCAGCGGCGCATTGGTCGCTTGTTCCCAATGGGTGAATTTACCCCAATGTTCCTTATCCCCCAAATGATACCCGTGATCGGACCACAGAACGAATGTGGTGTCGTCCCAAGCATTTGCCGCATCCATCGCGTCCAGTAACCGACCCAGCTGCGCATCCGCATAAGAAATCGCCGCCAAATAAGAATGAATGCCATTCACCCATTCATCTGCTGCCACAACTTTGTCATGGTAATTGGGTGACCAGAATTGCTGAAAGAAAAGCGGGACATCGTCATAATCCGTGTCCGGCGTCGGCGGCGGAACGATCTGGCTGGGATCGTAAAGATCATAATAGGCCTGAGGCACATTCCAGTCCAAATGCGGCTTTTTCAGACCGAGAGCGAGGAAATAGGGGCTGTCGCCCGAATAGCTCGACACAAAATCCGCCGCCCAAATCGCGGCATTCGTGTCTGCGATTTGATCTTCGGTCAAATTCCCTGCGCCATGGCGGCTTTCGATGCTGGAGGTCTGGCTAATACTATTGCCGGTATCCACCTGATAGTGATCAAAGGCTGATGCAAGGAACTGGGCCTTGGCGCTTGTCGTGTCGCTAGCCGCCAGCCCGCCATGGAAAAGCTTACCAACCCCGGCCGTGTAATAGCCTGCGGATTGCAATAAACCGGGCAAAGTTTCGCCAGGATTCAAAAACTCGGCGAAATTATCATTGTTATTGATCACCCCGGTTTTGAAATGCGACAGGCTGGTCATTGTCGAGGCGCGCGACGGGTTGCAGGCGGGCTTTAACGCGTGGGCAGCATCGAAATAGGTGCCTAACCCCAATAGCCGGTCGATATTCGGAGTTTGAATTGAAACGCCGAAAGTATCGCGGAACCGCACGACATTAAACAAATCATCAACAGAAACCATGACGATATTCTTTTGTTCAAAAACGCCGTCATTTCCAAAATCAATGGAAGTATACTCATTATTTATCTGAGCTGCTATTTCGGTGTCAGAGCTTTGGCTTGTCGTTACGGACATGGCAGAATGCCTTCTTTAACAGTTAATTACACGACGCAATAGGATATATGTATTTTGAATTAATCTTTATCCAATTGCACAAAAAACGAATAGGAAAATTTTAACATGCCAAGTTTTTTTCGGCGATGCTAAAAAACGTTTTTCTAGACATTTTTTCATTACGGTAAATGCATTTATGGGCGTGCGAAAGAAAAATACCGTCCCAAGCCCGCCAAAGTGGATAAAAAACTATGGACAGCTTGACCCTGGGGTATTTCGTTTCATTGAAAAAGAAATTTTTTCCTTGAGCTTATGCTGCATTTCGCCCCTTGTAACGAAAGCGCAGCCCTGAGAAAGGCCTGCGCAGATAAAACAGCTCGGGAGGCTATGAATGAAACTCTTTACAGCAGCAGCAACTGCAGTTGCATTGTCCTTTGGTGCAACCGGCGCATTCGCGGCCTGCGATGATGGCGAAATCGTTATCAAATTTAGCCATGTGACCAATACGGACAAGCACCCCAAAGGTATTGCTGCGTCGCTTTTGCAAGAGCGCGTGAATGAAGAGATGAATGGTAAGGCCTGTATGGAGGTCTATCCGAACTCGACCCTTTATAATGACGACCAGGTCTTGGAAGCGATGCTGAACGGCGATGTTCAGATGGCCGCACCGTCCTTGTCGAAATTCGAAAAATTCACCAAGAAGTTCCGCATCTTCGATTTGCCCTTTATGTTCAAAAACATGGAAGCCGTGGACGCGTTCCAGCAATCTGACGCGGGTCAGTCCATGATGTCCTCGATGGAGCGTCGCGGTCTGGTTGGTCTGGGCTTTTGGCATAATGGCCTAAAGCAGTTCTCGGCCAATAAACCGCTGATCGAGCCCACCGATGCGGCTGGTCTGAAATTCCGCGTGCAGCCGTCTGACGTGCTGGTTGCGCAGATGAAAGCTCTGGATGCGTCGCCGCAGCCTATGTCCTTCTCCGAAGTTTACGGCGCGCTGCAAACCGGCGTTGTGGATGGTCAGGAAAACACCTGGTCCAATATCTACGGCCAGAAATTCTTCGAAGTGCAAGACGGCATCACCGAAACCAATCATGGTCTGCTGGACTATATGGTTGTGACCTCGGTTGACTGGTGGGATGCGCTGCCGGGCCATGTGCGTGACCAGCTGGCCACGATCATGGACGAAGTCACCGCAACTCGGAACGCAGCGATCGCCGAAGTTGACGCAGATAACCGCCAGGCGGTTCTCGATGCGGGCGGCACTATTCGCGAGCTGACCGCAGAACAGCGGGCTGCATGGGTCGAAGTGATGAAGCCGGTTTGGGCACAATTCGAAGGTGATGTGGGCGCTGACAATATCGCAGCGGCACAAGCCATCAACGAGTCCATGTAAGGCGAAAGCCAATTTGTGACACAGCAGGGCCGGAGAAATTCGGCCCTGCACATACTCAACGGGAATGGGGGCCTGAATGAGCACGCATACGCGGCATCAGCCGGAAACGGCATTGGGTGAGTTTATTGCCCAAGCGGAAGAAATCTTTATCGCCTTTTTGCTGGGTGCGATGGTTCTTCTGACCTTTATAAATGTGGTCTTGCGCTATGTTTTCAACGAAAGCCTGATTTGGGGCTTAGAAGTCGTCTTGGTGGCTTTTGCATGGCTTGTGCTTTTTGGCATTGCCCATGCGTTTCGCATTACCGCGCATTTGGGCGTGGATGCTTTGCTGAATGTTTTGCCTAAGGGCACGCAACGGGTCATGGGGATTATCGCGGCTTTGTGCTGCGTGCTTTATGCATTTTTGCTACTCAAAGGGGCTTGGGACTATTACGCGCCTTTTGCTGGGCTTGATGCGACCACAGGCCGTTGGTTCCCCACGGGTTTTGCCAATTCCCGCGACCAAGCTTGGTATGAAACCGATCAGATCCCCATGCTGGACTGGTTGCGCTGGCTAGAGCCCTTGGTCAACCAAGGAGAATCCTACGAAAAACTACCGCGCCTTGTGGCCTATATCATGCTGCCCATTGGCTGCGCGCTTTTGTTGCTGCGCACGGTTGAAGCCATGATCGGCGTGGTAAATGGCCATCGCGACACGATTATCGTCAGCCATGAGGTCGAAGACCAGATCGATGATCTGAGCGCGACCCATCACGACGATCCGTACTACAAAAAGGACTAAACCCGATGGAAGTCGTTCTTCTTTTTATTGGGGTCGTGGGCCTCTTGCTGATCGGTGTGCCTATCGCGGTCAGCTTGGGCCTTAGCTCCATCCTGTTCCTGCTCTTTACATCGGAAAGTTCTCTCGCCTCGGTGGCGCAATCGCTGTATCAGGCGATGGCTGGGCATTATACGCTTCTGGCAATTCCGTTCTTCATCCTTGCTTCTAGCTTTATGTCCACGGGCGGTGTGGCGAAACGGATTATCCGCTTTGCTATTGCTTGTGTTGGGCATTTGCCGGGCGGTTTGGCGATTGCGGGTGTTTTCGCCTGTATGATCTTTGCGGCACTGTCGGGCTCCTCGCCTGCGACGGTTGTGGCGATTGGCTCTATCGTTATCGCGGCGATGCAGAAGGTAGGCTATTCCAAGGAGTTCGCGGCAGGGGTTATCTGTAACGCGGGGACGCTTGGGATCTTGATCCCGCCCTCGATTGTGATGGTGGTTTATGCTTCGGCAACGGATGTGTCCGTGGGGCGGATGTTCCTTGCAGGGATCATTCCCGGCCTAATGGCGGGCGGCATGCTGATGATCACCATCTATGTCATGGCCAAAATTCGCAATTTGCCGAAAGGCGAATGGCAGGGCTGGGATGAGATCTGGTCCAGCTTCCGCGATGCATTCTGGGGGCTGATGCTGATCGTGATCATCATGGTGGGGATCTATGGTATCCCTGGTGTGACCGGAGCGATCTTTACCCCGACCGAAGCGGCGGCGGTGGCCTCTGTTTACGCCTTCTTGGTGTCGGTCTTTGTCTATCGCGATATGGGGCCGCTTTCGACCCCGGATGAGCGCAGCAATAAAACCCTGCTCGACCGTCCCTATGCGCTGGTGACGGCGTTCTTCCACAAAGACACGGTGAACACGCTTTATGATGCGGGCAAACTGACCATCACGCTGATGTTCATCATCGCCAATGCGCTGATCCTGAAACATGTGTTAACCGATGAGCAGATCCCGCAAATGATCGCGGAAAGCATGCTAAGCGCCGGCTTTGGCAAGATCATGTTCCTGGTGATGGTCAATGTGATCCTGCTGATCGGTGGTCAGTTCATGGAGCCATCGGGGCTTTTGGTCATCGTGGCGCCGTTGGTTTTCCCCATCGCCATTGAGCTGGGCGTTGATCCGATCCATCTGGGCATCATCATGGTGGTGAATATGGAAATCGGCATGATCACCCCGCCGGTCGGTTTGAACCTGTTTGTGACCTCGGGCGTTGCGGGCATGCCGATGATGCGTGTGGTCAAGGCGGCGCTGCCCTTCTTGGCGGTTCTCTTCGTCTTCTTGATCATGGTCACCTATATACCTTGGCTCTCAACCGCGATCCCAACGGCGGTGATGGGGCCAGAGATCATCACAAACTAGCCTTTCACAGGCGATGTTCATGACGCGGGCCTTCGGGCCCGTGTTCTGTTTTTACCGCCTCGACCAAATCGGCCAGAGGCATTTCCCCAGGATTTCAAATACATGACCGAGCCCGCCAAAGGCATTGCAGCGATGATAGCCGCTTGTTGTGTTTGGGGCCTGTCGGGGATTTTTTACAAAGCGCTGAGCGATGTTCCCGCGACCGAGCTTTTGGCGCATCGGATGATCTGGTCCTTGCTGTTTTTCCTTGCGGTGCTGGCGGTGCAAAATGGGCTAGGGCAGCTGCGCCCGCTCTGGCAAAGCCGCGATGGGTTTCGCGCCAGCCTGGCCGCCGGGGCGCTGATATCGGTGAATTGGTTTGGCTTTATCTATGCGGTGCAAAATGGCTATGCGCTGCAAGCGAGCCTGGGATATTACATTTTTCCCCTGATCGCGGTGCTTTTAGGCGTCGTGGCGCTGAAAGACGCGCTGAGCCGCCGGCAATCTTTTGCGGTTGCTTTGGCGGCGATTGCGGTTTTGGGCTTGTCGATCGGGTTGGGGGTGGCACCCTGGTTGGCTTTGCTCCTGGCGACGACATTTGGCTTTTACGGTTTGGTCAAGAAATTATCGCCGCTGACGCCGTTGGCCTCGGTTGTGGCCGAGGTCATTATCGTTATTCCCTTTGCCATCGGCTATCTGGCCTGGCTGGAATTCGGCTCGGGCTTGGCAAGTTTTGGCCAAGATCTAAGCCAAAGCTTCCTTCTTGCCTGTTCCGGGCCGCTGACGGGACTGCCGCTTTTGCTATTCACCTATGCGAGCCGCCGGGTGAATTTATCCACCATGGGGCTGATCCAATATATCAATCCCAGCCTACAATTCCTGGTGGCGGTGTTTTTGTTTAACGAGACCTTCACCTGGGTGCATGGCTTTGCCTTTGCCCTGATCTGGACGGCACTTGCGATCTATTCCTCCGAGAAAATCACTCGGCACCGGGCTCGAACTGGTAGTTTTTAGCGAAATTCAAGACCTAAATTACGAAAAAGCTTGTGAATTAGGCTGAGTCGGCTGCATAGCTCATCCCCACTTATGGCTTAGACCGCGAGAGGGGCTGTTATGGCCGGGATTGGCATCGTCAAAATGGCAGGCTTTGGGGCGCTCGGCTTGATGATCGTCGGCGGTGGCGGCGCTGTGATCACAGGGCAGGTGCCGGTTTCGCTGCGGGTCTTGGATAAAGAACCGGTGGTTTTACCCACGGGCGAGCCGCTGGAAACCCCCGAAATCATAGAGCAGCCAGAGCCGAAATCGCCCTTGGATTTCGATTTGGTGCGGATAGAGCCGGATGGCGCCGCGGTGATTGCCGGGCGTGGTTTTCCCAATACCGCCATTTCCATCATGCTCGATGATGATCTGCTGATCGAGGCGCAGACAGATGGTCAAGGCCAGTTCGCCGCGATTACCGCTATTCCGCCGCAGAGAATGGGGCAACGGCTTTGGCTGCGCGCGCTTGGGCCTGATGGTGATCAGACCAGCTCTGACGCGACAGTGGTGATTGCCTCGGCTGCGTTGGCGGATCCGGTCGATCAGTTGCAAGGCGAGATCGCGGCCAAGACCGCCCCGGAAATCCTGCGGGTTGACGAAAGCGGTGTGCGGGCAATGGGTGCGACCCCGCCGCAAAGTGATGAGATCGCCATTGATAGCCTAAGCTACCGCTCTGGATCGGAATTGCATTTATCGGGCCGGGCCGGGGCTCCGGGGCAATTACAGGTTTTTGTGGATAATGCGCCCAGCCTTCCGCCTGTGGCTTTGTTAGAGCCCGGTGAATGGCAGGTGGATCTATCGGATTTGGCGCCCGGCACATATCAGCTGCGCCTCGAAGTCCATCAGGGCGAAAATGTCATCGCAGAAACCGCTATGCCGCTGCGCCGCGAACCGCCCGAAGTGATTACCGCCTTGGCCCCGGAGCTCGGCAGCTCGTCCGCGCCCGAAGTCATTACCGTGCAGCCTGGCGGCACGCTTTGGCGGATTGCCAATGACGCTTATGGGGATGGCGCGCAATATGTGGTGGTCTATGGGGCTAATCGCGATCAGATCCGCGACCCGAACCTGATATTTCCCGGCCAAGTGCTGCGTTTGCCCGAAACCGCAGCCGAGACCGCCAAACGCCCGTGACATGATCCGGCGCGCGACCTATATCACTTAGGTCAAAAGGAAATATCACCGTGAAATCCATGAGTTTTCGGGCCGGGGGCCGGACTGACCGCGATACGGGGCAGGCTGATCCAGAGGTCACTGCAGATGAGGCCAAGCCCGAAGTCATCATCCGCCGCGTCGCGCCCTATCTTTGGCCGCAAGATATCAGCATCAGATGGCGGGTGGTTTTATCGGTGCTGGCGCTTGTTTTATCGAAACTCGTGGCTGTGGGGACGCCTTATTTCTATAAGCTGGCGGTGGATCATCTGAGCCTAGAGGCCGATCCCAGCACTTGGCTGGCGCTCGGAGCCGTGGGGCTCACCGTCGCCTATGGGATTGCGCGGCTCATGACCACCGGGTTTCAGCAGCTGCGCGATGTGATTTTTGCCAGTGTCGGACAGCAAGCCTTGCGCAGTGTCGCTGTGGATACTTTCGCCCATATCCATCGCATGTCGCTACGCTATCACATCACCCGCAAAACCGGTGGTCTGAGCCGGATCATGGAGCGCGGGGTCAAAGGCGTGGAATTCCTGCTGCGCTTTATGCTGTTTTCCATCGGGCCGCTGATCTTAGAGCTCACGCTGATCGGCGCCGTGTTGGTGACATTGTTTGACCCTTGGTATCTGGTGGTGGTGGCCGTAACGCTGGTGGTCTATATCGGTTTTACCTTTAAGGTCACCGAATGGCGGGTGGGTATTCGTCGGGAAATGAATGCCCAAGATACGGATGCGACGCAAAAAGCCATCGACAGCCTGTTAAATTTCGAAACCGTGAAATATTTCGGCGCCGAAAGCCGCGAAGCAAATCGCTATGACTCTGCCATGGGCGCCTATGTCCAAGCGGCGCTGCGCACCAGCTATACACTGTCTTTCCTGAATTTCGGCCAAGCCTTTTTGATCACCTCTGGTTTGGTGGCGGTGATGATCATGGCCGCGCGCGGGGTGCAGGCGGGCACGATGACTGTGGGCGATTTCGTTATGGTCAATGCCTATATGATCCAGATAACCATGCCGCTGAATTTCCTGGGCATGGTCTATCGAGAAATCCGCCAAAGCCTGGTGGATATGGCCTCGATGTTCCATCTTCTGGATCAAAAACCCGAAGTTTCCGACAAAGCCGATGCCCAGCCCATCGCTGTCACCCAAGGCCGGGTGGAATTCCGCGATGTGCATTTCGGCTATGATCCCGAGCAGCCGATTTTACGTGGCGTGTCTTTTGACGTGCCCGCAGGCAGCAGCCTGGCTTTGGTGGGGGCGTCTGGGGCTGGTAAATCGACCATTGGGCGGCTGCTCTTTCGGTTTTACGATGTGACCCAAGGTGCGGTGCTGATCGATGGTCAGGATCTGCGCGATGTGACCCAAGATAGTCTACATGCGCAAATCGGCGTGGTGCCACAAGATACGGTGCTGTTTAACGACACGCTGCATTACAATATCGCTTATGGCCGCCCGGAAGCCGCGCAATCGGAGATCGCCCAAGCTGCCCATGCGGCCAAGCTGGGTCAATTCATCGAGGATCTGCCCAAAGGCTATGACACGATGGTGGGCGAGCGAGGCTTGCGGCTATCTGGCGGTGAAAAGCAGCGGGTGGGCATTGCTCGGACTTTGCTGAAAAACCCGCCGATTGTTCTGCTGGATGAGGCGACTTCAGCGCTCGACACCCGCACCGAACGGGATATCCAAGACAGTCTGCGGCAAATGGGGCAGGGGCGCACGGTGATCACCATCGCGCATCGCTTGTCCACGGTTGTCGAAAGCGACCAGATCTTGGTGCTAGAGGCCGGCAAGGTCGTAGAGCGCGGTAATCATGCGGAGCTTTTGGCCATGGGCGGGCGCTATACGGAGCTTTGGACCGCCCAGGCCGAGGCGAGCACGGGGACTTCTACGGCGGCGGAGTAATGCGGGAAGGGGCGAGCCATCGGGTCAAGCCCGGTGGAGTTAGGTCTGCGGGCTTTCCTGATCAGCGCCCAAAAGCGCGGCTCTTCCCTTTGGGGTCAGCTGATAAACGCCGCGGCTCACCCGCTCGAACCAGCCATAATGATCCGCGGCCATGATCCGCGTCGCCGCCGCAATGCCCGTGGCCTGCGCCACTTGCGCGCCTTTTTGCGGGCCGCTCTGGGCCAAATAGGCGGCGATCTTGTCGCAATCTTGCCGATAAGCGGTGATGATTTTACCGCGATGACCGCCGCTATTGGGATCCCCCTCCCGCCGGGCGAATTCGCGCAAAAGCCGCGCTTGCCGTTTCTTGGCCGGGCGCGGCGCATAGGGGCCGGGGTCGCAAACTGGCTCCACATGCCCGTCGCTGAGGCGCACCAGCAAAAGCCCCAGCCCCAGCCGCCGGGCAAGTTTGACATTTTCCTTTAGCGCGGACTGAAACCGCCGACCCGACCCGCGTGGGACTGCCAGATAAACATGATCAGAAAGCGCAAGCCGATCGATCGCTTGGTGAAAAAGCGTCAGGCTAAAGCCGGTCTTCATCTCGATGATCACCGGCGGTTCCGCGCCGCGCAGGCCGACAATATCCGCGCCGGTGATTTCGGATTTCACCTCATAGCCCTGGCCCTGAAGAAAGGCTTTGAGCGGCGGGTAAAGATCAGTTTCACGGCAAGAGGCGGGCATGCCGCCTCTTTAGCCTGTTTTCTGCGGCACCGCTATTCCGCGGCACGTAATTCTCCGGCTGAGTTGCCAGAGCCTAGGCTGGTTTCCGCATCCTCATCCCACAAAATCACCGGGTTCTGAGTGCGTCTTGCGCGACGGCGCAGCACCCAATCTTCGGCGGCTCGGCTGCCCCGTCCGCCGGTTGCCCGGGCAATCCAGCGCAAAATAACCAGCGCATATGTATGCGCCCAGACCCGCAGCGCCAGCATAGCCGGAGTGAAAACCAGGGTCAGCGCCGTGGCAATGCCCAGACCAAAAACCACCGCTGTTGCCAGCTGTTTCCACCAAAGCGCAGTTGGGCTGTCGATGGTCGCGCCGCCATTCACAAAATCAAGCGAAAGACCGAACATCATCGGCGCCAACCCGGCCATAGTGGTCAAAGTGGTTAGCAATACCGGACGGATCCGCGTTTCGGCCGTGCGCACGATCGCCTCGATCCGGGGCATGTAATGGCTGTATTCCTGATATGTGTCGATCAGCACGATATTATTATTCACGACAATACCCGCCAAAGCCACAACGCCCGTCCCGGTCATGATGATCGAGAAAGGCTGCTGCATGACCAGCATCCCGATCAGCACGCCCGCCGTGGACAACACTACCGCCAAAAGCACCAAAACCGCGTTATAAAAGCTGTTGAACTGGGCCAAGAGGATAATGAACATCAGCCCCAAAGCTCCGGCAAAAGCCGATTGCAAGAAAGCCGCGCTTTCGGCCTGATCCTCTTGATCGCCGGTCCATTCCCATTCCACCCCTAAGGGCAGGGGCTTTTCCTCTTCGAGCCATTTGGTCAGATAAGTGATGCGCTCATTGGCATTGATCAACTGGCCATCATCATTGGTCAGATCCGGCGCCACATTGGCTTTGACGTCATAATAGCGCTGCTGATCCGTGCGGTTGATGGTGGCGATCTTCTTGACCGGTTCAATGGTGATGAAGTTCGACAAAGGCACAGAGCCATTGGCGGTCTGCAATTTCAGTGAATTCAAGGTCGAGAGCAGGCGATATTCCTGCGGCAGCCGGGCGCGGATTTCGATTTCGTCATCGGAACTATCGACCCGCATTTCATCAAGCAAAATGCCATTGGTTATCAACTGCACCATGCCGCCAATAGTGGCCACATCCGCCCCATAGCGGCCTGCTTGGGCCACATCCACATTGATTTGCCAGTCGATGCCAGGCAGGGGCAGGGTGTCTTCCACATCGATGAGACCTGTGGTGGCCTCAAATTCCGCGCGGATCAGCTGAGTCGCTTCGGTCAAACTCTGCCAGTCATCGCCTTTGAGGCGCAGATGCACAGGTTTCCCCTGGGCCGGGCCTTGGGCCAGCTCTTGCGCTTCGGCATAGATGCCTGGGATTTTATCGATCTCTGCTTGAACCCGGTCTAGCACCGCATTGCCGTCATAATAGGGATCAACGGATTCCCGCAGCAAAAGCTGTTTCAACCAAGAGCCTTCGACCGGAATACGCGGGCGGTCATCCCAAGGGATGGTTTCAAACTGCACCTGACCGATCGTATCAGAGGGCGCTTGGCCGCCACCGGTATTTTGGTTCAGCCCGCCTTCGCCAGCAAAGGCAAAAGCGGTAAAGACGCCTTCGGTATTCAGCACGACCTCTTCGACCTGACGAACCAAAGCGTCTTTGTCCTCAAGCGAAAGATTGCCCCGCGCCCGGACATAGACCTGGGCCTGTTCCGGCTCGGTTTCCACAAAGAACTCAACGCCGTAATTGTTTTGGCTGAAGGTGCCAAAGACCATGACCACAAAGCCCACAACCGCCGCAATCGTCACCACCGGCATCACCGGATTGGCAGCGATAAAGGCGATGAAATGGCCAAATGCGGTACGGCGATAGCCGACTTTCAACGGCGCCTCAGAGAAATGGCGCGGCAAGATGGCTTTGAGCGTGATGCTCAGCGCAATCGCACCAATCAGGAACAAAGTCACAGCCAGAGGCATGGGGGCATTATTGACCAGCAGCCAAGCGCCCAAACCGGTCACCAGCAAAGACACCAGCGCCAGCCCCGCTCGGACCGGCCAGGCCAATCCTTGCAGATGGTCAGAGCTATGTTGCGAGGCGCGGCTGATCCGTCCCGCCACACCGCCCATCACCGGCAGATAGATCAACGCGACGATCAGCGAGGCCGACAGAACAAAGATCAGCGTGACCGGCAGCATCCCCATGAATTCACCGGGAATACCAGGCCAAAACAGCATGGGCAAAAAGGCGCAAAGCGTCGTCGCGGTCGAGGACACAATCGGCCAAAACATGCGTTTTGACCCTTCCACATAAGCACGCATGGGGCCTTGGCCTTCGGAAATGCGGCGCTCGGAATATTCCACCACCACAATCGCCCCATCCACCAGCATCCCCACTGCCAGGATCAGACCGAACATGACGATATTGGAAATCGACACGCCCATAAGCGCCAAAAAGGCAAAGCAGAGCAGGAAAGAGGTCGGGATAGCAAACCCTACCAAAAAGGCCGCACGCCCACCAAGCGAAGCCAAAACCACGATCATCACCAGTGAGACAGCGGTCAAGACAGAGCCTTCGAGCTGCTGCACCATGCTTTCCACCTGGAAGCTGAGATCATTGGAGGGCTGCACCTGCACCGCGGCGCGCAGATCATCGGGCCAGGTTTCCAACTCGGCCTCCACCTCGGCGCGGATCATTTTGGCGGTGTCGATCAGGTTGAAGCCTTTGCGCTTCACCACTTGCAGCGCCACGGTTTTTTCGCCGTCAAACCGTGCTGTCCCGGCCCGGTCCTCAAAGGTCAGGCGAATATCTGTGATATCCGACAGGGTGACGATCCGGTCGCCATTGGTTTTGATCGGCAGATTGAAGATATCCGAGCTTTCGTCAAAGGAAGACGGGATCTTCACCGCGAAAGCGCCCGAGGCCGTTTCCACCTCATCAGCTGCGATTAGCTGGTTGTTATTGCGCACAGCACTGATCAGTTCTGCGGCGGTGATGTTATAGGATTCCAGCTTGACCGGGTCGATAATCACCTCGACCATTTCATCGCGGAAACCGGCCAATACCGCCTCTAGCACCGCATCTTTGGCCTCCAGCCGGTCCTGCAATTTCTTGGTCAAATGCACCAAGCTGCGTTCCGGGACATTACCGGTCAGGCTGACAATGATGATGGGAAATTCGCTGAAATTGATTTCGTTGATGGAATATTGATCGGCGCCAGAGGGAAATTTTGCCTCGGCGTTATTCATGGCGTCGCGCACATCGGCCATGATCCTGGATTTGTCCCAGCCGAACTCGAATTCCAGGGCAACGCCCGCATAGCCTTCGGAGGCGAGTGAATTCATCACCTTCAACCCGTCCAGATCGGCCAGCTCGGTTTCCATGGTTTTGACCAGCAGTTTTTCACTGTCTTGGGCCGAAATACCGGGGAAGGGCACTGATACAAAAAGCATCGGGATTTCGATATCCGGCTCGCCTTCTTTCGGCAAAACCGCATAGCAATAGCCGCCCACAATCAGCGAAAGCGCGATAAAGGCGATGACCATACGCGCCCGGTTGGACGCCCAATCTACCAATCCGATCATAGACGTTCCCCCGGTGCCAAAGCGATGACAGGCACGCCATCATTCACATATTCCTGACCGACCGTGATCAGCTGCACACTATCGGGCAAGCCGCGCACCAACATGCCTTCGGGCGTGTCGCGGACAATTTCCACGGGCGCAAAGGCGGCTTGGCTTTGGGCATCCACCAAACGCACGCCCATTTCGCCGCTATCATTAAGGGTCAGCGCGGATTGCGGGATCAGATGCGCGCGGCTGCCTTCGGCTGAAATCGCCATTTCCACGGTTTGACCATCGCGAATGCTAAGATCCGGATTTTCGACCGTAACATCGACTTCGAATGTGCGGGTTGCGGGATCGGAGGAGCGCGCCACAAAGGACACAGTGCCGGTGATAACCCGACCATCGGTAAGCCGCGCGGTGACCGGAGCGCCAAGCTTGACCGCGCTCACTTGGGTTTCGGGTAAATATCCAACCAGTTTGATCGGGTCGAGCTGGATCACAGTCGCGCAATCACTGCCGGCTTGTAATAATGTGCCCAGCTCTGCCGCATCTGTTTCCAACAGCCCATCAAACGGCGCGGTGATTTGCAAATGCCCCATAGCCCATTCCGCTTGCTGCACGGCTGCTAAGGCTGCTTCATAGGTCGCTTTCGCGGCAACTGCTGCGGTTTCCGAACGATAGCCGCCTTCGGCCAAGCGACTGGCAGCGGTATTGGAAATTTCCGCCTCTGCCAGTTGCGCGCGGGCTTGGGCCAGGGTTGCGGGGCGTGTTCCAGGCTCAATTTCGCACAGAAGCTGCCCTTTGGTCACAAAATTGCCTTTGCGCAGCGGGGTAGAGATCACCAGACCTTCGATCTGCGATTTCACCGCAACTTGCCGATCCGCCTCGGTCCGGCCTCGCAAGATCACCCGGTTATCCACGTCAATCGCGTCGCTTTTAATCGCCACAACCGCCACATGGCCTGGGGGCAATTCAGATGCAGATGCCGGTTTTTTTTGCGTCTCGGGGGCGGGCTCCTCTGGGGTGGCGGTTGTGTCAGCTGCAAATAGCAGATCCCGTTCAAAAACCAGGACATAAAGGCCAATCGCGACCAATATCGCGGTGAATATCGATGTGAGTCTCATACCGGTGGCAATCCTAAAACTGGGCTGAGGGTGACCTAAGCGGAAACACGAACAATTCAATACAAATTGAACTGACCAGTTTAAATTAATCGCATTTACATTACGGTTCAAGCCACCCAAAGGCCAGGTCACAAATAAGTCCGGTATGGAATTACTGGACAGGCTTGGCATTTCCTGAAACTTGCCTGTAAACAGGCGCGCAAAAGCCAAGGAGAACAGGGTGAGCAATTCCGATAGCTTCATTGATGAGGTAAACGAAGCGGTCCGGCGTGATGCGCTTTTGATGTATGCGCGCCGCTATGGCTGGATCGTCGCCCTGATTGTCATCGCGATTGTTGGCGGGGCAAGCTATTTCGAATGGCAAAAGGCGCAAGCTGCCGCACGTGCAAAGGCGAATGGCTCTGCTTTGATTGCTGCCGTCGAGTCGCCTGAGAATTCTGTTCGGCTGCTCAAACTGCAGGAATTGCGGCTCGAAGGCCCGTCGGAAAATCTGCGCGTGATTCTTGAGGCTGGTGTGCTGTCGACCGAAGATAGCTTGGCTGCCGCGGATCTGTTGCGCGATTTTATCGCTAATGAAACCGTAGAGCCGGTCTATCGCGATCTTGCCCGGCTTAAATTGGTGCAGCTGCCGGAGAACCCACTTTTGTCGCAAGAACGCCTGCGTCTTCTAGAGCCATTGACGATTGCCGGAAACTCGTTTCGCCCATTGGCGTTAGAGCTGACAGCCTTGTTGCATGTGGAGCGGAACGAAACCCAGGACGCTTTGGGTATTTTGTATGAGCTGGCGCAATCGGCGGAAATAGGCCCGGCCCAAGGGCAGCGGGTCGCGCGCATGATCGTCGCGCTTGGGGGTGATCTCAGCGAAGCTGGGCTGAATTAGGATCGCTATTGTGCAACAGGCGCGGATTGCAAATCTGAAAGAATGGATGCGGGCGGGCAGCATAGCCGGGCTGCTTTTGGGATTGGCTGCATGTCAGAATGACCCCAATTTGGCGGGCCAACGCTATGATCTTCGCGAGATTGATCAAGCCGCGGAGGTTCTGGCGCTTGATAGCGACTCTGATCCGCGCGCCCAAGGCGGGGAGCCGCCAGAAACCGTGAAGCGGACAGAGCAGCGCCCCTACCAGGTCACTGGCGAGCCAGCTCCGCTGCGTCTGCCTGCACCGCAAAATCTGAGCTCCTGGACCCATTTCGGGTCTAATTCCGGCCATCTGATCCCGCATCTTGCGCTTCGCAACGCGCCGCTGACCCGGGTTTGGGCGACGGATATTGGCGAGGGCAATACCAAACGCATGCGCTTGACCGCCCGGCCCGTGGTGCAAGGTGACCGGATCTTTGTGATGGATAGCCATTCCATGGTCAGTGCTTTGAACAGCTCTGGCCAGGTGATTTGGCAAAAAAGCCTGGTTCCGGCCGGGGAAAAACCTGGCGAAGCCCTAAGCGGTGGACTGGCCATCCACGGCGGACAAATTTTCGCAACGACCGGCTATGGGCGCTTGCATGCACTGAACGCAGCCACGGGCGCGGTGGAATGGACCCAAAGCCTGGGCGCGGCGGCGACGACGGCTCCGGCGGTTGACGGCGGGCTAGTCTATGTCACCACCCGCAATGCCCGCGGCTGGGCCATCGATACCGGCACAGGGCGGATCGTCTGGGAATTAGAAGGCGTCGAAGCCACGGCCAGCACCATCGCGGCTGGGAGTCCGGCAGTGGGCGGGCGCCTCGCGCTTTTCCCATTGGGGAATACCGAATTGGCCGGGGTGTTGAAACAAGGGGGCGTCTCACTTTGGTCGGCCTCCGTATCGGGCCAGCGGGCTGGTCGGCCATATGGCGTCTTTGGCGGTGTGTCCGGCGCGCCGGTAATCAGCGGCGACACAATCTATGCGGCAACTGCGGCTGGTCGCTTGATCGCGCTAGACGCGGCTTCGGGCAATCGTGTTTGGACAGCGCTAGAAGGCGCGGGCGGCGGCGGCATCCAAGTCGTGGGCAATGCGATTTTCCTGATCTCCGATGATGCGGAACTGCTGCGCCTCAATAGCAGCGATGGCAGCCGCGTCTGGTCAGCCACTCTGCCGCAATATCTGAACGAAAAAATCCTGCGCCGGCGCGAAGTCTTTGCCCATTACGGGCCGATTCTGGCAGGCGGGCGGCTAATTACCTTGTCCAATGACGCAACAATGCGCGAAGTAGATCCGAATTCCGGTTCCTTGATCCGCGTGACAGAGCTGCCAGGCCCTGCGGCGATGGATCCGATTGTGGTTGGCGGGACGCTCTACATCATGACCGCCGATGGAGTCTTGCACGCCTATCGTTAGACCTATATTGCTCCGCGCCTGAACCTTGCGGAGCAGTCATGTCCTTCACCCTCGCCATTGTCGGTCGCCCAAATGTGGGCAAATCGACCTTATTCAACCGTCTTGTTGGCAAACGCCTAGCTTTGGTCGATGACCAACCCGGCGTCACGCGCGATTTGCGTGAGGGCGAAGCGCGGCTTGGCGATTTACGCTTCACCGTCATCGATACGGCGGGGCTTGAGCTTGCCAATGATGAAAGCCTGCAAGGCCGGATGCGGAAATTGACCGAACGCGCGGTTGATATGGCCGATATCTGCTTGTTCATGGTGGATGCACGGGCGGGGATTACCCCGGTTGATCAAGAATTTGCCGATATTTTACGGCGCCGCTCTAGCCATGTGATTTTGGCCTGCAACAAAGCCGAAGGCCGTGCCGGAGAGGCGGGCTTGATCGATGCTTATGCGCTTGGTCTAGGCGAACCCTTGGGGATTTCGGCAGAGCATGGCGAAGGCATGGGCGATCTGTTGGGCGCGCTCATTCCGCTGAGCGATGCTTTCGAGGAAGAGGCCCGCGCCCGCGAAGCGGAAACCGATATCGATGTGGAAGATGGCGAAGCGGATCTGCCCTCAGGCAAGCCGTTGCAAGTAGCCGTTGTCGGTCGCCCAAATGCAGGAAAATCTACGCTTATCAATGCTTTGATCGGTGAAGACCGCTTGCTGACGGGGCCTGAAGCCGGGATAACCCGTGATGCGATATCTCTGACCTTTGATTGGGATGACCAGCCGGTTCGGATATTCGACACGGCGGGGATGCGCAAAAAGGCAAAGGTCCAAGATAAGGTTGAAAAACTATCGGTTGCCGATGGGTTGCGGGCGGTGAAATTCGCCGAAGTGGTCGTCGTGTTACTTGATGCGGCGATTCCCTTTGAGCAGCAGGATTTGCGCATCGCCGATTTGGCCGAGCGGGAAGGGCGCGCAGTCGTTGTGGCCGTCAATAAATGGGATTTGGAAGAAGACCGTTCCGGCAAACTGGCCGAGCTGAAAGAAGCCTTTGAGCGGCTCTTGCCGCAGCTGCGCGGCGCGCCTTTGATCACCGTGTCGGCGAAAACTGGCCGCGGTCTCAATCGGTTACGTGATGCGGTGTTGAAAGCCCATGAGGTCTGGAACCGCCGGGTGACCACGGCTCAGCTTAATCGCTGGCTCACTGGCATGTTAGAGGCGCATCCGCCGCCAGCGCCGGGCGGCCGCCGGATTAAGCTGCGCTATATGACCCAGGCGAAAACTCGACCGCCGGGTTTTGTGGTGATGTGTAGCCATCCCGATAAGCTGGCGGAAAGTTACAAGCGCTATCTGATCAATGGGTTGAGAGACGATTTTGATATGCCCGGAACACCGATTAGGCTGTTTTTCCGTGGCCAATCAGAGGCGAACCCTTTCAAAGGCCGCAAAAAATCTACACCTTCGCGTTTGCGTAAACATTTGGGAAAAAAACCACTGGGCGAGAAATAAGAGCCTGAGATTTGAAAAAAACGCAGCCCATATTTTCAATGGGTTGCGCTTTGTTTTTAACCTAAGCCTGTATGCTGGCCTTTTGGGGAAAGTATATTCCCCAAAGTCTTAGAGGCGATTGTTAAACCAAATTGCCCTCGGGGCTCAGCATAGTTTTGCCGCCCAAATAAGGGTGCAGCACCTCTGGAAGTTGCACGCCGCCCTCAGCCGTTTGGCCATTTTCCAGCACAGCAATCAGTGTCCGCCCGACAGCCAGCCCAGAGCCGTTGAGCGTATGCACGAATTGCGGCTTACCCCCTTCGGTTGGACGATAGCGGGCATTCATCCGCCGGGCCTGGAACGCGCCACAAGTGGATACAGAGCTGATTTCACGGTATTTATCCTGCCCGGGCAGCCAGACCTCAATGTCATGCGTGCGGATCGCGCCAAAGCCGATATCGCCGCTGCAAAGTTTAACAGTGCGATAAGGCAGCCCCAGTTTCTGCAAGATCCCCTCGGCGCAGCCAGTCATGCGCTCATGTTCCGCTTCGCTGTCTTCGGGCTTGGTGATCGACACCATTTCGACTTTTTCGAACTGATGTTGCCGCAGCATGCCGGAAGTATCGCGCCCGGCGCTGCCGGCTTCTGACCGGAAACATTGGGTATGGGCCACAAACCGGCGTGGCAGATAATTTTCCTCTATAATCAAGTCATTGACGATATTTGTTAAAGTGACTTCCGCTGTGGGAACCAGCCAAAAGCCTTCGCGGGTTTGATAGCTGTCTTCGCCAAATTTCGGCAATTGGCCGGTGCCATAGAGCATCTCTTCGCGCACCAGAACCGGGGTCCAAGTCTCGGTCAAGCCGTTTTCGTCGATATGGGTGTTGAGCATGAACTGCGCCAGCGCCCGGTGAATCCGTGCCACAGCCCCCGACAACACAACAAACCGTGCGCCAGACAGCTTGGCGGCTGTTTCGAAATCCATGCCGGGTTTGACGCCCTCAAGCTCGTAATGCTCTTTGGGAGTAAATTCGAAACTGCCGGGCTCACCCCAGCGGTTGATTTCTACATTGTCATCTTCGTCAGCGCCAAGCGGCACATCCTCGGCCATGATATTTGGCAGCGCCATCAATAATGTGCGCAGCTCTTCATCCTGGGCCTTTGCCTCGGCCTCTAGCGCGGCGATTTCCGATTTCTTATCGGCCACCAAAGCCCGCAGACGCTCGAACTCGGCCTCATCGCCGCTGGCCTTTGCTTTGCCCACTTGTTTCGACGCGGCATTGCGGTCCGCGAGAGCAGTTTCAGCCGCATTGATTTTCGCACGCCGCGCCTCATCCAGGGCCAAAACCTGAGACGACACCCCACTCAGGCCCCGTTTTTCCATGGCTGCGTCAAATTCTGCGGGGTTTTCGCGGATATAGCGGATGTCGTGCATGATCGCCTCTTTTGTCAGATGCGCGCCGGATAACGGATTTGCGCCGCCGGGCCAAGGCTGCTTTGTTGCGGATTAGCAGTCTTCTAACGGGACCCGAAGCTCTTCTTGCGTCAGGCCTTCCGGCGGAGGCGCGACAAAACAAAAATCCGTTCTTTGGAAAACTGTTTTCGATATATCCGTATCGGTCATAAATGCGCTGCGCAATTCCGCCAATCTCAAATCCGCATCGGTTAAATCCGTGGAAATCAAAGAGGCAAATTGCAAAGCAGCCCCTGTGAGAACAGCGGAATTTAGATTGGATCCATAGAAATTCGCACCCGTTAAAACCGCGCTTTCAAAGACCGAATTTTGCATTTGGGCATAGGCAAAACGACCAGCAGGATAGTCGGCATAATGATGGGTGCTGCCTTGAAGCAGGGCCTCAGCGAAAACCGCTCTTTCCCCACGTACATCCACAAATCGGGCGCCCTGCATCCGCGCAGCGGAAAAATCCACGCCGATCAGAACGGCATTGCTAAGATTGGCCATGCGCAAATCAGCGCCGGAAAAATTCCGCGCTGTCAGCGCACTAACTTGGCGGTCGCGCTCCACCCGCCAATCATTTAGAAATTGCCGCGTTTCCGCCTCGAAAAAGATCTGGCAAATCTCGGCCAGAGTGAGACTTTGTTCGATGACATCAATCCGATCTGGATTTTGCGTACACCAGGTGAAGCGGGCGCCTTTTATCCTATTGGAAACACGGCCATAAGCGTCGCTGGGACCGGCCAGGGGCTCTGGCAGATCGCGATTGCGCCACCAGCTGCGATAAAACGCATCCTGGGCTTGGGCATGGTCTTTCCAATCGCGGGGCAAATCAGCAAAATCGATCCCGCTTAGATTGGCAGGATACAGCAGCGCAGGAACCCAAATTCCGGCCCAGGGATACTTATTTTCGGGCTTGGCGCAGTTTTCCAAAACCTGCGGAAAGGTTTCTGGGACAAAGATCCCATATTGCGCACAAAACTGCGCGCTGCCCAAACGGTTATGATCCAATTTTGGCAAGCCGAGCCAAGCCAGGCGAATAGGCTGGGGGTCATCGTTCAAACGCGCCACGATGTTTTCGCCGTAAACAAACTCATCGAGTTTGCGGGCATAGTGATCAAGTGTGCCTTCGGTGGTGAGCCAACCAAAGGCCAAAATCGCGACAGACGCGGCACTAAGGGCAGGTTTGGTGAGCCAACGGGGCAGGCTGGGCGTCAGGGGGCGCAGCCGGTCATGCATTTCCTCGGCGCTACGACGCGCGGCATAGATCGAAATCACAAGCGGCAGGCCGCAGCCGAAAATTGTCAAAAGCTCATTATGCGCAGGCATGGAGCGAATGAAAAAGCCTAGCAAGATCAGCGGCGTGGCCCAAAAAGTCAAAACCCGCGTGACAAAGAAGGCCAGCCAAGCAATGGGCGGTGTATCCCCCAAAGCCCCATCATCCCGTCGATAAAGCGCATATTCGCTGACCAGCCAGGGGGAAATCGCATCTGAGAGCGGGCGGTTATCGTGACGCGGCGGCGCCTCATAGGGGGACAGGGCGCGCCAACTGCGGATCAGATTAATATGGAGATAGGTGGAAAAAGACGCAGCCAGCACCGGGGCAAAGGTAAAAAACATCACTGTGGGGATTTCCACCCCAATCAGGGGCAGGCTGGTTTGCCGTTCTGTCAGGAAAAAATCCGCATCCACCACCCCCAATAGCGTCACCCCGATAAAGGCGAGAAAAGCCAAAAGCCCGAACCAAACACTGCGCCCGGCTTTGGTCAGCTCGTTGATGCGGTCGATATTGGCGACAGGGGGGTGTGACATGCGGTGGCTCTCCTTGCCGTGACGCTAGCGAGCCCTGGGGCTGCTCTCAAGTGGGGCAAACCGGTCATTGGCGTTCGACAGGGTGTTCCAGCGGTTTTGGGCTCTCTGAGCCTCTTGCCATTCCCAAAGCCCCCCCATAGGGTGCGCGCCACATCGGACAGGCTCCGAAAGAAGGGACCATTTATGTTTGCAACGCCTGCTTACGCACAAGCCGGTGGCGACTCCGCGAGCGCCATCACCCAGTTCATTCCATTTATCTTGGTCTTCGCGATCATGTATTTTCTGCTGATCCGCCCGCAGCAGAAAAAGGTGAAAGAACATCAGAAAATGGTCCAAGCGCTGCGCCGTGGCGATCAGCTGGTGACCCAAGGCGGTGTGATCGGCAAAGTGACCAAGGTCAAAGACGATGCTGACGAGCTGGAAGTGGAAATCGCCGAAGGTGTGAAAGTACGTGTTGTGCGCTCGACGGTTTCTCAAGTTCTTTCCAAAACCGAACCTGCGGATAGCTAAGCTGTGTTACAAATCGCGCTGACCAAACGGGTCCTAATTTGGGGGCTCGTGGTGTTGGGATTGGCTTTTGCCATGCCCAACCTGTTTTATAGCCGGGTAGAGACCCATCGAGATGCGGTAAGGGCGATCCAAGCCGCAGGTGTCGAGACAGAGGCTCTGCGCGATGAAGCCGGGCAATGGCCAAGCTGGCTGCCCGCGACCCTGGTTAATCTGGGGCTCGATCTGAGAGGCGGGGCGCATATCCTGGCCGAAGTGCAGGTCGAAGATGTTTATGCGGATCGGATGAATAATCTCTGGCCCGAGCTGCGCAATGCGCTGCGCGGAGAGCGGGCGCAAATCGGCACGATCCGCCGCCAAGATAGCGCGCCCGACGAGCTGCGCGTGCGGATTAGCCGGCCGGAAAATATTGCGGTGGCTTTGTCCACGGCGCGGGATCTGGCGCGGCCCACGGTCAATGCGATCGGGGTGCAAAGCGTCGATATTGAAGTGACCACAGATGGCCCGGATCTGGTAATCCGCCTGACCGAAGACGAACGCCTCAACACCGATACGCGCACCGTGCAACAAGCGGTTGAAGTGATCCGCCGCCGAGTGGACGAAGCCGGGACGCGCGAACCCAATATCCAACGCCAAGGCGATGATCGGATCTTGATCCAGGTGCCTGGTCTTGGCTCTGCCCAAGAACTGAAAGATCTGATCGGCACCACGGCGGCGCTGACTTTTCAGGGGGTGGTGACGGTCACCTCTAATCCAGACCAACAGGTTGGCCCAGGCGAGCAACTAAGCCCGTCTTTGGACGAGCCCGGCAGATTCTATGTGCTAGAGCGCCAAGTTGTCGTCAGCGGCGAAGAGCTGGTAGATGCGCAACCCGTGCTAGACCAAAATGGTCGCCCAGCGGTGAATTTCCGCTTCAACCCAACTGGCGCGCGGAAATTTGGCGAATATACCGCTAATCACGTAGGCGCGCCTTTCGCGATTGTGCTGGATAATGAAGTGATCAGTGCTCCGGTAATCAACGAAGCGATCCCAGGCGGCGCGGGCATCATTACCGGCAATTTCAACACAGAAGAATCCGCCCAGCTGGCCATTTTGCTGCGCGCCGGGGCTCTACCAGCCGAGCTGACCTTCCTCGAAGAACGGACCATCGGCCCGGAACTTGGCGCTGACAGTATCAAAGCCGGGCAGGTGGCTTGTGCCGTGGCCTTTGTGGCGGTGCTGGTGTTTATGGCGCTTAGCTATGGCACTTTCGGTCTTTTTGCCAATATCGCTCTGATCCTAAATGTCGGGATGATTTTTGGGCTCTTGTCCCTGATCGGGGCAACTTTGACCCTGCCAGGCATTGCAGGCATCGTTTTGACCATCGGTATGGCGGTGGATGCGAATGTGCTGGTCTTCGAGCGGATCCGCGAAGAGCTTAAGACCGCCAAAGGCCCGGCCCGCGCCATCGAGCTGGGCTATGAACGAGCATTGTCGGCGATTTTGGACGCCAATGTCACCACCTTCCTCACGGCTGTGATCCTGTTCATGATGGGCTCTGGCCCGGTGCGGGGCTTTGCGGTGACTTTGGGTCTTGGGATCCTCACCTCTGTCTTTACCGCCATCTATGTGACGCGTCTAATAATCGTCATCTGGTTTGAGCGGAAACGCCCAAAAACCCTGGAGGTCTAAGCGATGCGACTAAAACTAGTACCTTCAGAGACCTCCTGGGATTTCTTCAAGCTCTCGCCGATTACCTTCGGTATCTCAGCTATTGGGTTCATTGCCTCGATCGCGCTGTTTTTTGTGATGGGTCTGAATTTCGGGATCGATTTCCGAGGCGGCACCACCATTCGGACTGAATCCGTCAATGCGGTGGATGTTGGGGCCTATCGCGATGTGCTGGCGCCGCTGGGCCTCGGCGATGTGTCGATTACCGAAGTCTTCGACCCTTCCTTTGATGATGATGAAAATGTTGCCCAAATCCGGATCGAGGCGCAAAGCGAGGCCGAGGATGCCTCGGTTGCCACAGCCACAATCCAAGCGGTGGAAGCAGCCCTGAAATCCATCGACCCGGAAATCACCTTCCCCAGTGTCGAAAGCGTCGGTCCGAAAGTGTCCGGCGAGCTGGTGCAAAGCGCGGTCATCGCTGTTTGCTTGGCCATTGGCGCGGTGCTTTTCTATATTTGGCTGCGTTTTGAATGGCAGTTTTCCGTGGGGGCTGTCACAGCTTTGGTGCATGATGTTGCCCTGACCATCGGGATTTTCAGCCTGTTGCAGATCAAATTCGATCTGGCGATCATCGCGGCGCTTCTGACTATTGTGGGCTATTCGCTTAATGACACGGTGGTTGTGTTCGACCGGGTGCGCGAAAATCTTCAGAAATACAAACAGCGGCCATTGAAAGAGGTTCTGAATATCTCGATCAACGAAACTCTGAGCCGGACGGTGATGACCTCGGTCACGACTTTGCTGGCTTTGATCAGCTTGTTTGTTCTGGGCGGCGATGTGATCCGCGGCTTTGTTTTCGCGATGATCTGGGGCGTTGTGATCGGTACATATTCCTCGGTTTTTGTGGCCTCTGCCGTGCTGCTGCGCCTTGGGGTCAAGCGCGACTGGTCGAAGAAATCCGATGGCCGCGCCGGCACGAAATTCGCCGATATCGACGCTTAGCCCATTAAGACTATGTTAATGCCGGTGCCCGGTGACTCTGGGCGCGGCAATCTTTGGCAGCGCCTGGGTCACCTTAGTGTCATAGACCGGCTTTAGCCCGTGTCTGTAATTGGTAAGGAATGCGCCATGGCCCATGCTGAAAATGATCCGGCGATCGACTATCCGCAGCTGATCTGGCGCGAAGAAAGCTCGGACGAAGCGCGGGCCAGTAATGCAGCGACGGTCGCCGCGATTGATCAGATGATCAAGCTTGGTCATCGGGGCGCTGTGACCGATGCGATGGAAAGCTGGGCGCCGGGTGATGTGCTGTCTTGTTTTGTGCGGCTGCGGACCAAACGGGCGCAAAAGCTGCTGGGGTGGATGTCCGATGAATTCGCTTTGGGCGTTCTGAACGAAGTCGATCCGCATTTTTACCGCGTGCTGGCCGAAGACACGACCAAGACGAAATTCCGCAAGCTCATGGACCGGCTGCCGCGCCATAAGGTCATGGATATGCTGACCGAGCTGCCTAGCGCATATGTGGATGAGCTGCTGACCGACCATCCCCAGGAAAGCATTCTGCGCTCGGCCTTGGCAGAGGTCGATAGCGCCGAAGCCGCCATGCGCCAAGGGGCGGTGGTGATCCCGCTGAGCTGGACTATTCGCGATGTGGTACATGATATTCGGCGCCGCAATCATGTGATCACAAAAATCGACGCTTTGCATGTGGTGGATGAGGCTGGGCGGCTTAGGGGCTATCTCAAGCTGCGTGATCTGATTTTGCAAAAGGGCGATCAGCGCGTGGGCGATGTGGCCCGGCCCAATCCGCTGTCCGTTACGCGGGACACGGACCAAGAACATGTGCTGGCACTGGCCAAAGAGCGCGGCGAAAGCGTCATTGCCGTGGTGGATCACGAAAACAAGCTTTTGGGGGCGATCACCGCCGAAGAGCTGGTGGAAATCGCCCAAGAAGAAGCCCATGAAGATATGCTGCTCATGGCCAGCGTATCGCCTGACTCCACGAGTTTCGACAGCCCGTTAGAGATCGTAAAACGTCGCTTGCCCTGGCTTCTGGTGGGGCTTGTCGGCGCGCTAATGACCGCCATTGTCGTGGGGTCTTACGAAGATACTCTGACCCAGGCGGCGATCTTGGCCAGTTTCATTCCCGTCGTCTCGGCGACAGCGGGCAATGCGTCGATGCAGGCCTCAACGATTTCAATCCAAGCTCTGACCTCGGGCGCCACTTGGCATGGTGATTTTCTGCCCCGATTGGGCCGAGAGGTCATTGGCGCTGCGATTAATGGCGCAGTGATGGGGGTGGGGATCGGGCTATTGGTCTTTGCCGCCTCTTTCATGATCGAGATCGACCGCCCGCTAGCCTTGGTGGCGACTGTGGCGATTTCTCAGATCTTGGTGATCTTGATGGCCGGGACTGTGGGAACGCTGGTGCCATTCGTGCTGAAGGCGCTAAAATTTGACCCGGCTGTGGCCACGGGGATTTTCATTCTCACCGTCAATGATGTGGCGGGTGTTCTGATCCTTTTTGCGGTGGCGATTAGTCTTTATCTTTAGCGGGCTCTAGGATTTCGGGGCAGGCGGGCGGACCAACTCATCCAACATGGGGGAAAGATCCTCCACCTGTTCGGCGATCACATGGGTGATGCCTGACTCCCGCTGGATCCGGCCAGTGACGCGCAAAAGCCGCCCGGCGATCACAGCGCGCCGAAATTCTTCATAGATCTTGCGCCAGACGATCACATTCACCACACCGGTTTCGTCCTCTAAGGTCACAAAGATCACGCCTTTGGCCGTGCCGGGCCGCTGTCGCACCAGCACAAGCCCAGACACCGCCACCCGCGCCCCATTGGGCGGGCGGTCCAGCCAAGCGGCAGGCAAAGAGCTAGGCGGTCGTGGCCAAGGCGGGGGTCCAGAGTGCATAGGAACGAAATTAGAACATTTTTAATCCGCTGCAAGGTCTGGCATTAAGGCGAGAGCTGTCCTAGATAGCGCGAGAGCAAGCTAAATCGCGCAGCACGCATAAAAGAGGACAATCCGATATGCCCAAAATTACTTTCGTCGAACATAACGGCACGGAACATGTGGTGGAGGTCGCCACGGGTCTTACGGTTATGGAAGCGGCGCGGGACAATAATGTTCCGGGGATCGATGCTGATTGCGGTGGCGCCTGCGCTTGTTCTACCTGCCATGGCTATATTGACGAGGCTTGGGTCAATAAAGTGCCCAAGATCGAAACCATGGAAGAAGACATGCTGGATTTCGCCTTTGAGCCGAAGCCGGGCATTTCCCGCCTGACCTGCCAGATCAAAGTTTCCCCGGCCTTGGATGGGCTTGTGGTGAAACTGCCGGAAAAACAGATCTAATTCATGCGCTGGTGGCTGGCAGCGGGGCTGACGCTTTGGGCGGGATGTCTGAGCGCGGCGGAAATTGTCAGTGCCCGCTATCTGGGCGAAACCAGCCGCTATCCCCATGGCGCGCTTGGGGATGATATCGAATATACCACCCTAGAAGTCACCCTAAGCGATGGGCGGCGGCTGTCAGCGGAATGGCCGGCGGGCATGGTATTTGAGGACACGGCGCCGCGCCTTGGCGATATCACCGAAGATCCGGGGCCAGAGCTGGTCACTATCGAAAGCAGCGCCAGTCACGGGGCGCGTTTGGCCATTTGGGGGCTGCGCGACGGGGCCTTACAACCGCTGGTGACCGGGCCCTTCATTGGCCAAAGCTTTCGCTGGCTTGCGCCTGTGGCTTGGCAGGATCTGGACGGCGATGGTTCGGTGGAAATTGCCTGGATCGACCGGCCGCATTTGGCAAAGACCCTCAGGATTTGGCAGATAGACGGCGACGGGCTGCGAGAAATGGCGCAGATGTCCGATCTGACCAATCATCGATATGGCGAAACCCAGATCTCGGGCGGTGTCCGCGATTGCGGGCAGGGGCCGGAAATGATCCTTGCCAATGGCAATTGGTCCCAACTTATTGCAGTGCGCTATAATCAAGGACAATTGCAGCGGCGGGTATTGCCGACAAATCCCGGTCCAAAACCGCTGACAGCCGCAATGACAGCGGCGCTTTCTTGCGAATTGGGCGCAAAAGATTAACCCTGCGCAAAATTGCCCCTTCACCGATGGCCCTCAAACAGGCTATAGGGACTTCGAAATTTCGCACCAAATTTCACCTAACTTGTTGCAAATCGCCGATCGTCACTTCTGACCTAACGGATATTTACATGTTGAGATCTGCCGCCTTTCTCTTTGCCACGATACTCGCACTGCCTGCTATGGCTGGCGAAAAGCGTCCGATCACTGCCGCTCAGTTCGAAGCCTATGTCCAAGGCCGGACCCTGACTTATGCGGAAAATGGTGAAGTTTACGGGATCGAGCAATATCTACCCGGTCGGCGTGTCGTCTGGTCATTTTTGAATGACGACTGTGTCGAAGGGGTTTGGTATGAATCCGAAGGGCAAATTTGCTTTCTCTATCAAGGGGATGTGGGCGAGCAATGCTGGCAGTTTTATGCCAGCGAAAATGGTCTTGGCGCCCTGACCGATGGCGATGATGACAGCCTGTTCCTGTATGAGGTGCAGCACAGCTCGCAAAATATGACCTGCCCAGGCCCTATGGTCGGGGTCTAATCATCAAATAAGCTGGCTTGGCCTTTTGGGCTTTGCTTGGATTTGGCTGCAGCTTTGCTTGGTGCTTTGCGCTTTGGCTTTTCAGTCGGGGATGGGGCCGCAGCATCCAGATCGATGCGCCCATCTTGGAATTGCAGGCTAAGCCCTTTGGCCTTGCCCGCCGCCGCCGCGCTGGTCAAAACCGCATCTTTATCGTCGCGCACCACTGCAAAACCGCGCTTCAAGGTCGCCTCATAGCCAAGCGAAATCCGTAAACGCTCTAGCCCCGCCAATTGAGAGGCCCAGGCATCGCGCCGCGTGGGCCAGGCCGCAGCCAATCGGGTCGAAGCCTCGGGCAAGCGCCGCTGCCCTTGGCTCAGAGCGGCCATGGCCGGGCGCAAGCTTAGGCGACCGCTCAGAGCACTTAACCCAGATTGGCGAGCGGCTTGGCGATGGGTAAAGGCCAGGGGCAGGCGGGTGGTTTGTTGGTCCAGCCTGCGCGAAGCTCGCACCAGAGCCGCGCGATGCCCAGCGGTCAGCCGCGCCATTTGATCGCTCAGCCGTCCATGGGCTTGGCGCTGAATGCCGGTCAAACGGCTGGGATGGATCGCTGCCCCAAAGCGCATTAACTCGCCGCGCCGCTGTGCGACCAGTCCCGTCAGCGCATGGGGCAGGCGCGCTGCGGCGAAATCGAAGCGTTGCCGCGCGGTTTGGATCAGCTGCTGCGGCTGCGGCAAAGCTCGGGATAGATCCGCCAGACGCTGTTGCCGCCCGATCACCGATTGGCCCGCCGCACGGGTCAGACGCGCACCTAAATTCTCCACCGCGCTGAGCAGATCGAGCCGCACAGGTACGGCCATTTCCGCCGCCGCGCTTGGGGTCGGAGCCCGCTGGTCGGACACGAAATCAATCAGGGTCGTATCGGTTTCATGGCCAACCGCGGATATTAGCGGGATTTCCGAGGCCGCCGCCGCGCGGGCGACGATTTCCTCGTTAAAGCCCCATAGATCTTCGAGCGAGCCACCACCCCGAGCCACAATCAACACATCCGGGCGCGGGATTGGGCCACCGGGGGTCAGAGCATTGAAGCCTTGGATCGCGCGGGCTACTTCAGAGGCGCAGTTTTTACCCTGAACCGTCACCGGCCAAATCACCACCTCGCGCGGGAACCTGTCGCGCAAACGGTGCAAAATATCGCGAATGACAGCCCCAGAGGGCGACGTCACCACGCCAATCACTTGCGGCAGATACGGCAATGGCTGTTTGCGTTCCGGCGCAAAAAGCCCCTCGGCTGCCAGCGCTTTCTTACGCTTTTCCAGCATCGCCATAAGCGCACCAACACCCGCGGGCGCGAGGCTGTCCACCACCATTTGATATTTGGATTGGCCGGGAAAAGTGGTGAGTTTGCCGGTGGCTATGACCTCTAGCCCTTCTTCGGGCATCACCCCCAGGCGGCTAACCTGGCCTTTCCAGCTGACCGCCGACAGAACCGCGCGGTCGTCTTTGAGATCGAAATATAAATGCCCGGACCGCGCATGCAGCACACGGCCCACCTCGGCACGGACCCGCACAAAGGAAAATGCGCCTTCAACCGTGCGTTTGACCGCGCCCGACAGCTCTGAAACGGTGAATTCCGGGCTATTGCCAGGACCATTACCGGGCCGATCACCCGGCCCATCGTCATAATCGATCAAATCCGACATTATGTGCTTTGCATTTCATCCATTGCCACAGGGCGAATTCACCAGGTTGCAAATTCACCCCAAGGGCGCAAGGCAAAAGCGACTGGCTAAGCTTAGACCCGCACACCAAAGCCAGAGCCAAAGCGGCGGCAGCGCATCATTTCGTAAAGGGCAAAGGCCCCCAAAATAGCCGCAACAGTCCCAGCCAACGGCAGTTGGTCAAATATCACGCCGCCCGCCAAGGCAAAAACCGCCATCATTGCCGCGAATATGGCAAGTCCGCCTTGCATCTTTTTGCGGAAGTTACGCTCCTCATCGGTCATCCAAACCCCGGCAGTATCCGGCCAATATTTCGCGGGCGGCTCTTCGCCGAATTCGCGAAGATAGAGATCCCGCAGATGGCCAAAGCGGGTGGAGCCCTTTTCAGAGCTGATGGGCGCCGTGAAGTTAAACCGCCGCAGGGTGCCGCCAAATGTAGTGTAATAGAAATTTTCCCAAGCGCCGTTTTGCAGACCCAGATGGGCATTCCACATAGCGTTGAGCGTATGAGAGGCCGATGGCTTCACCACGCTGATCAAGAGCAGATACAAAAAACGGCGATATTCCAGGATAGCGGCATCGGCGCGCTCGGGCGACAAGCTCAGTGCTTTCGCGACCTTATATTCAAAAGAGCCCTCCGGCAGGCCGGCATTGAAATCATAGTCCCGGATCTTTTCCCACAAAGTTGTATTCTGCATATTCATTACCCTCTTTGCGCGCATAACTTGATCTGCGTCAGCATTAACCAAAGGTTAGCACGCTTTTAATAATTCATTCACCATAAATTGTAGAGTTTGACTTGGACAAATCCGCGCTTGCCCAGAGATTGATCGCGCCGCGTTGCAAATCGCGCCTTTAGCGCCTATGGCTCGCTTTCGGAACGAAGCGGGATAGCGATGAATATTTTGATCCTTGGCAGCGGCGGACGCGAACATGCGTTGGCTTGGGCCGTGAAACAAAACCCAAAATGCGACCGATTGATCGTGGCGCCAGGCAATGCCGGGATGGCGCAGATTGCTTGGTGCGCGGATTTGGATATTTGCGATGGCAATGCTGTTGCGAGTTTTGCCGAAGAAAATGCTGTGGATTTTGTGATTATCGGCCCCGAAGCGCCTTTGGCGGCTGGGGTTGCGGATCGTTTGGCTGAGGCTGGGATCA
>JBMYSZ010000008.1:0-125053 GCA_049603835.1 Mangrovicoccus sp.
GAAATCACCATTCGTGTCATTTAATGACAAGCGCAACCATTTTTTTCCGAAAGGTTCCGACCCAATGAGCGTAAATGATCTAATCGAAGAGCTGTTAAAACAGGAGCTAGAGCAGAGATTGCTACAGGCTCGGATTGCAAATCCGTGTACACCGGTTCGATTCCGGTACTCGCCTCCACTTAACCTTTGCATCACATTGTTTTTAATGGATTTTTCGAAATCCCAATGTTGCCACCCACCATTCCACCCACCAACCCGGATGCACTTGATTGCAACTGCCTGCAACAGCGTAACACGCGATTGCCCCCTTGTTGGAAAGTGCTCAGATCCTCAGCCCAGAGGTACAGGACTTATCCAGCCTGCAAAAATCTGCGATTTTTGTCCCTACTTCGACGCTTTGAAACACAGTCACCTGCCTGTGTTTCATCACATGTGGTGAACAGCGTCTCGCGCAGGCTGGAACCTTCGTCCTTTGACTGCAACTGATTCAATTTCCCGCCAGAGGCTCATCTCCCCTCCAGTAACCTGGGGAGTTGAACCACTGTGCGCCATTGAATGCAGTCGCCGTCAACCTTCCCTGCCTTGAGCACCTGATGGACATCCCCCCTTGAGAAGAGCCAGATCCAACCGCTAGAAGAGAGGCAACTGGTTTCGTTCTGAGCAAAGAAACTCCATGAAACCGAAGAAAACAGGAAATTAACAAAATGAACGTAGCCGCATCGGAATTCAATGAGTATGTGCTTTTCTCCGAGACTGAAAATAAAGATCTTGATGATCGGAGTTTTCAAAAAGAAGTTCGAGGAAAGCAAGTTACCTTTGTGACCTGTCTTGTGCGCGACAAAGACGTTCAATTAAAACCGGAAGAGAGAAACCGTCAGCTATGGCTAACCCGACTGATAGAAAAGCTCGGATACAGCCGCTCTCGAATTGCCGTTGAATATCCGATTACTTTCGGACGTGACACCTCAAAGCGGGCCGACATCGTCGTATTCGACGAACACCGTCCAACGGTCCCCTACATCATCATTGAGGTGAAGCAGAAAAAGTACAAAGACGGGAAAGAACAGCTGCGGTCTTACGCCCACGCAACAGGCGCACCGCTCGCAGTATGGAGCGACGGCATTCTGGCCGAGGTTTGGCACCGCAAGAACCCCAACTATTTCATGTCGATCCACGAGCTGCCTCGGGCCGATCAGACCATTGAGCAGGTGGTGGATCAGCCTTGGACGATCCAGACGCTGATCGACCTCGAAGACGAGCGTGTGAAGGAAGGAAAGTTCGCCCGATCCCTGCGCGATCTGATCGAAGACATGGAAGACGAAGTGCTAGCCAATGCCGGGGTCGATGTCTTCGAGGAAGTCTTCAAGCTGATCTTCACCAAGCTCTATGACGAGATGACCTCGCATCGCCGTGACACAGCGCTGCGCTTCCGCAACCAGAACACTGCCGCCCAGCTAAAAGAGGCGATCCAGAACCTGTTCGACGAGGCGAAGAAGAAGTGGGAAGGCGTATTCCTCGAAGATGAACGCATCCGCCTGTCGCCCGACCACCTGCAAGTCTGCGTCGGGTCGCTGGAAGAATGGAAGCTCTTCAACTCCAACCTCGATGTGATCGACGACGCCTTTGAATACCTGGTATCGAAATCGTCCAAAGGCGAGAAGGGTCAGTATTTCACCCCGCGCTGGGTGATCGACATGTGCGTAAGGATGATGCACCCGCAAGAGGGAGAAACGGTAATCGACACCGCCTGCGGCTCGGCAGGGTTTACTGTCCACAGCATGTTTCACGTCTGGCGGCAGATCATCAAGGACATGGGTAACGAAGAAAGCCACCTCTTCACCATGGACGAAAAGCCTGCACGTTGTGTCGACTACGTCCGAGAGAATGTGTTTGCCATCGACTTCGACGAGAAAAGTGTCCGCGTCTCACGCTGCCTGAACCTGATCGCAGGGGACGGCGAAACCAACGTACTGCACTTGAATACGCTCGATTTCACCAAGTGGGACGAGACGGTTAAGCAGGACGACTGGCAGGACACCTACGGCGATGGCTGGCGACGGCTGCGCAAGTTGCGCGAGAGCACACGGCAGAAAGATTACCGCAGTTTCGCCTTCGACGTACTGATGGCCAACCCGCCCTTCGCTGGCGATATCAAGCAGTCGGACATGTTGTCTCCCTACGACCTGGCCCACAATGCCAAGTCGAACAAGCTGGAACGGGCTGCTGCACGTGACCTGTTGTTCATTGAGCGGAACCTTGATTTCCTCAAACCGGGCGGGCGCATGGCCGTAGTGCTGCCGCAGGGGCGATTCAATAACTCGTCCGATCAACGGGTGCGCGAATACATAATGGAGCGATGCCGCATTCTGGCCGTTGTTGGGCTTCATCCCAATAGCTTTAAGCCGCATACGAACACCAAGACCAGCGTTCTTTTCGTTCAGAAATGGAACGATGACGCCGACGCAGGAGCGCTATGCCCGAAGGTCGAGGATTACGACATCTTCTTCGCCAATCAACAGATCGAGAGCGTCGACAATTCGGGGCGGAAGGTCTATCGCAAGAACCCGGATGGAACCTTCTTGCGTGATAGCCACGGTCATTTCGTCATTGCTCACGATTTGTTTAACCATGATGGGTTGACCGAGGACGGGATCGCTGAAGCGTTCGAGGAATTTGCCCGCAAGGAGAACCTCAGTTTTTTTCGGGACGCCCCTTCGACGAAAGCCGCCTAAGCGACTTGTTGAAGGGGCTTAATGCCCGTCTGGTCCCAGTCAGCGTGATGAACTCGATCAAACGGCTCGACGCGGATTACGCGGCGCATCCGATGGCCAGCTACCTAGATCAACTTGTGAAAAGGCCAGAAGTTCATCCTCTATCAGAGCTGATATCGCACATCTCTTCTGGTCATACTCCGTACAAGCACAATGTCACCCAGGGTGATGTAGCTTTCGCTACGGTCGAATGCGTTTCGCCGCTGCGTTTCCATGAAGACAAATTAAAACGTGTTACCAAAGATCAGTATGCGAGCGAATTCAGCCGACAACGCATCACTAAGGGTTCGGTGCTTTGCACAATTAAGCGTAGAATATGCCAAGCCTACCCCTGGACCGAAGCGCCAAGGTTCCCATTGGCGATAAATCAGGACGTGGCTCTTCTCAAGCCTCGCCAGGGAGTTAATTCCGCTTACTTGGCTTGCTACCTGTCGTCGCGAGTGGGCCAGTCATTCGCTGATCGACAAAAGACAGAGCAGATCAATCCATATATCAGCCTTGTCAACCTAAAGACGATGCCTGTCTTTTTGCCATCTAATGGGTTCCAAAAGCGTGTTGAAGCCGCTTTCAACCGAATTGCGAAAATGGACGCCACGGCGCATTCTAACGGTTCTTCGGCCGCAGACTTGCTACTGTCACACCTGGGCCTGGAAGGCTGGGTGCCCCCCAACCCATTGACATACTCGGCCAACTCGAAGGTGGCTTTTGCCTCAGGTCGACTGGACGCCCAGTATTTTCGACCACTTTATTTTGAGGTCGAGGAACGACTTCGAGCAACTGGGGCAGCACGGGAACTTGGCTCCTTGCTCTCGACCAATGCACGTGGACGTCAGCCCAGGTATGCTGATCAAGGGCTACCGGTGGTCAACTCGAAGCACGTACGTGCCAATCGGGTCATCCTGTCTGGAAATCGGACGGCGACGGAGAAGGGCTCGCCGGTCGTCATCAAGAATGGCGATGTTCTGGTCAATGGAACCGGCGAAGGCACAATTGGCCGTGCTGCGCCCTACCTTCACGGCCAGCGAGCATTGCCCGACAACCACGTGACCGTATTGCGCACAGATGCCGTAGACCCGGTGTATCTTGCAGTTTTCCTCAATAGTCCGTTGGGCCAATGGCAGATTGAGCGGCACATCAAGGGGTCGTCGGGGCAGGTTGAGCTGTATCCCAACGACATAGCCCGGATAATGATTTGGGACGCTCCAGATGAAGTGCAGCAATCCGTGAGGGATGCGATCCTGTCAGCTTTCGACGAAGAACGCCGTGCTAACGACTTGCTGGAAGCTGCGAAACGAGCTGTGGAGATCGCCATTGAAGACGGCGAAGCAGCTGCAATAGCCTTCCTCGACAAAGCAGAGGAGGCAATCTGATGGCCCTACCTCCCCATGCCGCCGACTGGATGAACCGAGCCGAGATCGACTACATCGGCCCCTTCGTCAAAGCCTGGGCCGCGTTCAATGCCTGGTTCCGCGAGGCATCCCGTGAGGGTCAGGAACGAGCCATGCTGAACTGGGTGAAGAGCCAGCCCAACGCCGTCAGACGCGGCATTCTCCCTTTGTTGCGTGAGGACAATGATACCGCAGATGCGATCTCTTTCCAGCAGGCAGTGTCAGAGTTGCAGCAACGGCTTGACGCGATCCATCTGGAAGTCATGCGCAAGGGTGTTCGGGAGCGTGTCTCCTTGCGGACGGTCTGCATCTACCCAAGGCAGTTGAACCACGAGCGGATTGAGCATCGCCGCTATGAATTCACCGTGCAACGGGTGGCCGGGGGCCATATTAAAGTCCGTGTGGCTTCGATAGCGAATGGAACGGAGCGCTTCAACGAGACCCAAGAGCAGTATGATCCCGCGACGTTGTACGCCCTCCCTGCTTTCACGGCCAATTTGTCAGAGGATCAAAGGACGCGGCTGCGCGGACTATACGATTCTTGCAATCCCCGACCCATGATCGACCTGCTGCGCAACGGTGCGCCTGCGATGCAGATCGCAGCGGTTGAGTTTCAATGCACCGATGAAGAGTTGTTCTCAGGCCTAATCGAAACGATTTATGCAATGCGAAACGCACTCTTGCACGGCGAGGTGGAGCCAGACCCCACGGTACTGGCCTGCTACGAGCCTGCGTATCAAATCGTAATGCAGTTCCTAGGCTGTGTGCGGTGAAGGTCTCGCCGTGGAATCTCTATCAGTCAAAATGAAACCGGATGCATATGGCGGCAGGAGCCCTGGCAAGGGACGGTGACGACCCCAACGCCGCAACTTTCTAAATCCGTAGATCGATGAGCCAATGTATCCGCCCCAGAACGCAGGGCGGATACTCAATGGCCGAACCAATGCCTCGCAGGCCGCGTACAGCCTGTCGGGCAACGCAGCTGGTTCATTGAACCGGACTGCCAGACAAAGCTGGACCAGACACTCTTCGTCGAAGTCCGGGCCTGCGTTCAATCTGTAGTACTCGATAAGCTCGGCACGCGGACTGTCGGCTAGCGCGGTTGGGGCAACAAGTCCCGCTTGAGCCATCGCTTCATCCATAGTCATCCCTGCCATGAGAACATGTCGAGCTTTCGCTAGAGCGAATTTCATATGGAAAATCTCATGGTGCAGGATCTCCTCCACCTCAATATCCATCCGCCCTTCGAACTTTTCAGCCAGCCATATCTGGCCCTTCAGGTAAAATCCCAGATTGCCAAGCATGGTCTTGTCGTCGGCCAAGTACACGCGCGTGAAGCTCGACAAGTGCCGCCGTGTCTCACGCATGATCTGGGTGTCCCAAGCACCCTTTGTACACATGTCATTGCTCCATCGCTGTTCTTGCTTTTGCGGTATTATGATACCTTCCATTTTATGTAGTAAGGCCAGCGAGCAATGTTTTGTGTGTACAACCGTACAACAAAACGGGCTTCGCCGGTCGCCCCTGGCTCCGATAGTCGCCTGCGGCTTCGGGGTTCATGTCCGGAGATCATGATGCGCGAGAACATTTTGGCGATCCGCCTCTCTGATGACGAATGGAACCACATCGCGGACCTGGCCGACCTCGTCCGCCTGCCGATGAGCACGTATGTCCGAGCATTCATCCTGACTCAGAGGCCACCCAAGCCAAGAGCATCGGGTGTAACCGTCGAAGCGGTGGCGGCGCTAAATCGGGTTGGTTCGCTCCTGAACCAGATCGCGAAGATCGGCAATTCCTCCAAGAAATTTTCGGCGGCTGAAATCGATGGAGTGACAGCCGCGCAAAAGCGCCTCGTCGAAATTGCAGATCAGCTTTCAGGAGAATGAAACATGATGACCAACCCGAAAACCGCCCGCGCCATCGCCGCCGTATCCACCGGGATTCTCACGGCCCTGGGCATTGCCCTTTACCACCTGTGCGTCGCAGTCGCGTCGTCCCGCCGTGCGGGCAAAAGCGAAGATCCAGAGGAGGATCGATCATGATCGGCAAGGTCAGCAAGGGCGCAAACTTCGGTCGGCTCATCGACTATCTCATGCGAGATAACCGGGGTGAGGTCTTGGCGCTGCACAACCTGGCTTCCGATAGTCCAGAGGCAGCGGCCTCTGAAATGGCTGTCGCTGCGGCGTTGAGCAAGCGGACAAGCAAGCCCGTCATGCACATCAGCATCAGTTACGCGGGGGATGAGGCTCCAACAATGGACGAAATGCAGGACGATGCCCGGCGCGTCCTGCGCTGCTTGGGCTTGTCCGAAAATCAAGCAGTCATCATCAGGCACGACGACCGCGACCACGCGCATTTCCATATTGCGGTCAACCGCGTCAGCGGGGACGGAAAGGCTGTCTCTGACTCCAATAGCTATGCGCGCATCGAGGCCACGCTACGCCAGATCGAAGTTGAGCGCGGATGGAAGGCTGTTGAAGGAAGACATGCGGTCTCGCCCGAAACCGGGCGCAGATTCGAAGGATATCCGCACTCCAGGCCGCATCGAGGCATCATAGCCCCGCGTTCAGTGCGCAGTACGTTGCTCGAGGCATCATCTTGGCCTGAGCTGCATCGACGCCTGCAACGAGACGGCTGGCGGCTGGATGTTGTACAAGCTGGAAGAGGCAGCGGCGCAATCCTAACAGGTCCCGATGGTCAGCGTATTGCGGCGGGGCAACTTGACCGACAGGCGACGCTCGCACACCTGCGAAGGCGGCTCGGGGCAGACCAAGGTGCGAAGCGTGCGGCCCTCGAAAAATCAGCCCGCAGACAATTGGCCTGGGCGATGCGCCGCGAGTTGTTAAATGCCTCTACCTCGCGAATCCCCTTGTCCCCCCAGAAACAATTCCGGCTTCGCAAGAGGAGCTTGGGCAAAACTTTCGTCCCAAAACTGTAACGGAAAAGAAAATGACCCGGATTAAGAAGGTCTCCACGAACACTGAGAATAATGACGATCCGCAGCTGGCAGACGAGTTGCGGCGCTTCATCGCGCACGCCAGCGACATGATTGAAGAGCAACGCGCTGTCAGGCTGGAAATACAGGAGGCCCGAAACGCGCTGGAGCATACTAGGACAGCATGTGAAAAATCATCGAGGGCAATTGTCCGGCGGCAGTCCGAGGCCGTTTCGGTCGACATACGCAGCGATATCGCAGAAGCGCATGGCGATCTTGTCCGCTCGCTCACTGCCCCACTGATCCAAGCGCAAGAGGCAGCACATCAACTTCGTGGCTTGGCGTTCTGGTCCGGCCTATCGGGCGGTGTCCTTGGCGGTGCGACGGTCATCCTTTCACAGATTATTGGCAGGGCGATGCAATGAAGAACTCTGCGGCTATTTCCGCCCTTCTCCATGCGGCTGATGACGTCCAAGACCCGTTGGACAAACTTGCCTGTCAGCGGGCAGCTGCATGGGTCCGCTGGTGTGACGGCTATGGTGCGACCTTAACCAATGAAGAGACGTCGGTGATCAAACGCACCAAGTCCCTAGGCGACGTTGCAAGAATGATCATCGTACGCCTCGCAAGACTTTTCCCCGCGCCCCCAGAGGACCCCGAATTTCAATACATGGATGATGACGGCTCAGGCTGGCAGCATGAATTTCGAAGGCAAAAGTCCCATAGGCTGGATATTCGCATCGATGATCCGTTCGGTCTTGACCATAAATAAAAGGAAAGGCCGGGACTTCTCCCGGCCTTTTGATTGCTTTGGCGAAGAAGTAAGCCACCTACTTGGAGGTGACACCGTCAATCAAGAACAGCGCGAAGCAAAAGTCGTCATAGGTGCTATCCCGGTAACCGAGCAGTTCAGCAAAGAAGGCCGCCACCAATTTCGGTTCACGAGAATAGAAAATAACGGGCGCAAGATAATGGGCTGTCTCCCATGCATTGCTTGGTTCTTCCGCGTAAGGTGGCAAGGCCTTGAAGACTGCGTCAAATGCAGTCTTGCGCACGGCGCTTGCGCGGGAACACTTGAGGGCTGAGGCCGAGGTTGCACCCCGAAGCATTTCAGCGCCCGAAGCATTATCCAATTCCCGCACAATCACACAGGCGGCAATCAATGCTCCCATATTCGCCTGAGGAAGGCGCATCCCGGCGATATAACGCCCGAGATCGTAAGGAGACTTTTCCGAAACACCGTCACACGCAAAGTCAAAGCGTGCGACATCGCAAGGTGCGAAGCACATGAGTATTTCCTTCTCTTTTTTGGAGGAAGTGGTTGCAGATTATTCTGCGGTTGGGTCCGCTTCCGAATTTTCATCCGAAAGCCGGAATTCTTTGGCCACCTCATGGGCAGCTTCACGGAGGCCGCGGATTGCCTTCCGCTCCAGTTCAAGTTGACGCTCCATCCAGTCGGCGAGCATTGAATTCGCCCGATGGGCTTCTTCCTCGAGGGTTTGAGCCTCAAAGGTCCCGTGGAACTGACACATCTCGAAAGCACGCGCTTCGATCTCTGGCCGGATCATTTCGATCACACGGTCGACGACCAAGGCAGGGTCAACTAGGGCGGCAGCCCAATCACCTTGCCATTCCTGGTCGACGATCTGCGCAATTGCTGCGTTACAGAAGGTTCGCGAAAATTGACGCACAACACGTTTCGTCTTGACGTAACACGAGCGAGCACCAGGCCGCTGAGGAAGCCGCGTGACACCTAAAATCGCATCTTCTGCAGAGACAGCGAAAGCTAACTTTGCGAAACCCTGTACGAACTCGCGAACCCAATATGAGGTCTTTAACAAGTCGCCAGGAGCGGTTGCCAATGTTCCGTCCGGGTTCTTTGATTGCATCAGAAAACCGTAGCGGGCCTTGTCCGGCGCTTTGTGAGGCTGGATTGAAAACTCTACCCGCACCAGATGTGGATCCAGCTCCTCCAATGAGATCTTCTTGCGAGCGTAGCGCTCGTAGCTTTTCTCATAGACCGTCAGGTTCAGTTCATCTGAACCCATCGAGAAAGATCGCCCAGTTTCTTCCGCTCCCTTGAAAGATAATTCATTCATATTTCCTCGACGCTTAACGATCTGCCAGCCCAGCTCAACTAGGGCTTCCCATAGCCCAGGCATGGAGCAATCAATCGAAACGTCTACCCGAGCGACATTGAGCGGCCCCAATTCTGACAAGGCGGCAAGTGCCAATTTTGCGCATTCACCATCAGCTCCGGGCAGCTCCATGCTCGGCATATTTGTGCTGTGCCCAGCTCGAATGGACGCCATCCGGTCTTTGGACGTTGGGTCGTAAGCGAAGTGGGCCGCTCCATGGTATTGGTCTGTCCCTTTACCAACTCGAATTGCTCTCAGTCCGCGAGAAGCAGCCCAGAGAAGGAACATTTGACGTGCTGTATGCTCTTCTGCTTGACCTTTTTCAAAAAGCTCAAACTCTGTCATCGTCCCTGGATCGACTGGGAATGTACCAAGCCGTTCACCTGTACCAGTGATCGAGTTTGGTGACGTAACCGTGAGCCAATCATAAACGGCAGAATCCAGAACCTTCTGCATTTCTGGCGAAGTCGATTTAGCGCGTGACTTCCGCCGTGCATTCTGCGACTTCACCTTGGCGAAGCGGCCCTTGCCTTTTGGTTTTTCCTTTTTGTTGCTGGGGTTTTGCCTCTTTTTACCCCCCGTGTTACCATGTGGGGGGTATTCGGGGCAGCTTGACTGCATAAACGCTGCCAGAGCCGCCGATGCACCCTTGAAGCGGCTCATCGTTGAGCTCCCGACACGGTCAGTCCGGCAAGGTCACACCAAGCCTCGACCTCCTGGATTTTCCAGCGGGTGCAACCGGGAGACAAGTTGTACGGTTGAGGAAAGTTCGGTTTCGTGCGCGCCCAGCGCCAGACGGTGTAGCGCGAGACCGAGAGCAGTGAGCCAAGCTCTTTGTCGGTGATGAACATTGGGACATCCTTTGTCGTTTCGGATGCCCCCCAGATTTCACATCAAGTTTTTTCGGTCGTCGGACTTATGACTTGAGACATAATGCCAACGGGCGAAATCAAATTTCTTCCGGCCCTCAACTCAGCTTCACGCTCGCTGTAAATCTTCCGGATCGTATCGTACGATCCGGTCTCCATCCTAAGCTCCGTGAGGGCTTGCGCTACAGCATGGCATGCACTGTGCCCTTTTTCACTGTCGCTGCTCATAGCGAAAGGAACTCCTGCGGCGAGGAGCTCCGAGACTACTGCATGAATCTCGATATTTCGTTGGACCAGGTCACCCGGCCAACCTCGTGAAAACCGCTTGGGCGTTTTGGGCTTTTTGATATCACCTGCGAGCACCGCCACGGTCCAACACCTTAAGCTCTCCGGCAAGGCATGCCCCTTTAAGATAAACTCCATAGCTACCAATTTCGCGGCATCCCAGGACAGCCCTTGTGTTTGAGATAACTCTACTAGAGTCGCGATATTCTCGCCTTCTCCATTCACGTAGGCATGCAAAGCATAGGTAGCCAACATCTCTGCCTGGTCGGGAATATCACGCAAGCGCTCCAACTTCCCTTTGGCAAGCCGTACTGCTTCCCGGTAACTCATCTTTTTTTTCATTCATTCGATACAAACTTTCCCCAGTCTTCCATCATTGCGCGACGTTTTTCGATTAGATCAGAGCGAGCATATGCTTGCTCAACTTTGGACCCCAGCAAATGCCACAGCGCAGCTTCGGACAAATTCCAATCGTAGGATGTCCGCTCAGTTGCCCAGTCCTTGAACGTTGACCGGAATCCGTGAGGGACGGCCTTCTCGCCAGTCTGCACATCGAAAAAGCCTCTTCTTCCATTCCTGATGTCGGTGTCATGGACATCACGAAGCATCGAACCAATGGCTCCGTCAGAAAGAGCGCCGCCCCTGGCGGCAACGAAGACGTACGGTGATCCAGGAAATCGGGGCAATTCTTCGAGAATTTCGATCATTTTAGAGGTAAGCGGCACACGTCTTGGACCCATCTTCTTACTGACTTTGGAAGACTTGCGCCGAGGCTGAACCGTCCACACCCGGTTCTTGAAATCGAGTTCTTCCCAAGTCATGTATCGGACTGCACCAGTGCGTGTTGCAGATAAAATCTGAAAGCTCAGCGCGTATCTGGATACACCCTGTCGCGCCTGTATCCCGGCCCAACATCTCTGCATGTCCTGCAACTGCACAGCTGGGTAGTGCTCCTCATCCGATCCATCGGCGGGCTTTGGCAGCAGCTTCGAAAGCTTCCCGGACCACTCCGCCGGGTTCTGGCCATCCCGAACTCCAAGCGCGGCAAAATAGTCGAAGGACTCGCCCAACTTCCGGCGTAGCTTGTCTGCAGTTGCTCGCTTTTCATTCCAAATGGGCTGAAGCACACAGAACACATCATCGACGGTGATATCTTGAACCGTCTTACTGCCCAAGTGCGCCATGGCGTACTCGTCAACGCTGTTCCGCCAATTCTTCCTGTAGGTTCCTTCGGACAGTTCCTTTTGCTTTACGGGAACAAATCCATCAAACGCATCTTTGAAGGATATTGCCTTTCTTGCACGTACCGAAAGCTCTGTCCGGAGCTTTTTCTTTTCCTCGATTGGATCGATGCCAGCCTTTATTTGCTGCTTTGTTTCTGCGGCAGCGCGACGAGCGTCCTTCAACGAGACCCCAGGATAAGACCCAAGCCCAATCTCTCGCCTTTTTCCACCTACCGGTGTCCTGAGAAGCCAAGAGCGGCCACCTGTGTCCGTCACCTGGAGGTACAGTCCCGAGACCCCTCCTACCGGATGCACTCCCGCAGCCAGCCGCTTCACTTCAATCGCGGTCAGCTCTTTAGCGATCTTCGGCACGACAACCCACCATCCCACCCACCATAGCGATTGCAATCTGAAGCCACTTATTGCAACAGGATGACACAGTTGCGCAAGATACTTGTCGAGAAGTTACAAGAAAAACAGCATCTTGATACAAGAGTGGGCACAGGCTGCAACACCACCGCGGAGTTGGTACTCGCCTCCATTCCGTCCCGAAAACCCGCTGGCAACTGAGCTTGGTAGTGCGGAAATCACAGTGTCCGGTTAGACTAGCACCAGCCCAGATCATCGTCCCCTAGCATCACCGGCTTCCCCCACTCGACAGTTTCAGCGCAACTTCAAGCTGCTCATTCAGCCAGCAAAACACCTGCGAAAAATAGCACCAGCGTTGCGCCGCCGATCATCACGAAATGCCCTTTGCCGCTGGTCACCGCTGATCGCAGATCCGTGCGCAGGCCAATCGCGGCGATTGCCACCACAAAGCAAAACCGCGACGCATTGCTTGCTGCATCTGCGACCCAAACCGGCAATAGCCCTGTCGCCGCAATGGCGGTGAAAATCACAAAGACGGTCACGAAACCAGGCATCCCGCGCGGCCCCGTCTCGCCTGCGGATTTCGGCAATAAACTGAGCAGCAGCAGTACCAACGGCAAATGGGCTACCCGGACCATTTTCACGAAAACCGCGAATGTCCCGACCTCTTCGGATACAGAATAGCCCGCCCCCACCACCTGGGCCACATCATGGATAGTGGCGCCCAGGACAAAGCCCGTCTCATGCGGCGTCATCCCAAACAGGTCCAAAACCACCGGATAGGTCACCATAGCCAAAGTCGACAAAGCCGTCGCAATGGCAACAGTGGTGGGCAGTTTTTGGCTGGCTTTGGGATTTAGCACAGAGCTTGCCGCCAAAGCCGCCGAAGCACCGCAAATCCCCACAGCACTACCTGCCACCAAAGCATCATCGCGAGAGATCCCCAAAAAGCGCCCGATCGCCAAAGCCATAAGCAGCGACACGGCGATCAGCCCGGTGACCTTCAAGAGCCCCAGTAGACCCAGCCCCAAAATCGCCATCACCGGCACGGTCAGCCCCAAAACCGCGACACCGATTTTCAGCAATGTGGAGGCCGCGAAGTCCAGGCCTGGGCTCACCCGTGGATCCTCGGACAAAAAATTGACCGCGAGACCCAGCATTAGCGCCATCAAGGTCACCGGCACCCCATATTGGGATGCTAAGGCCAACGCAGCCAGCGCGACCACACCAGCAAGAGCAAGTCCACGCGCATGGCTTTGCCCCCAGCTGGTAATCCTGGGCAACACGTCCCAACTCATTCCATCAGGCTTTCGACCTTAAAGATGCGGATCTCTTTGCGCGAAATACTCAGCACCCCATCGCTTTCTAAACTGTCCAGAGATTGCGTCACCCATTGCCGAGTTGCGCCCACCATGGTGGCGATCTGGTCATAGGTGATTGTGCGTTCGATGATGGTCGCGCCGTCCTCATAACGGCCATAAGCATCGGCTAGGATCACCAGCAATTGCTTTAGCCGGTCCGACACGCTGCGGGTTCCCAGCATTTGCAGCAGCGCGGAATAGCATTTGCCTTTCGCGATCAACCCATCGATCACCGCAAGCGCCACATCGGGAATGCTACAAACCAGATTGCGCAGGGACATGCCCGACAGAAAGAGCAACTCGCAATCTTCCAGCGCGTCCGCAGACCACATATGGCGCCCGCGCCCAAAGACTTCGGGCCCGCCGACAAAATGGCCGGGTGTCCAATAGGCCAAGGTGATCTCGCGCCCCGACGGCCCCGCATAGAAGGTACGGATCCGCCCGCTTTCGATCAGCCAAACCCCGGTATTTGGGTCACCCTGAAAAAACAGCCCCGCGCCTTTTGAAATCGTTGTGCGCACACCGCTTTGAAGCACGGCTTTGCGATCCTCATCGCGCAGCGACGCCAGAAAACCAGCGCCTTCATTGATCTCAAGCAGATATTCCGAAAGGTAAATCGCGGATGGGCCGGTTTGGTCCTCACTCATGGGGCAAGCCTAGGCAGAGCCCCCAGATAGGCCGCGATGGCGGTGACCTCGGCATCGGTTAGCCCCTTGATCGCGTCTATCTTGTCCGGATCCTTCATCGAGCGCTGGCCTGTGCGGAAGTCTTGCATTTGCTTGGCCAAATAGGCCGGGTGCTGCGCGGTCAGATGCGGTGCGTCTTTCACCCCTGCATCTGTGATACCATGGCATTCGCCACAGCGCGAAATCGTCCAGGCCTGCTGCCCGGTTTGTCCTAGATCTTCGGTGTCCACAGGTGTGGGTGTAGGCGGGTCTTGGCTTGAAAACCAGTCCACCACTACGGGGATGTCATCAGCCGTGATTTCGGTCACGGTTTTGACCATCTGCCCACCATCATTCCTGCGGTGTCCATCTAGGAAAGCCTGGATCTGAGCGGCGATATAGCTGGGCTTTTGCCCGGCGAGTTTGGGGAATTTGCCGCGCGGGTCATTTCCGAAATACCCATGGCACAGAGCGCAGCGCTCTTGCGGTTCCGCCGCTTCCCAATTCTCCGCCACCCCAGGAGCCGTCCACAGCCCCAAGAGCAGCAAAGCTGCTTTAAGAGCCTTCATGAGGTCGTCGCACCACAGCCACCACGGGCAGTTCCTCGCCATCGGCGAAGATCAGGGTCAGATCGACCATATCGCCTTCGGCTTTTGGTCCCATGGGCATCATCAGCATAATATGCAGCCCGCCTGGCGCGAAACTGACCTCTTGGCCAGGATCCAAGCTCATCTGATCCATACTATGCATCATCGCCACGCCGTCCTTTTCCATGGAATGATGCAGATGCGCCATGCCATAGCCCTCGGCTTTGACCCCGACCAAATGCCGAGCCGCCAGCCCATCATTGCGAATATCGAGATAAGCCGCATGGGATTTCACCGAAGGCGGCGCCAATGCAACCCATGGGCTGGTCACAGTGATCAGACTATCCGCAGCCCAGGCATAAAGCGGCGCACCGGCAAGGAATGTAGCAGCAAGAATGGTTTTCATTGGATCATATCCCGTCGGTATTGGATTTGTAGCCGCGCCAGAAATTCGGCGGTAGAGCCTGGATCAAACGGCGGCTGCAGCTTGCCGCGCAGCGTGCCATCTGGCGCGATGATCGACACAGAAGAGCTATGCTGCACCTCGTAATAGCCCGAACTATCCGGCGGCATCAGCCGATAGAAACTATCCGTGGCCTCGATCAGCTGATCGATATCCGTGCGCTCGCCGCTGACCCCCAAAAACTCGGGATGAAAGAAATGCGCATAATCGCTGACGGTTTCCCAATCGCGCTCGGGATCGACAGAGACAAACACCACCTGCGGCACATTATCCGGGCGTACCCGAAGCGAAGTTTCCGCAACCGCGGCCTCTAGATTGCCCAAGGTGAAGGGGCAAACATCCGGGCAAGAGGTGAAGCCAAACATAATCAGCGTCCAATGGCCCGACAGATCCGCCTCGGAATAGATTTTGCCGTTTTGCTCCATCAAGGTGAAAGCCGGGATCTCCACCGGTTCGTCCAGCATCACCCCTTGCATCTGCGCGGCGACAGGGCTGGCCAATAGGCTTAGGGCAAAGGCGAGCGCCTTCATGCGTTTTGCTCCTCAAAGGCTTTGCGGCTTTCGGCGCGGATCGTGGCCAGGCAATGTTGACGCGCCTCCACATAGATCGGGTGAGACGCCATATCGGTGCTACGAGGCCGAGGCAGGTCAATGCGGAAATCTTCGATCACATGGCCTGGTGCGGCACTCATGATCAGTACGCGATCGGCCAAGAATACCGCCTCATCCACATCATGGGTGACAAAAACCACGGTGGTGTGAAATTTGCGCCAAATCTCTAGCAGGCTTTCTTGCATCATCAGCCGGGTCTGCGCATCGAGCGCGCCGAACGGCTCGTCCATCAGCAAAACGCTGGGATAATTGGCCAAGGCGCGGGCGATGCCCACACGTTGCTGCATCCCGCCCGATAGCTCCGCAGGATAGCGGTCACCAAATTTGCGCAGCCCCACCATGCTTAGGAATGTATTGGCGATGGACCCGGCCTCGCGGTTCGATTTGCCCGCCAGGCGCGGCCCGAAAGCGACATTTTCATAGACGGTTTTCCAGGGCAAAAGCGAATATTGCTGAAACACCATGCCGCGATCTGGGCCGGGTTTGACCACCTCAACCCCATCTACCAGAACCCGGCCTTCGGTCGGTTTCACATAGCCCGCCACCGCATTGAGCAAGGTGGATTTGCCACAACCCGACGGCCCCAAGATGCAGACGAATTCACCGGGCTCTATTCGCAGCTTGGTCTTATCCACCGCGCGATGCGCCTCGGCGCCATGCCCGAAAGTGATGGACACATCCTCGATCTCAATCGCGCCTTTGGTTTTGCCGGTCTCTGGCTGCTCGCCTTTGGGATATTTCAGCACATCAAGCATGAGCGGCTTCCTTTAGATCCAGGGCTTGGCGCGATTTCCGCCAGGCCAGCACACAAATAGCAACGCTCAGCAGCGCAAAACCCGACAGCGCCAAGGGCAGCCCAAGCGGTTCCAATGCCAGCGAGGTCGACACGCCAAGACCCATCATCGCCAGGCCCACCACCCAATTGGGCGTGGCGCAGCAGACCACCCAGCTCATCGTGGCATTGGTCATCGCCACCAGCACAGCGCCCAGCCCAGTCGCGGCCCCTGCTCCGCGCTTGGCGGCCAAGGAACAGTCGGGGCGGCGCATGAGCTGCACGCAAAGCCCCATCATCGCCCCCATCACAAAGAGCAGTAGCAAATTGCCCGGCACCACATTGAGTGACCAGATCGACAGGCCCAGCCCATAATCATAGGTCATCTGACCGATCTCGATCAGCCATTCTTGCGCGATAATCGCAGGCATATCAGACCAGGCTGGCGTGCCTTTGATGATCCGCCAAACATTGCCCGGCCAGTTATAAAACACCACATAATTGGGGAAGGCCTGAAACCGCAGCACAAGCGCGATCATCATCAGAACTTGTGACAACACCGCAGTCATGACCCCAAAGATCACAAGCTGGCGCCAACTTTGGCGGATTTCGGTGCTTAATGTCGTCCACATGCTGCTTACCTCGTCCGTTTTTGCCATTTCAGAAGCGGCGCAGTCAGGGCTTTGACCGCGGCAGTGCTTAGCGTTCCAAGAAAGCCAATCACCAACATCCCCACAACAATATCTGGATAGTTGATCAGGCTATACGCATCCCAGGTGAAATAGCCGATGCCATATTGCCCCGAGATGATTTCACCCGCCAAAAGCGAGAACCAAGACACGCCCATGCCAATCGCCAAACCGGCCGAGATCGATGGCAGCGCCGCAGGCAGCACCACATGAGCAAAAATCGCCATGCGGTTCGCCCCCAGCGATTGCGCCGCGCGGACCAGCACTTCGGGGGTTTGCTCTACCCCATGCAGCGTGTTCAGCACGATGGGAAAGAGCGCGCCCAAAAAGGTGATATAGATGATCGAGGCCTCTTCGGTGGGCCACATAAGGATCGCCAGCGGGATCCAAGCCACGGCCGGGATCGGGCGGATTACCTCGATATACGGCATGATAAAGGCCCGCGCGAAACGCGACCGGCCCATCGCCACGCCAATGGCAATGCCCAACACCACAGCGATAGAATAGGAAATCAAGATCCGACGCATGGACACACCGATATGGGTGTAAAAGATCTCGGTCCCCAAATGGGAAAAGAAGGCGGCAAAGACCTTTTCCGGGCCAGGCACATTGCCGAAATCAATATAGAAATCCAGATTGATCGCCGAAGCCCAATACCAAAGCGCAAGCCCAATCACCAAAGACAAAGCGCCAATGGCGATATTCTGCAATGTCTGAGGTTTTAGCCGCGGTTTCTTAGCGATTTTGGGCGCAGCTGTTTTCGGCGCAGCTTCGGCCGCATCCCCTGCAGAGCTGTCCTGCATTGCATCATCTTCCATCACAGTGGCGGTCTGGCTCATGAGCTGGTCCTTAAAAGAAGCGCCGCCGGGCGCAAATCAGCGCCCGACGGGTCATTCACAATCGGGCTTAGCCCTCGGTCGGGACGAAATCCGCGATGGCTTCGTCAAAGCTCACAACCGAGCCGCTATTGGCGGCGGCATAGTCTTCGGCTTCGCCCTTGCGCAGGAAGGTGGCGTAGTCTTCGCCCGCTTTCACCCAGAAGGCGGTTTTGCCAAAGAGTTTCAGACCGGTTTCCACATCATAAACATAAGTGGCGTTCAGCTTGGCCCCGGTTGCCATCATCTCGGCCATTGCCGCCAAGAATTCCGGCATGGTTTCATAGGACGACACGCCATCGCGCGCATGCCAGATTTCCATCGGCAGGCCTTCATTCGCGACGACCGGATCAACCACCACTTCCTTATCGGCATCATAATCTACGCCCAGATCTTCGTAAGCGGCGCGGATATAATCCTCGGTGATCCAGGCTTCGAAATCCAATGGCGGGATGGCTTTTTCTTTCACCAAAACGCCATGGTTGAATTTCAGCGCGTCAACCCATTCGGTTTTGATTGTCGGCTCTAGGGTCAGGTGACCGCCCTCGGAGAAATAGAGATACAGCACCTCTTTCTCCACCCCGGTCCAGCCTTCCATCAAAGACACGGCTTTCATCGGATCTTCGCGGATCCATTCGCCAGCCTCGTAAACTGCCTTGATAAAGGCCTCGACCACTTCGGGATATTCTTCGGCGAAATCCTGACGCACCACGACGCCATGCAGATACGGCACGCCGGTTTCAGAGCCGTCATAGATTTTCCGACCCGTGCCGCGGAATTCCATGATTTCAGACCAAGGGCAGAAATCACTATGGGCATCGATTTTACCGGCGGCGATATTGGCCGCCCCCACAGCCGGGCTTTGGTTTTTCAGCGCATATTCTGCGGTTGGGATTTCATTATCCTGCATTGCCTTCAGCAGCATCCCCCAAGCAGCAGAGCCCACCGGGGTAGAAACGGCTTTGCCCTTTAGCTGGTCGATGGAATAGATATCGCTTTCCACCGGCACAACAATCGCATTGCCCGACCCCTTCAGGTTATAGCCCGTCCCCGCCACATAAAGCGTGCGCAGGCTGTCGGTTTCCTGGAATTTCGCGCCATTCACGATCAGCGGATAATCCCCCATGACGCCGAAATTCAGCTTACCCGCCATCATCTGGTTGGTGATCGGCCCGCCCGAGGAATAGTCAGCCCAAGACACATCATATTTCGCATCCGCATATTTGCCGTCAGTTGGCAGATATTTCTCCAGCAGCCCCAGCTCTTTGATCACGATGCCGGCTGTGTAAGTGTCGGTGCACATGGATTGGTGGCCAATGGCGATTTCGATCTTTTCGGCCAGTGCCGCGCCAGCCAGCCCCGAGAGGCTTGCGGCAAGGATCGTTCCATTGAGTAAAGCTTTCATAGTCATGATGGCATCCCCGTTTTCAATGTCCGTTCGCTACGTCCAAAACCAGTATTCGGCGCAAAATCGGGTCGGGAAAGCTTTGGGCAGGTTTAAAATCTCCACCATCAAAGATTTGCTTATTATTTAATCGAAAAATTTGAGCATTGCGGGGCTTTAGATCAAAAATTTGACGCAAATCAAAGCCAAGACAGAAGGAATCACAGGAAATATTATCTTGTAAAAACAATTACTTAAACTGAAAATCCTGACGCAACCAACCCCCCGAAAGTTACCCTTCGGGAGGCCGAAATTTCAGATGAATTTATAGGCTACTCAGTTACGAAGCACCGATACGCTCCAGCGCCCAACGCACATTTTTGCGTACATCTGGGTCAGTATCATCGGCATAAGGGTCTAGGAATTGACGCGTCTCTGGCACTGCCAGCTCGCCCAAAACAGCGGCACATTCTTTGCGAAGATTGGGGATCGGCAAATCCATCATCGGCCCGATTTGCATCGCGGCTTGCGACGCGCCAAGGCGTCCCAGCGAACGAACGGCTTTCAACCGCACCTGCCAGTAGTCATCCGCCAGAACCGAAATAAGCGCCGCAACACAGCCCGCCCCGCCGGATTTGGCGAGTGTTTCCGCCGCCGCTTCGCGCACCTGCCATTCGCCGTCTTTCAGGCCAGCCATCAAAGCATTTTGCGCCGCCTCGGATTTAGAGAAGCCAAACGCCAAAAGCGCTGCTTTGCGCACGGTGATATCCGAATCTTCGGCCGCGCCGCCCAAAGCCGGCAAAGAGGCCTCATCCTGCAACCAGCCGATCACGCCCACAGCCTGCACCCGCACCTCGGGATCGCTATGGGAAAGAGCGGCAATTGCCGGCTCCATGGCTTCGGGGCGACGGAGCTCTTTGATCCCCGCCAACAGCGCGGTGAGAAGCGCCGCATCGTCTGTGCCCAAATGCGGCAGAATCGCATCGCCAGAGCCAGGCTCTTTCAGCTCGCATAGGGAAATGCGGGCCGCAGCGCGCACCTCTGCCTCTTCGTCTTGCAACGCGATGACCAAAGCCGCCGCAGTTTCCGCACCATCGAAATCGGTCAGAGCCTGGGCCGCTTGTTTGCGCACCCCCGCATCTTCATCCTCTACGGCGCGGGCCAAAAACGGGATTGCAGCAGGATCGGCACTATCGGCCAGATCGATCACTGCCATGATCCGCGCTCCCGGCGAGGGATCGTCCAGACCTTCGGCCAGATCGTCAATGTCGGAAAAATCCTCGAACAAAGCCGTCATAAGCGCCTCACTTCAACAAATAGGGGATTGTGACGGTCACGGCGCCGGTGGGGCAATCCGCTTCGCATGGCATGCAATACCAGCATTCGTCATATTTCATATAGGCGGTCTTGGACCCGTCAGCGAGATCCGCAATGCGCAAGACATCGAGCGGGCAGACATCCACGCAGACTGTGCATCCCTTATCAGCGATACATTTATCATCGTCGATTGTGACCGGAACGGTCGTGGCGGTTTGAGCCAAAGGCATTCGTGTCGTCCTTTTTATTCTGCTGCAACCGAGGGATCGACGCGCTGTTTGTAATAGGCGTCTTTTTCATCCTCAGCGATTTCAACCACATAAGGCGTAACTTCGCGCTTCTCATGGGTGGGTTTGCCATCCTCGCCTTTGGTCAAAATCGTGTGGCAGAACCAGTTGTCATTATCGCGCTCATATTCGACGCGGTTGTGATAAAGCCCCCAACGGCTTTCCGTCCGATAAAGCGACGCCGCCGCCGCCATATCCGCGCAATCCAGGATCGAGGACGCTTCCAACGAACGCATCAGCTCATGGCTGTCGCGCACATACATGGCGGTTTCCATATCCTCGCGCACTTCCGCAAAGCGTTTTTGCGCCAGTTCCATTTTGGCGGTGACTTTCGGCGGTTGCAGATAGTCATTCACCAAACGGCGGGTTTTGTATTCGATCTGGTTCGGCGGGATGCCGTCATCGCGCTTGGTCGGTGCAAGAACGCGGGCGCGCTCTGCCTCTACTTCACCTTCGTCAAAGGCGGCGAAATCCACATCAGCCATGAAATCCGCCGCATCTTCGCCGGCAAAAGCCCCGTGAGTGAAAGCGCCAAGCATATAGTTATGCGGCACATTCGCCATATCGCCCGCCGCATAAAGCCCCGGAATAGTGGTGCGCGCGTGCTCATCCACAAAGACACCCGACGCCGAATGCCCCGAGCAGAAGCCGATTTCCGAGATATGCATCTCGATCATCTGTTTGCGGTAATCCGTGCCGCGCCCCGCATGGAAATGACCGCGTGTTGGGCGCTCAACAATATGCAGGACTCGCTCGATTTCACTGACGGTTTCTTCTGCCAGGTGATTGAGCTTTAGGAAAACCGGGCCCTTGCCGGATTGCAGCTCGTCATAGAATTCCTGCATCATCTGGCCGGACCAGTAATCGCATTCGATGAACCGCTCGCCTTCGGAATTCGCCGTATAGCCCCCCATGGGCCCCGCCACATAGGCGCAGGCCGGACCGTTATAATCCTTGATCAATGGATTGATCTGATAGCATTCCAAATTCGCAAGCCCCGCCCCCGCGTGATAGGCCATGGTATAGCCTTCGCCGGAATTGGTCGGGTTCTCATATGTGCCATAGAGATAACCAGAGGTCGGCAGACCCAGACGCCCCGCCGCACCAAGCCCCATAATCACCGCCTTGGCCCGGATCACCAGGAATTCCGCTGAGCGGGTATTAACGCAGATCGCCCCTGCGATACGCCCCTCCCCGGTCAAAAGACGGGTGGCCATATAACGATTGACCACCTTGATACGAGCGCGGCGCAGCTGGCGATAAAGCGCCTTTTTCACCGTGTCGCCATTTGGCATCGGCAGAACATAAGTGCCGATATGATGGACCTTTTTCACATCATATTCGCCGTTTTGGTCCTTTTGAAACCGGATGCCAAAACTATCTAGCTCTTGGATAATCCCATAGCATTCCTGCGCATAGCGATAGACCGCCGCTTGATCGCAAATGCCGTCATTAGCGATGGTGATTTCCTTGGTATATTGCTCGGGCGTGGCAAACCCCGGAATGACCGTATTGTTCAGCCCGTCCATCCCCATGGATATGGCGCCAGAGCGCTTCACATTGGCTTTGTCGAGCAAAACCACATTCGCATTGGGGTTTTTCTTCTTGGCCTTAAGCGCGGCCATGGGGCCTGCGGTGCCGCCCCCGATTATCAGAATATCGCAGTCGATCTGTGTGAGACCGTCGAGAATCTCGTCCATGATGGCTTCCTGTTCGCTGTCTCTTAAACCCTGTCCGGCGCCGCGGCGCAGAGAATGTCAATTACTTGCCAAACTCGTCGGAAAGTGTGCGCAGATAGGAAAATGGATAGATGGCGCGGTCATGCCCGTCTGAAAAATGGACATTCACGCCATAGCTGCCGACTTCCGTCAAAGCGGTGATGCGCAGATCATCAGCAATCGCAATGACACCGTTTTCTGCAAGCTCTCGGATACTGGTCGCATCGCGCGCATTTCGGCGCAATTCATCCGCAGGCAGCTGCGTTTCCGGACCCTCGCACCAGATTAGGCGCAAGCACCGGCCATCCGGCGTAGTGGTTATTTCTTCGAGCATTCTCGCCTCTTCCTATTCGCCTTTGGAGAATGCCCGCATGCAAGATGCGCAAATAGCAACAAATTGACGGACGCGCGCTGCAATGCGGCGGCAGACAGGGGGCAGCGAATAGGAAGGAATAGCCAATGACTTACGTGGTGACCGATAATTGTATCGGCTGCAAATACACGGATTGCGTCGAAGTCTGCCCGGTGGACTGCTTTTACGAAGGCGAAAATATGCTGGTGATCGATCCCGAGGAATGCATCGATTGCGGTGTGTGCGAACCGGAATGCCCCGCCGATGCGATCCGCCCGGATACAGAACCGGATATGGAGTCATGGATCGAGTTGAACGGAAAATATGCAGCGCTTTGGCCGGTTATCGTCGAGGCCAAAGACCCCCTGCCCCAAGCCGATGATCTGGATGGCAAAGAAGACAAATTGGCCACGATCTTTTCCGAAAAGCCCGCCGCCGAGGCCGCCTAGATGACTGCACAACCACGCCTTTTGCCAGATGCCCAAACTGTCACCGAAGTGACCCATTGGAATGACACGCTGTTTTCGTTCCGCGTGACCCGTCCTCGTAGCTTGCGTTTTCGCTCTGGGGAATTCGTCATGATTGGGCTGATGAAAGAAGATGGAAAACCGCTTTTGCGGGCTTATTCCATCGCCTCTCCGTCTTGGGATGACGAGCTTGAGTTTTACTCGATCAAAGTCCCCGACGGCCCGCTGACCTCGCGGCTGCAAAAAATCGCGCCAGGCGATCAGATCATTCTAAAGCCGAAACCCGTGGGCACTTTGGTGCATGATGCATTGCTGCCTGGCAAGCGGCTTTGGCTGATTGCCACTGGTACAGGGGTGGCGCCTTTTGCCTCTATTCTGCGCGACCCAGAATCTTGGGAAAGATTTGACCAAATCATCCTGTGCCACACCTGCCGGCTAAATTCGGAATTGGCCTATGGCGCGAAAATCGTCGCGGATTTGCCCAATGACCCGCTGATTGGTGAATTGGTCGGCGAAAAGCTGCGCTATTACCCCACCACTACGCGCGAGGACTCCGATATTATGGGGCGGATTAGCGATCATATCCGCAATGGCGATGTGTTCGAATATCTGGGCCTGCCCACTTGGACTGCCGAAAATGACCGGGTGATGATTTGCGGCAATCTTGCGTTGAACAAGGATATCATGGGCCTCTGCGAAGAGGCGGGGCTAAGCGAAGGCGCCAATAGTCGGCCAGCGCATTTCGTTGTCGAAAAGGCCTTTCTTGACTAGGCGCGGCTAGACCTGAACTGGGTGCCTGAGCGGCGGCGGGGTTCGCTCTCTTAGGCGGGCTGGGCGGGCTGCAAATACGGGTCTGGCTTTGCTTGGCCAAAGCCGAAAAGATAGAGAGGATATAGGGAAGAGCCGGGCAAAAGAGCCAGCTCCCGTATATCTCGATCCAGAAAACAGCCCAGCCCAGTTGCCCCCAGCCCAAGCGCGCTGGCTTCTAGATAAAGGGCATGGGCGATTTTTCCGGCCTCTCGGTGAAGCTCTTTATATAGGGCCGCACCCTCCGCCCAAATCCGGTCAAAATCCCCCAAGAAAACCAAAGTCGCCGCCCCTTCAGCCGCGATTGCTTGGCTGCAAGACAGTTTTCGGATCTGCGCCCGGATATCGCCAGGGGCCAAGCAGCGCAAATTCTCCATCCCCGTCAGAGAGCTCACAGGCGACCAGCCAAGCTCTTTGCGCAAATGCGGACGCAAAGCCGTGGCCCCATCTGACTGCTCGATTGCATAAAGCCCCGGCTCCATCCCAGCGATTTTGTGAACCGCCAGCAGCATTTCCAAGCCAAGCCCCCCCGCCAGCTGATCCAAAGGCCCCGCCTGCGGCAGCGCTGCGCTAAGCATTTTCTGCAGCATTTCGGGGCCGGGCGGTGTTTTACTGGTGAATTGCCGGGCGCTGCGCCGCTGCCGGATCACTTGCGCTGCCGGGGCCTGAAATTCGGTCCGCTCATAAACCGGCAAATTGGGGCCGGACGGTATGGGCGGCACCTGCCCGCGCGTGGCCTCGATGATCTCGCTGAGTTCGGGCCAAGTCTCTTGATCCGCTTTGGCGCAGCGACTGGGACGGCCGCACCAAGCCAGCGCCACATGGCGTGGAAACTGCGGCGCGCCCGGCAAATCACCCTGAAGCTGCAATAGCAATTCCGGCTCTTCCGGCTCCACCCCTGAAAAATCGTCACCGCGATCCGTGCCCAAAAGCGATGCCAGCTCATCATGGCCACAGGTCACCCGCTGCGCCGTCCATCCCAGACTGGCCGCTGCAAAGCCAATAGCCGCCTCCGCATGGCCCAAATCCAATTGGCAATACCGAAAGGCGCGGCTGCCATATTTCCAGCTTTCGCGACTGGCAATGCTCGTCAGTCCCAACCACAGCCCCGGCTGATCCAGCTGAGCAGCGCAGCGCAGCTCTAGCGCGTGGTTCAAAACGTCATAATGATACAGCCCATCGCCCAGCCCCGGAACGCCGCCCAACAGAATATAGGCCTCAACCGGGTGAAGATTGCCGCTAGACGGGTTGCACCGCACCGCCCATTTTTCGCCCGCCATGGTTTTCCAACCGGAGATCCCCAAAGATAGCTGCAAAAGCTGGCCGATGCTCGCTAGGGTCATCTCCGCAGCCCCTATCGCGCCGGGTGAAAACAGATCCGCATAAGTCGCTGAACTTTGCTCTGGCTCGCTGGGCAACGGAATTAGCGCCGGGCCGTCATAATAGCGGCGAAACGGGCTGGGCTGGGTGCTCCACTCCACGCGATCTGGGCCGGGCGCATAACCGTCTTCGCTATGGCTGCTGAGCGCGTGGTAGGAGCGAATGGTTTCCAGCTCCCCGTCCCTCATTTGTGGCAAAATTTCCGACCTGGTCATACCCGCCCTGTTCTTCTGCGTCCCACTGCATCCTGTGCGGCCGAGCTGCTCCTTGGCCAATAGCTTTCTCAGCAAGCACCAGGCCAAGCCGCCGCAAAACCGGACCATTCGCCCAGATGGCCCGAAAATTGCTTTTCATTCTGTTGGAAACAACGCGCGCGAACAGATGAGGTAATGCATGCAGAAAGTGATCGTCATTGGCGGCGGGCTGGCCGGTTTGACCGTAGCAAAGCGCTTAACCGAAGCCGGGCTAGAGCCGCAGATATATGAAGCACGCGACCGTCTGGGCGGGCGGGTTCTCACCAGCAAAAGCGCAACAACCGGCCAAGCCATCGATCTTGGCCCCAGCTGGTATTGGCCGCAGATCCAAGAAGAATTCGACAGCCTGATTACCGAATTGGAATTAAATAGTTTTCCTCAGCATGACGAAGGCGAGGTTCTGCATCTGACCGACCCGGAGGAAGGCACCACAAACGCCGGGACCGACCCGGTTCATGGGGGCGCTTATCGTCTAGAGGGCGGGATGGCCGAGTTAATCGACGCGCTGGCCGCTACAATTGCCCCCCAAAGCATCACCCTAAATGCTGTGCTGCAAGAGATAGAGGACTGCACCACCCATATTCGCCTAAGCTTCAACACAAGCGACGGCATCAAAGAAGTTCTGAGCGACCGTGTGGTATTGGCCATTCCGCCACGGGTTTTGGCGGAAAATGTGCGGTTTGTGCCAGAACTGCCAGAAAGCCTTCATAGCGTCATGACCAATACCTCCACTTGGATGGCGGCCGAGGCGAAGGCCGTAATCTGTTACCCGCGCGCGGGGTGGCGGGATGAGGGGCTGTCTGGCTCTGCTTTTGTGGCCCATGAGCGGGTGGTGCTGAACGAGATCTTCGATCAAAGCGCCGCAGATGGCACGCCCGGCGCTTTGGGCGGGTTCTTGGCTTTGGGGCCGACCCACCGGGCCGAGTTTTCAACCGGCCTGACGATGCTGGTGGAAAACCAATTCCAGCAGATCTTTGGCGAAAGCGCAGAGAATGGCGAATTGGTTATGCAAGACTGGTCGCAAGAGCCCTTTACCTGTAGCGCTTTGGATATTTCCGGCGGACCAGCCGAGCGGCGCCCGGCGCATCCGCTATTGCGGCGCGCTTTCTGGAATGGCCGCCTGCATCTGGCCGGCACGGAAACCGCCCGCGCCCATCCGGGCCATATGGCGGGCGCGGTGGAATCTGCGGATCGGGTTGCCCAAAGATTGCTACAAGACACAATGCCCGCGCCTTACGGTGATCTCGGGGATTGGTTCTTGGAACATGCGGAACAGACTTTTGACACATACCGCCAGACCCTGAACCGGCTTTTGTCGCAGCAACGCCCCAGAGAGGTCACTCGCCTGGCCACCCAAGATTCCGTGGCGGCCTTGCTGGATGATGCGCTGGACTATGTGCAGCACCATCTTGATAGCGCAGAACCCGCAACGCAAAGCGGTGCGGTGTCCCTGGACCAGGCCAAACCGGCCCTGCATGCCACGCTAAATCGGGTCATTGGCCAGATCATTGGCTTTAACCGCAGCTCCTGTGCCTTGCGTAATTTCCCGACCGAACATGAACTGCCCGAAAGCTATATCCGGCTGATCTTGCAAGATGCCTCGACCCTGGGGCGCGGTTTTCTCAATGATATGGATGCGCTGCTGGCCGCCCATGGGGGGAAAGCTTGATGGGCAATATAAAGCTCTATATGGCGCCGGGGTCTTGCACGACGGCGATCCATATCCTGCTCGAAGAGATTGGCGAATTCTTCGAAGCGCATGTGGTGAATTTGCCGCGCGGGGACCATCTGAAGCCGGAATATACCGCGCTGAACCCCAAAGCGACGATCCCAACCTTGGTGCGTCGCGACGGCACCGCACTTACCGAAACCCTGGCCATCGCTATTTGGCTGGCCCGTGCCTATCCCAAGGCCGGGCTGTGGCCTGAGGATCTCGAAAGCGAAACACGCGCGATCGAGATGATGGGCCATATCACCGCCACCACCCATGGGCAGGGTTTTGCCCGGATCTTTTCTGCCGGAGCTTTCGCCAAAAGCCCCAATAGCGAAGAGGCGATGCTGGAAATCGGTCGCTCGATCATCGCCTCTAGCTTTGGCTGGCTGGAAACAGTCATGGCGGATCAGGCGACAGATCAAGGCTATGCTTTGGGCAGCTATTCGGTGGTGGATCCGATCCTGTTTTATGTGTGTTTTTGGGCCTCTAAAACCGATATCCCCATGCCCGACCGTCTGAAGGCGCATTTCGAGCTGATGCTAAGCCGACCCGTGGTGAGCCGTGTCCTGCGCGAAGAAGGCTATGATCCCAGCCGCCTGAAAGTCGCCTAAAGCCTGTCCAGATATCGGCGAGCAGGATTTCCCTGCTCTGCCCTCACAGTCAAAGGCGAAACGCTTTAGCTCACCAGATCTGGGATAGCGGCCAGGGCTAAAATGCCCTGCATCGCTTCGGCCAAGACCTCATCCGGCACGGTCAAAGCCAGCCGGATCAGCGATTCAGCCGCAGCCCCGAAAGAAGAGCCGGGCATCACCGCGATGCCCTGTTCCTCCAGCAGCCGCCATGCGAAGGTTTCGCCATCCATGCCCGTGGCCCCCACATCCACCATCATGAACATGCCGCCTTCGGGCAGGATCCCCGACAGGCCCGGCGCCTCGGCGATGGCATCATGGATCAGCTGCGCCCGGCGGTGAAACGCTTCGCGCATTCGCTCTGCAGTGTCATATTCTCCGCGCAGCGCCGCTTCGGTCATATCCGCGATGAAGGGCTGATTGCCAAACAGCATGGATTCGGAAATCGGCAGCAAGCGGCGGGAAAATTCCGGCGGTCCGATAGTCCAGCCACTGCGAAACCCGGTCGCGGCAAAGGTTTTCGAAATCGACGAGGTTACAACAGTGCGCTCGCGCAGACGCGGATTTTCCAGAGGCGAGGCGAATTCCACCCCAAAGGTCAGGTTCTCATAGACCTCGTCACTGACGATCCACAGATTATGCTTGATGCAAATCTCGCCCAAAGCATCAATCGTCGCCCGGTCTAGCACCGCGCCGGTGGGGTTATGGGGCGTGTTCAGCAAAAGCACCCGGCTTTGAGGCGTAATTGCAGCCTCTAGCGCATCGGGCTGCATGGAAAACCCATCCCGCATGCGAAGCTCGACCGGTTGCACATGGGCGCCGGTGGCCTCAACCACGCCTTCATATGTGGCGTAATAAGGATCACCTATCAGCACCCCATCACCCTTTTCCGTCAGCGCCTGCATCACCGCGAAAAGAGCGGTCTGCGTGCCGGGAAAACACAGAACATGATCAGCGGTCACGTCGGGCATGCGCGGCGCATAGGTTTCGATGATCGCTTCGATCAGATTGCCTTCGCCCCGGCCATTGGAATAGCGGGTGCGCCCGGCGCGCAGAGATATGACGCATTCTTCGACCAGATCGGGATCGGTGGGGATATCGGGCTCGCCAATGGTCAGCTCGATGATTTTCTCACCTTTGGCCGCTCGGGCCCGCGCTGCGTTATGCACCGCCCATTTACTGCCACCCAAATCGTAAAGCCGGTCGGTGATAGACGCATATCTTAGGGTCATTGGGCATAATCCGGGCAAAGGTCATCAAGAAGGCGAAGATGCGCGGCCCATTCCAGAGCCACATCATCCTCTTCCCCCATATTACCGTCATATTGGCGGACCACATGGCGGGCGATATCATCGGGAACAAGCCGCATGGGCTGGCCCATGGATAGGGTGGCTACCTGAATTTCACAGGCCCGTTCCAAATAGAAAAGATTATTGAACATCTGCGCCGCGCTTGGCCCTGTGGCCACCAATCCATGATTGCGCAACACAAGCACAGGCTTATCGCCTAGGCTTGCCACCAGCCGGTCACGCTCTGCGAGATCAAGGGAAATCCCCTCATAATCGTGATAGGCCACCCGATCATAGAATTGCAGAGCGATCTGATTGAGCGGCAGCAGACCCTCTTCAAGCGAGGACACAGCGACACCAGCGCGCGAATGGGTATGCATGATCCAAGCCGCATCGGATTTGGCCCGGTGAATGGCCGAATGGATCGTAAACCCCGCCGGATTAACCCCATAGGGGCTATCCTCGACCTTATGGCCATCCGTGTCGATTTTCACCAGATTAGAGGCGGTGATTTCTTCCCACCGCAGCCCATAAGGATTGATCAAGAAATGCCCCGGCTCGCCAGGGACTTTCGCGGTGATATGGGTGTAAATCAGATCCGTCAGACGGAAATGCGCCGCCAAGCGATAACAAGCCGCCAGCTCTTTTCGGGTTTGCCATTCGGCTTCGGTCATTTGCCTCGCCTGTTCTTTTGTCGTCATGCCGCTTCAATAGCCCTGCGCGCGGCTAATCCCCAAACGCAAAGGCTGGCCATCACGCAAAGCGCGCGCGGTTTCGATCACCTGCGCCCCCACGATTTCCGGCATCGAGTCACTGGCGATATGCGGCGTGATCCGCAGCCGAGGATCTTTCCAAAACGGATCAGTGGCCGGCAATGGTTCGGTCCGAAACACATCCAGCGTCGCTCCGCCGAGTTGCCCCGCATCCAAGGCAGCGATTAAATCCGCCTCCACCAAATGTTCGCCGCGACCGAATTGGATCAGCCGCGCACCGGGATTAAGGCGCGCGAAAAGATCGGCATTCAACACATTTTCCGTCGCAGGCGTCAAAGGCAGGATATTGATCAGATAATCCGCCCCCTGCGCTGCCTCTAGATTAGCACTCTCACCGGTTAGATAAGTGACGCCGTCCAGCGGCGCGGCCGGGGTGGAGCGACAAGACACCCGCAGGCTAAAGCCCAAAACCTTCAATGCTTGGATCACGGCTTGACCCATTGTGCCATTGCCCAACACCGCCACGACCGCCTCTTTGGGCGGGCGCATGGGCAGAAACTTCCAGATCTGGCGGCTGGCATTCTCGGCGATTTCGCCAAATTGGCGCTCATAATGCAGCACCTCATGCACTGCATAGCCTGCCATCAATTCTGCTTGATGCGGGTCGCGCACCCGTGCAATCGCCCAGCTTGGATCAATGCCGGGATGGCTAAGCAGATCATCAACCCCCGCGCCAATGGACATGGCCAGTTCCAAGTTTTTATAGGGCGCAAAGGCCTTTTCCCCCGGCAGCCAACAAATGGCAAAGCGGATATCATCGGGATTGGTCACTTCGTCGGGGTAACGCAACACCACATCGCTTTCGCGTAAAGCCGCGCCGTAAAGCGCGCCTAAGTCCAGGGTCTCACTCAGATAGACCCCATGGACCACATCCGTATTCGTCATAACTTTGTCCAAGCTTATTCCGTCTTTGCCCTTAGCAGGGTTTCGCGCGGATCACGCAAACCTCGTGATAAAGCGGCTCATCCGGTGTATTGATCTGCCGATCTTGGGCCTCACAGGCGCTAAGCGGCTGCTTGCCTTCCGCATCGGCAAAGAAACAACAGACGACTTTGCTTTCCAGCCCCGTGCCTTCCATCGCGGTTTCCAAGGTCACGAAAAAGGAAATATCCGTGCCAGCATCCTGCAGCACAATCCGCGAATTCAGCACTTCAGGCGCATAGCCATTAGCCTCGAACATACTGCAAATCGTGGCGCGCGGGATCCGAGCACCGAAATTCATGATCAGCTCGGCTTGAGGGGCCGCCTCGCGCACCCGCCGCAGCAACGCCTCGTTCAGACCCAGCCCCACCGCATTGAAGGGCAGACAATCAAACAGCTTCCATGGATAGTAATGCGCGATGTGATCGGCGCTGCGCTCCTGCGCGTCTTCGCCAATATCCACGTCATGGGCATCGCGGAATACCGCGAATTTTTCATCATCGGGGCTGGTGACCTGGGGCAAACAGGCGATGATCACATCCGCCTGGCCCACTGCGGCGCGGGCCGCATCTGTGTCGATCAAGCTGACCTCTCCGGCCACGGGATGGAACCTATCCGCATCCTCCGGCGCCAAGCTTTCAACATTTTTGCTGGCCAGCTCGGTCAAGCGTGGGTCTAGGTCACTGCCCGACACGGACGCGGCCTTAAGGCTTCGCAGCAGGAAAACCGCGTTCATGCCGGTGCCAATCCCGACTTCATAGACGCTTTTACCTTCTAGCTTGGCGCGTCTTAGGCCTTCTTGAAAAGTTTGTGTCCAAGGATCCGTGGGATCAAACGCAAAATCGGGGACATGGGGCGAAGATGATGTGTCATCCTCGGAGATGAGCTCGGGAGCAGTGCTCTCGGTCATAGAACTTCCTTCTGGCTTCTTACTGGTCGCGCCCGAATGCGGACGCATCCAGACGGGCGACAAATCATCGGCCTAGATCAAAACCGCAGGCCAGTGCGGCTCAGAACCAAGCCAGTCTTTTACAAGACAGATGTCAGCGACGGCGCGCATAGCCGCTGACCTATGAACCAGCCGCCGAATGATCAGCGGCTTAGTTGCGCCTGTTAGTGAATTTCCGTGCGAGAGACGCAAGACGCGTCAGAGCCAAGGCCAGATTGCAAAGCCGATGGGCAGCAATTCGCGCTGATCTGAACATGGAACCGCGGGTCATCTTCGGTAGCGCAATGCAGGGCTTGCTTAATACGCAGGACCGCAATTGCTTCGGTCAGACCACGGCAGTCAAGTGTGTGTTCAGAAATCATGAATTTGCTCCTTATGTTAACCTATTGGTTACGCGGCACCACAAATTGATGGGCGCGCCGCCCGGATCAGTCCCATCGCAACAAAGGCGGGACCAATTCGCTCGCGTGCGTGATAAGCGGCGTATTTTCTGCATGGTTTACAAATAGCGAATTGCGGGCGGTCCGCCTACAAGCTTAGGGGTCAACCACCCGTGAAACAGAGCCCATACCGAAAATAACGGCAAGCCGATTAATTCTTGGGCGATATGCGAACGAATTATGATATTTCCTTAACAGCCAAAGCCCCAAAATCCGGCTCGTTTGCTTTGGCAGCTGAACTTTTCTGCAGATCTTTTTGGGAAAATTGTGCCAAAGCGCCGGAAAACCGAATTCTGCCTTAATCACGCAAATGCGATGCCTATTCTAATCTTTGGTCTATTTAGCTGTGTAGAATTTCGGTTTTCCCCAATAGCGACCAATTTCATTTACGGGCAATATTAACCCTGGCGCGGAAAATTCGCCGAAACTCCGCCTCTCAATGATTTAGATCAAATCTAAATCCGCATCCCGTGCAAAGCGCAGAGGAGCCACCAAAGGCCCCAAACGGCGCCCTAATTTTGGCCGGGACGGGCGCAGATCCTGGATCTCGGTCACCAGATGATAGCCTTTGGGCATGGGGATCTCGGTAAAGCTGACGGAAATAATGCTGTTCGACGGGGCGAGAAAACAGGCATCCGCCCGCAAATCCCCCATATTTTGCGCGCCCTGCCCGGTCATTATATCCCCCGCGATCGGAGTTTGCAGCCGCAGCTTTAGATCCTTCAGCTCCAAAGGCACTCCGCTCAGGGTCTTCACCGTCATCGCATGGTCAAGCATCGGCCGGAAACTTGGCATGGCACTGTCCAAAGCATCGAGATTCAGGCAAATCGGCGCCTCAAGACGCTCCGCCAACACAGAAACCGCCACATCGCTGTTTTGGCGCGCACCGAAACAGGCGATCAGCAAAGGCAGAGGCAGGCTCACCCGCAAAAGAGTATCCTTGCCAGAGCGGCTTAGCACGATATCCCGCAGAACCGGCAGTGTCAGAGTTTCCAGTGGCAAATAATCGAGCATAGGCAGATCCCAATTTCCCGCCGCAATAAATGCGCGGCGATATCCAAAAACTATGCCGGGATGATCCAAGCCGGGGCTTGAATGCGCCTAGGTCGATTGGGTTAGCCTATATTACCCGAGCAATTCAATCAAGATTAAAAGCCACCACATCGCAGGTGAAGGACAAAGCGTAACGCCGCCTTAACCGCTGCGGGCCAATCTTAGGCAAATTTTAGCGACCTGGAGGACGAATGCTTCGCAGCTTGTCTCTTCTACTTCCGGCCCTTTTCCCGTCTTGGCGGTTTTTCCGCACGATAGCGCCGTCGCCTCGGGTGGAATATGCGTGGCTTTCCCAGCCAGATGCGGAACCCGCCAATTGGCAGCCCGCCCGGCCCCGCCCCGCGCGACTGGATTTTGCAATGATGCTGCGACGGCTTTTGTGGAACCCTAAATGGAATGAGACGCTGTATTGGGTCAGCCTCAGCGAAAGAGTGGCCCATAGCGCGAGCGCCCATGCGGCGGATCAGCTGGGCCAAAGGCTGCGGCGAGATTTGCTGGAAAATGGCAGTGCTCCACCTCAGGCGCCCTTTTTCACATATCGCTTGATCTTTATCTCGCGCCAGGACGGCCAGTTACAGCGCGAGGTGATTTATAGCTCCCCTCCGATTGCTTTTGCCTCATGAGCCTGGATCTTGCGCTTCGCCTGACTGAGATCCTGCTCGCGCTTGCCATGCTGCAACAATCGGCAGAACATGCCATGACGCCCGGCTATGAGCGCGCGCTATTTCTGCTGCGGGGCTGTCTTTGCCTGCCGCTGCTATTCGGGTTTCATAGCGAATGGGCACTGCTGGCGCTTTTCGCCCTAAGCTTGCCGATCCTAAGCCATTTCCAAGGGCCCTATAATGGCGGCAGCGATAAGATGACTTTGCTTATCCTCACCTGCCTGACCGCTGCCCGTTTTGCCCCGACCGAGCCACTGCAAGAACTGGCTTGTGGCTATTTAGCGGCGCAGTTGATCCTGTCTTATTTCATGTCCGGCTATGTGAAGATCGTGAATCCCAGCTGGCGCAGCGGCGAGGCCCTATGCGATGTGTTCCGCTTTTCCGCTTATCCGGTGAGCGAAGCCCTGCGCGACTGGGCCGAGCGCCCCCGGGTGTTATGGACCATGGGTTGGGCGGTGATGCTGTTTGAGCTGGTCTTTCCGCTGGCGTTTCTCAGCTTGCCAAGCCTAGGCCTTGCCCTGGGCATTGCCGCGCTGTTTCACGGGGCCAATGCCTGTCTTTTCGGGCTTAACCGGTTCTTGTGGATTTGGATCACCGCCTATCCATCGCTGATTTGGTTACAGCTGCGTTTGATCGGCGGCTAAAATCTTTCCTAACGCCCCTTACCGCGCATGGCATCGCGCAAAGCAGCCCCCAAAGCCCCTTCGCCGCCACCTCCACCATTGCCGCTAGAAGTCTGCGGCTTGCGGGCTTTGCCCCCCTGATGAGGCGGTTTACCTTTTCCGGGGCCGGGCCGTCCACCTGTGGGGCGCATCTCGTTGCGGGCCTCCTTGGCCGAGGCGCCGCCATCTTTGCGCATCGTCAGGCCGATCCGTTTGCGGGGAATATCGATCTCGGTCACCCGGACTTTCACCACATTGCCGGCCTTGACCACCTCATGGGGGTCTTTGACGAAACGATCCGCCAGCTGGCTAATATGCACCAAGCCATCTTGATGCACACCAATATCCACGAAAGCCCCAAAAGCCGCCACATTGGTCACTGTGCCTTCCAGCACCATGCCGGGCCGTAGATCTTTGATATCCTCCACCCCATCGGTGAAACTGGCGGTTTTGAAACTAGGGCGCGGGTCCCGGCCAGGTTTTTCCAGCTCGGTAAAAATATCTTCGACCGTGGGCAGACCGAAACTGTCATCAACGAAATCCTCTGCCCGTTGCCCGCGCAAGGCCTGGGGATTGCCGATGATCTGGCGCAGATCCCGACCACACGCCTTTACGATCCGCCGCGCCAGGCCATAGGCTTCGGGATGTACGGCGGAGGCATCCAGCGGCTCCGCCCCGTTTTGAATACGCAAAAACCCTGCACATTGCTCAAAAGCTTTTGGGCCAAGCCCGGCGACTTTCTTCAGGTCTTTGCGCGCCGCGAAAGCGCCGTTGCTGTCGCGATGGGCTACAACCGCCTGGGCCAAACGCTCGCTCAGACCAGCCACATGAGCCAGAAGCGGTGCCGAGGCGGTGTTCAGATCCACACCAACCGCATTCACCGCATCCTCGACAACCCCGTCTAGGGCTTGGCCCAAACGGCGTTGGTCCACATCATGCTGATATTGCCCCACGCCAATTGACTGCGGCGCAATTTTCACCAGCTCGGCCAGCGGGTCTTGTAAGCGCCGGGCAATCGACACAGCCCCGCGCAGGGACACATCCAAATCGGGGAATTCTTCGGCGGCAAGTTCAGAGGCGGAATAGACCGAGGCCCCGGCCTCTGACACCACCACTTTTGTTGGCTTGGGCGCTTCAGCGGGCAGCTGGCGCATAGCATCTGCCACAAAACGTTCGGTTTCGCGGCTGGCCGTGCCATTGCCGATGGCGATCAGTTCAATCCCATGGGCGGTGATCAAGCGCAGCAAAGCCGCCTCCGCCCCACGAAGATCGGATTTCGGCGGGAAAGGATAAAGCGTCGCGGTTGCCAGAACTTTGCCTGTTGCATCCACGGCGGCGGCTTTGACCCCGGTGCGCAAGCCCGGATCCAACCCCAGCGTGACCTTTGCCCCCGCCGGCGCCGCCAATAGCAGGTCTTTGAGGTTCCGCGCAAAAACCGTGATCGCCTCTTCATGGGCGCGGCGGCGCAGCTCGGTGAACAGATCCGTATACATGGCGAGGCTCAGCTTCACGCGCCAAGCCCAGCTGGCGGTTTTGCGCAGCCATTGATCCCCTGGCGCATCGCCGGAAATGCCAATCTCTGCGGCAATCATCGCCTCAACCCGCGCCACGCCCTGCTCTGGCTCAGGCGCGATGGTCAGGCTAATCACCTCTTCGCTCGCGGCCCGCAGCAAAGCCAAAGCGCGATGCGACGGGATCTTGGCCCAGTTTTCCATATGATCGAAATAATCGGAAAATTTAGCGCCATCCTTTTCCTTGCCTTCGATCACCCGTGCGGTGATCAGCGCCTCGGCCCGCATATAGTCGCGTAGCCGACCCAAAAGAGGCGCGCTTTCGCTTAGCTCTTCGACCAGAATATCACGCGCACCGTTGAGCGCGTCTTTCTCGCTGGCCACCGCATCGGAAAGATAGCCCTTGGCCAGCGTCTCGGGATCGGCGCGGCGATCGGTGCGAATAGCCTCTAGCAAGGGGGCCAAGCCATTTTCCCGCGCAATCATCGCCTTGGTGCGGCGCTTGGGCTTATAGGGCAGATAAAGATCCTCTAGGCTGGCTTTGGTCTCCGCTTGGGCAATATCGCGCGCCAAAGCATCGGTCAGCTTGCCCTGGCTTTCGATAGAGCCCAGAATCGTCGCCCGCCGCGCCTCTAGCTCGCGCAGATAGGCAAGCCTGTCCGCCAAAACCCGCAGCTGGGTATCATCGAGCCCGCCCGTGACCTCTTTGCGGTAACGCGCCACGAAAGGCACTGTCGAGCCGCCATCCAAAAGCTCCACCGCGGCATTGACCTGATTGGGTCGGGCTTGGATTTCAGTGGCGATTTGGGCAGCGATACGTTCGGCGGTTCGATCCAAAACAGGGCTCCTTTAGGCGTTAGGGTCCTAGCCATAGCCGCCCCCAAGCCCCAGGCCAAGCCAGTTTCGCAAGGCATTGGCGCTGAAAATCCAAGGCGGCTTTGGATCCGCGCGTGCAAATCGGAAGGACGAGTATTCGGTGCAGAGGGTGGCCAGCTTTGCGCCACAAGACCAGCCCGCAGAACAGAAAAAACCAGCCCCCTTTTCAGGGGCTTATTCGGTTTTTACTGATCGAAAATAAAGTGGCGGACAGACAGGGATTCGAACCCTGGAGACGGTTTCCCGCCTACACGCGTTCCAGGCGTGCGCCTTCGACCACTCGGCCACCTGTCCGTGAGGGGGCAGATAGCCCAAGGCTTGCAGAGAGTGCAAGGGCTATCATGCAACTTCTTTCTAGTTGTCGCAGAAATCGTAAATTTTCTGCCTTAGTTGTCTTCGAAGACCTCCGGCAGAATGCGTTCCTCTTGGGCAAGCCAGCCCGGAACCGGCAATCCCTTTGATTGCAGGAACTCCACATTGAATAGCTTCGACTGATAGCGCGAGCCATAATCGCATAGGATCGTCACAATGCGGTGGCCTGGTCCCATCTCTTTTGCCATGCGCACCGCGCCTGCGATATTGATGCCCGATGATCCGCCCAGGACCAGCCCCTCTTCTTCGACCAGGTCAAAGACATAAGGCAGGGCTTCCCGGTCTGGAATGCAATAGGACATATCCGGGGTCAGGCCTTCGAGATTGGCAGTGATCCGGCCTTGGCCGATGCCTTCGGTGATCGACCCACCCGAAGATTTCAGCTCGCCCGAGGTGTAGAAACTATAAAGCGCCGCCCCTTCAGGATCCGCTAAACCGATTTTCACCCCTTTGGGCTGCAAAGCTTGGGCCACCCCAGCCAAAGTGCCGCCGCTGCCAACCGCGCAGATAAAGCCATCGACTTTGCCTTCGGTCTGCTCCCAGATCTCTGGGCCGGTGGTTTCCAGATGCGCTTGGCGGTTTGCCACATTATCGAACTGATTGGCCCAAATCGCGCCATTGGGTTCGCTTTGCGCTAGGGTATTTGCCAGCCGCTCGGAATAGCGCACATAGTTATTGGGGTTGCGATAGGGCGCGGCAGGCACCTGCACCAGCTCGGCCCCAGACAGGCGCAGCATGTCCTTTTTCTCTTGGCTCTGGGTTTCGGGGATCACAATCACCGTGCGATAGCCCATAGAGCGGCCAACCAGCGACAAGCCGATCCCGGTATTGCCAGCGGTGCCTTCGACAATCGTGCCACCGGGTTTCAGCGCCCCCGAGGCCACTGCATCGCGGATGATATAAAGCGCGGCCCGGTCTTTCACCGATTGGCCGGGATTTAGGAACTCCGCCTTCCCAAGGATTTCACAGCCAGTCGCATCGCTGACTTTGTTCAGACGGATCAGCGGCGTATTACCAATCGCCGCTGCGAGATCAGGATAGATCGCCATAGATAAGGCCTTTCTGCAAGCTGCATCGTTTTAGGCCCGCCCTGCACGGGGATCAACCGCTCGTGGCGCGCAGCTTGTCCAGGTTGCGATCTAACCACCATGCAGAGAGTATAATTGGACCGTCTGGGATCTCATTTGCATCAATTCGATGCAGTAAATCTTCGCGAGTTAGAATATGTGCGCGAATATCTTCGCCTTCCTCAAAGACACCGCCCAAACCTGCCGCATCATCGGGCAGATCAGCAACCGCCACATAGGAATAAAGATATTCGCTAAAACAGCCGGTGGACGGGTAATAATCACTGATAGGATGCAAGGAATGCAGCTTTAGCCCGGCTTCTTCCTCGGATTCTTTATGGGCGGTTTCTTCGGGCGTGTCGCCGGGTTCGATCCGGCCGGCTATGGGCTCTAGCAGCCAGGGATGCGGATCATTGCGGGCAATCGGCGCGGCGCGCACTTGTTCCACCAGCAAAACCCGGTCGCGTTTCGGATCATAGGGCAAAACAGTCACCGCATCAGCCGCCATGAACACCGCGCGATTAATCGGTTCGCTCATTGTGCCGTCAAAGCGGCGATGGCGGTAGGTCAGTTCCTCGACCGTGAAGTAATTGGAATACGGGCGCTTTCGCTCTAGGACTTCCACATCTTTGCCGGTCAGCCCCGACGCTGAGTGGCGATCCGCCATCGCCCCCGTCGCCCGTGACGCCGCGCGCATCATGATGGTTGGCAGGCGCCCGCGCAGGGTGTCTAGGCTGATCTGCCCCTGATAGGACATGATTTCATCCACCGCCAATTGCCGCATGGATTGGCCATAATGCCAGTTTTCCGGGCGATATTCGGCTTTCGGCTGAGCCGCCGGGCAAAGCACCAAATCACCTCTGATCACCGCATGGTCCAAGATCACCTGTTGCGGAACGCGACGCAGATTATGCACCTCAAGGTAATAGATCAGCCGCGCTCTCGCCTCGTCACTTAGATCCGTCAGAACCATCACCGGCAATACCGCTTGCGGGTCTTCGCTTAGCCCAGGCAGATCGCTTACCCCTTCGATCAGCGAAAAACCTGGGATTTTGCTAGGCTTAGCCACCACTGTTTCGGCCAAGATTTCGCGCAAAAGCGGCTCTTGCGCCAATGGACCATAAAGGATTAGCGGTAGCTGAGACATCACACACCTCTTACTCTGCACCTGCGAAATTAATGCCGCAGATGCAAAGGTTTGGCCAGAGGTCGGATGGCCACAGGGCGCGAGTTAGCCGGGTTTCTGGCCGGGATGCGCGATAGCGATTTGGGTCACATCGCAGACCCCGGTTTCAAAGGCCGAAGCGCAAGAGGTCAGATAGTAATTCCACATGCGCCGGAACCGCTCGTCAAAGCCCAACCCCGCCACAGCATCCCAGTTTTGCGAAAAACTATCATGCCAGCGGCGCAAAGTTTGGCTGTAAGACGGGCCAAATTCCATCGAGCGCAGCACTTCAAGCCCGGCTTTTTCCACCTCGCCACGCAACACGCTGGGACTGGGCAGCATGCCACCGGGGAAGATGTATTTCTGAATGAAATCAACGCCCTTGCGGTAAGTGGCAAAGCGCTTATCCTCTACCGTAATGATCTGCAGCACGGCGCGACCACCAGGCGATAAACGTTCGCGCAAGGCCCCGAAATAGACCGGCCAGTAACGCTCGCCCACGGCTTCGAACATCTCGATCGAGGCAATACCGTCATAGCGACCTGTTTCGTCCCGGTAATCCTGCAATTTGAGCGTAACGCGGTCTTCTAACCCGGCGCGGCGGATCCGCTCTTGGGCGAAATCAAATTGCTCGCGGCTGATGGTAAGGCCAGTGACCCGCAAGCCTCGCTCTTTCGCCGCATATTCAGCAAAGCCACCCCAGCCACAGCCGATTTCCAGCACATGATCGCCCGGCTTCACCCCCAGTTGATCCACCAGAGCCGCATATTTCGCGGTTTGCGCGGTTTCCATGCTTTCTTGCCCATCGGCAAAGAGCGCCGAGGAATAGGTCATGGTCTGATCCAGCCACAGCCCGTAGAAATCATTCCCCAAATCATAGTGATAGGAAATATTACGGCGCGAGCCCTTCTTCGAATTGGGCTTTAGATGGAAGCGCAGCCTTTCATAAGCGCGCAAAAGCCCAAGCCCCGGAAACCCATCAAGGATCGAGTCATTTTCCACATGGATCAGATCCATAAAGGCCTGAAGATCCGGGCTCGACCACCAGCCATCAAGATAGGCCTCGGAGAAGCCCAGATCGCCTTCGCGGATTAGGCGCGCGAAAAGATCAGGGTTATGGATATGGATTTCCGCCACCGGCCCCGGCGCTGCGCCTTCGGCCCGAAACACCCGCCCATCGGGCAAATGAGCATCCAAACGCCCCTGATTGAGCCCTTTGACCTGCTCAAACACCGCTCCGAAATAGCGCGGCAGACCCGCCTGCCCGGCCAAACTGGTTATTACAGGAGTGCTTACCCGAAAATCTTTCACCGTGATCACCTCGCGAAGATCAGAAATCTCGCGCCTCATATGCCTCTAACGCCCGCTTGCGCCCTTCAGAGATCCCAACAACCGGTTCATCCGGATAAGGATCCGAGGGCGACAGCCCCCAGGACTGCGGAACTGCTTGGAAATACGTAAGGGCAGTCTCTGTTGGATCACTTTTTTCTTCGGCAATCCAAGCGTCAACATAAGTTTTGTTGGCGTCGAATTTTTCCCGCTGGGTCAGCGGGTTGTATATGCGGAAATAAGGGGCCGCGTCTGGCCCCGAACCCGCCGTCCATTGCCAACCCAGCGCATTAGAGGCGGGGTCCCAGTCGATCAGGCAGTCCTCAAACCAAGCCAGGCCGATTTTCCAATGGGTCATAAGATGCTTGGTCAGATAAGAGGCCACAATCATCCGCGCCCGGTTATGCATGATGCCCGTGACATACATTTCCCGCATTGCCGCATCGACCATGGGGACGCCGGTTCGCCCCTGTTTCCAAGCGGTGACTTCAGGTGTTTCCTCGGTGGACCAGCCAAAATTATCCCAGCCCTCGCGCCAATTGGATTTGGCGATATGCGGGGTGTGATGCAGAATGTGATAGGCAAATTCGCGCCAGGCCAGTTCTTTGAGGAAATGCTCCGCCCCGCGCGCCCCCTCTTCTTTGGCGCGCATCGCCGCATGCCAACAGCTGCGAATACCGATTTCACCATAGGTCAGATTTTCCGATAGGCGCGATGTGGCGGCAATGCTGGGATAATCACGCTCATCCTTATAGGCATCGATGCGCTCGGCGATAAACTGATCGAGCCGCTCTTGCGCGGCGGCCTCGCCGATACGGCAATGGGGCAGGACTATATCGGCGCCACGGCGCATGGCGCGGCCTAGCTGCCAATCCTCCAAGCTATCGCTATCGGGCCAAGTATCCGGGGCGGGCCAGTGGCCAGGGGCGGCGGAGGGTTCGGCCACGGGGATATCGCGCACTGCTTTCCACATGGGCGTATAGACTTTGTAAAACGGCGACGATTTTGGTTTGACGGTCCAAGGCTCGAATAGCAGATGGCCCGGATGGCTTTGCGCGGTGATATCCGCCTCTTTCAGCGCGGTTTTCACCTCTGCATCGCGGGCATTCACATCTGGCGCATAAAGCCGCGACCACATCACCGTCGTGGCGCCGGTTTCAGCGATGAGCTTTTGCAGCTCTGCCAGCGCCTCGCCTCGGCGAAAAATCAGTCGCCCGCCGATTTGATCTAGGCTTTGTGTGAAATGGCCAAGCCCCAGACCCCAGCGCCATAGCGGCGCCGCGCCTTGGGCTTCGGTCAGCGGGTCCAAGATCACCACCGGGATCACTGGCTGCCCCGTGGCCAAAGCCGCTTGCAAACAGGGATTATCCGACAGCCGCAGATCTCGGCGCAGCCACCAAATCACCGGTCGTGTTTCGCTCATATCCCTGGTCCTCTTTTGCTAAGGGGGCCGTCTTTGCGCGGCCCGCCCGGCAAGAGATAGGGCGTGATTTCCACGGTCAATATGAACCGCAACGGCAGGTGTTAAGCGTTCACATCCACCACGACCCGGCCTTTGACCTGGCCCTTCAGGATATCGGCCCCAAGCCCCGGCAAATCCGCCAGAGTTGCAGGGGTGATCATCGCCTCTAGCTTTTCCATTGGCAGATCAGAGGCAATTCGCGACCAGGCCCGCAAGCGATTGTCATAGGGCTGCATCACACTATCGATGCCCAGCAAATTCACTCCGCGCAGCAGAAATGGCACCACCGTGGCCGGCAGAGCCGCGCCGCCCGCAAGCCCCACGGCAGCAACCGATGCGCTATGCTTCATCTGCCCCAGGAGCCGTGCCAACATGGATCCGCCCACCGCATCGACACAGCCCGCCCAGTTTTCGCTTTCGAGTGGGCGTTTGACGGTTTCGCTGATCTCTTCGCGCGGCACAATCTGGCTCGCCCCCAGTTCTTTGAGGTAATCGGCTTGCTCCGGGCGTCCGGTGACCCCGGCTACTTCATATCCTAGATTGGCCAAGATAGCCGTTGCAACGGATCCAACACCACCCGAAGCACCCGTCACCAGGACCGGGCCTTTTTCCGGGGTCAGCCCGTGATCTTCCAAGGCCATCACAGCCAGCATCGCGGTGAAGCCCGCCGTTCCTACGGCCATGGCTTGGCGGGTTGTCAGCCCCTCCGGCAGTGGCACCAGCCAATCCGCCTTGACCCGTGCCTTTTGCGCATAGCCGCCCCAATGGACTTCGCCCACGCGCCAGCCGGTCAGCACAACTTTATCGCCAGGGCTATAGCGGTCATCTTCGGAGGCCTCGACCACACCGGCGAAATCGATCCCCGGCACATGTGGGTAATTGCGCACCAAACCGCCACCTGGCCCAAGGCAGAGCCCGTCTTTGTAATTGACCGTAGAATAGTCCACCGCGACAGTCACATTGCCGTCGGGCAGACGATCTTCGCTCAGCTCTTGAACGCTTGCGCTGGTGCTGCCGTCTTCTGCTTTTTCAACCAAAACTGCTTTGAACATTGGGCCCCTCCCGTAATCCGTTGAGACCAAAGGAAGCGCGGCCAAGCCAGATGTCAACCGCCCTCAGACGGGATCAGCCCAGCCCTTTAGCCATTGCCGATCAACACACCTGCCCCCAGAACCAGAGCGCCGCCCACAACCACTTGGAACGCCGCGCGGAAAAATGGTGTTTCCATATATTTGTTCTGGATCCAGGCGATGGCCCACAGCTCGACAAAAACAACCACGCAAGCGATAATTGTTGCTGTCCAAAAATCCGGGATCAGATAGGGCAGAGCATGACCCAAGCCGCCGATAGTGGTCATGACCCCGGAGGCGATACCGCGCTTAACCGGCGAACCTCGCCCCGAAAGCTGCCCATCATCCGAGGCAGCCTCGGTAAAGCCCATGGAAATCCCTGCCCCAACCGAGGCCGCAAGCCCGACCAGGAAAGTTTCCCAGGTGTTATGGGTGGCAAAAGCGGCGGCGAAAATCGGCGCCAGGGTGGAGACAGAGCCATCCATCAGCCCAGCAAGCCCCGGCTGTACCCAGGTCAACACGAATTGCCGATGGGCGCTTGCGTCTTCTTCTTCGCGGACTGCATCGGTCAGATGGGTATGTTGCAGATCAATCGCCAGACGCACATGGCCTGCCTCCGCTGCGGCCAGATCGCCCATAAGCTCGCGGGTGGCGGCATCCTCACTGCGCTGCGCCGCCAAGGCATAAAACCGCTGGGCGTCCCGCTCCATGATCTTTGCCTGATCGCGGATTTCATCCAAAGACATGGTTTCGGCCAGCCAAGTCGGTTTGCGCGTATAAAAACCCGACACATGTTCGCGCCGGATCAGCGGGATCACATCGCCAAAGCGTTTTTTGTGCAATTGGATCAGCATATGGCGATGCTCATCTTCTTCGCGCGCCATGCCTTCGAAAATCTTTGCCGAGGCCGGAAATTCTTCGCGCAGCCGTTCCGCATAGCTGTCATAGATCCGACCATCATCTTCTTCGGCGGATATGGCCAAAGCGATGACCTCTTGTTCGGTCAGTTCAGAAAACCGCTTACGGTTGGTTAGGAAAGAACGCATGGCTTGCCCCAAGGCTGGCTGAATTTAGAAAGATTCTAAGTTCTGCGCCAGGACAAGGCAAGGGGCTAGATCAAATTCCCGCCACAAAAGCGTTTGCAGCGGGGATATTGTTACAGATTTATATTAGCTCTCAGAGGGTTTTGCATCGGCCCAAGCCTCTGCATCCAGATCCAAATCCGGGAATTTCGCTGGGTCGAAAACCGGTGATTTCCCGTCTTTGAGCTGATCGCGATAGTCATTCAAGATCCGCAATCCAATGGGGAACAGCATGGTCAGCGCCAAAAGATTGACGATAGCCAAGATGCCCATCATCGGATCCGAGAAGAAGAACACCGATGTGGCCCCTGGTGCCGTGGCCCCAAGAAAGACCAAGAAGATGATGAAGCCCCGCAGGATATGTAGCGACAGCGGATGATTGGTCAGGAAGGTCAGCGCATTTTCACCTAAGTAATAGTTGTAGATGATCGAGCTAAAGGCAAAGAGCAGCACCGCAGCGGTCAGGAAATATTTCGTCCAATCGCCCAAATGGCTGGCCAAAGCTTGCTGGGTCAGCACCACGCCATCGACCCCTTCGGCCCCCGGCACATAGGCATCGCTCAGCATGATCATAAAGGCCGTGCAGGAACAGATGATGATCGTGTCAATAAAGACCGAAAAGGCCTGCACAATGCCTTGGCTCACCGGATGGGGCACATAGGCCACCGCCGCCACATTCGGCGCCGATCCCAGCCCGGCCTCATTGGAAAACAGCCCCCGGCGCAAACCTTGGGCAATGGCCGCGCCCATACCGCCAGCCACCGCTTCTTGGAAACCGAATGCATTGCTGAAAATGTCATACAGCATTGCCGGCACAGAGAAGAGATTGAGCACAATCACCAGCACTGCCATGCCCAGATATCCCACAGCCATGATCGGGATGATCACATCTGCCACTTTGGCAATCCGCTTGATCCCGCCATAAACGATCAGACCGGTCAAAACCGCTAGGATAGCGCCGCTCCAGATCCGGTCTAGGCCCAAGCTTTCTTGCACCGCTCCTGCCACAGTATTGCCCTGGAACGCGTTAAACCCAAAGGCAAAAGCCGCAATCAAACAAACCGCATAGACCACTGCCAGCCAGCGATATTGCTCGCCCAGCCCATGGATGATGTAGCGCGCCGGACCGCCCCGATAGGTGCCTTCCTTGTCATGCTGCTTATACGCCTGGGCCAAACTGCATTCGAACAAGCTGGTCGCCATACCCACCAGCGCAATCGCCCACATCCAGAACACGGCCCCTGGCCCGCCCAGCGTAATCGCCACGGCCACACCGGCGATATTGCCGCCGCCAACCCGACCGCCGACACTGACCAGCAAGGCCTCGCGGGAGCTCACATGGCCCTTTTTCCCGGCATCGGGATCAGGGCGCAGCACCTCGAACATTTTGGTGAAAAAGCGGAATTGAACGAAATTCGAAATCAGGGTGAAAAACACCCCCAACACCACCAAGAAGGGAATGAGCGACCATCCCCAAGTGAGATCGCCGATCAGGTTGAAAAAGCCTTCGATCATGGCAAAGCCTCTATTTTAAGAATGTCCCCAGGGTCAGACCCTAGGCCAGTTGCATCAATTGGATAGCGGTTTTCCCGCATCACGGCCTTCGGCGCCTAGAAAGCTTTGAATATGCCCAAAACTTAACCATTTGGGACGCAAGGGGAGCAGCGGTGGGAAAGGCGCATTCCGGTGGGTGCCTACAAAACTCTCGGGAACTTCGCGAGTTTTTCTGGGGGGTTTTCTGGGGAGATCGATAAAATCCGGGCTGATTTGCGCTCTATTGCCCTTGATAAGCGCGGGGCTGGCCCATACTCTAGATCTGTTCTTCGGAACTATGGACATAAACGCGCTCGTAATAAGCGGATCGGACCCGGGGGCGGTACCCGGCGGCTCCACCAAATACCTGGTCATTGGCGGGTTCTGGGGCCGAAATAGGATCGACGAACGTCTAAAGGTGTTAGCTTTGTCCCGGTGAGATACCACCGTTATCGGTTCGCTAAGTACAATTGCCAATGACAATCGTGCTCCGGTAGCAGTCGCAGCGTAAGCTGTGCCTCACACCGAAACTTAAGCCCTAGCGCCTAGCCGCGTTAGGCGGGGTCCGCTGGCACCTGGCAACAGAAGCCAGCATTTTCTTTACTTCCCGCCGGTTTTGCACGCAAAAGGACTCTGCAGCCTTCTAAGAATTCGGAAACTGGGATGTGATGCGCAAGGATGATCTGGCCGCCCATAATGAGCGGGTGAAGCTTAGGGCCAATACGGTCAATGCCATCGCATTGGCCTTTATCGCTTTCGGCTTTCTGCGCCCATTGGTTGAGCGCCCGACGCAATTACCCTGGATTGCTATTGCTTGGGCCATTGCCGGACTCGCAATTCATCTTCTGGCAAGCTATATATTGCAAGGACTGAGACAAAGGAGGGACCAAGAATGATTTATGAATTCGCCGTCATGGCCTCCGGTTTGGCTATTGCTGGGATTTTGGTTTGGCTGTCTCGCCGAGAAACCAAAGAATTTGATGCCCGCCATAAACACCATCATCCGGCAGAATAACTGGCGCTGCACGGCCAGGTGCTGCATCCAATTACCGCTTTGGTCGCCCCAGCTTCCCTAACGTCTTGCGAGGGTTACAATCCTGTGCTCTGAGCAAGCCATGGATCAAAGCGCCCTCCCCCCGCCTTCACTATCTGAACTCTTCCGGGTTTTTGGCCGGATTGGTCTTTTGTCCTTTGGCGGACCCGCAGCGCAAATCGCTTTGATGCATAAAGAGCTTGTCGAGGACCGCCCTTGGCTCAGCGAAAAGCAATATCTTGATGCGCTTAGCTTTTGCATGCTTTTACCTGGCCCCGAAGCGATGCAGCTGGCCACTTATGCCGGTTGGCGCCTGCATGGGGTGATTGGTGGGCTGATTGGCGGGCTGCTTTTCGTGCTGCCTGGCGCATTGGTTATGACCCTGCTGTCGCTGACCTATGCCTTTTTCGGCCAAGTGCCTTTGGTCGAAGCGCTGTTTTTAGGAATCAAAGCCACTGTGGTCATTATCGTGCTGCAAGCTTTGCTGAAACTCGGGCAAAAGGCGCTGAAAACCACAGATCGCTGGATTTTGGCCGGGCTTAGCTTTGTGGGTATCTTTTTCTTGGCCCTTCCCTTTCCGATGATCATCGCTGCCGCCGCCGCTTATGGCTATTTCCGCGCAGAGCCCAGCACCGATTTGCCGCCAAAATTGGCAAAAGCCCATACAAGTCGCACAATCGCCATCTGGCTTTGCATTTGGGCAGCGCCGGTCCTGGTCGCCTGGCTCAGCGGCGCGACTTTTCTCAGCGAAATAGCGCTATTTTTCTCTAAATTGGCGGTGGTGACCTTTGGCGGCGCTTATGCGGTGCTGGCTTATATGACCCAAGAAGTGGTCAGCGGCTATGCTTGGCTCAGCACTGCTGAAATGATGGACGGTTTGGGCTTGGCCGAAACCACACCCGGGCCGCTGATCCTGGTGACTCAATTTGTCGGCATGCTCGCAGGCTTCAAGGAAGACGGGCTAGGCACGGCTCTTTGGGCTGGTGCCCTGACCCTTTGGGTGACTTTTATCCCTTGTTTTCTTTGGATTTTCACCGGCGCGCCTTTCATTGACTGGATTTCCAGCCGGGCCAGATTACGTGCCGCTTTGAACGCGATCACGGCGGCGGTGGTCGGTGTGATCCTTAATCTATCGGTCTGGTTTGCAGTGCATGTGTTTTTTGCAGATGTCACAAACACCCATCTGGGACCGCTTAGATTAGTGACTCCGCGCTTGACCAGCCTGGAACTTCCCGCCCTGCTACTTGCACTTTTGGCTGGGATATTGCTTATTTTCCTCAAATGGCCCCTGCCGCGGGTGCTGGCCCTTGTGGCAGTGCTTGGGGCAAGCTTGACAACTCTACTTTAAAGTCGCGTCAATTCGCGCCATCCATGATCTTCCCAAATGTAGACGGCCTGGGATAGACCGGGATCGGAAAGGCAACCGCTAATGACCCGCAATATTGATTACGGAAATCTGATGCATCGCGCGATGCGCACTCTCATCCGCCAGGTTCTGGAGGATGTGGCAGAGCATGGATTGCCCGGCGCCCATCATTTTTTCATCACCATCGACACGACCTGCGAAGGCGTGGAAATCGCCGAATGGCTGGTGGAACGCTATCCCGAAGAAATGACAATCGTCATCCAGCATTGGTTCGATGATCTGCGCGTCACCGATGAAGGTTTCCACATCACCCTGAATTTCGGCGATAACCCAGAGGTGCTGGGCATCCCCTATACGGCGATCCGCACTTTCGTGGATCCGTCGGTGGAATTCGGTCTGCGGTTTGAAACCACAGAAGTGGAAGATTACGAAGACGACGAAGACGACGCACCTATGGCCGAGGATGTGGTCCCCGAGGATGAGGAACCAGCACCCAAACCCGATGCCGAAGTGGTCAGCTTGGATAGTTTCCGCAAAAAATAGCGCGTAATCGTGGGCCTGCGCCAATTGGCGCTGCCCCTCTCCGTTGCCTCTGCCCGCGCCTCTGGCTAGACCACCTGCCAAAGGCTTGACCGGAGGATAATCCATGACCGCAACCCGTACCGAAACCGATAGTTTCGGCCCGCTCGAAGTCCCCACCGATAAATATTGGGGCGCCCAAACTCAGCGCAGCATCATGAATTTCCCAATCGGCTGGGAAAAGCAGCCGGTATATATCGTGCGCGCATTGGGTGTGATCAAAAAAGCCTGTGCCGAGGCGAATAAATCCCTGAAAAACATGGAGCCGGAAATCGCGGATGCGATTATGGAAGCGGCAGGCGAAGTGATCGAGGGTAAGCTCGATGATAACTTCCCGCTGGTTGTCTGGCAGACCGGTTCGGGCACCCAGTCGAATATGAACGCCAATGAGGTCATCGCCAACCGCGCGATTGAGATCTTGGGCGGCGAGATCGGCTCGAAAAGCCCGGTTCACCCGAACGACCACTGCAATATGGGGCAGTCGTCGAATGACACTTTCCCGACTGCGATGCATATCGCAACTGCGATGCAAGCGCGGGATATTCTGCTGCCGGGGATGAAAAAGCTCCATAAAGAGCTGAAGGCGAAGTCGAAAGAGTTCAAAGACATCATCAAAATCGGCCGCACCCATACCCAGGATGCGACCCCGCTGACCCTGGGCCAGGAATTCTCTGGCTATGCGCATCAGCTGAAAAAAGGCATCGAGCGCGTCGAAGCCTGCCTGCCCGATATCTATGAGCTGGCCCAAGGCGGCACGGCTGTGGGCACTGGGCTGAACACCAAGCGCGGCTGGGCGGAAATGGTTGCGGGCAATATCGCCGCCATCACCGATCTGCCATTTGAGACCGCACCGAACAAATTCGAAGCTCTGGCCGCCCATGATGCCATGGTTGCCATGTCCGGCGCTTTGAAAACCGTTGCGGCAAGCCTGTTCAAAATCGCCAATGACATCCGTCTACTGGGCTCTGGCCCGCGTTGCGGCCTGGGCGAGCTGATGCTGCCGGAAAATGAGCCGGGCAGCTCGATCATGCCTGGCAAGGTCAATCCGACCCAATGTGAAGCCATGACCCAGGTTTGCGCCCATGTAATCGGCAATGACGCGGCTGTTGGCTTTGCCGGTTCTCAGGGCCATTTCGAGCTGAATGTTTATAAGCCGATGATGGCCTATAATGTTCTGCAATCCATGCAGCTGATCGGCGATGCCTGCTCGGCCTTCACCGATAACTGCGTCTCGGGCATCCAAGCCAATACCGACCGGATCGAAAAGCTGATGCGCGAAAGCCTGATGCTGGTGACCGCTCTAGCGCCGACCATCGGCTATGACAACGCCACCACCGTTGCCAAAACCGCGCATAAAAACGGCACCACGCTGAAGGAAGAGGCCATCGCTCTGGGCTTTGTGGATGAGAAAACCTTTGACGAGGTTGTCCGCCCCGAACAGATGATCGGCCCGAAATCCTAAGGCCAAAGCGATTAGGTCCGGGTCCCGAAGCGGGCCCGCGATCTGTCCTTGCGATTTGATCGCGCGACATGACCGTAAGGGGGCGCATTGCAGTGCCCTCTTGCATGCTAGGGGCAAAAGCCACAAAATCGACCCATCGGAGCCCGAGCCAGGAGCCCATAATGGCCGATAAGCCCATCAGTCTTTCGAAATTCCGCAAGGCCCGCGCGCGCTCGGATGCCCGCGCCAAAGCCGATGCCAATGCGGTGAAATTCGGACGAACCAAGGCGGAAAAAGCCCAAGAAAAGGCCGAAACCGAGACCGCAAAGCGCCAACTTGAAGCGCATAAGCGCGAGGATGACCGGCGTGACCCCTCCTAGCGGGCGGCCGCGCAAACATTCGGTCCTGCTTCAAGGGCACCAAACCAGCGTGTCTTTAGAGGACGAGTTTTGGCAGGCTTTTCAGGATATCGCCGCCCAAAAAGGGCTATCGCTGAATGCTTTGGCGGCGCAAATCGATGAGGCCCGCGGGATAGAGGCCGGTTTGGCCTCGGCCATTCGCGTGTATGTTTTGCGCCACTATCAGGCTCAGCTTGCGGCGGAACTTGTTGATCCGCAGTCCAACGGCTAAGCCTGCCGCAACTATGGCAGAACTATCGATCATCTCCCTTGCCGGGTTCACCCTCCCCGAAACCAGCGGGCTTGCGCGCCAGCATGTGCGCCCGCCTGCGCGCCGCAATGCGCATTATCTGGAACGCTATGATCGCAGCACGCTTTTCTATGATTGCGTCTATCAATCCGATCGGGCGGGATATCTGCTGACGGCGCCGCGTTTTCTTAATCTCTGGCCGCAGGTGAAAACCGGCCTGCGGCGGGGGGGCGAGCGCCTGCGCCTGCGGCGGATCCGGTCGGGCAAATATGAGCAGCTCTGGATCCCTGGCCCGGCTGAGCCGCTGAGCCTGACCCTGAATGGCACTGACTATCCCCTGACCGCGCGCCCGGATCTGTCGCAAAGCTTTGCAGGGCTCAACTGTGCCGTGACCATGAACAAAGATAACGACCCGGCCTGGATCCGTGATTGGGCCCGTTATCACATCAAAACCCATGGGCTAGAGGCGGTGCTGATCTTCGATAATGGCTCTACCGCTTATGGGCTGGATCAGCTGGGCGAGGCCTTGGCCGATTTGCCGGGGCTGCGCCGGGTCGTGCTGGCCTCAGCTCCCTATCCCTATGGCCCGCGCGATAGTGGCAAAGGCTTTGAGGTGCGGCCGAAATTCCTACAACCGGCGATGCTAAATCTCGCGCGCTGCGATCTGCTGCGCCGGGCGCGCGTGGTGCTGAATGTGGATATTGACGAGCTGGTGCTCAAACGCGGCGCGGATACGGTGTTTGACGCCTGCGCCAAAACCCGGCTCAAAGCCCTGCATCTGCCCGGCCAATGGGCCTATCCCGAAGCGATGGAACAAGGCCCAGCCGGTCACGCAGCCCATATTTGGCGCGTCTCCGGCAAAGCTTCGAACCCCAAATGGGCCGGGATCCCAGGTCAGGGTCTTAGCCATTTCGGTTGGTTCGTGCATCATCTAGGGGGCGAGCTTTTCCGGCTATTGCCCAAGCGCCATGATCTGGAATTCGTGCATTGCCGCGGCACCTCGACCGGTTGGAAAGGCACAAGATTTCAACAGCCCGGCGAGATGACCCGCGATCCAGAGCTGGTTGCATTGATGGCAGAAAGTTTTTCCCCAGGAGAGGCTGAATGAGTTTTCTGCATATAGACCGGCTGACCGGCTTAGCTCTGCCAGAAAATAGCGAAATCTGCCGCGACTATCGTCTGGAGCCGGAAAAACAGACGCCGGGATTTCGGGCAGCTTATGACCAGCGCACGCTTATCTATGATGCGGTCCGCATATCGCCCCAATGGGTGATGATCACCACGCCTCGGCTGTTTAATCTAAAGCCCCTGGTGCTCAGCGGATTGGAAATCGACGGCAAAAAGGTCAAAGCCTGGCAACGCATCCACCGCATATTTAAACGCTGCGAGGTGATCTTTTGCCGAAGCTCCGGGCAAAGCCTGTCCATTGCCGGGATACCAGGACAACTGCCCATCCGCGCCGGTCTGCGTCAGCATTTTGCTGGGCTCAATGGCGCAACTTTTATGAATTACAATAACCAGATTGACTGGATCCAGGATTGGGCCGCCTATCATGTGGCGGCCCATGACCTGCAATCTCTGGTGATTTTCGACAATTTTTCAGACGCTTACAGCCTCGAAGAGCTGGGCCAAGGCTTGGCTGATATTTCTGGGCTACAGTCGGTAGCGATTATCGCCGCGCCTTTCCCCTATGGCCCGCCGCAAGGGCATCAAAACCATTGGTTTTGGGGCCGGACAACTTTTATGTTCCTGCAACAAGCTTTGCTCAATCTCGCCCGCGGCGATATGTTTGCCGATGCCCGTGCCGTGCTAAATGCCGATCCTGATGAGCTTATTTTTTCCCAAGCAGGGCATAAGCTTTTCGATGCGGCTGTTGCACAGCGCCATCGCATGATCAAAATCCATGGCAGTTGGGTCTTCCCCCAGGACGGCACGCCAATGCCCGCGCCGCATCACTTGCACCAATTCCGCGCCGAGCCGAATAAGAAATGCAATCAGAAATGGGCGGCGGCGCCATCTGGCGCCATGAGCCGACTGGGCTGGGATGTGCATGTGATGGGGGGCGCTTTGGTCAAGCTGATCGCGAAAGATGACCGGTTTGAGCTTTTGCATTGCCGGGGCACCAATACAGGCTGGAAGGCCAAGCGCTATGACTTGCCCAAAACGCAACGCCAAGACCCGGCTATAACTCAGGTGATGAAACAGTATTTTCCCAATGCGTGACCTCAACCCCGCTATCGAGCTTATCGACACGACTGCATTACTATTGCCCAAAGACGGCCCGCTGCGCCGGGATTATACCCGCCCCGCCGCGCGCCGCAGCGACTATTATTTGCAGACCTATGACGCCCATACGGTGGTCTATGATTGTGTCTATCTACCGGTTGAACGCGGCTATCTGATCACCGCGCCCCGTTTCTTGAATCTCTGGCGTCCGTTTCGCCAGAGTTTAGAACTTGACGGTCAGCCCGTGGCCAAAGTCTGGCGTCGCACTTGGCTGCGCTGCGAACAGGTCTTCATCCCCGCACGGGAAGGCGCAGAGCTTAGCACTGAACTCGCCGGCATCCGCTATCCCCTGCCCGCGCGCCCCAGCCAAGCCGCTCGCTTTGCCGGAATGAATGTGCAAGTGGCGGTCAGCAAGAATAACCATCTCAGTTGGATCCGGGATTGGGCGCAATATCATCAGCGTGAACATGGGCTCGAAGGCGTGGTCGTTTTCGATAATGGCTCCACCGACTATAGCGCCGAGGATCTGCGCGCGACCCTGACCGAGGTCGACGGGCTGAAAGCGGGCCTGGTCATCTCCGCCCCCTTCCCCTATGGCCCGGCTGATAAATCTGGCCGTTTCGATGTGAGCCCGCGCTTTTTCCAATCGGCCATGCTGAACCTGGCGCGCCGCGATGCCCTATCCCAGGCGCGCGCGGTGCTGAGCATCGATATTGATGAAATGGTCCTGCCGGTTTTGGGCGATACGGTCTTTGACGCGGCTGCGCGTCATCCGCTAGGCATGATCACTTTGGCGGGCAATTGGGCCTATCCCAGTGCCGATACCGAAGGCCCTGCTCCCCAAAGCGCCCATATTTACCGGGCGGATCCAGACCGGAAATGCAACCGTAAATGGGCTATGGCCCCGCAAGGCTTCATGGCGCGGGTCTTTGGCTGGGCCGTGCATCAGGTGGGCGGGATTTTGCAAAATCTCTTCACCACCCAAAGCCGTTTTCGCTTTATCCATTGCCGCGCCTGCTCCACCGGGTGGAAACGCGGCCGGTTCAAATGGCCCAAGCCCCTGGTTCGCTCCGATCAGGTCGCGCGGCTCATGGCGAAAAATTTCGGGCCCGGCTCTTAGCCGAGCTGCGCCAGGAAGGGGAATTTTTCAAGCAACCACCAGGAAATAGCGGTGAAATCGCCGGTGATGAGCGCCAGCCCAACCAGCAGCAAAAGCACCCCCATAGCCCGCTCGATCACCTTCATATGCCGCTTAAACCAGGCCATCAGCCCGCCTGCGCGATCCATATAAAGCGCCACACCCAGGAAAGGCAGCCCAAGTCCAAGCGCATAGACCGCCAGCAAAGTCGTGCCACGGGCAATAGAGGCATCTTGCGCCGCTAAGGCCAATATCGCCCCAAGCTGCGGCCCGATACAGGGCGTCCAGCCAAAGGCAAAAGCCAGCCCCAAGACATAAGCGCCAAAAGCCGATCCGCCCTGATCCCCGGCATCCAAGCGCGCTTCTTGGTCAAGGATCGGAATGCGGATGATATGCAGGAAATGCAGCCCGAAAATCACCACCACACCGCCTGCAATACGGGTGAAGAGCATCTGATTTTGCAGGAAAAACGCCCCAAAAGCAGAGGCCGCAAAGCCCAAGAATAAGAAAACGGTCGATAGGCCCAGCACAAAAAACAGCGCCGCTAAGAAAGCTTTGCCGCGCGCGCCTTCAGCCTTGCCCATATCCGACACCGAAATCCCGCTCATATAGGCCAGATATGGCGGCACAATCGGCAAAACACATGGCGATAGGAAGGACAAAAGCCCCGCCACCAGCGCCACCATCATCGCAGGCAAAAGCCCCGCATCAAAGAGATCAATTCCGAACATATCCCCTCCTAGCCCTATTGCGGACCTAGGTCACCTCCCTGTGTCTCACAACTGCGTGGCGCAGTGTAATAATCGCTCAAATTCGGGCCGCAGTGCCAGCGACGGTATTGAGCAAGGATTTCTCGATAGCCTATAGATTTTAGTGCTAAACCCTACCACAGGCGCTTTTCGCCGCCAGAATCAGGCGATAGATTACCCCTATGACAGATCATTTTCCCCATGCTAGCGTGGATGCGCTCGGCCTGCTATGCCCCTTGCCGGTGCTGAAAGCCCGCAAACGCCTTTCCGAAATGGCGCCGGGCGAAATCCTTGAACTGCTGACCGATGATCCGGCCTCGCAAATCGATGTGCCGCATTATTGCCAGGAATCGGGGCAAACACTTCTGGATGCCGCTGACACCGATAAGGGCTTCCGTTTTTTGATCCAAAAGCCCGGCGCTTAACACCGCCAAGCTCCCAAAGCTTGATCTCGGAGCCGCCATCGCTTGCGCCCAATTCTCCAAGAGCTGGCGCCTTGCCCAGAAAATTTGCGGAGGGTCCACGCAGTGGAAACCGTCAATTTACTGGATAAGGGGACAGGTTTTGGAAAATTAGGGCCAAGAGATGGAGGGTCTCAGATCAAGCGCTTTGATCTTGGTGAGCCGGAGCAAATCCAACCTCAAAAAATCTCCAAACCGCTGCCGGAATCGCCAGAAAGCTGCAGGGATCCCGTAAAAGACGTGCGGGCCCCAAAGGGCCCGCTCCGTTTGATCAATAATCAGCTCACGATCCCATGGACCACCAGCCACGCCGTTTCGGCTTTGGCGGTTCTGCCGGTGCATCGGCCACGGTTTCCAAGACAGGCTCTTCTTCTGGAGCGCTATCTTCCGTTGGGGCGTCTTCGGTGCTTTCAGCCTCAGCAACTTCAGGCTCAGAACTTTCCTCGGATTTGGGCTCGGCTTCAACCACAGCCTCAGCCGCGATTTCCGACGTTTCTTCCGCCGCAGCTTCGGGTTCTGCGATCTCCTCAGAGGTCGCGGGCGCTTCTACGCTTGGCTGATCCGCTTCCGCAGCTTCCGCAGCTTCCGCAGAAATGGGCGCTTCTTCAACCGCGCTGTCTACTTCGCTTGGCGGCGCTTCGCTCGAAACAGCCTCTTCAGCCGGTGTTTCAGCCGGCGCGTTTTCGTCAGTTTGCTCCGAGGCTTCCGGCGCGGTTGCCTCTGCTGGCTCAGGGCTTGCCTCCGTAGCAGTAGCTTCCACCGCCTCTACAGCGCTTTCATCCTCAGGCGCGTCAGCATCAGCTGCGGTCGCGGTTTCACCATCTGCGTCTTCGCGGGTCGCTTGGCGATCGCCACCATTGCCGCCACCACGACGGCCACGCCCCCCACGACGGCGGCGGCGGCGGGTTTCGCCATTGCCGGATTTCGCCGAACTCTCATCCGAGCTCTCGGCTTCCCCGGACTCTTCGCCTTCCCCATCGGATTTGGCATCGCTAGAGCTTTCCTGCCCATCTGCATCACTACCCCGACGACGACGGCGGCGGCGGCGCTTCTTAGGCTGCTCCTGCTCGTCCTCATTGCTCGGATCTGCTTCGGCCTCCTCGGCTTCGACAATCTCTGCTTCGATCTCCGCCTCTGGCTCCGGCTCGCTGAAATCCGTCATATCTACCGACACTACCGGCGTTGTCGCCTCAATCACCCGGCTTGCCGTGCGGAACCGCTCCATGGTGAAATCCGGGCTGACCAAATGCGGATCCGCTTCGATACGCACCGACAAACCATAGCGCTGCTCGATATTCGCGATATGAGCGCGTTTCTGGTTCATCAGATAATTGCAGATCTGGACCGGAACCTTGACCAGCACCTCGCGCGAGCGGCGGCGCACGCCTTCTTCCTCGATCTGGCGCAGGATCGACAGACCCAAACTATCCTCGGACCGGATCAGCCCCGTGCCGTGACAGGCCGGGCAAGGCTGGGTCGAGGCTTCGATCATCCCCGGCCGCAAACGTTGGCGCGACATTTCCATCAGGCCAAAGCCCGAAATGCGCCCCACCTGGATCCGGGCACGGTCGCTTTTCAGCTTGTCCTTGAAGCGCTTTTCAACGGCAGCGTTGTTTTTACGCTCTTCCATATCGATGAAGTCGATCACGATCAGACCGGCCAAATCGCGCAGGCGCAATTGGCGAGAAATCTCATCCGCTGCTTCAAGATTGGTGTTCAGCGCGGTTTGCTCGATCGAGCCTTCTTTAGTCGCCTTGCCCGAGTTCACATCGATGGCAACCAAAGCTTCGGTCACGCCGATCACAATATAGCCACCGGATTTCAGCTTCACCGTCGGGTTGAACATGCCGTCAAGATAGCTGTCCACCTGATGGCGTGCGAATAGCGGCAGCGGATCCGTATATTGCTGCACATTTTTCGCATGGGATGGCATGATCATTTTCATGAAGTCCTTAGCGTTGCGATAGCCCGCCTCGCCTTCGACCAGCACTTCTTCGATTTCGCGGCTATAAAGGTCGCGGATCGAGCGTTTGATCAGGTCACCTTCTTCATAGATCTTCGCAGGCGCGACGGATTTCAGCGTCAACTCGCGGATCTGTTCCCACATGCGTTGCAGATATTCGTAATCACGCTTGATCTCGGATTTGGTGCGCTTGGCCCCTGCAGTCCGCACGATCAGGCCTGCGCCCTCTGGCACATCCAATTCAGTTGCGATTTGCTTTAGCTTCTTGCGATCCGCCGCATTGGTGATTTTGCGGGAAATCCCGCCACCGCGCGCGGTATTCGGCATCAAAACGCAATAGCGGCCCGCCAGCGATAGATAAGTGGTCAGCGCCGCGCCTTTATTGCCCCGCTCTTCCTTGACCACCTGCACCAGCAGGATTTGACGAACCTTAATGACTTCTTGGATCTTATACCGACGTGGGCGCGGTTTACGCGGGCGGCGCACCTCGGCCTCGATATCGTCATCGGCCACATCTTCGATTTCGTCATCACGGGCGCTGAAATCGCTTTTAGAGCTATCTTCATCCTCGTCTGCGTCATCCTCATCAGAGGCGTCGCTGTCAGCGTCAGAGCCATCAGTGTCTGTGGTCTCGGTATCTTCATCAGCTTCAGCTTCGACTGCATCTTCCGAAGTCTCTGCCTCTTGCGTCTCTGCCTCTGCCTCTGCCTCTGCTTCGACTTCTGCGGTTGCCTCGGCTTCGACCGGCTCAGCGTCTGTCGCGGCTTCTGCCTCTGCAACAGGGGCGTCCTCTGCGGTGCTTTCTGCCGCGACTTCTACCGGAGCTTCCACGGAAGTTTCTTCGGCGGCAGCTTCTGGGGTCTCCGCGACCGGTGCTTCCGCCTCAGCTTCGATTTCTGGTGCGGCTTCTGCAGTTTCTGCCTCATTGGAAGCATCAGCGCTTGGTGCCTCTTCGGCGGATTCAGCTTCTGCTTCTGCCTCGACCTCAGAGGGGTCTTTCGATGTCACGATATCCGACGGGCCAGAGGCCAGCATGATTTTCGGCGTATCGCTATCGTCTTCGCCTTCGGTCTCCGGCTCAGAACTATCGCTTTCTGGCGCTTCATCAGCGGGCGTTTCAGGCGCCGCCTCGGCCTCATCACTCACTTCTTCAGGCGCCGCTTCGTCAGTTGCGTGCTCTGCTTCAGTGATCTCGGTCGTTTCGGTTGGCGCTTCGGCCTCTTCCGCTACGCTTTCGACAGTGTCTTCGACCGCAGCCTCTTGCACAGTCTCCGCCTCAGGCGTTTCAGCCTTTTCGGCCCAAACCGGGGCTTCGGCCACAGGCTCTGCCTCTGGCGTTTCAACAACCGGGACCTCCGCAGGCGTAGCTTCTGCCGGTTCCGCGGGGCGATCAGTCAGGCGTGGATCACCCATATTGCCTTCATCAACCAGATCCATGACCGGGTCGCTGGCGTCTTCAGGGGTCAAATCCACCACATCCATGCCCGGAATACCGCCCATAGGCGCCGGTTCCGGTTGGGTCTCGACCTGGCTTTCAACCTGAGCTTCAACCCGCGTTTCAACCTGGGCCTGCTCTACTGGCGGCTCGGACTCACTGGCCTCCGGCGCAGCGGCGACCTCTGCCGGATCAGCTTTGGGCGCGCCTTTCGGCTCGGATTTCGACTTACCGCGACGATCATTACGGCGGCGCGACGAGCTTTTGGGGCTGTCGTTGTCATCCTCTTCCAGGCTGCGCGCATAAGCCCGCTCTTCCGCCATCAGAGCTTCGCGATCCGCCACCGGGATCTGGTAATAATCTGGATGGATTTCGCTAAACGCTAGAAATCCGTGACGATTGCCGCCGTAATCCACAAAAGCCGCCTGAAGCGAAGGTTCAACGCGGGTTACTTTTGCCAGATATATGTTGCCAGCCAGCTGGCGTTTGTTTTCGGACTCAAAGTCGAACTCCTCGACTTTGCTTCCATCGACCACCACGACCCGGGTCTCTTCCGGGTGGGTGGCATCGATCAGCATTTTCTTTGCCATTGTCTCTCATGACACCACGATCAGGTGGGCCTAAGACCCGTTTTCGGGTCGGCGGGCTGATGTGGTGGGGGGTATTGGCGGTGGACGCAGCGCGACAGGCCGGGGCAATATCCTGCCCGCTATGCCATGTCATCTTTTTCAAGCCGCGTTTCATCGCGTTTCGTACTCCGATGCCCTGAAAGGCACCCTATTATTGCCCAAAACGCCAAACGTCTGGGCGGCGTGTTGCCCCGATTGGGGGGCATATTCGACTACTTTGCAAAGGCGCGGGTGAATATCGCATCCCGGCCAATCACCAAAGCAGAGAAATCTGTCCAGCGTCCGAAAGAACGCCTATCCTTCACCTAAGCCTTGTCATGGGCAAATGACAATAGACAACTGCCATTCAGTGAAAATTTATAGGTAATCCGCCCGCACTAACCCATATTTTGCCATTTTTTCGTTAAGAGTTCGCCGTGGCAAGCGCAATTCGTCCATGACTGTGGCGATAGACCCCTTATGGCGGCGCATGGTATTATCTATCAGCATCTTTTCAAAGGCTTCGACATATTCCTTTAGCGGCTTGCCTTCTTGCGACAAGGCCTGGGGGACAGCTTCGTTATCGGCCATCAAAAGCGACGTCAGCGAAGTTTCTTCGCGTCGCCCGGCCAAAACCGCTCGCTCCGCCATATTCAGCAATTGCCGCAAATTGCCTGGCCAGGGGGCTTGCACCAGCTGGGCGGCCTCTTCGGCGCTAAGTTCCGGCGGGTTACAGCCATATTCTTCGCCAGCGCGCTGCATCATCTGCACAAAGATCTGCAAAATATCATCGCCACGCTGCCGCAATGGCGGCATTTGCACCAAATGGGTGGTCAAACGGTGATAGAGATCCGGGCGCAGTCTGCTTTCGGCCTTTGTCTCGGGCTCCACCCCATTACAAACGGAGATGATCCGGGCACATTCGCCTTCCATCGAACAATTCAGCCAAGCCAAAAGCTGCGCCTGGCTATTGGGCCCCAATTCCTGCACATCCTCTAGGATAAGGGATCCGCCACGCGCCTCGGCCAGTTTTCCGCTGGCAAGTTCCGATGTTTCGGCACCGAATAGCTCGATGCTTTGCTGTTCATCGCTCATGGCGGCACAAACAACGCTGAGAACCGGTTTGCTCGCGCGCGGCCCCACCGCATGTAAGGCCCGCGCCGCCAAGGTTTTGCCCGTGCCGGTTTCACCCTCTAGCAGCACCGGCGCATCTGATTGTCCAATATCTAGGATATTCTCCCGCAATTGCACCATTAGGTCGCTTTCGCCGGCCAATTTGCCCAGCAGATTGGAGCCATCCGACAGCTCGCTGCGCAAAGCCCGGTTTTCCAGCGCGGTTTTGCGGCTATCCAAAGCCTTTTTCGCCAATTCAGTCAGTTTATCGGGATTGAAGGGCTTTTCCATGAAATCCCAAGCGCCGATATGCATCGCCTCGACGGCCATCGGCACATCCCCATGACCTGTTATCAAAATCACCGGCAGGGCGCTATCGAGATGCATCAGATGTTTCAGCAGGGTCAGCCCATCCATGCCCGGCATTTTGATATCGCTGATCACGATCCCCGGAAAGCCCGGCCGGATCACATCCAATGCATCCTGGGCGCTGGCGAATGTCTGGGTCTCAAACCCCGATAGGCTCAGCCATTGGCTGATCGATTGGCGCATATCGGCTTCGTCATCGACAATCGCGATCTTAAGCGGGGAAACCTCCATGGGCAGTCTTCTTTCTATTCGGCCGCGTCGGGCTGGGCTTTGGCAAGCGGTAGATCCACCTTAAAGATGGCACCATCGGCACTAGAGTTACGAGCGGTCAGACGACCCCCCATATCTTTGACAATATCCGAAGAGATAGCGAGCCCCAGGCCCACCCCCTCTCCAGGGGCTTTGGTTGTATAAAAGGGCTCAAAGAGCGACTCCAAGTCCTCGATACCTGGCCCGTTATCTCTAACGCTTAGGACCGCCCGTTCCGCCGCAGATAAAACCACGTCAATTTCGCGGGGATTTTTGCCTTTGGTGGCGTCCACCGCATTGCGCAGCAGATTGATAATCACCTGCTCTACCCGAATGCGATTAGCCTGAACCGGCACCGGATAAGGCGGCAAGCTGGGGGAAAAGCGAATATCGCCTTGGCTCATTTGCGGTGTCATCATGTCGATGGCGCTGGTCACAGCCAGACGCAGATCGAAATTCTGGGTTTCATCACCGCTTTTGCGGGCAAAGGATTTTAGCTGCCGGGTGATTGTCGCCATACGGTCGATCAGATCATTGATCCGGGTGAAAGAGGCCATGGCCTCTTCCGGGCGGGCCCGCTCCAACAGCAAGCGCGCCCCTGCCAGATAGGTTTTCATCGCGGCCAAAGGTTGGTTCAGCTCATGACTGACCGCCGCTGACATTTCCCCCAAAGCCGCCAGCTTTGATGACTGGGCCAAAGATTGCTCGGCCACTTGCAAGTTACGTTCAGCCCGTTCGCGTTCGGCAATCTCCCGTTGCAGGCGGGTGTTTAGCCGGCGTAAACTGGCATATTCTCGCGCCAGCCTGGCAGATCGAATTTCGGCGCGGCGCGAGGTGACAAAGAACAGCCCCGCGAAAAGCAGAGCAAAGCCCATGACTTCGAGCGCAAGCACCCCATTCACCTGCTCGCGCACCTCGCCATAAGTGCTAAAAGCCACCAAACGCCACCCTTGGAACGGCACCCGCACATCTTCGCGCATCATTGCCGCGCCGCGCAGATAAACATCCGCAGCATTGGGCGGCAGATCCTCGGTCGAGGGCACGGCCCAGCCAAACCGATTGCGGTCGGGCTCCCATTCTAGGATATCGGCCTCACTCATGCCGCGCCAACGGGGCTCTGTGGTCAGGATTACATGGCCGGTGCTATCCAGCAGAACCACCGTATCATGAAACCGCGCCCAGCTGGCTTCGAACCGGTGCAGATCGACCTCTACCGTGATGACGCCCAAATTGGTGCCGTTCAGCTCGACCTTGCGCGCGTGATAGAAGGTCATGCGCCCCACCTGGTCATATGTGTTCACATAGACCGTTTCATTCGAGCGCAGCGCATTGACGAAAAAGGGTTCGCTGCGATGGACCTTGCCCAGATCGACGCGCTCGGTAGATCCCACAACCCGCCCGCTCGTATCATAAAGCCGCAATGCCGCCGCACCGATTTCATCGCGATATTCGATCAGCTTTTGCGACGTCCGGGCGTAATCGCCGGTGGCGAGAGAGCGCACCACAGCCGGATCTTGGGCCAAAAGCAGCGGCACGACCTTCAGCCGTTCGATTTCGCCAATGATATTGCCGGAAAACAGCGCAAGGCGCACTTCGATCTGAGCCCGGCTATCTTTGGAAAACCGCTCCATCAGAGCTTGGTTCGTGGCCCAAATGCTCGCAAGGGCAACAATCAAAAGTGCAGGCACCAGCAATCGTGCCAGCCAGGCCGTTCCACGCGACCCCGAAGGTTTTATCAAATCACTTGCCGTTTCCACAACGGAAAGACTACGCCCGCCAGGGCGCGCCCTCAAGGAGAGCTTACGCCATAGGCGGGCAAGCGCCGGTTCAGACAGGAGCCAGGGCCTCTAGCATCGAGGCAAAGACAGCCGCGCCGCCAGTTCCCCCATGCAACGGATCAACCGCACGCTCGGGATGGGGCATCATCCCCAGAACCCGCCGGTTTTCCGACAGAACCCCAGCGATATTATCGGTGGAGCCATTGATATTCTCGCGATAGCGGAATGCCACCCGGTCCTCGGCTTGCAATTGCTTCAGCAATTCCGGTGGAGCAAAGTAATTGCCGTCATGATGCGCCACAGGAATGTTCGTTTGCGCGCCAGACTTATAGGCCGAGGTGAACATGCTATCGGTGGTCGCCACATCCAAAGCCACATCTTTGCAGACGAATTTGATACCCGCATTGCGCATCAAAACCCCCGGCAAAAGCCCGGTTTCTGTCAGCACCTGAAAGCCGTTGCAAATCCCGATGATCGGCCCGCCTTTTGCAGCAAAACCAGCCACTTCCCGGCAGATCGGCGAATTCCCGGCAATCGCGCCACAACGCAGATAATCGCCAAAAGAGAACCCGCCAGGGATCCCGACAATATCAATACCTTCTGGCAGGCTGGTCTCTTGGTGCCAGACCATCACCGGCTCTACCCCGCTGGCCTCGCGAAATGCCACCGCAAGATCGCGGTCGCAATTGGAGCCAGGGAAAACGATAACCGCGGCGCGCATCAGAATATTTCGACCCGGTAGCTTTCGATCACCGTATTGGCCAAAAGCTTTTCACACATCTGGGTGACCCGATGCTTTGCTTGTTCGGGATCGCCATCTTGCAAATCAAGCTCGATGATTTTGCCCTGGCGGACCCCGTCAACACCGTCAAACCCCAAAGCTCCGAGAGCGGATTTCACCGCATCACCCTGGGGATCCAATACGCCGTCACGCAGCATGACCGTCACTTGTGCTTTCACTGTCTCTTCCTGCCCTGAATTCTGGCCTGGTTCGCTGATCAGTTGATCAATGTTGGCTTGGTCATCGGTGTCGCATTCGAAGGCAAGACCCCCAAACGACGCGCGACTTCCGTATACGCATCCGTCAGATTGCCCAGATCCTGGCGGAACACGTCTTTGTCCAGCTTTTGACCGCTTTTGATATCCCAAAGGCGGCAGCTATCTGGGCTGATCTCATCTGCCACGACCAGACGCTGGAAGTCGCCTTCCCAGATCCGACCGATTTCGATTTTGAAATCCACCAAGCGGATCCCAGCGGCATAAAGCACGCCGGACATGAAATCATTCACCCGCAGGCCCAGCGAAATCATGTCATCCAGATCCTGCTGCGCCGCCCAACCAAAGGCAATGATATGCTCTTCGGTGACCAGCGGATCGCCCAAAGCGTCATCTTTGTAGTAGAATTCTACAATCGGACGCGGCAGCGGCGCGCCTTCTTCAAGCCCGAGGCGTTTCACCAGCGAGCCCGCCGCACGATTACGCACCACGACCTCTAGCGGGATCATCTCGACCGAGCGGATCAGCTGTTCGCGCATATTCAGGCGGCGAATGAAATGGGTCGGAACCCCGATCCCGTTGAGGCCATCCATGAAATATTCGCTCAGGCGATTATTCAAAACGCCCTTACCTTCGATCACCTGATGCTTTTCAGCATTAAACGCCGTGGCGTCATCCTTGAAATATTGCACCATAGTGCCCGGTTCGGGGCCTTCATAGAGGATCTTGGCCTTACCTTCGTAGACCTTTTTGCGGCGTGCCATAGCTTCTCCGATGGGGAAAGCGCCCGAGTCGGGGCGCCGAATGCCGGATGTGTATAAGGCAAGCCTAGCGATCCCGCAAGAACGCGACACTAAGACGTGGAAATCTTAACCACTTATGCTTGCCATGGTGGTAACTAGGGGCCATCATATGTTCGGGCGGAGTAAGGGAGAACCGTTCATGTCCACTTTTAATGACCGCGAAGCGGCCTTTGAGGCAAAATTCGCACATGATGAAGAAATGACCTTTAAGGCATTTGCTCGTCGTGACCATCTGCTTGGCCTGTGGGCGGCAGAAAAACTGGGAAAAACCGGCACTGACGCAGAAGCCTATGCGCAAGCGCTGGTGAAAGAGGACTTCGCTGATCCTCGGCATGAAACCATTGCCAGCCATATTTCCAAAGATCTTGGGGATTTGGCCAATGAAGACGATGTCAAAGCGAAAATGGCCGAGTTTCTTTCAGCCGCCAAAGAACAGCTGGCAGAAGAAGCCTAAGCTTCCGCCAAGCTAATTTCGAAAGAGAAACCAAATCAGATGGGCCGCTTTTGAGTGGCCCTGTCCATCGCCAGTGATCCGGCACATGTATCGGTCCCGATTTTCGGCGGCCGATTTTTTATGACCTCTTTTTATCGCTCGCCCCTATCCATTTGAGACTGACCAGGCAATTTCGCAGCGCCGTTATGTCTTTCGCATTTGCGCCTGTGCAAAAGAACGGCCTGCACTGCCCCGCGCCATCCCTAATATATTCGAACCACGCGTCAGGCATGGTGGTGAGTATCAGGGATCTTTCAAACATCGCAGCAACAGCCAAACCTACCGCATGGTCAGCAAGAAATCAGTAGCCAATTTTGCAGATTTCCCCGGTGACTGTTTGGATTTTTCGGTGTGAGAGAGAGGATTTAACTCAGCCTTTGGACCTTGTGGTTTAACGCAAGTCCAAGGTCTGGGGTTTAAGGGGCAAAGGCATAAATATGGCAAAGGCAAAAGCGGCGCAGCTGGGCGTTGGGGTTTGGGGACGCAGTCTCGTTGCCCCTATTCTGTCCTGCGCATTGATTTTTTCACTGTCCAAAAGTTTCGGGGTGACGGATCTAGCGGCGGTTAAAGATAGCTTTTCCGCTGTCGCGCCCTGGCAGTGGCTGGCAGCGGCTGTGATGACCGCGATCAGCTATTGGGCGCTTGGCCGCTATGACGCCACCTGCCATAAATGGATGAAGACGGGTATTCACGATCGTCGCGCGACCACTGCAGGCGCCGCCGCGCTGGCCCTGTCGCAAACTCTGGGCATTGGCATCATCACAGGCGCATTAGCCCGCTGGCGGATGCTGCCCGATCTGAGCTTGAAGCGCGCGCTTTTGCTATCGACTAATGTTGCCGCCACTTTCATGGCGGGCTGGGCTGTTATCACTGTCATTTCGCTGATTTTCCTGGCCAATCCCCTGCCAGGTCCGGACTGGCTCCCCCTGGCTATGGTCGCGCCTGCCCTTTTTCTTGCCGCCTTGCGCCCCATGGGTCGCTTGAGCTGGGGCAATCGCTTTGGTTTGGATGCTCAGCGGGCCTTGATGCTATGCCTTTATGCCGGGCTCGATATGTTGGCCGCGGGCATCGTTGTTTTCGTGCTGATCGCTCCAGAAGCGCAGCCTAGTTTGCAAGCGTTCCTCCCCGCTTTTCTGCTGGCCTTGGGCGCGGGGTTATTGTCTGGCACGCCGGGCGGTGTTGGCGCTTTTGAGCTGAGCTTGCTGGCCCTTGCACCGTCCGAAGACCCCGCCGCATTGGTCGCGGCAATTTTGGGCTATCGGTTGATCTATTTTGCTTTGCCTGCTGTGATCGGCGCCGGGATCATGGTGCGCCGCCCCAGCTTGGGCGAGGATGGGCAGCGGCCTTTCGTAATCGAAACCGAAGAAGATGGCAGTTTTCCCAAAGAGGTGGATGACCTGCTGTCCCATAGCAGCTGGGCCGAAGCCGGGCTGGCGCGGCAGCGAGATTTCGGTCTGCTCTGGTGCCCGAAAGCGCGCAGCGGCGGTGTGGTTGGCATGGCCGGGTCTGCTTTGGTCATGTTGCGCGGCGCGGTCCCGTCTTCCAATGTCACCGATCCGCTGATCGATGCGATGGAGCGCCTAGCCGCCCAGTCGCAGCAAACCCCCTGTTTCTACAAAGCCCCGAAACGGCTTGCTGTGGCTTTGCGTAAACGCGGCTATTCCGTGCTGGCCATCTCGCAAGAAGCTATTATCGACACGGCTAATTTCAACCTAGACGCCGTGGGACGCCGTCAATTGCGCCGGAAATTGCGTCAAGCGGACAAAGCCGGTCTAACCATCGCGCCCACTGGTGGCCCCGCCGCTCCTTGGGCGGACATGGCGCGAGTGAATTCCGCCTGGAGTGCCGCACATGGCGGCGAGCGGGGCTTTTCCATGGGGCAGTTTGACCCAAAGCTTCTGCAATATCAGCGGATTTTTCTGGCCTGGCATGGGCCCGATCTGCTGGGCTTTGTCACCTTCCATGAAAGCAGTGAGGAATGGGCGTTGGATCTGATGCGCACCCGCCCCGATGCGCCCCATGGCACGATGCATAGCCTGGTCGCCGCCGCCATCGCCGCCGCCACAGAGGCGGGCTGCCCCCGCGTGTCCTTGGCCGCAGTTCCGCGCCAAACCGCTCCCCACAAAGGAAAACCCGTGCCGCGCGCAGTGCTGCATAGCCTTGCCAAGGCAACCACTGGCCAGGGGCTGCACCAGTTCAAAGCCTGCTTTGCCCCGCGTTGGGAACCGCTCTATTTCGCGGCTCCAACACGCGGGGCCCTTGGCCGCTGCGCCCTGTCTATCAGCCGGGCCATCGCCTATCCAAAATCCAAAAACCGCCATCAAGCTGAGCGAAATTCAACTTCATTATGACTATTATGAAATTGATTCATTTCGCGCGATATGGCAGGGGCGGCTAAACTTCTCGTGAGAAAGGCCGCCTCCCCATGTCCAATGCTTTTGCCGAACTGCTAGCCAGCCGTGATTGGCTTTTGGCCGATGGGGCCACAGGCACCAATTTGTTCAATATGGGGCTGGAGTCCGGCGAAGCGCCCGAGCTTTGGAACGAGGCAGAGCCCGATAAGATCCGCGCTCTCTATCGCGGCTCGGTTGAGGCTGGCAGCGATCTGTTCCTGACCAACTCCTTTGGCGGCACTCGCGCCCGGTTGAAGCTGCATAATGCTGGCCATCGTGCGCGCGAGTTGTCCCGCATCGCCGCAGAGCTTGGCCGCGAAGTGGCCGATGTCGCAGATCGTCCGATCATCGTGGCGGGCTCGGTCGGCCCAACCGGTGAGATCATGGAGCCCATGGGCCCGCTCACCCATGCGGATGCGGTGGAAATGTTCCATGAGCAAGCCGAAGGCCTGAAAGAAGGCGGCGCAGATGTGCTATGGGTCGAAACCATTTCAGCCCCCGAAGAATTCCGCGCCGCAGCCGAAGCTTTCGCTCTTGCGGATATGCCGTGGTGCGGCACGATGAGCTTTGACACTGCAGGCCGCACCATGATGGGCGTCACCTCGGCCGAGATGGTGAATATCGTCGGCGGCATCGACAATGCGCCGCTGGCATTTGGTGCCAATTGCGGCGTCGGTGCATCGGATTTGCTGCGAACCGTGTTGGGCTTCAAAGCGGCCGGGGCGGAAAAACCGGTGATCGCCAAAGGCAATGCGGGCATCCCGAAATATGTGGATGGCCATATTCATTATGACGGCACGCCCGAACTTATGGGCACTTACGCCACCCTAGCCCGCGATTGCGGCGCAAAGATCATTGGCGGCTGCTGCGGCACCATGCCAGAGCATCTCAAAGCCATGCGCGCAGCCCTAGAGGCGCATACGCCTGGCGAAGCGCCTAGCTTGGATGTGATCAAGGAAAAACTCGGCGGCTTTTCTTCGGAAAGCGATGGCACCGGCGCGGATGACGGCGCAAAGCGGCGCGCAACCCGGCGGCGGCGCGGCTAAGTTAAGCCAGGATCAAGGGCGGCCATGGGCCTAAAACAACGACAATTGATCCCCAGCCCGTGGCGGCACGCGGAACAGATCGCTGCGCAGCGCGGGCAGCTCGCGTGCCAATCCCAGCCGCGCACAGGCCAGCTCAAAGCGGCGGCGGATCATGGTGGCAAAAACCCCCTGCCCTTGCATGCGCTTGCCCCAAGCCGGGTCGTAATCCTGCCCGCCTTGCATATCGCGGATCTGCCCCATGACGCGGCTCGCGCGCAGCGGGTAATGCTCGGCCAGCCAATCGCGAAACAGCGGCGACACCTCCAGCGGCAAACGCAGGGTGATATAGCTCGCCGCGCGCGCCCCGGCCGCTTGCCCGGCCTGCAAAATCGCCTCGATCTCGTGATCCGTGAGCCCCGGCACAATCGGCGACACCATCACGCGCACCGGCACCCCCGCCTCGCTCAACCGTTTGATCACGGCCAAGCGCCGCTCGGGACTGGGAACGCGCGGCTCCATGCGCCGGGCCAAATCCCGGTCGAGACTGGTGACACCTATGCCCACCTGCACCAGCCCATCCGCAGCCATGGGGGCGAGAATATCCAAATCCCGCTCGATCAGACTGCCTTTGGTGGTAATCGTCACCGGATGGCGGAAATCGCGCAGCACCTCCAAGACCTGACGCATCAAGCGGCGGTCGCGCTCTATGGGCTGATAGGCATCGGTATTGGTGCCAATCGCCAAAGGCTGCACCTTATAGCGCCGCTTGCGCAGCTCTTCGACCAGCAGCGCCGGCGCTGTGGGTTTCGCAATCAGCCGGGTTTCGAAATCCAGCCCTGGCGACAGGCCCAGATAAGCATGGCTTGGCCGCGCATAGCAGTAAATGCAGCCATGTTCGCATCCCCGATACATATTGATCGAGCGGTCGAAGGGGATATCGGGCGAGCTATTGCGCGCGATGATGGTTTTGGGCTGCTCTTCGCTCACCTGGGTGCGCAGGGGCGGCAGCTCTTCCTCCATATCCCAGCCATCATGAAACGGCTCGCGCGCGATATCGAACCGGCCCGGATCATTGCTGTTGGCGCCCCGCCCTTTGCGGCGGCTTTGGTCAATAGGATTGGCGGCGTTACTCATGGCGCGAAGCTAGAACATAATGCGAACATAGCAAAGCGAAATCCGCAACGCTTTCGCTTCGATACATCCACCCCGCAGGTTCGCCCTGCCCATTCAGAGGCATATTCCCATGGCTGAAGAAGACGACGAAATCATCCTTTCCGAGCTGAGCGATGACGAGCTCACCGAACAGATGATGGATGACCTTTATGACGGCATGAAGGAAGAAATCGAGGAAGGCGTCAATATCCTCCTCGAACGCGGCTGGACGCCCTATGACATCCTGACCAAATCGCTGGTGGCGGGCATGACCATTGTCGGCAATGATTTCCGCGATGGGATTTTGTTTGTGCCCGAAGTCCTGCTGGCCGCCAATGCCATGAAGGCCGGCATGGCGATTTTGAAGCCGCTTTTGGTGGAAACCGGCGCGCCGCGCATGGGCAAGATGGTGATCGGCACGGTGAAGGGCGATATCCATGATATCGGCAAGAACTTGGTGGCGATGATGATGGAAGGCGCGGGCTTTGAGGTGGTGGATCTGGGCATCAACACCCCGGCCGAAAGCTATATCGAGACGCTACAAAAGGAAGAGGCCGATATCCTAGGCATGTCCGCCCTGCTCACCACCACCATGCCTTATATGAAAACGGTGATCGAGCAGCTTGTCGAAAAAGGCCTGCGCGATGATTATATCGTTATGGTTGGCGGTGCTCCGCTGAATGAAGAATTCGGCAAAGCGATCGGCGCGGATGCGTATTGCGATGATGCCGCTGTGGCGGTGGAGACGGCCAAAGAATTAATCACTCGGCGCCATAATCAGGGCGCAAGCACGTAACCGGGCGCCTCTGGTCGCCTGCTGACAGGGGGGCCTTTTATGCCGCTGGATAAGTTCGTTTTGCTCTTGGTGGTGGTCTTAGTGGCCGCTGGGGTGACCGTGGCCGGGGCTGTTTTCATCGCGGCGGCGTTTCAGGTGCCGCTGGTGGGGCTCGCCGCTTTGGTGCCGGTGCTGCTTTTGGCCTATATCGCGCTGCGGGTGATCTCTGACCGCCTGCGCAACCGCGAAGATGATCATTACGACCGGGTGGAGAAATAGCATGCTAGTTGTCACAACCGAAACTGTGGCCGGGCGCGAGATCAGCGAAACTCTGGGCCTGGTGCGCGGCTCTACCGTGCGGTCAAAACATGTAGGTTCTGATATCGTGGCCGGACTGCGGGCCGTGGTGGGCGGCGAGCTGAAGGAATATGCCCAGCTTTTGGCCGCCGCACGCGAGCAGGCCATGGACCGGATGATTGCCCATGCCGCCGAAATGGGGGCCGAGGCGGTGGTCGCGGTCCGGTTTGAAACCTCCACCATCCGCGACGGCGCGAGCGAAGTCATCGCATATGGCACGGCGGTGCGCTTTGTCTGATGTGACGGAGGCGCGCCCGCTGCATATCCTGGCTTGCGGGGCGCTGGCGCGGGAAATCCAGGCGAGCTTGGCCCAGCCGGGGATGCCCGAGGCGGAGCTGCACTGCCTACCCGCTAAGCTCCACAACCAGCCGCAGAAGATCCCCGCCGCGGTGGAGGCCTATCTTGACGCCCTGCCCGAGGGGCAGCGGGTGTATCTGGCCTATGGCGATTGCGGCACGGGCGGCGCGCTTGCCCGGCTTTGCGCGGCACGGGGGGTGGAAATGATGGATGTCCCCCATTGCTATGCGCTGTTTGATGCCGCGGGGGAGTTTGGCGCAGGCGATGAGCTGGGCACTTTTTACCTAACGGATTTTCTGGCTCGACAATTTGACACGCTGATTTGGGTGGGGCTGGGGCTCGACCGGCATCCAGAGCTGCGCGACATGTATTTCGCCCATTACACCACGCTGGTCTATCTGGCCCAAAGCGATGATCCGGGGTTAGAGGCAAAGGCGCGGGCTGCCGCCGAAAAACTCGGCCTGCGCTATGAGCAGCGGGCCACAGGGCTTGGCGCTTTGCCGGGGATGCTGCGCCGCGCCTGAGGGTTTTCCCATAGTAAGGCCATCCCGGCTTGCTCGGTGGTGCGGGGCGGGTTAAATTCCCTTGGGTGAGTTTGAGGGAATTTCCATGACGCAAGAGAGCAGCTGGGTTTGGTATTCGACCCGCGAGAGTATCCAAGCCGAAAAGATCAGCGTCCTCGCCTGTGTAGAAACCCTTTGCGCCGTCGCCGCCTCCCTCGCTTTGGCGGCTTGGACAGGGTTTTACTGGCAAATCGCCCTAAGCCTGCTGATCGCCCCCCTGGTGCTGCTGCAATCCGAGGCATCGGTGCGGGAGGCGTATGAGCGGTTTAGGACCTTTTACAGAGGCTATCGCGAGCCTAAAAAATGGGAAGTCTGGCTTTGGGCTGGGATCAGCTTCGCAATTGCCGGTGTCGCCTGTTTTTTCTTGGCCAAATTTTGGCTTTCGGATGTGACCGTCTGGGCCGCATTTTGGCGAAGTTTCGGGCTCGCCATTCTTGCCATGAATATCGCCCTAGCGGTAGCGGGAATGGGAGGGGTAGAGGCAGTGGCGGTAGCGGGCGCGGCAGCGATAGCGGGAGCGGTAGTGGGAGCGGTAGCGGGAGCGGCAGCGGTAGCGGCAGCGGTAGCGGGAGCGGTAGCGGTAGCGGTAGCGGGAGCGGGAGCACTCGTGCTCGTCGTTTGGCCAGGCTTTTGTTTCGGCTTGTTCTTGCGCTCTCTCTTTGAACGTCTGCGGGCTGTTTTTTTCCATTTTCGGCCAGGCGTAAGGCGGCTGCCGCAAAACTGGGCCCGGACTGTTTTGATGATGGATAGCTTAAGGGCTCCGCAGCTGGTCGCGAGCCCAGAGGATGAAGACGACGCCTTTTCGCTGTCGAATTTGTTAGTAGACCAAATCAGTGTCCGCAAGGACACTATTGACCGCGTTGCTTCCTTCCTCGCCTATATCCTCGTCCCCCTCATCTGCCTGCCCTCCCTCCTTTATCGCTGGTCGATTAAATCGACTTTTTGGCTTTATGCGCCGGTTCTTTATTTGGCCTATCTGCCCAAGCATCACAGCACGCCAGAGGGGCTTTTGGTTTGGATGCGGGCCACGCCGCAAACTCTGCTGGAAAAATGGCGGATTTTTCTTGCGCTGATCACAATTGCCACCGCAGCGGGCAGCTATGTGAATTGGCAGCAAGCGCTGGATCTCTATGCCGGGCTGCGCGCCCATGAGATGACCTTCACCGCGATGAATATCTTTTTCGTGCTCGATTATCAGAAGGTCACTTGGCTGCAGATGGTGCAGCTCGCCTCTGCCGCGATCACCATTGGCCTGCTGTTCACGCTCAACCAGCTCCGGATCGAGGAAAAGCATGGGCGGGAACTGGACATGTCCCATTGGCAGATGCAGCTGATCTATTACGCCTTCCGCCTGCGCGGCGCGCTTGGGGTTGTGGCGGTGATGTTTGGGCTTTGGTATTTCGCCCAAACCTGGTGCGTGATCAAATCCGACTGCGCCGCTGGGGTTGGGCCGTTTTTGCTTGACCAAGCGGCGCTGCTCTGGCCCTTCGGCGGCAGCTAGGCCGCTACGGTTTCGCCAGCGATTTTACGGATGCGTTCGACCATCGCCCGCACACCGTTAGAGCGCTGCGCCGAGAGATGTTCATCCAGGCCCAGCCGGGCGAGTTCCGCATGGGCGTCGACCTTTAGCACATCTTCCACCGTCAGCCCGCTATAAAGCGCATGGAGCACCGCGATCAGCCCGCGCACGATCATCGCATCGCTTTCGCCACGGAAATCAAACACCGCCCCCGCGCCCGAGCCCTCAACCAGCGGCCGGATCCAAACCTGGCTAGCGCAGCCATCGACCTTGAGCCCCGGCACTTGGAAAGCCTCTTCAAGCCCCTCCATCGCCTTGCCCATATCGATCACATGGCGGTAGCGGTCTTCCCAGTCATCCAGGAACTCAAATGTATCGGCGATCTCTTCAAAAGCGGGGCTGGCCATGCTGTCTCTCCTCATCTTGATCCGCTGCTACTGCGACAGAGGGCGAAGGTCCAGCTATGGGTGCTTTTCATAGGCCACAAGATCGGCTAGGGGACGCATTATGGGTAAGAAAAGATCATCTTGGGCCGCGATTGCGGCAGGATTGGTCCTGGCGGCGATGCTGTCGGGCTGCGGCTGGTATGAGCGCGCGAAAGAGCGTCACAACCAAGCCCCCACATTGGAACCCGAAGGCGGCTATGTGCTGCCGGATGAGGATCTGCGCGTTTTGGTGACCCAAATCGACGCGCTAAGCCTTTCGCCCACCCCGCAAGGGGCGATTCTGACCGTTACCGCCCAGACAGCCACCGCAGGATATTGGGCGCCGGAGCTGATCCGGATACGCGGCCAACAACCCGGCGAGCTGCGCTTTGAATTCCGCGTGGCCGAACCGCTAGAGCCGGTTGTGGGCAATGGCGGTAAAACCCTGCGTGGCGGGGTGTTTTTGCCCAATGCTGTGTTAGAGCGCGCCAAAGTGATCGTGGTCGAAGGCGACCGGAACAGCCGAAGCCTGCGCCGCTAGAGCCCTGGTGGTTTTGGGGGGCTCCGGAGGATTCTGGGCGGCTCTGGGGGCTTTAAGCTTTCTCCAGCTCCACAATAGTGACTCTGGGCCCTTGGGCGGTCAGAGCGATATGGCCTTCGCAAAGCCGCAAAGCATCATCGCCGAACACCGCCTTACGCCAGCCCCGCAGAGCCAACCCATCGCGCTGCCCCATAGCGATATCATCCAACTCGGAACTGGTCGCGATGAGTTTTTGCGCCACGCCTGCCTCTTCGGATTTCGCCTTCAGCAAGACCCGCAAGAGATCGGCCAAAGCTGGGTTGATCTGGGATTTATCGACTTTTTCTTTGCGCGGAATTTGATCGCCGGGCATGGCCACGCCTTTGGCCACGGCCGCCAATAGCCCATCCGCAATATCGCCGCGACGGGCTTCGCGCAGCAATAGCCGGGACCGGCCCAGATCCTCATAGGATTTCGGCTTTGTGGAGGCGAGCTCTAGCAGCGCGTCATCCTTGATCACCCGGCTGCGCGGCACATTATTGGTCTGCGCATAGGCTTCGCGGAATTCGGCCAAAGCCTGCACCACCCCCATGAATTTACCAGATTGCGTGCGGGTTTTGATCCGCTTCCAAGCATCTTCGGGCCGGGTCACATAGGTTTCCGGATTGGTCAGGACTTCGATTTCTTCCTCGACCCAAGGATAGCGGCTGGTCCGGCGCAGCTCATTGGCCAAATATTCGTAGATCTGCCGCAGATGGGTCACATCGGCCAAAGCATAGGTCTGCTGCGCTTGGGTCAGCGGCCTGCGGCTCCAATCGGTGAAGCGCGAAGATTTGTCCAAGCTCGCCTTAGCGATCCGCTTGACCAGGGTTTCATAGCCCACCTGTTCGCCAAAGCCGCAAACCATCGCCGCGACTTGGGTATCAAACAGAGGCTGCGGGATCACCTGGCCATCATGATAAAAGATTTCCAGATCCTGCCGCGCCGCATGAAACACCTTGACCACATCGGGATTGCGGAACAGGTCATATAAAGGCTCTAGCGACAAATCACCGGCCAAAGGATCCACCAAAACGGCGTTTTCGTCGCCCTCACCCGGATAGGCCAGCTGAACCAAACAGAGTTTGGAATAATAGGTTCGCTCGCGCAGAAATTCCGTATCCACGGTCACATAGGGATGTTGCGCGGCAGCCGCACAAAAGGCAGCCAAGTCTTCGGTTTTGGTCAGTGTGATCATAAATGGCCGATCTTGTTGCTTTTTATGGCCGAAGTTCAATTGGTCCGGTCGCTCATGCGCTAGAATGGGGACCCAAGGGAAGAAGTGTCAAGTAATTGTGACCAATTCCCGACGCCCTTCCGCAAATCGGCGCAAAACAGCTGGGTAAAGCCGATGTTCTAGGGGCAAAACTCGCGCGGCCAGGCCCTCGGGCGTGTCACCGGGTTGGATATCTAGCACTGCTTGGCCCAGGATCGGTCCGCCATCGAGCTCGGCCGTGACCTCATGCACTGTGCAGCCATGCTGGCTATCCCCGGCTTCAAGCGCGCGTTTATGGGTGTGCAGTCCACGATATTTCGGCAATAGCGAAGGATGGATATTCAGCATTTTGCCGTCCCAATGACTGGTAAACCCATCGGTGAGCACCCGCATAAACCCTGCAAAGCACAAAATATCCGGCTTTGCCTGCTCTAAGACCTCGGTCAGCGCGGCCTCAAAAGCGGGGCGATCATCGCCGAAAGGTTTGTGATCGACCACGGCAGTCGCAATGCCCCGCGCCTCGGCCTTGGCCAAACCGCCCGCTGTGGGACGGTTTGAGACGACTAAGACAGGCTTGGCCGGGTGATCATCAGCGGACATGCTATCGAGCAGCGCGACCATATTCGACCCACCGCCAGAGATCAAAATCGCGACGCGCTTGGTCACGGACGCTTGCCTTCGAACAAGACACCCTGCCCCGCAATCACTTGGCCCAGCTGGTAGACGGTTTCGCCCTGCTCGCTCAGACATGCGGCGACTGCTTCGGCTTGGTCCGGACGCACCGACACAACCATGCCGATACCACAATTGAAGGTGCGCAGCATTTCCGCTTCGCTCAGCCCGCCTTCTTTCGCCAGCCAGCTAAAGACCGGCATAGCCGGCCAAGCGCCCAGATTGATCCGCACGCCCAAACCATCCGGCAAAATACGCGGTACATTTTCAGTCAGGCCGCCACCGGTGATATGCGCCAGGCCAGTAATCCCGCCAAGTTTGATCGCTTTGAGCAGCTGCGCCACATAGATTCGCGTGGGTGTCAGCAGCGCCGCGCCCAGCGGTTGATCCGCGAAAGGCGCGGGATCGGACCAGCGCATGCCCAAAAGCTGCACAATCCGGCGCACCAGGGAATAGCCGTTGGAATGCACCCCATCCGAGGCCAGACCCAGCAAAATATCGCCTTCGGCCACATCCCCCGGCAAGCTTTGGCCGCGCTCCATAGCGCCCACGGCAAAACCCGCCAGATCGAATTCACCATCTTGGTAGAGGCCTGGCATTTCCGCTGTTTCGCCACCAATCAAGGCACATCCAGCGGTCTGGCAGCCTTTGGCAACCCCTTCGATTACTTGCGCCGCAGCGGTGGGTTCCAACCGGCCCGTGGCAAAGTAATCTAGGAAAAACAGAGGCTCCGCCCCTTGGCAGATCAGGTCATTGACGCACATTGCCACCAGGTCAATGCCGACTGTGCTCATCCGCCCGGTTTCAAAGGCGAGCTTTAGCTTGGTGCCGACCCCATCCGTGGCCGCAACCAGTACCGGATCAGTAAATCCTGCGGCCTTCAGGTCGAACAGGCCTCCGAAGCCGCCAAGCCCAGCCATAACGCCAGGACGCGAGGTCGCAGCGGCCGCGGGTTTGATCCGCTCCACCAGCTCATTGCCCGCAGCGATATCTACGCCTGCATCGGCATAGGTCAGTCCGTTGGGTTTGTTTATCATTGCCATATGCCTTTGTCAGAAGACCGGGCGGGTTGGCTAAACCAAAAACGCCGCCAGCGCAACGCAAGGCGTGGCTTTGCCTCTTGACCAATTTTAGCCGTCTGATAGCCAAAGACCCGGCGGGCCCGTAGCTCAATGGTTAGAGCAGAGTGCTCATAACACTTTGGTTGGGGGTTCAAGTCCCTCCGGGCCTACCAATCCCCGCACCCGCTTGGAATTTTATCCACAAATATCAGCGTGTTGCCCTATTCCTCGCGGAATTGGCGCCGGCAAGCTGCAAAAGGGTCGCTTTCTGGCCTTTCTCGGCTCTCATCCCAAAACAACCATTGCGCGAGTCGCGCCAGGCAAACACATCCTTCGTTTTGTAGAAAAAAATTCTGTCAATCCGCCGAGATGCCCAGAGATTCTGCTCATTGAGCAGGCAGAAGCTGAGAAAAAATTAGGCGGTGATTCCAGTCTGAGCGCGCAAATGCCCATGTGATATGCGCGATTTGCCTGAGCTGTGGGATTTTCGCCGCGTTGATTGCGTCAAAATATTAACAAAATCCCCGCGGTTAAGAAAACTTTTGGACAGTTTGCCGCATCATATCATCATTGACCTTAGACCAGCCACAGAAAGGACCCTTCCCATGGTGTATCTACGTTTGGTGATGTTCTCGCTCAATCAACTTTCCTCACTCGGCCACTGGTATGCTGGCGCGGAAATGTTTGGGGGTGACACCCGGCGCGCGCGGGCCGATGCGCATCGCGGCTTGCATAATTTGGCCTCGGACGAATTGCACAAAGTCGCCAGCACGCAGCTAGCGCGATAAGATCAAATCCGCACAAAGACCGCCAAGTTCCACACTCCGCCCCAGCTTCAGCGACCCGCCATGGCTGCGCGCAATATCGGCCGCAATAGATAGGCCGAGCCCCGCCCCCGCCATGTTCAAATTCCGCGCTGGATCCAATCGTGCGAATGGCTTTACCGCTTGATCACGGTCTTCTTCGGCAATGCCTGGGCCATTATCCTCGACCCGGATACGGATGAATTTATCCAAGCGATGCACGCTCACGCGGGCATAGCCCCCATAGCGCACCGCATTGCCAATCAGATTTTCCAAAGCCCGCACAATCGCCGTGGCCCTCAAAGGCGTGACCCCGGTGGTATCGATCTGCCCCAGCTCTACTTTTTGGCCAGCCCGTTGCGCCGAGGACACCGTTTGCAAGGCCAGCGCCGTGGCATCCACCGGCACAGGGTCATCCAAAGCATCCCCGCGCGAGAAAGCCAGGAATTCATCCACCAAGCTCTGCATATCTTGCACATCGCTCAGCAGAGCGGCGGTGTCTTCGGTTTCTTCCATCAAATTGAGCTGCAAGGTCATGCGCGTCAGCGGCGTGCGCAAATCATGACTAACCCCGGACAGCATCAATGTGCGCTGCTCGATCTGACGTTCAATCCTTGCCCGCATATCCAAAAATGCCGCCCCCGCCGAACGCACCTCGGTGGCACCAGAGGGCCGGTATTTGATCGGGCGGCCTTTGCCAAAGGCATCCGCAGCCTCGGCCAGTCGCGTGATGGATTTCAACTGATTGCGCAAAAAGACAAAGGACACGAAGGTCATCAAAATGCCGGTAAAGATCATCAACACCAAAAGCTGATGCGGGTTAGAGGCAGATACCCGTTTGCGGGAAAAAGTCAGACCAACCCGTCCATGGCGGCTATCCACCGTCATATTGACCCGGCTTCCGCTTTCAACCAGGTCTATCCCCACCACATTGGGCATCTCATCGCGTAGCTTTTCGATCACCACGCGGCCCGTTAGGTCATACCATTTGCGACGATCCTCATATTGGGTCATCGCCGGAAATCTAACCCGTATATCCAGCACCGGCCCCAGATCGCGCGCCACCAAACGGCCCGCTTCGATTGTCGGAGCCTGGTCAATCGAGTCGATGATATAGCTCAGCTCGATCAGCACATTCTGGGTCAACTGCCGCGTGACCCCTTCAAAATGCCGTTGGATAAAGACAATCGATACAACTAGCTGCAACATTATTACAGGCATGATCAAGATCAGCGCTGATCGCCCATAAAGCGATTTTGGGAGGTAGTCTTTTACGCGTCGTGCTGCCATAGACATAGCTGTAACGACAGCCCCCCAAGAGCGCCAGAGGCGCAAGTGAGGCGTGATGCAAAGTTATGACCCACCCGTCGGGGTGGCCACGGATCTGGGCCAGGGATTGCGGCGTATTCTTGCGCCAAATGCCGGACCAATGACTTTTCGCGGCACAAATACCTATTTGCTCGGGGAACAGGGCATCTGCGTCATCGATCCCGGCCCAGAGGATGAGTCGCATCTTAGGGCGATATTTGCCGCGCTAGAGCCCGGTCAATGGATCAGCCATATTTTGGTGACCCATGCCCATCGGGACCATTCCGCATTGGCCGGGCGTTTGGCTTTGGAAAGCGGCGCCAAAGTTTATGCCTATGGCAATGCCACTGCCGGGCGCTCGCCGCGCATGCAGGATTTGGCGCAATCGGACCAGGCCGGCGGCGGCGAAGGGGTGGATCTAGAGTTTCAGCCGGATTTTTGCCTGGCTGATTTGGCTTTGATCACTGGCACGGATTGGCAGCTAGAGGCCCTATGGACCCCAGGTCATATGGCAAACCACCTTTGTTTCAGCGATGGGCAGCGGCTCTTTAGCGGTGATTTGGTCATGGGCTGGGCAAGCTCGCTTGTGTCTCCGCCAGATGGGGATTTGAGCGATTTTTTCCGCAGCTGTCAGCGGCTCTCACTGCGCGGAGAAACGGTATATTATCCGGGGCATGGGGATTTGGTCACCGCGCCGCAATCACGGATTGCTTGGCTCTTGGCTCATCGCCGGGAGCGAGAAATGCAAATCCTCCATGCACTTGAATGCGGCCCCGCCTTTTTGGAGAGCCTGACCCAAAGGGTCTATGCGGATCTAAGCCCGCAGCTTTTACAAGCGGCGTCGCGTAATGTTTTGGCCCATCTAATCGCGCTAATTGACCGTGGGGATGTGGTCGCTTTGCCAGAATTTTCGCTCAGTGCCGAATTTCGTTTAAGCATGCCCCAGGCATATGAAGCAGATTTATGAGAAATGGGTCTAGACAAGCCCAAACCGTATCGATAGAAGCCCCCTCACTTGATCCGGCGTAGCTCAGCGGTAGAGCAGTTGACTGTTAATCAATTGGTCGTAGGTTCGATCCCTACCGCCGGAGCCAAGTGAAACTTCCCTCAGAAATGCTTAGTGATAACAGCGCTATGACCCGTTGTTTCTGTGGCTGGCCCTCTTTCCTCCCTGCTGTCAGACGCCGCCCATCTGGTGGCTTTCATTTGCGCCAAGGCTCAGGCTAAGCCCCCAACACCGCTCCTTTCGCTATCTTTGGTTGCGCAACTGCCCGCCGCGCAATATGAGCAGCGGAACTTAGACCTTGGCTTTGAAAGGGCGCGTTATGGGCTTCAAAATGGGAATCGTTGGGCTTCCGAATGTGGGAAAATCCACGACCTTTAACGCGCTGACCAAAACCGCAGCGGCCCAAGCGGAAAACTTCCCCTTCTGCACCATCGAGCCCAATGTGGGCGATGTGGCTGTGCCCGATCCGCGCCTTTATAAACTGGCCGAGATTGCGGGCAGCAAACAGATCATCCCAGCCCGCATGACTTTTGTGGATATTGCCGGCCTGGTGAAAGGCGCTTCCAAAGGCGAAGGTTTGGGCAACCAATTCCTGGCCAATATCCGCGAAACTGACGCGATTGCCCATGTGCTGCGCTGTTTCGAAGATGATGACGTCACCCATGTGGAAGGCCGGGTAGATCCGGTGGCTGACGCGGAAACAATCGAAATGGAATTGATGCTGGCCGATATGGAAAGCATCGAAAAGCGCCTGCAAAACCTGGTTCGTAAAACCCGCGGTGGCGATAAAGAAGCCCTGCAACAAGAGCGCCTTTTGAAAGAGGCCCTGGCGGTTTTAGAAGAAGGCAAACCCGCTCGCATGGTCGACGTCGCGGATGAAGACCTAAAAGCCTGGAAAATGCTGCAGCTTTTGTCGACCAAGCCGATCCTTTATGTCTGCAATGTCGAAGAAGAAAACGCCGCTAAGGGTAATAAACATTCCCAAGCAGTGGCCGAAATGGCCCAAGCTCAGGGAGCGGCCAGTGTGGTAATTTCGGCGGCCATCGAAGAAGAAATCAGCCAGCTAGACGCAGAAGAAGCCGAGGTCTTTCTCGAAGATCTGGGGCTTGAAGAGGCCGGGCTCGATCGTTTGATCCGCGCAGGCTATGAATTGCTGGCGCTAGAGACTTATTTTACCGTCGGCCCGAAAGAAGCCCGTGCCTGGACCATCAAACAAGGCACTCTTGCGCCACAAGCTGCCGGGGTCATCCATGGGGATTTCGAGCGCGGCTTTATCCGGGCTGAAACCATCGGCTACGAGGATTATATCGCCAATAATGGGGAAGGCGGCGCGAAGGAAGCAGGCAAAATGCGGGTCGAAGGCAAAACCTATGAAGTCGCCGATGGCGATGTTTTGCATTTCCTATTCAACGCTTAAATCTAAGCATTTCTTGCCCCTCGCCTGCCGAATTTGACGTCAAACCAGGCAGCTTTGCGGAACATACATGCCAAACCGCTGCAAAAGCCTGGATATAGCCGGGCTTTTGACCGAGATTTGGGATTATGCATTCCGCGTCTCTTATACCACCTCGTGACTTCATCGCCCAAAGCCCGCTTTCGCCGGAGCATACCGACTGCGCCATTGCTGTTATGCTGAAAATCCTGGACGGCAAATGCAAAATGAACCCCGGCGAGTCCGAGATCATGGCCGCGCTCTACAAGGCGTGCCGCCATCTGCCCGGCAAAGCTTTGGGAGATGGCGAACATGCGATCATCGATGCGGCCGCCTTTGGTACTGATGAGGCTTTCAAGCTGAAAATCTACGAACGCCGGGTGCTGGCCGAAACCCAGATCTCTCGCCCGGTGATGAAAGGGTTTAAGGCCATGCTCCGGCAAAAATGCGTTTTACCCGCTAAAACTTAGACCCTCGGTCGGTTTTCTTGACCGACTGAAAAACATCGGCTTGACCGGGTTTCCGCGCGCCTCTACCCCATGACATGCAGAAGGAGACGCGCCATGGCTGCTGAACATTTACACCCGCTCGCCCCGCATCATTTACCCTTTTACCTGGCTGGGCCGAATGGGTCCGATTGGTTATTTTCATTCACTTTTGGCTTTATGGTGCTGATGATCTTCGCCATCGCGATTTTCTATTTGCATTTGCATTCGGTGCCGGACCGCATGGCCCATAAGGCCAATAATGCACAATTGCAGTTGATCGGGATACTGACGCTGATCGCTCTCTTCACGCATAACAATATCTATTGGGTGGCTGCTTTGGTTTTGGCTGCGATTAACCTGCCGGATTTCGCCACGCCGCTCACCTCTATCGCCCGTTCACTGCGCAAGCTGTCTGGCCGCGAAAACGAAGAGGATGACACAGTGAAAACCGAGGAGGCGCAGCATCATGCTTGAGTTTCTGCTTTGCTCTTCCGTGACGATCCTGCCCGATTACCTGTTCCGCCATTATGTTCAGGGTATGCGGATCGGCCATGAAATCACGCTCTATTCCATGTGGTATGAGCTGCGCTATGGCATCGCCGCTTGTGCGATCTTGACCACTTCGCTGATCACGGTGATTTTCTATTACCACCCTGCCACGACCAATGTGACGAATTTCTTCCGCACAGTCACCATCTTGCCGGAAACCGGCGGCCGTGTGATCGAGGTGCTGGTGGAAAATGGCGACAAGGTCGAGGCCGGAGACCCGCTTTTCCGCGTCGATGACAGCCGGCAGAAAGCCGCCGTGGACGCCGCCCGCAGCAAAGTGCGAGAGCTAGACGCGACGATCATCGTGACAGAATCCGATCTAGCCGCGGCCCAAGGCGCGCTGGACCAGGCCGATGGCGCGTTGAAACAAGCCCGCGACGAGCTGGAGACCCGCCAAGAGCTTTTGGCGCGCAATTCCAATGTGGTCAGCGAGCGCGATATTGAACGTTTGGAAAATGTCGTTGCCGAACGGGTCGGCGCGGTGGATGCGGCGCTGTCGCAAAAAGAAGCGGTCGAGGCGCGTTTGACAACATTGCTGCCGGCGCAACGAACAACGGCTGTGGCGCAGCTGGTGGATGCCGAGGCGACCCTGTCTAAAACGGTGGTCTATGCGGGCACAGATGGGCGGGTGGAGCAATTCATTCTGCAAGTCGGTGACTTCGTCAGCCCGCTTTTGCGCCCAGCGGGGATTTTGATCCCGGAGGATGCGTATAAAGACCGGTTCCAAGCAGGGTTTAACCAGATCTCCAGTCAAGTCATTAAGCCAGGCATGCTGGCCGAGATCACCTGTGTCAGCCATCCATTTGTGATTATTCCCATGGTGGTGACGGATGTGCAGCTTGAAATCGCAGCGGGCCAATTCCGCCCTACTGACAACCTGCTGGATGTGACGCAACGGGCGGCGCCGGGCTCGATCCTGGTGACAATGGAGTCGCTTTATGAGGACGCAACCGATCCCGTCCCCCCCGGCAGCAAATGTGTGGCCAATGCCTATACCAGCAATCATGACCGTCTAGACGATCCAGAATTGTCAACTTTGCAATATTTGGCGTTGCATACGGTGGATACGGTGGGGTTTGTGCATGCAATGCTGCTGCGGATCCAAGCGATGCTGCTGCCGGTGCAAACTCTGGTCTTCTCGGGCCATCACTAGCTTAAAGCGGTACGAGAATAGGCTATAGGCGGGCCCGCCCTTATGGCGGGCTGCTTTGCTTTGTGGCGTCGCGACGAAGCCAGAGCGCACAATCGCCCCCTAAAGCGTTTCGAAAAAAGCTGGAGACAATGAAAATCACTTTTCGCATTGGCGCAAAGCGACAGGCAGCGAATAAGTGAGTCAGTGATTTCTCGAAACGCTATAGATTGCGCTCTAAACTCCTCACTGCGGGAAAATCTCCATATGCTTGGTCGTCGTTACTGCTGCCGCTCCAATGCGTTCATAATCAGGTGCAATAAGTCATCGGGGCGGTTTGTTATACCGTATGCCCCATTCGGAGCTTTCTTTTTATGATCCAAATTGGTCACATAGAAAATAACAGGAATATTGATTTCTAACTGGGACAATTCTCCGGGGATCTTTACCCCTGCGTCTTCAGACTCTCTGTGCTCCTCTATGATTTCGGCCAAAATTTGATCTGCGGCCATCCCCTGATCACGCTTGTTCGAAATGCGCTGCCAAACAGAGCTTTCGTCAAACACGGGTCTAGCAATATCAGACAAAATCACATCAGGTTCTACCCCCGCATGCAAACGCTCCAATGCCTGATCATTGGAGGTGGCAAAAATCACCATGAACCCCAATTGCTCTAATAGAAGCCGCTCTAGGTCATTATTGCTAGGCCGATCATCGACCCATAAAATTAAACTACCACAGATCAGGTCCTGCATTTTGTGCGCCCGCCTCAGCACCCCGCGCTCTTGCATTTTGCTAATTTTGAGCGTCTCCGACGCTTTAGCTACGGCGGTTTTTTGTACCTTCGCCGTTACTTTGTCGAAAACTTCTTGGCGCGTGCTCATTGTAACCGCACCCACACTGACTTCGGAAATATTGTCAATAAACTGCGAAAGCGCCCTGCGTTTCCAGAATAGCAGCAAGAATACTGTGCAAAAGCTCAACGCCGCTGCAAAAAGTGTAAAACCACTCCACCATGCATCTAGCCAGCCTGGGGCGGGGGTCGCCATTACAACGGTGATCTGAGGATTATCCTCTAGCAATGCCTGAATTAATTTACTTGTTTCAACTGGATTCGTCATGAGGCAACCGCCACTTATTTCCGCCGGGTCAGAATACGGAAGCGCGCAGAAAAACCAAGCAGCTAAGCTTGGTCGAGCCTTATACAAATTAACTAGAATGGCAATTTTGCCAATTTATCCTGGCAATGGTACCCGCGGCCGGACTCGAACCGGCACGGCGCTAAGGCCTAGGGATTTTAAGTCCCCTATGTCTACCATTCCATCACGCGGGCTCTTTGGCTAAATTTGCCTAAAGCCCTTGATAAAAAGTGTAAAGCTAAGATTGTCTTACCACCGACAACATCTTTTTACAGATGCAGTGGTCAGACCTCTTCGCCGGGTAGATCATCCAGCATGAACCGCTCTGGCAACCATGGGTTTAGCACCAAGGCCCGCTCCAACAAAAGCCGCCCCTGCTCCACCTGTCCCAGCCGGATCAGCGAAATCGCTTTGCCAGCCATGGCGCCGAAATGATCCGGGGCGCGTTCAAGCGCGGCATCCAGATCGCGCAGGGCCAAATCCACATTGCCATCCATAAAATACAGGAAAGCCCGCTGGTTATAGCCCTCCGCATAGGTTGGGCAATAGGCGATCAGACGGTCAAAGGCTCGGATAGCGCCGGCGAAATCCTTACTCTCGCGCCGCGACATGCCCTCGTCCAACATGTCTTGCGCATGGCGGTTGGGCGCCGTGGCCCATATTTCTAACAAGCTTCGGGTCAAAAACCGGCCCGCACTGGCATCGCGGGTGCCCTGAAGCGCCTCCATCAAATCTGACTTTCGCTCCGAAAATTCCAGCGGCGGTGGACAATTGGGAAGAGGCAGTGGAGCGGCAGCGGCACCAGTCGCGACACAAACCGCAAAAGCAAAAATAATCTGTTTCATAGCTATAGTGTCATGCCAGCGAAGTCTTAATGTCAAGAAAATGTCACATAAACCTGGGGTGCAGCCGAATCGTGCAATTTTCATCGGCATTTGACCCAGCCCCTTGACCTTGGGCCTCGACAGGCACAGGTCAGGGCCATGCTTCCCATTCGCGATCATAACCCAACGCGCCGAATAGCCTTTGTTAATATCGCGCTGATCCTGACGAATATCGCGATTTTCGTCAGCTATTTGCCCTATTTTCAGAATCCTCGCCTCTTGAATGCGTTTTTCGATGCTTATGCGATTGTGCCGGTCGAAATCATTCAGGGCCAAGATCTGATCACGCTGCTCTCCTCCATGTTTCTTCATGGGGGCTGGATGCATCTATTGGGGAATATGCTGTTTTTATGGGTCTTTGGCGATAATCTCGAAGAGCAGCTGGGCCATATGGGCTATCTGATCTTCTATCTGGCTTGCGGTGTCGGCGCTGGTGTGGCCCAAATCGCGGCGGATCCTTTTTCACAAATTCCGCTGGTGGGCGCTTCTGGCGCGATTGCTGGGGTGATGGGCGCTTATTTGCTGCTCTTTCCCAAGGCGCGGGTGGATGTGCTATTTTTCCTGATCATCCTGCCGGTTCGGGCCTGGATTGTTCTGGGCCTGTGGTTCGGCATGCAGCTTTTCAATGGCTTAGGCCAGGCGCCTGGGACTGGTGGCGTTGCCTATTGGGCTCATGCGGGGGGCTTTATTGTTGGCGCGGTTTTGATCCTGCCGACATTTATCAAACTGGGCGGTCCTGGCTTTTGGGCGCGCAGCCATGGTCACCCGCAACATGCGGAAACCCGTTATAAATATGTGCCAAGCTCGCTGCCGAGAACACGGGGCCGCCCTGCTGGCAGCCGCCCACAATGGAGCAGCGTGCCGAAAACCCGTGGCCGCGCGCGCGGCTCGCGCTAGTCGCGATTGCGGATAACCGCTGCGAATTTTTCAAATAGCGGCTCATTACAGGCGATCAGACCGCCGGTTTCCAAGATGCTTTCGCCTTTGAGCACAGGTTCCACCAGGCCGCCAGCTTCACGCACGATCACCAGGCCCGCCGCCACATCCCAAGGTTTCAGGCCGCGTTCCCAGTATCCTTCATAGCGGCCCGCCGCCACATAAGCCAAATCCAGTGCCGCAGCGCCCCAGCGGCGCACACCAGCACATTGTGGCATGAGATCTGCCAGATCCTTCAATGTTGCAGGCAGATATTTGCGCCCGCCAAAGGGAACACCAGTGGCAAAAATCGATTCAATCATCGCAGAGCGATTGGATACACGCAGACGCTGGCTATTCATCCAAGCGCCGCCGCCCTTCTCGGCGAAATACATTTCGTCTTTGGCGGCATCAAAAACCACGCCAGACACGATTTCGCCCTTATGCTCCAGCGCGATAGACACCGCCCAATGGGGCAAACCATGCAGGAAATTCGTGGTCCCATCCAGCGGGTCCACAATCCAACGGCGGGTTGGGTCATCGCCGGGGATCTCTGCGCCGGATTCTTCGCCCAGCCAGCCATAGCTTGGACGCGCGCCCATCAGCTCGTTTTTCAGGATCTCTTCGGCGGCAATATCGGCACGGCTGACAAAATCCCCCGCGGATTTCGACGAAACCTGCAGATTTTCCACCTCGCGGAAATCTTTGACCAAGGACCGGCCCGCAGCACGAGCCGCTTTCATCATGATGTTTAGGTTTGCGCTGCCTTGCATGTTACCGCCCTCTACTTGTCGCAGCGGGGCCTACACGGCTCGGGGCATTGCGGCAAGCTAGAAACTCGCGTCAAGCAGCCTGAGCCTTGCCAAGATTTTCGACTTCTTGCGCCAAATCTTCGGACAAAGCCCGTAAAATATCCCAGTCCTGGCAGCGCTGCGCAAAAACATTCAGCCCGAAAACCTTTGCCTGATATTGCCGCGCCAGTCGTATCGCATCCGCATCTGCTGGCAATTGCCCGTCTAGCTTTGCCTGTTCAAAAGCCTGAGCGAAATAAGCCTCGGCCCCTTGCAGGAAATCCCGCGCCGCATCCCCGGCCTTGGTGTCGTCATCGGTCATTTCCAAAACCGTTTTCGCCAGCATACAGGCGGGTTCGGGATTATCCGTGCAGGCAGAGGCCACTTGCGCCCGAACATATTCCGCAAGCCCGGCCAAAGGCGTGGTGGCGGCCTGCATGATCCCGCCGATTTTATCAGTCGTCGCCTGCACATAAAGCGCCATGGCCGCGATAAAGAGATCCTCTTTGCTCTTGAAGGCCGCATAGATACTGCCCGGCCGCATATCCAAGGCGTTTTCCAGATCCTTCAACGAGGTCGCGTGATAGCCCTTGCGCCAGAATAGCTGCATCGCGGCCTCAAGCGCCTTTTCGCGTTTTTGCTGTGCTTTGCTCATATCCTAGATGTAGCCCGATTTTCCGTTTCCGCAAAGATAATTGCGAAAAACTGAGCGATCACTCAAGCGTTACTTGAGCATTCACTCAAGCGTGGCAAGTTATGGCTCATCCGGGCCCAACCGGTTGCTCTATTCTCGCTTGCCTTAAAAAGGATGCCTCAATGCCTGACTTCACCTTTTACGATCTCGATACCGCACCCGAAGCTTCTAAGCCGCTTTTGCAGAATTCCTTGAAAAGCTTTGGCATGGTGCCCGGCCTGCATCAGGCCTTTGCCATTTCGCCGGAAACCTTAGAGGCTTATCAAACCCTGCATACACTATTCCAGAAAACCAGCTTCAATGCCGAAGAACTGACCGTGGTCTGGCAAAGCATCAATGTGGAACATGGCTGCCATTACTGTGTTCCGGCCCATGCGGGCATCGCGGCGATGATGAAAATTGACCCGGCCATCACAGACGCATTGCGCAAAAACACGCCGCTGGCAGATCCAAAACTGGAAGCCCTGCGCAAATTCACCCTGATCATGCTGCGCAATCGCGGTATGGTGGAAGATACGGATATCGAAGCGTTTTACGCCGCCGGCTATGGCCAGAAACAAGTGATCGAAATCATCCTAGGCTTGGCTCAGAAAGTGATGAGCAACTACACCAACCATATCGCGAAAACCCCTGTCGATCCGGCATTCGAAAAATTCGTCGAACCGGAAATGGCTTAAGCATTAGGGTCATCTCGTCCGCGCTGCAGCTTAATCGGCTCAGTGCGGGCGAGCCGCAGCACATGGGCCATATAGGGGCGGTCCAGCTCGTCACTGCGCACCGCCGCATAAAGCCGCCGGGTCATCCCAGTTTTGGTCAAGGGGCGGGTCACATAGTCGGAATTATAGCGCACCTCGCGCACCACCCAGTCGGGCAAAACCGCCACCCCGCGATTGGACGCCACAAGCAACAAGATCACGGCAGTCAGCTCAACCTGACGCAAAGCGCGCGGCTCCACCCCTGCGGGCAAAAGCAGCTGGCTGAACACATCCAGGCGCGAGCGCTCCACCGGATAGGTGATCAGAGTTTCTCCGCGAAAATCCTCGGCCGAAATGAAATCGCGCTGCGCTAGGGGATTTTGGCTAGAGGCCACAAAAACCGGCTCATAATCGAATAGCGGCGAAAAGGTCACGCCGGGCAGATCCTCGGGATCTGAGGACACGACCAGATCCACCTCTTCGCGCTGCAAAGCCGGCAGCGCCCCAAAAGACAGCCCCGGCCGAATATCTACATCCACATCAGGCCAGGCCTTGCGGAATTGTTCGAGCACCGGGAAAAGCCATTCAAAACAGGCATGGCATTCAATCGCGATATGCAGCCGCCCGGATTTCCCCGCCAAAAGCCCGCGAAATTCCTCTTCCAGCGCGGCGACCTCTGGCAAAATCTTTTCCGCTAAGCGCAACAGCTTCTGCCCCGCCGGAGAAAGCCGCATAGGCTTGGCCCGCCGCACGAAAAGCTCCATCCCCACCTGCGCCTCTAGCCCCTTGATTTGGTGGGACAAGGCCGATTGGGTCACATTCAAAAGATCCGCCGCCCGCGCCAAGCCACCCGCATCATGAATGGCTTTGATCGATTTTAAATGGCGAAATTCGAGATGCATTATCGATATGCCTCATGTTGATCTTCGATATTATGAGTTTGTTTCATGCGACTGTCTATGGCATAAGGCCCGAAATCAAATGCTGAGAGGACATTATGGCGCCCCGGATCTCTTTTGAGTTCTTCCCCCCGAAATCGCTGCAGGCGAGCTTTAGGCTTTGGGACACGGTGCGCGCGCTTGCGCCCTTAGCACCGGATTTTGTGTCTGTGACCTATGGCGCGGGCGGAACCACCCGCAAACTGACCCATGAAGCCGTGGCGACGATCCACAAAAATTACGGGCTGAATGTGGCGGCGCATTTGACTTGCGTCGATGCCAGCCGGGAAGAAACCCTTGAGATCGCCGAAAGTTATGCCGAAGTTGGCGTGCGTGAAATCGTGGCGCTGCGCGGTGACCCGCCCCAAGGTGCCGATAAATTCACCCCCCATCCCGATGGGTTCAAAGACAGCTGCGAGCTGATCGAAGCTTTGGCCGCGACCGGGAAATTCAAGCTCTATGTCGGGGCCTATCCCGACCCGCATCCCGAGGCCACCAGCCCCACCTCTGACGTGGAATGGCTAAAGCGCAAATTCGAAGCGGGCGCCGATGCGGCAATCACCCAGTTCTTCTTCGAGGCCGACACCTATTTCCGCTTCCGCGATGCCTGCGCTAAGGCGTGCATTGATAAGCCGATCATTCCGGGCATTTTGCCGATTGAAAACTGGTCGGGTGTCAAGAAATTCGCCACGCGCTGCGGCACGCCTGTGCCCGAGCATATGGACCGCGCCTTTACCGAGGCCGGGGCCGATGGCGAAGAGGCGCTGTCGAAAAAGCTATGCATCGAGATGTGCGAAGCGATCATGGCCGAGGGCGTTGATCAGTTGCATTTTTACACGCTGAACAAGCCGCATCTTAGCCGTGATATCTGCACCGAACTTGGGGTGCAGCCGCGTGCCTCAGATGAAAAGGTAGCCTAAGGGCAGCCTCGCTGATATGGGCGGGGCATGGCTTATTTTACCGCAACCACCCGCGAAGATCTGCCCACGCGCGAGGATCTGTTTGATCGCTCGGGGCTAGAGTTTATTCAAGCAATGCTGGCCGGGGAAATATCCGGCCCGCCGATTGCTGCGCTGATGAATTACCGGATGATCGAGGCCGAAGCCGGGCGCTGCGTCTTCCAAGGCCAGCCGCAATTTGAACATTCCAATCCATTCGGCGCGCCGCATGGGGGCTGGTATGGCACGATCCTAGACACTTGCATGGCCTGCGCGGTGCAAACCCTGATCCCCAAGGGCAGCTATTACACCACGCTGGAATATAAGGTGAATATCCTACGCCCGATCCCCAGCGGCACAGAGGTTTTGGCTGAAGGCATCAGTCAACATGGCGGGCGCTCTACCGGCGTGGCCCGTGGGGAGGTGCGTGGGCTGGAAGATGGCAAATTATACGCCACCGGATCCACCACTTGTATCATTATGCAAAAACCGTGACCCGGTCCTGGGCTGAATACTCTGCTGATTGTTCTACTGTCTGCCCGGTGGTTACTCTCTGAGCTCTCGCGCGGATGTGATTTCCCGCGCGGACGGAGGGGTTTGACCCTGGGGCCCTGCTGTCTCAGAAGCGAAAGACCAAGAACCGATAGGAGCCGTCATGTCCTCTTTGCGAGTTGCAGATATCATCGCGCAACGTCTTTACCAGGCTGGGGTGCGCTATGCTTTTGGCATGCCCGGTGGCGAGGTCCTGACCCTGATTGATGCGCTGCGTAAAGCGGGGATCGAATTCATCTTGGTCAAACATGAAAATGCCGGGGGCTTCATGGCGGAGGGCGTCTATCACCGCACCGGCGCGCCGGCGGTTTTAGTGGCCACTTTGGGGCCTGGCGCTTTGAATGCGGTGAATGTGGTGGAAAATGCCCGGCAGGATCGGGTGCCGATGATTTTCCTAACCGGCTGTGTCGATGCGGATGAGGCGCAGACTTATACGCATCAGGTGCTGGATCAAGGCGCAGTGTTTCGCGAAGTGACTAAGGGCAGTTTTCGCGTCTCACCCGCGGCGGCGGGGGTGATCGCGGAGAAAGCAGTGCGACTGGCGATGCGCCCACGCCAAGGGCCGGTACATTTGGATTTGCCAATTTCAGTGGCAGATGCACCGGCAGAAGCTCTACCCCCTGCCCCGCCAAGCGATATGGCGGCCATGGCCACAGGCGAGACCTGGGACCAGGCGCGCCAATGGCTGACAGAGGCCAAGCGACCGGTGATCATCGCGGGGCTTGATGTTTTGGCGGAAACCGGCGCGGCAAAGGCAGTGCAAGACTTTGCCCAAAGCCATCAGATCCCGGTGATCACCAGCTATAAGGCCAAAGGCATATTGCCCGAAGATGCGGAATTAGCCTTGGGCGGCGCGGGTCTATCGCCTTTGGCTGATCGGCATTTACTGCCCTTTGTCGCGGCGGCAGATCTGATCCTAGCGGTAGGGTATGACCCGATTGAGATGCGCACGGGCTGGCGCAACCCCTGGGATCCAAGCCGCCAGCGGGTGATCGAAATTGCCCATGAAGATAACAACCATTTCATGCATCACAGCTCGATCCAGATGGTGGGCAAGATATTGCCCACCCTACTCTGCTTGCAGGCGCAACCCATCGCGGAACCGGGTTGGAGCGGCGGCGAAGTTGCCAAGCTGAAAACCGCCCTGGCCCAGGCCTTTGCCGATGACGACAGCTGGGGGCCGCGCGCGGTGATCGAGGAATGCCGCAAAGCCATGCCGCGCGACACCCTGGCCACCGCCGATAGCGGCGCGCATCGCATTTTGCTAAGCCAGGCTTGGCCCTGCTATGAGCCGCGCGGTTTGATGCAATCCTCGGGGCTGTGCACTATGGGCTGCGCTTTGCCCTTGGCCATGGGGGCAAAACTGGCCTCGCCGGACCGCCCGGTCATTGGCTTTATGGGCGATGCGGGGTTTCTCATGGTCGCGGGCGAATTGGCCACTGCGGCCGAGCTGGGGCTGAAGCCGATTTTCGTGGTCTTTGTCGATGCCTCTTTAGCGCTCATCGAGCTAAAACAACGCCAAAGGCAATTGCCCAACACCGCCGTAAATTTCGCCCGCCATGATATTGCCGCTGTGGCCCGCGCCTTTGGCGGTGCCGGGCATTGCGTGCAGAGCCGCGATGAGCTGCGCGATGCCCTGACGGCCGCCCAATCCGCCGATAGCTTTACAGTGATCGCCGCCGAAATTGACCGGGGAGCATATGATGGCCGGATCTAAAGGCGCATTAGACGGGGTCGTTATCCTGGACCTTAGCCGTATTCTCGCTGGGCCAACTTGCACCCAGCTCTTGGGTGATTTGGGCGCCACCGTGTGGAAAATCGAAAACCCCGATGGCGGCGATGATACGCGCAAATGGGGGCCGCCTTTTGTCAGCGACGCAGAAGGGCAGCCGACGGATCTGTCTTCGTATTTTCTATGCGCTAATCGCAATAAGCAGTCCATCAGCCTCGATATGCGCAGCGCCGAAGGGCAGAAAACCCTGGCCGCCCTCGCTGCCCGCGCGGATATCGTGATCGAAAATTTCAAACCCGGCGGGCTGAAGAAATATGGGCTAGATCATGAAACCCTGCTCGCGCGGCATCCGGGGCTGGTCTATTGCTCGATCTCTGGTTTTGGCCAAACCGGACCGAACCGCGACAAACCCGGCTATGACCTGATGGCCCAAGGCTATGGTGGGATCATGAGCCTCACCGGCCCGGTTGAGGGCCCGCCCATGAAGGTTGCGGTGGGCATCGCTGATGTCATGTGCGGAATGTATGCGACTGTGGGCATTTTGGCCGCGCTGCGTCATCGCGATAAAACCGGCGAAGGCCAGCATATCGACCTGGCTTTGGTGGATGCGCAAATGGCCTGGCTGATCAATGAGGGCACCAGCTATCTGACCACTGGTGAAGTGCCGCAGCGTCGCGGCAATGGTCACCCCAATATCGTCCCCTATGAAGTTTTCCCGGCCAAAGACGGCCATGTGATCATCGCAGTGGGCAATGACGCGCAATTCACCCGGTTTTGTGACGCTTTCGGGCTGGACCAGTTGCCCCAGGATCCGGCCTATGCGACCAATCCCATGCGCCTGAAAAACCGCGCCGACCTGATCGCGCGACTCACGCCAGAGCTTTTGCGCCACCCAATGGCGGAAATTATTGCCCGGCTCGAAGCCCGCAAAGTGCCCGTGGGGCCAATCAATGACCTGCACCAGGTTTTCACCTCGGACCAAGCCAAGGCGCGCGACATGGTGATCGAGGTCGAGGGCCCGTCTGGCCCCATGCGCCTTATCGGCAATCCGCTGAAACTGTCGAGAACGCCGGTGCGCTATAGCAAAGCGCCGCCGCGCGCCGGGCAAGACACTGAAACCGTGCTGACCCAGCAAGGGTTAAGCGCCGCAAAGCCGAAAACTTAGCGAAAACTCGACACAAATGAACCGACCCGTGGCACAGCCTTGCCGCGGCAGAACCGGTTTGCCTGAAATTCAGCCATTTGCTTATGACATTAGCTCACGTCTGCGTGCCATTTGATTTCGGCCCGATGCCTGAGCCGCAAAATAAGGATAGGTTAACAAAAAGCGAGACGCCATGCAGAGGAAGCCCTGCCCATGCCCAATCACGACCTTTTCGGTGCGGAAATTGAATTGACCGATGCTCAGGCCCGCACGGCCTGGGATGCTATGATGATGCAGTTTCTGGCCCATGGGAGCGACACGCCGATCCATCTGGCAACGGTCCTGGAACGCGAGCCGAAATTCGCCTTGGGTCACGCGGTGAAAGGGCTGATGTGCCTGCTACTGGGGCGCAAGGAAATGACCCAAATCGCCCGCGAAGCCAGCGCGGCAGCTTGGGCGGCTTTGGATGACTGCGGTGGCAGCAAGCGTTGTCGGCATATGATCGCGGCACTTGATGCCTTTTTGGCCAAGCAACCGGCTAAAGCTTTGGCCGAGCTTGAACAAATCCTTTTGGCTCATCCTGCCGATAGCCTGGCAATGAAACTGGTCCATGCGATCCGTTTTGTGATCGGGGATGCGTCTGGCATGCTCCGCTCTGTCGAACGGGTCATGGCCGCCCATGGCGAAGACCATCCGGCCCGCGGCTATCTTTTGGGCTGCCAGGCTTTCGCGCTAGAGGAAAATGGGCGATACCGCGAAGCCGAGGCGGCCGGGCTCAACGGATTAACCTATACGCAAGACGATGCTTGGGGCCTGCATGCGGTTGCGCATGTGATGGATATGACCCACCGGCCTCAGCATGGTATCGAATTGATCGAGGCCAACAAAAGCGTTTGGATCGGATCGAATAATTTTCGCTTCCATGTTTGGTGGCACAAAGCATTGCTGCATCTTGATCGCGGCGAAATGGACGTAGCTTTGGCGCTATATGATCAGAAAATCCGAGCCGAGCGCACGGATGATTACCGCGACATCGCCAATGCCAGCTCGCTTTTGGTGCGGCTTGAATTGGAGGGCGTCAATATCGGCGAACGCTGGGAAGAATTGGCCGATCTGGCTGAAAACCGCGCCGATCATGGGGGGCTGGTCTTTGCAGATCTGCATTACATGCTGGCGCTTATTGGTGGCGAACGGCGCCAAGCGGCGGATATTTTGCAAAGCCAAATGATGCGAAATGCAAAGGCTGATGATCCGATGGCCAATATCATTGCAGATCCGGGTCTGGCGGCTGTGTCGGGACTGGTTGCATTTGGCGAAGGGCGGTATGAAAGCGCCTTTACACTCCTCGATCATTCCCTCTCGGCTTTGCCGCTGATCGGTGGCAGCCATGCCCAAAGAGATGTTTTTGAGCGGATTACCGTGGATGCGGGGCTGCGCGCGGGGCAATTGGATATGGTCGAAGACATCCTGAAAACACGCCGTATTTTGCGAGCAGGTCACTCGGATCAATTCGATGCCAGTCGGATGCAGCAAATCGCAAAGGCACGGGCCCTTGCGGTGACGGTTCCCGCGCAATAACGCTGATCCCAGAATTTTGACCGGACCCCTAAAATGAGCGCCGATACGACAATTGCCGATTTTCCCGCGGCTCCTGTGAAAAGCCATGCGGCTCAGATGCATAGCCAGACCCGCATCCGTGATCCGAGGCTCGATTTCTTCCGTGGCATCGCCATGTTTATCATTCTTTTCGCGCATATTCCGGGGAATTGGTGGACACTTTGGATACCGGCGCGCTTTGGATGGTCCGACGCGACAGAGATTTTTGTGTTTTGCTCGGGCATGGCATCGGCCATCGCTTTCGGCGGTGCCTTTGCACGCAAAGGCTGGTGGCTGGGAACCGCGCGTGTCGCGTTTCGGATTTGGCAGGTCTATTGGGCCCATATCGGGCTGTTTATTGTGGTCGCGGCTAGCCTGGCCTATCTCGATAGCACGGGTTTGTGGGAAAGGGCGTTTTTAGCCCGCCTCAATCTGCTGCCTTTTTTCGATGATAATACGAGGGCACAGCTAATAGGGCTGATGACCCTAAGCTATGTGCCTAATTTCTTTGATGTTTTGCCAATGTATATGGTCATCTTGGCTTTGATGCCGGCGATGATGGCCATGGCCCGGATCAGCCCTTGGGCGGTGGCAGCGACGGTGGCGGCAATTTGGCTGTTGGCGCAAGCGGATATTCTGGCTTTGCCCGCAGAGCCCTGGAGTGATCGGGAATGGTTTTTTAATCCCTTTGGCTGGCAATTGATATTTTTCACCGGGTTCGCCTTAATGATTGGCTGGCTGCCTGCCCCTCCGGTGGATCGTCGTCTGATTTGGCTCGCGATTGCAATCGTCTTAGTGTCAGCAGTTTTGTCGTTTAACTGGTGGCGCACTTTCCCACATCCCGATCATAATGAGTTAAGCGGCTTCCAAGAGCGGCTTTACAACTTGCATCTGGCTACATATTATTTTCGCCAAGATATCAGCCTATTACGCGCAAAAACGGATTTCGGGATATTCCGCTATGTGCATTTTCTCGCTTTGGCCTATCTGGCTTGGATCCTTGTGGGTCCGAAAGGAGAGCGCCTGACCGAATTCACCGAAGGCAAATTGGGGCAAGTTTGGCAGATGGTTTTAGCGGTCATTCTTAAGGTCGGTCAGCAATCCTTGGCAGTTTTCGTTTTTTCCATGGCTATTGCTTGGCCATTAGGCGGAATTTTCGAATTTACCGGAAAATCCGGCGCCACAATGCTATTGGTCAATGGATTGGGAATGATGTTGATCATTCTTTGCGCCTATATCGCTGGCTGGTTCAAACGCCATCCTTGGCGAGATAGAACGCGCTGAACCCGGGCCCATGCGATCTATACGCGCCTAAGATGCGCGGGAAATGGCGCCCCCCATCTCTGACTGAGTGGCGTTATCATCACTTGTGGTGAAATATTGCACATCACCCTGAATTTCATCGACGCGGCCACCCAGCTGCTGCATCGCCGCATTGGTTTCTTCGGCCATAGCGGCATTTTGCTGGGTCACCCGATCCAAATCGGACACAGCGCGGTTCATTTCGGTGATGCCACTGGATTGCTCTTCAGCGGCGGATGCAATTGCCAGGATCAGATTTAGGATTTCGGAAACCCGCGCATCAATCTGACCCAATGCTTTCTCAGCTTGACCAACCAGATCCACACCTTGGCGGACCTCTTGGCTGGACTCGTCGATAAGCTGCGCGATTTCTTTAGCGGCTTCAGAGGATCTTTGTGCCAGCCCCCGAACTTCTGAGGCCACAACAGCAAATCCGCGACCCGCCGCCCCGGCGCGGGCTGCTTCAATACCAGCATTGAGTGCCAGCAAGTTGGTTTGGAAAGAAATATCATCGATCACACTGGTGATTTTTGAAATCTTTTCCGAAGACTCCGCGATCCGGCCCATGGCAGTCATGGCACTATCCACCACAGCAGAGGATTTTTCCGTATCTTCCTTAGCGTTTTTGGCTTTGTCCCGCGCCTCTTGGCTTTGTTTCGTTGTGCCTTGCACGGAATTTGTCAACTCTTCCAAAGCGGCGGCCGTTTCTTCCAAAGTTGCAGCTTGGCTTTCTGTGCGGCGGGACAGTTCATCACTAGCGTTTCGAATTGCTGAAACTTCGACAACCACTTCGCCCGAATTCCGCAGCACTTTTTGCATGACCTGATCGATTTTGGTCACCGCCTCGTTAAAGCGGGCGCGAATTTCATCTAGGTCACCCAGATCGCGGAGGATGCGAGAGGTTAGATCGCCCTCTGCCAAACCAGTCAGGGCCTCACTCGCCTGGTCCAAGGTTGTGCGGAAAGCAGTCGTGTCGATCGCAAATTTCACCACCCGGACGACTTTGCCCTCTGCGTCACGGATCGGGTTGTAGCTGGCTTCGATGAAAACTTCTCGCCCGCCTTTTCCTATGCGTTTGAATTCATCCTGGATAGTTTCACCGCCCCGCAAACGTTCCCAAAATTTAGTGTAATCCGGGCTATTTGCGTGGCTAGGTTCCACAAAGATGCGATGATGCTTGCCGATAATTTCCTCTCGGTCATAGCCCAAAGCCTTGCAGAATATATCATTCGCTTTCAATATATTGCCTGAGGCATCAAATTCGATCACGGCTTGCACAGCTTCGATCGCTTGCAATTTTGCAGTCACATCCGCTTCGGTATTTTTGGCTGCCGTGATGTCAAACGCATATTTGACAACCTTAAAGGGCCGCCCTTCGGCATCCTTCAAGGTTTCATAAGTTGCCTCAAGCCAAAGCGTATTCCCGGCCTTGCCTACGCGTTTTACCTGGCCTTGTTCCGAAGCCCCAGCACCCAGACGCTGCCAAAAGTCAGCATAATCCTGGCTGTCAGCTTCTCCATCCGGCATGAAAATGCGGTGGTGCTGCCCTTTGATTTCATCAAGCGTATAGCCGGTCGCGCCCAGGAACAGATCATTGGCGTCAAGGATGATTCCATTCAAATCAAATTCGATAAACGCCATGCTGCGCAGAATGGCATCCGCTTTGCCGCGGTTATCCCTGCGGCGCAGATGATATTCAGAAATTTCCTTGGCAATGACCAAAATTTCCGTCGGTGCCTCGCCATTCTGCATCACCGGATAATAATTTGCATCTAGCCAGATTTCTTCGCCCTGTTTGTTAAGGCGCGGTAAGATCACACTTACCATTTTCCCAGCACTTAGCTGGGCCCATAACTGCTTTAAATCAGGGGACTCATGATCTTTCGGCCGAACGATCGTGGAATAGGGTTTGCCTGCAATTTCACTTGGCTCGAAGCCAAATACACTTGCAAATGCCCCACTCGCGGCAAGGATTGTCTGATCCATGCTTATGCGAAAAATGACATGGGATTTTTCTAGAAATGAGACGGCGTCATCAGATTTCTGAATGACCTTCTCTGAATTTTTGCCCCAAAACTTGCTCATAATCGTCCTTCCGGCTCCACTCGTGCTTTTATATTCAGCAAGATAATAACGTTTTCTTTCTCGCCCAAAATTTCACCCCTTTTCAGAGGCCAACTGCCATCAATGACACCATGTTGAGGGGCAATCTTCGCAGAGGAATTAAGCCATTGAGCGAAATATTTCCCTAAAAATCAGCTCCTTGCAAATTTGAGGGAAAAATACCTTTCGTCATCTTAAAGCCAAACCTCCGAATTCGTATCAAAGCATAATCTCAGGCAGTCACGAGATGTCCTGATGCGTCAGCATGTCATGCAGGGGAGTGAGGAATTAATACCAATTTTCCTATACACCGGCTTTTGGATGATTGACCTTGGTGCCGCGCGAAGATCCTGGCCGTCCCCAAAGAGGATGCTTTGACTGTTATGAAAAAGATTTCTGTAGTTTCACCTTGCTTCAACGAAGAAGACAATGTCGAAAACTGCGCCCGGACTATTCGCGAAATTTTCCAGACGCATTTGCCCAATTACGAATTGGAACATATTTTCGCCGATAACGCCTCTACCGATCGTACACCGGAAATTTTGCGTCAAATGAGCGAGGCGGATAATTCGATCAAAGTCATCTTAAACGCCCGAAATTTCGGAGTTTTTCGATCGTCCTTTAATGCATTGCGCTATGCAACGGGGGATGCGGTGGTGGTGATGCTGCCGGTTGACCTGCAAGACCCGCCAGAAATTATCCCCGATTTTGTGCGTTATTGGGAAGAAGGCTATGAAGTGGTAGCCGGCGCCCGCAGCACCCGAGAAGAAAGTCGTTCCTTGCGTATGGCCAGGGGCGTTTTCTATCGAATTATCAATGGCCTGTCTGACGTAGAGCTAGAGCCATCGGTTGGCGAATTTCAGCTAATCGACAAAAAAGTGCATGAGGCGGTGCTGCGCCATGACGATAATTATCCCTATATTCGCGGCATCATTGCGTCCTGCGGATTTAAGCGAAAGATCATTCCCTATACTTGGCGAGCGCGCAAACGTGGGATTAGCAAGCATAATATGGGCATGCTGACCGATCAGGCTTTGAATGCAATTTTCGCTTTCACCCGTGCGCCGATGCGGTTTTGCACTATTGCAGGGCTCGTCATTGCAGCAGGTTGTGTCCTGTTTTCAATTGCTTCGATCTTGCTCTATCTGATTAGCCCCGACACCGCCCCAAGGGGGATCACCACTGTCATCGTGGCCTTATTCTTTCTCTCAGCAGTTCAATTGATTTTTGTAGGCATGCTCGGCGAATATATCACTGCGATCCATAATCAGGTGCGCGGTGGCCCCTTAGTGGTGGAGCGGGATCTTTTGAATATCGAACAGATCCCACCAGAAACGGGTCGGTCCCGCACATGATTGGCGCAAGGATCTGGCTTCCGCTGATTTCTCTTGGTTTGGCAATGATTCCCGCTACCCCTGCCCTAGCCGGGTATCTGGGGCAAAACCCTGGCCTGAATGGGTGGTTCGGGTCTTGCCTGCTGATTGCGCTGCTCCTTGGCGGGCTAAGCGCTCTTGGCGGGTATATCCGGTTCGGGCTCTTGGCGGGGTTCTTCGTGATGGGCAGTGCTGGGCGGCTATTGCTATTGCCCGATATTTGGTTTCCGGCAATTTCCATCACGCCCGTTACCCTGGGCACTGTTCTTGCGGCGGCTGCCTTGACTGCGCAAGGCCTCGTGACTTGCCTGATCCTTTGGCAAGAAAGGACGCAAATTTACCCCGTTTTAGGCGTTTTTCGCCATTGGGTCGGGGGCGGAGCCGTCTTAACTCTCCTCGCCCTAACCTCTGTTTCCCCAACGATTTATGTCGCTTACGGCCATTTGCCCAGCTATGCGGTCCAGATCATTTTGGGTGGGATGATGGCGGCACTCCATTTAGCCAGTTTAGGCGCTCTGCTGCTCCTGCCAGGCCCGAAATTGCCAAGCGCTACGCCAGGAAAAACAGCGATCCTGGCAGCATTTCTGGCGCTGGTCGCAAGCACATTTCTCGCGCTTTTCAGTTTCCAGGCGATCCCTCATGTGGGGGATGATTTGGCCTATTTGTTTCAAGCGAAAACCTGGGCTCAAGGCGCCTTGACCGCCCCGGCACCGCCGGAGGCCTTGCAACCCGGCTTAGAATATTACCTGCTGACCATACGCGAAAATGCCTGGATCGGAACGACAGCGCCTGGCTATCCGCTATTGCTCACTCTCGGGGTTCTGGCTGGCGCATCTTGGGCGGTGAACCCAATTTTAACCGCGCTCGCCATTTTGCTGAGCTTTGATATCCTTCGACGCAGCAGCCTGAACCTCACTGTCGCGACGCTTACCGCGTGGCTCATGGCCAGTTCGCCTTGGGTATTGGCCACGGGTGCAGCTTATATGACCCATATGACGGCGCTGGTTATGGCGCTTTTGGGCTGGTGGTGCTTGGTCAGAGGCGGCTTTAACCTTGGTCAAGGCACCGAATTCTCTAGGCTTTCCATGCATTGGGCCTTAGCAGCCGGGCTGGCCATGGGGTGGCTCTTTACGACGCGCCAATTCGAGGGGGTGGTGATTGGAGGGTTGACGGGTTGCGCCCTTTTAACCCTACGCCCGCGCCCATGGAGCGGGATAATTGCCTATGGAATTGGCTGCTTGGCCACAGGTATGGTCTATTTCGCTTATAATTTTGCGATCACCGGCGATCCGCTAAACGCCCCGCTAGTAGAATATCTGCGCCAAGAATGGAGCGAGAGCCGCAATGCCTTTGGCTTCGGTCCCGATATCGGCGCCCCCGCCGGTAGTTGGGGCGCGCTGGATTTCCAAGCCGGTCATTCGCTATTTGAAGGACTCGTCAATACCGTCAATGGCTTCGCCGCCTTAAATATTGAGGCCTCGGGCTGGGCCACCGGCTCACTTCTGGGACTTGGCCTCTTCGCTGTGCATCTGCGAAATTGGCGCATGACGCGAGCCGGATGGTTTTTACTTTTGATCACGCTTTGCACAATCGGCGCGATGGTCTTTTATTGGTTTGCCGGAACATTCTATGTGGGGCCACGCTATTGGTTCATCCTGGCGCTACCTCTGTTTTTGGCAAGCGCAACGGGGGTTTACAGCCTCGCATACTCCCTGCCCCCGGATATCACGCAACGGCTTTGGACCGTTACGGCGCTGTTATGCTTGACTGGATTAACCACATTCACCCCGTGGCGTGGCGTTTCCAAATATTACCAATTTCGGGAAAATTATGCCGGGCTGGTGGCCCCTGCGACGCGGGGTGATTTTGGAAATTCGCTGGTTTTTGTGTCCTATCCCGAAGGGGAGCCAGGCGATATCGAATCCGCGCTCTTCCTAAATGATCCATTTTTGTCGGGCGATAAGCCGATTTTTCTACGCGACCTGGGCGAGCTGCAAAATGCGGCGGTGATGGCGACAATGCCAGAGAGGCCAGCGATTTATGTCCAGCTCCGAGCTGACGGCATAACTATGCTAAGACCTCCAGAAAACTAGCGAATTTCATCGCGGCGACCAGGGATAGCGCTCGGTCAAAACACGGCCAATCGCCACATAAGACAGCCCCGCACCGATGGGTAGATAGATCGCTTGGGCCAGGGCGGCGCCAATCTCGGCCCAAAGCAGAGCCTCTAACATCACCGCATTCAGCCCATAGAGCGCTAAATAAACCAGGCCATAGGGCGCAAACCTTCCCTGCCCGCCTGCGGCAAAGACCAGGCGCGCATGGGTATGATAATTCCAGGCGACCCCAGAGGCAAAGGCCAAGATAAGCGCAGGTTGCGGCGGCAACCCAAGCGCTAGGAGCAAGGCAAAGACCGCATAGCCGAAAACCGTATTCAGCACTCCCACCACAAGAAATCGCAACAAACGCCGAAATTCCGGATCGGCCCAAAGCTTTTGAAATTTCTGGATCATCGCTTTTGGCCTTGGCGCGAATCTTCGAACAAAACTTGCGCGACGGCGTCCGGCCAGCTGAGCATCGGAGGCAAATCAAGGGATTGCCGCATCAAACTGACATCAGCGGCCAAAAGATCCGGATCACTGGCAGGCCTGGGCCGCGCGCCCAGCTCTACCCGATCAGTTGCGCCCAACTGATCCGCCAATTCTAATATCAGATCCCGCACCGCGATGGGCGTGCCATGGGCGATATTGATCGGGCCAGTAACATCTGGAGCAAGGGTCAACCCCGCCAATGCATGTCCCAAATCGCGCACATGGAGGAAATCGCGTTTTTGCCGCCCATCAGTACAGTTCACAGTTTCCCCGGCAGAAAGCCCGTGAATCAAATCACCAAATAATCGGCCGCGTGGCTCACCTGGGCCAAAAACGAAAAAGATCCGTGCCCAAGCCAATGACAGCCCCAAAGCTTTCGCACATCCGCATAGCGCCAGCCCCGTCGCCGCCTTGGCCGCCCCATAAGCCGTGGCCGGGCGCAAAGGCGATGTTTCGCTAAGCACTCCGCCGTCAGTCCAGTCATATTCCGCACAACTGCCTGCCCCAACGACACGGCGGCCACCGGCCTCGGCGAAACTACGCACCAAATGCAGACTATGCCCCACCCAATCCAGATTTTCCGCCCCATGCCAACGCTCCGCCCCGGTGAGCCAAGCCAGATGCAACAATGTCTCCACCTGCGTGTTCCGAAGCACCTGATCAACCGCCACCGGATCAGTAACATCGCAAATCACAGGCGAAATACCGGGCAAATCAAGAGGTTCACGGCGAGACAGCGCAATGACCTCGCAATCCTTTTCCAGCAGAGCAGCCACTGCGGCACGGCCGATTAAACCGGTTGCACCAGTGACCAAAATGCGCGCCATTAGAAAATCTCGATCTTCGGGACCGCTGTTACAAACCTCGTGCCCTGCGCAGCTAAATCAGCTTGCTGGCTGATGACCTCGTCTCGAATATTCCACGGCAAAATCAACAAATCATCGGGTCTGTCGCTTTGCAAAACCTCGGGCGCATAGACGGGAATGCGGCTACCGGGCAAAAGCGTGCCTTGTTTCGCCGGGTTTCGATCGACGCAATAGGCAATCAAATTCTCGCCGATATTCGCATAATTCAACAAAGTGTTGCCCTTGGCCGCTGCGCCATAAGCAGCGACTTTGCGCCCTTCGGTTTTCGCCTGTTGCAAATATTCGATCAGCCCGACACGCAGCGCTTCGCATCTTGGCGCAAAGCCTTGATAACCAGCGGCGTCATCAAGCCCCGCCGCAGTCTCTTTCGCACGCATAGCCGCAAGTCCCGGTCCCTCTGCCAAACTCGCCTTTTCCAAACACGCAAAAACCCGCAGTGACCCGCCATGTGTCGGCAATTCCTCTACATCGAAGACCCGCAAGCCATGGCGCGCAAATAGAATTTCCACTGCTTTCAGGGAAAGATAGGAATAATGTTCGTGGTAAATTGTATCGAATTGGACCTTTTCGATCAGGTTCAACAGATGCGGAAATTCCACTGTATATATTGCATCCGCCGCTAACAAAGTCGCGACACCAGAGACAAAATCATTGATATCAGGCACATGCGCCAGGACATTGGCCGAACAAATCAAATCCGGGCAATGACCGTCGGCTTTTAGGCGCCTGGCCAATTCCCGGCCAAAGAAATCCACGATTGTGCTGACACCCTTTTCTTCGGCGGCCGCAGCGACCCCTGCTGACGGCTCAACCCCCAAAACGGGCACTTCCTGCGCCACGAAATATTGCAATAGATAGCCGTCATTGGATGCAATTTCTATCACCAGACTATCTGGACCAAGGCCGAGCCGCTGGGTCATCTTATCCGCATAAGATTTACAGTGAGCCAGCCAACTATCGGAAAAGGAAGAAAAATAAGCGTAATCGGCGGAAAATATTTCGCCGGCCGGCACAGCATCCTCCACCTGGACCAGCCAGCAACTGGTACATACCCGGGCATGCAGCGGATAACGCGGATCCTCGGCCGGGGCGGTTTGCGGCGCGACATAACTATTGGCTAAAGGGCTTAGCCCAAGATCTACTAAAGTCAGCTCAAGCGGAGCGCCGCAGGCTCGGCATTTAGGAAAATCAGTCATTTAACACGCCTTTCACCATTCCGCTTTGGTGGCGAGATCCGCCTCGAATTCCGCAATCTGAGTTTTACACAAATCTGCGACATCCGCCCCATTGGCCCAAGCCCCATACCAGTCGGCCGTTTGAGCGATCGTCTTGTCGAAATCCCAAACCGGTCGCCATCCCAGTTGCGTGCGGGCCTTGGTCACATCAAGCCGCAACAGCTTGGCTTCATGCAAATCCGCCGCATTCGAGTCGATTTGAATTGATCCCTTACCCAAAGCTCCGACAATTGCCTGCGCAACTTGGATTACCGGGCGTTCGTCGTCCCGACCGGGGCCAAAATTCCAACCTTCATCAACCATATCGCCATTGAGCAAAGCAACCGCGAGCCGACAATATCCATCCAAGGGCTCTAAAACATGTTGCCAGGGACGGATGGAGTTGGGCTGACGCAACGTGACTTCACCTTTTTGGCCCAGACAACCCCGGACAATATCAGGGATCAAGCGATCCTCGGCCCAATCACCGCCACCAATGACATTTCCCGCCCGTGCACAGGCCAGCAGAGCCGGGTGATCGCGGCTCGCAGAACCAAAATAGCTGCGCCGCATTGCTGCCGCAGCTATTTCCGTTGCCCCTTTGGAGGCGGAGTAAGGGTCATGCCCACCCATTGGGTCACCCTCGCGGTACCCCCATATCTGTTCTTTGTTTTCATAGGCTTTATCCGATGTCGCAACAACGATAGAGCGCACCGAAGAAACTGCACGGATCGCGTCCAAAAGCTGCACGGTGCCCAACACATTCGAAGCGAACGTTTCCACAGGATTTGCATAAGACCGGCGCACCAAAGCTTGGGCCGCTAGATGAAAGACAACCTCAGGCTGGGCCTTGTCCAAAGCCGCATCCAGACTGGCCCGGTCATTCAGATCGCCATAAATTGATTGAATATCAGTAGCCCCCAATAACTCCCATAAATTGGGCTCAGTTTCTGGTGGCAAGGCATATCCAGTAACTTCCGCACCGTGGGAGGCCAGCCAGCGGCTAAGCCACGCGCCCTTAAATCCACTATGCCCGGTTATGAAAACCCGCCGGCCTTTGAGCCGCGCCGCCGCACTCACCATATTTTCCATGGCGCATTCCCCGACGCCCAAAGCTCTTCGAGTTCCGAGCGCTCGCGGATCGTGTCCATGGGCTGCCAAAATCCCCGATGCGTAAAGGCTACAAGTTCCTCATCCGCGGCCAGGCGTGTCAAAGGCTCTCGCTCCCAAATGGTGCTATCATCCTCTAAATATTTGCCGATTTCTGGCGAGAGCACAAAGAAACCCCCATTGATTAACCCTCCCTCACCCAGCGGCTTTTCTGAAAACGAACTGACTAAATCGCCATTTAAATCCAGTTGGCCGAACCGGCGGGGCGGTGGAACGGCCGCGACCGTTGCCAGTTTTCCATGGGATTTGTGAAAAGCTAATTCAGCAGCCAGATCTACATTGCCGACGCCATCCCCATAGGTCAGGCAAAAAGCCTCGTCCTCAGCCACCAGCGGCAGGACACGTTTCAATCGCCCCCCTGTCATCGAGGCCTGCCCCGTATCCACCAAATGGATTTTCCATGATTCAGCCTCCGTCCGAGTAAATTGCAAATCACCTGACGCCAGGTCCAAAATCGCATCTGAGCGATGCAGCAAGTAGTTGGCAAAAAATTCCTTAATGACATAGCCGCGATAGCCCAGGCATATGATGAACTCGTTTATGCCATGAGCACTATAGATTTTCATAATATGCCAAAGTATCGGAAAACCGCCGATTTCAACCATAGGCTTAGGGATTCGAACAGTTTCTTCGGCCAGGCGTGTCCCAAGACCACCGGCGAGAATTATACATTTCACGACCAAAATCTCCAGAAACTATACCGATATGCGGGCCCGGACCGGATCATCCTTTAATATCATATTCTAACTGAGTTCCGTATATTAGTGGTCAATTGCCGCAACCAAGCAGCAAAGCCGTTCAAATTTTACGTGAATTAAGGCTTGGAGCAACCATGCTCGCTCAAGAATGAGCTGTCAGCCCAGCCAGATTGACCCAAAGCAAATTCGGCAGATGAGAACGAGCTTGTGGTTTCAAAACGCACCTCAAATGGGGCTCGCATAACCGTGCCATAAACACCCTAAGCTGTTGTAAGTTTACGGATCTAAACACAAAGCTTCCGCTTTGACACCAGAACAGGCCCAAAAAATTTTGGCGAAAGGGACTACAGAAACGCTCGAAATTCCGAAGATCCGAAAACCTAATAAGAAAACGAGAAGCACCTCCAGCAAGGTAAACTTTAGGATCTATGCTGAGTGAAAAATTTCCAACCCAACGGAACCTCTCATCGGCGGCAAGAACTTTCCGCACAGCAGAAAATGCAAAATAGGACAGAAGCGCTTTAAAAGAGGCAATGCAAGGCAAGCAGTGGGACTTCTCAAAAAAGCTAATCTGAAAATAAATTTACCAGAAAAAATAAGCTCAATATTTTCCCCCAAATCTAAAAATTATGGAGAAAGCATATACTTCTCATTTTTCGAAATACCTCACCAAATAAAGTTCATACCCCAACGCAATCTAGGCTTCACTTCAAATAGCAACAAACAAATATAACCTACTACAATAAAATACTTTATCGAAAGCCCCCTCCCAACCCTGCCTCTAAAATAACCGGAGCCAGCTCCTAAGCCTGCGCACCGTATTTTCTTGCTGAAATCTAACAATAGAAATAAATTCCCCTCCATATTCACATCCAAAACGATCTTATTAATCAACAACATTATCTCATTTGGCGATGGTACCTATTTTCTGTATTTTCCGGACCATAGGATAAGGCTAAGTTTACCATCGCCAAAAAACTTTCTAAAAACCCCTTTTAATCTCACCGAGCAATCTATTTTTCTGCGCTGCAGAAATTCAATTCGTCCGGCAGGAATTCGGCAGGGACTTGCGAGCCTAAATCCTCACTTTCAAAAATGATCCCTTAACCTCTCTCCGGTAACGCTCCCAAAGGCGAAGAAGTTTTGGGTTGGAAAGGTTGAATTCTAATATGGCACAAATGAGGCCCGTCGACGAAAATTTAAAGGTGGAGCTGGATGCGCTCACGGCCGGTCTCAAACGGTTTTTATTGGAAGAGAATAATCGTAGCCTGGACTTACCCGGCGACGCCTCACCTTTAGCGGATCTCGCGAAGCTTGTTGAACAACTGCGAGCCTCACATATCAAATTGATCCAACAAAATGAGGCGCAGACAGTTGGCGAAGGTGAGTTTGAAATAAAACGGCGCACACAAATGCGCGAAATTTCATCCGCTTTCACCGATACTGTCGGCAAGGTTGTGGTTGACTTGATCAATCGCGGGAATGAAGGGACGCAGGCAACCGAAGACGCGGTTAAATCCGTGGATGAAATGGTCAAGCGGACCGACAGTATTCGTCTCGCGATCCAAAAGGTTATCGACCAGGCGCAATCTTCCAGCGAAACCGTGCGGGTCGCAGCGAGCCGGGCTGACGCCGCCATCGATATTATGAGTGACGTGCAATCCGCCGCTAAGGAAATCGTTGATATCGTCCAGCTAATTGATTCGATCTCCTTTCAAACCAGCTTATTGGCCTTGAATGCAAGCATTGAGGCCGCCCGCGCAGGTGAATTCGGGCGTGGCTTCAGCGTTGTTGCACAAGAGGTAAAAACCCTCGCCAATAATACATCCGAGGCAGCGCAGAAAATCAAAGAGACGGCGGAAGGGATGCAAGGCGCGGCCAATAGTATGACCGAAGCTGTTCGCGCAATTAAAGAGGCAAATCAAAGGGTTTCCAGCACCACAGCCGACACAATAGACGCTATCAACGAACAGGTTACCGCAACCCAAGAAATCACGGAACGCGCGAAAACCAGCGGCGACCAGATGTCTCAGGCCGAAAGGCGTATTCGAGCGATTCAAGATGAAGCTGGGCGCCTGAGCGAAAAAACCGAACATTTTGTAAAATATGTTTCGGCTGAACCTGGTGTGACATCGGATGCAATCACATTTGGTCAATCAGCACCATTTACCGGTCCAATCGCCTCATGGGGCGTTGGATCTCGTGCCGGTATCGAAATCGCATTTGCAGAAGTCATTGATCAAGGTGGAATACATGGACGCCGTCCAATCCTGGAAGCTGTCGATGACAAATATGATCCTGACCTGGCACTTGAAAATGTGCGCGGCTTAGTGCGTGGCGGAAATATTTTTGGGCTGATGGGCGCTGTTGGAACACCCACTTCCAAGTTAAGCGAGCGCATCGCACGTGGCGGCAAAGTGCCCTTTATAGGGCCGATCACCGGGACAGGGTTCTTGCGCACCGCAGAACGCAGCCATGTTGTCAATATTCGCGCCTCCTACGGGCAGGAGGCTAAGGCGCTTGTAGATTATTTCTCCTCTATCGTTGATATTTCCGAGTGTGCCCTTTTTTATCAAGCAGATGCCTATGGTTTGGCCGTCGCGGATGCTCTTAAGAAGCCGCTCTCTGGCCATAATGGAGCCATTTCAACATTGGCGCCCTATGAACGCGCGACTGGCGATGTTTCTGAGGCGATCGAAATTATCATAGAAGCTCAACCAAAACTCATTTTTATGGCTGGGACTGCGGCCCCGACGGCCAAATTTGTGGCAGGAATCCGTAATGCCGGCCTCTCATCAGCAATGGCGACGATCTCCTTTGTGGGTGCCGCAGATTTTGCCAAACAAGTTGGTCATAATGGCGACGGGGTGGTTGTAAGCCAGGTCGTGCCCGTGCCTTATGACAAGGGCTCGGTCCTAACGGCGCAATACAACGCTGCCAGAGAAAAATATGCGCCAAAACTCGCCCCAGATTTCCCTATGCTAGAGGGATATATTCTCGGTCGCTTCGTCTGCGAAGTCCTGAATCGCGTGGGTCCGGATGTAACGCGCGAGGCCTTCCTCGCCACAATATTCCAAGGCAAATCAGCTTTTGAGATCGGTAATTTTAGACTGAACTTTGCCCCTGGAAAAAATCAAGGCTCCAATGAAGTTTACCTAACGCATTTGTCGAAGGATGGGACCTACAATCCTTTGAACCAATCACTTCGACATGCGTCATGAAACGGCCTTAAGGTAACTTTCGAAGATGACCGTCTCAGCGAAATAGTTGACTATTCCCCCTACGGTCAAGTTGAACCGCCCCGGTTTTGCCGGCGACTGTTGAGTTCGCAATTCAAGCTGTGATTTTGTCTGATTTCAAGGTTTGCTCGTATCTTTCCTTCGCTTTGATTGGCGTGATGTAACCGAACGGTTCAAGCAGGCGCTCTTTGTTGAACCAATCGACCCATTGTAGGGTTTCCCATTGGACCTGGTCTTTGTACTTCCAAGGCCCAAGGCAATTGATGACCTCGGTTTTGAACAAGCCGATGATCGTCTCAGCCAAAGCGTTCTGGCATTCAAATGATCCTCAGGATCATTTGATCCGCTGCGCGGACCTGCTTGAGCTCATAGCCGTCACCAACGCAGCCCACGGAAGGCGCTAACCCTGCGTCCGCCAACCTTTCGGTGTATTTGATCGACACTTATTGGCTGCCGCGATCAGAATGATTGATCAGCTTCTCAGCAGTCCTGCGTGCATGAATTGCTTGTTCGAGCGCGTCCAAGACAAATTGCGTGTCCTGTGTCGTCGATGCTTTCCAGCCGAAGATCCAGTTAGCGAAGATATCGATCACGAACGCCACATATACAAAGCCACTCCAGGTCGAAATGAACGTGAAGTCGGACACCCAAAGTTCATTGGGCCGAGATGCCCTGAACTGGCGATTTGCAGAACCCGGCAGATCGGCTCGACCCCGTGAAGCGCTCTGTTGGCTTTGATGAAAAAAATCATTCGCGGAAGGGGCGGTCGAGTTCCGCCTGCACAAAGTTGACGCCGTCACGCCACTGGTTCAAGTGACGGCTGAAACACCGACGCCTTCTTCAGGATCTCGTTCGCCTGACGCAACTGCCGGCTCTCGCGCTCCAATTCCTTGATGCGATCCCGTTCGGCCGTCGTCAGATCGTCGCGCTTACCAGTATCCGTCTCATGCTGCTTGACCCAGATACGCAGGCTTTCCCTGCTGCATCCAATCTGCTGAGAGATCGACAAGATTGCTACCGATCTGCTCGCGTATTCTGTCTCGCGATCCAACACCATCCGCACCGCTCGCGCAGTTCGTCTGGATGACATGTTCCGTTCTTCGTCTTTCCCATGACCCAATCATCCTTACTTCTGGGTCTCCGGCAAATAAGGGGCGGTTCAGTGAATATTCCGCTCATGGTCAAGTCTTATATCTGTCATGGCGGCGGAGATAGCTTTACGCTTTAACAAATTGCGGCTGAGCCAAATAAACGACGGTCGCTTTGTTGGGGCAATAACGCGATGGATGCCCTGCAACGCTATCAAAATACCTCCGCTCCAATTTTAGCAATGCAAATTTCATCACTTGAGACGCATGATCAAAGACTTCTAAAGACCGACGCCATCTTGCGTATTCCAATTCATTCCAACATAATCGCAGACGAACATCCTAATCTGCCCAAAAAATTCCAAATTCTTAGGCACTTGAGTGAATGGTCTTACGTGAGCGGACTCGAAGGGCTGATCAAATCCAGCTCTTTGTGACTCAGATGACAAGATACCACCGCAGTCACCAGCTATACCCCATCCATCCGACCGATCTAAAGGGAAGTATCCAAGGCAGTCGGCAGCATGCGCCACATTCCGCCATTGCCATTCAACGAATGGCACAACGCCAAATCGGCGAGCTAAGGTTAATTTTATCTCTTGTATCGCCAATCTAACTCAGTTCTTCCGATCAGACCAAAATCGGTCGCTATATGCTCGCAATTCTTCAGAGAAATTGAGGATCTGGAATAGATCATCCTCTAACTCTTGCAAAAGAAAAGAAGCCTTTAGCTCAGTCATAGTTTCATATTTTTCGACGGAACGAAGGCGCGTATGAGCCCGGCGGATAATCGGTTGCAAATCAGCTGCACAGCTATCAGCCATTTCTGACATTAGTCGCTCTGCGGCGGCGCGGATCAACCCCGAGGTCAATCCGAAAATATCGGAATTACGACCGGCAAGTACCCCATCTATTGCTCGGCCTAGATATTGATCGTCAAGACGGTCTTTACTCAGAAAGTCCTGGCAGCCGGTTTTCACCGCTTCGACAACGCGCCCCGGTGCGGCGTCCCCCGCAATCATGATGACTGGAATGTTCGAATTCTCCGGGTGAGACCGCAGGATTTGAATTGCATCCAAACCGGTTGGGCCACCTAGGTTGAAATCCAGCAATGCTACGTCAAAAGCCGTTTCATCCAAGGCTTTAGAAAAACCGGGCAGATCGGAGCACGGAACCGCATTATGCATAGGGTATAGTTTCCGCAGCATTCGCAGCAGCCGCTTTTGATCCATCCTATCATCATCCAAGATTAGGATTGTGATCCCTACTTCGGCCTGCAGAAAATAAGAGTTTTTTGCATTTTCAGTTGGTGACTGTTCGGCAAACTGACTTGCCATCGCAGATTGAGGATCAAGGCCACTCACGCAAAAAACTCCCTGTTTCATCACTTAACGACAAAAAGGTAACTTGGTCGCAAAGGAATTGTTCTTTTACGTATCCTAACTTCCCTAACGAATTCACAATCTCTAAAATGCTCTTCAACAAGCTTTCAGATAAGGCATTTTCACCCCCTCCGGCCCCAAGTTTAGCATAAAAATTAAGCGATAAACCCGAAGCGATAGCTATAAATTCAGGCAGCCGTATAGTTTTGCCCTTTCTACCGCCGGAAAGCTTTGATTACATCGCCGCCTGGGCCAGGCTGGGGGTGCAGGGTGTTTAGGGTTCCGTTCCTTAGGGAAGCTGGTCCGAGAAACGCCGCGGGGCTGCAAATTCAGTCGCGTACACGGCGGGCCAAAATCCCGGGAGAGCACTGCAACGGATCGGCCTTGTGCCCCGTCAAGCTCTCGCGCCGATCTGTTTCAAAGAATGATGACAGGTCGAGGAAACACAGATGAAATTCAAAACTTTAGGCATCGCCGCCGCGCTACTCGCCAGCGCCAGCGCCGCAACCGCCGCCGAAAAAGATAGCTTCAAGATCGCCTGGTCGATCTATGTGGGTTGGATGCCCTGGGGATATCTAGAAAGCTCCGGCATTATGGATAAATGGGCCGATAAATACGGTATCGATGTGGAGATCGTGCAGATCAATGACTATATCGAATCGATCAACCAATACACAGCCGGCGCATTTGACGGCGTTTCCGCGACAAATATGGACACGCTGTCCATCCCATCGGGCGGTGGCGTTGACACGACAGCGTTGATTATTGGTGATTATTCTAACGGCAATGATGCGGTGATTTTGAAGGGCGAAGGCGAGCTCGCGGATCTGGCGGGCAAGCCGGTCAATTTGGTCGAGCTATCGGTCAGCCATTATCTTTTGGCGCGCGGGCTTGATAATGTCGGCTTAGCAGAGCGCGATTTGGCCGGGGTGATCAACACCTCGGATGCGGATATGATCGCCGCTTTTGCCGCGCCCGAGGTTGAGGCCGTGGTGACCTGGAACCCGCTGGTCTCTACCATCATGGAAGATCCGGCGGCGACTAAGCTGTTTGATAGCTCGGACATTCCCGGCGAGATCATTGATCTCATGGTGGTGAACACCGAAACACTGGCCGACAACCCTAATTTTGGCAAAGCTCTGGTCGGTGCTTGGTATGAGCTGATGACGCTGATGGCCTCGGCCACCGCAGAAAGCATCGAAGCACGCACAGCCATGGCCGAAGCCTCAGGCACGGATTTGGCGGGTTATGATGCGCAACTGGCCTCCACCAAGATGTTCTGGACAGCCGCCGAAGCCGTCGAATTCGCCAGCTCGGCCGAATTGCCCGAAACCATGGTCAGCGTCGCGGAATTCCTTTTTGACAAAGGCATCTTAGGCGAAGGCGCCCCATCCGCGGATTTCGTAGGCGTGGCTTATCCGGATGGGTCGACCACCGGAGATGCGGGCAATGTCCAGTTCCGCTTTGACACCACATATATGCAAATGGCCGCCGAAGGCAGCCTCTAAGCCCAGACCGCCCCGGACTTGATCCGGGGCCTCTTCGGAGCTCGCCCATGCGCTGGATCAACAAACGCCCCACCCGGAGCTTTGCCGCTCTCTTGGCGCTCATCCCCTTTGTGCTGATGCTGCTGGCCTATTCGCTGGGCTCCGAAGCGCGCCGGGCGGTGAACCCATCCGATAAACTCATGCCAGCCCCTAGCCAGATTGTCGCCACGGCAGATCGACTAATCACTGAACCCGACAAACGTTCGGGCAAGATCCTGTTTTGGGCCGATACCGGTTCTAGCCTACGCCGACTTGCCATCGGCACTGCTATTGCCGCCAGTATTGGGTTAGGCTTTGGTCTGATCATCGGGCTTCTACCGACAGCGCAGGCGGGGCTTGGGACTTTCGTGGCCGTGCTTTCCATGATCCCGCCCCTGGCCTTACTGCCGATCCTTTTCATCATCTTGGGGCTGGGCGAGACCTCTAAAATCGCGCTTATCGCTATTGGCATCACGCCCTTCCTGATCCGCGATCTCGCCGCCCGCACCCGTGAACTGCCCATCGAGCAAATCGTCAAAGCCCAAACCCTGGGCGCCAGCTCTTTCGTCATTGCCCTACGTGTTGCCCTGCCCCAGATCCTGCCGCGCCTGATCCAAGCCGTGCGGCTGTCCCTCGGCTCGGCCTGGCTTTTCCTCATTGCCGCCGAAGCCATCGCAGCTGATAGCGGCCTGGGCTATCGCATCTTCCTGGTGCGCCGTTACCTCGCCATGGATGTGATCCTCACTTACGTCATTTGGATCACGCTTTTGGCCTTCCTCATCGATCTCGGCCTGCGCCATCTCAGCAGACGGCTCTTCCCCTGGGCGGAGGACACAGCATGAGCTTTGTTGAGATCGATAATGTGTTTCAAACCTATGACGACCGCCCGATCCTAGAGCGGGTCAGCCTCACCGCCGAGCAAGGCGATTTCGTCTCCATCGTGGGCGCGTCGGGTTGCGGTAAATCCACCTTCTTGCGGCTTCTTCTGGCACAAGAGCGTCCGACACGGGGGGCGATCTCCATCGATGGTGCCCCGCCCGCAACTGAACCCGACCGCGACCGGGGCGTCGTGTTCCAGCGCTATTCCGTCTTTCCCCATCTCACGGTGCAGGACAATATCGTCGCCGCCGAAAGCCTGCATCTGCGCTTCGGCTATCTTTGGGGCGCGGCCAAACGCCAGGCTCGGGAGCGCGCGCAAGAAGTGCTCAACCGCATCGGCCTGGCGCATATGGCCAAAGCCTATCCCGCAGCCCTTTCGGGCGGCATGCAGCAACGCCTAGCCATTGCCCAGGCCTTGGCCGCCAAGCCGAAAATCCTGCTGCTCGACGAGCCCTTCGGCGCGCTTGACCCAGGGACACGGCTAACCATGCATGATTTCTTGATGGAAATGCGCCGCGAAACAGGCATGACTGTTTTCATGGTGACCCATGATTTGCCCGAAGCCTTCAAGCTCGGCGACCGCGTTCTCGTCTTTGACAAACCCCGCTGGGACCCCCATGACCCAGCAGCCTATGGTGCGACTGTCACCTATGATTTCGATGCCCGCGATAACGGCATCCCGTTTCAGACCCTTACGGAGAAGACCAATGTTCCCATCTAACCGCACCGACCGCAGTCGCAGCCACCATCCGCGCGATATGGTCCATGCGGAGGCGCGCCATCACCATCCGGATCTCTCCCAATTGCTGGGTTGGAAAGCCATGCGCGCCGAGGCCGATATCCCCGGCGGTGAATGGGAGAAAGAGAAAGCCTGGGCCCTGCGTATGGGCCTGACCGCCGCCGATAGTATCGAGGACCGCTCGATCCCCACCTTCGCGCGGGGTGAGCTGCCCCACTATGCGGGGATCAACACTTTCCTGAAAGCGCCCTATACAGAGGATGTGACCGAGGTCGGGCTTTATGATGCCTGCGTTCTTGGCGCGCCTTTCGATGGCGGGACAACCTATCGCCCCGGCACCCGCTTTGGGCCGCAGGGTGTCCGCAAAATCTCGGCGCTTTATACGCCCTATAACTACGAACTCGGCATCGATTTGCGCGAACAGATGAGCCTGTGCGATGCTGGCGATATCTTCACCATCCCCGGCAATATCGAAAAGACCTTTGACCAAATCAGCCGCGCCGTCAGCCATGTCTTCAGCTCTGGCTCCCTGCCCATCATCATCGGCGGCGATCACTCTATCGGCTTCCCTTGCGTGCGTGGCATCGCCGAATGTACCTCCAAGAAAATCGGCATCGTCCATTTTGACCGCCATGCGGATATCCAGGAGAAAGACCTAGACGAGCGCATGCATACCACGCCCTGGTTCCATTCCACCAATCTGCCAAATGTACCGGCGAAGAACCTAGTCCAGGTGGGTATCGGCGGTTGGCAGGTCCCGCGCGAGGCGGTGGGCGTGGCCCGCGAGCGCGAAACCAATATCATCACCATGTCGGATATGGAGAAAATGGGCATCGACAAAACCGCCGAAATGGCGCTGGAGATGGCCTGGGACGGCGTCGATATGGTCTATATGTCCTTCGATATCGACAGTATCGATTGCGGCTTTGTGCCCGGCACCGGCTGGCCCGAGCCCGGCGGCTTCCTACCGCGAGAGGCCTTGGCCCTGGCTTCCAAAGTCGCGGCCGAAGGGATTTGCGGCATGGAGCTGGTGGAGGTCTCCCCGCCTTATGATACCTCCGACATTACAGCACTGATGGGCACGCGGGTGATCGTGGATGTGCTGGGCTCTATGGTGTCCGCTGGGGTGCTGGGCAAACATCGCCGCCATATCGACAAACCGGTGAAACTCCCCATGGGAGATTATGACGAAACCCGCGATGGCAAGCGCTGGAGCACCCGCGCGAAGATGAAGGATTAGGCCCATGCCCCATGACATCGTGAACGGCCATATCGGGCATAATCACAGCCATGACCATCTGCATAGCCATATGGATCCAGGCGACGAAGCCGCCGATCTTCAAGTGCTGGCGGCGCAATTCATCGAAGGATTTCAGACCGCCAAGGATAAGGCCGCCTATCTAAAGCTGGCCGGTGTTCCCTTAGAGATCGCGGGCGATGACAGCCCCGCGCTGAAACTGGTGGATGTGCAGCTGACCACGGAATGGCAGGTCGGCACCGCCTCGCCCTCCTTCGGATCGCGCGAGCTTAGCTATCTCCCTTATCCCGGCGAGATGATCACCGAACGCACCAATCTTGGCTTCGTCTATGTCTCCATGGAGGCCAAGCGCGTGGTAGATCTTCGCGATTTTTTGAAGGCACGGGGATAGCCGCCTGTAGCGGGGTATTTAAGATAGAAGGTGGCCGGGGAGCTTTCGCAGCTCTCCCCTCGTCTACAGCAGTTCAAGTCAAACTGGCTCCACCGAGGATCGCTTGTCGCGTTAAACTCGGGCAAGCGGTTCAATGATTTCTCGAACCCCTGAAGCGGCCCATGATCTTTTTGGGGCCTCTTGCCCCGCTTCTACCCCGCCGAAACCGCGTAGCTTTCCAGCACTTCCAGCGGCACGATTTCCAAAGCGCGGCGATGGGTTGCTTCTAGCACCACCTGCGGGGCCACGCCCTCTTGATGGGCCTGCAAAAACCGCCCCGCACAAAGGCACCAGCGATCCCCGGCCTTGAGCCCGGCAAAGCCAAATTCCGGCCGCGGGGTCGATAGATCATTGCCGAAATATTTCGAATAGGCCAAAAACTCGTCGGTCATCAGCGCGCAAACCGTATGGCTGCCCGCATCTTCCGCGCAGGTATCGCATAGCCCATTGCGGAAAAACCCCGTCATTGGATCCCGAGAGCAGGCCTCTAACACACCACCCAACACATTGACCGAAGCCTCTTTTTCCATAACTTACGCTCCCCTTTTAAAATGATCCGCCAAACGCTCTAGCGGGCTACGTGCATCTTTCGGCTCTTGCTGTGGCTTAGGCTTTGGCGCTGAAGCTGGCTTTGCCTCCGTCTTCGCCTCTGGCCGCTCCGACTTCGCCGTCTCCGGTCGCTGCTTGCCAGTCGAGGACCGGGGCGGCGACACGCGCGAAGCCACCGCATTCATAAACCGCCCCGCATCGCCCTTGGCCAAATCCGGCGCGCCTTTGCCAATACCCTCGATCAGCGGCTCTAGCCAATCCCGGTCCGCCTTGGCGAAATCCCCCAGGACATAGGCCGAGACCCGATCCTTATGACCCGGATGCCCGATGCCCAGACGCACCCGTTCATAATCCGGCCCCAAATGTTCGTGGCAAGAGCGCAGCCCGTTATGGCCCGCATGCCCGCCGCCTTGTTTGACCTTCACCTTGCCCGGTGCGAGATCCAGCTCGTCATGAAACACCGTCACATCCTCGGCGCCCAGCTTATAAAACCGCGCCGCCTCGCCCACGGATTGGCCCGAGCGGTTCATGAAGGTTTCCGGCTTGAGCAACAAAACTTTCTGCCCGCCCAAGACGCCTTCGCTCAGCGCGCCCTGAAACTTGTTGCGCCACGGCCCAAATCCATGCGCGGCGGCGATCTCATCCAGCGCCATAAAGCCGATATTATGGCGATTGCCCGCATATTTCGCGCCAGGATTTCCCAAACCTACAAAGAGCCGCATCATCTCCGCTTCCTGATTGACCTTTCCCCCTTCCTGCCGTGAACTGCCGCAAAATTCCAGGCAAAGCTAAAGGAGCTGCGCGATGTATCTGACAATGAACCGCTTTAAGGTGAAAATAGGGCAAGAAGAGGCTTTTGAAACCGTTTGGAAATCTCGCGACAGCCATTTGACATCCGTGCCGGGCTTTAAGGGGTTTCACCTGATGAAAGGCTCCGAGCATGAGGCAGGCTATCGGCTTTATGCCTCGCACACGCTTTGGGACAGCGAAGACGCCTTTATCGCCTGGACCAAATCAGAGGCCTTCCGCAAAGCCCATGCAGGCGCCAAAAGCAGCGCCGATATTTATATGGGCCCGCCGGAATTAGAAGTCTTTGAGAGCGTGCAGTCTGTAGGCTAAGCTCAGATGGGCTTTTAGGAGGATCCGATGCAGATCACACTCAACCAACGACCCAGTGCAAAGCGACTGGCCCAGCAAGGGGCGGTGATTGCGCTGGTCGCGATGCTGGCCTCTACCGCCCAGGCCCAGATGAGCGGCCATGGCAGCGGTGGAATGCATGGGCATAGCCATGGCTTCGGTCACGGGCATGGCGCCGATGGCACGGGTCATGATGAGGTCAATATGCCTGGCCTACGCGGCCTCAATGCCAGCCCCGAGGAAAGCGCTGAAATCGCCGTTTTGTTTCGCAATTTCCAAAGCCTGACCCGCGACGTGACCAATCTGCCCAATGGTATTCGCAGTGTGACAGGCAGTACCGACCCGGCGGTGATGGAGGCCTTGGTGAGCCATGTAAGTGGGATGATTGCGCGGGTTGAGGCAAAAGATGATCCGCAGATCTTTATCCAGAGCCCGACCTTGGATCTGTTCTTTGCCCATGGGGATGAGATCACCTCGGAAATCACTGTGACCGAGACCGAAATCATCGTCACCCAAACCACCGAAAATGCAGAATTGGTCGAGGCGATGCATATCCATGCCGCCGAAGTCACGGATATGGCCGATCGCGGGATGCAAGCGGTGCATGAACGGATGATGCGCAGCGCCCAGCAGTGATGCGATGGCGATAGCGGGGCCGCTCCTGTAGGGTGGGCAATTTGCCCACCGCCCCGGCGCGCCATTAGCTTGATCCCTTGGCCCCCAAAGAAAAAGGGCCCCGCAATTCGGAGCCCTTCAAAAACCTTAGCTTGCGGCAGCCTTGACTTACGCTTCTGCTGCGGCTTCGCCTTCTTCTTCGTCATCGCCGCCAACCAGGCCAGCAGGCGCTTGGACATTCGCGATCACAAAATCACGATCGATGGTCGGCTTCGCGCCTTCCGGCAGATCGATCGAGGAAATGGTGATGGTGTCACCGATTTTCAGACCAGACAGATCCGCGACCAGTTTCTCCGGGATATCGCCCGCAGTCACGATCAGCTCCACTTCCTGACGTACAACGGTCAGCGTACCCCCGCGCTTCAGACCTGGGCAGTCTTCGTGATTGATGAACTCAACCGGGATGTAGAGGTTGATTTTCGACGCGCGACGCAGGCGCATGAAATCAACATGGGTCGGCAAGTCTTTGACCACATCACGCTCAACCGCGCGGCAGATGACGCGGACGTCTTCTTGGCCTTCGCATTTCAGGTTGAACAATGTCGACAGGAAGCGGCCTTGCTTCAGGCGCTTGAGCAGGACATTGAAGGGGATGTTGATCGGCAGCGGCTCTTGTTCGCCACCATAAACGATCCCAGGAACCAGCCCCTCACGACGAGCTTGACGGGCGGCCCCCTTGCCTGTCCCCGTGCGTTCCTGGACTACGAGATCAGGAATCTCTCCAGCCATGTGTATTCTCCATTTGGTTGCGGGCATCCTCCAAGGGTGTATGCCCATGAGCTGCGCCCCATAGCTCAGTTTGCCCCAACAGGGAAGCACAAAAAGCCTGCTCCGATGAATTGCGGCTGAATTGCCTTAGCTGATGGGCAGATACGATCCGGCAAATGGGATAAAAGGATTGCCCCCTGCCTTAGGTTCGACCGCATTATTGCGCCTCCGAAGCCTGACACCGTGCAACTACAAATACTTAAAAAATACGAGTGGGTCCTTCCCGTCCGACCGAAAACCGCAATGCTCGTAGAAGGATCGGGCTGTGATTGTGCTTTCCAAATGGCAGCAGAGCACATCCCGCGCCCGTAAGCTGTTCTCCAAACCAGCGAGGATAGCCTTGCTGACGCCACCAAAGCGCGCCCCTGGATGGACGTAGTTCAACAAAATCTCGCCGCTAAGACTAGCCATACCGACACCGATGATCTTTCCGCCGCTTTCGGCCACCAGCACCACCGCGTCATCCCGCGAGTTCCACTTGCACCACGCCTCGACCGTCTTATTGCCGAGCCAACTTTCAAGCTCCGCCGGATCATTTTCATGATCGGCCTTACAGAGTTCGGTGATGGAGCGACGTAGGGTGCAAATAGCCTCTTCGGCGTCGGCATCACGAGCCTGCCTGATCTTGATCTGCATTCTATCCTCTCCACCCGGCCAGAATGGCTATGGGCCGGTTCCTTGCAACATCCACTCTGTGCAAACCCAAGACACCACTTGCGCATTTGCCACAATAAGTGTCCTCCCCGTTTAAACATCGCCAAAAACGCATGGATTAAATCACAATGCCGCGCAATGTAAGCGATCAGAACCGCAAGAGATTGCGCCAAAGCCTTGGCCATGCCACAGCGCTTCTATGTTAAAGCTATTATCCCTGTCGCGTCATAGCCTGCCTGCCTTTGCAGTGGCGGGCCTTTTTGGCGGCGCTTTTCATGCCTATGCCCCCGAGACAAAGCTTGCGGCGGGGGCCAGTGATGCAGGCTTCGGCCTAGCGCTTTTGATGGCGGCGGCGGGGGCACTTTTTGCGATGCGGTTTGCGGTAGTTTTCGAGGCGCGGTTCGGCAATTGGGCCGTGGCCATTGCAGCGATATTTTCCGGCTTTGCCTTTCAGGCGGTGGGCCTGGCCGGTTCCCTGCCCGCTCTATGTGTCGCCACTTTTGCCACCGGCTCAGGGCTGGGGCTGATGGATGTGGTGATGAATTCCCGGCTCTCTGCGGTGGAGGCCCGGTCTAAAACACCACTGATGGGGCTCAATCACGGGTTTTTCTCCCTCATTTATACTATGTCGGCTTTGGCTTCTGGTCCTTTGCGGGAATTTGGTGTGCCGCTTAGTCTTTATGGCGGCGGGCTTGGTCTACTGGCATTGCTTTGCGCTGCAGCCTCCATTGAACGGGGGCAAAAGCCACCGCCCGGCCCTGCCCCGGGGTTGCGCATGCGGTTTAGCCGCTTGGCTCTGCTGGGCGGGCTGATCATCGGCATCGGCTTTCTGGGTGAAAACGGCATGGAATCCTGGTCTGCCCTGCATCTGGAGCGCAGCCTCGGCGGCTCGGCAATTCACGGGGCATTGGGGCCGGTGTTTTTTGGCCTGACCATGGCAGTGGGCCGCTTCGCCAGCCAAGCTCTGGTGATCCGCCTCGGGGCGGCGCGCCTGCTTTATGGCGCCGGGCTCCTGGCCAGTTGCGGTGCCGGCCTTGCCGCAATGGCGGCGTCTCCGTCCATGGCCTATCTTGGATTTGCCTGTGCTGGTTTGGGCATTTCTGTAATTGCGCCCATGGCCTATGTGATTATCGGGCGTCAGGTCAGTGATGCAGAGCGCAGCCAAGCCATCGCCCAGGCCTCGATTTTGGGATATGGCGGCTTTTTCCTCGGCCCGCCGGTCACTGGTCTATTAGCGCAGTTCTTCGGCCTGCCCGTGGCTTTCGCAGCGGTGGCTTTGGCGCTCATTGCCATTCTGCCGATCACCCTTAGCCTGGATCGCCGCTCCATGTAGGATGGGCAATATTGCCCATCCTACTCTTAGCAGAAAGGTTGGGTCAGCTTTCCCAACGACCGGAAAAGCCTTCGGGCACCAATAAAATATCGCGATCCACATCGGCGATATTGGTGCGCCCGCAAAGCGCCATAGAGGTATCAAGCTCTTTGTGAAGGATCTCCAACGCTTTGGTCACCCCAGCTTCGCCCTGCGCCCCCAGGCCATAAGTATAAGCCCGGCCGATCATCGTGCCCTTCGCCCCAAGCGCAATCGCTTTTAGCACATCTTGGCCCGAGCGAATGCCGCTATCAAACCAAACCTCAACCTTATCGCCCACAGCATCCACGATCTGCGGCAGCATCCGGATCGAGCTCAGCGCCCCATCCAGCTGACGCCCGCCATGGTTCGACACGATAATCGCATCCGCCCCCAGCTCTGCCGCTTTCTTCGCGTCCTCCACATCAAGAATGCCCTTAAGGATCACTTTGCCGTCCCACATGGACATGAGCTCGGCGATACGTTTCCAATCCAAGCCCTGGTCAAAGGCCTCCGCCGTCCAAGTGGTCAGCGAAGACGGATCCGTTACGCCCTTTGCATGGCCAACAATATTGCCAAAGAAACGCCGCTTTGTGCCCAGCATCTCTAGGCCCCAACCCACCTTGGTCATCATATTCGCCACCGATGCCGGGGTCAGCTTTGGCGGGGCGCTCAGCCCGTTTTTCAGATCCTTATGACGCTGACCCAGCACCTGCAAATCCACCGTAATCACCAGGGCAGAGCATTTCGCATCCTTCGCGCGCTGCATCAGGCGGCGCATGAAATCATCATCCTTCAGAGTATAAACCTGAAACCAAAACGGCGCGCTGGTATTTTCCGCCACATCCTCAATCGAGCAGATCGACATGGTGGACAGCGTGAACGGCACGCCGAATTTCTCGGCCGCCTTGGCGGCTTTGATCTCGCCATCAGCGGATTGCATGCCAGTCAGCCCCACCGGAGCAAGCGCCACGGGCATGGCCACATCCTGGCCGATCATCTGACTTGCCACAGAACGGCCCGTCATATCCACCGCGATCCGCTGGCGCAGGCGCAGCTGCGCAAAATCTGTGGTGTTTTCGCGGAAGGTCTGCTCGGTCCAACTGCCGGTTTCCGCGTAATCATAGAACATCTTCGGCACGCGGCGCTTATAGATGGTCTTGAGATCTTCAATATTGGTCACAATGGTCATGGACCGCCCCTCTTGCATTGGTAAAGTTTAATTACCAATACTGCGAGAGCCGAGCAATGCGACGTAGTGCACAGGAAAAAACCGCCCTCCCAGCGGGAAGGCGGCTTTTGACCATCGCAATTGGCGAAACCGCCTCGGGGCGGCGGCA
>JBMYSZ010000009.1:0-124520 GCA_049603835.1 Mangrovicoccus sp.
CTTGGACACGCTGACCCCACGGATTTCTTCGATCTCAGCACGGGTGACCGGCTGATGATAGGCGACAATCGCCAGGGTCTCCAAAGCCGCGCGAGATAATTTGCGGGTTTCGACCACCTCATGGCGCATCAAAAAGGACAGATCCGGCGCGGTACGAATGGCCCAGGCGGGCCCCACTTGCACGATCTGAACCCCGCGGCCTTCATATTGCGTGGCCAAGGCGCGCACCGCTGTGCCGGGATCGCAGCCTTCGGGCATGCGCGCGGCCATATCTTTGACGGTCAGCGGATCGGCAGAGGCAAAGAGCATCGCTTCGACCATGCGCCCCTGTTCATCCAAGGACGGGATCGCGAAAAAACCCGGTTCGCGGGCGGGCTGAGGCTGATCTTCGTCGCTCATGCAGCGCCTTTGACGCGCAATTCGATGGGGGCGAATGTTTGCGCTTGGCGGATCTCGATCTGACCTTGCTTGGCCATTTCCAAACTTGCCGCAAAAGTCGCGGCCAAAGACGCCCGGCGGCGTGGCGCATCAATCTGCCATTCGGGTGGCAAATATTCGGCCAAAGGTTCCCATCCGCCATTATAGCCGATCAAATCCCGCATCCGTTCCAGCGCCTCTTCCATGGTCATCACCGCCTCACGATCCATGACAAAGGGCCGGAAATTATCGCGAGTGCGGATCCGCGCATAGGCCTGAAGCAGATCCAGAAGCGAGCTTTGGAATTCCACTTTGCGGTCCGTGGTCACAGGTTCGGCGGCGCCTCGGGCAAAGACATCGCGCCCCAAACGGTCGCGCGCCATCAGCCGGGACGAGGCAGTGCGCATAGCCTGCAACCGTTCTAGCTGGAATGCCAAATGCGCGGCCAAATCCTCGGCGCTTGGGCCGTCTTCTTCGGGCGCGGCGGGCAAAAGCAGCTTGGATTTCAGGAAAGCCAGCCAAGCCGCCATAACCAGATAATCAGCGGCTAATTCGATGCGAAGCTCTTGGGCGCGCTCGATAAAATCGAGATACTGCTCGGAGAGCGCCAGCACGGAGATCTGCCGCAGATCAATCTTTGCCGTGCGCGACATCGCCAAGAGCAGATCAAGCGGGCCTTCGAACCCGTCCAATTCAACAATCAACGCCTCTGTGGCAAGGCGTGCCTCAATCGCTTCGGCATCTGGGCTAAACGGGGTTAAGCTATCAGGCGCCAAGGGCGATCTCCATGCTCTGGCTTAGCTCGTCCCATTCCGCAGTTAGCGCCTCGATATCTCCGGAAACCACGCGCTTAGACGCAAGGGCCGCATCAGCGCGCAAGGCTGCTTGACCCGCTAAGTCACCGCTTGCCGCTGCGATTTCCTGCATTTCGGCCATATCGCCATTGCAGTGCAAAATCACATCGCAGCCCGCGCCAAGCGAGCTTTCGCAGCGCGCGCGCATGCTCCCGCTAAGGGCTTGCATCGACAGGTCATCGGTCATCAACAGCCCGTCAAAGCCGATTTGGTCGCGAATGACTTGGATCATTGGCGCAGATTGCGTGGCAGGCGCCTGGTCATCAATTGCCGCGTAAACAATATGCGCGGTCATCGCCATGGGCAGGTCATTGAGCCCGGCAAATGCTGCGAAATCCAGCGTCTTTAGGGCATCTGCCTCGGCGGTGACCTTTGGCAAATCCAAATGGCTATCGAGGGTTCCGCGCCCATGGCCTGGGATATGCTTCAACACGGGCAGAACGCCGCCATCCAGCAATCCTTCTGACGTCGCGCGAGCATTGGCGATCACGCTAGGCAGATCCGTACCATAACAGCGATTGCGCAGGAAATGATGGGTGTCCGCCATGGCAATATCGGCCATGGGGGCGCAATTGGCATCGATCCCAAGCGCGCTTAGCTCGGCCGCGATCAAGCGATAGCGCAGGTAAAAGGCGCGCTCCACCTGCCCCGGTTCCAGCGCTTGCGCCATATCCAGAGGCGCGGGCCAAAGCCGCCAATGGGGCGGACGCAGGCGTTGGACCCGTCCGCCTTCTTGATCGATGAAAATCGGCGCATCCCGTCCCACCGCAGCGCGCAGCTCGGCGGTCAAAGCTGCGACTTGCTGGGCAGTGTCGATATTGCGGGCAAAGAGGATAAAGCCCCAGGGCTGCGCCTGCCGAAAGAAAGCCGTTTCCGAGGCGGTCAAAGCCAGCCCGGCACAGCCGAAAATCGTTGCTCCGATCCCCATGATCAGCGAACCAAAACGGGGATACAATCCGCGCGCTCGGCGATCAAAGCGGCGCAGAACCGGCGCGCTTCGGCCAAATCGTCAAAGCCATGCAAGCGCAAGCGATAGAAGGTCTTGCCCCCCACATCGGCGCGCTGAATGATCCGGCCCTTGCTGGATACGAAATCGCCAAAGCGTTTATCCAGATCTGTCCAAACCGACAAAGCCACATCTTCGCTGTCAAATGCCCCCAATTGCACCAACCTCGTTCCCGGCGCGAGGCTGGCGCCATCCACCTCTGTCAGGGCCGCTTGGGGTGCGGTGACGGGCTTGGTTGCAAGACTGGCTTGAGCAGTTTCGCCTTCGGGGCGCGGCGATGGCCGCCAGGGCTCTGCCGGGGAGGTCAGATCCTCATCCCCGACACCGGCTAGGGCCAAGGCATCGGCAATGGAATTGCGCATCACCGTGTCGCTGGGCGCTTCAAGCACTGGGCGCGGCTGGTCTTCGGCGGTTAGCTCGGCTGGTTCAGGTGCGAGCGCCACCGCCTCTGCGGGGGCTTCGGGTTCGCCTTCGGCCACGGCATTCACCGCCAGCCCCTGATTGGCCATGGTCGCCCCGCCAGGATCGGCAGCAGCCACCCGCGCGGGCCCATCCAATGCCTTGATCACCGGAACGCCATAAGCGTCGCGTTGAGCTAAATCATAACTCCAATAGGCCGCGCCCGCCACCAAGGCGAGCGAGCACAAAGCCCCCGCCCAAGCACTGGTTTGAGATGCCAGCGCTCGCGGCGTCAAATCAAGAGAGTCTGGGCCTGTATATTCCGGGTTCGCCATAAATTGCCCCATATCGGCAAAGGCCCTAGCCTTCGCCGTCTATAAAATGCTGCCTGCTCGGGCCGCATGGGGCGCTTTGATCAGCGCATTTCCTCTAGCGGCTCTACACCCAAGATACCAAGACCTGTAGAAATCACAACGCCAACAGCACGTGGTAGGGAAATTTTGCTAGATGTGGTGGAAACGTCGCCATCCTGCACAAAACGTAGGCTCGGATTATCATTGCCACGGTTCCAAAGCGCATGGAATGCACTGGCCAGATCATAAAGATAGAAGGCAATCCGGTGCGGTTCGTTGTTTTTCGCGGCGATTTCCACCAGGCGTGGCCATTCGGCAAGCGCTTTGACCACGGCCAATTCGGCGGGATCGGTCAAATTGCTGAGATCCGCATTCGCCAGTGCGTCGGGCGATGTGTCGATCCCCATATCGGCGGCTTTGCGCATGACCGAAGATTGCCGCGCATAAGCATATTGCACATAGAAAACCGGGTTTTCTTTCGACTGCTCTAGGACCTTATCGAAATCGAAATCCAGCGGCGCATCATTTTTGCGGGTCAGCATGACAAAGCGCGTCACCGATGGGCCAACCTGATCCACCACATCGCGTAGGGTCACAAAGGTCCCTGCCCGTTTCGACATCTTAAACGGCTCGCCATTTTTGAACAGCTTCACCAGCTGGGTCAGCTTGATATCCAGCGGTACAGACCCGCCAGACAAGGCCGACACCGCAGCTTTCATCCGTTTCACATAGCCGCCATGATCCGCGCCAAAAATATCGATCAGCGCGTCATAGCCCCGGCTCACCTTATCATAATGATAGGCGATATCGGGGGCGAAATAGGTCCAGCTGCCATCGGATTTCATCACCGGGCGATCCACATCATCGCCATGCTCGGTGGATTTGAACAGCGTCTGCTCGCGGGGTTCCCAATCTTCGGGCTTTTTGCCTTTGGGCGGCTCTAGCACGCCTTCATAGATCAAGCCTTTGGATTTGAGGTCGTCCAAAGCGGCCTCGATCTTGCCGGTGCCATAAAGCGCCTTTTCCGAGAAGAAGTGATCCATCTCGATATTCAGCGCTTTCAGATCCGAACGGATCAGATCCATCATGGCATCTGTGGCAAATTCCCGGATTTCGGCGAGCCAAGCTTCCTCGGGCTGGTCCACATAGCTATCGCCGACTTTCGCCTTTAGCGCTTGGCCAACCTCGACCAGGTAATCGCCGGGATAAGTCCCATCCTGGAAGGTCACTTCCTGGCCATGGGCCTCTAGATAGCGCAGATAGACCGAGCGGGCGAGCACATCCACCTGGGCGCCGCCGTCATTGATATAATATTCGCGGGTCACATCATAGCCCACGAAATCCAGAAGCGAGGCCAAAGCATCGCCAAAAACCGCGCCGCGTGTATGGCCCACATGCAAAGGCCCGGTCGGATTGGCCGAGACATATTCCACATTGACCCGGTGCCCAGCCCCAAGCTCGGACCGGCCATAAACAGCGCCCTCAGTCAGGATTTGCGCAACAGCCCCCTGCCACAGCGCGGGCGACAGGCGTAAATTCAAAAAGCCGGGCCCAGCCACGTCAGCCAGGTCTACACGCGCATCAGCGGTCAGCTTCGCGGCCAGGGCTTCGGCGATATCGCGTGGCTTCATCTTCGCGGCTTTCGCCAGCACCAGCGCGGCATTCGTGGCCATATCTCCATGGGCCGCATCTTTTGGCGGCTCCACGGTGACGGCGCTCATATTCAGGCCCTGCGGTAGAGTGCCTTCGTCGGTCATTTGCGCCAGCGCCTCAAGCACCAACGTCTTAATATCTGCAAACAGGTTCATCTTGGGTCCCCTTTGGGTCGGAGGGGGGTGTATCATCCGGGCGTGTGGCGTCAATGCGCGGCTGCTGCGCAAAATCCGGCTTTTGGTGGTTTGGGCGGGCTAAAGCGCCGAGAGCTGATCGGGGAAGTTCTTTCGATGCGCTTGCAAGGCATATCGGTCGGTCATGCCCGCGATATAGTCGCAAACCATGCGCGCCAATCGCGGCTTATCCTCGGCGATGCTGCCCGGATTCCAGCGCTGCGGTAAGAGATCAGGCTGCTGCATATAGAGCGGAAAAAGTTCTTCGATAATCTTTGTGGCTTCGGCGCGTTTCACCATCACATCCGCCGAGCGATACATGCGCGAAAACAGGAATTCGCGGATGATTTTCAGATCCGCCCACATGGGCGCCGAAAAGCGGATCACCGGATGCCCCAAATCGCGCACTGCTTCGACGCTTTGCGGATTGGCCTCGGCCAGAATGCCTTTGCTAGTCTCAATCACATCCCCGACCATAGCGCCGAAGACTTTGCGCAAAGCTTCGTGACGCCGCCGGATAATTTCCAATCCCGGATATTGCCGATCCACCGCCGCGAAAGCTGGCCCCACCAAAGGCAGGTCACGCAACTCATTTTCCACAAAGAGCCCTGCGCGCAGCCCATCCAGCAAATCATGATTATTATAAGCGATATCATCGGACAAAGCCGCAACCTGCGCCTCGGCCCCCGCATGGGTATGCAATTCAAGATCATGCTGGGCGTTATAACTGCGCAGCGCCGCCGGAAGTTCGCCCGCAATTGGGCCATTATGCTTTGCGATGCCTTCAAGAGTTTCCCAGCTGAGATTCAACCCGTCAAATAGCGCATATTGGGTCTCTAACCGGGTCACGATGCGAATGGCCTGGGCGTTATGATCAAAGCCGCCAAAAGGCGCCATCATATCCTGCAAGGCATCTTCGCCCGTATGCCCAAAAGGCGTATGGCCTAAATCATGAGCCAAAGCGACGGCTTCGGTCAGATCGCTTTCCAGATCAAGCGCACGGGCAATCGTCCGCGCCACTTGCGCCACTTCGATGGAATGGGTCAGCCGCGTGCGGTAGTAATCACCCTCATGTTCCACAAAGACTTGGGTTTTATGTTTGAGACGGCGAAAGGCGATGGAATGGATGATCCGGTCGCGATCGCGCTGAAAACAAGAGCGATAGCCGCTGCCCGCCTCTTCAAAAAGACGCCCGCGGCTATTTTCGGCAAAGGTCGCGTAAATCGCAGGCATGTCACTTGGTCTTTCTTGAGTCCTGTTCCCCCATCGCATATATTCTTGCATCTAGCGATCCAAGAGGTGAGGAAGCGACCGATGGACCTAACACTGCCCCCCAAAGTCACCGAACGGGCTTTTGCCCGCCTAGCAGAGATCAACGAAGCCAATGACAGCCCCAAAGCCTTGCGGGTCGCGGTCGAAGGCGGCGGCTGCTCGGGTTTTCAGTATGAAATCACGCTTGATGACCCCAAAGACGAAGACACAATCCTAGAAGGCGGCGGCCAAAAAGTTGTGATCGACGCAGTTTCCATGCCGTTTTTATCCGAAGCCGTGATCGATTTTAGCCAAGAGCTAATCGGCGCGCGTTTCGTGATCGAAAACCCAAATGCCAGCTCTAGCTGCGGTTGCGGCACCAGCTTTTCTATGTGAGCCATTTTTAAGTCGCGGGCCTTTTACCGCCCGCGCTTATTTTTCGCTGGTTTCTTTGGTTTGAGCCGCTCGAATTTTTGCATCATGCACATAGTTTGACGCCCTGCGCGCCAAAGTCCGCGCGCCGAAAAAATCAGGCTTGGGCCATTCTTTTCCATGGCGGCGCACATGGTCCCGCCAAGGTTCCGCGAAATCGACCCCCAGATCTAGCAAACGATCCAGATCTTTTTCGAATTGCGGACATAAATGGGAAAAGATCCCCCTTTGCAAAGGAATTTGCAAAGAAGAGGCAATCTTTTGGTCTTGCAAACGGTCTTTGAGGGAAATGGGCTCTAGATCCAAAAACTTCTGAACCCGCTGAAAAACCGCCTCGCCGTCACGCCGAATATCTTCGAAATTCAAAATTAGGCGCTTTTCTGGTGGGAAATGGGTTATCATCGCTTCGACCGCATCAGCATAAAAGCTATAGTCCTGAAGCGCGAATTCCTCGGTGAATTTCCGATATTTCTGCGCACTCCAATAATGCAGTTTTTCTTCTTCGATATTGATCACTTCCGCATGAAATTTCACATGCGACCAAAGCCTGTCCAAAGGGTTGCGCAAAATCAAAATAGCCCGGCTATCTTCGGCGAAATTGGCCATATCCTTAAACCCTTCCGGGCGGATCATATAACTTGTGGTGCTAAAATCCGTGGCCCATTGATCTGGCCCGATTTCGCTGAAAAGATTTCGATACCAAGCGTCATTAATCGGCGCTTCTAGGAATTTATAATACCAATCCTGATCATTGGGTATATTGGCTAAGCGCCGCCGCGCATCGCCTTTAGGCCCCCACCACTCCGCCATTTGGGTGTGATCCCAGGGGCTGCCATAAAGCTCGGGATCTGTGCGTTCATTGCGCTTTTTCTTGTCATAAGGCGCGACAATAGAGCTGCGATCGAGATGCACCTTGAACTGGTTCCAGCGCCCATGATCCGTCAGCCGATCAATCCCGCCATATTGGCGCAAGAAATAATGTAACTCTTTGCGCGGGATCCGACCGATTTGCGGATGCCCATTTAAGGCCCAATGCAGCCAGGTCGTGCCGGCTTTAATCACCCCTAAACAAAACAGCAGTCTTTTCAAAGCCGACCCTCTCGACAAGCCTATGTGGAACACTGTAGCGAAAAGAGCGGTGCCTGAACAAGGCGACACAGACACAAAGCGGCGGGAGGCAGCGATGAAAATCGCGACATTCAATATCAATGGCATCAAAGCACGGCTCCCGGCCCTTTTGGATTGGCTGGACGAGGCAAAGCCCGATCTGGCAGTGCTGCAAGAGCTTAAAAGCATTGATGAAAATTTCCCCCGTGAGGAAATAGAAGATCGCGGCTATCAGCTGGAAACCCATGGGCAGAAAAGCTTCAATGGCGTGGCGATTTTGTCGAAATTCCCGCTAGAGGATATTCGCCGCGGCCTTCCCGGCGATGACAGTGATGAGCAAGCCCGCTGGATCGAAGCCCTGGTTCAGGCGGAGCGGCCATTTCGGATTTGTGGCCTCTATTTGCCCAATGGCAATCCCGCGCCTGGCCCGAAATATGACTATAAGCTCGCCTGGATGGCGCGGCTAGAAGCGCGGCTAAAGGATCTTTTGACCGAAGAAATCTCAGCGATTGTGGCGGGCGATTACAATATCATCCCCCAGCCCGAAGATGCCGCACGCCCCCAGGCTTGGACTGATGATGCTTTGCATATGCTCAGTTCTCGCGAAGCTTGGCGGCGCCTGTTGAATTTGGGCATGACCGAGGCATTCCGCGCCTGCCATCCGCATCGTCCCCCGGCTGACGGCCCGGGCCAGTTTAGTTTTTGGGATTACCAAGCAGGAGCTTGGGATCGCAATGACGGTATCCGCATCGATCACCTGCTTTTAACGCCGCAAGCCGCCGACCGGCTGGAGGATGCGCAAATCGACAGTGCCATTCGCGGCCGGGAAAAACCCTCAGACCATGTACCGGTCTGGATCGATTTCGCTGCATAATCTGAGCCCAGCCTTTTGTGTTGGCCCAGAGCCGTCCCAAAACAAAACCCGCCTGAAAAGGCGGGTTTTATGATGTCGTGAAAGCGGGCAAAAACCCGCTTTCTTTTTAGGAAATAGCCTTAGCCCGCCAGACGCGCCGCAACATTTTCCCAATTGACCAGCTTGTCCAGGAAGTTGGTCAGATAAACCGGGCGCTTATTGCGGAAATCGATGTAATAGGAATGTTCCCAAACATCGCAGCCCAGCAGAGCGGTTTGACCGAAGCAAAGCGGGTTCACGCCATTTTCGGTTTTGGTCACTTTCAAGCTGCCATCAGTGTCTTTGACCAGCCAGCACCAGCCCGAGCCAAACTGACCCGCACCTGCCGCCGCGAACTGAGACTTGAACTCATCAACCGAGCCAAATGCTTCGACAATGGCTTTTTCCAGCTCGCCCGGCATACCGCCTTCGCCCGGACCCATCATTTCCCAAAACTGGATATGGTTCCAATGCTGCGATGCGTTGTTAAAGATGCCCGACTGAGCAACCGCGCCGGCTTCATATGTGCCTGCAACGATCTCTTCGAGAGATTTGCTTTCCCACTCAGTGCCTGCGATCAGCTTATTGCCGTTATCTACATAGGCTTTGTGGTGAATATCGTGGTGAAACTCCAGGGTTTCCTGCGACATGCCCAGATCGGCCAGGGCATTATGGGCATAAGGAAGGTCAGGAAGTTCGAAAGCCATTTTGGGCTCCTCGCTGTTTTCGGCACTACGCCGCTAGATGGAGTGTCTTCGGGCCCAAGGTCAAGGGCGCGCGAGAGCCAAATCTGGAATTAGATCAATTCTTAGGCGTCGACATCTGCCAAACCGAAGCATTTCTATCAGCTTATTCAGTAAAATAGCGGAAAGCGGGAAAAACCTTGGCCTCATAGCTAAACAGCTATTGGCCCAAATTTTAAGCGGATGACAGCAAGTGGCGGAGGAGGTGGGATTCGAACCCACGGAACGCGTTAACGTTCAACGGTTTTCAAGACCGCCGCATTCGACCACTCTGCCACTCCTCCGGCCTGACGGCTATGAACGCTCTCAACAAAAGTTGCAAGCCCATCAATTGCGCCTTTTGGGCTGGCCTTCCCGCTCCACACGGATATACCAAAAGAAATGCAACCGCAGCACGGAGCCGTCATGACACGTATCGCCCTCGCCGCTTTTTGCATGGTTTGGTTAATGATTTGCGGCCATTCCTCTGCAGCTGCCTTTGAAACCCAAGCAAAATCCGCTTTTGTCTTGGATTTATCCACGGGTACGGTGCTTTTAGAGAAAAACGCCGATACGCCAATGCCCCCGGCGTCTATGTCAAAGCTAATGACGCTCTACATGCTGTTTGAGGCGGTGCGCGATAACCCCAATGTCAGCCTGGACACGCGCTTTGGCGTCTCGACCAAGGCGCGGGAAATGACGGGCTCGACCATGTTTCTCAATGAGCGCGACCGCCCCACTGTCGAAGAACTCATTCGCGGCATTATCGTGCAATCGGGCAATGACGCGACCGTGGCTGTGGCCGAAGGACTGGCCGGGACCGAGGACGCTTTTGCTCGATTGATGAATGAACGTGCCCGCGATTTAGGCATGACCAATTCCACCTTCGCCAATGCTTCGGGCTGGCCTAATCCGATCCACCGCATGAGCATGCGGGATCTCGGCATCTTGTCCCAGCAATTGATCAAGGAATTCCCCGAATATTACGGCTATTTCGCTGAAACCGAGTTTGACTTCGATGGCCGCGCCCCGCGCAACCGGTTCAATCGCAACCCACTTTTGCGGCTCGATATCGGCGTGGATGGTCTAAAAACCGGCCATACTGAAGAGGCAGGCTATGGCATGGTGGGCTCCGCCGCCCAAGGCGACCGCCGGATCATTTTCGTGATCAGCGGTCTCGATAGCGCCTCGGCCCGGGCCGATGAGGGCGAGCGGATCGTCAACTGGGCCTTCCGGCAATTTCTTGAAAAACAAATCGCCACCAAAGGCCAGCGCCTTGCCGAAGCCCCGGTTTGGATGGGCGATGTGCAAAGCGTCGGGCTGGTCGCCGCCCAAGATATGACTGTCCTGATTCCAGTCCTGTACCAAGACGATGTCACCGCCAAAGTGGAGTTTCGCGGCCCCATCGAAGCGCCGATTATCGAGGACCGTCCCATCGCTGAATTAGTGGTCACGCGCCGCGATTTGCCCGATGCCAGACTGCCGCTTTATGCGGAACGCCCGGTCAATCGCGGTGGGTTTGTGCCGCATATCCGCAGCGCCAGCTTAGTTCTTGCCCGAAAATTCATCAGCCAAATCCAAGACTTCTTTTGACCGATCTCGTCTATCCCCAGCTGTCTGGGCGTTTCATCAGTTTCGAAGGTATCGATGGTTCGGGCAAAAGCACCCAAGCCAAACGGCTGGCCGCGACCCTGGCAGCTGCGGGCCAAGACGTGGTTCACACCCGCGAGCCCGGTGGCACCAGCGGCGCCGAGGAAATCCGCGCTCTTGTGCTGTCCGGCGATACGGGGCGCTGGTCACCTGAGACGGAGCTTTTGCTGTTCACGGCCGCGCGACGCGATCATCTGGAAAAGCTGATCCGCCCTAGTCTGTCGCGCGGTGCCACGGTGATCACTGACAGGTTCGCCGATAGCACCCGCGTCTATCAGGGCGCGACCCGAGGCGATTTGCGCGCCAAAGTGGATGCGCTGCACCGGGAAATGATCGGGATCGAGCCTGATCTGACTTTTATCATCGATATGGAGCCTCGCGCCGCTTTGGCCCGCACGATGGGCCGCGCCGGAGCCGAGGAAGAAACCAGATTCGAAGCTTTCGGCCTCGAATTTCAGGAAATGCTGCGCGCCGGATTCTTGGACCTGGCCGAAGCTGCGCCGAATAGGGTCCGTGTCGTTTCTGGCGATGGCAGCGAAGAGGATGTCGCCGCCCGCGTTTTAGCTGTCCTGGATCAAGTCAAATGAGCGAGGCCGATCCTCTTCCAGAGGCGGATTGCCGGGCCGAGGCGCTTCACCCGCGCTTTGCGCCTCATGTGATCGGCCATGACGACATCCGTGCCCAGATCTTCGCCGCTATTGAAAGCCAGGAAATGCATCACGCCTGGCTTCTCACCGGACCCGAAGGCATTGGCAAAGCCACCCTGGCCTGGGCCATGGCGCGCTGTCTGCTGGCTGCGCCGGTGCCGGGGGCTGAAGAGGGCCTGTTCGGGCCAGAGCCCCTGCCCTTTGATCCCAGTCTTTGCCTGTCGCCGGACCATCCGATCAGCCATAGGGTCAAGGCCTTATCCGAGCCGCGCCTTTCCTTGGTGCGGCGCCGTTATGACAGCAAAGCTGGCCGATTTCAGCAGAATATCTCGGTCGAGGATATCCGCCAACTCAAGCGCGGCTTTACCATGGCCAGTACCGAACCCGGCTATCGCGTGGCGATCATCGATAGCGCTGATGACATGAATATTCCTGCGGCCAATGCCTTGCTAAAGCTGCTCGAAGAGCCGCCGCTAAACACGATATTGCTGCTCATTTCCCATAGGCCCAGCCGTTTGCTGCCGACTATTCGCTCCCGGTGCCGGATGATGCGGCTGGCGGCTTTGGATGCGGGGCAAATATCGCAGATCTTAGCTGCCCAAGATCTAGACGATGACAGCGACGAATACTCGGCCCAGCTGGCGCGGCTGTCTGAGGGCAGTGCTGGACGCGCGCTGACACTTTTGGCGCAGGATGGGATGGCGTTGCAGGCGCGGCTTCTCGCGCTTTTGGGGTCTTTGCCCAATTATGACCGCTCCGCCGCTTGGGCCTTGGCCGATCACATTAGCGCGCGCGATGGCGAAGAGAAACGGCACTTGATGCTGGATCTTTTGGAGCAGATTTTGGGCGATCTTGCGCGGTTTGGCGTGACCCAAGCCCTTCCCTATGGGGCAAGCCCCGAAGAAGGCGCGCTTTTCGCCCGACTTTCGCCTAATCCTATGGCAGGTCGCGCTTGGGCGCAGGCACAACAGGAAATCCCAGCCCGCGCGCGGATTGGCCTAGCGGTCAATCTTGACCCCGGCAGCCTAACCTTAGATATGGTGAGATCACTAGAGCGGACAGCCCAAACCTGTTTGCCGATCTGAGTTTTTCCGGGATGCGTCCTTTGTCCAACGAACTTCCGCAGCTGGTCGACAGCCATTGCCATCTGGATTTCCCCGATTTTGCCGAGGAACTGCCGCAAGTGATTGATCGCGCCCGCGCGGCTGGTGTCACGCGGATGGTCACGATCAACACCCGCCCCCGGCAAGAACCGCAAGTGCGCGCCATTGCCGAACGCTTTGACGGGGTGTTTTACGCCACCGGGGTGCATCCAATGCAGGTGGTCGAAGAGCCAAAGATCACAGTCGAAGAGCTGGTCAGCCTGGCCGCGCATCCCAAATGTGTCGGCATCGGTGAAACCGGGCTGGACTATCATTATACCGCCGAGAGTGCCGAGGCGCAGAAAGACAGCCTGGCCATCCATATTGAAGCCTGCCGTCAAACCGCCCTGCCGCTGATCATTCATTCGCGCAATGCCGATGCGGATATGGCGGATATCCTCAGCTCGGAACATCGCAATGGCGCCTTTAGCTGCGTGATGCATTGTTTTTCCAGCAGTGCGGAGCTGGGCAAAGCGGCTTTGGATCTGGGTTTTTACCTGTCCATGTCGGGCATCGCTGCCTTTCCCCGAAGCCAAGAGCTGCGCGATATTTTCGCCACTGTGCCGCTGGATCGGGTCTTGGTGGAAACTGACGCGCCTTATCTAGCGCCGCCCCCGCATCGCGGCAAACGCAATGAACCCGCCTATGTGGCGAAAACCGCAGCAATCGGCGCCGAGGTCTTTGGCCTTTCCCTGGCAGAGTTTGCCGCCGCAACTAGCGCGAATTTCGACCGGCTCTTTACCAAAGCGGCCAGCTATTCCGAGGCGGCGGCATAATGGCAGAGCTGCGCTTTACCATCCTTGGCTGCGGTACATCCGGCGGGGTGCCGCGCTTGGGTGGCCATTGGGGGGCTTGCGATCCTGATAACCCGCTTAATATCCGGCGCCGCTGTTCCTTGCTGATCCAGCGGGTCACTGATAGCGGCAGCACCCAAATTCTGATCGATAGTACACCGGATCTACGTGCCCAGCTTTTGGATGCGGGGATCGGCCAGTTGGATGCGGTGGTCTATACCCATGCCCATGCGGATCATTGCCATGGCTTGGACGATCTGCGCCAAATCGTGTTCAACACTAAAAAGCGGCTACAAGTTTGGGCGGATAGCTTTACCCAAGAAGATCTGTTGGTGCGCTTTGCCTATGCCTTCAACCAACCCGAAGGCTCGCCCTATCCGCCGATCCTTGAGATGAACACAATCGATGGGCCGATCACTATCAGCGGCGCGGGCGGAGATGTTACGCTAACTCCGTTTGAGGTCAATCACGGCACGATCCATTCCTTGGGCTTTCGCATTGGCGATTTGGCCTATTTGCCGGATGTGGCGGAAATACCGGACGCTGCTTGGCCGGTTCTTGAAAAGCTGGATTATTGGGTCTTGGATGCGCTGCGCTATACGCCCCATCCCAGCCATGCGCATCTGGAAAAATCCCTGTCCTGGATCGAGCGCGCCGCTCCGAAACAGGCGGTGCTGACCAATATGCATATCGATCTGGATTATGCGATTTTGGCGGCCGAAACGCCGGATCATGTGACCCCAGCCCATGATGGCATGACCATTAGCTTGGCGGATTAAGCCATGCAGGATTTGATCACCGTCGTTTTGCCGGTGTTTTTCGTCATCGGCTTTGGCTATCTCGCAGCGCGCCGAGGTCTCTTTAACGATAGCGCGATAGATGGGCTCATGACCTTTGCCCAGAAATTCGCGGTTCCCTTTCTGCTGTTCCGCGCCATTTCCACATTGGATCTTAGTCAAAGCTTCAATCTAGCTTTACTGACAAGCTTTTACACCGGCGCCTTTACCGGATTTACCCTAGGGATCCTGGGCGGCCGGTTTCTGTTCAAACGAAGCTGGGAAGACAGTATTGCCATCGGCTTTTGCGGTCTGTTTTCCAATTCCCTGCTTTTGGGCCTGCCGATTTCCGAACGCGCTTATGGCGTGGAATCCCTGGCCGGGAATTTCGCGATTATCGCGGTGCATTCGCCAATTTGCTATGGGCTGGGCATCACCGCGATGGAGATCGCCCGCAATCGCGGCAAAACTGGCTTTACCATGGTCAAGGCGATCCTCAAGGCCATGTTCTCTAACGCGCTGATTTTGGGAATCGCTTTGGGATTTGTTGTCAATCTCAGCGGGATAACTCTGCCAGTGTCTTTGCGCGATGCGATTGATCTGATGGTGCGCGCGGCTTTGCCGGCGGCTCTTTTCGGGCTTGGCGGGGTTTTGAACCGCTATCGCCCCGAAGGCGATATTGTGACCTCGCTTTATATCGTCACCGCCTCTTTGGTGGTGCATCCGCTGATTGCCTATAGTCTGGGGGTCAGTTTCGGCCTGAGCGATCCGCTTTTGCGCAGTGCGGTGGTCACAGCCGCCATGGCACCAGGGGTGAATGCTTATGTCTTTGCGGATATGTATGGCGCGGCAAAGCGGGTTGCGGCGACCTCGGTTTTGCTGGGCACGGCATTGTCGATCCTGACGGTTTGGGTCTGGCTGCATATCCTACCATGAGCGCCCATCCTTAAACGCAGCAGTTAAAAAATTCTGTCGCGTAAATTTTCAACAATTTGCGCAAAAACAGCGATTTCCAGCGAAGGAAGCGAAAGCTTCATATTGGCGATATCGAAGCGTTACCTGATCGTTACAATCGCCTGCGATTTCCGCGGAGAATGGTTAATGGCCGGTTAACGCCGGTGGTCCGTCTGCGCGTGAAAAGCAGTCGGGCAACAAAGGGGTATACTATGTCCGATCTCGTGATTTACGCCGTTATGGATGGTCCGCTGCCAGGTGGTTTACCGAAAGCCGTGGCTCTGATGGCAGTGAATGACATTGCTGATTTGTCCATCTATGGGCTGGGCTCGGCAAATAACGGCGGCGGCACTGATGGCGAGGAAGTTTCGCTTCCGGCGCAAGCTTTGGCCGCGGGCGAGATCTTTACGATCACCACTGATGCAACCGCATTCCTGACTTATATCGGCACGGATGCGGATCTGGTCAGCGGCATCGTGGCAATCAATGGCGATGATGCGATCGAGCTGTTCGAAAATGGCGTAGTTGTTGATACATTTGGCGAAATCGATGTGGATGGGTCCGGCCAAGCCTGGGAATATCTGGATGGTTATGCGATCCGCAGCAGCGGCTTTGCCGCAGATGGCGCATTCTATACCCAACAATGGAGCTTCTCTGGCCCCAATACGCTGGACAATACCACAACCGCCCCGACGCAATTGGCCAATGCCTTTTCGGGTGTGTTGACCCCAGTGATCAATGAAGTCGTTGTCAGCCATACCGGCACGGATGACGCAGAGTTCGTGGAGATCTTCGGCCTGCCGGGGCAAAGCCTGGACGGGCTATCGGTCATCGCTGTGCGCGCGGACACGAATGAAGGCGACATCTATTTCCGCTACGATTTCACCTCTGGCGATGTGATCGGCGCGGATGGTCTGTTTTTGCTGGGCAATCCCACGGGCCTCAGCAGCGATTATGGTGTGACCCCGGATGCGGATATTGCCAGCAATAGCTTTGTCAATGATGACCTGGTGATTGCTTTGGTTGAGACCGGCTCCTTGTCCGGCGATACCGTCACAGGCTCCGAAACCGTGCTGGATCAAGTTGCTTTGGTCGAAGACGATGATGACGGCGATGCTGGCAAAAACTTCGACTTCTTCGGTGAAACCGCACCGCAGATTGGCCCGGATGGGTCTTATCTTCCGGCTGGTGCTGCGCGGGTCATGGATGGTGTTGACACTGACAGCGCCTCTGACTGGCAAATCGGTGATTTCAACAATGAAAACAACACACCTGGCGAGATGAATGTCCCGCTAGAAGATGGTGGCGAAGGCGGCTCTAGCGCGACTGTCGCAACCATCATGGAAATCCAAGGCGCGGGCCATGTGTCATCCTTTGTTTTGGATGACGGCCAGACCACTGATGAATTCTTCGATGCGGCTGAGGCAGCCAATGTTTACAATGTCTATGGCGACGAAGTTCAGACCTCGGGCATTGTGACAGCGGTTGATAGCAATGGCTTCTATCTGCAAGACCCCAATGGCGATGGCGATACCGCAACTTCGGATGCGATCTTTGTTTATACCGGCTCGACCCCCAGCGTGGTGGCTGGTGATGAAGTCAATGTCACCGCGACTGTGGCAGAATATTTCCCTGGCTCCTCCGATGACCGGAACCTGCCACTCACGGAACTGACCTCGCCGACTGTCGAGATTGTGTCCTCGGGCAATGCGCTGCCAAGCGCGACGATCCTTGGCACATCTGGCCGGGTCCTGCCGAACACAACCATCGCCGAAGATGATTTTGGCACTTATGATAGCGATCTGAACGGCATCGATTTCTGGGAAAGCCTGGAAGGCATGCGCGTCACGGTGCAAGACGCCATAGCGACCTCTGCCACCAACCAATATGGCGAGATCTTCACCGTGTCGAACCGGGGTGACGAGTCCAATTCGGTGACCGGCGATGATGTGCTGTTGCTGACCGAAGAAGATTTCAACCCGGAAAAAATCCAGATCGACGAAGATGAGGGCATCCTGGATTTCGATCTGCCCGAGGTTAATGCAGGCGCACTACTCGGCGATGTGACCGGCGTTGTGGGCTATAGCTATGGCAATTTCGAGGTTTACCCGACCGAGGATTTCTCGGGCCAGGTGATCGATAGCAGCCTTGTCGAAGACACCACATCTCTGGGCAATGCCCCAGATCGTCTGACTGTGGCGTCTTATAATGTGCTCAATCTTGACCCGAATGACGATGACAGCGGCGATGGCATTGTGGGCTCGGGCGATGATGACGCGGATGTTGCCGATGGCCGCTTTGCCCTGATCGCAAGCCAGATCGTGAACAATCTGAACACACCGGACATTATCGGCCTGCAGGAAATTCAGGATAATAACGGTGCCTCTAATGATGTGGGCACCGGCTCTGGCGTGGTTTCGGCTTCTGAAACGCTACAGCTTTTGATTGATGAAATCATCGCGGCAGGTGGGCCGACTTATGAATTCATCGATAATACTTACATCACCGAAGACGCCTCGGGCGGCTTCCCTGGTGGCAATATTCGCACCGCTTTCCTCTATAATCCCGAGCGTGTGGATTTCGTCGAAGGCACGGATCGCCCCGTGGGCAGCCAAGATAGCGGCGAAGCCTTTGACGGCGCCCGCCTGCCCCTGGCTGCGGATTTCGAATTCCAAGGCGAAACTGTCACCGTGATTTCGGCGCATCTGTCCTCTAAAGGCGGCTCCGCTCCGATCCTGGGCACTGACCAGCCTTTCGATGAGGGGCAGGAAGATACCTCGATCAATGGCTCGCTTGATGAGCGTCAGGTTCAGGCCCAAGCGATCAATGATTTCGTTGATGCGATCATTGCTGATGATCCAGACGCAAATGTGGTCGTTGTCGGCGATATGAACGAGTTCCAATTCGTCAGCCCGCTAGAGATCCTGACCGGCAATAGCCACCTGCTCGAAGACGGCAGCCTATCCGACACGGATGATGTGGTTGTGCTGCACAACCTCACAGACACGCTCGATCCCGAAGAGCAATACACCTATAACTTCCAAGGCAATGCTCAGGTTCTGGACCATATCCTTGCCTCCGATGATCTGGCGGCAGGCGCGGAATATGAAGTTGTGCATGTAAACAGCTCATTCGCGGCGACGGATGAACGCGCCTCGGATCATGACCCAGTTCTGGCCTCTTTCGATCTGAGTGCGACGTCTTATGATGATGTTGCCGACGACTATTTGGCGCCAGATGCGCGCGGCACCACTGGCATTTTCGATGATAGCGGCGTGGAAATCGTGGCATATGAAAATGGCCGCTTCTTCACCACCAATGCCGCGAATGGCACTGTGGATGTGTGGGAGCGCAACGGTGACACGCTGGAAATCGTCGCCTCGATTGATGTGGGCGAAGGTGGCCCGAATTCGGTTGATGTTCTCAATGGCGTTGTGGCCGTCGCGGTAGAGGCCGATGTCAAACAAGATAACGGCTTCATCAAGCTCTATGATGCGACCACTTTGGCAGAGCTGGCGGTTCTGGATGCAGGCGGCGCTCTGCCGGATATGATCACCTTCTCCAAAGATGGTACGCAGCTTTTCGCAGCCCTCGAAGGCGAGCCGAATGACGCCTATGACAATGACCCAGAAGGCGGCATCGCGATTGTTGATCTCGATTTTGCCAATCTTGCTGCCTCGGCCGTAACCTTTGTGGATTTCAACGCTTTTGACGCGCTGAAAGACCAGCTAATCGCCGAAGGCGTTGGCATTTACGGCCCGAATGCAACGGTCAGCCAAGATCTAGAGCCGGAATATATCGCCGAAGGCGCAAACGGAAAACTCTATGTCACCTTGCAGGAAAACAATGCTGTCGCCATCGTGGATATCGCCACAAAGACGGTCGAAGATGTTGTTGCCCTGGGCTTCAAAGATCACAGCATCGAGGGCAATGGCATTGACGCCTCGAATGATGATGACGCGATCAATATCACCACTTACCCGATCTATGGCATGTATCAGCCCGATGCGATCGCCACTTATGAGGTGAATGGCGAGACCTATTTCGTCACCGCCAATGAAGGCGATGCTCGCGAATATGACGCTTACGAAGAAGAAGCGGATGTGGAAGATGTGGTGCTTGATCCGACGGCCTTCCCGGATGCGGCGGCGCTGCAAGAAGACATCGCAGCCGGTAAACTGAACATCGCCACATATCGCGGTGATACGGATGGCGATGGCGATTATGATGAGCTCTATACTTACGGCACGCGCTCCATCTCGATCTGGGATGCCCAGGGCAATCTGGTTTGGGATAGCGGCGATCAGCTGGCGCAATTCATCGCGGAATATTTCCCCGAACAGTTCAACGCTACCAATGACGATCCGTTCGATGTAGATGACCGGTCCGATAATAAAGGCGGCGAGCCCGAAGCCCTGGCGATCACGGAAATCGACGGTATGCAGGTGGCGATTGTTGGCCTAGAGCGCGGCAATCATCTGATTGGCTTTGATATCTCTGATCCGACCAATCCAACCATTATCGGCAATATTCCTTTGGTGGATCCAGCGGATGAAGGCAGCGATGATTACCCGAATTCCGATCTGGGCCCGGAAGGTCTGATCGTCATTGCGGCCGATGAAAGCATCAGCGGCAATCAGGAAATCGTTGTGGCCTCGGAAGTATCCGGCACTTTGTCGGTCTTTGAGCTGGGCGATGATGAGGAAGACGATACCTTCACCCTGCAGCTTTTCCATGTAGCCGACCAAGAGGCAGGCGGCGCGGCAATTTCAGATGCGCCGAATTTCTCTGCGGTTCTGAATGCGCTGCGTGGTCAGGATGTGGGTGCCGATAGCACGCTGACCCTTAGCTCGGGCGATGCCTTTATCCCTGGGCTTTTCTATGATGCCTCCGCGGCGGTCTTTGGCTCTGCTGGGATCGCGGATATCCAGATCCAGAATGAGCTAGGCATTCAAGCCATCGCTCTGGGCAACCATGAATTCGACTTCGACACTGCGGAACTCGCGGCGCTGATCGATGGCTCTGCTGTGGGCGATTTCTCCGCGCTGACTGGCTCCACTCTGGAAGGTCTGGATTTCACCGGCACGGATATGCCCTATCTGTCCACTAATCTGGATTTCTCCACCGACAGCAATCTGGCCGGTCTGGAAGTTGCCGGTGGCCAGGCGCCAGTGGGCAATGTTGTTACCTCCTCGACGGTGATCGAGCAGGATGGCGAAGTCTTCGGAATTGTTGGGGCCACCACCCCGACCCTTGCCTCGATCTCTAGCCCCGGCACTGTTGGCATCTCTCCGGCTTGGGCGGGCACTATCCCAACCGAGGCCGAGCTGGATGCGCTTGCCGCTGAGATCCAGGCCGAGGTTGATGCGCTGCTTGCGGCTAATCCGAGCATGAATAAAGTGATCTTGCTGGCGCATATGCAGCAGATCTCGATTGAGCAAGCTCTGGCCGCGCGCTTGGTTGATGTGGATATCATCGTTGCCGGTGGCTCGAATACCCGCCTCTTGGACGAAGATGATCGACTGCGCGATGGCGATACGGTTCAGGGTGAATACCCGATCGTGATCGGCAATGCGGGCGGCACCGATACGCTGGTGGTCAATACGGATGGGTCCTATAAATATGTGGGCCGCCTGGTCATCGAGTTTGACGCAGATGGTAATATCCTCGCCGATAGCTATGACAGCGCGGTTTCGGGCGCTTATGCCACCGATGACCAAGGCGTCGCGGATCTGAGTGCTGAGGCTCTGGTTGATCCGGAAATCCAGGCCATCGCCGATGCCATCGAAGCGCAAATCCTAGCGACCGAAGGCAATGTCTTTGGGGTCTCGGATGTGTTCTTGAACGGCAATCGTTCGGGCGACTTCTCGGATGATGACCCTGATGGGGTGCGGACCCAGGAAACCAATCTTGGCAATCTGACCGCAGATGCAAATCTAGCCTTTGCACAAAGCCTTGATAGCGAGGTGGTCATTTCGCTGAAAAATGGCGGTGGCATTCGCGCCTCCATCGGTCAGACCATCGTTCCGGCGGGGGGCTCTGAAGCGGTGCGCATCGCCAATGAAGAAGTGGTCGACAGCCAAGGCAATGTCGTCAAACCCGAAGGCGGCATCAGCCAGAATGATATTCAGACCACCCTGGCCTTTAATAACGGCCTGGTTCTGATGACCTTGACCGTGGAAGAGATAGTCGCGATCTTGGAACATGGGGTTGGATCACTGCCAAATGTGGCGGGTGGCTTCCCGCAATTGTCTGGTGTGAAATTCAGCTTTGACCCGGATCTGCCTTCGGGCGCTCGGATCCTCAATGCTGTGATCACCGATGAAGACGGCAATGCTATCGCGACGCTGGTGCAAGAAGGTGTGGTGCAAAACCCGACCGATACTTACCGGATCGTGACTTTGGACTTCCTGTCTTCCCCACGCTTCGATGATGATGGCAATTTCACCGGTGCGGGCGATGGCTATCCATTCCCCAACACTAATACCGACCCTGCGGTCGGCGAAGTTGGTGATGCGGATGTGATCGCGCGGGTCAATAAGGTCTTCACCGAGCAGGAAGATGTTCAAACTGGTGATGCAACCTTTGCAGATGACGGCACAGAGCAAGATGCTCTGGCGGAATATCTGCTGGATAATTTCGCCGATCTGGCCACTGCCTTTAGCGCCGAAGACACAGACCCAAGCGGTGATGAACGGATCCAAAACCTGGATTACCGGGCAGACACTGTCCTGGACGGTCCTGTCTATGACGAAACTATCGACCTGCCGGATCAAGGCGGGGATTTGGATCGCTCTGGTCGTGAAGAAAACCTGATCATTCGCGGGTCGGACGGCGATGACACCATCACCTTGGGCCGTGGCGATAATCTCGTGCGCACCGGCCTGGGTCAGGACCGGGTGAAATTCGGCGAAGGCCAAAACAAGGTCAAAGGCAAACTCGAAGAGCTCGATGGCGATACGATTGAGAATTTCGATGATGGCGATGAGCTGGTCTTGGAAAACACTCTAGTCGGTCGAGGCAATATGTCGATCCGCCAGGGATCTGCGATCATTGATATCGACCAAGATGGGGATGGCGCGATTGATGCCACTGTCACCATCGAAGGCGATTTCCATGACGCGAACGGCAATCTGAAAGACGGCGACTTCATGGCGGTGAAGAACGGCACCGACACAGATGTTAGCTTTGAGAAGTTCCTGCCAATGCTGCAAGACCGTGCGCAGCTATCTGATGATATGGTGAATGGCATCAATAATCAGGACTTCCTGAATGGTGATGGCAGCACTGATTTCCGCCTGACCATGGTGGATCTGGGCTATGCGCGCTTTGACAGTGCGGTTGGTTCTTATGCAATTGATATCGCCACAGGCGAGATCAGCGATGTGCAGATCCATTTCAGCAACCAGAACACAGATGCCGGCCTGACCTCTAACATCATCGATCTGGGTGCGGGTCAAACTTTGGGCTTCTTCATCTTGCGCGACGGGTTTGACTTTGTGACGGCTCTTAGCGGCAGCGACGAGCTGGGCTTTGCCACCAAAACCGGCGGCACGGCCAATGCTTATGGCGATGAAGGTCTGTGGCTGACCCTGAATGGCGCGGTTGTGACCGACGAATTCGCCTTCCACAGCTTCGATGCGGATCTGAACTTCGACACTGTTCAGCATGCGGTTTCGGGTGTTGAGCTGGGTGGTGAGGCTATCACTGTATCCTTTGAGGACCGGATCAATGGCGGCGACCGCGACTATGAAGATGTGAGCTTCTTGGTCGAAAGCTTCGATATCGCTTAAAGAGGCCTCTGACCTGGCCCCTGCGGGGGCTGGGGGTATGATACAAAACGCCCGCCGAGGATTTCGGCGGGCGCTTTTATATGGGAAAATAGACTAGAGCGCTTAGCAATGTTACCGCGCAGCGGCCTGGTCGGCACCCTAAGCCCACAAGTTTAGATCGCCGCCGCGACGGCCTGCCTAAGCTTGTCCACCAATTCACCGATTTGGTCATCGCTGATGATAAAAGGCGGCGCCAAAAGAACATGATCGCCATTTTGCCCATCCACCGTGCCGCCTGCGGGATAGCAGATCAGGCCAGCCTCCATTGCAGCGGCCTTGATCTTAGCATTCACTTTCAGGCTGGGATCGAAGCAAGTTTTGCTATCGCGATCTGCCACCAGTTCGATCGCTTGGAACAATCCCCGACCGCGAATATCGCCCACATGCGGATGGGCGCCAAAGGCATCTTGCAGAGCAGCCCGCAACATGGCGCCGCGCCCTGGCACGTCATCTACCAGCTTATCCTCGATCAAACGGCGCAGTACCGCATGGCCGGCCGCCGCCGCCAAAGCATGACCGTGATAAGTATGGCCATGCTGAAAACTGCCCGAGCCCAAGGCAATTGCCTCATAGATCTTGCCGGAACATAGCATTGCGCCAATCGGAGCATAGCCAGCGCCAAGCCCTTTCGCGATTGTGGTGATATCGGGGCTGATGCCTTCTTGCTCTACCGCGAAAAGGGAACCGGTCCGGCCCATGCCGCACATGACCTCATCCAGGATCAAAAGCACGCCATAAGTATCGCAGATCTCGCGAATGCGTTTGAAATAGCCGGTCACCGCAGGCACAGCCCCGGCGGTCGCCCCCACAACCGGTTCCGCCATGAACGCCATGACCGTATCAGGGCCAAGCCGCAGGATTTCATCCTCTAGGCTTTGGGCCGCGCGCAGCCCGTAATCTTCGATGCTTTCGCCGGGCTGGCGATACCGATAGTCGAAGCAGGGCTCCACATGCGAGGCCTCGATCAAAAGCGGCTGATATTTCTCCCGCCGCCAAGCATTGCCGCCAGAGGCCAGCGCGCCGAGAGTGTTCCCGTGATAGCTTTGCTTTCGGGCAATGATGCGATGGCGGTCCGGCTGGCCGATTTCCAGATAATATTGCCGGGCCAGTTTCAGTGCCGCTTCCACCGCCTCGGAACCGCCGGACAGAAGATAGACTTTCTCGATCCCCTCAGGCGCATTGGCAATCAGCAGATCGGCCAAAGCCTCTGCCGGATCAGAGGTGAAAAAGCCCGTATGGGCAAAAGCCAGCCGATCTAGCTGCGCATGGATCGCTGCCCGCACGCTGGCATCAGAATGGCCCAGACAGGACACAGCCGCCCCGCCCGAACCATCAAGATAGGCTTTTCCTTCACTGTCATAGATATAGCATCCCTCGCCCCGCTGAGCTTTGGGCAAGGTTTTGGGAGAGCGGCCAAAGACATGGCTCATTTCGGTTATCCTCGAACGACAAACACCGATTGTTTGGCGTGCCGTACTACACGACTTGCATTGGGACCAAGTAAATAATCAGAGAGCTCGGGCCGGTGCGAACCCATGACAATCGCATCGACCTCTAGCCGGTCCGCGGCGCGAATGATTTCGTCATAGACCCGCCCATGCAGCACATGGGGATGAACCTCGATATCATCGGGCAGATGATCCAAAATCCATTTGCCCAGATGCTCCCCGGCTTCATGCAGCATCTTGGCCTCGAAATCCCCTTGGAAAAAGCCGCCAACCACCGTCATTCCGAAATCCGGCATGACGGTTGCAACATGCAACACCCCATCGGGCTGGGATTTGACCATCTCAAGCGCAGCGGGCAAAGCGCGCGCCCAGCTGGTTTCTGCGGATAGATCGATCGGCAATAGAACTGTTTTGAACATTGCATCGCCTCCTTAAAAGGCCGGTTTGGCTTGGCGCTTGCGTTGCAGCAAGATCACCAGACCCAAAAGCAGCAGCGCCGGAAGATAGAAGATCTGCGCAGGCAACCGATTGCGCGGCACTTGTACCGAAGCGATTTGCACAGGCTCATCCGCGTAGAAATCGAAATCACCCAAGCTTTCTTGCAGTGGCGTGCCAAACATCGGCTCGTCGAGCTTCATGATATCGCCTTCGGGGAAGAGCATCATCCCAGAATTCGCAATCCGTTCCGCGCCATTTGCCCCTTCGGCGGTCACGATCAAAGTAGTTTGGGTCAGATTACCGGTATTGAAATCAGGCCCAGATATTTCCACCCTTAGCTGATCACCCTCGCTGATATCATCAAACACGGCCTCAATCTCGGAAGGCGGCGCATTGCGGAATGGCGATTGCACCATATCCAGCCAGACATTCGGCACAAACAGGGTGAAGGCCACCAAAAGCAGCGCGAGGCTTTCATGGATATAGCTGCGCGCTAGGAAATAGCCTTGGGTCGCGGCAGCAAAGAGCAGCATGGCAAATGTCGCCACTACAAAGACAAAGATCGCCTGAAGCACGCCCGAAAATGTCCCCAAATCCACCCCGTACAGGATCAGCGTCGGGTTAAAGATAAAGAGGAACGGCAAAGCCACGGTCCGCAGTGAATAGAAGAAGGCGGTAAAGCCGGTCTTGATCGGATCGCCCCCGGACACAGCCGCAGCGGCGAAGCTAGCAAGTCCCACAGGTGGCGTCACATCGGCCATAATCCCGAAATAGAACACAAATAAATGCGCCGCGATCAGGGGCACGATCAGGCCTTCTTGCGCGCCAAGGCTGACGACCACCGTGGCCATGAGCGAGGAGACGACGATATAATTGGCCGTGGTCGGCAGGCCCATGCCAAGGATCAGCGAGAAGATCCCCACAAAGACCAGCATCAAGAACAAGATCCCGCCAGAAAGCTGTTCAACCAGCCCGGCCAATTCGGTGCCGATAGGGGTTTTGGTGACTGTGGCCACGATGATCCCCGCCGCCGCCGTGGCCACGCCGATACCAATCATATTGCGCGCGCCAGCGATCAGGCCTTCGCGCAGATCCACCAGACCGGCGATGAATTCCGACACCAGAGCCCCGCCTTGACCCCGGAACAGCGCTTTTAGCGGTCGTTGAGTGACAATGATGAACAGCATCAGCGATGTGGCGAAGAAGGCCGATTTCGCCGGGCTTTGCCGTTCCACCATCAAGAACCAGACTAGTACCAAAATGGGCAGCACGTAATGCAAGCCGGTCGCATAGACATCGGCCACGGTGGGCAATTTGATTTCCGGGTCATTGGGATCATCGGGCTCTAGATCCGGGTGCCGGGCGGCCACGGCCACCAGCCAGATATAGACCGCAATAAGCAGCACCATCAAAATCGTGCCAGACATTGCTGGGACTGCGCTTTGCAAAAAGCCTACCGCATATATCAGCGCGGTAAAGCCCGCCCCGGCCACCACAAAACCGATGCCAAAGCTCATCAGCATCCCGCCAAAGCTTTTGCCCTCGCCCAGCGATGGCATGTCTTTCTTCAGCGCTTCGAGATGCACGATATAGACCAGCGCGATATAGGAAATCACCGCAGGGATGAAAGCGTGCTTGATCACCTCAATATAGGGGATGCCGATAAACTCGACCATTAGGAAGGCGGCCGCCCCCATCACCGGCGGCATGATCTGACCATTGACCGAAGAGGCGACCTCAACCGATCCGGCTTGCTCTGAGGTGAAGCCAACCCGCTTCATCAGCGGAATAGTGAAAGTGCCGGTGGTCACCACATTGGCGATAGAAGAACCCGAGATAAGCCCCGTCATGGCCGAGCCGACCACAGCTGCTTTCGCCGGACCGCCGCGCAAATGGCCCAATCCTGCAAAGGCGAGCTGAATGAAGTAATTGCCAGCGCCCGCCTTATCCAAGAGCGACCCAAACAGGACGAACAAGAACACAAATGCCGTGGAAACCCCAAGCGGAATGCCAAACACCCCAGCCGTATCCAACCACTGGGCATTGATCAGCGAATTAAAGGACAGGCCCTGATGTTCGATCAATTCCGGGATCAGCCATCCGGTGCCGAAATAGGCATAAAGTAAGAAGATCGAGCCAACCACAGTCAGCGCCGGTCCAAGGGCGCGGCGACTTGCTTCGAGCAGCGCCAAAAGCCCGACAGCGCCGATAATTACCTGAGTGGTTGTCGGCAAGCCCGAACGGGCGGTCATGGCCAAGTGATCAGAGGCCCAGAACACGTAAAACGCGCAAAAGCCACCAATTGCCGCCAAAGCCCAATCCGTGATGGGAATGTAATTGCGCGGCGAATTTTTGAAGGCAGGATAGGCCAAAAAGGCCAAGAGGATCGCAAATGTCAGATGAATGGGACGGGTTTGCGAGGAATTCAGCACGGGCAAATATTCTGCAAACCAAAGCTGCGGCTGAGCAATCCAAAGCTGAAACAGCGACCAGGCCAGAGCCAGACCGGCAATGAGCAACCCGATATAGCGATTATCAGGATCGCGCGCGCCACTATCGGTGCTTGCCACCAGATCCTGTAATTCTTCATCGGTGAATTGCCGCTCACCCTGCGTGTTTTGATCCGCCATTGTAACCCTCTAAACCCCCAGTCCAAGCCGGGGCGCTCTCAAAACGCCCCAGCGAATTCGCATGGAGAACAGGCGGTTACTCGATCAAACCGGCTTCTTTATAGTATTTCGCAGCGCCATCATGCAGCGGTGCAGACAGACCAGCAGTTGCCATAGCTTTCGGGTCGAGATTTGCGAAAGCCGGGTGCAGGCTGCGGAATTGGTCGATATTTTCCATCACGGCTTTGACCACCTGATAGACGACCTCTTCGGACACATCCGCCGAAGTGACAAAGGTTGCGCCCACACCGAAAGTGGTCACATCCGCATCATTGCCGCGATACATGCCGCCGGGGATCGTCGCGCTACGATAGAAGGGGTTGGCCTCGATCAGTGCCGCAGTCGCATCATTTTCCACGGTCACCAGAACACTATCACAGGCAGTGGTCGCTTCTTGGATCGAGCCGGAGGGGTGGCCCACAGTGTAAACCATGGCGTCAATGTTATTGTCACACAGAGCCTGAGACTGTTCAGCTGCTTGCAGCTCAGAGGCGACTTGGAAATCATCCATAGTCCAGCCCATTTCGCCCATCAGCACTTCCATTGTGCCACGCTGGCCAGAGCCGGGATTGCCCACATTGACCCGCTTACCCTTCAGGTCTTCGAAGGTGGAAATCCCCGCATCAGCCCGCGCGACAACAGTGAAAGGCTCGGGATGCACCGAGAAGACGGCGCGCAGCCCCTCGAAAGCGCCCTGCTCTTCGAAGCGCGATGTGCCGTTGAAAGCGTGATACTGCCAGTCAGACTGCGCCACGCCGAATTCCAGCTCGCCACCGCGGATCGCGTTGATATTGAACACCGATCCGCCGGTGGATTCCACGCCGCAGCGGATGCCGTGCTCTTTGCGGCCACGATTCACCATACGGCAGATTGCGCCGCCGGTCGGGTAATAAACCCCGGTCACACCACCGGTTCCGATCGAGATGAATTCTTCGGCTTGTGCTGCGCCACAGATCAGCGAAGCGGCGACGGCAGCGCCGGTCAAAAGCTTGTTCATTTTGTCAATTCCCTGTTATCTAGCCGCGTTTCACGTCGCAGCCTATGGTTAAGAATGGAGCACAGAAGAAAGCCAGGTCAACCCGGCTCCGCGGTTTCAAGACGTTTTTTTGTGCGACCGCCTTTTATCTAAGCTTACTAATGCCAGAGAAAATTTATTTTACTGCAAGGGCTTATGTGAAATGACACAAGGGAAACCTGCAAATTCACGTCAAATTTGCACTTTGACCAAGCGATCCGCCCGGCTCTAAGCTTGGCAAATGGGCCAAGACATGTTTCATGCCCATGGGCTTTGTAAGCCTCGGTAAATAATGAGGAGGCCTCGGTGGATCTTATTGCGCGGCTAATCGAGAATTTTAACAGCGAACAAGAGTTCAATTATAATATCCATATCAGCCCGGATTTTGGTTTTATTTATTTTTCCAATCCGATTGTCGCCTGTTCTACGCTCAAAGCCACTTTGAATATCTCCACCGCCCGTGCACTGGGTAAAGAGCTAACCTATGGGCCCGACCGCAATGTGCATGCCCGGCGTTTTGGCGTCCTTCTCACACCGCGGCAGCTGGGCTATGACGCCTTTGCCGAAATGCTGGCGAACCCCGAGGTGACAAAATTCACCTTTGTGCGGGATCCTTGGTCGCGGTTTCGCTCGGCCTTTACCAAAAAGCTTTCAACGGAATCGCCTCAGGCCAAGCGTTTGAAAGAGCGGTTAGGCATTGAGCCGGGGCAATTCATTCGCAAGGCCATAGATATCAACCAATTCGCCAAACTCGCCATGGAGGATCATTCGATACGCGATATGGATGAGCATTGGCGTTTGCAGCGCAAACAAATCTGCTACGATCTGATCCCAGATCTGCAGCTCGGGCGTCTGAAACATTTGGACGAAGATCTATCCCAATTTATCGGCGCCAAATTGGGTGATGGCAATCTACAGCTATTTGATTTCACCGAAACCTTGTCGGAGAACACCTCAAAAAGCCGCGCCTTCCAACCAGTTGTGGCCGAGGGTACGAAAGAACTGGTGAAACAAGCCTATGCGCAAGATTATGACATGTTGGACAAGGCGGGGATTTCTGCCTGATCCACTGATCCGGTTACAGGGGATCCGATAAACGGGCCGCCTGTTCATCGGTCAAGAAATCCGAAGGATGGTGCGGTCGAGAAGACTCGAACTTCCACGGGAGTTACCCCACAGCGACCTCAACGCTGCGCGTCTACCAATTCCGCCACGACCGCACATGCCGAAAGCAGGATTGCCGTTTAGCGAAGCCTGCCGGGGATGTGAAGCGGGAAATTGCATTTTCTTGCCGTTTTTCAAACTGGCCCATTGGCGCTTGATCTATGCGCAGCGGTGGACAAGCCCCGCCCAGAGCGCTACCGAACCAAAATCACTGAAATCCCAGGTGCGCCCATGTCTGACACTTCTGACACTGCTGTGAAATCGCAATTGCGCTGGATAACCTCTGACGAGCTCATCACCTATCCCGAGGCTTTAGCGGAAATGGAGCGGATCGCAGATGGCATCGCGGCCGGGACCGAGCCCGAAACCATTTGGCTTTTGGAACATCCGCCTCTTTATACAGCCGGCACAAGTGCGCAGGAAAAAGACCTGGTCGATCCGGATCGTTTTCCGGTTTATCCCACAAAGCGCGGCGGCCAATATACCTATCACGGTCCGGGTCAGCGGGTGGCTTATGTGATGTTGGATCTGTCCAAACGCGGCAAAGATGTGCGGCGCTTTGTGGCTCAGGTCGAGGATTGGGTTATCGCGACTTTGGCCGAGTTCAATATCAAAGGCGAAAAGCGCGACGGCCGCGTTGGGGTTTGGGTGGTGCGCCAAGATCGGCCCATGGGCCCTGACGGTCAACCCGCCGAGGATAAGATCGCCGCTATTGGCTTGCGCATCCGCAAATGGGTCAGCTTCCATGGATTGTCGATAAATGTGGAGCCAGAGCTAGAGCATTTCACCGGCATTGTGCCTTGTGGCATCACCCAGCATGGTGTGACCAGCTTGGTGGATCTGGGTTTGCCCGTGACCATGGTGGATGTGGATATAGCCCTGCGCCAGAGCTTTGAAAAAGTATTTGGCGAGGACGAGCGCTAAATCTCTATTTCCCACGCCCGCCTAGGATCAGCGCCGCCAAAATCAGCGCGGCGCCGCTCAGCTGGCCCCAGCCAATGCCTTCGCCCAGAAAGATAAAGGCGAGCGCGATGGAAAAGACCGGCATCAGGTTCAGGAATAGCCCTGCACTATCCGGCCCCACGCCTTTGACCCCATAGCCCCAAGCGATAAAGGCCAGCAGCGCCGCGCCCAAGCCCACATAAAGAATGCCGATCCAGACCTGCGCAGGAAATTGCGCCATGGGAACAGTGGGGCTAATCAGCCACAAGCTCCAAAGCAGCGGCACCCCAACCAGCATAGAGGCAAAAAGCGTGACATCGCCAGGCAGCTCTTTCGGTGTGGCGCGCAGCAATTGGGTGTAGATTGTCCAACAGGTCACCGCCCCCAAAAGCCATAGATCCCCCTGCCCCAAATCAAAGGCCAGCACAGCGCGCGGGTCGCCATTGCCCAAAAGCGTCGCAACCCCCAGCAGCGACAGGGCAAGAGCCGCGATTCGCCGAGGCGTCAGACTGCCTTTGCCCAAAAGCGCCGAGCTGGCCACGATCAGCAAAGGGGTCACCGCCAGCAGCAGCACGGAATTGGCCACCGGCGTTGTGCGCAGCGCCGTATAAAGCGCGAATTGAAACCCAACGACGCCTGTTGCCGCCATGGCCAGAATCAGCCGCCAATGGAACATAGCAAGCCGCCATTTTTTGCGAAAACTCCCCATGGCTAAGGGCGCAAAGACGATCAAAGCCAGGCTCCAGCGCAGAGCATTTAGGCTGGCGGGGTCAATTTCCCCCCGCATAGCGCGACCGACCACAAAATTCCCGGACCAAAGCAGGCAGGCCAGCACCAAAGCCGCTTTGGCGCGGATCATACGATCTTTGGTCATCCGGCGGCTCCTTAAGATTCTCGCGCTTTAACTATGCGGCCTAATTCGCGCGAAGCCCCGCCACCTGCAATCCCTTGACGCAAAGTACAGCGGTGAGAGCTCTCAAATACGACTAATTGCTCAACTTTTGCGGCACAGCGAAGGAAGTCAGGCGGAATTTGCCCAAATATGGCGAAAAACTGAGGTAAATTCGCAGTTTCCACGCGAGAAAAGAACAAATTTCCACTCTTGACCTATTCAAAATGACACGGATCAAAGGGGAACTGCGACAAAACAGACCAAATTCTTTTGCATCCACCCAAAGGATTAGTTTGTCGCACTGCGAAAGACAGGCTAGACACCTAGCAATAGCCCATAACGACCCGCTCAATGCGGGCACTTACTTTTTTGCTCTACCGGAGGCATCCCGAATGGCAGACGCAAGCCTGACCCACCATGAGGAGGACACCCGCGGGTGGTTTACGCGGTGGTTCATGTCCACTAATCACAAAGACATCGGTGTCTTGTATCTATTCACAGCAGGCGTCGTCGGTTTTATCGCCGTCGCTCTGACCGTGTATATGCGACTAGAACTGATGCATCCTGGCGTTCAGTATATGTGCCTTGAGGGGGCACGTTTCTTGATCCCTGGATCCCCTGAGAATTGTACCCCGAACGGCCATCTATGGAATGTGATGATCACTTATCACGGCGTCCTGATGATGTTCTTCGTGGTGATCCCGGCCCTTTTCGGCGGTTTTGGCAACTATTTCATGCCGCTGATGATCGGTGCGCCGGATATGGCCTTTCCGCGCCTGAATAACTTGTCTTACTGGCTCTATGTGGCTGGTGTGTCCCTGGGCGTCGCTTCGATGCTAAGCCCTGGCGGTAATAGCCAGCTTGGTTCTGGGGTTGGTTGGGTTCTTTACCCGCCGCTTTCGACCTCTGAGGCTGGTATGTCCATGGATCTGGCGATCTTTGCGGTCCATGTGTCTGGCGCCTCATCGATCCTGGGTGCGATCAATATCATCACCACCTTCTTGAATATGCGCGCACCGGGCATGACCCTGCATAAAGTGCCGCTTTTCCCCTGGTCGATCTTTGTCACTGCTTGGTTGATTCTGCTGTCTCTGCCGGTTCTGGCAGGCGCGATCACCATGCTGCTTACAGACCGCAATTTTGGCACGACCTTCTTCCAGCCGGAAGGCGGTGGTGACCCAGTGCTGTATCAGCATATCCTATGGTTCTTTGGCCATCCGGAAGTGTATATCATCATCCTGCCTGGCTTTGGTCTGATTTCCCATGTGATTGCGACCTTCTCGAAAAAGCCGATCTTTGGCTATCTGCCGATGGTTTACGCGATGGTGGCAATCGGCGTTCTGGGCTTTGTGGTCTGGGCGCACCATATGTACACGGTCGGTCTGAGCCTGAGCCAGCAGTCTTACTTTATGTTGGCCACTATGGTGATCGCGGTCCCCACTGGGGTGAAGGTCTTTAGCTGGATCGCCACTATGTGGGGCGGCTCTATCGAGTTCCGCGTGCCAATGCTTTGGGCCTTTGGCTTCCTCTTCCTCTTCACCATTGGCGGCGTGACCGGCGTGGTGCTGAGCCAAGCGGGTGTCGACCGGGCTTTCCATGACACTTACTATGTTGTGGCGCATTTCCACTATGTGATGTCGCTGGGCGCGGTGTTCTGTATCTTTGCTGGCATCTATTACTGGATCGGCAAAATGAGCGGCCGCCAATATCCCGAGACCCTGGGCAAGATCCATTTCTGGATGATGTTTATCGGTGCCAATCTGACCTTCTTCCCCCAGCACTTCCTGGGTCTGCAAGGCATGCCGCGCCGCTATATCGACTATCCAGAGGCCTTTGCCACTTGGAACTTTGTCAGCTCCATGGGCGCTTTCCTGGCCTTCGCATCCTTCCTGCTCTTTATCTACATCATCTATGTGACCCTGACCAAAGGCGCGAAGGTGACCGACGATAACTACTGGAATGAATATGCGGATACCCTGGAATGGACCATTCCGACCCCGCCGCCAGAGCATACTTTCGAAACTCTGCCAAAGCAGAGCGACTGGGATAAGGGCCACGCGCATTAAATTGCGATGCCTTATCACTGGCGAACAGATACCGGCGAAGCCCCCGATCTTTCGGGGGCTTCTGCCTTTCATGCCCAAGGCGATGCGCCGCTAGCGCGTCTGCAATTAACCGCGCATCAATCCCTTAGCCCTAAAGGCTTTGTGATATTTATCGGCGCGAGCTTTGCCCTGATCTTGGTGCCGCTTTTGGCCGTGCTTGGCACGAATGTGTTTTGGGTGCTGCTCATCCCCATGATGGCAGCTTTGGCAGCGATTTGGTGGGCGTTGAAACGCTCTTGGCGCGACCGGAATATCATCGAGGATCTGGTGATTTGGTCGGATCGGTTGGAACTGCATCATCGCCAACCCAATGGCGAAGCTCTAAGCTGGATCGGCAACCCCTATTGGGTGATGCCCCATATGCATACCAAACGCGGGCCGCACCGCCATTATATCACCCTGACCGGGGGCGAAGACGGCCGTGAGGTTGAGATTGGCAGTTTTCTCGCAGAGGAAGAGCGCATCACCCTATTCCCAGAGCTGGAATTAGTGATCTCTCAAGCAGCGATGCTCAACGCCCCGGTTTAAAGCGCTGCACAGCGAGGCGCAGCGCCTTTCGCTTGCGGGCAATCCTTTCACCAAGCATTGCCGCATAGCGCTGACGCGATGGCGAAACCTCTCAGCAGCGCGCTGGCTTTAGCCGAGTCGCGCGCGGACCATGGGGCCGACCTTACCGAAATCCATCTGGCCGGTATATTTCGCTTTTAGAATGGCCATAACCTTGCCCATATCGCGAATAGACGTCGCCCCAGCCTCAGCGATTGCTTTTTCCACCGCGGTGGCCTGGGCCTCTTCGGAAAGCTTTGCGGGCAGGAATTCTTCGATTACCGAGATCTCTTCGCGTTCCTTCTCGGCCAGTTCGAGCCGCCCACCTTCTTCATAGGCATTAGCGCTTTCTTGCCGCTGTTTGACCATTTTGCCCAGAATTCCCAGGATCTTGTCATCCGCCAGCTGCGCCTCTTCGGCTTCGGCATCGGCGCGCAGAGCAATTTCCATATCCTTAATGGCGGCATTGATCAGCCGCAGGGTCGATAGGCGTCCAGCATCTTTGTCGCGCATTGCCTGTTTTAAGCTTTGCGCCACCCGCGCTTTCAATTCCATATCGCTGCTCTCTTTTCGCTCTGTGACTGGTCGCGGCGCTATACTAGCCGCAATGTAATCTGGCAAGCCCGCTTGACCCCGCGCTCTGGTGCAACTAGCGTCCGCTCGGTTTTGCTAGAGGAGTCGCCAATGTCCCGCCCCACCGCATGTCTTGCCCTTGCTGATGGTACTGTTTTCATGGGGTATGGTTTAGGGGCCGAAGGCTTGGTGTCCGCCGAGCTGTGCTTCAACACCGCCATGACCGGTTATCAAGAAATCATGACAGACCCGTCTTATGCCGGGCAAATCGTGACTTTCACCTTCCCCCATATTGGTAATGTTGGGGTAAACCCCGAAGATGATGAAACCGCTGACCCGGTCGCAGCCGGTATGGTAGTGAAATGGGATCCGACCGAGCCCTCGAATTGGCGCGCCACAGAGCGGTTGACGGACTGGCTGGCCGCGCGCAATCGGATCGGCATTGGCGGCATCGATACCCGCCGTCTGACCCGCGCTATCCGGGCCCAGGGATCGCCGCATGTGGCTTTGGCCCATGATCCGTCAGGCAATTTCGATATTGAGGCCCTGGTTGCTAAGGCCCGGTCTTTTGAAGGCCTGTTGGGTCGCGATTTGGCGGCCGAGGTCACTTGCGCCCAGTCTTACCAATGGAGCGAAGGCCGCTGGAGCTGGGGTACCGGCTTTGAAGAGGCAGCAAATCGTAATCGCAAAGTTGTGGCCGTGGATTACGGCGCCAAACGCAATATCCTGCGCTGCTTGGCCCAGGCGGGCTGTGACGTAACAGTGATGCCCGCAACATCCACCGCAGAGGATATTCTGGCGCAAAACCCAGATGGTGTTTTTCTGTCAAATGGCCCCGGCGACCCGGCAGCGACCGGTGCTTACGCGGTACCGATGATCAAGAAAATCGTTAACGAAACCGATCTGCCAGTCTTTGGGATTTGCTTGGGCCATCAGATGTTGGCTTTGGCTTTGGGCGCAAAAACCATCAAAATGAATCACGGCCATCACGGCGCCAACCACCCGGTCAAAGACCTGGAAACTGGCAAGGTTGAGATCACATCGATGAATCACGGCTTCACCGTGGATAGCCAATCTCTGCCGGAAAATGTTGTGGAAACTCATCGGTCTTTGTTCGATGGGTCCAATTGCGGCATTCGTCTCGCGGATCGTCCGGTGTTTTCGGTACAGTATCACCCAGAGGCAAGCCCAGGCCCGCAAGACAGTTTCTATCTGTTTGAGCGCTTCCATGCGGCCATGTCAGGGTCATGATTTCCTGACAAACTGCCAAAATCTTTAGGCAAATACCGCATGGTTAAGTCCAGCTTAACCATACTTATCTGATTTTAGGGGTCCAAGCTGCAGCGATAAGGTTGCTATGGGCCCCAAAACCCTCAGATCGATTATCCCATTTCCTGGCCGACACAAAGCGCCAGAAGACAAGACTTGGGAGCGCCCCCGTTTAGGAGAGGTGCTAAAATCCCTCGGGGTCGTCACAGATGAGGATATCGAAGCGGCGCTGGCCGTCCAGCGAGAGCAGCAAGCCCCGCTGGGCGCTTTGCTTCAGGCCCGGCTGGGATTTTCCGATGCAGTTTTGTCAGATGCCCTGGCCGCACAATGGGACTCCCATAAGATCGACCTGGCGGAAGAAGCCCCAGATCAATCCATGATACGCAAGATCGGCTTGGAAGCGTGCTTAGCTGATAAATGCGTCCCCTGGCGCCGCATTGGCGCGGCGACGGTTATCGCCACCTCTGATCCAGCGCAGTTTTGGACTGAGCGGGAAACCTATGAGGCGATTTTTGGCCCGATCCAAATCGCAGTTTGCACACAAGACGCCCTAGAAAAATGTCTCGCCCGCATTTTCCGGCCCGAATTACAGGCCCAGGCGGAAACCTGCGTGCCGCCGCAATATAGCTGCCGGCTTTGGCGCGGTGGCGCTTTTCAGATCGTGGCAGGGTCCGTTTGCCTTGGGCTTTTTGGGTTGGCTGTGAGCGCGCCGATCATCGCACTGACCCTGCTGACATTAATCGTGAGTTTCAGCCTTTTATGCGTTGCTGGGCTGAAACTGACCGCTCTGTTGAATTTCCATCGATCCGGTCAGGCCGGTGCCGAAGTGATCGCCCTGCATAATGACCAAGACGATACCCATGGCACCCGGCTGCCAGTGATATCCATCTTGGTTCCGCTTTATAAAGAGGAACATATCGCCGAACATCTGGTAAAACGGGTTTCGGCTTTGGATTATCCGGCGGCGCTTTTGGATATTTGTCTGGTCATCGAGGCGGATGACGAAGTCACCCAAAACTGTCTAAGCAGAACAGAGCTGCCGGAATATATGCGGGTCATCGCCGTCCCACCCGGTTCGGTCAAAACAAAACCAAGGGCGATGAATTACGCGCTAAATTTCTGCCGGGGCAGCATAATTGGGATCTATTATGCCGAAGACGCCCCCGCGCCCGATCAGCTGAAAAAAATAGCCCATCGTTTCAATACGGCCGGTCCGCAAGTGGCGTGTTTGCAGGGCTATTTAGATTTCTACAACACGCCTCGCAATTGGATGTCGCGCTGTTTCACTCTGGAATATGCGGCCTGGTTCCGGGTTTTGCTGCCGGGATATGAACGTTTGGGCCTCGCTCTGCCTTTGGGCGGCACAACGGTTTTCTTCCGCCGCCATGTGCTGGAAGAGGTCGGTGCTTGGGATGCTTGGAATGTGACAGAGGATGCGGATCTGGGAATTCGTCTTGCCCGGCACGGCTATATTACCGAGGTCATCCACACCACGACCCATGAGGAGGCCAATTGTAGGCCCTGGGTTTGGGTAAAGCAGCGGTCGAGATGGCTCAAAGGCTATGCCATGACCTATGCAGTGCATATGCGCCACCCCAGACAGCTTTGGCAGGATCTGGGCGCTTGGCGCTTTTTTGGTATTCAGGTGATGTTTTTGGGCACACTCACCCAATTCACCCTAGCGCCTATTCTATGGTCGCTTTGGATCCTGAATTTCGGGCCATTCCACCCCATGGCCCCTGTGATCAGCGGCTGGCCGGTCTGGTTGTTGAGCCTTTTATTTATCAGCTCCGAATTGGTGGGGGCGGGACTGATCCTGACCGCGCTTTATCGCTCAAATCGCGTTAACCTTTGGGGTTGGATTTTGACCCTGCCGATATACTTCGTTTTTGCCACAGCCGCCTGCTACAAGGCCCTTTGGGAAATGCTACATCAGCCATTTTACTGGGATAAGACCACCCATGGCGCCTTTGGCGGCACCGAAGAAGCACAGGCCGCGCCAGAAGCCGTGGAAAAGGTGGCTTGAGCACAAGCCTTTTATTCCGCAGCGTCCAGCTTATCAAAACGTTCCGCATCCAGCCGCAGCCGAGTTTCATAGGCGCGCGAGATATGCTGTTTCAACGCCTCGCGTGCGGCATCTCCATCCCGGCTTTCGAGCGCGGCGACAATCGCGTCATGTTCGCATAAAGCATCCGCGCCACGCCCCGTCGCGGCTAGAGAGGTCACGGCCAATAGCGCCATGGAGCGATGCACCAAATCCAATTGCTGCACCAAATAGCGGTTATGGGAGGCCAAATGGATCTGCTTATGAAAGCGCCGATTGGCGCGGCTTAGGGCAGACGGATCGTCCTTAAACGCGCGATCCTCTTGCACCATTTCGCGCAAAACTCGGATTTCTTCGTCAGTGGCATGGGTGGCGGCCAAGCGGGCGGCCAGGCCTTCCAATTCGATCCGCACCATATACAGCTCGGCCAATTGGTTATGGTCCAGCGAGGCCACGATCAAGCTGCGCCCATCGCGGGTCAGCAAGGATTGGGTTTCAAGCCGCTGAAGCGCTTCACGGATCGGAGTACGGGACACGCCGAACCGCTCTGCCAACTCACTTTCCACCAAGCGATCACCAGGCTTATAGATCCCGACATCAATCGCGTCGAGGATCAGGCTATAGGCGTCTTTTTGGCTTGGTGGCATGGGAAAACCTTTCGTCCTGAAGCCTAACCTGCCCCGCCACGCCGCGCGATGCAAGTCCTGCTATACCGAACTAAAGTGTTGGTTCTAAAGATAGCCCCCAGATATTGTAAGACCAAAATAGTATATGTTAATGAATTATGCGGCGCTGCGGCAAGACGCGCGCTGTTGAAACCCTTAACAATCAACATAGATGCGCGGGCGAAACAGGAAATATGAGTTTGGAGTGCTGAAATGACGACTGTCGAGTCCACCCTGCCCGCCACCCCGCTTTGGCAACGGATTTTGTTCATGGTGCCGGTCATCGGTTGGGTTATGCGCGATGTGCTGACCAAAGATGAAAGCAATGTTTACTGGGCGCTTGGCCTGCTGGTCTCGGCTTGGGCCGTGGCGATCCTGCTTTTCGGCTATCCCGGTCTGATCATCCCGGCGCTTGCTTTGGTGCCGACCATGTTTTTGGTTTTGATCCTCATCACACGCGGGTGACCCTTTGCCCTCTGGACGATCTGGCGGGACTGCCTATGTCCAAAGCACCAGAGCAAGCAGGAGGGCAAAATGGCATTTTCGACCGAGTATGACATTATCATTGCCGGCGGCGGGCTTGCGGGTCTGACGGCGGCACTTACCTTTGCCCGGTCTGACTTCTCTGTTCTATGCCTGGACCCTGCCCCGCCGGTGACAGAACGCAACGCCGAAGGGGCGGATCATCGCTCCACCGCGATTTTGCAACCGGGCCAGGCGCTTTTGCAGGAAATCGGTGTTTGGGATCGCTTGGCCGAGGAGGCTCGCGGGCTGCGCATAATGCGGATCGTCGATGCGGGCGGCGCGGAAAACACCCCCCGAGAAATCCGCGATTTCGATAGTACAGAATTGGGCGAGCAGCCTTTTGGCTGGAACCTGGCCAATTGGTTTTTGCGCCGTGAACTGGCGGCGGCAGCGCGGGACTGCCCCGGACTGATCTATGAAACCGGCCTGTCGCTGCAAGACGCTCTGCCCCGCAGCTCGACTATAGAGGCGCAGCTTAGCGATGGGCGGCGGGTCACGGCAAAGCTGGTGATCGGTGCCGATGGTCGAAATTCGCGGGTGCGCGATATCCTGGGCATTACGGTAAAAACCCGGCGCTATGGGCAAAAAGCCCTGGCTTTTGCGGTTAATCACCCGACCCCGCATGATAATATATCAACCGAAATTCATCGCACTGGCGGGCCATTTACCTTGGTGCCGCTCAGCGATTACCAGGGTCAGCCTTGTTCCGCTGTGGTCTGGATGGCGCCGGGTCGGCAAATCGCCGAGCTTGCTGCATTGTCTGACGCAGAATTCAGCCAAGCCGCGACGGAGCGGTCTTGCAATTTGCTTGGCCCGCTTGAACTGGCCAGCGCCCGCACGGTTTGGCCGATCATCGCTCAATCGGCGCAGCGATTTGTGGGGCCGCGCATGGCACTGATGGCCGAAGCGGCGCATGTGGTGCCTCCCATTGGCGCGCAAGGTTTGAATATGAGCCTGGGCGATTTGATCTGTCTGCGAGATTTGGCGGTGAAAAACCGCGACACGCTGGGCGCGCCCGGGATGTTGCAAGCCTATGACCGCGCCCGACGCCCCGAAGTGCAAGCGCGGCTGACCGGGATTGACCTGCTCAACCGCGCATCGATGACCGAGCTTCAGCCGCTGCGCGATCTGCGCCATATGGGGCTGCGGCTTTTGCATGGGGCGAAACCAGTGCGGCTGGGCATGATGCGACTGGGTCTAGGGGCGCGGAATTAGAGGACGGGTATTAGAGAACCGGAATTAGAGGACAGGTATTAGAGGGCCGGGGCGGCGCTCCTCGCTAAGCATGACATTGGCCTCCACCTCGCCCACACCTGGCAAGGTCATGACCCGGCGCCGTAGCACCCGTTCGAAATCCGGCAGATCCCGTGCCACTACGCGCAGCCGGTAATCATAGCGGCCCAAGACGTGATGCACGGCTTGCACCTCAGGGATGGCGGTCACCGCGCGTTCGAAATCCTCTAGGCTGACCCGGCCCTTCGTTGCCAGTTTAATCCCCAAAAACACCGTCACGCTAAAGCCAAGCGCTTCATGATCCAGCTCTAGCCGTGGCCGTCCCAGCACCCCCGCTTCGCGCAAACGTTGGATCCGACGCCAGGCCGCCGGCTGCGACAGTCCCACTTCGCGGCCAAGCGATCCGGCCGATTGGGTTGCATCGCGGCACAGCCCCGCCAGCAACCGCCGGTCGATATTATCCAGCTCGATCATAGGGGCAGCGCCGTGCGGTCTTTGACTTCGGCCACATCCATCAGCGCCTCAATATCCGTGATATGGGGCAAGGTCAGAATACGGCTGCGATACAGCTCTTGGTAATGGGTCATGTCCCGCGCCACCACCGCAAGCCGCACATCGACCCGGCCTAGAAATGTCTGGATCTCTAGCACTTCGGGCACTTCCCGCGCCGCGGCCAGAAAAGCATCAAAAGCGTTATTTTCGCTTTTATCCAAGCTGATCCGCAGCGATACCTGCACCGAATAGCCCAAGGCGGGCCAATCGACTGCCATACTTACCGCCCGCAGCACCCCGGCCCCGCGCAGCTTTTCCAAGCGGCGCCGCGCCGTGGCAGGGGTCACATTGGCCCGTTCGGCAAGCTCATTAACCCCCAATTCAGGGGCAACCTGCATTTGCCGCAACAGGCGCCGGTCAGTTTCATCGATACGCATTATATTTTCACCTATAGCCACAATGGCGAATAGATATGACAACTAAACCGCTATAAGTGAAAACTTTGCAAAGTTCAAACGCCAGAAATCGCTATTTTCCCCGGACACGAAGAATAACTCTGGCGGAGGAAACCCGATGCGCGTCTATTACGATCAAGACTGCGATGTTAATCTGATCAAAGACCTGAATGTAGCCATTCTGGGCTATGGTTCCCAAGGTCACGCCCATGCGCTGAACCTGCGCGATAGCGGCGCGAAAAATGTTGTTGTTGCCCTGCGCGAAGGCTCTCCCAGCCGCGCGAAAGCCGAAGGCGAAGGCCTGCAGGTCATGGGTATCGCCGAAGCAGCCGCTTGGTGTGACGTGATCATGTTCACCATGCCCGATGAGCTTCAGGCAGAAACCTACAAAAAATACGTCCATGACAATCTGAAAGAAGGCGCAGCGATTGCCTTTGCTCACGGTCTGAACGTGCATTTCGGCCTGATCGAGCCGAAGCCGGGTGTTGACGTCATCATGATGGCGCCGAAAGGTCCGGGCCATACGGTGCGCGGCGAATATGTGAAAGGCGGCGGTGTGCCTTGCTTGGTCGCGGTTCACCAGAACGCAACCGGCAAAGCGCTGGAAATCGGCCTGTCCTATTGCTCGGCTATTGGTGGCGGTCGCTCTGGTGTGATCGAAACCAATTTCCGCGAAGAATGCGAAACTGACCTGTTCGGTGAGCAGGCCGTTCTGTGTGGCGGTTTGGTCGAGCTGATCCGTTGCGGCTTTGAAACCCTGGTCGAAGCAGGCTATGCGCCGGAAATGGCTTATTTCGAATGCTTGCACGAAGTGAAGCTGATCGTTGACCTGATCTATGAGGGCGGCATCGCCAATATGGATTACTCGATCTCCAACACTGCGGAATATGGCCAATATGTCACCGGCCCGCGCATCCTGCAGTATGAAGAAACCAAAGCCCGTATGAAGGCCGTTTTGACCGACATCCAACAAGGCAAATTCGTGCGTGACTTCATGCTGGAAAATGCTGTTGGCCAGCCGACCATCAAAGCGTCGCGCCGTGCCAATGACGAGCATCAGATCGAGCAAGTTGGCGAAAAACTGCGCGGCATGATGCCGTGGATCTCTGCCGGTAAAATGGTCGATAAAGCCAAAAACTAAGAGCTAAGCGGGGAGTTTTCCCCGTAGCTTATGGGCTGGGCCGCAGAATTCGGCCCGGCTTTTGATTTTCCTAAGATCTTTGCGCCACATCACAATGGCCATTTCGGGCCAACCGGAAAAGATCCCCGTGTCCACGACAACCAGACCCTTACCACCTGAACCCCAGATCACAGCCTCCAGCTGGATCATGGTCGGGATTTTGGGCTTTGTCTGGGGCTCGACCTTTATGCTGATCGAGATCGCGCTAGAGGGTTTCACCCCCTTCTGGCTGGCAGCCGGTCGGTTGATCATGGCCACAGCGGTCACGGGCTTATACTGGCTGCGCCTACGCTGTCCGCTTGCGCTGGATCCGCAGAATAAACCTACAATTTTGCAATATTTCTGGACAGGCGCAGTGGCGGCTGGGATCCCGTTTTTGCTGCTTAGCTGGGGGCAGCTGCATGTGACCTCAGGCTTTGCCGGGACATCTATGGCTGCGGTGCCTTTGGTTGTATTGCCGCTGGCGCATTTCTTGGTGCCCGGCGAAGGCCTTACTCTGCGCAAAACGCTAGGTGTCAGCATGGGGTTTATCGGGGTTATCCTGCTTTTGGGTGGCAATACTTTGGAAAGCAGCGGATCGGAATTGGAATTCTGGGGGCGCGTGGCCTGTTTGACGGTCGCGGTTTGCTATGCGCTGAACTCGGTGACGATCCGGCGTCTTCCTCCGGTTGATCCGATTGGGCTGACTTTCATGATGATGGCCGCCGCGACGGTGATGACCCTGCCCGTTGCAATTCTGGTCGAAGGCGCTCCACCGCAGCCTAACTCGCGGGCTTGGCTGGCCTTTATCGCCATAGGCGTGGTGTCGACCGCTGCGATGAATTTGCTGCGCGTTTTGGTGATCCGAAGCGCCGGGCCGAGCTTCATGACCCTGACAAATTATCAGGTGCCAGTTTGGTCGGTGGTTTTAGGCAGTCTGGTTTTGGCAGAGCCATTGCCGCCCGCGCTGTTATGGGCTTTGCTCTTGATCCTCTCTGGGGTCGCCATAAGCCAATGGAATACGCTCAAACGGCTTTGGCAGCGCAGTTGAAGCCCATTTTCGGGCAAGCTGCAGTTAGTTCCGGGATTCCTGACCCTTCATTTTCATTTATTGACTTATCTTTTTACAATGGTATCAATATTTACAATATAACGCTACGGTAGTTTGTGGACTAGTCATGAAAATCACCTCTCTCGCCACAGCTGTTTCTTTATTGGCCGCTCCGGCCTTAGCTGTTCCGGCAAATCTTATCGCGCTTTACCAATTCGATTCAGCTGATGCGAGCGACAGCTCGGGCAATGGCAATGACGGTATCGAAAAAGGTGGCGTTAGCTACACAGCCAGCTTCGACGCCTCCATGGGTCTTGCGGCTCAGTTTTCTGCGCAAACCGGCTTATCTGGTATCAACACGCTGATTAATATCAATTATTCCAACTATAATCAGCTGACCATGGGCGCTTGGGTGAAATCCACCGACTTGACCCGCAAGCGCCAAGCAATCCTGTCACATGATAATGGCGGCTACGATCGCAGCCTGGTCGTGGATGACCGTGGCGATTCCGCTGGGGCAGATTACGCAGTCTTCACAGGCCAATATGTGGCGGATGTAGACAATACCTTTGACAGTAGTTGGGTGCATCTCGCGGTAACCTATGACGGGGTCACTGGCACGATCTATTATAATGGGGTGGCCAGCGAAACTTTCACCGACCGCACCACTGACAACACCTCGGGCTATAATCTTTATATCGGCACGAATCCTGGATTTAATCAGGATTTTGTGGGGCTCATGGATGATGTGTTTATCTTTAGCTCAGCCCTTAGCGCCACTGAGATTGCCGATATCTATGCAAACGGATTTTCCGCTGTTCCGCTGCCTGCAGCTTTGCCGCTCTTGGGGGCCGGCTTGGGGCTGATCGGCCTGACTGCGCGGCGTCGCAAATAATCCCGACTGAGATTTGGGCGCGTTATATAGCGTCCAAATCGTCTTCTGAGCAGAGACTTACGCCTCTTCGGCCACCGCAGCTACCACATCATCTACAATCGTAGACAATAGCGCCTCATCCGTGCATTCAGCCATGACCCGGATCAAAGGCTCTGTGCCGGATTTGCGGATCAATAAGCGCCCTTCCCCAGCCAATTTGGCCTCTGCCGCGTAAATAGCGGTTTTCACGGCCTCTGATTCTAGCGGCGCTTTCCCATCCTCATAGCGAACATTTTTCAAAAGCTGGGGCACCCGTTCGAATTGCCGGGTCAGCTCAGACGCCGGGCGCCCGGTCAGAACCATTTCCGCCAGAAATTGCAGCCCAGCAATCAGCCCATCGCCAGTGGTGGAATGGTCGGTCATGATAATATGGCCCGATTGCTCGCCCCCAAGGGTCCATCCGCCGCGCCGCATCGCCTCTACCACATAGCGGTCGCCCACGGGGGTACGTTCTAGCCGAAGGCCGCGCTTGGTCAAAAACTGTTCTAGCCCCAGATTGGACATAACAGTCGCCACCAAAGTGTCGCCTTTTAGCCGACCCTCAGCGCCAAACCGCGCGGCCATCAAGGCCATCAGCTGGTCACCATCCGCGACCCGCCCGGTTTCATCCAGGATCATTACCCGATCCGCATCACCATCCAGGCAAATTCCCACATCTGCCCCATGGCTGCGCACCGCTTCAGCGGCAGTTTCCGGCGCGGTCGAGCCTACTTTGTCGTTGATATTATAGCCATTCGGCGAAACGCCAACGGAAATCACCTCGGCCCCTAATTCCCACAGGACCTCGGGCGCCGCGCGATAGGCCGCACCATTGGCGCAATCAATCACCACTTTCAGCCCATCTAAGCGCATGCCTGACGGAAAAGTCGATTTGACCCGCTCCATATAGCGAAAGCGACCATCATCGATCCGTTTGGCCCGGCCGATATTTTGCGGCTGCACCGGATCGACCCCTGCCTCTAACAGGGCTTCGATTTCTTCTTCGGCGCTATCAGAGAGCTTAAACCCATCGGGGCCAAAGAATTTGATCCCATTATCATGCGCATGATTGTGGCTTGCGGAAATCATGATTCCCAGATCCGCCCGCATGGCTGGGGTGAGCAGGCCCACAGCAGGGGTCGGCACAGGACCAAGCAGCAGCACATTCATGCCGGTCGATGTCAGACCCGCGGTCAAAGCCGTTTCTAGCATATAGCCCGACAGGCGCGTATCCTTACCAATGACCACACGGTGGCTATTTTGCCCATCCTTGCGGAAATAGCGCCCCGCCGCCGCGCCCAAACGCAAAGCCATCTCAGCGGTCATGGGAAAGCGGTTGGCCTGCCCCCGAACACCATCCGTGCCAAATAATTTTCGAGCCATGCCCTGAAAACTCCGCTAAACTAAGCCTAAGCTGTCTTTTAGTCCAAGCCGCCTAACACAAGGGAAAGACCTGGGCGGCTCGGCGCGCAGTTTTACTGGCGATAGAAATGATGCACGCCGATCGAGGCGGTCCGTGGGAATTTCCGAGCCCAAGAGGGGCGCACCGCCGTAGTATGGTAATGGGTGGCGCCGCTTGTCAGATTGGTATCCGCCCCACTCAGCACCGCATCAGCAATCCGTCCGACCCGACCCCAAGCGCGCGGCTCATGGATGACCTCGGCCCGACCATCGCAGGTATAGGTGAACTGGCAGGCGAATTTACGCCCGGTGCCTTGATTGATCACGCCGCAAACCGAATTCGGATAACGCGGCGAGGCCACGCGGTTCATGATCACCTCGGCAACGGCGAATTGACCTTTGATGCTTTCGCCACGCGCCTCGAAATAAAGCGCCTCAGACAAGCAGCGCCACTGAGCGGTTTCCTCGGGCTTGGGCTGGCTGTTCACCCAATCACGGGTATATTCAACCGAAGACTTCGGCGCCTCGCGATCCCCACGCGGAACCGGGCGCACCACCAAATTACGCAAGCGAGCCGCACCCACATGGGCCAGGCTCTGGCGTTCTGTTTCAAATAGCGCCGTAAACCGGCGATCAAATTCGAGCGTCGGGTCATTGGAAGTGCTGACCGTTGCATTGGCCAGCGCAGCTCCGCCCATCAGCGTCAGAGTCAGTGTCAGGATTGTATTCTTGAACATCGTCAACTTTCACCGCTTTTTGCTCTTATTGTGAGCAGTCTCGTTATACGGCGCGATGTTATGTTTCTATACGCGACCATTCGAAACCCCGAATGAACGTGTCCCCGCTGCAACGGCGGATTTTTGCCGATTGGTCAAGTCCTGTCTGCCCCAATGAAATAAAAAAATAGCTATCCCTGTCTGAGGGTTACATGTGCAGCGGCCAGGCGCGCAATTGGTACGCGATATGGTGAACATGAAACATAATCAAAGCCCGCCGCTCGACAGAAGGCTATCGATTCGGAGTTACCACCATGTTCACCACAAATGGATAAAGTCAGATTTGGGTTGCCTTGGCGCCCGCGCTCGGCCCCGAGTTGCAGCAATTCGCCCACCCCTTCTTGGTCGAGATGGTGAAAGGGGTCTTCTTTGAAAACGCCCTGCTGCACATAGGTGCTCATGAAACGGCCCGCATCATCGCGCGATAGACCATAGGTCATTTGGGTCAGGTCATTGGTGCCGAAGCTCATAAAGCTGCAGCTTGGGGAAATCTTATGGGCCTTCAGCGCGGCGCGCGGCGTTTCCACCATCACGCCCAGTTTATAAGGGATCACGCGGCCAGTTTCGGCGCGCATCTGGGTTGCCACGGCTTCGATCCGGCTTTGCAAAAGCTCCACCTCGCGCTGTGCGGAAACCAATGGCAGCATGATTTCAGGTACAACTTCGATGCCTTCTTCGAACACAGCTTGCGCGGCTTCTAGGACGGCGCGAACCTGCATTTCATAGATTTCCGGCACGGTAATACCCAGCCGAACCCCACGCAGACCCAGCATTGGGTTGAATTCGGCCATGGAATCGATGCGCCGCTGCACTTCGGAGACCGGGCGGCCAAGGGTTTCGGCAAGCTCTACGGCGCCAGCCCGATCATGGGGTAGGAATTCATGCAAAGGCGGGTCAAGCAAACGAATGCAGACGGGCAGCCCGGACATAATTCGAAAGATCTCAGTAAAATCATCGCGCTGCATGGGCAAAAGCTGCGACAGAGCTTCGGCCCGGTCTTCGGCTGCATCGGTAAAGATCATTTCCCGCATCACCGGAAGACGGTCTTCGGCAAAGAACATATGCTCGGTCCGGCAAAGACCGATGCCATCCGCCTCAAAGCTACGTGCGATCTGCGCGTCTTCGGGCGTGTCCGCATTCACCCGGACCCCCAAATCACGGACTTCATCCGCCCAGGCCAGCAAAGTTTGGAAAGCATCGTCCAAGGCTGGCTCTAACAGATCTGCCGCGCCCTTTAGAACTTGACCGGAACTGCCATCCAGAGTGACGATTTCGCCCTCTTTGATCAGCCGCCCATCGGCCAGGCGCATGGATCGGGTTTTGCGGTCAATGGTGGTGCTAGACGCCCCCGCCACACAAGGCACCCCAAGCCCGCGCGCGATCACCGCCGCATGGCTCGACATACCGCCCTTTTCCGTCAGGATACCCTTGGCCGCATGCATACCCCGCACATCTTCGGGGGTGGTTTCGCGTTTGGCCAGAATGCAGGGCTCGCCTTGGGCCGCCATGGCTTGGGCCGTGGTCGAGCTAAAGACTAGCTTGCCCGTCGCAGCCCCCGGACTCGCTGCCATACCGCGCGCCAGGACTGGACGGCGCGGCCCGCGCGGATCAACCTGGCAGTGCAGCAATTCATTCAGCGACCGCGGCGGGATCCGCAGCAGCGCGACATCTCGGCTAATGACCTTGTCGCGCACCAATTGCACCACCACCTGCACCGAAGCCCGCGCCGAACGCTGCACCCGCACCCCGTCCAGGATCTGCAACTTGCCCGCCTGGATGACAAATTCGATTTGCAGCTCTTCTTTCAGATTGACCCGGCAGGTTTCGCCATATTGCACCAGAGTGTCGAAAATATCCGGGCATAGCTCTTCGAGCGACTTGCCACGCGGGTCACGCGTTAAAAACAGCGCCAGTTTCTTGCGGGTCATGGCGTCCCGGCCTTGGCTTTGGCTTAGATAGCGGCCCGTGATCTGCGCCTTACCGGTGATGGAGTCGATGAATTGCACCACCCCCGCACCGCTTTCATCCGCGCCGACCCCCAGAGCCATTTCTTGCACAATCAGCCCAAGCCCCGCATCCGCTGGCGCCCCTTTGGCTTGCCGCAAAAGCCGGGCCGATGTGCCTTCCCAAGCCCGCGCCATGGAGCGCAAAACCGCCGCCAATTGCTCAGCCGGATTTTGCGGGAATGGTTCATCGGTTTCCGCCTCATAAGCGCGCAAAGCCGCCATCACATCCGACTGATCCGGGTGGCGTGGCAGATCGAATAGCTCTGCATCCAGATGGGCGACTTGCAACGCATAAGTATGGATAAAGCGCAGATAAAGCGCATTCGCCGCCGCTTCACCATGGAGATTGACCATCACCGCATGGCGCTGGTCATTCATGCCGATATTTAGGATCGCGCCCGGCCCGCCCCAATCGGGGTCTTGACTAGAGGGGCGCACCGAGATCAGCGGCGCTTCGCCAAAATGGTCGAGGATATGTTCCACATCCGGCAATTTGCCCTGGGCGATCTTATGCACCGTCTCAAAGGAAAGGGCCACAGTGCGCGGCACGGGCAGACCCAGGCGGATCAATCGCTGCAGACATTTGGCGCGGCCACCATGTTGCTCAGCTGAAATCGTCGCGGTTTGCGTGATTTCAGTGAAAGCTTTGAAGGTGAAGCGCTTCAGCATGACATCCCCCGATTGCCAGATTTAGCCCAGTTATCCCCTAGTGCTACACTGGCAATCGGTGAAGTCCAAGCGTCAAGCCTCTAGCTTTGTCAGATCCGCGACTTTCAGACAGGTGGCGCGGATCAGATGAAGCAGATTTAGCCGGTTGCGGCGGATGATCTGGTTATCGGAATTGACCTGCACCTCTTCGAAAAAGGCATCAACGGCTGGGCGAAGCGCTGCCATGCCGCCCATGGCGGCGGCGAAATCTTCGGCCTCGATGGCCGAAGAGATCGCATCCCCGTTTTGATCCAGCGCCGCGAAAAGCGCTTTCTCCGCCTCTGCATCCGCAAGCTTTGCATCCGGGCCAAAGGAATATTCCACCCCATCCGCCTCTTCCGCTTGGGTCAGGATATTATTGGCGCGCTTAAAGCCCTGGACCAGATTTTCCCCATCCATCGACGCCAAGAATTTCGCCAAAGCCTCGGCCCGTTTGACCAGCAGAGTAAGATCATCATTGCCCGGCATCGCCAAACACGCATCAATCACATCATGGCGAATGCCTTTGTCGCGCAGATAGACTTTCAAACGGTCATGGAAAAAGCCCAGCAAATCGCCAGCTTCTGCCCCCGGATAGCCCTTTGCAAACACATCCAACAGCTTCACCCGCAAGCCATTATCCAGCACAAGCCGGATCACACCCAAAGCCGCGCGGCGCAAAGCAAATGGGTCTTTCGAGCCCGTGGGTTTTTCATCAATCGCCCAGAAGCCGGTAAGCGTGTCGATCTTATCGGCTAAAGCCACTGCAATGGAGACTGGCGCAGAGGGCACCGCATCCGATGGGCCCAGCGGCTGGTAATGCTCTTCGGCGCAGGCCGCGACCTCTGCCGCCTCGCCCGCTTCCAGCGCGTAATATTTACCCATGGTCCCCTGAAGTTCCGGGAATTCATAGACCATTTCAGAGCTCAGATCCGCCTTGGCCAGCTTGGCTGCTCGGGCTGCAATCTCCGGCTCAGCGCCACAAAGCGGGGCGATTTCCGCCGCCAAAGCCTCGATCCGGGCGATCCGCTCTGCCTGAGAGCCCATCTTATTGTGGAAAGTTACATTGCTGAGGCTGTCAATCCAGGCCCCCATGCCCTCTTTGGCCACGCGCAAATCATTTTCCCAAAAGAATTTCGCATCCGATAGCCGCGCCGAAAGAACTTTTTGGTTCCCCGCCAGGATCGTAGCGCCGTCATCTTTGGTCTCACGATTGGCCACAGTGACAAAGCGCATGATCTTGCCCGTCTTCGGGTCGCGCACCGAGAAAAACTTCTGATGCTCCCGCATGGAGGTTTGCAGCACTTCCGGCGGCAATTCCAAGAAATCCGCCCCAATCTCGCCCATCAAGACCACCGGCCATTCCACCAGGCCCGACACTTCGATCAGCAGCCCAGGATCTTCGACCAGCTCAAGCCCAAGCGCAAAAGCCTGATTAGTGGCATCGGCCCAGATATGATTGGCGCGATCATCGGCATCCAGCACCACATGCGCCCGGCTGAGCGCTGCGGAATATTCGTCGAAAGAGCCAATCTTGATTTGCGCTGGCGCCATAAAGCGATGGCCTTGGGTGGTATCCCCCGCGCTGATCCCACCGACTTCCAGCGGCACAATTTGCGCGCCCGCCTCATCGGTGAGAATGCACAAGATCGAATGCAGTGGCCGCACCCAGCGAAGCTCGCCAGACCCCCAACGCATGGATTTTGGCCAAGGGAAATTTGTGATCACATCGCTCAGCACTTCGGCCACAATGTCACTCGCACTGCGTCCCGGCTTCACGATCTGAGCGAAATAGACCTGGCCCTTTTTATCATCGCGGATTTCCAGCTGATCTTTCGACAGCCCGGTCGAGCGCAAAAACCCAGCCAAAGCCTTTTCCGGCGCATCCACCCGCGGGCCTTTGCGCTCTTCGCGGATCTCTGGGCTTTCCGCTGTGAGCCCCTGAACCGTCAAAGCCAAGCGCCGCGGCGTGGCGAATGCTTGGGCGCCTGCATAGGTCAAACCGGCCTCGACCACACCATCAGTGATCCGCTTACGCAGATCCTCCGCCGCTTTCGGCTGCATACGCGCCGGAATTTCTTCGGAAAACAGCTCGATTAAGAGGTCAGGCATGGGGGACGGGTCCTAGAAGCTCAGTGCAAATTTGATGATGATCGCATTGGCGATATCAACGAAGAAGGCCGATACCAGAGGCAGCACGATAAAGGCCAGAGGGGCAGCGCCATATCTCTGGGTGACTGCGGTCATATTCGCAATCGCGGTTGGGGTGGCGCCCAGCGTGACCCCGGTAAAGCCCGACGAAATCACAGCGGCGAAATAGTCCCGCCCCATAGCGCGGAAGACGATAAAGATGATGAATGCCGTGGCGGTCACAGATTGCAAAATAATCGTCACACCCAGCAGCGGCGCATTCGCGGCCAAAGTCCAAAACTGCATAGACATCAGAGACATAGACAGAAACACCGACAGGCTAAATTCCTGGATCAGCGCCATGGCCGGGGTGCCAGCGGGCCAATCAGACACCTTGAAAATCATCGGCACAGTGTTGGAAATGACAATGCCGGTGATCAGGCAAGGTACGAAAGGCGGCAGCATAATCCCCGCCTCTTCCAGCCCCTCATAAATCGAATAGCCAATCGCGACAGAAATATTGATCCAAAGAATTGAGCGCAGAAAATCGCCATTCGTGACCTGGCCCACATCCTGGGCTTCTTCATGCAGCGCCTCGCCCACGAAAGAATCGCCCTGCGCCTCAGGTGTCGCCAGTTTGTTGCGACCAATCAGATAGCTTGCAATCGGGCCACCCAAAAGACTGGCCGAGATCAGACCCAGAGTTGCCGTGGCGATGCCCAGCTCTGCGGCGCCCACAACCCCGTAAGTTTCCTCTACCACCGGGCCCCAGGCAATCGCCGTGCCATGCCCCCCGATCAGCGCGGCCGTGCCCAGCATCACCCCAGCCTGGCTTGGCATGCCAAAAATCAGCGCGCCAAGGATGCCGATCGTCGCCTGCACCACCATATAGCCGACAGTCAGCGCCAGCATCAGCGCCAAGATTGGCCCGCCTTTGATTAGATCGCTGATCTTGGCCGATAGCCCCACCGTGGTGAAGAAATAGATCAATAGGAAATCACGCGCGCTAAGGTCAAAGCTGATCTCACGCCCCACCAAAGTCACCACGGCCCAAGCGATCAACGCCGCTAAGATCCCGCCAGAGACCGGCTCCGGGATCGAATAGGCGCGCAAAAACTTGATCTTACCGGTCAGCCAAACCCCCGCGAAATAGACGACAATCGCCAGGGTGAAGGAAATGAAGCCCGGAATTAAAATCGGGCTGAGGGCCGTCACAGCATCTGTTTCGGGCGTCATGGGATTTGTCCTTTACTCAATCAATTTTCGGAGGCGTCGGACAATCCGCCGGCACCCTATCGCCGTCGAAATACGCCTCGCCGCATGGATTGAGTTGATGCCAAGCAAAGCCTTGCCCGGTTTCTGAAATCGCCACGACGCGATCGACGCCATAGCTAATATCCTTCACGCCCAAGAAGGCAATTGCAGAGCCGCTTTGCAGCTCTGCGGCAATTTCAGCAGAGTTAAAACAGGAAAACCAATTTGGTGCATTTAACGGCACCGCGTCATCATAAATAGCAAAAGTTTCGCTTAGCATAGGCAGGCTTAGCTGCGTTTCAAAACAGGCGCGGAACCGAATGGGCGAGCTGCGCCCGTCAATCGCCTCTAGCGCGGAATGGGGGATCGGCTCGGGCTGTTGGGACACCACACCGGTCAGTGCGATATCTGCCTCCACCTCGTCATAGAAGTGATAGACCTGCATATAATAAAGCCCCGCCCCAGCCAAAGCTGCTGCTGCAATAATAGATCCACCCACGATTTTACCGTTCATAACCCCGCCTCATTTTTAGGCCTGCGCCCTCATAAGCGCTATTTTCCGCGGGAACAAACTGGTTCGGCGAAAACATTTGAAAAAGATGGAATTCAACACTTTTCCCGGCCCAAGCCGCTGCCTAACTGTGCCTCATGCCGTTAGGGGAATTTCATTATGTCGGATCCGTCAAAGTTCTGGACGAAGCTTGCACCGAAATACGCGAAAATGGCGGTGCGCAATCCCGAAGCCTATGACCACAAGCTAAGCCTTTTACGCGGGCTCATCACGGACCAAGACCAGATTGTGGAAATCGGTTGCGGCACGGGGAGCACGGCAATTACCCTCGCCCCTTTGGCCGGGCATTATATTGCGGCTGATTACGCCCAAGGCATGATCGATATCGCAAATCAGAAGAAAGCAGATGCTGGGCTTGAAAATCTAAATTTTCACTGCACCGATTGGACAGAATTGGATTTAGCCCCCAATTCGCAAGACAAAGTTTTTGCTATGAGCATCCTGCATCTTTTGCCTCAGCCGGAAAAAGCCGTGGCAGAGGCCTGGCGGCTGTTAAAACCCGGGGGAATTTTTGCCAGCTCTACGATTTGCCTGAAAGACTGCTATCGTTTCATGGCGCCGATTATTCCGGTGGCGACGTTTTTCGGCTTTTTCCCCTATATTCGCCGTATGTCTAAGGCGCAGCTAAGCGATTTGGTCACCGCGCCCGGTTTTGAGATCCGCGAAGAGTACCATCCCGGCCCCAAAGAGGCGGTGTTTTTGGTGGCGCAAAAACCCCTGAGCTGAGCATCAGGCATTTATATCGGCTATTTGTCAAAGAGACCGGCAAAGCTGAGCCGCAAAAGCCCTAAGCTGCGGAGATTTGGCCAGCCAAAGCTGCTGCATCTTGACAGATCCCAAGCCGATAGCCATCGCTGAAGCATGATTGATCTGCGTCCTGTAGCTTATGTAATCGGCTGGCTTCTCGCAGCCCTTGGCGCAACCATGCTGGTGCCCATGGCCGCGGATCTGGCTTTTGCCAATGGCCATTGGATGGCCTTTTTCAAAAGCGCGCTGGTGACGATTTTTGCTGGGCTTTTGACGGCGATTTCTTGCCAAAACGCGTCGCGGGACGGGCTGACCTTGCAGCAAACATTTTTGCTGACCACCGGCGTCTGGCTGGCGCTGCCGATTTTTGGTGCTTTGCCCTTTGTCTTTGGCGCACCGCAAGCCCGCTATGTGGATGCGTTTTTTGAGGCCATGTCCGGCCTGACCACCACCGGTGCTACGGTTTTATCGGGCCTGGATTTCATGCCCGAAGGGGTGCTTTTGTGGCGCGGTATGCTGCAATGGTTCGGTGGGATCGGGATCATTGTTGTAGCGATGGTGTTTTTGCCCACGCTGCGGATCGGCGGGATGCAGATTTTCCGATCCGAAGGCTTTGACACTTTTGGCAAAATCCTGCCCCGCGCCACGGAGATTTCGAACCGTATCTCGGTCATATATCTGTTTTTGACCCTCGCCTGCGGTGTGACCTATTTCGCTTTGGGTATGTCGGGTTTTGATGCGGTGGTTCACGCGATGACCACCATCGCCACCGGTGGATTTGCGAATTCTGACAGTTCTTTCGGCAATTTTGATGCGCCGATAGCTTATGCGGCGGTGGTCTTTATGTTGCTCGCCGCCCTGCCCTTTGTGCGCTATGTGCAACTGATCGCCCAAGGCCCCGGGCCTCTTTTCGGCGATACCCAAGTGCGTGCCTTTTTCGGCGTGGCTTTTGCCACAGCATCAATCATGGTGCTTTGGCAATGGGGCCAATATGGCAGCAATGAAGAAGCCTTGCGCCTGGCGCTGTTTAACACCGTCTCCGTGCTGACCGGCACCGGCTATGCCAGCGCCGATTATATGCAATGGGGCACATTTGCGGTGACCTTTTTCTTTTTCCTGGGGCTGATTGGCGGCTGCGCGGGATCCACCGCCTGTTCGATTAAGATCTTTCGCTATCAGCTGCTGATCACTTCGATCATTTCGCAAATCCGGCGGATTCACGCGCCCTCGGGGGTCTTTACCCCGCGCTATGCAGGGCGCGCAGTGGATGATGATGTGATGAGCTCGGTCATGGTGTTTTTCGTCCTGTTTATCTTGTCCATTGGAGTATTTTCCGTGGCCCTGACCTTGACCGGGTTGGATTTTATCACTTCGCTTTCGGGCGCGGCCACGGCTATCGCCAATATTGGCCCGGGTTTGGGGCCAGAGATTGGACCAGCGGGTAATTTTGCTGGGCTGAATGATGTGGCCAAATGGTTGCTATCGGCTGCGATGCTGATCGGGCGGCTAGAATTGCTGGTGGTCTATGCGATCTTGACTTTGCAATTTTGGCGGGCCTGAGCGCTTTGAGGGATTGCGCCCCGCCTTCGCGGGACGCCGAACCGGGGGCTTCGCCCCCGGACCCCCAATAAAAGAGCGCTCTGGACCCACCAAAGAGAGCCTCTCTTCCAAGCCCCCATCGCAGCTGAGACCCTGCCCATGGCGCGCCTCAGGGTAAAGGGCAAGCCGCCTGCCGCGGGGCTGCGCCCCCTTGCAAAGCCGCTGGATCGGAGCCTTCCTGCGCGCAAGCGACGGCGGCTTCTGTCATTGGGTGATTATTTGCAATGAAGAAGAGATATGTTTTTTCAGTAGTTTACAATACTTCTAGATTTGATTGCTCTTGTTCACCACAGAGATGAGCACGCCAATCTCGGTCCCCCGTCGCTTTTGATACCTGAGACATCCAGGAACCTGCATCAAGGACGCGTGGCACGCGCCGCCTATGGCGGTAAATCCTTGACGCAGAACCCCGGATACCTCCGAGACGGTATCGCGACGGTGGCTCCGCAGAGATGGCTTACAAGCCCATCCCCCCAGGCGCTCAAATCCAGAGACCGAAAACACGCTTCTGTTCGGGATAGATCGACTTTTTGCGCTACCGTTTCACTACTTGAGCGCGCGATCTTCCCAGGATGCATTGCGTTGTAGTCGAGGAGGATGTGACCTGTCTCCGAAGCGGGCTTGCTGATCTCTCAGCAGCACCAAGCCGCAATATGCGGTCTACACCCACGCTCGCGTTCCGGTCTTAGGAAACGCCTCCCAAAAGGGAGCTAGGGATCAGATCGGCAAATCAGCCCATCTGAAATTCCGTCTCATCTACCCACATCCGGTGCAAAATCACCGCCAGTTTCCGCGCCAAAGCAACCTTGGCCCGTTTCGCACCCCGCCGGGCTGCCACACGCATGGCCCAAGAGCGCAGAGGAAACCACCGCTTCACATTGACCATCATCACATTCGCCGCCTCATACAGCGCAACACGCAACGCAGGATCGCCGCATTTGGTGATCGTGCCCGCCCGGTCCTGTTCGCCAGACTGATATCGGCGGGGGGTTAAACCGACGCTTGATCCCACCTGCTTGGAGGACCGGAACCGTGTTGGATCGTCAATTGTCGCCACATAGGTCAACGCCACAAGCGGCCCTACGCCTGGAACCGTCATAAGACGCTGACACACAGGATCATTCAGAACCTCTTCGTGAACGCGTGCTGTCAGCTCTTCCAGAGCCAGGCGCAGGCTCTCTCGGGCCTCAATCAGGGGACCCAACGCAATCTCAAGGGCGGGATGCCCGGCAATCAGGGTTCTAATCTCTCCCGCCCATCGTTTGCGAAGATATCGGCCAGGACGAAGCCCAAACCCACGCAACAGGCCACGGACGCTGTTCTCAACCTCGATAAGACGGCCTTGGACGGTCTTACGGGCTGACAGCAAAAGTCTGCGCTCACGGGCTTCACAGCTCTTCAGGTGAACAGGCCGGAACCAGCCTAGGCGTAGAAGCTTGGCAATGCCTCGCGCATCGTTGCGGTCCGTCTTTTCCATCTGGGCCGACAGCGCGGCGGCCACCTGGCGAGTTTCCATCTGCGTTACCGGCAGACCGGCCTCTTGCAGGCCTCGCGCAAGCCATTCCGACATCGGCCCAGCTTCAAGAACCACAACCTCAAGCGCATCGTGATAGGGGGTGAGCGCATCGGTGATCACGCCGGGCACGCTCTCAACTGAACGCTCGAATACTACCTCACCACCAAGATCAACGACGCACACAGCCGTCGTCGCCATCGAAACATCCAACCCTGCATAGAACTTCACCGGTCATTCCCCCTGGTTCAACAAAACCAGGTCAGCCTGCGCTAACCTGCGATCAGGGCGCAAATCACCCAATGACCGCATCTCCGAAGAGAGGTTCTCCTTTGAGGCAGGGCGGCGGTTGACGAGACTGGCGCGCTTGCCTATCGACAGGCCAGATTTGCCGGAGCCAAAACATGACCGACCGTCCCAGCTGTTTCCAAGATATCCTAATGCGTTTGCAGGCCTATTGGGCGGCGCAAGGCTGCGCTGTTCTTCAGCCTTATGATATGGAAGTCGGTGCCGGCACCTTCCACCCGGCCACGACCCTGCGGGCTTTGGGCTCTAAGGCTTGGGCTGCGGCCTATGTGCAGCCCTCGCGACGTCCCACTGATGGGCGCTATGGCGAAAACCCGAACCGGTTGCAGCATTACTACCAGTATCAAGTTCTGATCAAACCCAGCCCGGCAAATTTGCAAGAGCTCTATCTTGGCTCCCTTGCGGCTATCGGGATTGATATGGAGCTGCATGATATCCGTTTTGTCGAAGATGACTGGGAAAGCCCGACTTTGGGGGCCTGGGGCCTGGGTTGGGAAGTTTGGTGCGACGGGATGGAAGTCAGCCAATTCACCTATTTCCAGCAAGTGGGCGGCCATGACTGCAAACCGGTTTCGGGCGAGCTGACTTATGGGTTAGAGCGTTTGGCCATGTATGTGCTGGGCATTGATCACGTGATGGAGATGCCCTTCAACAACCCCCAAAGCCCGCATGCGCTGAGCTATGGGGATGTTTTCCGCCAAGCTGAGGAAGAATATTCGCGCTTCAATTTTGATGTGGCGGATACGGCTAAGCTGCTGCAGCATTTCGAAGATGCGGAAGCGGAATGCGCCGCGATCCTGAGCCGCGAGGCGCAAGATCCGAAAACCGGCAAGCATATTGTCATGGCGCAGCCGGCCTATGACCAATGCATCAAGGCCAGCCATTTGTTCAATTTGCTCGATGCGCGCGGGGTGATTTCCGTGACCGAGCGTCAGGCTTATATTGGCCGGGTGCGGGCTTTGGCAAAGATGTGCGCGGATGCTTTTGTGGCCACAGAAGCAGGCGGCGCGACCCCAGCCTAACAGGGCTAGCCCATGTGATAGAGGCTTTGGAATAGTCGCGGGTCTAGGCTCGCGGCGTCGAAAGTCGCGCCCTCGGTTAGCACGCTGACTGCATCATGGCTGTGCAAACTTTCCTGATGGCTGGCCACGACCCGGAAATCCCCGATGCGTGGGTCTTTCAGAAGCTGAGCCGCAAAACTGCGCGCCGCGTCTTCGACAAAGATCGGATTGGCGGCGTTGAGCTCGGCAAAAGCCTGCTCATCCTCGCGTTTGACCATGACTTGGGTCTCGGTCGGCACGGCCTCGCGGCAGAGCTCGATCAGATCCTCAAACCACAGGCAATCCGGGCAAGTTTCATCCAGCACCACCGAGATCCGCGCCACGGAGCGCTGCGAATGCGGCGTGGCCAATTGCCCGCGCATCTGCCGCGCATGTTCGCTAAGCTCAAGCGAGCAAGGACAGGTGGAGGAATAGACATAATCCAAATGCAGGATCTTTAGCCGCTGCCCGGCGCGTTCGGCCAGTTCAAGCGCGATATCGTAATACTGATAACCCGACAGCCCAGAGCGCAGCGAGGCGATTTTGCTGGGAAAACTCAGCCGCATCTGAATGCGGGCATCCAGGCTTTCCAGGTCATTTTGGTAATCCGCCAGGGCGGCTTCGATCACTTCAAAGCTAAAAACCCGCTCCGCATGGCGATAAAAGCTGCGCATAATGCGGGACATGTTGATGCCCTTTTTCTCGGCCTCAAGGCTTACGGTGCCAGTCACGGAGGTTTCCAGGGTCAGATCGCCATTATCGCGGCTGTGATAGCGGATCGGCAGGCGAAAATTAGAAATGCCCACATGCTGGATCTGGGTTTTCGCGCCACGGATCAGGCTGGAGGGACCATTCTGAAGATCGGGGAGCGACGCCTTATAGGCTGCATCCACTTCGAAATCTTCGGGATAGGCACGGGACATGGCCGGATAATCCTTCGCCGCGCGCCCTGGAATCAGGGATTGCAAGGCCGGGTCCAGCGTCGATAGCTCTGCCTCGGATGCGGATTGCGCCCATTGCCTCAGCAGAGCCAGCGCAGCGGCGGCCTCTTCTCGGTTTGGCTCTTGGCTGATCGGTGTTTGGATATTCATCATCGCCCCCGGTCCTTTATTGCCCGCTAAATGGTGCGCTGGCTGGATAAGTCCAGAAGGATAAGAAAAATACCACAGGAATGCGAGTAAAATGCAGGAAAAGCGCCAGGCCGAAGAAGAGCCTGGCGCTGCTGTGCTTAGATACTGTCTAGACCGCGGCGCAGATCTGCCTCTAGATCATGCTTGTCTTCGAGCCCGCAGGAAATCCGGATCAGACCCGGCGTGATTCCCAACTCGGCTTTTTGCTCATCCGGCAAACGTTGATGGGTCGTGGTCGCGGGATGGGTGGTGATGGATTTGGCATCGCCCAGATTGTTGGAAATCGTGAAAATCTCCATGGCGTTAAGCGCGCGGAAGGCCGCGTCTTTGCCTTCTGTCACATCGATCGACAGGACTGTGCCGCCTTGGGTCATCTGCTTGCTGGCAATGGCGAATTCCGGATGGCTTTCGAGGCCCGGATAGATCACGCGGGACAGTTTGGGATGGCCTTCGAACGCCTTCGCCAGATGCAGCGCGGTTTCCGCCTGAGCCCGGCAGCGCAAATCCAGAGTTTCGAGACCCTTCAGCAGAACCCAAGCGGTGAAAGGCGACATGGCCGCGCCCAGATGCTTCATATAGGGCTCAAAAGTTTTACGGATGAAATCCTTTGTGCCCAAGACGATACCGCCCAGAACTCGGCCCTGCCCGTCCATATGTTTGGTCGCGGAATATATCACCACATCAGCGCCCAGCTCTAACGTGCGCTGGAATACCGGCGTGGCAAAGACATTATCCACCATGACCAGGGCGCCCACCTGATGCGCCAGCTCGGACACGGCCGCGATATCAATAACTTCGAGAGTTGGATTTGAAATCGCCTCTAGGAAAACGACTTTGGTATCCGGGCGGATCGCGGCTTTCCACTGGTCCAAATCGCGGCCATCGACAAAATCCACCTCGCAGCCAAATTTGCGCAGCACATTTTCCAAGATGAAAAGGCAAGACCCAAACAGAGCCCGCGAGGCCACCACATGATCGCCCGCCTTCACCGCCGACATCAGCGCGCCGGACACAGCCGCCATGCCGCTCGCCGTAGCAAAGGCGTCTTCGGCACCTTCGAGCAAAGCGGCGCGCTCTTCGAACATGGCTACGGTCGGGTTTCCATAGCGGGCATAGATGAATTCGTCTTCGCCCAGCTCAACAAACCGCGCTTCGGCTTGTTCGGCGGTCTCGTAAACGAAACCCTGGGTCAGGAACATCGCCTCGCTCAGCTCGTTATATTGGCTGCGACGGGCGCCGCCATGGACCAGATTGGTGCGCGGAGCGCGGGTTACGGATTTTGGATCTTGGGCCATCTGCCTCTCCTAATCACTGATGCCGGGGAAGCCGCAGACGGGTCGCGTCTGGAAACCTCTTTAGCGGGTTGTTTAGCGTGGCCCGCAATCCGGTCGTCAAATCGCCACGGTGGATAGCGATTAGGCCCCTGGATGATCCTGGTCAAGTTGTTTTCCCAAATGGCTCGCTCGAAGGTGAATTGCCAAGCCCGCCGCCTTGGGGAAAGCTGAAACCCTGAGCAGAGCAAGGAGCCTCGCATGCAGCCGCCCATCGATCTCTATTATTGGCCGACGCCCAATGGCTGGAAAATCTCTATCGCGCTTGAGGAAATGGGCCTGCCTTATCAGGTGCATTTGATCGATATCGGCGCCGGGGATCAGTTTGAGCCCGAATTTCTGAAAATTGGCCCTAATAATCGTATGCCGGTGATTACAGATCCCGAGGGCCCTGATGCTGCGCCGATTTCTATTTTCGAAAGCGGGGCGATTTTGCTTTATCTCGCGCGCAAGACCGGGACATTCTATGGCGCAACTGAGCGGGAAAAGATCGCGGTTGAGCAATGGCTTATGTGGCAAATGGGCGGAGTTGGGCCAATGGCGGGCCAGGCGCATCACTTCCTCAAATACGCCCCCGCCATGGAGCCGCCCCAGGATCTGCCCTATGCCAAAGACCGCTACCGTACAGAAGTCGGGCGGCTTTACGGCGTATTGGATCGACAATTGGCGCGCCATGAATTTGTGGCAGGCGATGCTTATTCTATTGCCGATATGTCGATTTGGCCCTGGGCCTCTTTATGGGAAGGTCAACAACAAATTTTAGAAGACAAACCCAATCTAGCCCGTTGGTTAGAAACTTGCGCGGCCCGGCCCGCCGTTAAAGCTGGTCGCGCCGTCGCCGCAGACAAACGCAAAGACATCCGCGACGACAAAAGCAGCCATGCGACCCTATTTAAGCGTTAGGCTTATCCGGCGTTTCTTCGATCGCGTATGTTTTAAATAAGCCAGCCTGCGCGATGAAAAATCCCACCGTGATCAGCGGCATGCCAAAGGTTTTGAAATTTACCCAAGCATCTGTGCTCATGCTTCGCCAAACCAATTCATTTGCAACCGCCAAACCCAGAAACACCAAAGTCAGTCTTTTCGTGAGGATCATCCAGCCTTCGGGTTTTAGCGGCATGACCTCTTCCATCACATGGCGCAAATAGCTTTCGCCACGCAAAAGCCCAAATCCCAAAACACCACCGAACAGCAGATAAATGATTGTTGGCTTCATTTTGAAAAACCGCTCATCATTAAAGGCGATGGACATCCCCCCGAAAACCGTCACCAAAACTGCTGTGACGATCTGCATTTTCGACAATTTACCAGTGAGTTTCCACAGAATACCGGTGGAAATTAGGATCAGCGGAATAAAAGCGGCGGTGACAGCAATAAAGCCGGAATATTCGGTTCCACCAATGGTAAAAACCTGATCTTTCAGCTTCACATAACCAATAAAGAATAAGATCACCGGCCCCATTTCCAGACCAGTTTTCACCCAAGGATTGATCTCTTTTTCCGCCATAATCTGCCTCTTGATGACTTTGCTCAGAGGTATGCGAGCCGCGCCGGGATTACTAGCCCCCAGCCTCCACCAGAACCGCGCCCAGAGCGATCAGCGCCATCAAGGCGAGCCGTCTTGGCCCGACGCTTTCTTTCAGCACCAAATAGCCGATCAGCGCGGCAAATACGGTCGAAGTTTCGCGCAACACCGCCGCCTCGCCCACTTTATCAAGCCGCGTCGCCAGCATAACCGCGCCAAAAGATCCGATCGCAATCACCCCACCAAACATGCCACGCAGCATCAAAGGGCCAAGGGCCGGGCGGTCATCCATGCGCCGATATCGGATCAATGCGACAATCGGATAGGTCAGACCATCGAGGAAAAAGAACCAAGCCAGGAAAGTGAAGGGATCCGCAGTGGCGCGAATGCCGTATGCGTCAACCGTAGTATATAGCGCCACAAAGAACCCCGTCGCCACTGCGTAAAGCAGCGCGGGAACCATCGTATCGCGATCTAATTCGATTGTTTTGAGGTTATATACCGCGAGGCCAAAAATCCCGGCCAAAAGCACAGCAATCCCGCCCCATTGCATCACTGCGAAATGCTCGCCAAAAATAAACATCGCCCCAAAGACTGCAAATAGCGGCCCCGTCCCACGCACGACTGGATAAACAACAGTGTAAGCCCCGCGCATATATGCAAATCCTTGCAGAGCTTTATAGGTAATATGCACAATGACCACTAAGGCAAAAATCGGCCACATATGTGGTTCGGGCCAAGGCACGATGAAAAGCGCAAAAGGTGCTGCATAGGCCGCGTAGCATATATCAATTGCTCCGCGGGACAACCATGGGTCATGCCGCCCCTTTTGCAATGCACCAAACAGAGCATGGAGAAAAGCCGCACTCAACGCCAACAGAAGCGCCGCCTGATGGCCGGCCTCTGTGCCTTCAAGAGAGATCAAAAAGTCAGACATCTTGCCCCTTTCTGCAGGATGTCTTTCGCGAAATCAAACTACTCGCAAGTACTAGCACATATGCGTCCGCTGCATGGCCAATTCAAACACTAGCCGACGCATTATTCTGCAGCCAATTTGCGTGCATTCAGAATCGATTTTAGGTAACGGCCCGTATGGCTCGCCTCCACTTCGGCCACCTCTTCCGGCGTGCCCTGAGCCACAATAGTCCCGCCACCATCGCCGCCCTCAGGCCCGATGTCGATCAGCCAATCCGCCGTTTTAATCACGTCCAAATTATGCTCGATCACGATAACGGAATTGCCTTGCTCCACTAATTCATGAAGCACTTCCAACAACTTACGCACATCTTCAAAATGCAACCCGGTGGTGGGCTCGTCCAGAATATATAATGTGCGTCCTGTCGAGCGTTTCGCCAGCTCCTTCGACAATTTGACCCGCTGGGCCTCGCCGCCAGACAGAGTTGTCGCCTGTTGGCCTACCTTAATATAGCCCAAACCAACCCGCATCAACGCATCCATTTTATCCCGGATAGACGGCACCGCGCTGAAAAAGTCTCGGGCATCTTCTACAGTCATATCAAGGACATCGGCGATGGATTTGCCCTTGAATTTGACCTCTAGAGTTTCGCGATTATACCGCGCTCCATGACAGGTTTCGCATGTCACGTAAACATCGGGCAGGAAATGCATCTCGATCTTGATGACACCGTCGCCCTGACAGGCTTCGCAGCGCCCGCCTTTCACATTAAAACTAAATCGGCCAGGTTTATAGCCACGCGTTTTCGCTTCGGGCAAGCCAGCAAACCAATCGCGGATCGGGGTGAAAGCACCTGTATAAGTCGCCGGATTCGAACGCGGCGTGCGCCCAATAGGCCGCTGATCGATATCAATAACTTTATCGAGATGCTCTAAACCTTTGATCGTTTCGCAGGGCGCAGGCGTCTGACGGGCGCCGTTTAATGCCATAGAAGCGGTTTTAAAGAGCGTTTCAATGGTCAAAGTGGATTTTCCACCACCCGAAACACCCGTCACGCACAAAAATTTTCCAAGTGGAAAATCTGCAGTGACTTTTTTGAGGTTGTTACCGGTCGCTTTTACAACGCGCAGCTTTTTCCCTTTACCTTTGCGTCGTTTTGAGGGGATGGCAATTTCGCGCCGCCCTGCCAGAAAGTCACCCGTAACGCTATTTTCGTCGGCCATAAGCTCTGCCGGTGTGCCGCGTGAGACAATTTCACCACCATGGACCCCGGCACCCGGACCGATATCCAAAACATAATCCGCCTCGCGAATAGCTTCTTCGTCATGTTCCACAACAATGACCGTATTACCCTGGTCTCGTAGATTTTTCAGTGTGCCAAGCAATCGATCATTATCGCGCTGATGCAATCCAATTGAGGGTTCATCCAGCACATAAAGAACACCAGTCAGGCCAGAGCCGATTTGGCTTGCGAGCCGAATACGTTGGCTTTCACCGCCTGAAAGCGTTCCAGCGTTTCTGCTAAGCGTTAAATATTGCAAACCCACATTATTGAGGAAACCCAATCGCTCGCGAATTTCCTTCAAAATGGCCCGCGCAATTTCGTTTTTCTGATCAGTCAGAAATTCCGGTACTTTTTCGACCCAAGCATATGCTTCGGCGATAGACATTTCGACGATTTCACCAATATGTAGCTGCCCAATTTTTACAGCCAATGCTTCAGGTTTTAGGCGGTAGCCTTCGCAACTTCCGCAGCGGCGATTATTTTGATAGCGCTCGAATTCTTCGCGGACCCAATTACTATCGGTTTCACGGTAGCGGCGCTCCATATTCGGAATAACGCCTTCAAAAACCCGAGAAACTTGATAGATACGGCCCCCTTCATCATATCGAAATTCAATCTCTTCGTCGCCAGAACCATATAAAAAGACTTGTTGCACATGCGCGGGTAGATCTTTCCAAGCAAGTTTCTTGTCGAATTCATAATGCTTGGCGATGCTATCGATGGTTTGCAGAAAATAGGGTGATTTGCCTTTGCGCCACGGTGCCAATGCCCCATCAGCTAGCTTTATTCCCTGATCGGGAACAACAAGCCGTTCGTCGAAAAACAACTCAACCCCCAACCCATCGCATTCCGGGCAGGCCCCAAAAGGTGCGTTAAAGGAAAAGAGACGTGGTTCAATTTCGGGAATAGTAAAGCCGGAAACCGGGCAGGCGAAATTTTCTGAGAAGGTAAATCTTTCTGGCTCTGGCGCGGTTTCACCCTCTTCCGCTTTGGGCGCTGTTTCCAAAACGGCAATACCATCTGCCAAATCAAGCGCGGTTCGAAAACTATCGGCTAAACGCTGCTCCGCCCCTTCACGCACGACAATTCGATCAACCACGACATCAATGTCATGACGGAACTTTTTATCGAGTTTCGGGGGGGTATCGAGCTCATAAAACTCGCCATCAACCTTAACACGCTGGAAACCTTGCTTACGAAGCTCCAGCATTTCCTTTTTATATTCGCCTTTCCGATCCCGAATGATCGGCGCCAATAGATAACCACGCGTGCCTTCGGGCAGGGCCATGACACGGTCCACCATATCCTGGACTTGCTGTGCCTCAATCGGCTCGCCTGTCGCAGGGGAATAGGGGGTGCCGGCCCGCGCAAAAAGCAGGCGCATATAGTCGTAGATTTCCGTCACCGTGCCCACAGTGGAGCGGGGATTTTTCGAGGTGGTTTTTTGCTCGATAGAAATCGCAGGACTTAGGCCGCTGATATGATCTACATCTGGTTTTTCCATCATATCAAGGAATTGGCGAGCATAAGCCGACAGGCTCTCCACATAGCGGCGCTGCCCTTCCGCATAGATGGTGTCGAAAGCAAGGCTTGATTTACCAGAGCCAGAGAGGCCCGTGATTACCACCAATTCGTCGCGCGGAATATCCACATCAATATTCTTGAGGTTATGTTCCCGCGCCCCACGGATCTCGATCTTTTTCAGCTCGGCCATGTCAATACTCCACACCAACCCGCCGTATTTAGCTTGTTTGTGCTGAGTCTCCAATAAATAAATGCGAACAGAATAAGAACTTTGAAGAAGTTACCGCAACAGAAACCTAAGCTAATGCCTGCAATGCAAAAAACGGGACGTCACAAAACGCCCCGCCATAAAAAGCACCGATATTTACTGAGCCGCTGCTGCAATATCGCCATAGGCCCGGCGGTCGGTCGCCGCCAGCTCGTCGCGCACCACGATAAAAGACGGAACCACATAAGCATCGTCTTTCAAGGCCCGCCAGCGGCCCGGAACTTTGATTTCCACTTTTTCATATTCGTATAAAGACCCGCCGCGGAAATTCATGTCATTGATGTCTTTGTCCCACAGCTCACCCAGTTCCCAGCCTTTTTCCAAAAGCCCCAAAACCTCTGCATTTGTGGGGATACCAACAACCAAAAGCGCATCAATTTCACCGGCGCTCGCCATAGTATCGGCCAAAATCGTCAGATCATAGATCGGCGTGGCCTTAGCCCATTTGGATTTATTGCCTTTATCTCCGGTTTCAATCGAAACAATTGTTCGCCAGAAAAGCTCTGTCCCAGATCCGATTGTATCGACGAGGATTTTATCCCCCTCGCCCAAATCGCTTAGCTCGTCATTTTTGGATTTCGGCGGAAATAGCAAAAACGCATATTCATCGCCATAACTTCCAACGGTTTTCAAAGAACAGTTTTCAGCACCACGCGCATAAATGGCGTCGATTTGCATGATCCCCACATCCGCGCGCCCATCACAAACCGCCAAAGAAATCGCGTCCGAGCCTTCGAAATTTTCCACGGTCACATCATAGCCGCGCTGCGCCAGGCGCTGGCCGATTTCTAAACCGCGTGCTTCATAACCGCGGCCAGGCTGACCGACAGCGATCGTCAAATCCGCCGCCTGCGCCGCAACTGAACTTGCTGCCATAGCAGCTGCTATGATCCATGATTTCATCTTCCGTCCCTTTGCTCTCAGAAGCGTTATGTTCATAAGTGTAACATGGGGATGTGACAGCAACATATGAAGGTCAGAGATGTCACACCTTGAACAGGATCTTGACTTGACCTTGGGCGCAATGCCCGCGAAACCCTGGCTATGGCTACTGCACATCTTACCATCGATCTTGACGCGATTGCCCGCAACTGGCGGGTCCTGAACGAAATCTCGGCGCCGTCCGTGACCACTGCTGCCGTTGTTAAGGCCGATTCCTATGGCTTGGGCGCCGCAAAGGTGGCGCGTTGCTTAGCGCGAGCTGGGGCGAAGCACTTTTTTGTGGCTGCGGCCGAAGAAGGGGCCGAGATACGCAAAGCACTTGGCTCTGATGCTTGGATCGGCGTGTTTTCTGGGCATATGGGCGGCGATACCAATCTGATCCGCGACAATAATCTAGTGCCGATGCTCAATAGCCCGGAACAGGTTGTTCGGCATTTGAACACGATGGGCGATCATGCTTTTGGGATCCAGCTCGATAGCGGCATGAACCGGCTTGGGCTAGAGCCTGCGGATTGGGCCAATCTACGGCAGCGGGTTTTAAGCGCGGGGCCGGAACTTGTGATGTCGCATTTGGCCTGCGCCGATGAGCCGGATCACGAAAATAACGCCAATCAGCTTAGGGCCTTTCGCGAGATGACCCATGATGTGGAGGTGCCGCTTTCTTTCTCGGCCACTGGCGGGATATTGTTGGGGCCCGAATATCACATGTCCATGACCCGGCCGGGAATTGGGCTTTATGGCGGCTTGCCCTTCCGAGGTGCGGCGCCGGTTGTGCGCTTAATGGTGCCCGTGGTGCAAACCCGCATTGTCGAACCTGGCGAAAGCGTCGGTTATGGTTGCAGCTGGGTGGCCACAGAACGCCGTAAAATCGCCACAATCGCAGCGGGTTATGCGGATGGATTCCTGCGCTCTATGTCCAATAAGGCTCAGCTTTTCTGCGATGGCATGCCCTGCCCTTTAATCGGGCGCGTCTCGATGGATTTGATCACCGTGGATGTGACCGAGCTGGGTGATGTGCCCGAATATCTTGAAATGCTTGGGTCGCATCAATCGGTGGATATGCTCGCAGATGCAGCCGGGACAATCGGCTATGAAATCCTTACCAGCCTTGGCCATAGATATGTGCGCCATTATGCCGGAGCAGGTTTATGACGCCTGCGCAGCTCCTAGCCCGAATTGGTCGAGGCAGTTTGGGCTCTTTAGCGGCGCTAGGGCGCGTTAGCCTTTTTGCCGCTGACACGATCCGCCATATCTTTACACCGCCTTTTTATCCGCGCGAGCTTTGGCATGCACTGATCCAAATCGGCTGGCTCAGCTTGCCGGTGGTGGGTATGACCGCGATTTTCACCGGCGCGGCTCTCGCGCTGCAAATCTATGCGGGCGGGGCGCGGTTTTCGGCTGAAGCTGTGGTGCCGCAGATTGTGGCCATTGGCATGGTGCGCGAACTTGGGCCAGTTTTGGGGGGGCTGATGGTCGCCGCGCGGGTGGCCAGCTCCGTTGCCGCGGAAATTGGCACTATGAAGGTGACCGAGCAGATCGATGCTTTGGTCACGCTTTCAACCCATCCGATGAAATATCTGACCGCGCCGCGCGTGCTGGCTGCGACCCTGACCATGCCTATTTTGGTGGCGGTTGGCGATGTGATCGGCATTATGGGCGGCTATTTGGTGGGCACGGAGCGGCTGGGCTTTAACTCCGCCGTTTACCTAAAGAACACGCTGAATTTCTTGGAATTCTGGGATGTGGGCTCTGGCCTGGTCAAAGGCGCTGTGTTTGGCTTTCTCGTGGCGTTGATGGGCTGCTATTACGGCATGCATTCCGGCCGCGGCGCCCAAGGCGTGGGCACAGCGACCAAAGCCGCGGTGGTGGCCGCCAGCGTCTTGATCCTCGCTTCCAATTATCTCCTGACCGAGGCGTTCTTTTCCGCATGATCGAGCTTCGCGATATCCACAAACATTTCGGCGATAACCACGTGCTGCAAGGCGTCAATCTGGTCGTGCCCAAAGGCGAAAGCATGGTGATCATCGGCGGCTCTGGCACTGGTAAATCCGTGGCGCTCAAATGCGTTTTAGGTCTAGTAAAGCCTGATCACGGCAAAATTCTGATCGATGGGCAGGACGCCGCCCAAGCGGAGCGCGAGGCCTTTCTGGCCCGTTTCGGCATGCTTTTTCAGGGCGCTGCGCTGTTTGACAGTCTGCGGGTTTGGGAAAATGTCGCTTTTCGTCTGCTGCGGGGCAAGTTGAAAAAGCCGAAGGACGAGGCCCGCCATATCGCAATCGATAAGCTGCGCCGGGTGGGGCTAAAACCCCATGTGGCCGATCTTTTCCCAGCGGAATTGTCAGGCGGCATGCAAAAACGTGTGGGGCTTGCCCGCGCCATTGCCGCAGATCCCGAGATTATCTTTTTCGACGAACCGACAACTGGGCTCGATCCCATCATGTCCGGCGTGATCAATGATTTGATCCGCGAAATTGTGGTGGAAATGGGGGCGACAGCCATGACCATTACCCATGATATGACCAGTGTGCGCGCCATCGCGGATCGGGTGGCGATGCTGCATAATGGGGTGATCCAATGGACTGGGCCGGTCTCTGACCTGGATAATTGCGGCGATCCTTATGTGACGCAATTTATCAGCGGCAGTGCCGAAGGCCCCATCGAAGCGGTGCGCTAAACCCGGAATTGGCAAATTTCCCCCGGGCGCAGCTTTGACTGACCATTGGACAAATTACGAGCCGAAAGGGGCAAAATGATACGGCGCAACAGCCTGATTGCTTTGAATATTGGGCTTTTGATCCTATTTCCTATCGCATGGGCCGCCCCGCTCATGCGCGCCGGGATTTTGCCTATTTTCGGCCTGTCGGAAATTTCTATCTTATCGGGCATTTATGGGCTTTGGCAGAGCGATCCCGCCCTTGCGGGGCTTGTGGCTCTTTTCGCGCTTGTAGCGCCTTATGCGAAAACTCTCGCTATGTTGGGGATTTTGACCAAGCGGATGTCGCGCCACTATCTTGCACCGATCAAAGCACTTGGCCGCTTGGCCATGGCCGATATCTTCCTGATCGCGCTTTATATTGTGATTGCCAAAGGTACCGGTGTTGGTCGCGTGGAAACCGCCTGGGGGCTTTGGGTCTTCTCCGCTTGTGTGATGCTATCGCTGCTCAGCAGTTGGGCCATGGGCACCCTACGTCATTCATCATAATTTATAATAAATATATCTTTATCGCCCCAAAACGCCCATAAGAATGGCCGGTTAGGCGGGATTGAATGAGCGATAGATAATGGCGCAAAGCTTTGCGACCAATGACACAGAATTTGCCATTGCCAGCGGTTCCAATGTCTATGTCAACGCATCGGAAAGCCGTTTTGACGCGGAGCCGGGCCAATGGACCGGCCTGACCGTCACACCGAAACCTGGCGACCCCAATCCCTATACTGTCGAAGTCGGCGATATCTATGACATCACCTGGTCAGGACTTAGCACTGGCGAGCTGTTGAATGCGCAAGTCGTGCGATCCGATATCGCAGGGAGCGGCGGGCTTATCGTCTTTGAGGGCACGGATAGCAATGACGGAACCCTTAAACATGTGCTTTGGACGCCAGATTATGATTTGCAAGGCTGGTGGGCCGCCAATTACCAGCCCCCGCCCCATGAAATGCATTTCTACGTGGTCGATATGGCGGCGGGCAGTTACGCATATGTGTGTTTTGCGGGGCAAACGCGGATTTTGACCGAGACCGGGCTATGTTCCGCGCAGGATCTGGCCATTGGTCAACGGCTCTGGACCTTGACCGGCCCCGTTAGCCCCTTACTGTGGAAAGCCCAAAGGCGGCTGAATTTCACGGCACAAAACGCAGTGATGCGCCCGGTGGTCATTCCCAAGCATCGCTTTGGACCGGGCCAGCCCGCGCAGGATTTGCGCCTGTCACCGCAGCACCGGGTTTTGGTTCAGATGGGCGGCCAGCGGGTTTTTGTTCCCGCCAAAGCGCTGTTATCCCTGCCAGGGATCTACCAAGATCACCATATGCAAGCCGTGACCTATGTCAGCCTGCTTCTGCCCAAACATCATGTAATTTGGGCCGAGGGTCTGGGCTGCGAAAGCTTCTTTCCCGGCCCCCAAGCCTTGGATCTGCTGGGCAATTTGGATCGGCTGCGTTTAGAAACGGCTTGGCCGGGAATTACTTTGCCCAACTCCGATTATGGCGGGCTCTGCTATCCCCATAAAGGCGCGGGTTGGTTTCGCCGGATGACAAAAACCATACAGCCCGATTTTCCGCCATTGCCCGTTACGGAACCGGGCTTGCCCTGACCGGCCGACTAAGGCACCTGGAGGGCATGGCAAAAAGCTCTTCTTACCGCTGCACCGCTTGCGGCGCGGCACATGCAAAATGGCAAGGCCGCTGCGATGCTTGCGGCACCTGGGACACGGTGATCGAAGAAGTCCCGCTAAGCACGGGACCGGGCAAAACGGCGGGCCTGCCGCGTGGGCGTCAGATCAAGATCCTAGACCTGGCCACCGAGGAAGCCCCGCCGCCGCGCACCGAAACCGGGGTGCAAGAGCTCGACCGGGTGTTGGGCGGTGGTTTAGTGCCCGGCTCTGCGATCTTGCTGGGCGGGGATCCCGGCATCGGCAAATCCACCTTGCTGTTGCAAGCCGCGGCGGCTTTTGGCCGGGCGGGTCTCAAATGCCTCTACATCTCTGGCGAAGAAGCCTCGGCCCAGGTGCGGATGCGCGCGCAAAGGCTGGGGCAATCCCGCGCCCAAGTGCAATTGGCGGCGGAAACCAATCTGCGCGATATCCTCACCACGCTGGATACGTTGCGTCCCGATCTTGCAGTCATTGACTCGGTGCAAACCATGTGGCTGGACAGCGTCGAAAGCGCGCCGGGTTCCGTCGCTCAGGTCCGCGCCTGCGCCCATGAGCTGACGGCTTTTGCCAAGCGCAGCGGCTGTAGCGTGATTTTGGTCGGCCATGTGACCAAAGAGGGGCAAATCGCTGGACCGCGTGTGATGGAGCATATGGTGGATACGGTGCTCTATTTCGAAGGCGATCGCGGCCATCAATTCCGCTTGCTCCGCGCGGTGAAAAACCGCTTTGGCGCCACAGATGAAATCGGCGTGTTTGAGATGACTGGCCGAGGCCTGGCCGAAGTGCGCAATCCCTCTTCGCTGTTTTTGGATGGGCGCGGGCGCGCGGCGCCGGGTTCGGTGGTCTTTGCCGGTGTCGAAGGCACGCGCACCCTGCTTTGCGAATTGCAGGCTCTGGTGGCGCCCTCACCCCATAGCCAACCGCGCCGATCGGTTGTGGGCTGGGACAGCGGGCGACTATCGATGATCCTGGCGGTGCTAGAGGCGCGCTGCGGCCTGCCTTTCACCGGCCATGACGTCTATCTTAATGTCGCCGGCGGGCTGCGCATTTCCGAACCAGCCGCCGACTTGGCCGTGGCCGCCGCCCTTATTAGCGCCAAAGAAGACCTGCCTTTGCCCGAAGCAACGGTCATTTTCGGCGAAATCAGCCTGTCAGGCGCCCTTAGGCCCGTGTCGCAAACCGAAAGCCGGTTGAAAGAAGCGGGCAAACTTGGTTTTAGCAAGGCACTGATCGCGTCCGGCGGCAAAGGCCTGACCGGGATCGGAGTAGAGGTCACGGCCCTTGCCGATTTGGCCGGGTTATTGGACAAGGTGGCCCCGACGGACCATCGTAATGATCGGCAATGATGTAAGGCCGAAGGAGCAGAGTAATGTCAGGGTTCACTTGGGTCGATGGCGCCGTGGCAGGCGTTATTCTTTTCTCCGCTATTTTGGCCTATGCGCGCGGCCTTACCCGTGAAATCCTTGCTATCTTGGGCTGGATCGCGGCGGCTATCGCTGCTTTCATCTTTGCCCCTTTGGTGGAACCTCTGGTCAAAGAAATTCCCGTGGTCGGCGATCTCCTGCGCGATAGCTGCGAATTATCGATCCTCGCGGCCTCTATCGTTGTCTTTGCCATCGGGCTATTGGTCATGTCGATTATTAGCCCAGTTTTTGCAGGTATAGTTAAATCCAGCGAGGTGGTCGGGCCAGTTGACCAAATTTTGGGTTTTATATACGGCACTTTGCGCGGGTTGGTTTTGGTGGCCGCATTGCTTTTGGTTTATGATCAAGTGGTTGTGAGTTTCACCTATGAACCGCTCGATACCAGCCGGTCTGCTGCGATTTTTGCCAATATCGAAGACCAGCTTGCGGCCCAAATCCCCACAAATGCCCCTGGTTGGATTTTGGAGCGATATGAAGAATTGGTTGGCAGCTGCGTCTCAGTCCTATAACGGTCACCAACAAATGTGATCCTTTCGTGACACTGTCCTGTTTTCCCGCTATGTGAGTGGCGGTTTGTGTTCCTGTCGGAATCGGAGCTGAAGTCTATGCCCCCCCATACAGCTAAGTCTTGCGCTGCGTCTTTGCGTGATGCGCCCGCCTGGCCTCGCCATCCTTTTGACGATGATAAACTGCATGAAGAATGCGGCGTCTTTGGGGTCATTGGCCAACGTGATGCTGCGCATTTTGTAGCGCTCGGCCTACATGCTTTGCAGCATCGCGGGCAAGAGGCAGGTGGGATTGTGTCCCATGATCCCGAGCATGGGTTTAATTCGGCCCGCCGCTTTGGCTATGTGCGCGATAATTTCACCAGCGCCGATATTATGGATACTCTGCCCGGTCCGCTGGCAATCGGCCATGTGCGCTATTCCACCGCTGGCAATAAAGGCGCCACCGCGATCCGCGATGTGCAGCCATTCTTTGGCGAATTCGCCATGGGGGGCGCGGCGATTGCCCATAATGGCAATCTGACCAATGCAGATGCCCTGCGCCGGGAAATGATCGAGCGCGGCTCCATTTTCCAAAGCTCCTCTGACAGCGAATGCATCATCCATCTTATGGCGCGCTCTTTGCAGCGCGATATTCCCGAGCGAATGAAAGATGCGCTGCGCCGGGTCGAAGGGGCCTTTAGCGTGGTGGCCATGACCCGCACCAAGCTGATCGGGGTGCGCGACCCGCGGGGGGTTCGGCCTTTGGTGTTGGGCAAGCTTGGCGATGGCTGGGTGCTTAGCTCGGAAACTTGTGCGCTTGATATTGTGGGCGCGGAATTCGTGCGCGAAATCGATCCCGGCGAAATGGTGGTGATCACCGAAGATGCCGGTGTGGTCAGCCATTACCCGTTTGAAAAAGTCTCAAGCCGGTTCTGCATTTTCGAACATGTCTATTTCTCGCGGCCCGATAGCCATTGGAATGGCCGCTCGGTCTATGACACGCGCCGGCAAATCGGCGTAGAACTGGCCCGTGAAGCCCCGGTTGAGGCGGATCTTGTCTGCCCTGTGCCCGATAGCGGTACACCCGCGGCGGTTGGTTTTTCGGCAGAAAGCGGCATCGAATTCGCCCTTGGTATTGTGCGCAACCAATATGTTGGCCGGACCTTCATTGAACCGACTGAACAGATCCGCAATATGGGCGTTCGGCTAAAGCTGAATATCAACCGCGCCTTGGTCAAAGGTAAACGGGTGGTTTTGGTGGATGACTCAGTGGTGCGTGGCACGACCAGTCTGAAGATCAAGGAAATGGTGCAAGATGCGGGCGCGGCTGAGGTGCATTTCCGCATTGCCTCTCCGCCCACGGCTTGGCCCTGTTTCTATGGGGTGGATACGCCGCAGCGGGAAAAACTCCTTGCCGCGCGTATGAGCGAAGACGAAATGCGTCGTCATCTCGAAGTGGATAGCCTGCGCTTTATTTCGCTTGATGGGCTTTACCGTGCAGCGGGCGAAGCAAACGGGCGCGACCCCAAAGCTCCGGCCTATTGCGATGCGTGCTTTAGCGGCGAATATCCGGTGCGGCCATCGGATATGCTGGCCCGTGGCTTTGAGTTAAAGGCGGCCGAGTAACCCTGTGCCGCCGCTTGCCCTGCGCCCCCATCACTTGCTGTGTGTTTTGGGGTTTCAGGGCAAGGGCTATTCCGACGCCTTCACCGCCAATATGGCCCAGATCGTCTTGGGCCAGCTGCGCGCCGCCCAGAGCGATGACGTGCAACTTGTGATCACAACCCAAGCAGATGCGATTTGCGGCCCCTGTCCCAAGCGGGTTGGGGTTGGTTGCAAGTCGCAATCACAGATTGACGCGCTGGATCAGCGGCATATGCAAGCTTTGGAAATCGCGCCTGGTCAGGAACTTAGCTGGGGCGCGGCGAAAGCACGGATCAAAGCCCGGCTACGGCCAGCGGATTTGCGGAGGCTTTGCCAAGGCTGCCAATGGCTGGAACTTGGCCTATGTGAAACCGGTCTTGAAAATCTGCTCAAAGAAAAAGCCGCCCCCGAAGGCGCGGCTTGAATGATTGGTGATCCGGCAGCAAAGTTAGCCGCGGGCTTTCACCAGGTTCAGCAGACCCGCAACGCTCAGCGCCGCCAGGGCAGCTTTGACCACATCACCGATCAGGAAAGGCAGCGCGCCGACATTGATGGTGGTTTGCAGATCCATCGAGGTCATCGCCCAGAGCCAAGCCAGACCAGGCACATAAAGCAGAGCCGCCGGGATCAGCGCCGCGATGAACAATTTCGCCGGACCGTTAGACAGGCCTTTTTCCACCATGAAACCGGTCAGAACCGCTTGCAGAACAAAGCCATAAAGGAAGCCAGCCGTAGGGCCCATCAGATGCACAGCGCCGGCTTTGCCACCAGCAAAGACCGGCAGGCCAGCCGCGCCTTCGACCAAATACAGAACCAGCGTCGCGCCAGCCATGCGCCAGCCAATGCTTAGGCCGATCACAGCAATAGCGAGGGTCTGCAGGGTCATTGGCACCGGGAACATGGGCACTTCGACCTGAGCGCCAAGCGCCACCAGGAAAGAGCCAGCCACAGCCAGAGCGGCTTTGGTCAGCAGGGAGGCTTCGGGAAGAAGCGCACGGCCAAGGGTCATCTCGCGCGACATGACTGATACTCCTTATCAGGATTAGTAAACTCGGTCCGTTCTGACGTCTTGAGCGCGGCAAAGTCAAGCAGCCCCTTGCAATACCGGGTTTTCGCTGCCTTATGGGCGCCCATGACAGTCTCCAAAGATCAAACCCCGCTTGCTCTTGTGACCGGCGCTTCGCGCGGCTTGGGCTATTTCATGGCGCGTGACCTTGCCCGCGCTGGCTATCACGTCATGGCCGTGGCGCGCACGGTTGGTGGGCTCGAAGAGCTTGATGACGACATCAAAGCCCTGGGCGGCAGAGCCACATTAGCGCCGCTCGATATTACTGATGATGGCGCAATGCAGCATCTGTGCCGTGGGATTTATGACCGTTGGGGCGGGTTAGACCTCTGGTTGCACACTGCAATCCATGCTGCTCCCCTGACCCCGACCCAAATGATCGAAGCAAAAGACTGGGATAAAAGCCTAGCGATCAATCTAGAGGCCACGCGCCGCCTGATTGCATATTGCAACCCCCTACTCGAAGCGCGCCCCGGAGCCCGCGCAGTGTTTTTTGACGACCCGGACCGGACCGGCGCGAAATTCTTTGGCAGTTATGGCGCAACCAAAGGCGCGCAGATGGCTTTGGCCCGGTCTTGGCAGGCAGAACAAGTCTCTTACGGCCCGGAAGTGGTCATTTGTGAGCCCTGCCCCTTACCCACCGCCACCCGCGCCCGGTTCTTCCCTGGCGAATCACGCGAAGCCCTGACGCCGGTCGCCGAAGAAGCCGCAAGACTGGTCAGCGCGCTCGCCCTTGCCCCGGCCAAAAGCATAGCGTGACCTAAGACGCACATCTGTGCCATTCTTGACACAAGCGGGCCTTTACCGACAGGTGCAGGCCGTCTAAGCACAAGGGACATCAGCGGGATTTCCCATGCGCATTCTCATCACGAACGACGACGGCATCAATGCTCCGGGTCTGGTGACCTTGACCCAAATCGCCCAGGATCTGGCTGGCCCCGATGGCGAGGTTTGGACCGTCGCCCCGGCCTTTGAACAATCCGGCGTCGGCCATTGCATCAGCTATGCCCATCCAACTTTGATCGCGAAACTCGAAGATCGACGTTTTGCCGCCGAAGGCTCGCCAGCCGATTGCGTTTTGGCCGGGCTTTACGATGTGATGAAGGACGCTCCGCCGGATCTGATACTATCAGGCGTGAATCGCGGCAATAATGCCGGGGAAAATGTGCTGTATTCCGGGACTTTGGGCGGCGCAATGGAAGGCGCTTTGCAAGGCAAGCGCGCGATTGCCCTGTCGCAATATTACGGCCCGGATAATCGCGATCTGGACGACACATTCGAAGCCGCCGCAACCCATGGGGCGCGGGTGGTGCGGCAATTGCTCGATCATGGGGATTGGGGCAGCGATAACGGCTATAACATGTTTTACAATGTGAATTTCCCGCCGGTTTCCGCAGCAGCGGTCAAAGGTGTGAAAGTGGTTCGCCAAGGGGCGCGGCCCAATACGAATTTCGGTGTAGAGCCGCAGCTTTCGCCGTCGGGGCGGCGTTTTCTTTGGATCAAAGGCGGGGCACAAAATATCCCTGCCGGGCCGGACACGGATGTCACCGCAAATCTAGAAGGCTATATCTCGGTCACACCTTTGCGGGCGGATCTGACCGCTTATGACGCTTTGGCCCCCTTGCAAGAGGCTTTCGCGTGAATAGCCGCGCCGAGCAGCAGATGCAGTTCATCTTCAACCTGCGCAATGCGGGGGTGATGGATAGCCGGGTTCTGCAAGCGATGGAGAGCTTGGATCGCGGGCTTTTCGTCACCGGCACTTTCGCCGAGCGCGCTTACGAAGACATGGCCCTGCCCATTCCTTGCGGTCAGACCATCAGCCAGCCTTCGGTTGTGGGGATGATGACCCATGCGCTGAATATTGGCCCGCGTGACACGGTTTTGGAAATCGGCACCGGTTCTGGCTATCAAGCGGCGGTGCTCAGCCTCTTGGCCCGCCGGGTCTATACAATCGACCGGCATCGCCGCCTAGTGGATGAGGCGCAAGAACGGTTCCGCCTGCTCGATCTGCCCAATATCACGGTTTTTGCAGGCGATGGCTCTTATGGATTGCCGCAGCAAGCGCCCTTTGATCGTATTCTTGTGACTGCAGCCGCCGAAGACCCGCCCGGTCCGCTCTTGGCGCAATTGCGGGAGGGGGGTATTATGGTCGTGCCCGTGGGGCAATCCGACAGTATTCAAAAGTTGATCAAAGTGACCCGGACCCCAACCGGGCTAGATTACGAAGAACTCGCAGCGGTCCGCTTTGTGCCTTTGATTGAAGGCATCGGCACCTAAACCGCCGCAAATCATAAAAAGACCCCAGCAAAGATCTGGGCGGTGATGAGGACGAGCATATGGCATTTTCTCCCCGGCGCGCAGCGCTTGTGCTGTTGACGGTTTCTGGTGGTCTTGCGGGCTGTGACAGTTTGGATCTGGACCAGTTCAACCCAATTGGCGGCTCAAAGAGTTCCGGCCAACAAGTGGCCCAAACCCTGCCCCCGCCAGATAGCCGTGGCGTGATCAGTTTCCCGACCTATCAAATCGTGAAAGCCCGTGGCGGCGAAACTTTGGCCGATATTGCCAAGCGGCTGGATCAAGATCTGGAAAAACTGGTCAATCAAAATGGATTGCCGCCGGATGTGGGGCTGCCTGCCGGGCAGATCGTCATTCTGCCCAATCCCGTCCCGCTTGAGGATGGAACGGATGTGGCGGGTCTGGCGAATTCCGCCTTGGGGGCGGCGGGTACGGATGCGGCAGCCAATGCGGGGGCTTCGGCGGTTGCTGTTGCGCCGGTCAAGCATGTGGTTGCGCGGGGCGAAACCGCCTATTCGATTTCTCGGCTTTATGATGTGCCAGTTCGGTCTTTGGCCGATATGAATAATCTGCCTGCGGATTTTTCCATTCGCGAGGGGCAAACCCTGCTCATCCCCACCAAATTGCCCAATTCCGCGCCGTCACAGCAAATCGCAGCACCAGGCACCGGGTCGCAAGCCCCCGAACCGCCAAGCGCCGCGCGCCCGCAGCCAGCGCAGAACTTGCCCAGCTCCGCCGTTGCGTCATCTGTGGCAACAGCCACTTTGGAAACGCCGCAAACTTCGGCCTCTGACACGGGGCGGCTGGCAAAGCCTGTCGAAGGGCGGATCATTCGCGCTTATGAAAAAGGCAAAAATGACGGGGTTGATTTCGGGGCCTCAGCGGGGGCAGCGGTCAAGGCGGCAGATGCGGGCACGGTGGCTGCGATCACCAATGATGTGGACCAAGTCCCGATCATCTTGGTGCGCCATGCCAATAACCTGCTGACGGTCTACGCAAATGTGGACGGGATCAAAGTTGCCAAAGGCGAAAAGGTGCAGCGCGGCCAAGTCTTGGCCTCTGTCCGGGCCTCTGAGCCAAGCTTTTTGCATTTCGAAGTGCGGCGCGGCTTTGAAAGCGTCGATCCCGTGCCGCTTTTGACCCAATAGCCCCTATTCAGCGGCGGGGCGTTGTGCGGTGGGAACCAGGGCCAAAGCCTCTTCGATGATGTCTGCCCCTGCCCCTGGGCGCGCTGCGGCCTCGGACAGATGACGTCGCCAGGCCCGCGCTCCGGGCAAACCGTTAAACAGCCCTAGCATATGGCGCGTCACCGAATGCGCCCGCCCGCCTTGGGCCAAATGCGCCTGGATATATGGGATCATCGCCCGCGCCGCAGCGGGCCGAGATACGGGCTCTTGCGCCTCGTGGAAAATCAGCTGATCCGCCTGGGTTAGAATATTGGCGGGGTCTTGATAGGCTGCACGCCCGATCATCACCCCATCAAGCCCGCGATCCAGCCAAAGCTTTGCCTGCTGCAAATCTGCAATCCCGCCATTGAGCGATATATGCCTGTCTGGCCAGCGCTCTTTCATCGCCAGTACCAGGGGGTAATCCAGCGGCGGGATTTCCCGGTTCTCTTTTGGACTGAGCCCCTGCAGCCAGGCTTTGCGCGCATGGATCGTCACGCGGGTCACGCCAGCTTGCCAGATATGCGCCAGAAATTCCGGTAATATCTGCGCAGGGTCATCCTCATCCACGCCAATCCGGCATTTAACAGTGATTTCCGCATCGCAATTCGCGGCCATGGCCTGAACGCAGCGAGCAACCAGCGCCGGGTCTTTCATCAAAATCGCGCCGAAACAGCCCGATTGCACCCGATCTGAGGGGCAGCCGACATTTAGATTGATCTCTTCATAGCCATGCGCCGCCCCCATAGCCGCCGCTTCGGCCAGTTCACCGGGATCAGAGCCCCCAAGCTGCAGCGCAACAGGTTGCTCAGCTGGCGAATAATCCAGCAAATGCAGCGCCCGCCCTCGCACCAGGGCCGGCGCGGTGACCATTTCCGTGTAAAGCAGACTGTGACGGCTCAGCTGGCGATGGAAATACCGACAATGCCGATCTGTCCAATCCATCATGGGCGCCACGCTTAGGCGAGAGGCTGCTTTCACATCTAATGTCAAACCCAGATCTCCCTTGGGGTGGTTTTGCACGGCTTTGGTCGAGCCAATGGCAATACAGGAAACCAGCCCCCAGACCAAGCCCTGCCCGGCGCCAGATAAGCTGAACCGCCAAACGGCAGGGATCTGGCCCTAGCTCGTCAGTCCCACAGCCGCCCGGCCTTCATCGACCTTCAGCGAAAAATCAGTACCCAGCCACTGATCTGCCCCAGGCGTGGTCAGAAAGGCGATTGCCTTGGCCACCCATTCAGGCTCGATATGGTTTTCCCAAGCGATTTGACTGACCGGATTTATCCCCGATGCGCGAATTTGCTTTTGCATCTGCGTGGCAACCGTGCCGGGGCTTAGGCCAAAGACACGCAGCCCCATGGCATGGGCTTCTTTATGGGCGACACCGGTCAGGCGCTGCACCGCCGCTTTCGAGGCGCAGTAATGGGACCAGCCTTCGAGAAAGGAATTCGCCGCGCCGGAGGAAATATTGACGATAGTGCCGCCAGTTTCCTGAGCCGCCATAATCGGCATTGCATAACGCAACCCGTAATACACTGCTTTGACATTTACATCGATGACGTCGCTCCAGGCCTCCACCTCGCTGTCCATGATCCGCGCGATAGGATCGATCAGACCGGCATTATTGACCAGCAGATCCAGGCGGCCAGTGATTTGCTTTGCGGTTTGGATCAGCGCCGCGACAGCCTGATGATCTGCGACATCTGTGGGCACGGCTTGGGCCTGGCCCCCGGCTTCGGTGATTTCCTGAGCGATATGGTCAATCGCCTCTTTAGAGCGCGCGGCCAAAAAGACATGAGCGCCAAGCGCCGCAAGATAGCGAGCGGCGGCTTCTCCGATCCCGCGGGATGCGCCGGTGATGATGGCGGTCTGACCGGTTAAGTCGGGTGTGGTTGTCATTAAATATGTCCCTATAGAAAGAAGATGCGCAGCCCCAATTGATTGAGGCCGCGCGTCAAAGCCTTGGATCAGCCTTCATTCGGGTCTTTGAACCCATCCACATAGCCCCAATTGCAAGGCACATTGGTGGCGCTCAATTCAGCGGGCAAAGAACTGCAATCGATCAGATCCAGATGGATATCCAGATCGATCTCCAACCCCGTGGGGGAGCCTGGGAAAGCGATGAAATCCATGCCCCAATCAGTGCGGGTCAGCTTGCCCGTCGCCTCAAAGGAAACGACCCGAATTTCATCGTAATTGGGGATGTAATCCGGGTAAGCCCGATCCGCCACCACGGTGAAATCAAGAGTGAGAGGCGCCTTGACCCCCAGCATGGACAGCATACCGGCCATTTTGCCTTCGGTATCCGAGGTCATGGTAATATCGGTGGAGGTGAAACTTGCCTCTGGGAAGGCCGGAACATTCAGGTAATCGCCATTGCGGATATGGTTGTCGCGGCCAATGTGATTGGAATTCACCGAACCGGTATCGATAACCACCGTGATCTTTGAGTTTTCTGGATGCTCTTCATCGATCAAAAAGCTGCCATGGAATTTGTCGAAACGCCCAACGGTTCGCGAAAGATCCATGTGATCAATTTCCCAACCGATATGAGCATGGCCCAAATCAAGCGTCCAGGGGCGCGGTTCCGCAGAGGCTTGGCTAGACAGAATGAGTGGCACAAGAAGTGTGAGGGTCTTTTTCAGCATGACGAGGTCTCCTATTGCAGATGAGGCCATCATCACTCATGCACGACTTGCCGGAAACTATTCCCAATGCCATACTGTAATGCAGAATCCGCATGAATGAGGAATTATGGAGCTATCGCTTCTTCAAACATTCACCGAAGTGGCGCGGCGCGGGTCTTTTGCGGCTGTGGCGCGGGAAGAAGGGGTGGATCCATCTTCGGTTTCCCGTCGGATCGCCGCTTTGGAAGAGGAGCTTGGGTTAGTCCTCTTCGAACGCACGACGCGGCGATTGGGCCTGACCGAAGCTGGGCGGGTTTATCTGTCTCAGATCGAGAACATCCTAGATGACCTGACCGAAGCCGCCGAAACCGCCCGCGACACGATCACCGAACCGGCAGGTTTGTTGCGTGTGACCAGCTCGGTTGCTTTCGGAGAAAGATGGCTGACCCCTCGTCTGGCCGGGTTTCGAGCCCAATACCCAAAGGTAAAGATCGAGCTGATCCTCAATGATGCGCCAATCGATATCGCCTCCGAAGGCATTGATATTGCCTTGCGGCTTGGGTCTTCGGTCCAGGGGGCTTTCATCGTGTCAAAGCTATTTGATGTGCGCTATCACGCTGTGGCGGCGCCCGGATATCTCGACCGGATGGGCCATCCCCAGCATCCAAGCGAGCTGACCGCTTATGAGGGGCTGCATTTCGCCTTGCCGCGTTTCGGGCCATCTTGGTCCTTTCGAACCGGGCCAGAAGCCCCGCTGACCCAGGTACAACCCCGCTCTGCGCTAAGTATTTCAAGCGCGCTGGCGCTGCGGCGTGCCGCGCTTGAGGGGTTGGGGGTCGCTCTATTGGCCGATTGGACGATTGCAGAGGATCTTACCACCGGGCGCTTGATTGATCTATTTCCAGGCGTCGAAGCCAGTGCGACCGGGTTTGATACAGCGGTTTGGGCGGTTTACGCTAGCCGAGCCTATATGCCCGCCCGGCTGCGGGTCTTTCTGGATTATATCCGAGACCAGTCGCGGTGACCCTAGGTCTAGAGGCAAGCGACCTTTGGGTAACCACCGGATTTCTTAATTGCTCTTTGAGAATCGACCAATAGATCTGGAACAATCCCAGACCTATGGCGCAAAGGATCTTTGGTGGGTGGTTCAGCTATTTTCTAGCATTCTTGCAAGCGGGCCTCGAAAATTCGCGGCATTTCTGGCCGGTTTTCTGGCTTGGACATCGCCGACCCTGGCCGCGCAAGCCGAAAGCCCGTTTGAACGTGCTCATTACAAATTGGCTTTGAGCCTGGCGACAAAATTCTTTTATGCACAATATTCCGGAAAGCTGCCGTCTGATTTTCCCATTTCCTGGCGCGGCGATAGTGGGCTTACCGATGGTGCGGATCAGGGGCTTGACCTAACTGGCGGCTGGTATGATGCGGGCGATCATATGAAATTCGGCCTGCCCATGGCCTTTTCAGCGACTAGCCTGGCTTGGGCCGCGATCGAATTTCCCAATAGTTTTGCCGCCACCGAGAGTGACCGGCATCTGAAGGCCCATCTTCGCTGGGTCAATGATTATTTCCTGCGCTGCTATCAACGGCCTGACCCTCAGGACCTGTCTCAGGATCTGTTTTATGCGCAGATTGGCGTCCCCGAATTGGACCATGCTTATTGGGGTCCGGCAGAGGATATGGCCATGGCTCGGCCAAGCTTTGCCGTTTCAGCCCAAGCGCCAGGCAGTGAAGTCACCGCCGAAACAGCTGCAGCGCTTGCCGCAGCCTCGATCATTTTCACCAATTCCGGTGACACGGGTTATGGCGAAGACTTGCTAAGGGCGGCACGTCGGCTGTTTGAGTTTTCCGAAACCTATCAAGGGCGCTATTCCGATGCGATCCCGGAAGCGGCCGGCGCTTATAAATCCTATTCTGGCTATCAGGACGAGTTGGGCTGGGCGGCGGCCTGGCTGTTTCGGGCCACGAATGAGATTACATATCTGAGCAAGGCGCAAAATTACTACAGCCCGCCTCATACTGACGGGGCCTTTAGCTGGGATTATAAGGATCCAGGCACTGCCGCACTCTTGGCGCAGCTCACGGGCGATCCGCAATATTGGAAAGATTTGGATGCTTATCTGGCTTTCTGGCGTGGCGGCATGATCCGCACCCCTGGCACGCACAGCAATCATGGGTTGGCATGGTTTAGTGATTGGGGGCCTAATCGCTATGCCCTTTCCAGCGCCTATTTAGCGAATTTGCGGGCCGAAGCCGCAAGTTTTGAGGGTCATTTCGCCTATTCAGAGGATTTAACCCAATTCGCCACGGACCAGCTGGATTATATCCTGGGCGATAATCCCTTGTCACAAAGCTATGTCACAGGATTTGGCCCCAAATATCCGCGTTTCCCGCATCATCGCGGGGCGTCGGGCGCAAAAACTGTGACAGATGCGAAAGAAAACCGGCATTCCTTGCCCGGGGCCTTGGTTGGTGGGCCCCATAAAGACGGAAGCTATAGCGATAATCGCGAAAATTATCGCCAGAACGAAGTTGCCACGGACTATAATGCCGCCCTAGTCGCGGCTTTGGCGGCCCGGCTGGGGCGATAAAGCCGCAATTTCGCTTTGATTAGTCTAAATCGCCGCCTTGAATACGGTCGGCCAAAGTTTCGGCCCGTGTCACCAGCTCTTCGAGCATCGCAGTGTCAGAGCCATTAGCCTCGACCGGAGCGGAATTTGCAATCGCCGCTTCGCCCAATTTGGTTTTCAGCTCTTCATTCATTGCTTCTTGCGCGGCCAGCTTATCTTTGAGCACGCGAACCGAGTCCTCTAAACCGCCGGTCTTATCCGCCAGCATCAAGCCCGCCATCAACAACATCCGCGATTCCGGCATCCGCCCCGCATGTTGTGCCAAAACCCGCGCTTCGTGATCTAACATCGTCGCTGCGGCTTCGAGGAATTGCTGCTCTCCATCCTGGCAGACCACATCAAATTCGCGCCCGCCGATGGAAATCGTTACTTCAGGCATGACCGGCCTCCTTCAGGATTGGCGCTAAGGTCGCCAAAATACTGTCCAATTCGGCGCGATCTGCATCGCGCGCCGCATGCAGAGCCTCTAACTCGGATTTCAATCCAGCATCAACCAAGGAAGGATCGCTCAGCCCCGCTTCGATGGCATCCCGCAATGCTGCATTATTGATCCGCAATTGCGCATTCACGCGCTGCAATTCTGCCAAAGCCGCCTCGCTTTGGCCTAGCGCCGCTGTGGTATCCTCATTTTGCCCGCGCGCTTGGCTCGCCATCAGCGCATCACCAGATTTTACCGCCTCAGCCTGTTGCTGTGCCGCTTCGGCCCGTGCATCTGCTTCGCTTTTTTCTTCTTCGGCTAATGCCAAAAGAGCCGATATTTCCTCTAGCTCCGCTTTTGCCGCCGCCGCATCATCCAATGCAGTCTGCAAACTCTTTTGCGTTTCCGCCAAAGCGGATTTCGAAGCGCTGGCCTCCATTTTCGCGGTCTCAAATTCGTCGCGCATGCTTTCGATCATTGCGGTGGCTTCATTGGCCGTCGCCTGGACCTCGGATAATTCGGCCTTTGCCGCCTCCGCCTCTTCTCGGGCAGCTTCCAACGCGGCTTCGGCCTCTTCTTTGGCATTTTCCGCCTCAGCCAATTTCGATTCTGCATTATGCAGATCTTCGAAACTAACCTGTTGCGATCTGGCCTCTTCCAAGCCCGCCTGAGCATCCGCCAAAGCTTTGGTCAAGCGCGCGACTTCTTCCTCGGAATTTTCATGCTGATGCCGTAGCTGGGCCAGCTCGGTTTCATGGCTGCCCAATTCTTGGGACAAACGCGCCACTTCGGATTGAGCCAGTCTCAGCGCCTCTGACGAGGGCGCCGCCTCGGCAGATTGGCTTTCCAATTCTGTGAGTTGCTCTTGTAATTCGCTTACACGTGCATTTGTTTCGTCTAGCGCGGCCTCAGCATCCTGAGCGCGATTTTCCGCCGAAGCGAGCCGCTGCTCTAAATCCATGACTTCTGCTTCGCGATTAGCCCAGCCGGACCCAATCCGCCCAAGCGCTGTGTTCAGCCGCGTTTCAATGCTTTCTATATTGCTCATGCCTAACCGCTATCGTTTAACTTCGCGCATCAGATCATCTCCGATCTCTTGACAATATGACTACAGACTTGCCGCCCAGGTACAAGAGCAGAGCCACAGCAACTTGCACTTCCGACGCAGCTTGCTAATACGGCGTAAATTTGACCTAAAATACGCGCATCGGTTGATCAAAATACCGATATCTCGACAAGGAGACACCCCGTGACGCTAAACGCCCTGCGTGAACAAGACCCTGACCATTGGATGAAGGCCTGCGCTATTCGGGCATTGACCTTGGATGCTGTTGCCGGGGCGAATTCTGGTCACTCTGGTATGCCCATGGGAATGGCCGATGTGGCGACTGTGCTTTACGAAAAGCATCTGAAGTTTGACGCATCGGCACCTGATTGGGCGGATCGGGATCGGTTTATTCTGTCGGCGGGCCATGGGTCGATGCTGCTTTATAGCTTGCTCTATTTGACGGGTGTGCCGGGCATGGATCTGGATCAGATCAAGGCCTTCCGCCAATGGGGCGCGAAAACCGCCGGTCACCCTGAATATGGCCATGCGCCAGGGATCGAGACCACCACCGGCCCGCTGGGCCAAGGGATTTCCAATGCGGTCGGCTTTGCCATGGCCGAAGAGATCCTGCGCGCACGCTTTGGCCGTGCGATGGTTGATCACTATACATACTGTATCGCGGGTGATGGATGCCTGATGGAGGGCGTCAGCCAAGAGGCGATCGGTCTGGCCGGGCGGCAGAAACTGTCTAAACTGATTGTGCTATGGGATAATAACAACATCACCATCGATGGCACGGTCGATATCACCGATAGTACCAATCAAATCGCGCGTTTCCGGGCCAGTGGCTGGTCTGTCCATGAATGCGATGGGCATAACCCGGCGGAAATCGATGCGGCGATCATCGCGGCAAAGAAAACCAAACGCCCTGCCCTGATTTCCTGCAAAACGCATATCGCGCTTGGATCCAGTGCCCAAGACACGCCGAAAGGCCATGGCGCCCTGACCGCCCCTGACCTGGTTGCGGCGACCAAAGAAGCTTATGGCTGGAATTATGGCGCTTATGAAGTGCCCGCAGATGTGAAATCCCAGTGGGAAGCCATCGGAAGCCAAGGCGCTGCGGCCCGCGAGGAATGGGAAGCCCGAGTTGCTGGCATGCCGGAACGGCGCCAAGATCAATTCCGTCGCGCCATGGCGGGCGAATTGCCGAAACGCTATAAATCGACCATTCGCAATCTGAAAAACCAGCTGGCTGCGGACCAGCCCAAGGTTGCCACCCGCAAAGCCAGCGAGATGGCCCTGGCCGCGATTAATCCGGTCATGGCGGAAATGGTTGGCGGCTCTGCGGATTTGACCGGCTCTAATAACACCAAGACCGAAACCCTTGGGGTTCATGGCCCGGAAAACCGCAAAGGCCGCTATATCCATTTCGGTATTCGCGAACATGGCATGGCAGCGGCGATGAATGGCATGGCGCTGCATGGGGGCATCCGTCCTTATGGCGGCACATTCATGTGCTTTGCCGACTATATGCGCGGTGCGATGCGCTTGTCGGCCTTGATGGGCATTCCAGTCACTTATGTGCTGACCCATGATAGTATCGGCCTAGGCGAAGACGGTCCGACCCACCAACCGGTAGAGCATCTTGCGATGCTTCGGGCGACGCCGAATACTTTGGTCATCCGGCCAGCCGATGCCATGGAAACCGCCGAAGCCTGGGATGTTGCGCTTCAGCAAACCAGCACCCCTTCGGTTCTGGCTCTGTCGCGCCAAGGCCTGCCTGCTGTGCGCAAGGAAAGCTCGTCAAAGAACCTGGTGGCTCAGGGCGCCTATATCCTGGCCGAAAGCGAAGGCCCGCGCCAAGCAATCCTGATCGCCAGCGGTTCTGAGGTTGCCCTGGCCATGGAGGCCCGCGAAAAACTGCAAGCCGAAGGCATCGGCACCCGCGTTGTCTCGATGCCCTGCTGGGAGCTCTTCGCCCAACAAGAGGACAGCTATAAGCGCCGCGTCTTGCCCTCTGGCCCGGTACGGGTCGGGATCGAGGCCGGTATTAGCCAAGGCTGGGATCGCTGGCTTCTGGGCGAACGCGGCAAGCGCGAAAAAGCCGCCTTTGTGGGTATGAGCGGATTTGGCGCCTCTGCCCCTGCAGAACGCCTGTTCGAAGAATTCGGCATCACCGCTGACGCAACGGTTGCAAAGGTCAAAGCAATGCTAGACGGCCAGTGGGATCCTAGCTTCTTAGTCTAGTCGCCTGGTGCATAAGGATAGAAAGTTACAAACCGGGCCCCGTGCCCGGTTTTTTCATACCCGGCAAAAATTGGTTAATAATCTTGAACATTGTCAAAGATTCGCCACAAAGTCCCGATTAACTTTCCGCGACGCAGCATGACGCCAAATGGTGGCGTAAACGTTCGCGCTAACACGTCACGTTTATCGCTAACACACGGTGTTAATTATACTTTTCGCTTTGTCCCAAAGGGGTCCGCAGATTATATCTTCTGCAGTTTCCGTGCCCGTGGTTCTGCTAGACCGAAGTCCCACGGCTTAGCCTTTGGAGAGTACCCATGACTGTTACTGTCGGTATCAACGGGTTTGGCCGCATTGGCCGCTGCACCCTGGCACATATTGCCGAAAGCGCTCGTAATGATGTCCAAGTCGTTAAACTGAACGCCACCGGCCCGATTGAGACCAATGCGCATTTGCTGCGCTATGACAGTATCCATGGTCGCTTTGGCAATGAGATCCGTGTTGACGGCAACACAATGGATCTAGGCCGTGGCCCGATGGAAGTGTTTTCCACTTATAACCCCGAAGAGCTGGATTGGACCGGCTGTGACGTGGTTCTGGAATGTACTGGTAAATTCAATGACGGCACCAAGGGTGATGTGCATATTCGCCAGGGCGCGAAAAAGGTTCTGTTCTCCGCCCCGGCGAAGAATGTGGATAAGACCATCGTTTACGGCGTGAACCACCGCGAGCTGACCGAAGCGCATTCGCTGGTGTCTAACGGCTCTTGCACCACCAACTGCCTAGCGCCGCTGGCGAAGGTTCTGAATGACGCGATCGGTATTGAACGCGGTATCATGACGACCATTCACAGCTATACCGGCGACCAGCCGACATTGGACCGCCGCCACAATGATCTGTACCGCGCGCGCGCTGCAGCTATGGCGATGATCCCGACCTCCACCGGCGCTGCGAAAGCGCTGAAAGAGGTCCTGCCAGAGCTGGAAGGCAAGCTGGACGGCTCTGCTATCCGCGTCCCGACCCCGAATGTATCCGCAGTGGATCTGACCTTTGAGGCCGGCAAAGACGTCACCGTCGAAGATGTGAACGAAATCGTGCGTGAAGCGGCCGCTGGCCATATGGGCGCTGTTCTGGGCTATGATCCAGAGCCGAAAGTCTCCATCGACTTCAACCACACCACCCAATCCTCGATCTTTGCACCGGACCAGACCAAAGTCATCGGCGGCCGCACGGTTCGCGTTCTGGCGTGGTACGACAATGAATGGGGCTTCTCCTGCCGTATGGCAGATGTTGCCGCAGCTATGGGACGCTTGATCTAAGTCAGATCACCCTAAGCCCAACTCAATCAAAGCCCGGTCTTCTCGAAAGGCCGGGCTTTTTTGTGTCATCATGGGATAATTCCACTGACCTTCCCCTGAAGCAGCCTTGACGTTAGCGCTAAAATATCAATGTTAGGGCTAACAATTGAGGGCCAGCGGCCAAAACGGCCCGTGGGAGGACGGTAAATGGCGTTACAAGTAGCAATCAACGGTTTCGGCCGGATCGGGCGCAATGTGCTTCGCGCGATTATGGAAACTGGGCGGACCGATATTCAGGTGGTCGCGATCAATGATCTTGGGCCAGTGGAAACCAATGCCCATCTTTTCAGATATGATAGTGTTCACGGGCGTTTCGGCGGCGAAGTTAAAGTGGATGGCGACAGTATCGATGTGGGCCAAGGCCCGATCAAAGTCACTGCGATCCGTGATCCAGAATCTCTGCCCTGGTCCCATATTGATGTAGTGTTGGAATGCACTGGCATTTTCACCGCCCGCGAAGATGCCGCCCGGCATTTGCAAAATGGGGCTGCGAAAGTTGTGGTGTCGGCTCCTTCTAAGGGCGCGGATCGCACTGTGGTGATGGGGGTCAATCACCAAACTTTGGAAGCCGGGGATCAAGTGATCTCTAACGGGTCTTGCACCACGAACTGCTTGGCTCCAATCGCGAAAGTTCTGCATGATGCTTTCGGGGTCGAGCAAGGCATGATGACCACTGTGCATAGCTATACCGGCGATCAACCGACCCTGGATACGATGCACAAAGACCCGTATCGCGCCCGCGCTGCTGCGATGAATATGATCCCAACCTCCACCGGTGCTGCCAAAGCAATCGGCCTAGTTCTGCCGGAATTGGCGGGCAAAATGGACGGGGTGGCTATTCGGGTGCCGACACCGAATGTGTCTTGTGTGGATTTGACGGTGCAATTGGCCCAGGAAACCACCATCGAAGAGATCAACGCCAAAATGAAAGCCGCCGCCGAAGGCCCGCTCAAGGGCATCTTAGGCTATACAGAGGCGCCGCTGGTTTCCATGGATCTGAACCATGACCCGCATTCCTCCACCTTTGCCGCCGATCAAACCAAGGTCTTGGGCGGCAAGCTGGTTCGGGTGCTCAGCTGGTATGATAATGAATGGGGTTTTTCGAACCGTATGATCGATCTGGCAGCAGAAATCGGCAAAAAGATGTAAAGATAAAAGCTCGGTCAAAGCCGAGCTTTTACTTTAAGAACCGCCGTTAAAGCGTTCATATAATTTGTCTTTCACTCGCGGAGAGACAAATTTCGACACATCCCCCCCAAGCCGCGCGATTTCTTTCACCAGCTTAGAAGCAATCGCTTGGTGCTGGACCTCAGCCATCAAAAACACGGTTTCCACATCATCGCTAAGCGCGCGGTTCATGGCCACCATCTGGAATTCATATTCGAAATCAGCAACAGCGCGCAAACCGCGAATAATCAGCGATGCCCCCACATCTGTGGCGCAGTCAATTAGAAGATTTTCAAAGGGATGCACGGTGATCTTACAGTTATCCGGCACTTTGATCCGCTGAATTTCCTCTTCGATGATCGCGACACGTTCCTCTAGAGAAAATAACGGACCCTTATCGCGATTAATCGCGACACCAATCACCAAATGGTCCACCAGCGTCGAGCTACGGCTGATGATATCAAGATGACCCAGGGTGAGCGGATCAAAAGTGCCAGGATATAAGCCGACGCGCATAGAGAGGCCCTATTTGAATAACAGTCACTCTACGCAAACCGAATTCTCAGCCCGCATGCAACCGCACGGGTTGACACACCCTAGTTCAAATGCAGCTCACCAACCACATTCCGCCATTCCCCAGGTGAAATCATTTTGCGATGCGTGTAGCGCACCGAATGTAACGGACCTTCGATCTTTTTCTGCCAAAACTCAATAAATTCAAAAAGTCGCGGATAATCCGGTGCTAAATCATATTCCTGCCAAACAAAGGTATTCAGAACATTCTGATAATCGGGCATGCGATAGAACATTTCCGCAGTTGTTAGCCCATATCCTTTCAGCATTAGCTCAGTTTCACTTTTCAACGCTACACTCCTTAATTTGCCCATATGAATTAATTCTGCCCTGCCAGAATTAATTTTCAACGAAAACAGTGTATTAGCACTCTCACTTGGCGGCTGATGACAATTGCATGACGGCTTGGTTGCGGCATTAGGCCAAGCTCTGATATAGGTTTTACATGGCCGGACACGGACTGGCAGCAAGAGCAGATAAAGATGAGCGACACGCCGGAAACCCCTGAAAACGAAGAAGAAAACCCACCTTCCCGCCCAACCGGCCCGGTGGTTTCAATCGCCGATGAAATGAAGTCGAGCTATCTCGATTATGCGATGAGCGTGATCGTCAGCCGGGCGATTCCGGATTTGCGCGACGGATTAAAACCTGTGCATCGGCGCATTCTTTATGCAATGCACGAAACCGGCAATACTTTCGACAAGCCCTATCGCAAATCAGCGCGTCCCGTTGGCGATGTCATGGGGAAATACCACCCCCATGGGGATAGCGCGATTTACGACGCTTTGGTGCGGATGGCCCAGGGCTTTTCCATGTCTCTGCCTTTGCTCGACGGTCAGGGCAATTTCGGGTCTATGGATGGCGATAACCCGGCGGCAATGCGTTATACAGAAGTCCGCATGGCGAAATCAGCCAATTATCTGCTGGCCGATATCGACAAGAACACTGTTGATTTCCAAGACAATTATGATGGCAAGGACCAAGAACCATCGGTCTTGCCGGCGCGCTTTCCGAATATGCTGGTGAATGGCGCTGGCGGTATTGCAGTTGGCATGGCGACCAATATTCCGCCGCATAATCTGGGTGAGGTGGTGGATGCTACTTTAGCGCTGATCGAAAACCCTGATCTCGATAGCGCCCAACTGATGGAATACATCCCCGGCCCTGATTTCCCCACGGGCGGTGTCATGTTGGGACGGTCCGGCGCGCGCAAAGCCTATCTTGAAGGCCGCGGCTCGGTGATCATTCGCGCAAAAACCCGCGTCGAAGAGATTAGGAAAGACCGCTATGCCATTGTTTTGGATGAAATTCCTTATCAGGTGAACAAAGCCTCCCTGGTGGAAAAAATCGCGGACTTGGTGCGCGAGAAAAAGATTGAGGGCATTGCGCATGTCCAAGATGAAAGCGACCGGGTCGGCGTCCGGGTGGTTGTCGAGCTGAAGCGCGATGCGACGCCGGATGTGGTACTGAACCAGCTTTGGCGCTTCACCCCGATGCAGACCTCTTTTGGCTGCAATATGCTGGCTTTGAATGGCGGGCGGCCCGAGCAGCTAACTTTGCGCCGCTTCCTGACCAGCTTTATCGATTTCCGCGAAGAAGTTGTCGCGCGGCGCACCGCATTTGAGCTCAACAAAGCTCGTGAACGTAGCCATATCCTTTGCGGCCTGGCCGTTGCAGTGTCGAATGTGGATGAGGTTGTGGCCACGATCCGAAGCTCTGCCGATCCTGCCGAGGCCCGCCATCGATTGATGGAACGGCGCTGGCCCGCGCAAGATATCGCTGACTATATTATGCTGATTGATGATCCAAGCCATCGGATCAATGAGGACGGCACTTATAACCTGTCCGAAACTCAAGCCCGCGCGATCTTGGATCTGCGGCTTCAGCGCCTGACTGCTTTGGGGGTCAAAGAGGTCACAGATGAACTTGAAGAACTGGCCGCAAAGATCAGAGAATACTTAGATATTCTCCGCTCGCGCCAGCGGATCATGGAAATCATCGCGACCGAGCTGACCGAGGTGAAAGAGCTGTTTGCTGTGCCGCGTCGTACCGAGATCACCGAATGGTCCGGCGATATGGAAGACGAGGATCTGATCGAGCGCGAAGATATGGTCGTCACCTTCACCGCGGGCGGGTATGCGAAACGCACGCCGCTGGCGGAGTTCCGGGCCCAGCGTCGCGGCGGTAAAGGCCTGGCGGGGATGGCGACCAAAGATGATGACGTGGTCACGACGCTATTCGTTGCCAATACCCATACGCCGCTCTTGTGTTTCACCACGGATGGCATGGTCTATAAGCTGAAGACCTGGCGCTTGCCCCAGGGCGGTCGGAATGCGCGCGGCAAGGCGATTGTGAATATCCTGCCCATTGCAACAGGGGTTTCCATAGCGGCAATCATGCCGGTGGATGTGCCCGAAGAACGCTGGTCTGATCTACAAATTGTCTTTGCGACATCTGCTGGAGATGTGCGCCGTAACGCCCTGTCAGACTTCACAAATGTTATGCGCAACGGCAAGATCGCCATGAAGCTGCCCGAGGGGGTGGAGCTGGTCCGCGCCCGCATCTGCACCGAAGATGACGATGTGATGCTTGTCACTGCCATGGGTCGGGCGATGCGCTTCCGCAGCACGGATGTGCGGGTCTTTAAGGGCCGCGATAGTACCGGTGTGCGCGGGATCAAACTGGCCACCGGCGATCGCGTGGTCGCGATGGCCGTGATCCGGCATTTCATCACCACCCCAGAAGAACGCGCCGCTTATCTCAAAATGCGCCGCGCGATTGAGGGGATGACCGAAGAGGCTGAAAATGAAGATGATGATAGCGTTGCCGATGTTGCCCTACCGCAAGAGCGCTATGCTGAAATCTCTGCCGCCGAGGATCTGCTGCTGACGATCACGGCTGGCGGATTTGGCAAACTGTCTTCGTCCCATGATTATGCCGTGAAAGGTCGCGGCGGTATTGGGGTTGCGGCGATGGATAAAGGCATGCGGGGCGGCCCGCTTGTGGCCTGCTTCCCGGTGGAGCTTGACGATCAGATCATGTTGGCCACTTCCAATGGTCAATCGATCCGAACCCCGGTCAAAGACATCTCTTTCCGCTCTCGTGCGGCGGGTGGTGTCCGCGTCTTCAATACCGGCCCCGATGAAGAAGTGGTTTCAGTCGCTTGGATCGCAGACCAAGGCGAAGAAGAAAGCGAAAGCTAACCCGCCTCACATAATCACCGCAATAAAACCCGTGGGTCAAAAGCCTGCGGGTTTTATTTTGATTTCAACCGAGTTGCAAATTGCAACCGCCTGTCCACTAGCTCGAAATTTCTCAGCCAAAGCGGTTGCAACTCGCAACCTAGTTGCAAAGCTTGCGCTGCACCGCGTCACTGCCCATAAGGTCCCTGACCCGCGATCGTAACTATGGATTTGTCTTCGATGCTCGACGCAGCCTTTTGGTTGACCTCCTTCGCCGTGCTTTTGCTTTTGGTTCTGTCCGGCTTTTTCTCTGGCTCTGAGACCGCCCTGACCGCCGCGTCGCGAGGCAAACTCAGATCTCAGGCGGATCGCGGTTCGCGCGGTGCTGAACAAGCTTTGGAAATCACCGAAGATAATGAACGCCTGATCGGCTCGGTTCTTTTGGGCAATAACCTGGTCAATATCCTCGCCACCTCGCTAACTACCGCGCTTTTTACCCGTGCATTTGGCGAAAGCGGTGTTGCCTTGGCCACTTTGATCATGACCCTGCTGGTTTTGGTCTTTGCCGAGGTGCTGCCAAAAACCTATGCAATCACCAATGCTGAACTGGCCGCCGCGCGCGTCGCGCCCGTCATTGGCATTGTCATCAAAGTTTTCAGCCCCGTCGTTATGGCGGTTCGGGTGTTCGTGCGGCTTGTGCTGCGGCTTTTTGGTGTTGAAACCGACCCGCAAAACAATGTCTTAGCGGTGCGAGAGGAAATCACGGGCGCCTTAGCATTGGGCCATTCCGAAGGCGTGGTGCAAAAAGAAGACCGTGACCGGTTGCTTGGTGCCTTGGATCTGAGCCATCGCTCGGTAGAGGAAATCATGCGCCACCGCTCTGAAATTGAGCTGATCGATGCATCCGCCTCGCCGGAAACTGTGTTGAAACAAGCGCTTGAATCCCCGCATACTCGCCTGCCCGTCTATCGCGATGATCCAGAAAATATCATCGGGGTCATTCATGCTAAAGACCTGTTACGCGGCGTGGACAAGGCCCTGCGCGCGCCTGGTGCCACCCCGGATGATTTGGGCAATTTTGATTTCCTGGATGTCGCCCGCAAACCCTATTTCGTGCCTGAAACCACCACTTTGGATGACCAGATGCGGCAATTTTTGCGGCGCCATACGCATTTTGCCCTGGTTGTGGATGAATATGGGACGCTGCAAGGCCTGATCACTTTGGAAGATATCCTAGAAGAGATCGTTGGTGAGATCACCGATGAATTTGACAGTGATCATGAGGTTGGTATCGAAAGATCGGCTGATGGCCAATATTTGGTGGATGGGGCTGTGACGATCCGCGATCTTAACCGGGCTCGCGATTGGTCCTTGCCGGATACTGAGGCAAACACCGTCGCCGGGCTGGTGATCCACGAAGCGCAGATGATCCCGACCTCTGGGCAGGTCTTTACCTTCCACGGATTCCGGTTTGAGGTCATAGAGCGTCAAAATAACCGCATCACACGACTGAAAATTACGCCACCTAGCTAATTTTGCGTAATAAAAGTAATCATTTTTCTAATTTCTGTAAATTCACACACCAATGGTTAAGAATTTCACCGGATACTAGGCGTGTCCAGGTCGCGATGTGGCGGTTCTGTGACAACTTCCTCCCTGTTGAACTGGCCACGCCTCTGGGCGTGGCTTTTTTATGATGGCGACTATTTCAGCCTAAATAATATTCCCAAGGCAAATGCCGAAGTTTCCCATATCTCCAAGGGATTACCGGTTGACCCATCATCCGACTCGCCATAGCGTGTGCCTCAATAAGTCGGCCAGTCCGACAGGGAGCAATAAAAATTAAGGGGCCATTGGGCCCCTTTTTCCTTTTCCGCTCCCGCTGAGGAAAATTGCCCCTGACACCCTGAGAGGAGCATGTTACCAGCGGCGTAACGCACTTCACGCAGTTTAAAGGGAGCAGAATAATGCGCCGCCCTATCGCAGGACTTTTACTTTTGGTGGCCAGCACCATCGCCGCAATGCCCGTTTCAGCCCAAGATACCGGCGCCGATGGCGGAGAATTGAGCATTGGCAAACCGGTAGAGCCGCAGCTCGGGGATCGCTATGTTACGGAAAAAATTGGCGATTGGGATATCCGTTGCGTGAAAACCGACCGTCCCTCTGACCCCTGCCAGATCTATCAACTTCTCACCGATGCCTCCGGCACACCAACCGCAGAGATTTCGATTTTCAAAGTCAGCCAAACGGGTGTCGGCGCGGCTGGGACCATTGTCACGCCACTTGAAACGCTCCTGACCCGTGGGCTCACCCTGTCCATTGATGCGGCAACCCCACGGCAATACCAGTTTACCTTCTGTAGTCAGATCGGCTGTATCGCTCAGGTCGGTTTCACCCCCGAAGAGACCGACGCCATGAAAGCCGGAAATGCGGCCGAAATGGTCATTGTCCCGGCCGGATCGCGTGATGCGCGGGTCGCGCTGTCCATATCGCTGAAAGGCTTCACTGCCGCTTTCGACAACCTATCCCCGGCACAATAAGACTGCGGGCCCGTCATCGCGCGGGCCCAGTTACCGCGTTTCGCAGCAAATGCTTATGCTGCGCGCAAAGCCAAAACCGCGTTCAGGCCCCCAAAGGCAAAGGCGTTGCTCAGCACAACATCGACTTTTGCCTCTCGCGCCGTATTAGGCACCACATCCAAGGCACATTCCGGATCGGTTTCTTCATAGCCTATGGTGGGCGCGATAATCCCATCGCGCAAAGCCATTGTGCAGGCCAAAAGCTCCACCGCGCCGGTGCCGCCAATCAAATGGCCATGCATGGATTTAGTGGATGAAATCATAAGATTATCCGCATGTGACCCAAACACATCGGCCACAGCCGCGCATTCGGTTTTGTCATTAGCCGCAGTGCCCGTGCCATGAGCATTAATATAGCCCACATCTTCGGGCGCGAGTTTCGCATCTTGCAACGCCCCGCGCATGGCCCGTGCCGCCCCCTGTTTTGACGGCATAACAATATCTGACGCATCGGAAGTCATGGCAAAGCCGATGATTTCCGCCAGAATTTCGGCCCCGCGCGCTTTGGCGTGTTCATATTCCTCAAACACGAAAATCGCGGCGCCCTCGCCTTGAACCATGCCATTGCGATTGGCGGAAAAGGGGCGGCAAGCATCTTTGGACATGACCCGCAGACCTTCCCAGGCCTTTACGCCACCGAAACACAACATCGCCTCGGATCCGCCGGTCACCATGGCAATCGCGCCACCCGAACGGATCATATGGAAAGCTTGCCCCATAGCATGGTTCGAAGAGGCACAGGCCGTCGCCACGGTAAAGCTTGGACCTTTGAGGTTATACTCAATCGACAGATGCCCAGCCGCGGCATTATTCATCAATTTGGGCACAACAAAGGGGTGAACTCGGTTCTTTCCCTCTTCATAGACCGAGCGGTAATTTTCATCCGAGGTCTGCATGCCGCCGCCCGCCGTGCCCAAGACAACACCGCTTTGCGCCGCTAAATCGCCGGTAAAACTTAACCCCGACTGAGAAAGCGCCTCTTTCGCGGCGAGCAAAGTGAATTGGGTGTAGCGATCATAAAGAGAGATCTGCTGACGGTTAAAATGCGCCTCGGGCTCATAATCATGGATCTGGCCGCCAATCCGGATAGCAAGCCGTTCCACATCGCGGAATTTCAGCTCTGTGATTCCGCAACGCCCCTCGCGCATCGCTGCATGGGTTTCCGCAACCGAACGCCCCAGAGGGTTGATCGTCCCCTGGCCGGTAATAACGACGCGTTTCATGTGGATTGTTCGGAGACCAGCTCTTCCACCGCTTTCACGATGGAGGACACTGAAGAAATATCAAAATCGCTATCGCTGGGGTCATTCGCATTAAAGGGCACTTGGATATCAAAGGCCTCTTCAATTGCGAAAATGCTCTCAACCAGGCCTAGGCTATCGATTCCCAGATCTTCTAAGCTTTGGTCCATTGAGACGTCCGACACGTCAAGAACCGCTTGTTCAGCGATGATTTCGATCACTTTTTGCCCGACATCTGCCATGGCGCGCGCCCCTCTTGCGAAAGCTTTGCGGCTATCTAGTCGCTTTGCGGCTTCGTTGGAACCGCTTTTTGAAGTGCTGCAACGTCGCGGAAGAGCCGCGGCAGGCGACGCAAAGATTTATAGATCTCTACATGCGTGGCCATTTTGATTGCGGGCGAGCCCAAAACCACCCGCCCTTTCGGGACATTAGTGAAAATTTTCGACGCCCCCCCGGCGACCACATCATCGCCGATAAAGATATTGTCATTGACCCCGCATTGCCCGGCCATAATGACCCGATTGCCAATTTTAGTAGACCCCGCAACCCCAACCTGTCCGCATAGCAAGCTGTCTTCGCCAATTTCCACATTATGGCCGATATGCACCTGATTATCGAGCTTGGTGCCGCGACCGATCCGTGTGTCGCGCACTGTGCCTCGGTCAATCGAGGCATTGCTACCGATTTCCACATCATCACCGATCGTCACGCTGCCGAGCGAATGGATCCGGGTCCAGCTTTGGTCTTGGGCGTTATTTACTGCGCCTAAGCTAGCGCGAACCTGCTCCGCCGAGGAAGCTTCAGGCGTGACAAAGGAAAATCCATCACCACCGATGACGGCTCCGGGATTCGCGCGGAAATTGTTGCCGATGGTAACATCAGGCCCAATTGTCACTGATGGATGCAGCCAAGAATTATCGCCAATTCTGGCGTTGTTTTGGATTGTGACTTGCGGGGCGATGGTGGCATTCGCACCAATAATCACATGCGCGCCGATATAGACAAATGGGCCAATTGCGGGATTAGCGCCAATTTTCGCCGTAGGATCAATGACCGCCGATGGATGGATGCCCGGTGCAACTTGCAAATCCGGATCAAGCGCAGTTGAAATTCCAGCCAAAGCATAACGCGGGCGCGGCATAAAAATCGCCGCCGCTAATCCATAATCTTGCCAAGCGGCACCTTCCCATAAGAGCGCGGCTTTCGCAGCGCCGGCGGGAATTTTTTCAGCGAATTCAGGTTTCATCGCGAGAGCAAGATCACGACTAGTGGCATCCGCTGGCTCCGCCGCGCCAGAGATTTTTATCGAACCATCGCCTTCAAATTTCGCACCCAGAGCCGAGCAAAGTTCGGAAATACTGTGATCGGTCATGCTTTGCTCCTTTGATTTAACGGAGCCTTACCCTCGACCGATCCTTAACGCCACACCTTGCGCTTGCAATGCGCGGAAAATTTGTGCGTCGCGGCCATAAATATCACGGCGATATTGCATGCCTTTGTCCGAAGGATAGGCGGTAAAATAGACCAAATGCACCTGGATGGGACGTTGCAAATGGGTGGTTGTTTCAACGCCCGTGGATTGACGTGCCTGGAAATAGGCTTTGGGGTCCTTGGTTTGCGGCCCTAGCAAAGTATAGGCAAAATCCAGCGGATCGCCCAGACGAATGCAACCATGGCTAAAGGCACGGCTTTCCCGATTGAACAGGGATTTCGAGGGCGTATCATGCAGATAAATATTGTGATTATTGGGGAAGATGAATTTCACAAGCCCGAGAGCATTGCCTTGGCTTGGCGGCTCTTTCAGATGATAGGGGAAATTCCCCTCTGAATAGGAACTAAAATCCACTGCGGTCCGGCTGACCTTTTGCCCGCTACCATCCAGTAATTGCAAATGGCTCACCGCATGCGGGTTGGATTGCAGCATCGGCAAATATTCTTTGACGGCAATGGAATAAGGCACGTTCCAGGTTGGATTGATCACCATATATTCCATCACATCCGAAAACTCTGGGGATCGGTGATCTTTGCTCGCCTTGCCTATTACCGAGCGTGATTCAAAAACGACGCTACCATTATCAACGATTTTGGCGGTGAAATCAGGCAAATTCACCCAAACATGGCGCCGGCCCAATGGAAAATTCATCCAGCGAGAGCGCTCCATCGCGACGATAACAGAGGCAAGCCGGTCCGCCGGCTGCTTATTAATCTCTCGGATTGTGCCCTTACCCGCCACGCCATCAGGGGATAATCCATGATTACGCTGAAACGCAGCAACAGCGGATTGAAGCGCGGCATCATAAACCGGCCCCTTCCCCGCTTTATAGCCCATAGCGGACAGGCGCGCTTTTAGTCCCGCAATACTCGCCGAAGATTGCCCCGGCTCAAGCTTCGAGGCGGCGATCTGCGCGCCCCAAGCATTGCGCGCAGCCAATTGTTCTAACCGAGATTTTTCCGCTTTCAATGCGTTGTAATACACGGAATTTGGCGGCAAGGATTTGAAGAAACCCGATGGCGAGCTTTTGGCAAAAGCGACCAAGCTTCGCACAGGATCCCGCAACGGCGCGCGTCGATCAATTTCAGAATTCACTGCTGAGGGACGCAAAACACCCGATTGAACGTCACGCGCATAGGCAAGAAAGCTCTGGCTCATGGCGATTTCCAACTGCGCCAGCTCTTGGTCGCTTCGGGCGTTTCGAGCCTGGGATTTCAGGCTTTCAAGTTTATACGCCGCCACTGGCAGCCCATGATCGGAGGCCTGGCCCAAAGCCGAAAACAGCTCTTTCTGCCGTTCTTTAGCGCGCCCTGGCCCAACCCAAAGAGGCACATAATTTGCCGCTTTGTAAAAAGCGGATAAAGTTTTGTCCTCAGACGCCGCAGCGGCGAGGGTATTTGCGAAACCAGTGCTTTGCGCAGTCACATTCGATGCCTGAAGCACCGTGAAAAGAGCAAAAAAGATAAACGCGAAAAATCGCGGGAAACTTTTACTTAAACGCAACTGCATTCCGGTGCCCCTTTAGCTTCTGCACACCATGTTTCGCCAAGATTGCCCCTAAGAGTGAACAAAGACAAAACACACCCCGAATATTTTTCCGGGCAATTTGATTTATTTTCGTCAATCGATCAAAAGCGACCGTTAACCATAGTTTTCTACTTTAATCCCATAGGGTCGCAAGCACCCAATCTCAATAACACGGCTTGGAATTATGGCTAATATATGGCATAGATTTGAAAGGCAGTTGAAAATAAGTCGCGCGAACGTGACAAATTGCATGGCAGGTTTAAGGTGGAAAACAACCAAAATGACGGCCGCAAAGGCCTGACAAGGCGCGGTCTGTTGACCGCATTCGCAGCCACAGCAGTCGTCGCGGCGCCTTATTCGGCTAATGCTTTCGGGATCTTACGAGGCAGCGGCGATATCCGGCGCCTGAAAATGAATAATGGCCGCACTGGCGAAAGTATTGATGTAATTTATTGGGTTGATGGGCGCTATATTAAGCCCGCCCTGCGCGAAATTAACCACTTTATGCGCGATTGGCGTCAAAATAAATCAATATCTATAGATACACGCACTTTGGATATTATGGCCGCGTCTCACCGGCTTTTGGATGTGAGTGAGCCCTATACTCTGCTTTCGGGCTATCGGACGCCCAAAACCAACGCACTTCTGCGCTCTAGCAGCCGTGGTGTCGCTAAGAAATCTCTGCATATGTTAGGTCAAGCGGCTGATTTGCGCCTTAGAAACCGTTCCGTGACGCAAATCTATAATGCGGCAGTAACCTGCAAATCAGGCGGTGTGGGCCGGTATTATGGTTCAAATTTTGTCCATATGGATTGTGGTCCAATCCGCACTTGGAGAGGATAGAACCTCTTTTCAAAGACTTACACAAAATAGATAAAAACGTGAATATATGTTTTGCGAATTCCATGCGCCTCGCTTAACCTGATGGTAAGAGGGGTGGGGCCGGAGTGGCCCTATGGAAATGCGAATATTATTTATCTTGGCGTCCATGTTTGGGCTTGCCGCAATGACACCGAACACAGACCAGCCTGCGCATGACATCAAGGTCACGCCAGAGCTGCAAACAATAATGGCGCTCGCCGTTGAACAGAGTTTCGGAGGCGCTCCACCTAAGTTTTTGGAATTGCACGCGAAACGGCTGCATAATGGCGAAATCGCCATTTGTGGCAAACTCAGCAGCCAGAATATGGGGCAACTTCCCCCGGCTGGGGTGCAAGCGCAATTTCAGGAAAACCCAGACCAGAGCGGTATGGAACTGGTCGGGATTTCACTCGATCGCCACCCGGATCATCTTTGCTAGCGGCTCTATAAGCCGCCGTTAGATCATATGCTTAATCGCAGTGATATGGCTCATTTCCGCAGCATTTGCGGCGGCGGCCAGCTCGGCCACACTGCTCTCTAGGCTTTCGGCATCGACAATTTGGTCAATCAACCCCCAGGCCAGGGCTTCGCTAGCATGAATTTTCGCAGCCGCCATCAGGATCATTTTGGCCCGCGCAGGTCCGATCAAAGCCGCCAGACGCGCCGGATCGGAGGGCTGCGGCAGGAAGCCGAGCTTCATCACCGGATAGAAAAACTTCGCATTTTCAACACTAATACGAATGTCGCAGGCCAAAACCATGCCGAAAGCCCCACCCGCCAATGACCCGTTTAGCGCCGCAATGCTAAGCCCTTCGAAATTCGCGATCGCATTCGACAGTCGTTCCCAAATGGGGTCGGTGGGCAAGCCGGCCTTTGCTGCCTCTAGATCCATACCACCGCTAAAGGCTTTACCCCGCCCGGTCAGAACAATCACCTTCGCCTGGCCATGGGCCTCCTCCGCGAAATCGGCCAAAGCAACGAGCATTTCCTTGTCCACCGCATTGGCTTTCTCCGGTCGGTTCAGAATTGCCGTCCAGATATCGCCGTTCTTGGAAATCTCGATCATCGCCATGCCTCAAAGTCATTGATCCCGTTTCCTCGCCGCTAACAAAATGGTGAAGCGCCGTATAGTGCAAACCCTCACCGAAAAGCCGAAATGACTTTTCACCGCTGCGGGTTTGAGCCATTTTGCAGCATAGTTTTCCCATAGGAGCACAGATCGCCGATGCCCCGCCTTTCCTTTGCAGCCCTTGGTTTATTAGCTTGCTTGCCTGTGATCGCCGAGGCGGATGTGAGTTCGTCGCAACTGCCTGAAATTTGGCAGGATCTGGCAGATCAGCGTGGGCACAAACTCGCTTTGACCCAGACCGATAGCGGCCTGTCGCTGGTGCTACGCCTTCCTACAGAAACCGGGCATGTGATTTTGCGCGCCAAATCGATCCAATTGAAAGACCGAGCGGATGGGGCGGTCATTGTGCATCTGCCCGAAACCGCGGAATTGGATATCTTTCACCAAAGCCAAACTGCGCCCATCGGAACAGGTCGTATTTTGACCGAAAACGGCCAACTGATCGTGACCGAAAACGCGCAAGGCCTGACCCATTTATTTCAAATCGATACTTTGCGATATTTGACCGAATTTATAGATGATCGCGACCCGGATTTGGTTATTCCTGCTGCTTTGACCCTCAATGCAATAAAGGGCGCGGCGCAACAAATTCAGGGCAATAGCCGGTTCAAAGCGAATGCAGCCAACGCGGAATGGAGCATTCAGTCCCGCCCCGAAAATGGCACGGCTGGATCCTTTACGGGCCAAGCTGAGGCGCCAAAAATCCAAGCGAGTTTCGCCAATTCCAAAAACCTGGCTTTTTTGCAAAGCTTGCAAGTTGCAACCAGCGAAACAAATGCGGTTTTAAGCATCACGGAACGCGGTCAAAACACCAAAGCGAAAATTTCGGTCGGCAATTCAAATCTGGATATGAAAATTTCCGGGAAGGATCGGAAAGTCAGCTCTGCCGCCGAAGACACCGAAGTCTCGGTTAGTTCCAACCAAATTCCATTTCCCGTGAACCTGACTTTTGGCGAAATCAATTCGGCTTCGGTTCTGCCTGCCTATCCTACCAGCGCGCCTTTGCCCTTCACCAGCCAGCTCGCGGTCAGCGATTTATCCCTTGCGCCCGCAAATTGGCAAGTAATTGACCCTAATAGATATATCTCCCGCGACCCCGCCCAGTTGCAAGTTGCAATCACCGGCGAAGGCGTCGCGAGCAAAATGGCCGTGCCGGGGCCCTTTAGTCAGTTTGGCTTTGAGGCCACCCGTGCAAAAATCGAAGACTTCCAATTCGATTTCGCTGGAATGTCGCTTTCAGCGGATGGAAGCCTTCGGTTTGTGCCACATCAGCGGATCCCGCAGCCTCCGACTGGAAAGCTGATTTTGGATGTTCAGGGCCTGCCGCAATTCTTAAATGCCATTGCAGCGGCGGGTTTAGTGCCTCAATCGCAGCTGACATTGCTGCAATTCGGCTTGTCCAGCTTTCTTGAACAAACCCGTGATGGCGGTTTGCGGGCGGTATTTGCCTTTGGTGAAGGCGGGAGCATGCGCCTGAATGGTATGCCGCTTCGCTAACCCATTGCGCGAAACCCTCGGTTTACGTCCTAACTGCCTTTAGCTGGTCTCCAAAGGCTTTAACGCCCCACAATTACAGACAGACTTGCACTTGCCCGCCCCGCGGCCTAGGCCAAGGATCATAAAGATAAAGGAGACCGCATGGCCCATGATCTGCCCAGCCTCGCCGAAGACATCCTAACCGCCGCGCGCCAAGCCGGAGCTGATGCGGCAGATGCTTTGGTCAGCCAAGCCACCTCGGTCAATATCACCATCCAGTCACGGAAATTGGAGCAGGCGGAACGCTCTGAAGGGGTGGATTTGGGGCTACGGGTCATGGTTGGGCAGCGCCAGGCTTGTGTGTCTGTGTCGGATACCAATGCGTCGACGATCCAGATGATGGCTGAACGTGCTGTCGCTATGGCCAAAGATGCCCCCGAAGATGCAACTATTGGTCTCGCCGAGCCGGGGCAATTAGCGCAAAGCTGGGATCTGGCCGCTTTGGATCTGGCCGAGGCCGGGGCAGAGATTGACCCCGCACAGCTAGAACAAGATGCCCGCGCCGCTGAGGACGCGGCTTTCGCAGTCGAGGGCATTTCTCAGGTGGAAAGCGCGGGCGCGAGTTTTTCCCAACGTGCCATGCATTTGGCGGCGACAAACGGATTTTCCGGCGGTTATTCGAAAACCGATCACAGCCTGTATTGCGTCGCGATCACAGGCAGCGGCACCGAGATGGAGCGGGATTATTTCGGCGATAGCCGCACCTATCGCAGCGCGCTTTTATCCGCCGAAGAAATTGGCACCACCGCCGCCGAACGGACTTTGGCCCGTGCGGGGGCTCGCAAACCACCCACCGGGACTTTTCCGGTCTTTTATGATGAGCGCGTGTCTTCAAGCCTTATGATGCATTTGCTAAGCGCGATCAATGGCGCTGCGATCGCGCGCGGCTCGTCTTGGCTTCGCGATGCATTGGAAAGCCAGGTATTGCCGGAAAGCCTGTCTTTGATCGAAGATCCGCATCGGCCGCAAATCGCTGGCAGCCGTCCATTCGATGCCGAAGGCCTGCCGACGCAAAAACGCGCGATTATCGATAAGGGTGTGCTGACCAGCTGGACTTTGGATCTAGGCACTGGGCGCAAATTGGGAATGGCTTCGACCGCGAATGCAGTGCGCAGCGCCTCGGCCCCACCGCATCCATCCGTGGGCAATGTGGAACTGACTGGCCCAAACCATGCCCGCGATGATTTGCTGGCCCAAATGGGCACTGGGCTTTTGGTGACCTCGCTCATGGGATCGACGATCAACCCCACCACCGGCGATTATTCTCGGGGTGCGGCCGGGCTTTGGGTTGAAAATGGTGTGCCGCAATATCCGGTCAATGAATGCACCATCGCTGGCAATTTGCGCGATATGCTGATGCGGATCATCCCCGCTGATGATGCGCGCGGCCATCTAAGCCGGGTGGTGCCGTCGATCTTGATCGAGGATATGATCATTGCCGGGGCATGACGATCTATCGCTGATCCTTGACGCCGCCAAATCCGCTGGGAAAATCGCCGCGCGGCACTGGCATAATGGTGCGGAAAGCTGGGAAAAGCCCGGCGGGGCCGGTCCGCTCACCGAAGCGGATCTAGAGGTGGATGCCTTCCTTCTGGCGCATTTGCAGGAGGCTCGGCCCAGCTATGGCTGGCTTAGCGAAGAAACCACCGATAATGATGCCCGCCGCGGAAAAAAGGCGGTGTTCATTGTCGATCCCATCGATGGCACCCGCTCTTTTGCCAATGGGGAAAAAACCTGGGCGATTTCCATTGCAGTTGTGGTGGATGGGGCGCCGGTCGCGGGGGTGGTGCATATGCCATTGCGCGACAAAACTTATACAGCCCTTCATGGCCAAGGCGCTTTTCTGAATGGTCAGCCGATTTCGGCCGCTGCGACACCGCGCGCTGAAGGGGGTAAAATCCTCGCCGCGCGCCCGACCCTGTCGCATCATCATTGGCCCGGCGGCCTGCCGCCCATGGCGCGCTATTTCCGCAGTTCTTTGGCCTATCGGCTTTGCCTGGTTGCCGAGGGGCGTTTTGATGCAATGGCCACTTTCCGCCCCACCTGGGAATGGGATATCGCCGCAGGCTGCCTGATTGCGACAGAGGCAGGCGCCATAGTCAGCGATGGCCAAGGCGGCCCGATCAGCTTTAACCGCTTGCCGCCGCAGGCCAAAGGCACGCTTGTGGCCACGCCGAAAGTGCATAGCGCCTTGCTAAAGCTCCGCAAAACAGCATAAGCACAGAAAATTCGCGCAAGGATCGTGCCATAGCATCGCGTTATTGCTAGGTTTGGTTGACCCTATTGGGGCGATACAGCAAATACGGGCCAGTCACGACGGAGGATCCGATGACCCAAAGACTTCACCTCGTATTTGGCGGCGAATTGATCGACCCGCAGAAAACCGCCTTCAAAGATGTCGACAATATCGATATTGTGGGCATTTTCCCAAATTACCAAGCGGCTTATGACGCCTGGAAAGCTGCGGCGCAGCGCACTGTGGATGATGCACATACCCGCTATTTCATTGCCCATCTGCATCGTCTGCGCGATGAAGAAAGCCAGGTCTCTTCGACCGAAGAACTCAACTAATCGCCTCTGCCAAAGCCCGTGCCCAGACCTTTCGCGCTTCTTGCCTATTTGGCCTTTTCCGCCCGCGCAGAGGGTTGGGCCCGGCGCAAATTGAAAAAACGCCTCGCCGAAGGCAAAGAAGATCCGATCCGCTTGCCTGAGCGGCGCGGCATCGCCTCTTTGCCACGTCCCAAGGGGCGTTTGATTTGGTTTCACGCGGCCTCGGTGGGCGAAAGTCTTAGCTTGCTGGAGCTGTTCCGGCGCTTATCGCTGGATGATCCCGATCTGCAGTTCTTGCTGACCACTGGCACGGTAAGTTCGGCGCAGATCCTAGAGGCACGGCTGCCCGATCAATGCCGCCACCAATATGTGCCGCTGGATTGCCGTAAATTCGTGCGCAGTTTTTACGATCATTGGCAGCCGGATCTGGCGATTTGGACCGAGTCCGAGCTTTGGCCTAGCCTGCTCTGCGAAGCCCATAGCCGCAAAATCCCGATGCTATTGATCAATGCGCGCATGTCGGAACAAAGCGCGCGGGCCTGGCGTTGGCTGCGTCACACCGCAAGAGAGCTGATGCAGCTTTTCACAGCAGTTCAGGCCCAAGACGAAACAACCGCCGCCGTGTTGGCGCAGTTAGGCGTGGCCAAGGACCGGCTAGAGGTCGTCGGCACTTTGAAAGAGGGCACACCCGCCCTGCCCTGTGATGCCGCCGAGCTGCAAGAGTTGTCCAGCCATATTTCGGGCCGCCCGGTTTGGTGCGCCGCCTCGACCCATCAAGGGGAAGAAGCGCAGGTTCTAGAGGCCCATCGCGCCGTGCTGCGCAATTTCCATCGCAGCTTGCTGATCTTGGTGCCGCGCCATCCCGATCGCGGCGCGGAATTGCTCAAAACCCTGCGAAGTGATGGTTGGAAAGTCTGCACCAGATCCGAACATCGCCGCCCCGATAGCGATTGCCAGATCTTTCTTGCCGACAGTCTGGGCGAAATGGGGCTTTGGTATCGTTTGGCACCGATCAGCTTTGTGGGCGGCTCCTTGATGCCCATCGGCGGCCATAATCCATTTGAGCCGGCCGCTTTGGGCTCGGCCGTGATCACCGGCCCGCATACAGCGAATTTCCGCGATATTTTTACACGCTTGGATGCGGCGGGGGCGTCGGTCACCGTGGAAAGCGGTGCCGGGCTTGGGGAAACTGTTATCGATCTGATGAAACCGGATCGGCGCGCGCCAATGGCTCTGGCGGCCTGGGAGGTCGCTTCGCGCGGCGCTGATGTCACTGACCGGGTGATGCGCTTGATCCAAGATCATTTGCCGAAATCCACCGATGACCCCGATAACGCGTCACATCCCACGCCACAAAGAGCCCAGGCATGACAGCGCCCAAATTCTGGGACCGGCCTCGCACTGCGCCTGGTTTCACAAGCCGAGCATTATCGCCTCTGGGCTGGATCTATGGCCAAGCCACCGCGCGGCGCATGGCCCGCTCTGCCGAGCTTCGCCCCCCATGCCCAGTGATCTGCGTGGGCAATTTGCATGCAGGCGGCACCGGAAAAACGCCGACAGTAATGGCGGTGCTGCAAGAGCTTTCGGCGCGCGGCAAACGCCCATTTGTGATCTCGCGCGGCTATGGCGGCAGCCTAGAAGGCCCGCATCTGGTCCGGCCCGAGGATCTCGCCACCCAGGTGGGGGATGAGCCGCTGCTGCTAAGCGCTTTTGCCCCGGTGGTGATCGGCAAGGATCGCGCAGCGGCGGCAAAGCTGGCCCTAGACCATGGCGCCGATATTTTGGTCATGGATGACGGGTTTCAGAATCCCAGCCTGGCCAAGGATCTGTCTTTGGTGGTTGTTGACGCCGCCAAAGGCTTTGGCAATGGCCGCTGCCTGCCAGCCGGGCCGCTGCGCGAAGCGGTGAGCCCAGGCCTGGCCCGGGCCGATCTACTGGTGTCTTTGGGCGACGGCCAGGCGCAATCGCAGCTTGACCAAAACTGGGGGCCAGAGATCAAGGATCTGCCCCGGCTCTGCGCCAGTCTTGAACCGCTTCAGATGGGTTATGATTGGACCGGCACCCGCGCTTTGGCTTTTGCCGGTATTGGGCGACCCGAAAAGTTTTTCGCCACATTGCGCAGCCTGAATGTGGAGCTTGTGCAAACCGTGGCCCTAGGCGATCACCAACCGATCAATGACACGCTTTTCGCCCGGCTCAAACGCGAAGCCGCCGATCAAGGCGCGCAGCTTGTCACCACCGAAAAGGACGCAACCCGCCTCAGCCCATCGGCGCGGCGGGAAATCCTGGTGCTGCCAGTGCGCCTGGTATCTGAGGATTGGACCCCGCTTACCCAGGCGCTTGACCAGCTTTTGCCTTAGCCTGCCAGCTTGCGATCCAAAATCGCCTTCAGGTCTTCATAAGGCTTGTTAGACACTTTTTCACCGTCAATGACGAAACTCGGCGTGGCGGTAATTTCATCCGTTTTCGCGTTTTCTTGGAACCAGCCAACCAAAGCGCGGGCATTGCCCTCATCGGTCAAACAAGCATTCAACTGATCATCGGTCAGACCCGCGACCCGGCCATAACGACGCAGATTATCAGCCGTTGCCGCCATGTCTTTCGGCACAAACCAGCTCTTAAACTCAGAGAAAATCTGGCTTGAAATGCCAAAGAATTTCTCTTCGCCACCGCAGCGCGCCACGATGCTGGCCCAAAGCCCCACGCGATCGAAATAGACCTCGCGATAGATGAATTTCACCTTGCCGGTATCGATATAATCCTCGCGCAATCGAGGAAACACATCCTTATGGAAATTGGCGCAATGGGGGCAGGTAAAGCTGGCATATTCGATCATGGTGATCGGCGCATCATCGGAGCCGAGGGTCATTTCGATGACCTCTGGCGCGGGGCTGTCTTCGGCCAAAGCCGGAGCGGAGATCATAGCCAAAGCGGAAAGGGTGGACAGGAAGACTCTGCGATCGATCATCGGTCTCTCATTTTTCAGAAGGAAGTATATGCGCCCCTAATCGAGCAAGCGCCTCGCGCAAGCCAGGATCAGACACGGTTGCAACAGCCTGGCGAGAGACTTCGGTGATCTCTGGCTCAGCGGGTTTGGGTTTCGGGGCAAAGGCGGCCTGCGCCTCCGCAAAGCCTGGCGCATGGGCCGAGCTTTGAGTGTATTTCAGTCGCGAAATCGCCGTATAGCCATAGCAGGCATTGACCCTTTCGCGGATCAGCGGTTCTTGGGCTTTGACCAGCGGTGCCGCCGCGCCGCGCACCAAAAGCGTCAGCGTCGCACCAAAGCCGCCTTTTCGCTTATAGGTGACACTGACCGGGCTACAGATATTGGCCAGCTCCGGCCCCACCACCTCGGACCAATGGGTCAAAAGCCGCTCCATCGCAAATCCGCGCGAGGCGCTGGCTTTCTTGATACGGTCTTCCACCAGACGGCCAGCGGCCTGAAAGCCACGCTTTCCGCGTTTATATTTGGGGGGCGACTGCATTGCTCTGGTCCAATCGGTTTCAGCCCCTAGATTAGCCTGTCTGAGCCCAAGCGCCAGGGCTAAGGCGACAGAAAGGGAATAACTCTTGTGTGAAACTGCTGAAAAAGCCGCTGTTTCTGCCCAGACGCTTTTGGCCTGGTATGACCGTCACGGGCGCGATCTGCCTTGGCGGGTCCGGCCCCAAGCCCGCGCAGAGGGGGTGATAGCAGATCCCTATCGCATTTGGTTATCCGAGGTGATGTTGCAGCAAACCACTGTGGCAGCGGTGAAATCTTATTTCCTGAACTTCACGACCCAATGGCCTTGCATCCATGATCTGGCAGAGGCCGAGGATGGGGATGTGATGGCCGCTTGGGCTGGGCTTGGCTATTATGCGCGGGCGCGGAATTTGCTGAAATGCGCGCGAATAGTCAGCCGCGATCTTGGCGGTGACTTTCCCCGTGACCGAGCGGGGCTGCAAGCTTTGCCGGGGATCGGGCCATATACTTCGGCGGCCATTGCGGCGATTGCCTATGATGCGCCCGAAACCGTGGTCGATGGCAATGTCGAACGGGTTATGGCACGGCTGCATGCTGTGGAAACACCCCTGCCGGAGGCCAAGGGCGCTCTGACCGAGCTGGCCAGCCAACTGACCCCCAAACAGCGCGCTGGCGATTACGCCCAGGCGGTGATGGATCTGGGGGCGACGATCTGCACGCCGCGTAATCCCGCCTGTGGCATTTGTCCCTGGCGCGATCCCTGCTCCGCGCGCAAATCTGGACTGGCCGCCGATCTGCCGCGTAAATCCCCGAAAGCCGTCAAACCCACCCGTTTCGGCGTCATGTATCTGGGGCAGCGCGCTGATGGCGCGATTTTGCTGGAGCGGCGGCCAGATAAGGGGCTGCTTGGGGGGATGTTGGGATGGCCGGGCAGTGATTGGGTCGAAGGTGCCGCGCCAGAAACGGCCCCGCCGGTCACGGCCGATTGGCAAGAGTTGCCGGGCGAAGTCCGTCACACATTCACCCATTTCCATCTACGGGCGAAAATACAAGTGGCACGGCTGCCGCAATCAGCGCAGCCTCAAACCGGTCAGTTCATAGAATGGGCAGAATTTTCAGCAGATGACCTGCCAACTGTGATGCGCAAAGCCTATCGGCTTTGGCATAAAAGCGATGCTTTTGAGGAACCAGCCAAGTCCTGATCCCTCAAGAACCCAGAGCGAAGCCCGGTCTTATTTAAAGCTGCGATAGGCTGCGATGCCCGCAACCGCAACAACCGCCAGCGCGACCAAAGCATAGTGATCCACCAGGAAATGCAGCGCCTGAGGGCTGGCACCATGGCCGCTATGAGCCAAAGCCGCAGTCGGCAGAGCAAAAAAAGCAGGAATCGCGAAGCGCATGGGTCGTCTCCAAAGCCGTGTTTATATGTTGTTCAAAACTGCCCCTAGCATGAGGATCATCCGGGCAACAGTGGCATTTATGCGACCAAATCTGCCAAGTTTGCAATTCCACCCTTAGACGCGCTGAATGCTTAAAGCTTAGGCTCTGGCCAAGCGCCGCAAAGCCATTTGACCCAATAGCCGCGGTAAAAAGTGACTTCTGGGCGCCGGTTTCGGCTTTTTCCTCGGCGCTGCCCGGCCTATGTCACGCATATGATTTTTTGGCTTCTCACTCTCGGTCTTGCGGCGGCGATTGCGGCTTTGCTGGGCCTCGGACTTGTGCTTCGTCGCGGCGATCAGCGCGAGTTGGCGGAATTCGATATTGCGGTTTATCGCGATCAATTGGCAGAGCTCGACCGCGATACGGCGCGCGGCGTGGTCACCGCCGATACGGCTGAACGCACAAGGCTGGAAATTTCGCGCAAAATCCTAGAGGCGGACAAAGCTCGTGGCAGCGCCAAAGGTGATGCACCTGCCGGGCTGAATTGGATTGCTGCGGGGTTGAGCGCGGCCTTTCTGATCGGGGGCGCGGCGATTGCCTATCTGCAATTGGGACAGCCGGGCTATGGGGATTTGCCCCTACAACACCGCCTCTCTGCCGCAGAAGACCTGCGCGAAAACCGCCCCAGCCAATCGGAGGCCGAAGCCCAAGCCGCACCGAATATGCCGCCCCCAGCAGAGCCCGACCCGCAATATGCGGAGCTGATCGAAAAACTGCGCGCAACCGTGGCCGAGCGCCCGGATGATCCCCGTGGCTTGCAGCTTTTGGCGCAGAATGAGGCCTCTTTGGGGAATTTCTCGGCCGCGGCGGCGGCTCAAGGCAAGCTTCTGGAAATTGCGGGCGACAACGCTCCGGCAGGAGCTTTTGCGGAACATGCGGATTTGCTGGTTATGGCGGCGGGGGGCTATGTCTCGCCCGAAGCCGAAGCCGCGCTAGAAGAGGCTCTGGCACGCGATCCCCAAGATGGCACAGCGCGCTATTATGTGGGGCTGATGTTTGCCCAGACCGGGCGGCCGGACCTGGCCTTTCGCTATTGGCGCGCGCTGCTAGAGCAAAGCCCAGCTGATGCCCCATGGATTCCGGCAATTCGGGCGCAAATCGGCGAGGCGGCCATGCGCGCCGGGGTTGAGTATCAACTGCCCAGCCCAACGCCACCAACGCCCGGGCAAAATACCGCGCCGCGCGGACCAAATGCGGCAGATATAGCCGCCGCCCAAGAAATGTCCGCAGAGGACCGGCAGGCCATGATCGAAACCATGGTCGAAGGCCTGGCCGAGCGTCTGGCCAGCGAAGGCGGTGCCGCCAGCGACTGGGCGCGGCTCATCGCGGCTTTGGGCGTTTTGGGGCAAACCGACCGGGCCAAGGCCATTTGGCAAGAAGCCCAAGGGGTTTTCGCGGCGGATGAAAACGGGCTTGCCGCGATTAATGGCGCGGCGGCCCAGGCGGGTCTAAGCCAATGATCACCGAAGATATGGCGGAATTCGCCGCCATCTTGCCCAGCCATGGAGCTTTGGCGGGTTTGGATCTGGGCACGAAAACCTTGGGCGTTGCGGTCTCGGACGGGTTTCGCGGCGTGGCCACCCCGCTTGAAACCATCAAACGTAAGAAATTCACTCTGGATGCGGAAAAGCTGTTAGCGATTTGCGCCGAAAGGGATATTTGCGGTTTGGTCCTGGGCCTGCCGCGCAATATGGATGCAAGCGAAGGGCCGCGCGCCCAATCCACCCGCGCCTTTGCCCGCAATTTACAAAAGCTGACGCCTTTACCCATCGTGTTCTGGGATGAGCGCCTGTCCACTTTCGCCGCTGAACGCGCTCTTTTAGAAGCGGATACATCGCGCAAACGCCGGGCCGAAGTCATCGACCATGTGGCTGCGGGCTATATTTTGCAAGGCGCGCTGGATCGGTTGCGCCATCTCAGCCAGGAGGCGGAATGACCCAAAACGCCCAACCAATCGCTAGCCCCTGTATCAAGATCTGCGTGATTGAACCGCAAAGCCGCCTGTGCACGGGCTGTTTGCGCAGCCTCGATGAAATCGCCGCTTGGAGCGGGTATAGCGAGGCGCAGCGGGCCGAGATCATGGCTGAACTTCCTGCGCGCGAAAGCCAGCTGACCCGTCGCCAGGGCGGGCGCAAAGGCCGCCTCGCCCGGCAATCTGGGACAAGCTCAGAGCATTCCTAAGGCCTGTTTATACATGTCCAGCACCGCCTCTTCCTCGGCGATGTCATTTTTATCGCGTTTGCGCAGCGCGATTATTTTGCGCATGACCTTTGTGTCATAACCACGGCCCTTGGCTTCGGCCATGACCTCTTTTTGCTGCTCTGCGATTTCTTGTTTCTCTTGGTCCAACCGTTCAAAGCGCTCGATGAATTGGCGCAGCTCTTCGGCGGTGACGTGATAGCTATCCGGTGAGCCGGACTGCTCTGTGACTTCCATGACGGCCCCTTTGCCCCTGAAAAGACTTGAGCGCCCGAGATACGCCCACAGCGCCGCAGCTTCAACCCTTGGCCTTAGCTCTGCAATTGGATAGCAGAGCAAAAACCGAAGAATGAGGCGACAGAAATGGACATTTTGATTTGGATCGGCGCGGCCGTCTCTCTGATTGGCGTGGGCATGCTGCTATATTGCATCATCATGACCTTTCGCGCGCGAAAAGCCGGTCTAGAAGATGATGTGCTGCGCGAAAAGCTGAAGAAAATGGTTGTGCTGAATTTCGCCGCACTGCTGGTTTCGGCCATGGGGCTGATGGCGGTGATTGCGGGTATTTTGCTAAGCTGATCTCCGCTGATCTTAGCTCATCCCAAGCCGGGCGGTGAAATCCACCAGTCTTTGCCAGGTTTCATCCCTTGTGCGCAATTGCACCCCGTCCAAGGCCATGAGGAAACTTTGCGCCCACCAATTGGCATCTTCGCGGCTAATCACATCGAAAAGCCGGGCATAGCGGTCTTGGCGTTCGTCTAGCGGCATGGCGAGCGCGGTTTCATAGGCTTCGGCCAATGCCTCGCTATCATAGGGATTGACCACAAGCGCGGCGCCTAATCGTTCCGCCGCACCGGCAAATCGCGACAAGACCAGAACCCCCGGATTTTCGGGATCTTGGCAGGCGATATATTCCTTTGCGACCAAATTCATCCCATCGGCCAGAGGCGTGACCACCCCAACCGCTGCGGCGCGGTAATATCCGATCAGCTCGTCGCGCGGTAAATTCCGGTGCAAATAATGGATTGGCGTCCAGTCCGGGGTCGCATGCCGGCCATTGATCGCGGCAACCAAACGTTCGGCTTTGTGGCGCGCATCGCGATAGGCCTCGATCTCCGACCGGGTGGGAGGCGCGATTTGAAACAGCTGCACCCCGCCTGCCCGCTGCGGTTTGGTTTTCAGCAAATGCTCAAAAGCGCGAAGCCGTTCTGGGATACCTTTGGAATAATCCAGCCGATCCACCCCGATAAGCTTTTTCGGCTGGCTGTTGTTTTTGGCGGTATCGGGCAAGGCGGCGGCGCGAGCGGCCATATCCTGCGCCTCGATCCCAACCGGACAGCTAAAGATAAGCGGGCTTTGCCGCCCCTCAAAAATAGCGGTGGCGCGGGCCACATCCCGTTCGGTTTGCAGGCCCAAAACATCGAAACTGCCCAGCCAAGTTTCCAAGGCCCGATGATCCGGCAAACAGCGGATCAGATCGCGGTTCGGGAAAGGCACATGCAAGAACAGGCCAATCGCCCCGGCAAAGCCTTCCGCCCTCAGCGCATGGGCCAATGGCAGGAAATGATAATCATGGATCCAAATCTGATCGCCCGCGCGCAAAAGCGGCTGCATGCGCCGCGCAAGATCGCGATTGACCTGTAAATAGGTCGCGGCGGCCTTGCGATCCAAATGCAATAGATCGGCCCGGCCATGGCAGAGCGGCCAAATCACCCCATTGGCAAAGCCGGTATAGAAACCCGCCTGCGCCTCGGGGGTTAGGTCAAACCCCAAGCAGCGCGGCCCCGACGCTTCGGGCATCGGGCGCAAATCCGAGCTAGGTGTGTCGGTGATAATCCCGCTATGGCCGATCCACAGCCCCGGATCATCGCGCAACGCATTTTGCAGCGCCACCAAAAGCCCACCAGCCCCGGATCCGGCAACTGGCAAACGGTAAGAGACTATAATATGACGCGCCATCAGCCTTACCCTTTGGAAGTTGCTTTTGCGGCGGCTGGATCTAAGAGACGGCAAAGCCAGTCGCGCAAATCCACCGGGGCGGCAAACCCAAATTGGGCGCAGCTTTCCCCTTCACCGATTTTGATGCTGATCCCGCCATTTGCATTGACCCATTCCATGGCCTCTTCATCTGTGGTGTCATCCCCGATGAAAATCGCTTGGCGTCCGAAAAAGCAGGCTTGTTCAATGAAATAAGACACGGCTTTTGCTTTGCTCACGCCTTTGGGGCGAAATTCCAAAACGCATTTGCCGTGATGCAACTCAAATCCAAAGGCCAAAGGCAGCAACTTTTCACAAGACCCGGTCAATTCCTGCTGCAAATCCGGCGCGGCGCGGTAGTGCAAAGTCACGCCTTTGGGTTTTTCTTCAACCAAGAGTCCGGGATGGCGCGCTGCCAGAGCATGGATTTTCCGCACTAATTCGGCCAGTTGATCTGAAGATGGGCCAGCAAGCCTGCGCGGTTTTTTCCCCTTAAGCCGCAATTCCGCCCCGTGACTGCCCGCCATTGCGCAAGAAAGATCTGGTAAATAACGCATCAAATCGGCTGCGGCCCGTCCAGAGACCAACGCCAAAGCACCATTAAACTGCCAATCCAAAGCGCGGAGCAATTGCGGCAGATCCTCAGGCACATCTATGGCGTCAGGGGTCGGAGCGATATCCACCAAACTGCCATCGAAATCGAGAAATAGCGCCGATTGCGTCGGATCCAGCAAAGGGGGCTTGGCCCGGTCAGCCGCATTCACCCTGTTTCGATCTACTCCCGACATCACACACCCACTAAGAAATTCACACAACTTCCCGAGGGTTTAGGCAAGGTGCCTCAATATCCGATTAAAATCGCCAGCCCTACGTTATTTTAGTTTAGGTGGCCGAGCTATTTCGGGCGGCCAAAAGACGCTCTATCCCGATTTGCAGATCCCGCAATGGGTCGTCGCTTTGGGCAAGCATTTCAATCGAGACCGCCCGCCCATAGCCGCAGGCCTCCAAAGCCTCAAACACGCGGCACATCTGCGTAACAGAGCTTGGCGCGATGCCCAGCTGTGGCGCGCTCACATGAATATGCGTCAGCAACGAACCCGCCTGACCGATCAGCTCAGGGATTTGCGCGGTTTCGTCATTGCTGGCCATATTGCCCAGATCCAAGGTCCAGCCGAGGGATGGGTGATCGAGATGGCGCAAGAAGTCCAAAGCCTCCTGCCCATGGGTCAGAAAATTCGTGCCATGTTCTGCGGCCACCGCTTCTATGGTTAGGCGCGTTCCTTCGGCTTGGGCAAAATCGGCGAGCTTGTTAAAAACCTCTGCCGCGTGGGAAATGGCTTGATCCTGCCGCCATTTAGCGGGAAAGCTGCGCATTTTCGGCGCCCCAAAGACAAGGTTTTCGATCCCCAAACGCCCCGCTAAGCGGATAGAGCGCTGCATCGCTGCGATGAACTCCGCCTGCTCTGCAGGGTCTCCGAAAAGCTGGGCCCCACTCACCCCGTAAAGCAGCGATTGCATCGACACTAACCGCAATCCCGCCGCTTTGGCCGCCTGATGAGCCGCGTGCAGCTCGGCCTCTGACGGGCGATAGGGATCGGCAGATTGTGGGAAAAACAGGCTAGGCGCGATTTCAAGCCCAGTGATCCCAGCCCGCGCCAAAAGCACATAAGCCTGATCGCGCAGCTCGGCGGGCCAAGCAAGGTTAGAAACGGCAAGCTGCATGGGGTGGCCTTTGGCTAGAGCTTCGATTTTGCATCAAAATCCTAGACCTAGGCACAAGAAAAGGCCAGGACGCAGCGCCCTGGCCTTTGATCGTCTCGATTTTGCGAAAGCTTATTCAGCTTTCATCGCTTCGATAGAGATAATCAGGGAAACATCGTCACCCACATAAGGCGCGTATTGACCCGCCTCTACTTCGGTGCGTTTCACAGTGCCGGTTGCATAAAAGCCCAGCCAAGGCTTATTCGCCATCGGGTGGTCGCCTTTTTGGGTCATGGTCGTGTCCAGCTCGACCGGGATAGTCACGCCATTCAGGGACAGATCGCCAGTGATGATCGCGGTGTTTTCGCCGGTCACTTCGATGGCGGTCGAGGTGAAGGTCGCGGTCATATCCTCGGCTTTGCCCAGGAAGTCACCAGAGGTGAAATGCGCGTCACGATCCGCATAGCCAGTTTCCATGGAGCTTACCGGCAGGGTCACTTCAACCGAAGACTTCGCTGGATCCGCCTCGTCAAACATGATGGTGCCGGTGATATCGCTGAACAGGCCAAAAGTGGTGGAGAAGCCCAGATGGTTGTAGCTGAAAACAACCTGGCTGTGGGACGTGTCCAGAGTGTATTCTTCAGCGGCATAAGCGCCAGCAGTTGCAGCAAAGCTAAGCGCGGTGGCCAGGATCAGGTTCTTCATTCTAACTCTCCTAGAAGGGGCTGAGTAACGTTCTGGGACAGTTATCTAATACCCCTTGCACGAAATACATTGCCCATGCTCCCACGCGTTCTGTGCAATAATGAACAGAGCCGGGCAAAATCTTGGCATCGGCAACTGGTTGCTTACCTGATCGAACAGAGGACATTCCCCATCCCAAATGCTTTTGCTAAGGCAAAGCAGACCCAAACGGAGACCCGGTGCATGCGCCTCTTACTGAAGCTGTTTTTGCTCTTGTTAGTTGTGGCGCCCATTGCCTTTGTGGTGTTGGCCTTTCAGCCGAACCCAACCCTGCCAGACCAGGCGACATTGACCGCTTCGCAAGCGGCGCAGTCGAAATCCCTGATTTTAGAGGCCCGTGCCGCAGCGCTTGGTCAAGGCAATGGGCAAATCAAAGTGAGCGAGGCGCAGCTGCGCGGTCTTATTGCCTCGGCCGCTCGTGTGGTGCAGCCTTTGCGAGGGCGAGCCATTATAGATGCTGGCGGTATTCAGCTGGATTTCGCGGGGCAAGTGCCGCATTTCGGCCAGCTCGGCTGGGTGAATTTATCCATGACCTTTGCTCCTTCCACCGATCAGCTAGAGGTGACCTCGCTGCGCGTCGGCAATATGGGCCTGCCGCCGGCCCTGACAACTCGTATCGCTGTGACCAGCTTGGATTGGCTGAGCGGCGAAGATTTGGGTAGCCTTCTGGTGTCGAGTATAGAACGGCTAGAAACCGGCAATGGCGTCGCTTTGATCACTTTAAAGGATCATGGCGATGGCAGTGACAGCCTGTTTTCTCGGGTGGTGGATGGGATCCGCTCGGTCACTGGGCTAAATGACAATGCCGCGATCGAGGATTTCTATGGGCTGCTCGCTCAGGCAGCGACCTCCGGCGAATTGCCCAATCGCGGTGACTTCACCCCTTGGGCCATATTCACCCTTAGCCATATCGGCGAGGATCAGGCAAAATTGCGCCCCGCGCTTTTGGCCTTGGCCGCCCATTGCGGCAGCACCCGCGCAGTGATGACCATGGCTGGTAATCTGGACCTACCCGCCAATTCCCCCTGCCGTGGTACTGTTTTGGCCGGGCGAAGCGATTTGCGCCAGCATTTCACATTGTCAGCCGCCTTCCAGGCCGCAGGTGGCAGCACGATTTCCTTTGGCCTTGGCGAGGTGAAAGAGCTGGTGGATGCAGGCAGCAGCGGCGGGTCGGGTTTTTCCTTTGATGATATCGCAGCGGACCGGGCGGGCATCCGCTTTGCGGAAACCGCGAAATCCATCGGCGCCGATCAACTGGCCCGGCGAATTACCAGCCAGGCCGATTTCATGCCCTCGATTGCCGGGCTTCCCGCCTTTATGAGCGATGCGCAATTCCGCGCCCGCTATGAGGCCGTCGATAGCCCCGCCTATCAGCGGCAACTCTCGGAAATTGACGCCCGGATCAACGCCCTGCCCGCTTATCAGTAAAGCCGCCACGCCATGCTTGCCAAATGCCGCGGACTGGTGTATCCGGCGCGTCTCTCTTCGCAATACGGATGACCGGCATGGCTCTCGTGGTGCGGTGCGAAGAGTTAGGCCGCTCCTATGAAACATGCCTTGGAAAATTGGAGATCGCATGCCGTTTTATGAGCATGTCTTTATCTCGCGTCAGGACTTGTCCAACGCGCAGGCCGAAGGGCTGATCGAACACTTCTCCACCGTTCTGTCTGATAATGGCGGGACTGTGGTTGGCTCCGAATATTGGGGCGTGAAGACGATGGCCTATAAGATCAACAAAAACCGCAAAGGCCATTACGCCTTCCTGAAAACCGACGCACCGTCGCCGGCCGTTCAGGAAATGGAGCGTCTGATGCGCCTGCACGAAGACGTGATGCGCGTTATGACCATCAAAGTTGACGAGCATGACGATGGCCCGTCGATCCAGATGCAAAAACGTGACGAGCGTGGTGATCGTGGTGATCGTGGCGACCGCCGTGAGCGTCGCGGCGACCGTGACCGGTAAGGAGATCTGACAGATGGCTAACAAACCTTTCTTCCGTCGTCGTAAGGTCTGCCCGTTCTCCGGTCAGAACTCGCCGAAAATCGACTACAAAGACACACGTCTTTTGCAGCGCTATATCTCTGAGCGAGGCAAAATCGTGCCGTCCCGTATCACCGCCGTTTCGGCGAAAAAGCAGCGTGAGCTGGCTCGTGCAATCAAACGCGCGCGCTTCTTGGCTTTGCTGCCTTACGCTGTGAAATAAGGAGACTACCCCTATGGATGTGATCCTTCTTCAGCGTGTGGCCAAGCTGGGCCAAATGGGCGAAGTCGTTTCCGTGAAAGACGGTTATGCCCGTAACTTCCTGCTGCCGACTGGCAAAGCTCTGCGCGCCTCTGAACTGAATATCAAACAGTTCGAAGCGCAAAAAGCTCAGCTCGAAGCACAGAATGCCGAAACCAAAGCCGAGGCAGAGCGCCAGGCAGCGGAGCTTGACGGCAAGCAGTTCATCGTAATCCGCTCGGCCTCTGACGCTGGCGCGCTTTACGGTTCTGTGACCCCGCGTGACGCGGCGGATGCGGCAGAAGCAGACGGTTATAAGCTTGATCGCAAAGCTGTAAAGCTGAGCAAGCCGATCAAAGAGCTGGGCCTGCACACGGTTCATGTGACCCTGCACCCGGAAGTCGAAGTCGATATCAAACTGAACGTGGCCCGCTCTATGGAAGAGGCCGAGCTTCAGGCAGAGGGCAAATCGATCCAAGAGCTGGCGGCAGAAGCCGAAGCAGCGGCGGAATTCGAGATTGCAGAACTCTTCGACGAAATCGGCTCTGCAGCTATGGATGACGACGAAAGCGGCGTCTCCGAGCCTCAGCCGGATATTGCAGACGAGCAGTAAGCTCTCTGGTGCTGTGAAATTAAAGCCGCCTCCGATGAATTTCGGGGGCGGTTTTTTTGTAAGCTTGGGACCAAAGCTGCGGTCAAGCTTTCAGATGAGTGTGAGTTTGAAAGACGAGGTGCATTATGGACAGTTGGGCCTTTGCCAAGGAATGGGAAAATGGCTGGAATAGTCATGACCTGGACCGGATCCTAAGCCATTATCGCGAAGATATTGTCTTTCGCTCACAAAAGGCCCGTGCCCTGGTGGGGGCTGGCGAAGTCATCGGAAAGGCTGCCTTGCGAGACTATTGGACCGCCGCGCTAAATCGTCAGCCGGATTTGCGCTTTGAAATCCTAAATGTTTTCGAGGGGCATCAGATGCTGGTGATTGAGTATCGCAATCACAAATCCATTCTCGCCACCGAGACGCTTTATTTCGATGCAGAAGGTTTGGTATATCAGGCGGCGGCGTGTCATCAACTGGCGGCAAAGCCCGAGTCCCGTTGACAAGGTGTCTTCGCCTTAGAGACTGGAAGGGAATGGCATCCGAAGATCTAAAAGACCCGAACCGCGGATCCAAAGGATGTGCAGTAGAGCTTCGGTAAAAAACAGCTCTAAGGCGAAGAGACACCTCAGAGAATTATCCATTTAGAGTTAACCAGGAGTTAAGATATGACCCAACCCCTGGTTATTTAGAGGGCGAAAATTACGCCTCTGCTTTTTCTTCTTCAGCTGCGGCTTCTGCCGGGGCGTCTTCCAACGCTTCCAGAGCTTTTTGCAGGCTGTCTTTGTCAGTCTCAGTTTCAGTGATCTGAGCCAGCTCGAAGATGTAGTCGACAACTTTGTCTTCGAACAAAGGCGCGCGCAGCTGCTGCTGCATTTGTTCATTTTGCTGAACGAATTCAAAGAACTGACGTTCCTGGCCCGGATACTGACGCGCTTGGTTCATGATCGCCTGGGTCATTTCCGCATCCGATACGGTGACTTCGGCTTTCTGACCCAGCTCTGCCAGCAGCAGGCCCAGGCTTACGCGGCGGCTTGCCAGTTTGATATGCTCTTCAGTGGCTTCCACTTCCGGGTGATCATGGCCCTGAACATCCGGGTTTTCTTCGTGCCACAGCTGATGCGCGATTTGCTTTGCTTCTGCATCCAGCAAGGTCGGCGGCAATTCGAATTCAACGGTTTCGTCGAGGATATCCAACAGCTTGCGCTTCATAACCTGACGCGCGGCACCGGCATATTCGGTGCTCAGACGCTCGGAAACCTGCTCGGTCAGCTGCTCTAGGCTTTCCGCGCCATATTGCTTGGCCAGATCGTCATTCAGCTCGGCTGCAACCGGAGCCGCCACAGCTTTGACTTTGCATTCGAACACGGCTTCTTTGCCGGCCAGATGCGGTGCTTGATAATCCTCAGGGAAGGATACCTTCACATCAACTTCGGAGCCTGCGGTTGCGCCAACCAGCTGCTCTTCGAAGCCCGGGATGAAGCTGCCAGAGCCCAGAACCAGCGGATAATCTTCGCCTGCGCCGCCTTCAAAAGCTTCGCCGTCGATCTTGCCCAGGAAGTCCATAGTGACCTGGTCGCCATCTTGGGCCGCTTCGCCTTCGGCGCGATCGTCAAAGGCTTTGGCATTTTGCGCCAGCTGTCCCAGGGTTTCGTCAATATCGGACTGCGCCGGCTTGACCACCAATTTTTCCAGCTCGATCGCTTTCAGATCGACTTCCGGGATCTCGGGCAGTTTTTCATAGGTCATAGAGACCTCGACATCATCGCCCTCTTTCCAATTTTCATTGGTCATTTTGACTTCGGGCTGAAATGCCGGTTTGTCGCCGCTTTCTTCGAAATGCTTCGACATAGCGCCGTCGATGGACTCTTGCATAACTTCGCCCATCAGGCGCGGGCCGAATTGCTTTTTCAACAGCGGCAAAGGAACCTTACCCTTGCGAAAACCCTTCATTTCAA
>JBMYSZ010000010.1:0-123720 GCA_049603835.1 Mangrovicoccus sp.
GCGGAGGGGCGGGTGGATTTAGATGAGCCCATAGGCTGCGCCAAGATAGAGGCTGGCGGTTTCAAATGGGGTTTGGCGATGGGCTTTGAGGGCCTTTGCTGCACGAAGCCTGGATAAAGGGGATCCGGTTCCAATTCTGTCAAAGCTTTGGAGCCTGGATTGATGTTCAGGCGTCAGCAGGCTGGCATTTCTTCGCAGCCCAACCAAATTTGCGTGAAACCATTTGGTCCATTTCCCACTGCCAAAACCGCGCGCTCGTGACAAGCGTGCGGCCAGTGAGCGGTTTTCGCCCTGGATATTTTCCAGATGCTGGCGATAGAGCAGCGCGGGGATTGGATCATAGCGGATCACCCCAGCCGCTCCGCAGATCAATTGATAGATCCACCAATCGTGATAGGGGACGGGCTGTTGCCCCGCTTTGCGGATCAGCGCATGGGCGGCGGGGTTGAGTAAGATGGTATTGCCCGCCACCACATTTTGCACCAACGCATTACCGAAAGAGAAGCGATCAAAGCTATGGGACAGCCGGATCGGGGTGAGATCTGGGGAAACCAATTGAGTGCGCGCGCAGGCCAAAGCGGGCCGGTCATCGGGAATGTCGCGCAGCAGGGCCAGGCCATTTTCCAGGCGGTGGGGCAGCCAGACATCATCTTGGTCGGACAAAGCGCACCAGCCCGTGGTCAAGTTATCAGCGCAGAGAAGCGATAAGAAATTCGCGGCAAATCCCTGGCGGGGCCCTTGTTGAAGAGTAACCACTTGCTCCTGCGGGCCACGAAATTGGCGCAGAATATCCATGGTTTGATCCGTCGACCCATCATCACTGGCGAAAATTTGCCAATCTCTATGGGTTTGCTGCGCAAAACTTTGCAGCTGTTGCGGCAGATATCTCGCGCCGTTATATGTTGCCAGGAGGATGCGGACGTTCTTGGTCATCTTTACCCTGTGTTTGGTATGTGTCCGCAATAATCGGCTTTGAAACATAGGTAAAGTTGTTGTCCCGGAGTCTGGGAATAGAGCGTTAAGTGTGAAACGAGTACGGTTTTCCAATCCGATGCCATCAGCGCAAAGGCTGATTTCGGTTCTCAAAGAGCAGGGGCTTGCTGTCGCTTGGGCGAAGCTTTTGCATTACGCTTATCTCAAAGCGGCGCGGCTGGGGTTTGCTTTCCGGGTGAAACCGCATGGGTCGCCTTTGGCGGCCAGCTGGCAGTCTTTGGCCGAGGCGCAGGTGTTTTACGGCCAGCGTCCCAGCGAAATTGGTCGGGTGCTGCATCTGGCGATCATTGGCGAAACCCAGCTGGCGCAATGTACGAAATACCGTATCGAACAAATGGCGCAATTGGCCGAAGGGCTGGGCATGCGCGTGAGCATTGTCGATCACCGGCAAACGGGGGAGGCGATTGCCGCTTTGCAATTGGCCAGCCATGTGATGTTTTATCGTATCGAGGCCCATGACCATTTCTGGATGTATTTCTATGAGGCGCGGCGCTTGGGATTACCGATCCTCTATGATGTGGATGATCCGGTTTTTTCGATCCCAGCCTGTAATTCGGCCTATTTTGAGGCGCCGCTCGCGCTGCGACAGCATCACTTAGAGGCGGCGCCGCGCTTTTTGGCGGCCATGGCTGGGTGCGATGCGGTGAGCGCTAGTACGCCGGCTTTGGCCGAAGAGGTCGCGCGGTTTCTGCCGCGCCCAGTTTGGCTTCGGCGCAATTTCGCGGATGCGCAAAGTTTGGCATTTGGGCCGAGCGAGCAGCCTGAAAAGCCGGGCAATGTCTTGGCCTTGGCCAGCGGGTCTGAATTTCGGCTGATGGATTTAGTGACGATCGTACCGGTTTTGTCGCAGTTTCTAAGGGCGCATCCGGATTGGCGGCTGCATCTCATCGGAGTTGGGCTTGATCCATCGGGGCTTTTTGAGGCGGATATTTTGCGGCGGATCGAACAGCAGCCGGTTTTGCCCTATGAGGCCTATCTTTCGCAGCTGCAAAACGCGGATATCGTGCTTTTGCCCTTGGCGGAAGGGCTGCATAATCGCTGCAAAAGCGCGGTCCGGGCGATTGATGCAGCCGCGGTTGCGCGTCCGGTTATTGCGCAGCATAGCGGTGATCTTGCTCAGCTGATCCGCGATGGAGAGACGGGAATTTTGGCCGCGTCAGAGCTGGAATGGGCTGCGGCTTTGGAAAAATTATCGGCAAATTCCGCGCTACGCCATGAAATGGGGCGTGCCGCCTATCAGCGATTGCAGCAGTATTGGGCCGACCCTCTGGATCCTGCGATTACGGCGCCGGAATTAAGTGCTTGGTTGCGCCAATGACAGTGCCTCAGCATCTCTTGGTGATCAATTTCCACTTTGACCCTGACAGCTATGGCGGGGCGACGATTGTGGCGAATTCGGTGGCGCATCATATCGCGAAAACCGGGATCCGTGTCAGTGCGATTGCCACCATGCATGACGTAACTTTGCCGCCCTATACAGTCGTGCGGTCCCTGCGAGGCGCGGTTGAAACCTATCGGCTGAATTTGCCGGGGACAGGCGGCGCTTTGGGGCCGGGCTATCGCGATCCGGCTGTTGATGCGCGCATGGCCGAGCTAATCACTCATTTGCAGCCGGATTTGGTGCATGCCCATTGCTTGCAGGGGCTGGGGATCGGCGTTTTGCATGACCTAGAGGCGCGAAATATCCCCTTTATCCTAAGTATCCATGATTATTGGTGGATTTGTCAGCGGCAATTCATGGTTCGCCCCACAGGGCGCTATTGTGGCCAAGACCCGGTCCGGGTCGAAAATTGCGCTGGATGCGTGCCGCAATTGGCGGAGGCGAAGCAGCGGTTTGAGGCACTGCGCGCCATTGCAGCGCGGGCCCAGGCGATCACCTATCCCAGCCGTTTTACCCAAAATCTCTGCGCGCGATCCGGCCTGACCGCGCCGCGCCAAGTCTATTGGGAAAACGGAATTACTGGTCCGGGCAAAGATTTCTTCGACACTCAAGCGGATTGGCGCGCGAAGCGTCAGAGGGTGACTTTTGGCTATGTGGGCGGTCCCAGCTTTGTCAAAGGCTGGCCCTTGGTGCGGGCGGCGTTTCAAAAGCTGCGCCGCAACGACCTAGATGGCGTGATCGTCGATGCCAGCGCGGATGGCAGTCTTTGGAGCCCAGGCATGTTGTCGGGTATGAACGGCAATTGGCAAATCCGGCCACGCTATAGTCAGGCGGGGATGGATGGGTTTTTTGCGGAAATTGATGTACTGCTGTTCGTTTCGCAATGGCGCGAGGCTTTTGGCCTGACTGCGTGCGAGGCCTTTAGCCGGGGTGTCCGAGTGATCCAAACCGCTGGCGGTGCCTCCTCAGAACATGCGGGGGCGGATCCGAACCGGCAATTGCCGCTAGGGGCGCCGCCCTCCGAGCTGGCGGCCATGATCCACCATGAGTTGGATCACCCAAATGCGCATCCGCAACCGCAAGCTTTTCGATCATTTGAGGCCCAGGCAGAGGAATTTCTGACGTTAATTGGTTCTCTATAAAATTGATCCTATTTATAGTAACGAAGGCAAAGCCTTTGATAGCTAGTAGAAACTGGTGGAATTTGTGATCCGAACTGCCCGTGTGGTCATTGCGCTCATATTGCGAGAAATGTCGACGACCTATGGGCGTTCGGTTGGTGGCTATGCTTGGGTGATTATCGAACCCGCTGCCGGTATCGCGATTTTGACCGCAGTATTTAGCCTGCTGTTTCGTTCGCCGCCTTTGGGCGATAATTTCCCGATTTTCTATGCTACGGGAATTGTTCCCTTCACTATATATAATGACCTCTCGGGGAAGATCGCCATGTCGATCCAGTTTTCCCGGCAGCTCTTGGTTTTCCCAGCGGTGACCTTTTTCGATGCGCTTTTAGCGCGGTTTTTGCTGAATGCGGTCACGCAGCTATTGGTGGCCTATCTGCTATTTGGGCTTATCCTGCTGATTTATGAACCGCGGGTCACATTGGATTTGCCGGTTATTCTCACGGCCTTGTCGATGACATTCGCCTTGGGATTTGGCATTGGGGTGTTTAACTGCGTTCTGTTTTCGGTCTTCCCTATTTACCAGCGGATTTGGGGTATTGTGACCCGGCCTTTGATGCTGATTTCAACGGTTTTTTATCTGTTTGAGGCGGTGCCGTATAATCTTCAACCGATCCTCTATTATAACCCGTTTGTGCATATCATTGGTCTAATGCGGCGCGGGCTTTATCCGGATTACGCTGCGCCATTCGTCAATCCTGCCTATGTCATGATCATCGCCGGGGTCACCACTGTCCTTGGATTGTTCTTTTTGCGGCGATATCATCGGAAAATTATCAATGAGTTTTAATATCTTTCCGCTAGCAGAGTTTTTTGAGACTGGGGATTTATCCCGCTCTGTGCAGTTGCAGCATTTTTGTGATAGGCCAAGATCAATACGCAAAGGTTGGTAACAACGTGAATAGCCCCATCGGCTCTCCTTCCTCGGAAGGCGAAGAAACTTCTCGGACCTCTCAGAACCCGAACCTGCGGGATGTAGAGGATGTTGAATTGGCAGATCAAAAACCCTCTCGCCCTGGGCCGCGTGCTAGGGCTGCGGCGCGGCGTGGGAAAACCGGCCCTGGTCGTGGCACGCAAGGGGTCCGGGCGGCTCGGATGACGAAATCAATCACTGAAGCTGCGCCAGATGAGCCGGAGGAAACTCCGGATGACGCCGCTTCGCCACAACCGCGCGCGACCCCGGCTCAGCGCGCCGCTGCTGCCCGGCAGGCTCGTCAACGCCGCGAAAATCAAGAAAATTTGCCAGTCCCCAAGAAGGCAGAGCAGCTGCCAAGCGAAAAGGCCGAGGCTCCGGTTCCGTCAAATGACGTAAATGCCGCAAAATCGGTCAATAGGGAATTTGTCCCGCCAGCCAAACCGAAAAGGCGCCATTTCCTATTATGGCTGACTTTTATTCTGTTTGTGCTCGCGCCGAGTGGTGGAGCGGGCTGGTATCTTTGGGAGCGGGCGCAGGATCGCTATGCGTCCAATACGGCCTTTTCGGTCTATCAAGAAGAAAATTCCAGCGGGGTTGAATCGCTGATCGGCCTGCAGGGGCTGGGCACGAATAGCAATGCGCCAGATGCGGATATTCTGTATCAATATATCCAATCCCAGGAAATGGTGCGGTTTGCCGATGCGCAGCTTGATTTGCGCGCCATGTATTCCCCAAGCTATGACATAGACCCGGTTTTTTCGCTCGTGCCGGAAGCGAGTATCGAGGATCTCGTCGATTATTGGGAGCGCGTGGTTCGGATCAATTTCGCGCCGGATACGGGACTGATTTCGTTAGAAGTCATCGCTTTTGAGCCAGGCGATGCGCAGCGTTTGGCGCAACTGGTCTTGGATAAATCTGCGGCTTTGATCGATGAGCTAAGCAGAATTGCCCGCGAAGATGCCATTAGCCAAGCGCAAGAGGATCTCGATCTTGCTGCTGCTCGTCTGAAAGAGACGCGGCTAGAGCTGGCGACTTTCCGTGATGTGGAGCAAATCGTTGACCCTTCGGCGGATTTAGCTGGTCAAATGGGGGTGATTAACGCGCTCCAGCAAAGCTTGGCCGATGCTATGGTGCGGCGCGATACGCTGGTTGGCACCACCACCAAAGACACGGATCCGCGGATTTTGCAGGCGGATCGGCAAATCGCCGCGATCGAGACACGGATCGAGGAAGAACGCACAAAGCTTGGCTCGGCTCGGGATGGCAACGGCGATGATCCCTTGTCCCGACTTGTTGGCCAATATGAGGGGCTGCTGGTAGATCGTGAATTCGCCGAGCAATCCTATTTGGCGGCCATGGCGGCTTATGACGCGGCAGTTGCCGAAGCCCGGCGTAAGAGCAAATATCTCGCGACGCATATCCGCCCGAGCCTTGCGGAAACGGCGATCTACCCCAAGCGGGTGACTTTGCTGGGGCTGACAATTGGCTTTTTGCTTATGGCGTGGATCGTGATGGCATTGGTTGTCTATTCAATCCGCGATCGTAGGTAATTTTGCATGCTCGGACTGCTGCCGTCGCGCCACCGCAAAGCTCCCGATGCACCATTGGGGACGGTCTCTATCGTCAATATGACCAAATATTATCAAGGTTCTGGCGGTCGGCGGAAAACTGTTTTGCAGAATGCAAATGCACTTATTCCAGCGGGTAAAAAGGTTGCGCTTTTGGGGCGCAATGGCGCGGGCAAATCCACTGTGATGCGTATTCTGGCGGGTAAAGAGGACCCTGATAGCGGCTATGTCGCCCGTTCGGGGACGGTATCTTGGCCGGTGGGTTTAGGCACGGCGCTACATCCCGAACTAACCGGGCTGCAAAATACGCGCTTTATCGCGCGGATCTATGGCATGGATTCCGATGCTCTGGTCGCTTATGTCTATGATTTTACAGAGCTTGGCGATTATTTCTTCGCGCCTTTGCGGACATATTCCTCTGGCATGCGCGCAAGGCTTAATTTCGGCGTTTCCATGGGCGTTCCCTTTGATTGCTACTTGGTGGATGAAATAACCGCTGTGGGGGATCAGTCTTTTCGTGAAAAATGCACTGATGCCTTCCGCACGAGGCTAGCGGGCGTGACTTGTATCATGGCCACTCATAGCCTTTCCCAGGCACGGACCTTGTGCGATTTGGTTGCGGTTCTCGATAATGGACGGATGACGCTTTACGATGATCCAATCGAGGGCGTTGCAGTGCATGAGGAAAATCTGCGCCGCGCCGCGAAGGCAAGATAGTGGCACGGATATTGGTTCTGGGGGCCGGAGGGCGTGTCGGACGGTTGCTGCGACGGGCCTGGCCCAAGACCATTGATGGGCAAGCGTTCTTTCACGCGCGCCGCGCCGAGACTGGCATTCATTGGGTGACTGATCTCTATTCCAATATCGACCCACCCATAGAGTTTCGCGAAATTGATGCAGTTTGTGTCCTGGCTGGCGCGACGCGCGGCAATGCGACGGAATTATTTGCGAATACGGACCTGGCCCTGGCGGGGATGCGCTTGGCGCGAAAACTTGGCACGCCACGGTTTTTTGCCATGTCTTCCGCCGCAGTATACGGCGTTTCTTCCAGCCCGCATTCTGAAACTGAGCCTGCAAAACCCTTGGGAGCCTATGGGGCGGCTAAATTAGCGATGGAAGAGGCGCTGCTGGCGGAGCTCAAGACCGGCGATCCAGCCATCACAATTCTACGCTTAGGCAATGTTGTTGGTGCCGATATGCTGGCGGATATGGCGCGGCAGGCATCAGTGGAAAACCCTTTGCTCTTGGACCAGTTGCCTAATGGTTACGGCCCTGCCCGCGCCTATATCGGGGCCGTGGAACTGGCTCGGGTGATTGCGCAGTTGGCCACAATAATGCCTCAAAAACAGTACCATATCTTGAATGTCGCCCAAGCCGGACCGCCGATTGCGATGAATGCTTTGCTTGATGGGTTGCGGGATGTGGGTCATCCTATTCCCTGGGCTTGGCGCCCGGCGCCGACCTCCGTCCTTGCCTCTTTGGAGTTGGATACTCAAGAATTGTCATCCTTGATGGGGCCGTCCGCGTTTCAGCCCGCTTCCGCAGCGCAATTGGCACGGGATTGGTTAATGCTGACGGGGCCGGATTTATGACCTGGTCAAAACGCTTGTTCGATATTGGCCTAGCGCTTTTCCTGGCGTTTTTCCTGTGGCCATTCGCCGTGCTCGCGATGGTCGCAATTTTGCTGATCGATGGCGCCCCAATTCTCTATGTGTCTGAGCGGATGCGCAGCCCTGATCGCGCCTTTCGCCTTTGGAAATTTCGGACAATGCGGCCGCGGCCCAGTCGTTCCGGTGTGACGGGCGGGGATAAATCGGCAGAAATTACCCGCACAGGCAGTATCTTGCGCAGAACCCGATTCGATGAATTACCGCAACTTTGGAATATTTTACGTGGCGATATGAGTTTCGTTGGACCCCGCCCGCCGCTGCGCCGATATGTTGAGTTGCGGCCAGAGCTTTATGCTCAAGTTTTGATCATGCGACCGGGATTGACCGGTATGGCAACGGCATTTTTCCGACGGCACGAAGAGGCAATTTTGGCGCGATGTAAAACAGCTGAGCAGACCCATATGGCCTATTTGACGTCATGTGTTCCGAGAAAGGCAAAACTTGATATGATTTATCGAGACAAATGGCGATTTTGTCTGGATATTTGGCTCGTTTTGGTAACCGTTAAGCAAATTATCACCCGCACTTAGTAGGCCCAATTAAGAGTTGTCGAAGATCATCAGTAATGTATAAATAATTCTAGTTATTTTAACTTGTGAGTTTTGCTTCTATTTTTGGTTTTGGTTTGTTAACTTTTAGAGATGCGATGCGCCTCCTTGGGTCGGCGATTTTGGGAGCCGGGTACAATTTCACATCTCGGCGAAAGCGCGCAGAAGTAGAAAAATTCAAGGAATAGTAAAGGTCCACATGGTCAGACAAATAGCAGAACGATTTTCGCTATTCCGCCTAGCGACCGTTTTATCGCCTAAGGACAAGCGTTTGATGCAAATGGCCGCTGACGTGCTGTTGGTACCGCTGTGTCTTTACGGATCCATGTTCTTATGGGCTGGGCAAATTGAGTTGCGTCCGGATTTATGGGCGAATTGGGCCATGGCGCCATTTTTGATGGTGCTTGCGGTGCTTTTGTCTTTGATTTTGGGGCTGTCCTCTTTTCGGTTGAATGGGTTTGAAACGGTCGGCTTGCCGATGACGACGCTATTTGCTTCCACCTTAACCATTGCGGCGGTGGCCCTGAATAAGCTGGCTAGTGGGCCAGCGCCTTGGCATAGTTTCATATCTTTCGGGCTGCTGCTATTTTTGGGCGTTATCGGATCTCGGATTTGGATGCGCTATGTGCTGGTGTCGATTTTGCGGCAACGCACCCCGCGGACTGCGGTGATTATTTACGGGGCGGGTCGCGCAGGGATGCAATTGGCCACGGCTCTACGACATGACTACGAAAATGTGCCAGTTGCCTTTATTGATGATAATCCGGCTTTGCGGCGTTTGACTGTGGCGGGCCTGCCGGTGATGGCGCCGGTGGATATGGAACGCACCATTTTCGAAAAAGGTGTCACCAAAGTTCTACTTGCCATGCCCAGCCTGTCGCCTAGTAAGCGTGCCAGAATTCTGAAGCAGTTAGAGCCGTTTGACGTAGATGTGCAGACGCTTCCCTCCTTCGCGCAGCTGATTGGCGATGCACGTTTGGCCGATAAGCTGACACCCGTGAAGCCTTCGGAATTCTTGCAACGCAGCCCCTATGTTGATGATTTACGCCAGGCACAAGAAACATTCTTTGGGGCAAATGTTCTGGTGAGTGGTGCGGGCGGCACGATTGGATCTGAACTCTGCCGCCAGCTTTTGGCCATCAAACCCCGCAAAATCGTTTTGCTCGAACATAGCGAATTGGCCCTTTACACGGTGGAGCTTGAGCTGCGCGGCTTATCCGAAGGGGTGAAAATTGTGCCGGTTCTAGGCAGCGTCACAGACGAGGTTTTGTGCCGCAAAGTCCTAGAATCCCATGATGTCGAGATCATTTTTCACGCGGCCGCCTATAAACATGTACCTATGGTTGAAACCAACCCCTTGGTAGGTCTGTCCAACAATGTTCTAGGCACGCGAGTATTGGCCGAAGCCGCCAGGGATGTCGGGGTGGAGCGATTTGTGCTCGTATCCACTGACAAAGCTGTGCGTCCGGCAAATGTTATGGGTGCCTCCAAGCGCATGGCGGAACTGGTCATTCAGGATATGGCATCGCGTCCCGGCCCGCTGTTTTCCATTGTCCGTTTTGGCAATGTTCTAGGGTCATCGGGCTCTGTTATCCCCTTGTTCCAAGAGCAAATTTTAAATGGCGGCCCAGTGACGCTCACCCATAATGACGTAACACGCTATTTCATGACCGTTGGCGAAGCTGCCCGGCTTTTGCTGACCTCCGCCGCCCTTACGAAGGGTGGGGAAGTCTTTGTGCTGGATATGGGCGAACCGGTTTTGATCCGTGACCTGGCCTATCAAATGATTAAGGCGAGCGGGTATTCGGTTAAGGATGCAAAAAATCCGTCGGGGGATATCGAAATTCGGGTGACTGGCTTGCGTCCAGGTGAAAAGCTGCATGAAGAGTTATTAATTGGAACTGGCCACACTACGACCAGTCATCCCAAAATCACCCAAGCGCGCGAACAAAATTTGTCAGAGCTCGAAATCGCGAATGCTTTGCGGGCTTTGCGGGATGCGATTAGCGAGATGGATGAAGAGGCGGCCCGCGCGGTTTTGCGCCGCTGGGTGGAGCCTCAGCGCCCGGTTTTGACAAAAAATCTAGCCTAAAGGGTTTCGCGAAAAGCTAGAGACATAGACTTGGCTTCTCATGCGGCGAGGCGAAAGGCATCGAGTAAGTGGGTCAAATTCCGGGGATGGATTTGTATCCAGCGTGACCCTCCTAGACGTGGGAAAAATAACACAGGAAATAGGCTGTTGATGCTCTTGCTCTGCGAGTGGTTCCGCGCATGATAAGGTGCCGCGATATGGGGCAGAATGCATAAGCGGGGCAGAAAGTGACCGTATTAAAATCCGCGACAGCGTTTATCGGGTTAGCAAGCGTATCACTTGCGGCGGCGTTTCCTGAAGATGCGCGGGCACAGGATTTTGCTTCGCCATCCCTTAATATTTTCGGCACGCCCGGATATGTGGATATGCCCACTGCGCGGCGACTGCCCGATGGGGAGCTGACCTTTAACATTGGCAGTTTCGCCGGCATGACCCGCTTTACCTATGGCGCTCAATTCGCGCCGCGCCTTTACGGGGCGTTCCGCTATACCGAGATCAAAGATTACAACGCGGCGGATTTTTCGACCTATTATGACCGCAGTTTCGATCTAAGATTTACCGCTTTGACGGAAACAGCGCTGCGGCCAGAGATTACCATAGGTTTGCAGGACTTTATTGGAACGGGCATCTATTCCGGCGAATTTATCGCGGCAAGCAAACAAATTTCGCCGAATATCGAGGCCAGCTTGGGGATGGGCTGGGGCCGTTTTGGCAGCGCTAATCGCATCGCCGGGTTTGGTACGCGCCCAGTCCTAACGCCGGATGTGGTGGATGAAGGCGGCGAAGCCAATTTCGACACACTATTTCGCGGAGATATTGGCCTATTTGGCGGTTTGTCCTGGCGTGTGAATGACAAATTCACTCTCAAAGCTGAATATTCCAGTGATGATTATGCGCTTGAAGACGACGAGCTGGGGATTTTTAACCTGGATCACCGCTTTAATTTCGGGGCCGAATATCAGGTGGTGCCGGGCTTTAATCTGGGTGCGTATTACCTTTACGGCAGCGAATTTGGTCTAAAGGCGGAAATTGCCTGGAACCCATATCGTCCGCCAATTCCGGGCAGTATTGATGGGCCTGCGCCGCCGGTTAAGCCGCGGCCTAGCCGTGCCGCGTCGCCCGCATCTTATTCCGGCGATTGGGTCGCGGTGCCTGGGGTTCAGCAAAGTCTTCGGACCCAATTGTCTGAGGCCTTGGCCCCTATGGCGATCAATCTGGACGCGGTCCGTTTTGCCGAAGATCGGGTGATTGTTCACATCCGCAATGCGGGCTATGAGTCCGGCGCCCAAGCCATTGGCCGAACCGCGCGGGTTTTGTCGATCCTGTTACCGGCCTCGGTGGAAACATTTACCATTGTCCAAAACCGCCTTGGCATGGCGCTTCCGGCGGTGAGCCTGTCCCGTTCAGCGCTTGAAGAATACGAAACCGCCCCTGATGGCACCGAGCAGATGCTCGCCCACGCGGTGATTTCGGAAAATCCGCCACGCGCCGCAGCGCCAGACCTGGTGCCGGGGGAATATCCGCGAACGGCTTTCCGACTGGCGCCCTATGTCCGCGCCAGCTTTTTTGACCCCAATGATCCGCTAAAGGCCGATTTGGGAATTCGCGCCGGGGCCGGTATTGTTGTGTCGCCGGGGCTGATTTTCTCGGGCTCCGTGCGCAAAAGCCTGGTGGGCAATTTGGGCGATGATCCGCGCCCATCCGATAGTGTTTTGCCCCATGTGCGCAGTGATTTCCCGCTTTATGACCAAGAAGGCGATCCGGGGATCGAGCATCTGACCGGTGCCTATTACACCCAACCCGGCCGGGATCTTTATGGGCGTTTAACGGTTGGATATCTCGAAACCATGTATGGCGGCATCTCGTCCGAGCTGCTTTGGGCCCCGTCTGACAGCCGTTTGGCGTTCGGTGGCGAGCTGAATTATGTGGAACAGCGGGATTTCGATGGGGGGCTTGGCTTCCAAGATTACAGCATTTGGACCGGCCATGCTTCGGCCTATTACCGGGTGACGGATGACTTCTTCGTCCAGCTGGATGCGGGCCGCTATTTGGCTGGCGATTATGGCGGCACGGTGACGATTGAACGGGTCTTTACAAATGGTTGGCGGGTCGGGGCATTTGCGACCTTCACCGATGTCTCCGCCGAGGATTTCGGCGAAGGCTCATTCGATAAGGGTTTGACCATGACCGTGCCTTTGGGCTGGCTCTTTGGCAAATCATCTTCGGTGATCCAGCCGCTGACCTTGCGTCCGATCACTCGGGACGGCGGCGCAAGGCTGCGGGTAGATGGGCGTCTGTATGAAACCATCGAACCCAGTCAAAATCACCGGTTAGAGCAACAATGGGGGCGGTTTTGGCGGTAATGGCAAAATTGCGCCGGGCGGCGGGCCTTTTCGGCGCCGCCTTGTTCGGCTTGGCGGGGTGCAGCTCTAATGTTTTTGAGCCCGGCGGCAGCGATCTATTCACTGGTGCGATCCAAGCCGTCATCCAGGTTTTTGGCGAGCGGCCGGATGTCACGCAATTGACCACCGGCCAATTCGCGCAATTTGATGTGCCGGTCATCTTGGTCACCCTGGAAGATGGAGTGACCTTCGCCACGGCTATCCCGCTGGGCCAGAACAAAAATATGGTGACTTGGATCACCGGCGATGGCAAATCGGTGATGCTGAAGGATGGCGTTCTTTTTGGCACTCGTGGTTTGATTAATGACCTGATGACCGCTGAAACGGATCTTGTTGATCGGCAGCTTTCTTCTCGGCAGGCCGGCGAATATACGCGTGCTTTCCGCTTCTTAGCAGGCGATGAAAGCATCACGGTGGACCGGTTCTATTGCGAATTGACCAATGACGGCCAGGTATCGCGGCGGATCTTGGATGTGACCCGCTCGACCACCCAATGGCGGGAATTATGCTTTGGTATCAACACCGATACGGAGTTTGAGAACTTCTATTGGTTGGGTGGCGATGGCACGATTTGGGATAGCCGCCAATGGGCTGGCCCCTATCAGGGCGGCATCCAAATTCAGACAATCCAGAAATAAAGCGCTCCAATAGTAACGAGAAACGCCCCATAGCTTTTCTCGAAACGCCCTAACCGCTTATTCCAGGATAAAATCGGCGATATTTTTATAGCTTTCCGCTTCCATGAAGCCGCGGAAGTCAAACCGGTCGTGATCGGGGATAATGCCAAGATTGCTGGCAAATTCGTTCAGGAACTCACCCTTATGCCGCTCTGCCTTTTCGTAAGACACAAGGATAGAGGGGCAAAGCCGCAGCGAAATCATGTTTAGATTTTGCTGTTGGCGCAGCAAGCTTTGCTGCACCGCTTGGATTTTACCCACCGGATGCCAGCGGTTCAACCCACGCCCATTGGCCACCGCATCGCGGAAAACGCAGATCAGATGCGGGTTGCGCAGCCGGTCCCAAACCTGGTCCAGGTAATCCGCCGCATGGGGAAATTTCCAAGCCCAAACCTGATGCTGCGCATTATTGGCATCAATCGCGGCGCGCATTTCATCGAGGCTGCGGCCATTGAACTGGCCGCTTTCTTGGTTATCCTCGTTCAGCTGCTCGCCCATGAAGACGCCCAGCCCGCGCATCACGCCAGCCACCATAGTCGTGCCGCCGCGCATATCGCCAAAAACGATATAGGTGCGCGGCCCTTCGACGGCTGGTTTGCCTTTGATAATCAGGGCGGAGGTTCTGCTCATTCCTGGGGCTCCTTGTGGGTCTGGCGCAAGCAAGCCTGCATTTGGTAAAAATGGTCTTGCATCGAGGGCAAAACCGGCGGACGATCCCAAAATCGCGCTAGCCGGCCGGGGCTTTCGACCAAAGCCGAGAGCTTGGCGACCAGATCGGCGCTATCGCCGGATTTGAAGATGAAGTCATCCTTGTCCTCATAGACCATGCCTAGCCCCACACTAGAGGACAATAGCGACGGGGTTCCGAGGCAGAGAAGTTCGAAAGTCACCTGATTGAAGGTCTCGCGCCAAATCGATGGTACAATATTCAGATCGATGCCGCTCGCGATTTTCGCCAAATCGCGCCGTTCATAACCATCAACGACCCGCAGCCCGGCTAGATGGTTTTCCAGCGGCGTCAGGCGTAGGCGGTCATGTTCACTTAGCCGGGCAAAAATGGTGAGTTCCACCTTTTCGCGCAGGATTGGCGCGGGGATTTGTATCAGGCTTTTGGTGAGGAAAGGTAGGCCCTTAGACGGGATGCCATAGCCGATAAAGGACAGGCGGAATTTTTCCGGATCGCGGCGTTTGGCTTGGGCGCGTTTGCGCATAATCTCTGGCGTCGCATGCAGATCCATGCCCAGCGGTGTCACATGCAGTTTGTCCCGCTCCACCCCATAAGGCGCGATGGTATCGGCGACCTGCTGGGACACAGCGAAATGCGCATGCCAGTCCTTGAACAGGCCCAAATTGACCGCGCGCCAGCTAGAATACTCTCCGGCGCCGCGCGCTTCGCGGGTCAGCGGGCGTCCTTCGGGCCTGGGGCCTTGGGCGCCAAGATCCACCGATTGAAAACCACGGCCGGGCTTCGGCTGGCCATCACGGCTGACCGCATGGCGCAGATTATGACGCAGATCGCGGCCATAATCCCGAAGGGCTTGGCCAATTTTTAACAGGCCGAACCCTGTGCCAAAGATGAAATTGCCCAAAGGCATCCCCGATAGCCGCGCCCGTTCTAAGGACGTGCCCAAACGCTGCGCCCCGATCAAAGGCCGCACCTGATGCATGCCCATCAAGCAGCCTTGGCATTTGCGACCATCTTCGAAATCTTGGCAGTCTTCTTCATTGCGCCACATCAGTTCGATCTGAGGACATATTGGCATGTAATTATGCCACATATAGACAAATCGGGTATGCGGAAAGGCGGCGGGCAGGGCCAGGACCTCGGATGAGAGGCCTTCGAGCGAATGCAAAATCACCTGATCAAACGGGCCTTGGTCACGCAGAACCTGGGCAAAGACCTCGGCTATTTTGCGATCAGAGCGCCAAGTTTCCATATCATAGAACATGTCATGGGCGGGGGCTTTGACCGGAGAATTCAGAATCTGAAAACTGCGCACCCCTTGCGCGGCGAATTGGTTTTGCGTTTCTTCATAGCGGCAGCGCCGGTCGAAAAATGTGTAGTGATGCCCGGCGCTTAGGATCGTGTAGTCGACTTCGCCGGGCTTTGCCGTTGCGGCCAAAAGATTGCGTAAATAAACCGACACCCCACCGCCGCGATAGCCGGGATCGTCGAATTGGGCCCAGTTGTAATGCAAGATCCGGGTCGTCACGGTTACGGGGTCCAATCTGTTACTTCGGCGCGGTCGCGGGCATAGCGCCAATCGGTCAGGCGGTTGATGACGCCCATATAGCTTCGGGTCAATGTGCCCTGCACCCAATAATCATTATCCATTAAATATCTTAGCTTTGCAGGCAGGTTGCGCGGCGAAATCAGCAAAGCGATGCGCTGCCGGTCGGTACTGGCCATGCCGCGTTCATGGCTGAGCTGATTGATTGCGGCAACTTCGCAGCGGCGTGGCCGACCGATCAGGCGGATCAAGCGGGCTTGGACGAGGCGGCGCAGTTCTGGGACATCGCCGGGGTGACGCAGCAGATCTTCGGCAAAGCGCGCGGCCCGCTGGGTAATCGCGGTGCGCAAATAATTAAGCTCTGCCTGTTTTGCGGTGCTATAGCGCGACGGAGCGAATTGAGCATTCACGGTTTTTCCAGAGGAGAAGGCTTCGAGTTTGCCCAGGCTAGGATCAAGGAAGAAGGGTTCCAGCCAGCTATAATTTAGCCCGATAGACAAACAGCCCAGATCCCGGTGATCCAAGATATGGCCCGGATCGACGCTGATACTGGGGTGGAATTCCTTGATATTTCCGGGGAAAAACCGGTTCGTGGCGAAAAAGGAAAACAGCATATTCGCGATGGGCAAATGCTGGTTTTGGCGCTCTTCCAGGGCTGGGGTAATCTGTTTGCCCCAAGTGGCGGAATAGCCGATATCAACAATCACTGGATTGCGCGCGGTAAATAGCCCTTGCTCATCCAGATAGCGCAGCATGGTTTCGCGCAGCTCATCCAAGCGCCAATGCAGCCGGTCGCTAAAGCCCCAACCATGCCAATAAAGATCGCGAAAGGCCTCTAGGCTGGGATCATGCTTTACCCGCTCGATCCGCGCTTGGCAGTGATCGGGCAAAGTGGCGATTTGATCCAGGGGCAGCTGGAACACTTTGCAGAAATTATCGTAAGAGAAGGGCTGTTCGGTCAGATATTCCGTATTGGCATAGAAATAGTCCGGATTGCGCTGGGTAGAGCTAAGGATCACCCCAGTCGCCCGGCTACTGGCCAGGATTTTTCGGGGCGCCGCATCGGGATAGAGGCTGGGCGCAGCGGCGATCATGGCATCAGCGATTTGCTTGAAAATCGTGCCATCGCGGGTCAGAAAAAAGATATCCGAGCTGCCGCGCCGCGCCGCTTGTTGCAGCACTTGATGCATGAAAATGGCGCAGGCCGGGCCGATCACCTGATCGATAATCGCCTCTAGACTATTCAGCGGCCCGTCTTTGGCCAGGCCAAATTTGCGCTGCAATTCACCGCGCCGGATCATCTGCGGCGCCATCACCGCTTGGCGGCCATGCAGGCTTTGTGCCTCGGCTTCGCGGGAGTGGTTGTAATAATGCATGGCTTGCAGATCATGGGCGCGGGCGCTGACCACATCGCTTTCCCATTTATCGCCAATATGCAGAATTTTATGCCCCGGTAGATCTAGCCGCAATTTGACCAGATCGAATAAATCCCCCGACGCCTTGGTCACCCCATAATCGCAAGACACGATAACATCGTCAAAATACTGTTCCAGATCATTGGCTTGCAGTATTTCGACCAAAGCGCTGCCCGGCAGATACATATCCGAGGTCACCACAATCCGGCGTCCCATCAGCTTTAGATTTCGCAGAACCGAGGCTGCGGCTGGGTTCGGCACAAGATTTTGCAGCTCGATCGCGGCTTCGATCTTGGTCAGTTGCTGTGCCATTTGGCGGCGCGCCAGCGGGTCAGGCAGAAAGCCCCGCAAAGCCTCGTCGAAAATTTCCTCTAGGCTGGGTTCGTCGCCTTCATGGGCAGTGATCATCCGCCGCTTTGCCTGAGCCGAAGTGAAGCCCCGCGCCGACACCAAAGCAGACAGAACCGCGCCATGATCGCCAGGGATTAGCCCAGCCCCTAATTGGGCGGTTTTCAAGAACACCTGATCCAGGCTCAGATGCTGGCGGAAAAACAGCGTATCAAAGAAGTCGAAACTCACCGCCTCGATGCCGGGATAGCTGACCGCCTCGGTCAAACCTAAGAAATTGTTATCGTCACGCGGCAAAGGGGGCGGGATATGGCCAATCGCGGCTTTGGACTTGCGTCGGAAAAGCCAGTGCTCAAAGGCTTTGTTAAAAATTCTAACGCCCATAATTCCCCGCTAATCGGATCAGAGTCGATCTGGCGATTGCTCTTGTTTGCATACTAACTATGCAGCTAACTGCAAGTTCCCTTGATGTCCCATGACGTCGAATTTGGTTTAATCTGGCGATAGTTCCGGGCTGTGGCCAGAATACAGGCGGTTTTATGCGTGATGGTATCCTTTCGGTTGCAAAGATAAAGCGGCGCCAGGGTCAAAGCAATTTCGGGGGGACGAGGTGCTTTGCGGATCTGGCGCCGCCCAGGGATCAGAGAAGCGCGTCCGCTGCCTCCGATGCCGAATTGGCAAGCAAAGAGCCCAGCCAGCTATCGCCGTCGCTCCAAAGTGGGCCGCCCGCATAGCCCATGAAATCGGGCTGTTCAGCAGAGCCGGTCAGAACGCCGGTGCCTTCGATGGCCAATATGGAGATTTCCTCCATGGCATGGCCGATTTCTTCTTCGCGGCTGGTGTCTTCCATCACGCGGAAATCAAACCCATCCGCGTCCAGATCCATCACCTGCATGACGGAGGGATCAATGCCGTTATAGCTGGAAATATCGAGCATCAAATTCGGGGTGTCACCAAAGCTTTGCTCGAAATCCAGGCTATGATTCCAATGCTTATAGGCCGCATCCGTGCGGGTGGCTTGGAATGCATGGCCATCCCAATCGCCACTCCCGGTTTCAATCGCCAGCCATCCGATGGTTTCCACCCCATGGCTGCCATCATTTGCGATTTCCTCTTCTTCCAGAGCGATTTGGAAGCCGGTTTCATCGATATTGCGGGTGCGGGATTTGACAAAGGCGCTGTCATTTTCGGTCTGCACTTGGGTCAAAACTGCCGGGCCGGTTTCCAGATCGCCACTTAGCGTGACATTTTCAAACCCGTCCCAGGTCAGCTTACCGCTATCCAGCGTGCCAGCCTCGAAAACTGTGCCATCGGGCAACTGCCAGCGCCCGGCCTCGACCACCACATAGCTGATGCTTTCGGCGGCATGGATCCCGTCCAGATAGTCACCTTCCTGCAGGCGCAGGGTAAAGCTATCAGAGGTCACATCGCTGATCCGCACGGCGCAGAATTCATTTTCATTCAGCGACGTGATCTGCGCGATAACCACCGGATTTTCGAAACTGCCATTCAGCTCGATGGTTTGCGCCACATGGGTCAGGGCCTCTAGGCTACCAAATTCCATGATTGTGCGGTCTGGGCTTTGCAGGCCGAAATCCACATAAGTTGCGTCTTCTTCGGCGCTAAGGCTTAGGGTCTGGGTCGCGCTGGTGGTGGCATCCCAACCCGAAGGCGCATCCACGCGCACTGTGTAAGTGTCAGCGCTCAGCCCGGCAAAACGGTAATGGCCATACATATCGCTTTGGCTGGTGACCTCGCCGCTATCGCGCTGGCCGTTATTATTGGCGTCCAGATAGACGGTCCAACCAGAGAGCCCGCCTTCGCGGCTGCTCACGCTTTGATCGCCATCGGCATCATTCCAAAGACGTCCGCTGATGACGCCCGCTTCCCAAGCGGTGGCGGTTGCCTGGCCTGTGCCAGCAATGGCCAAAACCCCAAAGGTTTCCGTCGCATGGACCAGTTCTTGGTCGGTGCTGGTTTCTTCTTGGGTATAAAGTGTGACACTGTCTTCGGTGACTTGGCCGGCCTGGGCCCAGGACGGGTCAATGCCCCAACTGGACATCATATCCGCGAAAACGACAGGGGCGCCGGTATAGGCATTGTCGAACTCATAGCTGGCTTCGGTTTCGCGGGCTTCAAACAGGCTTGCCTCATAGCGCATATCGCCCCAAATGCCGGTGCTTTCGGAAATGGCGAACCAGCCCACATCCTCATCCGCATGGGTGTTGAATTTCTCGGCCTCTTCTTCCTGAAGCGCGACCCGGAACCCATCCGCATCTACCGAGCTGACCCGTGCCTGCACAAAGGAGCTGTCATTCTCGGTTTGGGTTTGGCCAAACACGGCTGGTGTGTCCTCAAAAGCGGCATCGAAAGACACATTATCCCAAGACCAGGGCGCATTGGCCGAGGCGGTAAAGCTGCCCACTTCCAAAATCGCGCCATTGGGCAATTCCCAGGCACCTTCTTCCATCACCACATAGGCGACGGCGATTTGGCTTGTGACATTATCCGCATAATCGGGCTCTTGCAGGCGCAAGGTGAATTGGCCGTTCTGCACATCTGAGATCCGGGTGATGAAAGGATCGGCATTATCATGGGACTGGGCAAAGGCGAAAACCACCGGGTTTTCAAAGATATTATCCAGCACCACGGTCTGCGCCTGTTCCGTCACCGCAAAAAGATAGCCGAATTCCGCAACCACTGGGGCGCCGACCGTTGCGCCGAAATTCACGCCGGATGTGGTTTGGCCCGCATCCACTTGCACCTCGATCCCAATCTGGCGTGTGGCCACCGGCGCCATCTGTACTGCCAGGCCATTTTCCACAAAAGTGCTGTTATAGGCGAGCTCTAGGCCGCTGGTGCCGCTGGTATCCTCGATCCCGATTGTGGCGCGGTTCACAGTGCCGGTCATTTCCAGATACTGGAAGGTAATCGCGCCGCTTTGGTCCATAATTACTTGGAATGTATAGCTAGAGCTACCCGAGAAAGGCTGCACATTTTCATAGGTGACGACGAATTTCTCGCCCTTGTCATCCAGCCCGTAATAGATCCGGCCGCCACGCGCTGGGTTCAGATCGTCCCAAAAGGGCGCAATGATCCCATCCGTTCCGTCAGCCTGGCCCAAGCGACCATTCATATAGGCCGAGCCGGAATTTCCAAAGGTCAGATAGCCATTGGAGCTGATGCGCAGCTCGTCTTGGACTTCGCCATAAAACTCAAAGGCAAAGGGCAGGGACACCAGCGCGCTATCATCATCGCGCAGCGACAGGGTTTTGCCGGACTGAGAAATATCCACCCAAGAAAAGCCGATTTCACCGCTCCGATTATCGTGCCAGCTATAGTCGGTGGGGGCCAATGGGCTGGTTTGATCAGAGCCTGACGGCAATTCTTGGGCGATCATGTACCGACCTGGGGTCAGATCGGTGAAGCTATAGACGCCAGAGGCATTGGTGATGGCGGTGCGCTCGCCTTCATCCCGCTGGCCGTTTTGATTGGCATCGATATAGACGCGGCGTCCGGCCAGGCCGATTTCGGCAGGGTCGCGCAGCCCGTCGCGGTCCACATCATTCCAGACCGTGCCGGTGATGCTGCCCGGTCCTTGCCATGCCACGGCCTCGCCCGCATTCACCCGCCCGCCCGAGACCGTGCTATTGGCCAGATCCGAGCGGATATCACTGGTTTCAATCAATCGGTCGCGGATTTGCAGCGGCGACATGGTCGGGTTTTGCTCTAGCATCAGCGCGGCAATGGCTGCCACATGCGGTGCTGCCATGGAGGTGCCAGAGTAATACGCATAGCCGCCGCCATCCACAGTGCTAAGGATATTCTGCCCCGGCGCCGCCACATCGACCGAAACAGTGCCGTAATTGGAAAAGAAAGCCAGATCATCATTATGATCGGTCGCGGCCACGGCGATGAGGTTATCTAGGTCATAGCTAGACGGGTAATGGGGGAAAGCGTCATTATTCAGCGCGTCATTGCCCGCCGCGGCGACGAATAGATGGCCAGCATCGCCCGCCATGGCAATGGCTTCGGCCAAAGCTGTGCTATAGCTGCCGCCGCCCCAGGAATTATTGGAAATCTGCGCGCCCATAAGCACCGCATATTCCAGGGCCAAGATCGCATCAAAGGTGGAGCCATTGCCGTTATCATCGAAGAACTGCAGCGCCATGATCTGCGCGTCATAAGCAACGCCAACCACGCCAATGCCGTTATCCGCTTCGGCCGCGATTGTGCCCGCCACATGCGTGCCATGGCCCTGACTGTCCAGCGGATCGCCATCATCATTGGCGAAATCATAGCCATAGACATCGTCGATATAGCCATTGCCATCATCATCAATGCCATTGCCGGCGATTTCGCCCGTATTGACCCACATATTATCGTCTAGATCCGCATGGGTGTAGTCCACCCCCGTATCGATCACGGCAACGATCACGCCTTCGCCGGTGGCTTGGGTCCAGGCTTCCGGGGCGTCGATATCCGCATCGGTTTGGCCGCCGGTCTGGCCAGTATTGTCCAAAGCCCATTGGCGGTCGGACATGGGATCCGTGCTGATCGAAGTGGTGGAGAAATCAGCCGCAGTGAGCGTGTAATTGGGCTGGATATACTCGATGGCCTCTAGCGCTTGGATACAGAGCGGATCGGTCAAAGCGGCGGCCCAGTCTGCATCGCTGGGCATGTCTTCCGCGCGCCATAATTCAAAGCCGAATTTGCAGCTTTGATCCACCAGCTCGATCCCAAGCGAGCTGCGCAGCGCATCTAAGGAGGCCAAAGCCTCGGCGCTGGCGTCTTGGTCGGTAGATATAATAAAGTCAACGGACCCGGTGCTGGTCTGTGCTTCGTCTTCGCTTTGTGCAATCGCTAATGTGTTCATTTTGCCCTCGCCCCCGAATGGCTATGAGCAAAATCTAGCAAAGAGGGCGATATAACCAATTGATATATAATGGTTATATTGTGGCCCTCATTTTCGCTTTGCGATTATTCTTACGAGAAAACACTATCCGAAAGAGCGAAATTCCTAACGGTCATAGACGCTTTGTTGCGAACTGTGGCAAAGACTCAGGCAATTGTGGCGGGAAATAGGAGACTGTGGCAGTGACGCGTCGAAGCGATGGCGAAGTGATCGATATCACCATTAGGATCTTATTTCTGGGCTTATTTCTATATGGCGCGCTGATTATGGTGGCGCCTTTGGTCGGTTTGGCGCTTTGGGCGGTGATCCTGACAGTGGCGGTTTATCCCGGCTATCTGTGGTTGGCTCAGAAGCTGGGCGGGCGGAAAAGCCTGGCGGCGGGGCTGCTCACTGTGTTGGGGCTTGTGATCACAATTGGCCCGGTTGCTGCGCTTGGGGCCGGGGTGGTCGAAGCCGGGGTGAAGCTGGCCGGCACGCTCAGCCAAGGCGAGTTCGATTTCCCCACCGCCCCGGATTGGCTGCTAGAGCGCGGGCCGCTGGCGCATTGGATCCATGACAGCTGGACGGAAATCGAGGCAGATATCCAAGCGGCAATCGCGAAATTCGGCCCATCGCTTTTATCAGCGGGCTCTCTTTTGGTGGGCAAGATTGCGGGCATCGGCATGGGGCTTTTGCTGATGGCGGCTTCGGTGCTGATCATGGGCTTTCTCTTTAAGCCCGGCCCCGAAATCGTGGCAGGCACCCGCCGTTTTGCCAATCGCGTTTTCGCGCCGCGCGGGGCGGGGCTGATCGATCTCGCCGGCGCGACCGTGCGCAATGTGTCCCGCGGGATCATTGGCGTGGCGCTGATTCAGTCGCTTATGGCTGGGGTGTTGATGGTCGCCTTCGGTGTGCCGCTGGCCGGGCCGTTGTCTTTGATCTGTTTGATCCTGGGGATTATCCAGGTGGGGCCGGGGCTGGTGATCCTGCCAGTGATCATCTGGGCCTTTACCAGTATGGGAACGCCTATGGCGATTGCCTTTACCGTGCTTATGGTGCCGGTGATGATTATCGACAATATCCTCAAGCCGATCTTTATGGCGCATGGTTTGCACACGCCCATGTTGGTGATCTTGGTCGGCGTGATCGGCGGGCTTTTCGCCTATGGGCTGGTGGGGCTGTTTGTGGGGCCGGTGGTCTTGTCGGTGTTTTATGAGCTGTTCATGGAATGGCTCAACCGCGAAGACCCGAGCGAGGACACTCAGCCTTCCGAACTGTCTGAGCCATCCGGGCCGGGCGCGTAGGTCCAACGATATTTCGGCGGGGTGGGGCCTTTGTTCCGCCCGCCTTGCTCATGCTGTTCCCAGGCATGCGCCAACACTCCGACCGAGCGGCTGAGGCAGAAAAAGCCCCGCGCCAGCTCGGGCGGGCAGCCTAGCTCGGCATAGATCACCGCTGTTGCCCCATCAATATTCATCGGCAGGGGGCGGTTTTTCTCGGCGCTTAGATGGGCTTCGATCGCTTGGCCAATCTCGGAAAACTGCCCGCTGACAGCGCCTTGGGCTCGGGCCTCTTCCACCAATGCCATCAGACGCGGGGCGCGCGGATCGGTGGGGGTGTGGAATCTGTGGCCGAAGCCTGGGATATATTTGCCATGCTCGGCGCGCCAGGCATCGAGAGTTTGCGGTAGGGCGCTCAGCCCCGCCTGGGCCAGTTGATGATAGAGCGCCACGGCTTGCTGCCCGGCCCCGCCATGGACATCGCCTAGCATGCCGACGCCGGTAGCGAGCGCGGAGTTAAGCCCAACCCCGCAAGTCACCGCCATGCGCGCTGCAGCAATCGAGGGCGCTTGCGGGCCGTGATCGACCGCAGCCACAAGAGCGGCCTCGAAAAGTCGCGCCTTGGCTGGAGGCAGGGGCGTGCCCATGACCATGAGCCAGATCATTTGCGGAAAGCTGAGTGTGCCGATGAGCTCTTGGATAGGTTGGCCGCGCAGGGCGATGCGGCCTGGCTCCATATCGATGATCGAGGTTTGCCACCAATCCGCTACGTCACTCATATCACGCCTTCCGTTTCCCACCGCGCCAGATCCTCGGCGCTATAGCCTAAACTGCCATAGACTTGCGCATTATGCTGCCCCAATTGCGGCGGCGGGTCTTTTACCGCAGGGGCTGTGCCGTCGATTTTCATCCCTGTGCGCAGCAGGCGGAGATCCCGGCCCGTGCCCGGCGCGTCGGGGAAATCAGCGATCATCCCACGCGTGGCAATCTGCGGATGGGCCAGCACTTGCGGCACGCTCAGCACAGCGCCCGCAGGCACGCCCAAAGCATTTAGCTCATCGGCCCAGATCTGCGCGGGCTTAGCGGCAAGGCTCTGTTCTAGCTCGCCGCGCAGAAGGAAACGGTTCCGCTTGCGATGCTCGCGGGTCAGAAACCGCGGATCCTCGCGTAGATCTTCGCGCCCCAAATGGCGCACCAGGATTTCCCATTGCTCGGCCTTATTGGCGGCGATGTTCAACAGGCCCTCACCGGTTTCGAATGTGCCAGAGGGGGCGGAAGTCATGTTCTCATTGCCTTTGCGCCCTGGCTCAACGCCGCCGATCAGGTAATTCGACACGGCCCAGCCAAGCGTTGCCAAAGTCGCCTCTAGCATGGACACATCAATATAGGCGCCGCGCGGCTTGGCATTCAGCGCCGCCCCGATCGCCATGGCGGCAGTGAGCCCGCCAATCGTATCAGCCACGGGAAAGCCCGCGCGCAAGGGTCCGCTTTCATCCGTGCCGGTAATATCCATAGCGCCGGACATGCCTTGGACGATCTGATCATAGGCCGGGTTTTTCGCCAGCGGTCCATCCTGGCCAAAGCCGGAAATGGCACAATAGATCAGCTGTGGATTGCGGGCTTTGAGCGTTTCATAACCAACCTTGAGGCGGTCCATCACGCCGGGGCGGAAATTTTCCACCAGCACATCGGCGCTTTCTACCAGGCGGCCCAGGATTTCTGGGCCTTCGGGTGCTTTGAGATTAAGCGTGACTGATTGCTTGCCTGGGTTCTGGGCCAGAAAACTGATGCCCATATTCGCGGTCGAAAGCTCGATATCCGCTCCAAGCTGCCGGGCGAGATCCCCCCGCCCGACCGCTTCGACTTTGATCACCTCGGCGCCGAGATGGGCGAGTTGGTGGCAGGCGAAGGGGCCTGCCAGCACATTTGTCAGATCGAGAATGCGGATGCCGCGGAGCGGATCAATCCCCATCAGCGACACCATCCGCCCGCGCTTGAGCCCGCCGCGCCCGATAGGCGGGCAGGAAGACCAGCACCGCTGCCAGGATCAGTAGACCCAGGGTCATAGGCCGGTCCAGGATAAAGCCGAAACCGTCATAAAGCTGCATGGAGCGCGAGAAGTTGTCTTCGAGCATCCGGCCCAAGATAAAGCCGATCAGCAGCGGGGCGAGCGGGTAATCCGCAAAGCGCAAGATCGTGGCGCAGATACCAAAACCCACCAGGATCAAAAGCTCGGTCGCGTTATTTTGCCCGATATAGGCCCCCATCAAGGTGAAAAACAGGATGAAGGGGATCAGGTAATTGCGCGGCACGGCCAGGATTTTGGCGATATAGGGGATCAGCGGCAGATTGAGGATCAGCAGCACCAAATTACCCAGATACATGGAGATGATGACGGACCAAAAGATCTCGGGTTGGTCTACCATCAGGCGCGGGCCGGGCGAGACATTGAGCGCAATCAAAGCGCCCAGCAAAATCGCCGTAGTGCCAGAGCCGGGAATGCCGAGGGTCAAAAGCGGCACGAAAGAGCCAGTGCAGGCGGCGTTATTCGCGGATTCCGGCGCGGCCAGACCTTTGACGGAGCCTTTGCCAAATTGCTCTTGCTCTTCTTTCGAGGCGATATTGCGCTCCACCGCATAGCCCAGAAAGCTCGCAATCGTAGCACCTGCGCCGGGTAGAACCCCGATAAAGAAGCCCTGCAGCGATTGCCGCCCGATCACCGGGGCGATGGATTTGGCTTCGTCCTTGGTGATGCGCAAATCCTTGATCTCGCTGCCCTGATCTTGGCCGCCAGAGCGTTTCGGGTCTAGTACCAGATAAATCGCCTCGGGCAGGGCAAACATGGCCATGGCTAGGGTGATAAAGCTAAAGCCCGATTGCAGATCCATCAGCCCCATCGTGAAGCGCGGCATATTGAAAAGCGCGCCTTCGCCAACCGTGGCGAGAATCAGGCCGAGAAGCGTCATCATCAGCGCTTTGCCCACCTGACCCGATCCGGCAAAAGCGGCGATGGCCGAAAGACCCACCACCATCAGCGCGAAATATTCAGCGGAATGGAAAAGCAGCGCCACAGAGGCCAGCATAGGAGCGAAGATCATCAGCAAAACCGCGCCGATTGTCCCGCCCGCGAAACTGGCGATGGCCGCAACGGTCAGCGCTTTGCCCGCCTTGCCCGAGCGGGCCAGGGGATATCCGTCAAAGCTTGAGGCGACGGTTGAGGCCACGCCGGGGGCATTGATGAGGATCGAGGAGGTCGAGCCACCAAAAATCGCGCCGTAATATACCCCGGCAAGTAGGATCAGCGCGGCGGAGGGATCGCCCAAGGTAATAGCCACAGGGATCATGATCGCGATGATCGACATAGGCCCCAGACCCGGTAGCATGCCGATAAAGGTGCCGATCAAACAGCCGCCGATAACCATGAGGATATTGGTGATGGAAAAGGCCGTGGCAAGGCCGGACAAGATGCCTTCGAGCATGGGTTAGACTCCCAAAAAACGCGGCAGAGGCGAAAGATAGATGCCCAAAACCTGCTGCACTAGATACCAGACAAAGAGGGCGGCGGCGGCGGCGATGGGGATCAGAAAGTGGAATTTCCGTTCGCCAAGCACAGCGGCAGAGGCGGTGAGGAACACGATCGTGGCAATTAGAAAACCCGCCGGGCGCAGAGCCAGCGCGTAAATTACCATCATGCCCAGAAGGCCGAGAGCTTGTCCCAAGTGATAATCGAACAGCCGTTTGTAATCGATATCGGGCTCTTTGGGATTGTCTTCGGTTTTCTCTAGGCCGAGCAGCACAATCATGGCGGTCACCGCGCCGAGAATGGATAGAACCTTGGGGAAGGTAGAGGGCCATATGGGGCTGCGGCGCATAAAGGGCGGCAGCGTGCCATCCATGGTGAAGAAAGCTGCATAGCCATAAGCTAGGCAAAGGGCCAGAAAGATCAGAGCGATCCAGCGGTCGAGGGCCATGGGTGGCTCCTTGGTCGTAAAGATGGGGAAGGGGAGAGGCCCCGGCTCAGGGCCGGGGCGGTTCGGCTTAGAGGAAGCCGAGCTTTTTCATCAGATCACCGATTTGCTTTTCCTGAGTTTCCAGGAAGGCGCGGAAATCATCGCCGGAATTATGGATGTCGACCCAGCCATTGCGGTCACGAACTTCCGCCCAGGCATCGGTGCCATACATGGCTGCAAGCGCTTCTTGGAATTTCGCGACTTTCGCGTCGTCCAGGCCAGGCGCTGCAAAGAAACCGCGCCAATTGACGAATTGGGTATCAAGCCCCTGCTCCATCATGGTCGGCGCATCAGCAAAGGCCGCGACCCGCTCTGGTGCGGTCACGCCGAGGATCTTGACCTCGCCGGCCTTAGCCATTTCGACCGCTTCGGAAAAGCCGGTGGACAGCGCCTTGATCTCGCCCGACAGCAGTGCGGCCATGGCCGGACCACCAGTGTCATAGGGGATATATTTAAAGCCGGTCGGATCTTCGCCCGCGGCTTCCATCGCCATCGCGGCCACCAGATGGTCCATACCGCCCGGCACAGAACCGCCGCCAATGGCCACGCCCGACGGATCGGCGCGATAGGCTTCTAGCAGCTGGTTCATATTGGAAATATCGCTGTCCTTATGCACGACCAGCGCGGCGTAATCACCGATGGTTCCGGCCACCAGAGTCAGATCGCGGAAGCTTTGCGGAAAGACACCTGTAAGCGAGCGAATGACGATGGGCGTGGAATTGACCATCAGCGTGTCTTGGTTGCTTTCGGCATTCTCGATCAAAAAGCCGATCGCTTTACCGCCGCCGCCGCCGGACATATTTTCATAAGATGCCGTCCCGACCAGACCCGCATTGGTCAGCGCCTCGCCCGTGCCGCGGGCTGTACCATCCCAACCACCGCCAGCGCCGCCAGGGATAAGGAAGTGGACTTTCTCCAAGATCTGATCATCAGACGCCATAGCCGGAGCGCCAAAAGTCAAAGCTGCCAATGCAGCACCAAGAACGACCCGGCGGGTCGTGGCAAAGTTCTTCATGGGTTCCTCCCGTTTTGCAGCTTTGCGCTGCTCGTGGCGGCGCCTTCGTGGTTCCGCTTGCGACATTTTAATCACTAGACGCGGCCCGGCGTCCAGAGGGGGAAAGATAGTTTTCTCAATCAAATGGAGGATTACGTCGGGTTGCGCCGGCGGCGGGTGTGGTTAATTCTGGGACCAGAGGGCTTTGGCCTCGGCGGCGCGGGCGCGGGCGATGCTTTGGGAGAGGGCGGAATTGCTGCTAGGCGCATAGCTGAAATCGGGCCGCTCATCGCTATGGGAAAAATCCGGGCGCGGGCTGGATTGCGCTGCTTGCACCGCCTGAGCCTGAAGCCGTTGCTGACGAAGCCGCGCGATGTCTTGGTCACTGGCGGCGCTGGTCGGTGGCAATTGTGCCAGCCCCACCTCCAGGTCCCGAAGCCGCTGGGCCTGTGCCCGAGCCGCATGATCATAAGCCAGATCCTGGCTATTGATCCGGGGAAATTGCGCGACGGGGAAAGCCTGCGGGCTGGTTTTTTCAGAAATGGGCAGACTTGGTGGCTGATAGGTGAGGGGCGCGGGGGGCTCCTCTGTCAGTTCTGTCATCGGAGCGCAGCCAAGCAGAAGCCCAGCCAAAAGCAGCGCGGCGCAAAGGCGAGCAGGGATAGCGGGTAAACCAGTCATAAAGGGAATATAGGCGCATTGCCGCCAAAGGTCACTAAATCAGGCCGGAGCGCGCCAAACCCGTCACCCCGGCCGCACGCAGCGAATCCACCGGATATTCCGCATGGCGCATTGTATCGGTGCTGAAGTCCGGCTCCAGAATTTTGAGCTTGGTGACCGTTGAAAAGGCCTCTTCCTCAAGACCGAAATCATATTCCAAAGCCGCCTTAAAGCGCAGGGCTGGGCGGAATTCCGGGGCGAATTTATGGGCCCGGCGGGCATAAAGCAGCGCAGCTTGTTTGTCGTGATTGGCCAGGGCCACGACCATCTGACTGCCATAAATAAAGCCGCCATAAAGATTGACCATCTCATCTTGACCAGCCATGGAAATTTCGCGCAGAGCCTCGGCCTTTTTGCCAAAATGCGATAGCGCCATGGATAAGGTCGCGCGGGCAAAGCCATTTTCCGGATCGATCTTTTTCGCGCGTTCCGCAAAATTCACCGCCGCAGGAACGTCATTGCGATACCAGGCAAAAAGCGAACTCACCGCCAGGGTAAATGCATTATCGAACCGGATCGCGCGAGCGCGGGCCAGAAGTTCATCAACCTCTTCGACCACCGCCGGTTCATTTTCGGCCATGCGCTCGAAGAGCAGTGTATTGCGAATAAAGGCGCGGAGGGTCAAAAACACTTGGTTTCGCCCGTCGGGATCACGATTTAGCAGGTCTTCATCAGCGGCAAAGAGGCTGGTTTTTTCATAGCCGAACACGGCTTGCCAGGGCGGAACCGCAGCCAGCTTTTCCCGGACCGTGTAATTTGAAGCACCAGAAATCACCCCGAAGGTGGTGGCTTGGCAAATCTCGGCCCAAATATCGCTGTGATCCTCTAGGGGACGGCGGAAATTACGCCACCAAAGATGGGTGCCGGTACGATTATCCACCAAGGCGACGCGAATATGAAGTTGTCCCATGATTTCAGAGGCATTCGCGCGCAAAATCAGATGATCGGGCTTGGGATCATGGCCGCTGATCGCAAAGATCATATCAAAGCCGATCGTATCCGCCGCGCGGCACAGCGCATCGCCGATCACCAAATCGCAAGGCGCACAGAAATCGGGGTTAGGGCCGGTGGTCAGTTCCAGAAAAATGCTTTGGTTCGGAATTTCGAAGGCCGAAACAGTTTTGGCCGGTGTCTCGGTCGGGGCTGGCGAAGTCTGTATTTCGGGCGCAGCAGGGCGGATGGATTGCCAGTCTGCGCGCTGTTTTTCCAACCAAGTCTGAAATTCAGTATGGGGGACTTCTAACCCATCGGCAAAAATCGGCGTTTCATCCTTGGGCCAATTTTCCGGCGGGGTAGAGCCAATTTCGACCCGCTCCGGATCCAATGACACCCAAATATTATCGGCTTTCAGTATATCTTTTAAATCCAGGCCCAAAGCTATTCGAATATTCTTTAGATCCTGGCGTAAACTATCATTTGCCTGCTTGGGCGAGCGATCCGCCCAAAGTAGCGATTTTAATTTAGTACGGCTGACACGGAATTTTGGCGAACAGGCGAGAAACAGCAAAATGGCCTGCGCCCTTTTGCTTTTCAGGGGCAGATCAGCCCCAGAACCGGCATGCATACGAAACGGACCGGCAAAGTTTATAGTTAATGTTTCTGCCATTGTGCCAATCAAAGTGATATATCTTTTGTTTTTACTATACTGAGCCTCTTGCCTCAAGGTCAGCAGATCCCTACGTTAAGAATACCACGTTAATTTGGGTTAATTTTAAACAAGGGGATAAACGCAACCATGCCTTCGGTAAACGTGAAGAATGTTAAGAATGTTAAGAACGTCAAAAACGTCAAAAATGTAAAAAACGTCAAAAATGTGAAAGACTTACGCGGGTCTATGGATTTCGACTCTGATGGCGGATCCGGGTCTTCGTTGCTGAGCGGTGCACTGATTTCGACCCGCGACGGCACTTTGGGGGCCGCTGATTATCAAGCGACACCGATTGATCAAATTAAACCAGCACATATCAAAAACCGCGAAGAAGGCTACAAAGCCCGATTCTTTCGACTCAGTGGCGAGCAGCGTTCTGTCGTTGCCGTCGCCGATTTGATGCAAGTTTTCTCTTTCGATGTATCATATGTGAATGAGGATATGGGGCACTCGCTGGTGACCTTGCTGTGCGAATGCACCGAAGCCGGAGCGCATCAGCCTATCGTCGCAAAGCCTTTGATGCGGATTAGACGTCCGTCGAATGAGTATCTCAGCAAAGCGGCAAAGCTCGTCGACAATTACGTGGATCTGCGCGACGAGCGGAATGTGGAAATTAATATCCAGATTGAGGATATCTTGTCCTTCTTCGGGATGGTGACGCCGCTTCATGGCACCTCCTATCGCTGGACGCTGGAGCTCTTGGATGTGGCGATGGATGTGGCTTCGGCCCTGGTTCAAAGCGTCAAGCTTGATCTGGGTTGCCCGCGGCCTGAACTCTTTTCGCCAAGTTTGCAGCCGATCATCCAAACTCCAAGCCATGGGACCTTCCCTAGCGGACATTCGACTCAGGCCTTTACCGTGGCCAGCTTGCTATATTGCCTGCGCTTTGCGTCGAAGAACCCGGATATGGATAACGAGTTCTGCGTCTCCGAGGATGAAACTCGCTTGATGAAGATCGCGAACCGGATCGCGGTTAATCGCACTGTGGCTGGGGTGCATTTCCCGGTGGATAGCGCGGCGGGTGCAATGCTGGGGATCACTCTTGGGCGCACGCTGTATCGCATTGCCACTGGCGCACCGGATATGGTGCAGGGGCGCAATTTCGATGCGGCGCAATATATGTTGGCGGGGCAAGACGGGCTGAGCGACCAGCCGCGGGATTTCAACCTGTTGGAACTGAGCGAGTTGATGAAAGCCGAAGGCCCGGCCTCGGCCACCCCCGAAGATATGGCCGAGCAGATCGCTCCGCGCACTAGCATGATCTTGAAACTGCTTTGGGAAAAAGCGGATGAAGAATGGAAAGGTCGCTGGGGATGACCGTCAGACCATATTTTTCGGAAAAGGGATTTCGCACGCCTCCCAAATGGGGGGATGGCACGCCGCTTTCGCTGGATTTCAGCGGGCTGATCGAAAGAGCGATCGGGCCTGGTTATAGTGAGGCGCTGAAAAAGGCTCTGGTCTCTGCTTTCGAAGATTATGCGCCCTTGGTGCAGAAATTCGGTGATTTTGCGGCGTCTGGCAGTTTGACGCCGGGGGATCAGTTCCGCAAAGATGGGCTCGGGGCGATGCCGCTTCTGCCTGAAAGCACAGCCAAAGCCGTGGCCGAGGCGCCTTGTGTGCTGGCGGTGATGGATGAAACTCTGCCCTATGGGCATAGCGTCCTGCGTCGGCCTTTCGGAGAAACTCGGCTGGCCGAGATCTGGTTGCAAGACTGCCATCCTTGGCCCGATCAGCATAGTGATCTGCCCTTTGGTCGCGCCGTTAGCGGCGCCCAGGTGGCTCAGATCGAGGCAAGCGGGGTGACGCGTTTGGATCCTCGGGCGGTCTATTACAAAACCGGGCCGCTGGATCCGCTCTATCCGGGACAGCAGCAGCGTTATGCGCAAAATCACAGCCATGGTTCTGCGGTTCTGGGCCTCGCGGCGGAGCCCTTTGACGGCACTGCGCCGCAAGGTTCGGCGCCGGTGATTATGGGGGTGAATGTCCCGCCCAATGCGGTGCGGGATACATCCGGGGCGCTTTTGCCCTTCTTCCTGATCATGGGCATGCTCTATGTGTTAGAGCGAAGCCGGAAGCTGGCCGCTCAGCTGGCGCCTTATCGCGAAGATGGGCAAGCGCCCGAAATTCCAGTGGTTTTCTCGCTAAGCTTCGGGATTTTGGCGGGGCCAAAAGATGGCAGCCACCCGTTAGAGCAGGTGATGGATGCATTGGCCGCGTCGGATTTGTCAGGGCTTGGGCCGGTGAAATTCGTCCTGCCCATGGGCAATGCGCGACGGGCTGCCGCGACAGCGACAGTGCCATCGGGCAAATCGCTAGGGCTGCGGCTTTTGCCGGATGATTGGACCCCGTCCTATCTGGAAATCTGGGCGCCGCGCCGGACTGACAAACCCAAAGCGCAAAGCCGGATTTCCGTGACCCTGACCTCGCCCAGCGGCGAAGAGCTTAGCTTCGCCGGAGGCGCGGTGGGCACAATCACCAGTCAAAGCCTGGCTGCGGTAGGCGCAGGGGCTACGGTCTTGGCCCATTGGATCGCTAATGAAACCGCTGAAGGCTGGCGCGAAGCGGTAGTGATCGAATTCCCGGCAACAGCTAGCCAGGATCTTTCGGCGCCTGTAGCGCCTGCGGGTCGATGGCGGTTGACGCTGACCGATGCAGAGGGCGCCGAATTGCAGGCGCATGTGCAGCGGGATGATCCCTTGGACGGGCTTAGCTCGGGCGGGCGGCAAGGACGGTTTGAAGTACCCGAAGACGGGGTAATTCTGGATGCAACCGGAACTGTCAGCGCCTTTGCCACGGGCGCAGGCGTAACCCGTGCGGGTGGTGTTTATCTGGATGCCGTCCCGGAAGAGGGCGAAACCCATGTCTTGGCCCCTTATTCGGGGGCGCTATGGGACGGGGCCGATAACCCAGATGGTGACGCTTTCGCCCCAACGGAGCGGTCCGCGACATCGCCGGGTGTCCCGGTCCATTCCCTGGTGGGCGGGCGCAGCTTGCCTGGCTCTGGCACGAGTATGGCCGCGCCCCAGATCGCTCGGCAAATGGCGCAGGCCTTGATCGACGGCATGTCGAGTTCAGGGTGAAACGCTGCCGCGTCTAAGCCGGTAAGTCTTTCATAAACAACAAAAGGGGCAGTCTTATCCTGCCCCTTTGTCAACTCTAGCGGTGCGTCACACACCTGGTTTCCGATGCGGATTACTCGGCGGCGATGGCCATGCCACCATAGGTCGGAGCACGCGTGTCGCGCAGGCCAGTCGCCACGGCCTGGCCCACCAGCTCGGCAGTGGCGCCCGAAAGGGTCCAGCCTAGATGCCCGTGACCGGTATTATAGAAAACGCGCGGATTCCGACCGGCGCCGATTTTTGGCATCATATTCGGCATCATTGGGCGCAGACCGGCCCAAGGAATAACTTGCTCGGTCGAAACGCCGGGGAAGTATTTTTCGCACCATGCCACCAGCGGCTTAATCCGATCCGCGCGAATATCGCGGTTTTCACCGTTGAATTCCGCAGTACCTGCAATGCGGAAACGATCCATGCCCAGGCGCGAGGTGACGATTTTCGCGTCATCATCCAAAAGCGAGGCGAAAGGCGCGGCTTCTTGGCTGGCTTGGTCATCCATTTTCACGGTGATGGAATAGCCTTTGACTGGATAGATATTGACCCGGTCGCCAAAGCCCGCCGCCAAATCACGGCTGCCAACCCCGGCGCAGACCACTACACCGTCATAGGAGTCGAAGCCCTGCTCTGTGCCGATTTCGACCCGGTCGCCCAAAGATTTGGCCGAGGTCACATCGCGCCCCATTTCAAACCGCACACCTTGGGCCCGCAGCCATTCGGCCAGACCGAACGTGTATTTATGAATGTCGCCAGTGCTATCGCTTTCTGTCAGGAAACCACCCGCGAAAGAGCCATGCAATTGCGGCACGGCGCGCTTGACCTCTGCCTCGGTCAGCTCTTCGCGGCCCAGCCCCGCCTTAATATAGAGTTTATTGACCTTGCGCGCCTTGGCCATATCCGCGTCAGATTTATAGAAATGCACGATCCCAGCCGGGCTGTGGTTGAAATCCACTCCGGCCGTATCGGCCATAGCCAGGAAAACACCGCGCGCTTTCTGCGCCAATTCAGCGGTTTTGACGGTATTGGCCTCATATTGCGGGATCGCGGCCAGGAATTCAGCCATCCAGCTCAGCTTGTGCCAAGACGGGGTCGGGTTCACGAGCAAAGGCGCATCGGCCTTCAGCATCCATTTCAGACCCTTGAAGACGGTTGACCAGGAATTCCAAACCTCGCCATTGCTGGCTGAAAGCTGGCCGCCATTGGCAAAGCTGGTCTCCATACCTGCATAGCGCTGGCGATCATAAACGGTGACGTCAAAGCCACGCTGAAACAGTTGAAAAGCAGTGGTCACACCGGTGATACCAGCGCCAAGAACGGCAACTTTCATAGACATACCCCATGGGTTGGGCACAGGCATCCACCTGCGCTAAACCCCCTCCGTCCAGAACCTGAGAGTTTCACCGCGACCGGATCATTCCTAATCGTGGCTTGCTCCTTCGGTGGGCCTTGCAGCCACTCTTCGGAGTTTTAAACCTCAAGCCGGTCCCTTGTACCTGAGAGATTGTCGGGGCGATTGCTCCTTCGGTGGCGGATATCTCCGCGCTCTCCCGGCTTGTTGCTAAAATTTGGATACGCGAATCGAGGTAAAAAAACAATTGTCTCTGCTGCAGAGCAGCGTAGCGGGGGCGATTTTTATCGCTTTTAGTTACCAGAAGCGCGCGCAGTGCCTTTCAATTGAGCTAAATATTCCGCGACAATGGTTTGAAGATGCGGAATGCCCAAAGGATGGGCGATGAATTCGGCGGGGGTCATCAATTGCCAATATTGGCCTTCATCACCAAATTTGATCTCATCGCTTAGGGCTGCGGGCATATGGGCGACAAAATACCAATTCAGCATCGGCGGTTGGGTAAAGCCCATTTGCGTCTGGGCAAATCTCAGATCCTCGGGCGAGAGGCGCAAGCCGAATTCTTCGAAAGTTTCGCGCAGGACGCAGGTTTCGGGGCTTTCATCGCCTTCGCGCCCGCCGCCAGGTAAATCCCAATGCCCCGCAAAGGCGAGGCCTGGCTTTTCATCGCGCAGATAAACCAGCAGCTGATCGCCGCAAAACAGCATCAGCTTTGCGCCGCGAAAATGGGTTCTGGGCATGAGCTCTCCGGATCTAGCGCCGCGCGGGCGAAAGGCTTAGATGGATAGGGTAGCCGAGAGGGGCGGAAATGTCAGCGCTTTGCCGCGATTGCCTTAGCCAGATTGCCCAGGCGCGACGTTGCCCGAATTGCGGCAGCCCGCGGGTTTTGGCGCATGCAGAGCTGTTTTCCCTGTCGATTGCGCATATGGATTGTGACGCTTTTTATGCCAGTGTCGAAAAGCGCGATAATCCCGAACTGCGCGATAAGCCGGTGATTGTCGGCGGCGGGCGGCGTGGGGTTGTGTCCACCGCCTGTTATATTGCCCGGACAAAAGGCGTGCGCTCGGCGATGCCGATGTTTCAGGCGCTAAAGCTTTGCCCCGAAGCGGTGGTCGTGAAGGGCCGGATGAGCGCCTATGTGGAAGTGTCTCGGCAAATCCGCGCGATGATGGAAGAGCTGACCCCCGCGATTGAGCCGTTATCCTTGGATGAGGCATTTTTGGATCTGACCGGCACGGCGCGGCTGCATGGGGCTCCGCCTGCTGTGCTTCTTGCGGGGCTTGTGAAACGCATGCAAGACGAGCTGGGGATCTCCGGCTCGATTGGTCTGAGCCATAATAAATTTCTGGCAAAACTGGCCTCGGATCTGGATAAGCCGCGCGGTTTTGCGGTGATTGGCGCGGCGGAGACCATGGATTTCCTGGCCGAGCAGCCTGTGCGGCGGATTTGGGGGGTCGGGCCGTCGGGTCAGGCCTCGCTAGAAGCGGCCGGGATCCGCAATTTTTCGGATCTGCGTCGCTGGGATCAAAAGCAGCTGATCCAGCGTTTCGGCTCCATGGGCGAGCGGCTTTATCACTTGGCGCGCGGCGAGGACCGGCGGAAAGTTTCTCGCGATAGCCGGGCCAAATCCATTTCCAATGAAACCACCTTTCACGAAGACACAGCCGATCCGGATCTGTTGCAGGGGCATTTGTGGCGTATGGCGGAAAAGGTGGCGGATCGGGCCAAGGCCAAAGAGCTGGCCGGGCATGTGATCACATTGAAACTAAAGCGGGCCGATCACCGTCTGATCACCCGGCGTCTGGCCTTGCGCGGCAGCACTCAGCTGGCGCATGTGATCTTCGCAACCGGCCAGCAGCTTTTGGCGCAAATCGACCAGCCGGGGCCATGGCGGCTTTTGGGGCTGGGGCTAAGCGATTTGGGACCAGCCGATGATGCGGATCGGGTCAGCGATTTGCTAGAGCCCGAAGCGAAAATCAAAAGCCAAGCGGAGCGGGCGGTCGATGAAATCCGTGCAAAATTCGGATCAGACGCCATCTTATCCGGGCGATCCTTGCGCTAAAGCGTCTTAAGAAAAGCTAGAGTCACTGAAAATCACATTTCGCGTTGGAGCAAAGCGACAGGCAGCGAATGAGGGAGGCGGTGATTTCTCGAAACGCCATGTCTGCGCGTATTTCTCCTTAAAGTAGAAATATATTCACTCATTGGGTTTTTGCATCATTAAGGTCGATCCCCTTAGCTTTCCTTCATGGAACTTGCTCTTGGGGAAGCGGAGCTTTGTCATTTGAAGCTAGAGGGGAATAATATGGCAGATGCAGCAGCGATAGAGGCGATTACACGGGCTATCGGCGCTCATGTGGCATGGCGCAACAAATTGATCCAAGCGATCAAGACCGGTTTTTTCGAGGGCGAAGTGGAGTCCATCCGCGTCGATGACAATTGCGCTTTTGGCAAATGGCTGCAGTCCCGCGCCATCAGCTCCGACATGAAACAGGGTAAACCCTATGAGGTCGTGTCTCGGCTACATCGCGAATTTCACCAAATTGCCGCGCAAATCCTGGTGCATGTGCAGCAGAAAGACCAAGCTAAGGCGGCGGATCTGATGAATTCCGAGTTTAACCGAAAATCCGAAACCCTCATCCGCGCCTTAAATAAGTGGAAAGGCGAGTTAGAGGCTGCGTAACGCAGGTTTACTCTGCGGCGAGCGGCATGGTTTGGCCGGGGGCGAGTTGCACGATAGCGGCCATGACCCGCGTGATCCGCTCTTGAAAATGGGGGAAATCGGTCCGCTTTTCCAATAATGGCTCATGCATATATAAAGACCGGTCGATTTCCACCTGGATCACATGCTGATCAATGCCCGGCCGACCATAGCGTTGACTGATATAGGCGCCGGCAAAGGGGGTGTTGCGGGAGACGCGGAAGCCCTCATTGCGAAAGGCCAGTTCCACCGCATCCATCACATCACTCTGGGCGGCTGCGCCGAACCGGTCGCCTAGGACAACTTCCGGCACTTTATTGGCTTGGCTGGAATAGGTATCGATCGCTTCATGGGGCATGGAATGACAATCGATCAAAACCGCCCGCCCGAAATTCGCCCGCTGCTGCGCCAGCAATGCGTCCAAAGCGGCGTGATAGGGCCGCCAATACCGGGCGATACGGTTTTCTGCTTCAATCTTGCTGATCTTGCCGCGATATATGGCGCGCCCATTGGCGACCACACGGGGAATCACCCCCAAACCAGAGGAGACTCGGGGATTATGGCTGCCCCGGCGCATGCCATCGATTAAGGCAGGATCCAATTCGTCTTCGCTGCGGTTTAGATCCACATAGGCGCGCGGCGTGCGAGCCGTCAGCAAAGGCGCCCCCAAATCCGGGGCCGCTGTCACCAGCTCATCAACAAAAGCATCCTCCGAAGACCGCAAACGCTGCGAATCCAGGCAGGAGCGGTGCAAAAAATCGTCGGAATAGTCCCGTCCACTATGTGGCGACGCAAAAACCACGCCTGTGCAGGGAGACTGAGGCAAATAAAGATCGTAAGCTGGCGTGGTCATAGAGACTCCTTCCCAATGACTATAACCAAACTGATTGCCACACCAAAAGGGGTTGAACACCTCGTCGACTCCCTTTATGCACCCTCCACCGACGCGGGAAACCCCGCGTCTTGTTCGTTTTGGCAAGGCGCTTTGGGGGACCTGTTAGGTAAGGGCGGTTAGCTCAGCGGTAGAGCACTACGTTGACATCGTAGGGGTCACTGGTTCGATCCCAGTACCGCCCACCATTTCCATCGGGTTTCGCGGACCTTCTTGGGTCCATTGGGTCAACAGGCGCAGACGCGCCGCGATTGAAGGAGAGAGGCCATGAAGGTCAAGAATTCGCTCCGCTCGCTGAAGCAGCGTCACCGCGATTGCCGCGTTGTGCGCCGCAAGGGCCGGGTCTATGTGATCAACAAGACCCAGCGGAAATTCAAAGCTCGTCAGGGCTAAGAAAATTCCGAGCGGATTTTTGAGGGCGCAGCCGAAAGGCGGGCGCCCTTTTTCTTTGTGATATTGTTGGGATGCCTGGGGCACCAGTTCTCGTTGTGGCAAATGTCATCGAGCTTCGCCTTCGCCCGCAAAGGGGCGGCGGGATATCCAAGACAATGAGAACCGGTAGGGGTTTAGGCGCGGTCGTTTTGGGCCAGTTTTGCGGCGCCGACAAAGAATGCCAGCGCAACCGCAACGCCCAAAAGCAGTCGGTCCCATCGCATTACGGTTGCCCCATCAGGGCCTGGACCGAACATGAAACCGATAGAAAGGACAAGCGCCAGAAGCCCGGCGCTACTGAGGAGTCGGGATAGTAAAACCATGGCTTTACTTACACCAAACTTTCCTCGACTTCAGCATCTAATCGCGCCCTTGCCGCTGCACGGCGGCCATGCATTTTTGGCGTAGCTGAAAGAACACGTTGGCGCGCGAATAGCCCAACGCCCAGGCCCAAAATACACAGAACATAGTTCATCGGATGCCCTTCGCGGCCGCCAAAAAGGCCAGAGGCAATGAGAAACCCATAAGTCCAAAATGCCGTAAACCCAATAACCACGGCAATTGCCCATAGTTTCTTCATAAATCTCTCCTCCTCCAAAGCTGCAATGCAGCATGCTATGCTGCGCCGCAGAGACATTATGACGCAGTCCCCATAAGGCCTGACTCGCTAAGCATTCGTCAACTGTGTTTTTTCGAATTTGCCTTTCCGGAAGGTAAAAAATTGCTGCAGTTGCTTGGCGTTTGGAAAATTGACGCGTATTGCGGCGCGAAGCACTAAGGTGAGGGTGAAATGGGCGACGTTTATTTGGTCCGGCATGGTCAGGCGCAAACTGGCGCAACCGATGAAGCAGGCTATGATCGCCTTAGCCCGTTGGGGCATCAGCAAGCGGAATGGTTGGGGGCATATCTGCGAGAGACCTCTGATAAATTCGACCGGGTGATCTGTGGCGGCATGCGGCGCCAGCGTGAAACTGCCGAAGGTCTGGATCTTGGCCCCGAAATCGAAACGGATCCGCGTTTCAAAGAAATCGACTATTTCACCTTAGCGCGGGAAATGGAAACCCGCCATGATCTGGCATTTCCCATGTCCGCCGAAGCTTTCGCCGCCCATGTGCCGCCGACTTTTGAGGCGTGGCAAAGTGGCGAGCTGATCGACGCGCCGGAAAGCTTTAGCTTTTTCGAAGACCGTATTCGCCAGTCTCTGTTCGATTTGGCGCAATCAGAAGAACGGGTTTTGGTGGTGACCTCTGGCGGGCCGATCGCAATGGCGATGCGGATTTTGCTAGATCTGGGCCTAGTGCCCATGACGCGGATGCTTTTGGCGACGCGCAACACCTCGGTGCACAAGGTCATTCGCGGGGGCAGCCGCTTGCATCTGTCCCAATTTGGCGCGGTCCCGCATCTAGAGCATCCCGACCGCGCCCATGCGCGCACTTATGGGTGACGCGCCTTTTGCGTCACATCAGGTCATCTTCGGCATCGGTGGCGGAATAGCCGAGGGCTTCGAGGCCTTCTTCTAGGTAATCCGCCAAAAGCGAAGAGCCGGCCAAGTAATCTTCGGTGGGGCCTGTGGCCTCTTCTTGGGCGGTTCGGATTGCGTCATCATATTCGTCGGCGCTAAAGCTTTCGCGGCCAATCCACATAATCGCGACCAGCTGATATTGCTCATCCTCCGTCAGACCGGCGATGAATTCCACCAGCTCCGCGCGCGCGGTTGCATCGCCCGTATCATCGGCTTCACGAGCCAAAAGCGCAACTTGTGCGACCACATCGCTATTTATCTCAGGCATTGTCTTTCTCCTAGCGATTGCCGCTTAGAGAGTGACGAAAGCTGATGTGAATGAAAAGTGCTATTGTGTCCTACCTGGCCGTCGCAGCGGTGAAAAAACGATAATAGAGGCTGTCGGGCAGCAGGCGGCTCAGGCGAAAGGCCCAGGAAAAGACCCGTGGAAAGTTTCGGGTGAAGCGCTGCGTTTCCATATGGCGCAAATAGAGCGCGGCGGCCTCGCCCGGCTCCATAATAAATGGCATGGTGAAGTCATTCTTGTCGGTCAGGCGGGTGCGGATAAAGCCGGGATTGACCAGCTGCACATCCACCCCAGTGCCCGCCAGATCCGCATGCAGGCTTTCGGCCAAATACATGCAGGCGGCTTTTGAGGCACCATAGCCAAGACTACCCGGCAGGCCGCGAAACCCGGACAAACTGCCTGTGATCACAATATGCCCGGCATCGCGGGCGATCATTTGCGGCAGGACACGCCCCAAACAGCGCAGCGCGCCGGAGAAATTGATATCGGCCATGGCTTCGACCTGGTCGGGGTTCCACTCCGCCGCGCTCAGGGGCCAATAGACCCCCGCAAGATAGACCAGCCCATCAGGCACGCCGAATGTCGCGGCGGCCGCATCGATGCTTGCCGGGTCGGACACGTCCAAAGGTGCGATTTCTGCCGGTCCATCCAGGCTGTCGGCCAGCTGTCTTAGGCTTTCTTCATCCCGCGCACTCAAGATCAGATGGGCGCCGCGCTTGCTAAGCCCGCGCGCTAGTTCTGCACCCAATCCCGCCGATGCACCGATCAGCCAATAAGTTTTTCCGTGAAAATCCCGCATGATACCGCTCAGGCCGCCGGTCGAATTTGCGCCTGATCCTCTTTCTTTCGCATGGTGGCCACAAGCTCGGCCAGTTTGAACCCGTATTTCCGAAACTGACTGCGGTTGATGATGGTTCCATTTTCCATCAGATACATCCAATCGGTCACATCCATGACCCAGCCGCCGGAGCTTTCAGGCAGGCGAATGCGATAGCCCAGCTGCACCGCCGCGCCAGATTGCTGGCCACGGCCATCACCGAGCAGATCATCGGCGCGGGCGGTGATTTTGCCGTCCTTGCCTAGGGTCAGTTGCCATTCACGATCTTGCACCGCGCCACTGTCATAGTGAAACCGTTCGGTCATGACGCCGGTATCGCCCTGCCAGCTGGCGACCATTTCCGCGATAAACCGCGCCGCGACCCGCCCTGTGGGGCCATAGATGACGCCTTCGCACAGGATTTCGCCGCTTAGATGGGTGCGAATGTCGAAATTCGGGCCTTGATCGGCGTAATCCTGAGGCCGCTGCGCCGCGAAAGACAAAAACCGCTGGGCCAGGGCGATCCCGGCACATCCCAGCAAGAGGCCCAAAAGAACGAAGAAGATCGGATGCATTATGCCCTCCTATGATCTGGGCAATGGGAACAGGTTAGCGACTGATGAAATCGGCTGGCGGATTGGGGCGGCGATGCCATGGCGCGCCTTTCCACCATAGTTTGAGGGCCTGCCAATGGATCAAGGCAAGCACGCGGCGCGAGCCAAAGGGGCGGCGCAGGCAGGATGAGAGGATCGATAGATTGCTCAGCTTACGGCGTTTGCCGGTAAGGGTCGCATAAACCCCGCCGCCATCGCTGTCGCGATAGTTGATCCAGATACCGATCCGGTCGGCGGCTATGTCGAAGCGGAATTGATAGCTGCCTTGCACCGGCTGAAAGGGCGAGACGTGAAACACTTTGCTGGCCAGTAAAGTGTCGTCGCGCCGAATGGGGCTTTGATCCGTATGGTGGCAAAGATAGCAATGCCGGTCGCCAAAGGTATTGCTGACCTCGGCAATCACCGCGCGCAAACTGCCATCTAGCCCATGGCAGAGCCAAAAACTCACCGGATTGAACACATGGCCCAGAACACGCGGCTGCGCCAAAAGAAGGATGCGACCGCAGGCTTCTAGCTGACCATGGGCGGCAAGCGTGTCGCGCACCCAATCCGTGCCGCGCCCCTCCCCCATCGGCCCGCCATAATCGCAGTCATAAAGCGCCATCAGATTGCGCCGATTGCGTGATAGCAAAGAGGGTGGTTGCGCGGTTTCAGGATCCCAAAGCACATAATCCACCCCATAGGTAAAACGGTTCTCAATCGCGCCGTGACGCCCGTGAAAACTGCGCCCCTGGATATGGTCCATCTGGGTCTGTGGGCTCATTGGGGGGCGGCCTCGGATATGGTTTTGGCGATGCCATTGGCCACTTCGATGCCGCTGGCGAGCCCATCTTCGTGAAACCCGTTGCGCATCCAAGCGCCGCAGAACCAGCTATGGCGCGCGCCGTTCATCGCTTTTATCGCAGCCTGAGCCGCTAACGTGCCGTGATCATAAACAGGATGGCGGAATTCGGTTTGGTGATAGATTTTCTCTTCGCGCAGTTGGCGGGTGGTATTGAGCGTGACGAAAAGCTGGTCTTCGTCCGGGATCGGTTGCAGCGAGTTCATCCAATATGTCAGATCGATGCGCGAGCTGCGTTTTGCGGCATCCTCGGTATAAACCCAGCTGGCCCAAGCGGCTTTGCGTTTGGGCATCAAGGATGTGTCGCTATGCAGAATAATCGTATTCGGCTGATACGCGACCGCACCCAAGGCGCCGCGCTCTTCATCGCTGGGATCCGCCAGCAGGCGCAGCGTGTCATCTGCATGGGTGGCAAAGACGACCTCGTCATAGCCAATCCAATCAGCGCCTTTGGGTTTTATCTCCACCCCGTAGCCCGGTCGCCGCACCGCATCGATCGCAGCGCCGCAGCAGATTTCGACCCCGCGACTATTCAGGGCGCGTTTCAGGCGGGTCACATAGGCCTTTGAGCCGCCCTTGACCGTATACCATTGATGCTGCCCCTTATAATCCAGCAAATTATGGTTTTGGAAAAACCGGATCATTGCGGCGGCGGGAAAGCTGGTGATGTCCTCGGTCGGGGTGGACCAGATCGCGCCGGAAAAGGGCAGCAAATAGTAATTGCGGAACCATTCGCCTGTGCCAAGCTCGGCCAGCATATCGCCAACAGTCATTTCAGGATGGGCCAGAAATTCCGGCGCGCGGGCATTGAACCGCAAAATATCCCGGAGCATCCGGTAATAAGCCGGGCGCGCAATATTGCGCCGCTGAGCAAAAAGCCCATTGAGGTCTCGTAGCGCATATTCCACCGCACCGCCATTGATCGAGGCACCAAAGGTCATCGCACTTTTGGCGATTGGCACATCGAGCTCGGCAAAAAGCTGGGTCAAATGCGGGTAATTGGCGTGGTTGAAGACGATAAAGCCGATATCCACCGGCTGATCGCCATATTTGCCCGCCATGATCGTGCAGGCATGGCCCCCAAGGCGCGGCTCAGCCTCATATAGCGTAACCTGCGCATGTTTCGCCAAATGATAGGCCGCGCCCATGCCGGAAATCCCACCGCCAATGATTGCGATACGGCGAGGTCGAGACAGAGTGTCGGGCATGCGGGCAAGTCCTATTGCAAGTTTCCTACCCTTACTACGCGGCTAGGCTGGGCTCGGATCATTCGCGACACATATTTTTCTGCGCAAAGCCGCAGGGTCACACTGGAATGGGCCTAAAATAAATCTGAGAAGGAGGGTGTATTTGCGAAATTTCTTCCCTATCCTTTGGAAAACGAAACCATCTGATTGCCGGAAAATGCCTCTGTGACTATCGCCAATAGCAAAGATGCGCAGTGGATCGTGCTCATGGAGCAGATCCGCGATAACCGCGATCAGGCGGCTTTTGCGCAGCTATTTCGCTATTTCGCGCCACGGGTGAAGGGGTTTTTGCTGCGTTCCGGGATTAGCGAGGCCATGGCCGAAGAATGCACCCAGGAAACTATGGCAACGGTCTGGCATAAGGCGGCTTTGTTCGATCCGACCCGCGCCAGTGCGGCCACCTGGATTTTCACCATTGCCCGTAATAAGAAAATCGATCATCTGCGCCGGCAGGCTCGGCCCGAACCCGAAGAGCTGCCTTGGGGCCCTGAAACCGGGCCGGACCAGGCGGATGTGATCGCGCTGCAGCAGGAAAGCGAGCAGCTGAACCGCGCCTTAGAGGCATTGCCGCAAAAGCAGAAATCGCTTATCCGGGCGGCCTATTTCGGGGATTTGACCCATACGGAACTTGCAAAACAGACGGGTCTGCCCCTTGGCACAATCAAATCGCGCATTAGATTAGCGCTGGAGCGTCTTCGACACGAAATGAAAGCCACATGATGCCCCGTGTTACCCATAATCTACCAGATGATGTGTTGCTGGCCTATAGTGCTGGTCAGCTATCTTTGGCGTTTGACCTGGTTGTGGCGTCGCATGTGTCTTTGTCCGATGATAGCCGCGCGCGACTAGAGGCGTTTGACGCGGTGGGCGGCATGATTTTGGACGAGGTCGAGCCAATCGCGCTCGGGGATGACAGTTTTGCCGCGACCATGGCGTTGATCCAAGGCGCGGCTCCCGAAGATTGCGCCACAACCCCACCGCGGCCCAAAGGCGTGTTTCCCGATCCGTTGCGGCAGATGGTTGGCGGCGATCTGGACAGCGTCGCTTGGCGTCCCATCGGGATGGGGGCGCGTCAGGCGATTTTGCATTCGGATAAGGGCGGCTCGGTTCGGCTACTTTACATTCCGACCGGTGTTGCCATGCCGACCCATAGCCATCATGGAAATGAGATGACCTTGGTGCTGCAAGGGGCCTATCGCGACGAATTCGATGAGTTCCATCGCGGCGATGTGGAATTGGCGGATCAAGATCTTGACCACACCCCGGTGGCCTTTGGTGACGAAGACTGCATCTGCCTGGCCGCGACCGATGATCGGTTGAAATTCAGCTCGCTATTGCCGCGTCTCGCTCAGCCATTTTTGCGGATCTGACGAGGCGGCCTGAAACCAGCCGCGTCAGCCCAGCTCTAGCGGCACAAAGGCCAAAATAGCGAAACTGCCAGCGGCCACCAGCCCATAGACCCAGGCCCGCCATTGCCAGCCTTGCGCCTGGGCTTTCCAGGTTTCGCGAAATTGGCGGCCGCAAAACGCCATGGCCACGATCAAAACGACCCCTAATCCAGGGGTGAGCACAAAATCCATCGTCTCACCCCTTTCAAGCTTAGCCGACGATCATCTGTTTCATACGCAAAGCTTCGTATTCCAGCTCGCGTAGGCGGTGTTTAACCACATCGCCGATAGAGATCAGCCCCAAAACTTGGCCATTTTCGACCGCTGGCATATGGCGGAAGCGACCATCGCTCATGCGTTTGAGAATGCTCAGAAGCGGATCGCTGGGCGTGCAGGTGATCGGCGTGGCGGTCATTAGATCGACCACTTTAGCCTCTAGCACTGCCGCGCCTTTTTCCGACAAATGGCGCACGATATCGCGTTCGGAAATGATCCCGACCAGCTCATTACCATCCATCACGGTTAGAACCCCGATGCGCCGCGCATGCAATTCATGCACCGCCTCGGCAATAGAGCTTTGCGGCGCGATCGAATAAACAGTGCCGCCTTTTTCTTCTAAGATTGTCGCAACTGTTGCCATAGCAGATCCCGAAGCCAGATTTGACGCGCTGGTCTGGGAATAGGTCCGATCAGACTCTGTTGATGCAAGACGACCGACATAAGATGTGGGCATGGGACGCTCTCCTCTTTTGCGTCTAAATACCCGGCGCCGCCTCCTCCGCGGGAATGCCGGGTCATCCATCAAAGCTAGCCGCAGGATCCACGCTGCCACAAGTCTGAATTCACGCAAGTGATAGAATACTAACCCATCCCATGCTTTATGACGCTCATGTCTGTGATCTGGTTTGATGCTTCTCGGTTGATTTCACGCCGCCATGCTGCGGGGCCGACCGGTATTGATCAGGTGGAGCTGTCGATTCTGCGGACGATTCTGCAAACGCCCGAGCTGGCCGCGCGAACTCATGTGATGCGGCAATGGCAGGGGCGGCTTTGGGATGTGCCGCAAAGCGTGATGCGTCGCATGCTCAAACGTCTGACCCGGCGTTGGATAATGGGGGAAACTCGGCGGCGCTGGCCCTTGCCGGGGCTTTTATCTAGGCCGCCTGCGGGGGGGCTGTATCTCAATCTCTCGCATCAGGGATTGGAAAAGCCCTGGCTTTTGCCGCATTTGACCGGGCGGGGCATGCGGGCGTCGATTTATCTGCATGACCTGATCCCAATCGCTTATCCGGAAACCACCCGGCCAGAACAGCCCGAGCGGCATCACCAGCGGATCCAAAATATTGTGCAAAGCGGCGCGCGGATCACCTGTGCCTCGGATCAAACACGGCGGGATTTGATCACCCATTGCACGGCCCAAGGATGGGAGTGTCCGGATGTGGCGGTGGCTCCGCCGCCGGTGGATGTACCGCTGGTCTATGGCGGCAAAGGCGGCAAGGATTTCTTCCTCGCGGTTGGCACGCTGGAGCCGCGCAAAAACTATGACTTTCTCGCCCAGATTTGGCAGAGCCAGCGGAGTTTGCCGCAATTGCTGATTATTGGGCAAAAAGGCTGGCAGGGTCAGGAAATCGCAAACCGCTTGGCCGAGGTGCCTGGCATCCGCGTGATGACGGGGCTGAATTCCCGGCAAGTGGTGCAGCTGATGCATGACGCCACTGCTTTATTGCAGCCATCCATGGCCGAGGGCTGGGGCTTGCCGCCGGTAGAGGCGCTGACCCTGGGTACCCCCGCCATCACCGCCGATCTGCCGATTTATCACGAAAGCCTGCGTGGCCATCACTTGGGACTGCCCTTTGACCCAAGGGCTTGGGCAGAGGCATTGACCGAGCTTGGGGATATCAACTCGGATCTATCGCGCCATTGCCGGGCGAATGCGGTGTATTTCCGGCCAGTGCCTTATGAAGAGGCGGTGACGGAGATCATGCAGTCGCTATTTCGCTAAAGTTCAGAGGGGCAGCAGCACAAAGCCATCCGCGGGGCAGTCGGGCATAGTGATGGTGATGCGTTGGGGTTTGGCCGTGGATTCGGTCAAAAGGCGCAGGCGGAAGGGCTGCCCGCAGCGACCAGGCGAGACCGGGATCACCAATTCCGCGGCTTGAGTGGGGCCAAGCGCCAGGAATTCCGGCGGCGCAATGCCAGTGCCCATATCGAAACCTAGCGGCGGCAAAAGACCGGGGACCGCCCCGTCATCATCTGGCAAAACCAGGATAAACCGCGCCTGATCCTCTGACAGGCTGGCCGAGGGAACGGGTGCCGACAGTCCGGCCACAGGCGCCAAAACCGCGATATCACTGACGCCTTTGAGACGCGGAACCGTCAAGTTTAGGCTGCCATCAGCGGCGGTTTCTTCGGGAATCTTCACCGGGCCATAAAGCAGGGTGATAGGGGTGTAGGGCGCGCAGGGCAGGCTGACCGTCACATCTAGATTGCCTTCGGGCGTGGCAGAGATCTGCAAAGCGCCGCTACAATCGGCGGCGCTTGCCGAGGCCGACAGAAGGGCCAGCCCAAAGGCGCAAAGGGCCAATGGGCGAAGCGCCGTCATGATTTGGAGGCCCAGCTTATGCAAGGCGCCCATGGCAATGTTTGAATTTCTGACCCGAGCCACAGGGGCAGGGGTCGTTGCGGCCTGGATTGCCCCAAGTCGTCGGGTCATTTTCATCAAAGCCCGCGACCAGCGGAGCGGCATCGGATTGCTGAGGCGCCGGCCTTCCACCCGCGACAACCGGCGCTCCACGATTGGCCATGCCCTGCTGTTCCAAAAGCTTCTGGATCATAGCCTGCTGCTCTTCTTCGCTCAGCGGACGGATTTGGGACAGCTTCTCCGTCACTTCGATCCGCAGACTGTCGAGCATCCGCTCAAATAGTTGGAAGCTTTCGTTTTTATATTCGTTCAGCGGATCGCGCTGCGCATAGCCACGGAACCCAACCACCGAGCGCAGATGCTCTAGCGTCAGCAGATGTTCGCGCCATTTGCCGTCAATCGTCTGCAATAGCAGCTGCTTTTCGATATTACGCATATTTTCTGGGCCGAAATCGACGGCTTTTTGCGCCATCAGCTTATCGGCCTCGCTTGTCAGGCGCTCTTGGATCACTTCGGCGTCAACACCGTCTTCCTCGACCCAAGCCATAACCGGCACGTCAATGCCCAGCTTTTCAATCGCCGCCGCATAAAGCCCTTCGCCATCCCATTGATCTGCGTAGGTTTTCGGCGGAATATAGCTGTCGACCAGGTCTTCGATCACCTCATGGCGCATATCGCGGGTGATTTCATTGACGTCTTCGGCTTCCATGATTTCCATCCGCTGGGAGAAAATCACCTTCCGCTGGTCATTCATCACATCGTCGAATTTCAACAGCTGTTTACGGATGTCGAAATTGCGGCCTTCGACTTTGGCTTGGGCCTTCTCCAAGGATTTGTTGACCCAGGGGTGAACGATTGCCTCGCCCTCTTGCATGCCCAAACGTTTCAGCATGGCGTCCAAACGGTCAGAGCCAAAAATCCGCATCAGGTCATCTTCGAGCGACAGGAAAAAGGCCGAGCGGCCCGGATCGCCCTGACGGCCCGAACGGCCCCGCAGCTGGTTATCGATGCGGCGGCTTTCATGGCGCTCGGTGGCCAGAACAAATAGCCCGCCCGCCTCTAGGACTTTCTGCTTTTCATCCGCATGGGCCGCCTCGATCTGCGTGCGCACCTCGTCGGGATGAGCTTCGGGATCGGCGGCCAGGGCTTCCAGCACCTTCATTTCCACATTGCCGCCCAGCTGAATATCGGTGCCGCGACCAGCCATATTGGTGGCGATGGTCACCGCGCCGAACTTGCCCGCATCGGCGACGATCTGCGCCTCTTTTTCGTGTTGGCGCGCATTCAAAACATTATGAGGAACCCCGGACTCTTTCAGAAGCCCCGAAAGAAACTCGGATTTCTCAATCGAGGTGGTGCCCACGAGAACCGGCTGGCCCTTTTCATGGGATTTTTTGATTTCCTCGACGATGGCGGCATATTTTTCGCGCCCAGTCCGATAGACCGCGTCATGATCGTCAACCCGCGCAACAGGCCGGTTAGTGGGCACTTCGACCACGCCTAGACCATAAATTTCCTGGAATTCTTCGGCCTCGGTTGCCGCAGTCCCGGTCATGCCGCCCAGTTTATCATAAAGGCGGAAATAGTTTTGGAAGGTCACAGAGGCCAGAGTGGTGTTTTCTGGCTGAATTTGCACGCCTTCTTTCGCCTCAATCGCCTGATGCAGACCATCGGACAGGCGCCGCCCAACCATCATCCGACCTGTGAATTCGTCGATCAGGACAACTTGGCCATCGCGAACGATATAGTCTTTGTCTTTGGTGAAAAGCTTATGCGCCTTCAGGCCTTGGGTCGCGTGATGCACCAGGGTGGTAGATTCCGGGTCGTAAAGCGTCTGCCCCTCAGGCAAGAGCCCTGCCGCCTGTAGCCGCGCCTCGATGAATTCATTGCCTTCTTCGTTGAAGGTCACATTGCGCTGCTTTTCGTCCAGGTCGAAATGATTGTCCTGAATTTCCGGGATCAAGCTATCGACCAGCTTGTAAAGCTCGCTACGGTCCTGAGCGGGTCCGGAGATGATCAGCGGCGTCCGGGCCTCGTCCACAAGGATACTATCGACCTCGTCGACAATGGCAAAGTAATGGCCACGCTGGCTCATCTGCTTGAGATCGGATTTCATATTGTCGCGCAGATAGTCAAAGCCCAGCTCATTATTCGTGGCATAGGTGATATCTGCTTGATAAGACGCTTGCTTTTCGGCGTCGGGCTGCTGCGGGACCACAATGCCGGTGGTCAGACCAAGCGCCCCATAGACCTTGCTCATCCATTCCGCGTCACGCCGTGCCAGATAGTCATTGACCGTCACGATATGCACGGATTTGCCGGTCAGCGCGTTCAGATAGGCGGGGAAAGTCGCCATAAGCGTTTTCCCCTCACCGGTTTTCATTTCCGAAATATTGCCCTGATGCAGGAAAATCCCGCCCATCAGCTGCACGTCAAAAGCCCGCAGACCCAGTGTCCGGCGCGCGGCTTCGCGGCAATTGGCAAAAGCTTCGGGCAAGAGAGCGTCCAGCTTTTCGCCATTGGCGATGCGCTCTTTGAACTCTTGGGTCTTGGCAATCAGCCCGGCATCATCGAGTTTTTCGAAATCCGGCTCTAGCGCATTGATCTTGGCGACCAATGGGCGGGTTGCTTTGACTTTCCGGTCATTCGGGGTGCCGAACACCTTTTTTGCAATGGTTCCAAAACCCAGCACTGTCGTCTCTCCGCCTTGGTCGTTATTCCAAACCGATCGTGAAAGGCTGCGCCTTGCCGCGCCAGGTCTGAAGGCCTAAGACAGCGGGCAGAGCGCGCCCCGTCGCAATGATCCCATCGCGATGTAAGGGCGCGGTTAGACCGTGTCAACTTGGTCGCGCCGAGTTGAATTAGGGAAGGAAACGAAATGAAGCGGATCTTTGCGCTAGGCATCCTGTCAGCGGTTGTGGCGGCGCCTATGGTTTCGGCGCAGGTTGTGATCGAAAGCCCCAATAAAGTGGTGGCGACAGTCAATGGCACTGACATCACCGCCGGCCAATTGATCCTGCTGCGTTTGAACTTGCCGCAGCAATATCAAACCATTGGCGATGAACAGCTTTATGATGGGCTATTGCAGCAAGTGATTGAGCAAGAATTGCTACGCCAATATTTGGGCGAGCCGCCGCAACATATTCGCTGGGCCGCGGAAAATGAGGCCCGCAATCTTGCCGCCAATGAGGCCATGGCAAATATCGCCTTCGAGGCGGTGAATGAAGACGCGATTGTGGCGCTCTATAATGAAAAATTCGCCGATCATGAGGCGTCTCGGGAATTTCACGCGGCTCATATTTTGGTCGAAACCGAAGAAGAAGCCACTGAGATTCTGACGCGCTTGAATGAAGGCGCTGAATTTGCGGCAATGGCTCGCCAATATTCCATCGGGCCATCGGCGCCGGGCGGGGGGGATTTGGATTGGTTCCCCTTGGGTCGGATGGTGCCAGAATTTGAAGAGGCTGTGGTCGCACTGGAAGTGGGCGAGATGTCGGGGCCGGTGCAGACCCAGTTTGGCTGGCATTTGATCAAGCTCTATGACACGCGGCTCTCTGCGGCACCGCCAATCGAAGACATCCAACAACAACTGATCGAAGAGATCCAACAACGGGCGATCGCCCTAAAGCTAACGGATCTGAACGCCGAAGCTGAAATCGAAAAAATTATCACGCAGCAGGTTGATCCTAGCTTCATGAGTAACACTGATTTGCTGTTCGAAGAGTAAAATGCCCTATCTTTCCCTGTCCGGTGGTCCTCGGCTGCGGCGGGCGCGCCAATTGCGCCGTCGCAAATTGGCCAAGACCCAGCCCGCTATTTCTCCTTTGGCGCCTGCAGAGGGGTTTCCGAATATCCCACAGGTGAGCGGTATCCGTTTCGCCACGGCAGCCGCTGGGGTGCGGTATCGCAGGCGCACCGATGTGATGCTGGCGGAAATCGCTCCGGGCAGTGTGATTGCCGGGGTGACCACCCGTTCCGCGACCCGGGCCGCTCCGGTCCTGGATTGCGAAGCCAAGCTGGCCTTGACGGATCAATCGGCAGGAGCAGCGTTTGTTGTTAATTCCGGCAATGCGAATGCCTTTACCGGTGGGGCGGGGATGCGCTCGGTTCAGGATGTCGTCGATGCGGTGGCCGAGCGTTTATCGATCCCGGCTGCGCGGGTCTTTACCTCTTCGACCGGTGTCATTGGCGAGCCTTTGCCCCATGATCGTATCATCAGCGTCTTGGATGAATTGGCCGATAATTTCGACGCAGAGGCGTTTGAGCCCGCAGCTCGCGCGATTATGACAACGGATACCTTCCCTAAGGGCGCATATGAGCGGATCGAAACCGATCAAGGCTCTGTCACAATCGCGGGGTTCGCCAAAGGCTCGGGCATGATTGCGCCGGATATGGCGACGATGCTGGTCTATCTGTTTACAGATGCGGAGATTGAGCAGGCGGAGTTGCAAAATCTGCTGCGCGCCAGCTGCGACCAGACATTTAATGCCATTTCGGTCGATAGCGACACCTCCACGTCCGATACTTTGCTGATTGCAGCGACTGGGCAAAGCCGCGTCTCTGTTGGGCCGCAAAGTCCGTATCACTCTGCTTTCGCCGCAGCTTTGCAAAAGGTGATGCGCGAGCTGTCCCTTTTGGTGGTGCGCGACGGTGAAGGGGCGCAAAAACTGGTTGAAATCCAGGTGGAGACAGCCGCGAGCGATGCGGATGCGCGCCTGATTTCGCAAGCAATTGCCAATTCCCCTTTGGTCAAAACAGCCATCGCTGGTGAGGATCCAAATTGGGGACGGATCGTAATGGCGATCGGTAAATCCGGCGCCGCGGCGGATCGCGACCGTCTGAGCATTTGGTTTGGCGATATTCTGGTCGCAGAAAATGGTTGGGTCTCGGCGGAATATCGCGAAGAGCTTGGCGCCGCTTACATGAAGCAAGATAGTTTGGTCATTCGGGTAGCGCTTGGATTAGGCGGCGGCCGGGATCGGTTTTGGACCTGCGATTTGACCCATGGTTATATCACGATCAACGCGGATTACCGGTCATGAAGCTTGTCCTAGTCGCGGCGGTGGTCTTGGTGGATCCCGATGGCCGGGTTCTTTTGTGCCAGCGGCCAGAGGGTAAATCCATGGCCGGGCTTTGGGAATTTCCGGGTGGGAAAATTGAGCCCGGCGAAACCCCCGAGGCTGCGTTAATTCGTGAGTTGCACGAAGAGCTGGGAATAGGCACCTGGCAAAGTTGTTTAGCGCCTTTGAGTTTTGCCAGTCACGGTTATCCAGACTTTCATCTTTTGATGCCTGTCTTTGTGTGCCGGAAATGGGAAGGGCAACCTATTGGTCGCGAAGGCCAGGCCCTAAAATGGGTTAGAGCTCGGGAATTGCGCGATTTTCCCATGCCTCCGGCAGATATTCCCCTGATCCCAGTGATTCGCGATTTGCTGTGAGCGGTTATTTCGCAACTGCAGAAATCAAGGTTAATAGTTCAATCTATCAGCATAATTTTAAGTATTTTCCAGTGACTGCCTAACATTTCTACGCTGTTTGCTTGGAAAATAGGCTATTTTAACGCTAGTATGACACTTTTGTTAGTGAATTTTAAAGCGGATTTACCTAACTTTCATTTACTGACGCACTGATCTCACTTTGGGGAGGAGATTACCATGCTGAGAACTATCACTTTTGGAACCTGCGTTTCTGTGCAAGGGACCTATGTCAAAAGCTTGAGCAACGGCAAAATCGTGGTTCAAGTTGGCAAGCGTGAGTTCGAAGGCTTTCCGGTAAGCCGGACTGCTTAGAACGACAGTCTTGTCGCCCTTTAAGGGCTAAAAAAGGCCGATGCTGGGTTTCCTGGCTCGGCCCTTTTTTATGCGCAAATCCTGGCATATTTGCGAAAAACGCTCGGTAAAATTATCCGGTTTGCTGCAAGTTGTAGCTTGGTCCCATTTCCGAAGCGGAATCGCTGACCTTAAAGCTTGAAATGGCGCTAATCATTGTTTGAGCCTCTTGGCTGAGAGCCACGGTAGAGGCTGTGGTTTCTTCAAACATTGCCACATTGCTCTGAGTGTCTTCGTCAAGGCGGTTCAAGGTTGAATTGATCGAGCTTAGGCTGTCGGCTTGTTCTTTGGCCGAACGCGCGATTTGCGCCACATGGTCCGAGATATCCCCCATAGAGGAGACAATACCGTCTAACGCGTCGCCGCCGCGATTAACCAATTCCACGCCAGAGGCGATTTCGGAGTTACTGGTGGTGATGAAATTATTGATCTCTTTCGCGGCATCAGAAGATCGCTGCGCCAAGGCGCGCACTTCGGAGGCGACGACTGCAAAGCCCCGCCCTGCTTCCCCGGCGCGGGCCGCTTCTACGCCGGCATTCAAGGCCAGAAGGTTGGTTTGGAAAGCGATTTCATCAATCACCCCAATAATCTTAGAAATGCTCTCAGAGGACACTTGGATTCGTTGCATGGCACCCACGGCTTCCATCACGACCTGACCGCTTTCTTTGGCGTTTTTGCTGGCTTTCGATACCACCTCTTCGGTTTGCCGGGTGGCTTCGGCCGCCTGGGTCACCGAGCTGGTCAATTCATCCAAGGCGGAGGCGGTTTGCTCTAACGAATTGGCCTGACGCTCTGTCCGCTGAGAAAGGCTGGTGGCGGCAGAGGCAATCGATGCGGATTCCGCCTCTATATTGCTCGCGGTTTCCAAGACACGGCGGACAACATTCGACATTTCCGTCAGCGCAGAGGCGAATTCCTGCTGCAAATCGCTGAACTGGCCGCGAAAATCGCCTTCCATAGTCGCGGTCAGGTCGCCATGGGCGAAATGCTGGGTGACATTATTGATGGCCGTCAGCCCGGCCTCCATATTGGCCATGAGGCGGTTGAGCATATCTGCCACTAGGTCGAGGTCAGCCTCTTGGAATTTTGCCGTAATACGCGCCTCGAAATTTCCGTCCAAAGCGCTGCGCACTACCGATTCAAGCTCGGCTCCCAGATTGTCTTGCATCGCTCGGCGCCGCTCTAGGTTTTGGGTGACAGCCTTCTGCTGCTCGGCCATTTCCTTTTGCTGTTCCAGCAACTCATTTTGCTGTGCACTCATTTCTTGCTGTTCTTTCAAGAATTGCGCGCTCTCCTCAGCAAGGCGTTGGTTTTCAGATAGCTTATTTCGAAAAACCGAGGCGGCGGCTGCAATCGCACCGATTTCGGTTTTGCCGGTCAAATCGCTAAGATCGACGTTCAAATCGCCATCCGCGAGGTCTTTGATCCCGCTTGCAACTTTTTCGGCTGGTTCAACTACGCCAGCAATGAGGACGCGCCGCAGGAAAATAGTAAAGACAAAGCAAACTGGCAAAATCCCAATCGCCAGAACAAGCGTGCCAAAGTAAAATCGGTTCAGATAGGCATCGACCCGTTTTTGATCTGCAGCGATATTGTTGATGGCTAATTCGTGCAGTTCGTTCAGCCCAGAAAGTGCTGGGCTATCGTCAACCTTCACCTGTGCGTCGATTGCTTTGGCTGTGGCGCCCTCTGCGGCCATCTTCTGGGCAAGGTGCAAGCCCTGAGAATAGGCGTCCAGAACCCCTTCAATCGCGTCTAACGCGCCCTGGCCCGTGGGGGAAATACCCAAGGCGCGATACTCCGCTATCGCCGCACGCGAGGTATCCATCGCCGCCGCGACCTTTGCTATTGGAGGCGCATCCATGCGCAGGACATAATTCTTAAACTGGTGGATCATCCCGCCATAGCCCAAGGCGCGGCGCAGCTCGGCCAATATTTGCAACTGGCTTTGAGCCGCGGCCTCGGAATTTGCCAGCATCTTGTCCAACGCAGCCAAGGCGGGGCCGTCATCGATTTTGACGGCTTTGTCGATTTCTGTATTAGTCGCCCCGGCCAATATCATCTCTTCGACCATCGGCAGTTTAGAGGTGTAGTTTTTGATCATCTCCTCAATCGCGGAGACATCTTTTGCGTCCGAACTGGACTGCGCGGCAATGCGATAGAGATCGAGCGCATGTAAGGCAGAGCCTGCTTTTTCCTGCACCCGTCCGACCCGGTCTAAGTCGCGCCGAATGACCAGGTTTTTGAACTGATGGATCATGCCGCCATAACCCAAAGCCTCTATAAGGCTGGCGGTTGCTTCGGCCTCTGGCGCGCTATTGGCTTTGTAGGTTTCCCATTCCAGCTTGGTTCGAGAGGCCTGCCAGTTAAACCCCATTGCAAGCATGAAGGATAGAGCGCCGAGCAGCAGGACCGAAATGACGGCGATTCGGCAAAATGCGGCGATCGAGAGGGATTTTAACATATCAAAGCGCACCAATTTTCTGACTGGTGCGCTTCTAGAGAAGATTCCCTAACGACTAATATATTCGCATGTCACAAAGCGCCGCGCATAAATCGGGCGCTTTGAGCTTAGTCTAGGGTGCGGGTGACTTCTTCGCGTTCGAAGATTTCGATCACATCCTTTTCGCGGATATCCTCGTAATTTTCGAATGCCATACCGCATTCTTGGCCGGATTGGACCTCTGGCACTTCGTCTTTGAAGCGTTTGAGGGTCTTCAGCGTGCCTTCGTGGATAACCACATTGTCCCGCAACAAGCGAACACCAGCGGAGCGGCGCGCGACGCCTTCGGTTACCAAACAACCAGCAACTTTGCCGATGCCCGAGACTTTGAAGACCTGCCTGATTTCCGCGTAACCGATGAAGTTTTCGCGGATTTCCGCGCTCAGCAGGCCAGAGGCTGCCGCTTTAACGTCATCGACCAAGTCATAGATGACCGAGTAATAGCGGATTTCGACACCCTTCTGGTTAGCCACATTCCGCGCGGTCGCATTCGCCCGCACATTGAAGCCAAAGACCGGAGCGCCGGACGCCTCGGCCAGGCCGATATCCGACTCAGTAATCGCGCCAACACCGGAATGCAGAACCCGCACGCGGACCTCGTCATTACCGATTTTTTCCATGGCTTGAACGATCGCCTCAGCGGAGCCCTGCACATCGGCTTTGACCAATACGGGCAGCTCTTCGACATTCTCGTCAGCCTTGGCTTTGGCCATCATCTGCTCAAGCGTCGTAGCGGCACCTGCTGCGGCGCGCTTATCTTTCGCGGCTTGTGCACGATATTCAGCGATCTCACGCGCTTGCGCCTCAGCGTCAACCACATTGAGCACATCGCCCGCTTCTGGCGTGCCGTTGAGGCCCAAAACCTCTACCGGAACCGATGGGCCGGCCTCTTTGACGCGCTCGCCTTTGTCATTGATCAGAGCGCGAACACGCCCCCATTGTTCCCCAACAACAAAGATATCGCCCTGACGAAGCGTACCATTCTGCACCAGAACGGTGGCCACCGGACCGCGACCAACATCAAGCTGCGCCTCGATCACGGCACCTTGGGCGGCGCGATCTGGGTTGGCTTTCAGATCCAGGATCTCGGATTGCAGAGCGATGTTTTCCAACAACTCATCAAGCCCTTGGCCAGTGATTGCCGAGACTTCCACATCCAGAACGTCACCGGACATTTTCTCAACAATAACTTCGTGTTGCAGCAATTCGGTGCGCACACGGTCTGCATTGGCTTCGGGTTTGTCGATCTTGTTGATCGCCACGATCATAGGCACTTCGGCTGCTTTCGCATGGGCGATCGCCTCTACCGTTTGTGGCATGACCGAATCGTCTGCAGCAACAACCAGAACAACAATATCGGTGACCTGAGCCCCGCGCGCCCGCATCGAGGTGAAGGCCGCGTGGCCCGGCGTATCGAGGAAGCTCAGAACATTACCACTATCAGTGGTCACCTGATAGGCGCCAATATGCTGGGTAATGCCGCCCGCTTCGCCAGAGACGACTTTCGCATTGCGAATCGCGTCCAAAAGCGAGGTTTTCCCGTGGTCCACATGGCCCATTACGGTGACAACCGGCGGGCGAGACACCAGGGACGCCTCATCATCTTCGACATCCGCGATGACGTCTTCCACATCCGCATCGGAAACCCGAACCACTTTATGGCCGAATTCCTCGATGATCAGTTCTGCGGTATCCGCGTCAATCGATTGGTTTTGCGTGACCATGAAGCCGTTTTGCATCAGGGTCTTAACCACATCAGCGACGCGCTCGGCCATGCGGTTGGCAAGCTCTTGCACCACAATGGTTTCGGGCAGCTGAACGTCGCGAATAATTTTTTCGCGGTTCTCATTCGCGCCCATGGATTTGCGGCGCTCGCGCTCTTGCTTACGGCGCATGGACGCCAAAGACCGCTCGCGGCCACCCTCAGACAGGGCTTGGTTCAGGGTCAGTTTGCCGGAACGACGATTATCGTCGCGGCCTTTACCTTTGCGGGCCGGCTGGTCCCTTTCGCGGTCTTGCTGACCTTTGCGCGGAGTCGGAGCGCCGGATTTCGACGGCTGTGCACGCCCGGAGGGTTGATCGCCCGGAGCAGCAGGGGCATCGCGGCCCGAAGCAGAGCCATCGGCGCCTTTCGGGCCGCGCGCGGATTTCGCCGCGTCGGCCTTGGCCCGTTTCGCCGCTTCTTCGGCTTCTTTCTTCTTGCGCGCGGCCGCTTCTTCGGCCTCTTTCTTCTTGCGAGCTTCTTCTTCAGCCTTCGCTTTCAGAGCTTCTTCGCGTTCACGCTCTTCACGTTCCTTCGCCTCAAGCTCGGCTTTGCGGCGCGCACGTTCTTCGGCGCGACGTTTTTCTTCGTCAGCGCGGGCTTTCGCCTCGTCTTGTTCACGTGCCTTCGCAGCCTGCAATGCCCGCAGGCGGCGTTCCATTTCCGCTTCGCTGATTCCACCTGGGCGGCGCGACGGATCACCGCCTGCCTGGCCTTGCCCCGATTTACCCGAGGACGGCTTGGTGACAACACGCTTACGCTTGGTGACCACTTCTACATTCTTCGTGCGGCCATGGCTAAAGCTTTGCTTTACCTGACCTGACCGTGATCCACCGCCGCCGCGGACACCTAATGTTTTTTTGCCGTCGCTGTCGCTCATATAGCCGTTATTCCTTCCCAAGGGCGCCCTCGCCCCTGTATTGCGGACGCAGTCCCGCTAATCGTGCCGCATCCTCTACAACACGGTGCGTGAGTCCACCACCCGCAAGAGCACCGTGAATTACTTTTTCACGCCCAAATGCTGCACCAATTTCGTCAGCACTTAGTATTTCGATCAATGTTTCAGGCCCACGAGGTGGCCTGAGCTTGCTTCGGCCCCGTTCCGAACCGTCATGGGCCTGTAATAAGACGGCGGCTTGGTCGTTCAAAAGCCACGCCTTAACCTTTTCGTAGCCAGCCACCGCTTCGCCAGCCTTTCGCGCCAAGGCGATCAGATCTGTGACGCGGTTGGCCAATTGCAGTTCGACCAACTCGATCAGTCCATCCGGTGCCGTAACCTGTTGCCGCGCAGCGCGGGAAAATAGCCGCTTTGCCACGGCTTTTTCCAGAACAGCGCGATCAGAGGTCACCCACAATCCGCGTCCAGGCAGTTTCCCTAACACATCTGGAACAACAGTTCCATCCGGTCCGACAACAAACCTAACAAGGCCGGTCTTGGGGCCGGAGTCCCCGGTCACCAAACATTTTCGTTGCGGGTCATCCCGCAGTTTCGCTCGGCCGCCGCGGCTCACTTGGCTGTTCTTCCCTGGGTTACTCGGAGATATCCGATTGGGCCAACTCATCTTCTTCGCCGGCTTCCTCGTCTTCGACTTCGTCAGCAACCAAATCAGCTGGGTCGACCCAGCCCAAAGATACCCGCGCAGACATAACCAAATTCTGAGCTTCTTCCAAATTCACATCGAATTTTTCTAAAAGCCCGTCATCTTTGACCCGCTGACCATCAACCGTGGTCCAGCCGCCCGCCAGTTCCCAATCGGCGCAAGTGGCAAAATCTTCGAGCGATTTGATACCGTCTTGGGCCAGAGCCTCTATCATCTGGGGGGTCAGCCCTTCGAATTCAATAAGCGATTCTTCGACGCCAAGCTCGCGGGCTTTTTCCAAAGCGGCGCGATTGATCGCTTCGATATAGTCGCGGGCGCGGGCCTGCAATTCGTCCGCAGTGGACTCATCCACGCCGTCAATGACCAACAGCTCGTCGAGTTCCACATAGGCGACCTCGTCGAGATTGGTGAAGCCTTCGGAAACCAGCAGCTGAGCAAAGAATTCGTCCACATCCAAACTGTCCATGAACAATTTGGTGCGCTCGGCGAATTCTGCTTGGCGGCGTTCGCTTTCCTGACTTTCGGTCATGATATCGATATCAAGCCCGGTCAATTGGCTCGCCAAACGCACATTCTGACCCCGGCGGCCAATGGCCAGGCTTAGCTGCTCGTCTGGGACCACAACTTCGATCCGTTCCGCTTCGTCATCCAGCACAACTTTGCTAACTTCAGCAGGCTGCAGCGCATTCACCAAAAATGTCGGCTGATCTTCGTTCCAAGGGATGATGTCGATTTTTTCGCCCTGCAATTCGTTAACTACGGCTTGCACCCGGCTGCCGCGCATCCCGACACAGGCGCCCACCGGATCGATGGAGCCATCATAGGAAATCACCGCGATTTTCGCCCGGCTGCCCGGATCGCGGGCCACGGCCTTAATCTCGATAATACCGTCATAGATTTCCGGCACTTCCATTTTAAACAGCTCGGCCATGAATTCCGGCGCGGTCCGGCTTAGGAAAATCTGCGGCCCGCGAGGTTCGCGGCGCACATCTTTGATGAAAACGCGAATCCGGTCATTCGGGCGATAGCTTTCGCGGCCGATTTTCTCATTCCGGCGCAGAACGGCCTCGCCCCGGCCGATATCGACGATAATATTGCCATATTCTTCGCGCTTCACCAGGCCATTGATGATTGTCCCGGCGCGGTCTTTGAATTCTTCGTATTGGCGATCCCGCTCCGCTTCGCGAACCTTTTGCAAGATAACCTGCTTGGCCGATTGCGCGGCAATGCGGCCCAATTCCACCGGCGGAACCTCGTCCACCAGCGTGTCGCCCACTTTCGGATCCGCCATATATTGCTTGGCTTGTTCGACGGTTAGCTCGGCTTGGTAATTTTCCAGCTCTTCATCTTCGACCACGGTGCGAACCCGGGTGAATGTCGCGACGCCGGTTTTGCGGTCGATGGAGACGCGGATATCCATTTCAGCGCCGTAGCGAGACTTCGCCGCACGGGCGAGACTTTCTTCCATGGCTTCGATCACAAGGCTTGGATCGATCATCTTTTCACGTGCCACGGCTTCGGCTGTCTGTAAAAGCTCGAGCTGGTTTGCGGAAGTGATAGCCATGGGTGTTTAGTCCTCTTCTACGGCAGGGGCGTTGGCCGCCTTAATGTCAGGAGTTTCCGTGTCGGTAACGATTTCATCGAACTGGCTCTCATCAATCGTGCCAGAGGCTTTGCGCTGGCGCAGCATTTCGGTGATGAGATCATCGGTTAGAATCAGCTTGGCATCGCTTAGCCAGTCAAATTCCAAGCCGATTGTAACAGGCTCGCCCTGGGGGCCGTCGATAGTGATCAGAATTTCGGTGTTTTCCGTGCCGCTCAGCGTTCCCTTGAAACGACGCCGACCGTCAATCATTTCGGTGGTTTCGATTTTGGCCTCATAGCCTTCCCAGTTGTCGAAATCCTTGATCCGGGTAAGGGGCCGATCGATGCCTGGGCTGGACACTTCAAGAGTATAGGCGTCTTCAAGCGGGTCTTCCACATCCAAAACCGCAGAGACAGCGGTTGAAATTTTGGCGCAGTCATCGACCTCAATTCCGCCATCAGGTTTGTCGGCCATGATCTGCAAAGTATGGGTTTTGCCGCCCATCAAACGAATGCGCACCAGCTCATAGCCCAAATCTTCGATGACGGGCGTCACGATTTCCGCCATCCGGCGGTCTATCGGGGCTTTGGCAATGAGATCAGACATGAGATGTAGAAAGTCCCAGAAGGTGTAAGTTCAAAACACAAAAAAACGGGCCTGCGGCCCGTTTGCGTATTCGGTGGAGCCTCTGAGTGGGTAGGGGCGCCGCTGAGTGCTAGATAGACCGGCGGCGCTTAAATCTCAAGAGGCATTTCAAACCATACGATTTTATGACCTTTTGGCGCGCTTAAAAATCTTCCCAACCATCTGCGTCCGGTTCAGATGAGGCCATTGGAGGGGCATTGACTGCCTGGCGAACCGGCTCGGCGCGAAACCTGCCGCTGGGTTTGTAAATTTCCGCCTCGGATTTTTGGGTAAAGCTCGCCTGGATGCCAGACCCCTCGCCGAGTTTGAATTGGCTCAGGGTTTGAGCCAAATCGACCGCCTCATGGGTGAGGGATTGGCTCGCTTCCAAGGTTTGTTGGAACAGGGCGGTGTTTTGCTGGGTATTTCCGTCAAGCTGTGCCACGGCACTATTAATTTCCGAAAGCCCGGTTGCCTGCTCGCCTGCGGAATTGGCGATATCCGACACATGGACTGCAATATCCGACACCGAAGCGGCGATAGCCTCTAATGTTTCGCCGGCTTCGCCAACTAATGTCACGCCGCGGGTCACATGGCTGCCACTTTCGGAAATCAGTTGATTGATTTCACGTGCTGCATCCGAGGAACGCTGTGCCAGCGCGCGCACTTCTGATGCGACCACGGCGAAACCGCGTCCCGCTTCGCCGGCGCGGGCGGCCTCCACCCCAGCATTCAGGGCCAAAAGATTGGTTTGGAAGGCGATGTCATCAATAACATGGATGATTTTGGAAATTTTCTGAGATGATTCTTCGATCTCGCCCATGGCGGAGACGGCTTGTTTCACGACGCTGCCGCTGCGGCGCGCTGTTTCAACGGCGTCTGTCACCAAGGCATCGGCATTGCTGGCCCCTTTTGCGGCTTGTCCGACTGATGCGGTGATTTCCTCCAACGCAGCTGCGGTTTCTTCCAAAGTGGCAGCTGTCTGTTCGGAACGCTTTGCGACATCTGCCGCAGAGCCGGTGATTTCCTGACCTTTGCCGCGAATATGCTCGGCCCCCTTCGCGATAACGGATATCACCTGGTATAGATTTTCGACCGTGGCGTTGAAATCTTGCCGCAGCCGTTCATATTCGCCGGGAAACTCGTTTTCGAGCCGATAAGTGAGTTGGCCCTCGGTCACCGCATGCAGCGCCTCGCCAAGTTGACCAACGACAGATCTTTGTAGATCCAGCTGGACCTGGGCCTCCGCTTCGCTTTCGCGGCGCATACGGTCTTTTTCGGCCTCTTCTTGTTCCATAAGCGCCTGGCGCTCTTTTTCAGCTGCCGCACGTTGCGCATCTTCGCGGGCGATGCGGGCTTTGCGGTCTTCCGCTTCTTGGGCGATTCGGTGAGCCTCTTCCTCGCGTAGAGCCGCGCTCTTTTTCTCTAATTCCGCCTTTTCAATCAGGCCATTGCGAAATCCATCCAACAACTGAGCCATAGCGCCGAATTCGCTTTTGGAGTTCGCGCCAGGAACCGGTGCCGCTAAATCCCCTTCGGACAGAGATTTCATACGGGCATTCAACTTAGTCAGCGGTTTGGTCACGCTCATCGCGATGATGGTCGAGACCCCAAGCAAGGCGACAAATGAAATCCCACCAATGGTCATAGCTACCTGGCGCATATCGGCGAAGTTTTCCGCCGAAGTGGCCATGAAATCATCTGTGTAAATTCCAGTTCCTACTACGATCCCCCATGGTTCAAAGACTTGAATAGTAGCGGTTTTTTCAAAGGCGCGGTCATTGTCTTCGCCTGGTTTGGAAAAATAGTAAGTGTAGTTGAAGCGGCCAAATTCACGCGCGCCTTTGATCATATCTTGGACAAAAAACGCCCCATTTTTGTCTTTGGCCCCGCTAAGATCGACACCGATCAAATCCTCACGCGTGCCATGCGCCACGGTTATTCCGTCGTAATCCGTGATAAAAAAGTAGTTTTCGCCACCATAGCGGAAATCTGACAATGTCTTATAGGCGAATTGCTGGGCTTCTTCTTTGCTTAATTCACCAGATTGTTGCAGCGCGTAATGTTCTTCAAGAATTGAGAGCGCCATATCAGACACGAAGGTCATCGAGTCTGTTTTCAGCTCAAGCGCATCCCGCACAGAATTAGAGTAAATTGCATAGCCGAGCGCGAAATTCGTCAGCAGCGCAACGGCAACGATAGCATAGACGCGGGTTCCAACTCGGGCAAGAAAACGGCCCATAAATACAACTCCAGTGATCCTCAGATAGCCGAGTATCAACACGGAAGGTTTAAATATTTCCCGAATGCCATCTGAAGTTTCTGGACCAATTTTTGTCGCAGATACGCTAGATTAAACGTTTAAATTCCGCCGCTCTTTGCGCAAGCTATTGGTAATTTTCACTAATTCCGCGCTAATCCCCGGCTCGCTCAGAGCATGCCCCGCATGCGGAATCATCCGAAGTTCACCTTTGGGCCAGGCTTCCGTGAGATCCCAGGCGGCTTTCGGAGGGCAAATCATGTCATAACGGCCTTGCACCACAGTGCCAGGAACATCGCGAAGGCGCGACATACGATTCAAGATCCAGCCATCTTCTTCGAGGAAGCCACTATTGATGAAATAGTGGTTTTCCAAGCGGGCAAAGGCACGGGCATAATTGGCAGGGCTTTCGCCAGTCGCACCGTCATTTTCGATGCTGGCCAGACTATTTTCCCAAGCCGCCCAGGCCCTGGCATAGCGCGTTTCGATAATCGCATCGCCGCTGAAAAGCCTTTTGTGATAGGCTGTTATCAGGTCGCCTTGTTCCTCTGGCGGGATCAGCTGCACAAGCCTTTGCCACAGGTCCGGCCAAAATTTCGCAGCGCCACCGCCGTAAAACCAGTCCAGCTCTGACTTGGTCATCAAAAAGACGCCGCGCAAAATAAGATAGGCGGCATGTTCGGGATGGGTCAGGGCGTAAATCAATGATAGGGTCGCGCCCCAACTGCCACCAAATACCAGCCAACGGTCGATCCCCAGCGTTGTGCGGATCATTTCCATATCAGAGACCAGATGCCAGGTCGTATTAGCAACCACGCTGGCATGAGGTCGCGAACGCCCGCAACCTCGTTGATCAAAAAGGATAATGCGGTAAGCGGCGGGGTCGAAATAGCGTCGCATGGTTGGGCTGCAGCCACCGCCCGGCCCCCCATGCACAACGATAACCGGCATGCCCTTTGGGTTGCCGCATTGTTCGACATAAACTGTATGCCCTTGGCCAACTTCCAGCATCCTTTGATCGAACACGTCCAAAGGAGGATATAGATAGTGTGACGCGGTTTTTGGGCCTGCGAATTGCTCCATGATCAGACTATATAGAGTGCGGTGAGATCCCGCCATATAGGGAAAAGAAGAAAAGGATGCGCCCAATGACCGCCGTTTCGACTGTGGATGACCAAGAAATCGCGAAATTTGAGGCAATGGCGGCCGAATGGTGGGACCCATATGGCAAATTTAAGCCTCTCCACATGATGAATCCGTGCCGATTGGAGTATATTGTTTCCCAAATCGCGGCTGAATTTGATCGAAATTTAAGCGAATCTGCGCCATTTTCTGGACTTAGGCTGCTGGATATTGGCTGTGGGGGCGGGTTGCTGTGCGAACCTATGGCGCGCCTGGGGGCAGATGTCATCGGCGCGGATGCGGCAGAGCGCAATATTCCCGTGGCCAAACTCCATGCAGAGCAATCTAGACTGGATATCGATTATCGCCATGTCACCGCCGAATCTTTGGCGGCGGATGGTGAAGCCTTCGATATCGTCTTGAATATGGAAGTGGTCGAACATGTGGCCGACCCTTTGGCTTATCTGACCGCCTGTAAGGATCTGTTGAAACCCGGCGGCCTGATGCTGGCCTCGACACTGAACCGCAATCCCAAAAGCTATGCGATGGCGATTTTGGGGGCGGAATATATTATGCGCTGGCTGCCCAAGGGGACGCATGATTGGCGCAAATTCATTACGCCTGACGAATTGTTCACCTTGCTGCGTGAGGCAGGGCTCGACCCAATTGATCGCAAGGGTTTTGTCTTCGACCCGATCGGTTGGAGCTGGTCCATTTCCGACCGGGATTTGTCGGTGAATTACGTGACCGCAAGCAAGCGGCCACTGTAATTAGGCGCTATCCGCTAGGGATTCACGCAGGTCTGACAGAATATCCAAGGCCGAGCTGACAGAGGTTCGACGCTGCCGGCGCAGGACCTCTTCGAAAATCGGCACCATGGAGGCGCTGACCAGATCTAGCGTATGCTGGCCGTCTTCACTGATCGTCACGAATTTCCGGCGCGCGTCGATTTTATCCTGGCGGACTTTGATCTGTCCGCTACGCTCTAGCCGACCCAAAGTGTTGCTCATGGCGCCGCGGGTGACGTTAAAGGCACTGGCGAGTTTCGCTGGTCCAATTTCTTCGGCGACGCTGGCCAAATGGAGCAATACCAGGAATTGAGACAGCTCAACGCCCTCGGGTAAAATTTTCGCCAAACGGTTGCGCGTGAATTGATCGAGCAGCAGGAGCTCACTGAAAAGACGTATAGATAGAGGCGATGGTGATAAGTTGGTCATAGCGGACCTTCAAAAAAGCGTTCGTGACTTAGGCTCGGTATTTTCATCCGTGCAGTTGCAGAAAGTTGTACGTCAATGAATAGATAATTTATACTAAATTTATCACTTGCTTGTGCAAGTAACTCGCCCCAGGGGCTAATCGCGCAACTATGTCCATATGTTCTACGAGATGAGCCAATTTGAGTCTTATGCTCTCCAAATTGCGCCGGAGCGAGGATAAACACACCATTTTCAATGGCTCGGGCGGTCAAAAGCGGCATCCAATGTGCGACGCCAGTGGTCGGAGAAAACGCCGCAGGCACGGTAATGATCTCCGCACCTGATTTTGCTAATGCACGGAAAAGTTGCGGAAAGCGTAAATCATAACAGATAGACAAACCAATTTTTCCAAAGCTCGTCTGATAAGTGACGGCCCGATCCCCTGGTCGATAGCCAGATGATTCGCGGTACGATTCGCCGTCCCCTAACTCTACGTCAAACATATGAATTTTGTCATATCTCGCAACTATCGATCCCGTTGGGTCAATCAGGAAGGAGCGATTCACAAATCGACCATCGGGATCGCCGCTCTTGAGAGCAAGCGATCCCAGCAAAAGCCAAATCCCCGCCCGTGCCGCCTCCTCTTGCATTTGCGGCAGGGTGGGATCCTCCGCTTCGACGCGTAGCACCGCATGCTGATGTTTGCGACTTGGCGATAGGCAATTGCAGACCTCTGGCGTTAGAATAAATCCCGCACCTTCAGCGCTGGCTTGGCGGATTGCTTCCCGCATTACACCAGCATTTTCAGTAGGATCATCGCTAGAGCACATTTGGATAAGCGCGGTGCGCATGGATTATCCAGCCAAGAGCGGATCGAGTTTGCCCGCATTTTCGAGCTCATAGAGATCATCACAGCCGCCCACATGGGTGGTGCCAATAAAGATCTGCGGCACAGTCCGCGATCCGGGGGCGCGATTTTGCATCTCCACCCGCTTTTCCGGGGTGCGGCTTAGGTCATATTCCGTAAAGCTCACGCCTTTTTCAGACAAAAGCCGTTTTGCTGCATGGCAGAACCCGCAAAGCGGGGTTGTGTAGATTTCTACTGGTGACATGGGCAGTTCCTAGATGTTGCTATGCAGCAAGGTAAGCTGCAGGAACCGCACGCGCTAGGGTAATCACGGAAATGTCGTCCGCACCGGCGTCTTTTGCGGCCAATGCACTCGCGGTAAGCGTGGCCCCTGATGTCATCACATCATCGATCAAAAGAACCGAGCGCCCGGCCAATCGGATCCGCCCATGCGGGGTTGGGGCAATCGCGGCGCTTAGATTGGTGAACCGTTCATCGGTTGTCATATGGTCCTGGGTTTGGGTGGCGCGCGGCCGCCAGAGGGCATCAGGGCAATAGGTCATTCCCAATTCAGCCGCGATGGGGCGGGCTAGGGCGGCTGCTTGGTTATAGCGCCGCTGCAAAAGCCGTCGCCAATGGCAAGGAACGGGCACGACAACACTGCCGGGGGTGGCATAGAGCTTGGCGCGCTCTGCCATCCAATGCGCCAGGGTCGGAACGAGGTCTAGCCGGTCGGAATGCTTTAAGGCCAGGACCAACCGCCGCCCACCGCCGGAATAGCGCAAAACCGAACGCCCAGCCCGCCAAGGGCGCGGATGCGCGCGGCAAGAATCGCAAATGACCTCATCCCCAGCGGAGGGGCCAATTTCCGGCGCACCGCAAGCATTGCAAACCGTGCCATGAATAAATGGCGTTTCTGTCCAGCAGGAACCGCATAAACCGCCCTGGCTTTCGACCAATTCGCTGCAAAGCGGGCATTGCTCGGGGAAGATCATCTGTAACGCGGCTTTTAACATGGCGGCCCTTGCGATATCTGAGGGGCAGGAGGCCAAAGTGACCCAGATACCCCAAGCCCGTTTGGTCGATCGCCAAGCTTTGGAGCAAAACCGTCAAAGGCGGATTGACCCAGCAGCTTTGTTTCTTCACCAATTAGCTATCGACATAATCCATGAGAGCCTGGAAATAGTTAATAGAGAGTTAATATCTCAAACTATAGTGACGGGTTTCCACAGGATATGGGGGCAGAGCTTTCCCGACGCACAATTTGTTGAGGATGGGGAGCTTCTTAATTTTCCCAAAGGGGAGCAGGATTTAGTCGTCCATGGCTTGGGCTTACATTGGGCCGAGGATCCTGTTGGGCAATTGATTCAGTGTCGCCATGCTTTGAAGCCCGACGGTCTTTTCCTGGCGGTTTTGTTCGGTGGCCAGACGCTGCATGAATTGCGGGTCTGTTTGGCTGAAGCTGAAAGCCGCCTGTCCGGCGGGTTATCGCCGCGCGTTCTTCCCATGGCGGAGATCCGCGATCTTGGAGGGCTATTGCAGCGGGCTGGTTTTGCTTTGCCGGTTTCGGAAAGCTATCGCCAATCGGTGCGCTATGAGACCCCGCTGCATCTGATGCGCGACTTGCGGGCCATGGGGGAAACCAATGCCCTGGCCAATCGCAGCCGCCGGTTTTTGCGCCGCGATGTGCTGCAATTGGCATGCGAGATTTATCAGGATGCTTTCAGCGATGCCGATGGGCGGATCACGGCAACATTTGAGTTGATTTGCTTAACAGGCTGGGCGCCGGCTGCGTCGCAGCCACAACCGCTGCGGCCTGGATCTGCTGAGGCACGGCTTGCAGATGTGCTTGGCGCAAAGGAAACCAAGCTCCCGGGTGGGGGTGAGAATTGACCTACTGGCCCAGACGCTTATGTCTCGGGTGAGACAGTTCCAAAGGACGAAAAAGGATGACCGCGATGCTGGACGGCAAAAGTTTGACCCCCTCTGACGCTGCCGGAATGCCCGCTATGGAGCCGATGCAAAATGAGCATCTGCCAAGCGACCACCCGGTTGTTCCAAAACAGAAAATCGGCGTATTGCTGGCCAATCTGGGCACGCCTGACGCAACAGATTACTGGTCGATGCGCCGCTATCTGAATGAATTCCTCTCGGATCGTCGCGTGATCGATTACAGCCCCTGGCTTTGGCAGCCACTTTTGCAGCTGATCATTCTGACCAAGCGGCCCTTTAGCTCGGGCGAGGCCTATAAATCCATCTGGAATGAGGCGGCGAATGAAAGCCCGCTGATCACGATCACCAAAGAGCAGACAGCGGCAATTGCTGCAGAGATGCAGGCGGAATATGGCGGCGAGGTCGTGGTGGATTTCTGCATGCGCTATGGCAATCCCTCCACCCAAAGCAAGGTCAAGGCATTGGTCGCGCAGGGGTGCCAGAAGATACTGTTTTTCCCGCTTTATCCGCAATATGCCGGGGCAACCTCAGCTACCGCGAATGACCAGTTTTTCCGGGCTTTGATGGCCGAGAAATGGCAGCCTGTGGCGCGGGTCGTGCCGCCTTATTTCGACGATGACGCTTATATTGATGCACTCGCCCTGTCGGTTGAGAATGCCTATGGCGCGTTAGAGACGCGTCCCGATATCTTGGTTTGTTCTTATCACGGTGTGCCGACCCGCTACTTGATGGAGGGCGATCCCTATCACTGCCAATGCCAGAAAACCACGCGCTTGTTGAAAGAGCGTCTGGGCTGGGCGGACACCGAAATTACCACGACCTTCCAGTCGAAATTCGGCCCCGAGGAATGGTTGCAGCCCTATACGGTCGAAGAAGTGGCGCGTTTGGCCGAGGCCGGGAAAAAGCGTATCGCCGTCATCGCCCCAGCTTTTTCCGCTGATTGCATCGAGACGCTCGAAGAGATCAATGAAGAGATTAAGGAAAGCTTTGAGGAGGCGGGTGGAGAAAGCTTTACCTATATTCCCTGCCTCAATGCGGATCCGGCGCATATTTCGGCGCTTTGCGGTGTGATCAATCGCAATCTGCAGGGGTGGCTGGGCTAGAGCGTTTCGAGATCGGCTGAGACGCCAAAGAAAAAGACCCGCGCCATCTGGCTGCGGGTCTTTTTTTGGTCTCAGAATGCTGAGCCGGGCGAGGCTTAGTTCGCCGGAGCGTCTGCCGGGGCTTGCTCTGCCGCGCGGCGCTGCAGTTCCTGGCGATAGATGCTCATGAAATCGACATTTTCCAAGTTCAGCGGCGGGAAGCCACCATCGCGGGTCACGTCAGATACGATGCGGCGCACAAAGGGGAACAGCATGCGCGGGCATTCGATCATCAAGAACGGGTGAAGCTGCTCTTGCGGAACGCCTTCGATAAGGAAGATGCCGCCATAATCCAGATCCATGCGGAACAGAGTTTCGCCGGAGTCTTTGTTTTCAGAGGTCACGGTGAATTTCGTGATCACTTCATACTGATTATCAGTCGGGCGCTTTTTCGCATCCAGGTTCACCTGAACTTTGACATCGGGTTTAACTTCGCCTTGGATGCCCTGTTGCGCGACGATATTTTCAAAAGACATATCCCGGATGAACTGGCCCAGGATCTGCATTTTTACCTGCGGTTGCTGCGGTGCCTCAGGGGCGGTGCCGTTTTCGGCCATCTAAAAACTCCGGTATACATTTTTCAGTCGCGGGGTCTTTATCAGTCCGCGCGTTAAGGGGCAATGACTGCATTATGCTAGATTCGCGCCCTAGTGCCGCGTCCAGCCGGATGGGCTGTCGCCGGGTTTGGGATCGATATCGTCGGGATCGACCTCTTGGGCTTGGCCATCGATGATCGTGCTATCCTGAGCCGAATGATGCGGCTGGGTGCCATGATGCGTTTGAAACCCCTGGCTTTGCCCCATCACAACCATTTTTGCCGCGAAATGACGCCGCCCCCAAGCAAAGACAGCCTGGCGAATCTGCGGCACCAGCAAAGAGAACCCGACCGCATCCGTGAAGAAGCCCGGCGTCAGCAAAAGCATGCCCGAAAACAGGATCATCGCCCCATGCACCAGATGTTCCGTAGGGTCCTGGCCCTGGCTCATGCTGTTTTGCAGCTGCGCCAAAGTGGTCATACCTTGGCTGCGCACCATGGAGGCACCAATAATTGCGGTCAACAAAACGATAGCAAGCGTGGTCCACAGCCCTAAAATTCCGCCAATTTGAACGAAAAGCCCGATCTCAATCAGGGGAATAGCTATGAAAGCGATAAGTAAAGGCATCTCTTCTCCTTAAGGGGCGGTGCTGCGGTGGACTTGGCCCCATGCCTCCCTTACATAAGGAGGACCGTCGGCAGATGCCAACATCATCGCGTTTCGAGAGGATTTATGAGCTCTTCTGTTATTTCCCTGATCGTGCTCGCAGGCATTGCGATTTTTCTAATTTTGCGGCTGCGCAATGTCCTGGGCACCCGTGATGGGTTCGAGCGTCCCAAAACTATGGAAGGCCCCGGCCCGGCAGAGCCCGCGACCAAGCGCCCGGATTTCGCCGTGATCGAAGGTGGCCCAGATCGGGATATCACCGATCATGTGGAAGAAGGCAGCGATGCGGCAGAGGCTTTGGCCAAGCTGAAATCGGTCGAGCCTCATTTCGTTGTGGGAGAATTCCTGGAAGGGGCCCGCGCTGCCTATGAGATGATTCTTATGGCCTTTGAAAAGGGCGATCTTGGCCCGGTTCGCGATTTCCTAGCGCCTGAGGTGCATGATGGCTTCCTTGAGGTGATCGAAGAACGAGAACGCCAGGGTCTGACGATCGAGGCGAATTTTGTGGGTGTGCGCGAGCTTAGCTTGGCTGGTGCCAGCTTTGACGAAACCACCGGCGAGGGCGAGGTTACGGTTCGCTTTGTGGGTGAGCTGACCTCGGCCGTGCGTAATGCCGCTGGCGAGATCATCGAAGGCAACCCAAACGAGATCAAGCGCCAGCGCGATATCTGGACCTTTGGCCGGGTTATGGGGTCTGAGGATCCGAACTGGCAGCTGGTCGCCACTGGCGAGTGATTTGGCGTTGAGTGCGGCAGAACAATGGGACGTAAGGGGAAGCGGCGGGAGCTGAGCAAAGCAGACCGCCAGATATGGGATCGTGTTGCTGGCAGCGTGACCCCTCTTGCCAAGCCCAAAGCCGCGCCCTTGCCGCCCGTCGGCCCGGCGGAGCCGCCCGTTCTTCCGCCCGATTTCCCGAAAACTGAAACTGCGCTGCCGCCCGTGACCAATCGCGAGCGGCTGGTTTTGGGGGCAAAAGCGCCGCCCGCCACGAAATCCCATAATTTGGCGCCGTCTATTCGGGATCATATCGCGCAAGCGCCTGTTCGGATGGATCGCAAAGCCTACACGCGCATGCGGCGCGGCAAGTTAGAGCCCGAAGCCCGGATCGATTTGCACGGCATGACCCAAGCTCAGGCGCATCCTGCGCTGCTGCGTTTTATCCAAAATGCCTATGCGCGGCAGTTCCGTTTGGTGCTTGTGATCACAGGCAAGGGCAAAGAGCGGGACGAACCCGGCCCCTTGCCCATTCCACGCGGAGTACTGCGCCATCAAGTTCCGCATTGGCTGAATGCGCCGCCTTTGCGCGCCATGGTTTTGCAGATCACCGAAGCGCATCTGCGCCATGGGGGCGGCGGGGCCTATTATGTCTATTTAAGACGGGTAAAATGACGGAAAACTTGGAAAATTTGACAGGCAAGCTGCGGATTGCGCGGCTCGGTCAATTTGGAGATGGTCTCACCGCAGAAGGGCAGGCCGTCCCCGGCGCCTTGCCCGGCGAATTGGTTGAGCTGACTGATGGGGGCAAGCTGCGGGTGTTAGAGCCCTCCGCCGATCGTATCCGCCCGCCTTGCTCTCATGCGGGCTCTTGCGGCGGGTGTAAGTTGCAACATGGCTCTGACAATCTGATCGCTGACTGGAAGCTGCAAACCGTGCGGCAGGCCTTGGCGGCCCAGGGCCTAAGCGCAGAGCTGCGCGGCCCGATCACCTCGCCGCAGAAATCCCGGCGCCGCGCGGGGTTTTCCGGTCGGCGCACCAAAAAAGGCGCGCTAATCGGGTTTCATGCCGCGCGCAGTGACACAGTGGTGGAAACGCCGAATTGTCTTGTGATCACAAATCGGCTGCGTGCTTTGATGCCCCTTTTGCGGGAAATCACCCAGCTGGCAGGGTCTCGTAAGGGCGAGCTTAGCTTTCAGGCAACAGAAACGCGCCAGGGCATTGATCTGGCCGTCACTGGGGGCAAAGAGCTGGAGGATGGCTTGCGCGCCGAGCTGGCCAGCCTTTTGGGTCGCGACGGCCAAGTGGTGCGCCTTAGCTGGGGGGAGGAGCTGCTGTTCCAGGCCGAGCCGCCGCAAATCCTATTTGGGTCTGTACCGGTTCCGGTCAATTCCGGCGGGTTCTTGCAAGCGACTTTGCCGGGGGAAACAGCTTTGGTGCAGCTGGTGACTGAGGGGCTGGAGGGCGCGGATCATGTGGTTGATCTCTTTTCCGGGGCAGGGACTTTTACCTTCCCACTGGCGCATACCGCAGAACTGCATGCGGTCGAAGCCGATGCTCCGGCCATCAAGGCGCTAGATGCGGGCGCGCGTCAAAGCCAGGGCTTGAAGCGCATTACAACCGAATGCCGCGATCTTTTCCGCCGTCCCCTGGATAAATCCGAGCTCAAACGCTTTGACGCGGCGGTGATCGACCCGCCCCGCGCCGGTGCCCTAGCGCAAAGCCAAGCCCTAGCCGAGGCGCGTCTGCCCCGCCTGGCCATGGTCAGCTGCAACCCTGCTAGCTTTGCACGTGATGTGGCGCTCTTGGTGGCGGCGGGTTATGAATTGGGCCCAATCACAGTGATTGACCAATTTTTGTGGTCACCGCATGTGGAGCTCGCCACCATATTGAGACTTGCTTAAACCCTCTAAGCGATGTGATTTCCGAGTTCCCAAAGGAGCAATTCCCATGATCCGCAGAGACGCGCTTGGCGCTTGGTTAGATCAACCGAAAATTCGCAATTTCATCTTGATCGTCATCTTGGTGAACGCCGTTGTGCTGGGCTTAGAGACCTCTAACCGCGTGATGGACCAGTTTGGCTGGGTGATCCGGGCCATTGATATGGCCTGCTTGGCGGTCTTTATCACAGAAATTCTTGCCAAGCTTTACGCGCATCGCGGGCGGTTTTTCCGTGACGGTTGGAATATTTTTGACTTCGTCGTGGTGGCGCTGGCAATCGCGCCGGGGGTGCAAAACCTGTCTGTCCTGCGGGCATTGCGGATTATGCGTCTGCTGCGGGTGATCTCTGTTGCGCCAACTTTGCGCCGGGTGGTCGAGGGCTTTGTCCATGCGCTGCCGGGCATGGGGTCGGTTTTCCTGCTCATGGGGATGATTTTCTATATCGCTAGTGTCATGGCGACCAAACTTTTCGCTGGGGCTTTCCCGGAATGGTTCGGGACTTTGGGGCTTAGCGCCTATTCATTGTTCCAGATCATGACCTTGGAATCCTGGTCCATGGGGATCGTGCGCCCGGTGATGGAGGTCTATCCCTATGCCTGGGTGTTCTTTGTACCCTTTATCATGATCACGACCTTTGCGGTTGTGAACCTTTTGGTGGGTCTGATCGTGAATTCCATGCAGGACGCCCATTCCCAAGAGAGCAGCGAAAAAACCGATGCTTACCGCGATGAGGTGCTTGCTCGCTTGAAAGTGATCGAAGAGCAGATCAACACCATAAAGCGAGACTGAAATCCTCAATTCATTCCAACGCTTTTTTCAGGTATTTTGTCGAAAAAGAGCAGTTAGAATGAATCAGGATACTATGAACAGACGGCAAGCCGCAGCATTACTGGCCCTTGCCCCTTTGGTGGGGTGCGGGTCATCGAAATTCCGTAGCTATGATGGCCCCCTCGTAACCCAGATCTTTGTCGCTAAAGATCGCCGCAAATTATATTTGCTGAGCGGGGAAGACGTGCTGAAAAGCTATGAAATCTCGCTTGGTTTCGCCCCCCAAGGGCATAAAGAGCGTCGGGGCGACGGCAAAACCCCCGAAGGGCTTTATATGATTGACCGCCGCAATCCCAATAGCCGCTATCACCTCTCGCTGGGGATTTCTTACCCCAATGCGCGGGATGTGGCGCTGGCGAAAGAGGCGGGGCTCGATCCGGGTGGGGACATCTTTATTCACGGCGAATCGGCCAAGCGCGAAGACGGACGGGACTGGACCGCAGGCTGTATCGCGGTGAAGGATAAGGAAATCGAGGAAATCTATGCCATGGTCCGCCGCGGCACGCCGATTTACATCACTGCCTAAAGGGTTTCGCCCGGCGCGATGCAGTGGTTTCTCGATCCGCTTTGGGCGGTTGTGATTACAAGCTGGGGATTGGGCTTGCGGCTTTGCCAAAGGTCACAGTCCACCACAAACGCCCGCTTTCGTCCTGATGCCAGGCGATGCCAATTTCCGAGGCCTCGGCATTTAAAAGCTCTGGCCCCCAGGCGCGATCTTCTAACCAGGCAGCTACGGTTTCTTGTTCGCTCTCAAAGGTTTCAGAATACATTTCCGACACGAAATCCCCTTGATATCCAGCCCGCAGCACACGGGTATAGGGGTTTGATCCGTCGCTGCCAAAGGCCCAGGCGCGTTGCTGCCGCGACATATCTTCGGAATGGCGCAGGGCTGCTTCGGTTAGAAGCGGGTTAATCGTGACCGGAGCAATGCCAGCGCTTTGGCGCAAGAAATTCACAGATTCGAGCATCCGCGCCCGGACTTCATCTGTGTCTTTTTCCCGAATGACGTAAACGCCCGCGCCGGTATGAGTCGGCCCAGATGGTTCGCAGCCCATCAAGACCAAACATGAAAAAGCCGCTAACCACCAAAGTCCCAACCGCATCGAAGATCTCCTTATTCTCACGTGATCTAGCCCGATGGGGCGGATGCTTCAAATCCTATGATGCGCTTAACGCTGGTTTGATTTGCTGTTGCGGCCTAGTGACAATAGTTTGAAGCTAGAAACAGAATTCGAACACAAACAGCGCCCGTTATGGCAGGGATGCCGCAAAGATCGCGCGAATCCGCGAAACCTGGGATGACGGGCAGGAGATTAGCATGCAGAAGAAACACCTAACCCGCCGTGGCTTTTTAGCGGCAGGGGCGGCTATTGGGGGCGGTTTGGCTGGCTCCGCTTTGGCGCAGACCGCATCTGACGAGACCGCGACGCCGCTGGCAGAACCGAGTGTGAAACGCAATATCATGGGGTTCCGCGCCCATCAGTGGGAACCCTATTTCACCAATCTCAAAAATGGCGCGATTCTGGTGGATACCTCTAGCCGAGCTTTGCATTATTGGTCCGAAGATCAAACTATTGCAAAGATTTACCCAACTTCGGTGCCTCTGTCGGAGGAAATGACCAAGCTGGGCCGCACATCGGTGACGCAAAAGGTTCTGGGACCTAGCTGGGCGCCAACCCCATCAATGAAAAAGCGCAATCCCGACTGGCCGGATTTCATCGGTCCGGGCCCGGATAACCCGCTGGGCTCGCATGCGCTTTACCTGTCTTGGCGCTATTATCGAATCCACGGCACGCATAATGTGCGCAAGATTGGCCGGCGATCGTCTAATGGCTGCATTGGGCTATATAATGAGGATATCGCCGAGCTGTTTGAGCTGGCCAATGTGGGGACCCAGGTTGTCCTTATCTAAAAGGCGAGTTTGTAAATATTTTGCAGTTTCCCGGCGAATTATCGAGTTTGGCTGCCCTCAAGGCGGGCGAGCGTCGTGAATATGTGAAATTTTCGGCAATTTTTCCACGAAAGGGCTGGATTTGATGCTGAAATGCATCACCTCATCAAGCAAGCTATCGTTCCGTTGCGTTTTACAAAATTGCGCGTCAGAACGACACTTACGAGGACAGTCTTTCGTCGTCCGGTGCCTCAATTAACCCAGTCGGGCGGCAACTACTGGAGATGACCATGAAGAAAATCGCACTTGCTGCTACTCTGGCTTTTGCCGCTGCCACTGCAACCGCTGGCACCCTGGAAGAGCCGATCGTTGAGCCGGTAATCATTGAAGAAGACACCGGTGGCACCGGCGCAGGCTGGGTTGTCCCGGCTCTGCTGGTTCTGCTGATCGCAGGTATCGCAGCCAACTAAGGCTTGCATTCCAGACGAAAGAAAAGGCGGCTTCGGTCGCCTTTTTTTATGCGCGATGGCTAGGGCTAAGAGTAGGATGGGCAATCTGCCCATCGCCAGTAGTACGCCCAGACGATGGGCAGATTGCCCATCCTACTTTGGTTGCGACGGCATTTCGCAAAAAAATGGCCCCGGAGTGGTGAACTCGGGGCCAGTAACCTGAAACCTAGGAGGAGGAGGGGTTTCAGGCGATATCGAATTCCAGAGCCTGGATCTGCTGGAATTTACCCAGCTCCGCCAGTTTGCCCAGCAGTTCCGCAGGCGCAGGCGCGTCCAGTTTCAGCAGAGCAATCGCGTCACCGCCGGTCTCATTCCGACCCAAGGTGAAGTTCGCGATATTCACACCGGTTTCACCCACAGTCATGCCCAGGGTCCCGATGACGCCCGGCACGTCTTTGTTGGTGGTGTAGAGCATATGCTCGGACACTTCCGCGTCGATATTGATGCCTTTGATCTGGATGAAGCGCGGCTTACCATCAGAGAAGACAGTGCCCGCGATGGTGCGTTCACGGCTTTCATATTCCACGGTCAGCTTGATATAGCCGTCAAAGACGCCGGTTTTGCTCTGCTTGGTTTGGCTGATCTTTACGCCACGCTCTTTAATCGCGACCGGTGCCGACACCATATTCACATCCGGATTGGTCGGCTTCATGAAGCCCGCCAGAACGGCACAATCCAGAGCCCGCAGATTCATCTCAGAAACCACACCGTCATAAAGCACATTAATCGCTTTCACTGGCTCATCGGATAGCTGACCGATAAAGGCGCCCAGATATTCTGCCAGCTTGACCCAGGGGCCCATGACCTTAGCTTCTTCTGCGGTTACAGCAGGCATATTCAGCGAGTTCTGCACCGCGCCGGTCAGCAGATAGTCAGACATCTGCTCGGCCACTTGCAGCGCCACATTTTCTTGGGCTTCGGTGGTTGCCGCGCCCAAATGGGGGGTGCAGATCACGTTATCCAGGCCAAAGAGCACATTTTCCTTTGCCGGCTCTTCCGCGAATACGTCAAACGCCGCCGCTGCCACATGGCCCGATTTCAGCGCTTCTGCCAGGGCTTCTTCATCGACCAGGCCGCCACGGGCACAGTTGATGATCCGCACGCCCGGCTTCATTTTCGCGATTGCCTCTTTCGAGAGGATATTCGCGGTTTTCTCGGTTTTCGGTACATGCAGGGTGATGAAATCGGCTTTTGCCAGCAGCTCATCCAGCTCAACCTTGGTCACGCCCAGCTCATCCGCGCGCTCTTCGGAGAGGAACGGGTCAAACGCGATGACTTTCATCTTCAGGCCCAAAGCGCGGCTTGCCGCGATGGAACCAATATTGCCGCAGCCGATCACGCCCAGAGTTTTGTTGGTCAGCTCAACGCCCATAAATTTGGACTTTTCCCACAGCCCTTGATGGGTGGAGGCATTCGCTTGCGGGATTTGACGCGCGCAGGCCATCATCATGGCGATTGCATGCTCAGCCGTGGTGATGGAGTTGCCGAAAGGTGTGTTCATCACGATCACGCCCTTCTTCGATGCGACCGGGATATCTACGTTATCAACCCCGATCCCGGCACGGCCGATGACCTTCAGATTGGTTGCTGCTTCCAGAACATCTGCGGTCACTTTGGTGGCAGAGCGGATCGCCAAGCCGTCATACTGGCCGATCACTTCCAGCAGTTTTGCTTTGTCTTTGCCCAGATTGGGTTCAAAATCGACCTCTACGCCGCGATCACGGAAGATCTGAACAGCGGTTTCAGAGAGTTTGTCAGAGACGAGAACTTTGGGAGCCATGGGGCACCTCTTTGGAATAGGAATGCTTGGAGTAGGGTCGGCAATACTGCCCACCATTCTGGCTAAAATTCGAAAGGACGCTTAGGCCGCTGCGGTCAGGGCTTCGATCTCGGCCTCAAAGGCCCAAGCCAGCCAAGGCAGCATGGCTTCGATATCAGAAAGCTCAACCGTGCCGCCGCACCAGATACGCAGGCCCGGAGGCGCATCGCGATAAGCGCCCACATCCAGAGCAACACCTTCTGCTTCCAGGCGTTTTTGAACTGCTTTGGCAAAAGCCGCGCCATCTGTGATGCGCTCATCGGTGAATTTCAAGCAGACGGATGTGACCGAGCGTGTCGCCGGGTCCACTGCCAGATTTTCGATCCAGTCATTGGCTTCACAGAAATTCCAAACCGCTTGCGCATTGGCTGCCGCGCGGGCTTTCAACCCGTCCAGGCCGCCCACGGATTTCGCCCAATCCAAAGCGAAAAGGTAATCTTCAACGGCCAGCATCGAGGGGGTGTTGATGGTCGCGCCTTCGAAGATGCCATCGATCAGCTTGCCGCCTTTGGTCAGGCGGAAGATTTTCGGCAGCGGCCATGCTGGGGTGTAGCTTTCCAGGCGCTCAACTGCGCGCGGGCTCAGGATCAGCATGCCATGGGCCGCTTCGCCACCCAGAACCTTCTGCCAAGAGAATGTGGTGACATCCAGCTTGTCCCAGGGCAATTCCACAGCGAATGCCGCAGAGGTCGCGTCACACAGGGTCAGCCCTGCGCGATCCGCGGGGATCACATCGCCGGTCGGCACACAAACACCCGAGGTGGTGCCGTTCCAGGTGAAGCAAACATCATTATCGTAATTCAGCGCCGCCATATCGACGATTTCGCCATAGCCTGCTTCATGCTTGGTCGCGTCGATTTTCAGCTGCTTCAGAACATCGGACACCCAGCCCGAGCCAAAGCTTTCCCAGGCGACCATATCCACATGGCGTTCGCCCAGCATGGACCACATGGCCATTTCAAAGGCGCCAGTATCAGAGGCGGGTACAATGCCGATTTTGTAATCTGCCGGAATGCCCAGAACTTCACGGGTGGTCTCGATTGCAGATTTCAGCTTTTCCTTGCCGATTTTCGCGCGGTGCGAACGGCCCAGGGCTGCGTCTTTGAGCGCATCCAGGGTAAAGCTAGGCGGCTTGGCGCAAGGGCCAGACGAAAAACGCGGATTTGCCGGCCGCGTGGCCGGGGCGGGGGTAGCCATTGATGGTATCCTTCCAGATAAGCGCACTGCGTTGGGGCAGCGTGTCCCACCGCCGCGTTTATGCGACATGAAGTTTTGAGGCAAGCCCTGTATTTTCGGGCCGGGCTGCTTCTTTCGTCGCAGGCGGCTTGTCTATTTGCGACAGTCGAGACGCCGCGCGCAGAGGTTGGTTCTGCGATCTCTCACCTTAGGGCAACCTGCTATGCTTGCCTCTCGCGCCATTGCATGGTCTACCCCCCATCGTTCGAAATTCCGCGTGAGACCGCCCATGTATGTCGTCACTCTATTGACTGACCCGTCCGAGCCTTGCCTGACCCAGCAAGATGTCGATGCCCTTGTTCAGGCCTGGCAAGGCCGCGAAGTTCGCTGGCTGGCCGAGGGCGAAGCTGCCGAGTTTCGCACCGGAATTATGCCTGCAGATCAATGGGCTGTCTGGCGCGAGCTGCAAGCAAAGCGGATCGATTTAGCGGTGCAGATCAATAATTCCCGGCGCAAGAAACTGCTTCTGGCGGATATGGATAGCACCATGATCCAGCAAGAATGTATCGACGAGCTGGCGGTCGAGGCCGGAATCGGCGAGCGCGTTTCTGACATCACGGCGCGGGCGATGAATGGCGAGCTGAATTTCGAAGAGGCCTTGATCGAGCGGGTCGGCCTGCTCTCTGGCCTGCCGGTCTCAGTCATTGATCGGGTGTATAAAGAGCGCATCCAATTCACTCCGGGTGGCGCGGAATTAGTGGCGACCATGCGCGGCAATGGTGCTCATGCGGCGCTGGTGTCCGGGGGCTTCACGGCGTTTACCAGCCGTGTCGCAGCGGCGCTTGGCTTTGATACGAATCAGGCCAACAGCCTGCTTGAGGAAAATGGCACGCTGACTGGCGCGGTGGGAATGCCAATTTTGGGCAAGGCAGCAAAGGTCGAAGCGCTAGAGTCCCTGACGGCTCAGCTTGGGATCTCGGCGGCAGATGTTTTGGCAGTTGGCGATGGTGCCAATGATCTGGGTATGCTGGGCGTCGCGGGCATGGGGGTTGCGCTACATGCAAAACCGTCAGTCGCCGCGCAATGCGATCTGCGAATCTCTTTCGGGGATCTGACCGCGCTGCTTTATTTACAAGGCTACACAAAGGATGAGTTCATCCAGCCACAATCCCTGTTGTAAAATTCGCGCAGTCTCGCTTTTGACAACCGAGTTTTGCATCAAGCGCGTGGTTAAGGTAGAGTCGTTCTAGGTATGTTTTTTGCGCCCTCCGACCATAGATAAGAGAGTGGCCAAACCAGTCGAAGCAGTTGGAGACCGTCATGACACGAACGGGTGTTCTGTTTTTTGGGGCAGTGCTGGCAAGCACAACTTGGGTGATGGCCCAGGATGCTACAAATCCCGTGGGGTCGAAATCCGACTGGGTGATTTTCGTCGAAGAAGACCCTAAACAATGCTGGGTCGTCTCGCCGCCGAAAGAAACCGTGAATACGCGCTCTGGCCGTGTTGTGGCGGTAAATCGCGGGGATATCTATCTTTTCGTATCCTTCTGGCCGGGTGTCGGCGAAGGTAGCCGGGATGGCGATGGCGGAATGGGTGAGGTTTCTTTCGTTGGCGGTTATGAATTCGCCGATAATTCGACCGTAACCTTGGAAATCGGCACCGACCGGTTCGAGCTCTTTACCGAAGGCACTACCGCTTGGGCGGCCTCCCCCGAGGATGATCGCAAAATCGCCAGCGCCATGAAACGCGGCGCATCTGCGGTTCTGACCGGTTTGTCCAAGCGTTCCAGCACCACGACCAAAGACACATTTTCTCTGATCGGCTTCACCGCCGCCTATGAGGACGCTGAACGCCGCTGCGCCCCGTAAATATAGCCGGTAAAATTGCTGGGCGCCTTAGGGCTTTTCATAGCGACAAACTGTCTATACATAGGCCTATCCCCGAGAAAGGTCCGCTTATGACTGCCCCGATTACCCAAGACGTTCTGACATTGCCGCGCAATCTGCCTCCGCGAGAGGATGGAAAGATCAATCTGATTGGTCTGACCCGTGACGTGCTGCGCGATGTTTTGGCGGCGATGGGCACGCCGGAAAAGCAGCTGCGCATGCGGGTGAACCAGATCTGGGCTTGGCTTTACGAGCGTGGCGTTCGGTCATTCGATGATATGACCAATCTGGCGAAAACCTATCGGGCCCAGCTGGACGAGCATTTCGTGATTGAGCTGCCGGAAGTTGTGCAAAAACATGTCTCGGCGGATGGGACGCGGAAATATCTGGTGCGTATCGCCGGCGGGCATGAGGTGGAAACCGTCTATATCCCCGAAACCGATCGCGGGACTTTGTGTATTTCCTCGCAAGTGGGCTGCACGCTGACTTGTTCTTTTTGCCATACGGGCACGCAGCGCTTGGTGCGCAATCTGACTGCGGGCGAAATTGTTGGCCAGATTATGCTTGCGCGCGATGATTTAGGCGAATGGCCCGAACCGGGTGCGCCAAAGAATGAGCAGCGCTTGCTGTCCAATATCGTGCTGATGGGCATGGGCGAGCCGCTGTATAATTTCGACGCGGTGCGCGACGCCATGAAGATCGCGATGGATGGCGAGGGCATTTCCCTGTCGCGCCGCCGGATCACGCTATCGACCAGCGGTGTTGTGCCAGAGATTGCCCGCACCGCCGAAGAAATCGGCTGTATGCTGGCGGTCAGTTTCCACGCCACCACTGATGAGGTGCGCGACAAGCTGGTGCCGATCAATAAGAAATGGCCGATTGCCGAGCTGCTGGACGCGCTGCGCGCCTATCCTAAACTGTCAAATTCCGAACGAATTACCTTTGAATATGTGATGCTGAAAGGCGTCAATGACAGCGACGAAGATGCGCGCCGGCTGATCAAGCTGATCAAAGGCATTCCGGCGAAAATTAATCTGATCCCCTTCAATGAATGGCCTGGCACGCCTTATGAGCGGTCGGATTGGGACCGGATCGAGCGTTTCGCCGATATCGTTTATAAGGCTGGTTATTCCTCCCCCATCCGCACCCCGCGCGGCGAAGATATTATGGCCGCTTGCGGTCAGCTGAAATCAGCCAGCGAAAAGGCGAAAAAGGCTCGGCCAATGCGGCCGGCTGCGGAATAGTTATTCCGCTGGCGTGGTTTTGTGACTGCGCCTTTTCACCCAGGTTTTGGCGGCCGATAGACCTGGCTTTTCCACCAGGTAATAAATTGCGGCAGAGGTGATAATCACCAAGCCTGCAAAGCCCACAATCGACACGGCCTCATTAGGCATAAATTTGTCCATCTCGCGGCGCCAAAAATAAATCATCGGCTGATGTATCAGATATTCGGCGAAGCTGATGGTCCCTAGCCAGACGAAAATGCGAAGGCTTAGAAAATTGGCCAAATAGCCCCGGCTCAGGAAAAATACCGCGATGGCTAGGGCGTAAAACGGGCTAGGGAAAATGGCGGCGGCCCAAATGCCTGTGACCTCGCCAAGCATGCCTTTAATCTGCGCACCGACTTTCAGGCCATAGGCGTTCGCCCAAATCATCGCGGCCAAAACGCCAATTTCAATGATCGTCCACAAAGTTTTAGAGGGGGTGGCGGCCCATTCCTGCAATCGAGGACTGTTGAGCAAACTCTGCCCCAGCAAGATGCCCAGCATAAATTCCGGCAAACGGATCAGAGGCATAGCTTCGCCATAGCCAAAAGAGGTGAACGGGTCGGGAAAGCTGGCGAAACTATCAACGGCCCAGAAATAAGCGATCAATATCAGCGCCATTCCAATTAAGGTTTTCCATCGATAATTGCGCAATCCCAAAATCAGCAGCGGGAAACAGGCATAGAAAAATAGCTCTACCGATATGGTCCAGGCGGGTGCATTTAACCCCCAAAACACGGCGCGATCCGGGGTCCAAGATTGCAATAGAAAGATGATTTGGCCCAGCTCTATCGTTGATAGCTTGGCCATTTGCTTCTCAAAACCCGCAGGCACCAGCCAAAAGACGCATAATAAAAGAACAGCAATATGGGCAGGCCAAATTCGAGCGAAGCGGACTAGCAGAAAGTCGCGATATCTGATCGAGGCGATGCGCGATTGATAGCTACAAGTCAGAATAAAGCCCGACAGAACGAAAAAAAACGACACAGCATTGCCCAGCTGAAACCCGTCGAAACTGCCTTTGGGAATGAAAAGCACGCCCTGCAAATGATGCAGCAGAACAAAGCTTGCCGCGATAAATCGTAAAGAGGTGAGAGGTTTGATTTCGCCTGCTAAGTGAAAGTCAGCCTTCGAAGAAACTGGGGCAGGGGGCATAAAGGCTCCGACACATAGGAAATTCTTGGGCTGAGCTTACACTTTTGCCAAAGACCCGAAAATCCGATCCTTGTGGAATTCCATATAAATTCGCAGCCAAGGCGTAAATCGTGCCGGGCGACGGGCCACTTCGGCGGCGAGATCATAAATGCCGATCCATTCCACCTGCATGACTTCGTCAGGATTTATTTGAACTGGTAGGCGTTTATTCGCATGGGCGAGGTAGATATCTACGACTTCATGTTCGACCAGCCCATTGCCCACATCGGCGCGATATTCCACCGTATCGCGATGGGCGGGGTAAAGCCCGGTGATGCCCAGCTCTTCTTGCAAACGCCGCACCGCGCAGTCGCTGGATTTTTCCTCCCATTGCGGATGGGTGCAGACTGTATTCGCCCACAGGCCTGGCGTATGATATTTGGACATAGACCGCCGCTGGATCAGCACATTCTGGCCATCCATGACAAAGACCGATACGGCCTTATGCTTGAGCCCACGACGATGGACCTCTAATTTTTCGACCGGGGTCAATTTGTCGTCGACCCAGGCAGGAATCAAATCTTCCATTTGTACCGCGGTAGTGGAACCCAACCCATTGAAGCGCGCGGCCTTCTGACCGCTTATAGTTCAGCCGGCGAAATTACTCCGTCTGCCTTTGCAATCATTTAGGCGACGCTTTTGGATATTTGCACCTCGACATCCTGCCACAGGCCAATCAACAATGGGATGATTTCATTGCTATATTGAACGATTTGTGCGGGTTTGCGAAATTATCCGCAAACAGTCCGTGAATTTGGAGGTGCGAATTTATAAATATGTGCGGGTTGGATTAATCTTTTTATTTCAATGCTCTATGGTGATAGTTCCGGACCGTCTTGGATGTGAAATTACCGCAATAGTCGCGCCCCGAGAAAATCCCACCACAGAGATGCGGGATTTCACTGTCAGTTCCATCCATTCAGCCAAGAAAAGCCGATAGACTTCGGGGCGCTGCATTTGGACGCAGCCTGTTACAAGGTAACATCAAGAAAGCGTGGGACTGCCCTTCAGTGCTGTTCCAAACGGCATCGGCCAAACCGCAGAAATTTGGGTCCGCTCCTGCGCAGTGCTTGTCGAGGGCTCGGCCAGTGTCACGGGATGCGCGGGCAGTTGATCCAGCATTTGGCGTTTGTAACTGGCAATTTCGAGCAAAAACCCAGCAATATCCTGGGCCGTCAACGCGGCGGAGCTATCGATTTTGTGGATTTGGCGCCAATTCGCCAAGGAAAACCTATGATTGCTGAAATAGCTGATCTGCCAATCTTTGAAGCTACGTTTCGATATCGCTGTTTCTTCGAGGATTTGGACCGCACAATGGCGTTTGTCCTGGCGGATCTTTTCCATCAAATTATTTACGGTGTTCACCGGGCCTTCAAGGCATTGATAAAAATTCCAGTTTTCACGATGCAAGCAGCCCGTGATGTGATGGGCTTGGTTGAACTGCAAAGCCGCGCGCAGGATGTCTAAGGCCTGCGGAGAGGTCTCATCAATAAGGGCGCTGCTGGAATAAATAATGCGTTTCATAGGGCTCCAAAGGCTGGTGGGCGATGAAGCAGGGGCATAGCAGTTAAACTATGAATCAAGTTTATACATTTGAGAGCGCTGACAAAAATGTGAGTCCGCTAAGTCTCTTCCAGAGGCGGGATATGCGCAAAGGCCTCTTCGGCGGTTTCCACAAAATGGAAAAGCTCTAGATCCGCGTCACCGATGGTCCCGGCATCTTTCAGCGCTTGCCAATTTATGATGCCATCCCAGAATGCACGCCCGAAAAGCAGGATCGGCACAGGCGCCATGCGTTTGGTTTGAATCAGAGTCAGCGCTTCGAAAAGCTCATCCAAAGTGCCAAACCCGCCTGGAAAGACAGTAATCACCCGCGCGCGCATCAAAAAATGCATTTTTCGAATGGCGAAGTAATGGAAGTTGAAGCTCAGATCCGGCGTCACATAAGGGTTCGGCGCGCTTTCATGGGGCAGCACGATATTCAGGCCCATCGAGGGGCCGTCCGCCTCGGTTGCGCCCATATTCCCGGCCTCCATCACGCCGGGGCCGCCGCCTGTGACGATCACATTCTGGCGAAAGCCGGTGCTGGCGCTGGCTTCGGTCACCAGTCGGGCGAATTTGCGGGCCTCTTCATAGAAATGGGACAGATCGCCTAAGGCTTTGGGTTTATTGGGGTCTGACTGTCCTGGGGCGGGGATTCGTGCGCCGCCAAACATCACCACGGTGCTTTCGATCCCGCGCGCATCCATTTCCAGCTGCGGTTTCAAAAGCTCTAGCTGCAGCCGCACCGGGCGCAGCTCTTCGCGGCAGAGGAAATCATTATCGGCGAAAGCCAGACGATAAGTCGGGGACCGGGTCTGCGGTGTATCGCGCGTATGCTGAATGCGGCGGACGTCCTCGCGGGCGTCTGGCAGGGGATGTACTCTTTTGTCTGTGTCGCGCGGTGACGCCATGGCGTTGAACCCTCCGACCGCTAGGCCTATACGCCATGTCCAATTAGGACCAGCGCAAAACCGCATCAGGGGGCTCCATGTCACAGACTGCACTCGAAACCGCCATCGAAGCCGCGTGGGATGCCCGCGATACAATCACGCCGAATACAAAAGGCGAGACTCGCGAGGCTATCGAAGAAACTCTAGAGGCGCTTGACAGCGGCAAGCTGCGCGTCGCCGAGCCCCGCGATGGGAATTGGCATGTGAACCAATGGGCGAAGAAAGCCGTTCTGCTTGGCTTCCGCTTGAAGGATATGGAAAAGCAGTCGGGTGGCCCGCAGGGCGGCACTTGGTGGGACAAGGTCGACAGCAAATTCGTCGAATGGAAAAAGAAGGACTGGAAAGAGGCGGGCTTCCGCGCGGTGCCGAATTGCGTTGTGCGCAAATCGGCCTTTATCGCGCCGGGCGTGGTGCTGATGCCGTCTTTCGTCAATCTCGGCGCCTATGTGGATGAAGGCACTATGGTTGACACCTGGGCCACTGTGGGCAGCTGCGCCCAGATCGGCAAGAATGTGCATCTGTCCGGCGGTGTTGGCATCGGCGGCGTGCTAGAGCCGATGCAGGCCAATCCGACGATCATCGAAGATAATTGCTTTATCGGCGCTCGGTCTGAAGTGGTCGAAGGCGTGATTGTCCGCGAAGGCTCTGTTCTGGGGATGGGCGTGTTCATCGGCCAGTCGACCAAGATCGTTGACCGCGAAACCGGCGACGTCATGTATGGCGAAGTTCCGGCGGGCTCGGTTGTGGTTGCAGGATCCATGCCATCCAAGAATGGCGTACATCTTTACTGCGCCGTGATCGTGAAGCGTGTGGATGCGCAAACCCGCTCCAAAACCTCGATCAACGAGCTGCTGCGCGACTAAGATCGCTTTTGCAAAAGACATGCTTTTCCCGCCGCCGGGAACGAAGTGGCGGGGAAAGCGTTAACCAGTCAGTGTCACCAAGGGAGAGGCAACATGGCTGGACTCGGAATTATCGGCTCGATCATCATCGGCGCGCTTGCGGGCTGGATCGCAGAGAAAATCATGAAGGCAGATATGGGCCTTCTGCTCAATATCATCCTCGGCATTGTGGGCGCTGTTGTGTTTAACATCGTTGCGGGCGCGTTGTTTGGCTATGCGGCTCTGGGCGTTTTGCCTGGCTTGATCGCTGGCGTTATCGGCGCATGTGCTCTTATCGCCATTGTCCGCGCTGTTCGCAGACCTCGCAGCATCTAAAGCGCCTCGATTTCAGTGGTCAAAACCCCAATGTGAATGCATTGGGTTTTTTCTTTTTGAGCTGGACCTACGCTGATCGCGGGGAGCTCGGCATAGGGTGCAGTCACAATCCAAAAATCCTTTCCGGTCGCATCGGCGTGTAGCACGACGCCCTTGGTCATTTGTGGCCCTTCATAATTCTTGTCGATGAAGCCGAGAAAAGATGAACGAGTTTTGCGGCAGCGCCCACAAAGGCATATCCGCCGCCCGGTGAAAATTCTTAATCTCCATGCTTGGCGAAGGGGGAAGGCTGCTGTTACCACTAGGGAAAGCATTTCCATCGGAGACCGCCATGCGCTTTGTCATCCTCACCGCCGCTTTGTGTCTGCCCCAAATGGCCGCCGCCCAAGATTTTTCCGCTGTCGTGACCGCGGTTAAAGAGCTCTGCTCTATGGGCTCCTCCGAGAGCGGCAGCGCCTCGCGGCTGGAAGTGGCGGGTCAGGCTAATGGCGAGGTGAAGGTCAAACTCATCGGATCGGTCGGATTGGCGGGCGAGGTCACTTTGACCGAAGAGGAATGGGACGGGGTCCAGCAAGTGACCAAACCCGATCAGCTCGCCGAAAATGACGGCCGCCGGGCCTGTGTCACCGCGTTGACGCCACAATTTCTGGCCAAAATGAACTAATGCGCTGGCTCTGCCTTCTTCTCTGCCTTGTCCTGCCGGGCCTCGCCTTTGGGCAAGAAAGCATCGCTGATGTATCGCGGCTGGTGTCGGATATGTGTCGGGGCAGTTCCGTGTCCGGCTCGAAATCCGAAGGCGGGAAATCGACCAAGCTGAATCTGCCGGGTTCGAAGAAATCGGTGGAGTTTTCCGAGGCGGAATGGGACGGCATTCAGCAAGTGCTGCGGGAACATCAGGCCCAGGATAATGCGGGCTATCGCGACTGCGTGAAAGAGCTGACACCGCAATTTCTAGAGGCGTATCGCGCCACCCGCCAACGTGTGGTCGAGGAGCGCCGCCAAGCTGCCGCAAATCCCGATACTGCGCCGCTGGTTTGTGATTATGAAAATGACGGCCAATGCGATGTCCCGGATCTTTGCCCCGAAGGTACGGATCTGACCGATTGCCAGGCGCCGCGCGAGAAGGCGTCGCTTTGGGACCCGTCGGATGTGGAGCGCCAAGAGTACTGCCCCTTTGAGAATGACGGCACTTGCGACGCGCCGGGGCTATGTCCCGAAGGCACGGATCTGAATGATTGCCGGGCGGCGACGGATACGGCCACCGCCTATTGCCCCTATGAGAATGACGGTACTTGTGATGTGCCGGGGCTATGTCCGGCGGGCACGGATTTGGCCGATTGCGCGCCTGGGGCAAGCCAGCAAACGGGGCTTTATTGCGACTATGAAAATGACGGCACCTGCGATGTGCCGGATCTTTGCCCTTACGGCACGGATCTTTACGATTGTTCGCAAACGCAGATGGCCCCCAATCCGACCGCATTTCAGCCGCAAATGTATTGCTGCGATTATTACGGCAATAAATGGTGTCCGATGGTTATGGGCGCGTCGGTGCCAGGGGCGCCTTGCGTTTGCGGCGGCGTGATCGGGCAGGGGGTGCAGTGTTATTAGGCGTGGGGCGGGCTTCGGCCTCTTGACCCTCTGACGCCTCTGGCTTAGGCGCGGCCCATGGCAAAACCTGGCTCGAAACAACAAGTTTATACGCTGCTCGTGCAAGTGGGCCGCAAAGAGGATGACGGCCTGCCCAAAGGCGCAAGCGGGGCGGGGCTTTTATGCTATGCGTCTGGCGTGGACGAGGCCGAGGCGGTGCGCGAAACCGTGGCCGTGTTGAAGCAGGCGGATTTGGCGCCGCTTGATGTGACAGGCTATGGCAGTCTGGCCGAGCAAGAGGCCAGCGGTACGGTGATCGATCCGCAAGAACGCGAGCTCATGGAGCGGGCGCTTGCGGAAAATGCGGTCATCGTCGCGCAGATGGAGCCTTTCTACGACAAGGACTAGCCGCCCAGCAGTGGCGGTATTGTGATCCGGTCCAGGCCGGGGTCGCAGTCGGGGAAGCCCCTGGGGCATTTGCAGATGGTCTAGCCATAGGATAGGGGCAGCGCAAAGGAGACCGCCGCCGTGACCGATTCCATCGCCCCGCTTGATCCCGTTGATTTAACCGCGCGTTTGATCCGCTGCCCCTCTATCACGCCAGAGGAAGGCGGTGCTTTGCAGCTCTTGGAGGCCGAACTTAGCGCGGCGGGTTTTGACTGTAGCCGTGTGGATCGCGGGGGGATTGCCAATCTCTATGCCCGCTGGGGAGCGAAAGGCGCGGCCAAGAGCTTTGGCTTCAATGGTCACACGGATGTGGTGCCTTTGGGCGATCCCGAGGCCTGGACCGCCGATCCTTTCGGGGCAGAGCTACGCGATGGATTTATGATGGGGCGCGGCGCGGTGGATATGAAATCTGGCGTTGCGGCTTTTGTTGCTGCTGCGGTGGATTTTGTGCGCCAGACCCCGCCTGATGGTGCTGTGATCCTGGCCATTACCGGCGATGAAGAAGGCGACGCCCATGATGGCACCACCGCTTTGCTGGATTGGATGGCGGAACAGGGCGAGGCCATGTCAGTCTGCCTTGTAGGGGAGCCGACCTGTCCCGACACAATGGGCGAGATGATGAAAATCGGCCGGCGCGGCTCGATGACCGCCTTTTTCACCGCCACAGGGGTGCAGGGTCATGTGGCCTATCCCCATCGCGCGGCGAACCCGGTTCCCGCCATGGCAAAGCTGATTGACCGGCTGTCTTCCACGCCGCTGGATCAGGGCACAGACCATTTCGACGCCTCAACCCTAGCGGTAACCACTTTTGATACGGGCAATCCGGCAAATAATGTGATCCCGGCGGCTTGTCGCGCGACGGTAAATATCCGTTTCAATGACAGCCATAGTTCCACCAGCTTGACCGGCTGGCTGGGCGAGGAAATGGGCAAGATCGCGCAAGAAACCGGGATCGAGTTTGATATGACCATCTCCGTTTCGGGCGAAAGCTTTGTCACCCCGCCGGGGCCGCTCTCCGATCTGGTGGCGCAAGCGGTGGAGGCCGAGACCGGGCTAACCCCGGTTCTGTCCACATCTGGCGGCACCTCCGATGCGCGCTTTGTCAAAAATCACTGCCCGGTGGTGGAATTTGGCCTAGTGGGCCGGTCAATGCATCAGGTGGATGAGCGCGTGGAGGTCGATCAGATACCGCAACTAAAAGCCATCTATCGCCGGATCCTAGAAAGCTATTTCGCTTGATCCGCCCTGAATTGCTCTGATCCGCCTCGATCCGCTATGACCTATCGCTCCGCTAATTATCGCGCCCGCCTTGTGGTGATGGTCAAAGAGCCTCGCCCCGGTCGGGTGAAGACCCGGCTTGGCCGCGATTTGGGCTATACGGTGTCGGCTTGGTGGTTTCGTCATCAATGCGCCCGGCTATTGCGGCGGCTGCGCGATCCGCGTTGGCAGCTGGTTTTGGCTGTCGCGCCGGATCTTGAGGGGCTGAGCAGCCGCATTTGGCCCGAAGATCTGCCGCGCTGGCCCCAGGGAAGCGGCGATCTGGGGGACCGCATGGGCCGCGCCTTGCGCTTAATGCCGCCCGGCCCTGTGGTGGTGATTGGCGCTGATATTCCCGGTATTACCCGCGCCCATATTGCAAAAGCCTTTGCCGAGCTTGGGCGGAATGACGCCGTGATCGGGCCGGCCCCGGATGGCGGCTATTGGCTGATCGGTCTGGCGCGGCGTTTGCCGATTCCGCCGGGGCTCTTTGCGGGGGTGCGTTGGTCCAGCGAATTTGCCCGCGCTGATACGATAGCGACTATGGATCGGCATAAAATCGCTGAAATTGAGATGTTAAGCGATGTCGATACGGCCGAAGACCTTAAATTGCTGGGTTAGTTTGCTTTAACCAATTTGCTTTTGTGATGAATTTAGTTTATCCAGGGCAACAACCAGGGTTCAGGCAGAAGGCCAGAGCCGCCGGTGCAGGCAGTGTGATGCAGTCACATTTTGCCGATTGGTGTGAGAGTTCGAGTCTTCTGTCCCTCCGGCATTTAGTTTTTGCCGCAAACCATTATGAGCCCGTTCAATGCTACGTCGTCTTGCCGTTTACCTGTTTGGATTTCTTATGCTTGCCACGATTGGCAATGCTGCGGTTGTAAATCCAACCTATTTCATCTCCCACACATATAGCGATGAAAATATCGCCGCGTGGAATTTGCCATTCACGACCATTGGCTTAGAATATGAAGGCACGGTTAATCCCGATGGGGATGGCGTGACCGTTTCTTCGGTGGTTGGGGTCTATTTGGATGATTATTTCCTGGAAGAAACCCCGCAGATTTCCAGCCTATCTGATGTGATCTTGGGCACTCCAGACACCACAAAGCCGCTTTTGTCCCAGGAAATGACCCAAGCCGATTTTATCGCGGTTTTCGGCGGTAGTGTCGCTTTCTTCTTTGAGATCGGCGGTGTGCTAACTGATACGGTGAATGATGCAACCGGGCTGGGCGTGATGGGCGTGACCGGGATCATCGCGAATGGCCAGCTGTTGATCGAGCCCTTCCCCTATTACCTGCCCCTCTTCACAAGCGCGGCCTCGGTAACGGCCTTTTCTTCTCCTCTCAGTGCGCCTCTCGGAGCGCCTTTGGCTCAAACGCCGCTACCAGCCAGCATCTTGCTTTTGGCGGCGCCCTTGGCCGCTCTGCGGTTGCTGCGCCGGACCTGATCCGGCGCCTCTTTGGCAGCTTTGAAGTCATCTCAGCAGGCGCCGCTTGGGGGCACCCTATGCGGCGCTTGTTGCTTTTGGGGGCTGGCGCTACATCTGGGGCAGATACGCCAGGAAAGCCCGCCGCCCATGACCCATGCCAATGACGCCCAAGCCGAGTTCTGGAATAGTGACCCCGGCAAGAATTGGGTGCGCTTTCAACCAGATCTAGACGCGCTGCACCAATCAGTGACGGATCGTCTTTTGGAACTTGCGGCCGCCCAGCTTGGCGAGGTGGGGCTCGATATCGGCTGCGGCGCGGGTGGTTCGGCTCTGGATTTGGCGCGCCAAGTCGGGCCAGAGGGGGAGGTCACTGGGGTTGATATCTCGGATGTGCTTTTGGCCTGTGCCGAAGAGCGCGGGCGTCAGGCGGGCCTTTCCCAGCTGCGCTTTATGCATCACGACGCCCAAGACGCGGAATTGCCACCGCATAGCTTCGATCTGGCCATTTCCCGTTTTGGGGTGATGTTCTTTGCCGACCCGGTTGCTGCCTTTGCCACTATTGCCAAAGCTCTGCGTCCCGGCGGTCGGATGGTTTTTGCTGCCTGGGCCGGGACCGCCCATAATCCTTGGTTCCGCGACACATATGAGATCGCCGCTGCGCATTTGGGTGCGCCAGATTTGGGCCCCGATGGCACCGGCCCCGGACCGCAGGCTTTCGCGGATACCGCGCGGGTGCTGGATATTTTGACCCAGGCCGGGCTCCAAAACCCGCAGGTTGTGACGGAGGATATCCTATTGCGCCATCCCGGCGGGTTAGACCCGGTGATGCAGACATTGCCCTATATCGGCCCGATCCCGCGAGTTATGCGGGAGCATAATGGCACTGCCAATGATCTTCGTGTTATTCTTGACCGAGTTCACAGGCATTTTCAGCGTTATTCCCGCCCCGATGGGGTGGCGCTGCCAGCCAAACTGCATTTCTACTCTTGCCAAGCGCCCAAGTAATCCCACCCATCCCTTGGGGCATGATCGCTTTCGCGTGACCTGCCCCGCGCGGCGTGATACAGGCGCTTTATGACTCGTATTCCCACGAAGGAAAAGATCCTGGCATGGATCTCTGACCATCCCTCCCAAACTTCGAAACGCGACATCGCTAAAGCTTTTGGCATCAAAGGTGCGGCGCGGATCGATCTGAAATCTGTTTTGCGCGAGCTAGAGGCCGAGGGCCATCTGGAAAAGCGCCGCCGCAGCTATGCGGATCCAGAGCGTTTGCCGCCGGTCTCGGTGCTGCAAGTTCTGGCACCTAATGACCAAGGCGATTTGTTTGCGCGGCCGCTGGAATGGCATGGGGAAGGTGCCGAGCCCAAGATATTGATGATGCTGCGCGAGGCGGATCCTGCCTTGGGCGAGGGCGACCGCATCTTGGCCCGCCTGCAGCATGTGGGTGAGGAAGACCATCATTATGAGGCCCGCCTGATCCGCCGTATCGGCACCAATCCCCGCCGCATTTTGGGCATCTTCCGCAAAGGTGCGGAAGGCGGGCGGATCGTGCCGATTGATAAAAAGGCGGATAAGGAATGGAGCGTCGCGCCAGGTGCGATGCACGGTGCCAAAGATGGCGAGCTGGTGGAGGCCGAGCAGGCCGGGCCGCGCGTGCGCATGGGCCTACCTGTGGCGCGGGTCATCTCGCGCTTGGGCGATCCATCCGCGCCGAAAGCTGTGTCCCTGATCGCTATTCATCAACATGGCATTCCCGACGCCTTCCCCGATAAGGTCATGGCCGAAGCTGACGCGCAAAAACCCATGGCTTTGGGCAAGCGCGAAGATCTGCGGGATCTGCCGCTGGTCACCATCGACCCGGCAGATGCGCGCGATCATGATGATGCGGTATATGCCCATGCGGATGAGGATCCAAACAATCCCGGCGGCCATGTGCTTTGGGTGGCGATTGCCGATGTGGCCGCTTATGTGCTCCCCGGCTCCGCGCTCGACCGCGAGGCCAAGCTGCGGGGCAACTCCACCTATTTCCCCGACCGCGTCGTGCCGATGCTGCCAGATCGTCTGTCGGGCGATCTTTGTTCGCTGCATGAGGCTGTGCCGCGCCCTTGTATGGCGGTGCGCATGGTGTTGTCGGCGGATGGCACTAAGCTGAGCCATAAATTCACCCGTGGCATGATGCGTTCGGCGGCGTCCCTGACCTATGAGCAAGCCCAAGCCGCCATCGAAGGCCGGGGCGAAGGGAAGGCCGAAACTCTGCTAGAGCCCGTGCTCAAGCCGCTTTACGCCGCTTATGAAGCGCTCAAACTCGCCCGTTCTCGGCGGCAACCGCTAGAGCTTGATCTGCCCGAACGCAGCATTCGTTTGAGTGATGAAGGCAAAGTCAGCTCGGTGGCCTTCCGCGAGCGGTTCGATGCTCATCGCCTGATCGAAGAATTTATGGTCTTGGCCAATGTTTGTGCTGCCGAAACCTTGTCGGCGCATCGCCGCCCGCTGCTTTTCCGGGTTCATGAAGAACCCGATGCCGATAAGCTAGAGGCGCTGCGCGAAACGGCCCAAGCCTCGGGGCTGGTGCTGGCTAAGGGGCAGGTGCTGAAAACCCATCACCTCAATCGCCTATTGGAGCAAGCCGCCGGAACGGATCAAGCCGAGCTGATCAACCTGACCACTCTACGCTCGATGACCCAGGCCTATTACACGCCTGATAATTACGGGCATTTCGGGCTGGCGCTTCGCCATTACGCGCATTTCACCTCGCCTATCCGGCGCTATGCGGATTTGATCGTGCATCGCGCGCTGATCGCCGCCCATGGCTGGGGCGATGACGGGATGCGGCCCGAAGATGAAGACGAGCTCGACAAAACCGCCAAGCATATCTCGGATACGGAGCGCCGCTCTATGGCGGCTGAGCGTGACACCACGGATCGCTATCTCGCGGCCTTTCTCTCCGAGCGTCTCGGCGCTGAGATGGGCGGGCGCATTGCCGGGGTTGCGAAATTTGGCCTCTTTGTGCGGCTTGATGAAACGGGCGCTGATGGGCTTGTGCCGGTGCGTTCGCTTGGGGCGGAGTATTTCCATTTCGACCCGGTGGCGCAGACGCTTATGGGGTCCGATACTGGCCGGGTGCTCAGCCTCGGCCAGCGGGTCTTGGTGCGCATGGCCGAAGCAGAGCCGCTCACCGGCGGTGTGGCGCTAGAGCTGTTAGAGGTCGAGGGCGAGGCGCTTAAACGTGGCCCTCAGCCCGCGCGCGGCAAATTCGGTAAGGGCAAAGGAAAGGGCAAGGGCCGGGTTGCGGGCAAGGCCTTCCGCGCCAAGCCGAAATCGCCCCGCAAGGTCAGTCGGACGCGTCGCTAAGGGCGGCGCGAAATGTGATCGATTATTGCGACATTCTGGCAGGGTTAACCCTATGCGAACACATTCGGTTGCGGTAGGCTCACGCTTAACCACAATAACGAGCATAGGAGACCGCCCATGCGGATCCGCACTGTTTTCGCTATTTTCGCGCTTTGCCTCTCTGTCAGTCCGTTACAGGCCGGCCCGCATCAGCCCATTCCGCGCCCGCAAATCGCGCAATTCCTGCCCAGCTCACCCCGTCCCTTGGCGCGACCAATGACAGGGGAAGAGCGTTTGATCCAAGCCTCCGTCACCCAGTCGGGTTTTGAGGACTGGGTGGAGGATTTCAAACGCCGCGCCCGGTCCGAAGGCATTCGCGCCAGCATATTTGAGCGCGCCTTCGCCGGTGTGCGCTATGATGCCGAAGTGATCCGGCTGGACCGGCACCAGTCGGAATTCTCCAAAACCATGGGCCAGTATCTGGAAACAGCCGTTTCCGCCAATCGCATCAATTCCGGCCGCGCGGCCCTGGCGCAATATCCCCAGACCTTCGCCAAGATCGAGGCGCGCTATGGGGTGGAGAAAGAGGTCGTCGCGGCAATTTGGGGGCTCGAAAGCGCCTATGGCGGGTTTCGCGGCAATAGCGATGTGATCCGCTCGCTGGCGACTTTGGCCTATGATGGGCGGCGCGGCGCTTTCTTTGAAGAGCAGCTGATCGCCGCGTTGAAGATCTTGCAAGCCGGGGATGTGAGCCCGCGTGCCATGACCGGCTCTTGGGCGGGGGCGATGGGCCATACGCAATTCATGCCCAGCAGCTATCTTGACTACGCGGTGGATTTCACCGGCGATGGCCGCCGGGATATTTGGTCGAATGACCCCACGGATGCGCTGGCCTCCACAGCCGCTTATCTGGCGCGGCATGGCTGGCGCAAGGGGCTGCCTTGGGGGGTGGAGGTCGCTCTGCCGCCCGGCTTTGACTATGCGCTGACCGGCCATGGGGTGAAGCGCTCGGCGCGGCAATGGGCTAAGCTCGGCGTGCGGCGGATCGGGGCGAATACGCTGCCGGATCTGGGGCAAAGCTCGATCCTGGTGCCCGGCGGCGCAGGCGGGCCTGCCCTGATGATTTCCAGCAATTTCAATGTGATCGAACGCTATAACGCCGCTGATAGCTATGTGATTGCCGTGGGGCATCTGAGCGACCGGATGCGCGGCGCGGGCGGCTTTCGCGCCGCCTGGCCCAATGATGAACGCGGGCTGAAAACCTCGGAGCGCAAAGAGCTTCAGGCGCGGCTGACAGCGGCGGGCTATTCGACCCAAGGCGTAGATGGCCGCATCGGCCCCAACACAATCGACGCCATCCGCAAATACCAAGCCGCCCGCGGCCTCACCCCCGACGGCTATCCCAGCCTCTCACTTTTGCAGCGGCTGCGGTGAGGGGGGCGAAAGGCTTTAGTCCAGCTCCCCAAGCATCCCGTGATTGTCTGCATAAAGCTCGGCCCTAGTGATGACCCAATCTAGCACAATGCCATGGCCGTTTTCCGCATGGGGCAGGAGTAGGGCATAGGGCAAAACCAGGGTTGCGGCGATGAAAGACAGGTAAAGCCCCATGCCAATCGCCACGCCGACGACCTTATCGTTGAAATGGTAAGGCGTCTGGGACCAGCGGGCCAAAGTTTCGCGCAGCCAGCCATTGCCGGGAATGCGAAACCAAAATCCGAAATAAGCGAGCAGCGCATGCAGTGCGGTGGGCAGGAGCGTCGAGAAGATAGTGAAATAGAGCCAGCGCATGTCTTTCTCCGGCGAGGAAAGATCGCGGAAAAGCTGTTTGAGATCCAAAAGCGGCGCGTCGGGGGTAAGCTGGTTCAGCCCATGCACGGACCAAAGCAGCGCCGCGATCAGGCCAATCATCAGGATCACCGCCCCGAAAAGATCGGCCAGCCACCAGAGGACTGCGGCGGGCAAACTGCGGTTTTGCACCAGGGAGTGGCGCAGGGTGAGGCGTGTTAGGCCGAGGGAGAGATAATCAAAAACCGCATTCACCAAGGGCAAAAGCCCGAGGAAAAGGAGCAAGCTATCGGCCTCCGCGCCTGGATCGCGATGGGCCACGCCATAGGCCAAACCCCCAAAGGCAAGCATTGTGAGCAGACTATAAGCGGCGCGCGGGGCTCGACGGCTTTTGACTGATTGTGCGATTGCGAATGTGGCCGCAAATGCGAATGGAAATGCGACCCTAAAGTCGATCAGGCTTGAGGATACAGCAGCGGACATGAATGCGCCAAAAATCGCCATTATGCCCATCGACCCGAAAAATTGCGGTCCAACCCACAAGCCAAGTAGGATAGTGCCGGAAAGGCTGCCTGGAAATGCGACGCCGATACTATATCCACCTGCGGCTACAATTAAAAAAGTACTTGCAAATAAAAATGTGAGTGCCAGCAAAGATGTTTTCAAAGACAAAGGTGAAATATATTTAAATAGGAGTACATACCATTTATTGTCATCATTTTTGACATGGTGCCGTAAAGTCCAATTTAAGCTAAATGATCGGAAAATGGAAATAGCTAGCCCCAAAAGCGCGCCGCCAAGCAAAGGTCCTTGCCACCAATGCTCGGCTTTTGGGATGATCTGTAACGCGCCCAAAAACTGTGCCTCACCGGAGAAAACCCAGATCAGTAGGGGAATGCCCAGCGGATAGGCCACCGCCAAAAGCAGCATGCGATCATAAGCCTGCCAATTCCAGGCGCGGCGCGGATTTGTCGGAAGCTTATATAGCGTTTGCCCCGGTTTGATCCGCCCGCGTTTTTCCTGCGTTTCCCAGGCCTCGCGCCAGTTTTCTGGATCTGCCTCGGTCGGTTTTGTAGCCATCAAATATTCCGGCGGGCACATCCAGCGATCTAACTGCCATAGCAACCAAGAGAGCGGGCTGCGATAATAGCGCTGCATCGTGCCATCGCGCAGCCATTGGGTGATGCCGCGATCTTCTGGCTTGTTTCGAAAATGCGCCAGAGTGACGAACGCCGCAAATAGCCCAGGAAGGGCAATCGCCAAAATCACCCAGTTTTGATCTAATAACTTTTCCCAAAATGGATCTGGTATCACCGCGAACCCCTCAACACTCGCCCAAAGCCTAAGCATCTGCTGCCTTTACGTCCAGTCGGGCTCGCCCCACCGTTTTCCATAGTGGCGGCTTTGTGCCAGGCGCGGGCAAAGCCCCGCTGCCCCTAGCCAAGCCCCCAGCCCCATGTTAGCGCCCCCTCATACCGCGATTCCCGCAGGTATCCGGCGCAGGAGGCGACCCATGCAACTGACACAGCACGGACTTTCCGTTCTTAACGATCTCTCATCTCGCTACGGGCTTTCCCAGGATGCGGTGCGGGCGATGATGGATGCTGTCTCCAATGGTGGTGGCAGCCAGGCGCAATTCTCGATCCCCGAGCTGGGCGGTATGGGCCAATGGCAGCAAGGCGGCATGATCATGGTGGGCGATATGTTCAATCATGGGTTACAAGCTTTGGTGGGCAATCTATGTAGCGAAATCTCTGGCGCTTATTACAATGGCAGCTTTTATGAGCGCCCGGCGCCGAGCCAGGGCCAGTACCAAGGCGGCGGCAGTTTTCAGACCATGGGCGGTGCCTGGTGGCCGGCGGAGCTGGGCAATCCTTCGTCTTCGGGCGCGCAGAATAATATGAGCTATGCGATCTTCCCCGATAGCGCGCGGCTGGCGCTGATGCTCAATGGGCAGGTGACGGTGTATGACACGGGCCAGCATATGATTGGCGGTGTGGGCCAGCAGCAATCGGGCGGCCAGGATCTGACCTTTACCAGCCAGTTTGGGACGGTCTATCTTAACCAGCTGCCGATTGTGTCGGGTGGTGGTTTTGGCCAAGCGCCTGCGCCGTCCTTCTCCAACCCCGCGCCGCAGCCGGATTTCCCGCAGCATCCCGAGCCGATGCAACCGCCCGCGCCAATGGAGCCGATGCAGCCGATGCAACCCCCGGCCGGTGGCCAAGCTAATCAGGGCGATGTCTTCGGCGCTTTGGAAAAGCTCGGCCAGCTGCGCGATATGGGCGTTTTGACCGAGGATGAGTTTCAGTCGAAAAAGGCGGAATTGCTGAGCCGCCTCTGAGCCGCCTATAACGCGACCCTGCCAGGGCGCCCTTTCCCGGCGCCCTTTTGGCCTCTCCGGCGGTCTTTACGGCCGCGTGGACATGCCCCAAATCGCGTCGAAATTCTCGCTTAGATCCAGGACTTCCCAGACCGGCCCCTTGCGCGAATGGAAGTCGATCTTGTAAATCACCGTGCCCACCGCGCCGAGAATGCCGAATTCCGTCATCTCCAGCGCGTCGATTTTGCTCAGCCCGGTCTCCTCGCCGTAATAGGTGGAGGGCATGTCATGCACGGGCGACATATGCACGATATCGGCATTCTCATCGGCCAGCAGAAACCCGGCCATCGTCCACATGAGCCCGCCGCCTGAGCGGATCTCGAAGCTTTCGATTTCCTCAGAATAGCCATCTTGCGTATCGAGGCGGTAAAGCCACTCCTCCGAAGAACTCACAGCGAAAAGCCTGCCCTTCGGCCCGGCGGTTAGCCCATCGGCATTGGGGATGCCATGTTCGCCGATCAACTGGGTTTCGGCAGTCTCGGGATTGATCCGATAGATCGCATCTGCGGTGATGCCATAGAATTCCCCGTCGGGGGTAAAGGCGATATCCGTCATGGCCTGGGGCATTTGCCCAACCATGATCATTTCCCCGCTGGCATTATCATTATAGCCGAGCCTACCGTTTTGATCGGCGAAAAAGATCTGCTCGGCCCAGGCGGGGGTGGCAAGCAGCGGTAGACAAAGGCTGAGAAGACGAAGGAAAGGACGCATGAAATGGCTCCACTGGGGACTGGTACAGATGTGGTAAGTGATGCCAGAAACCCCAGCGGGTGGAAGCCTGCGCCGGGCTATTGCGGCGCTATGACCGGGCCAAGCCTGGGGAGTGTTACATCGCGGCCAGCGCAGCGCGCGCGCTGACCAAAAGGGCGGAAGGAGCATAGCCTACCGCTTTATTGCAGGTTAATTGCTGGCCAGAGCCGGCATGACCGCCAGGCCCCAAAGCTGCTCAAACCCGGCGCTTAGATCCAGCACTTCGGTCGGCGCCCCGGTTTCGGTGTTGATCTCATAAAGCTTTGTGCCCGCAGCGCCCACCAACTGCCCTTGGCTCGTGGTCGCCAGACCGTAAAGATTGGTGAGTCCCGTGCTAAACAGCTTGGTCGCGCCCTTATCATCCGTGTCGATATGATAGATCTCGGCCGCGTTATTGGCCAAAAGCAGCCCGCTCGGCACCACAACCAGATCGCCCCCCGACCGCGTGCCGATATCGCCCAGCTCTTGGCTCGATGCATTCGCGGGATCAATGGCATACACCCCGGTGCGGTTAAAACTCGCCGAAATCAGGATATCCTGCGGCCCAGCGATCAGCGCATTCGCCCCCGGCACCCCATGATCCCCGATCAGCGTCGCCGCGCCTGTGGCCGCATCAATGCTATAGAGTTTGCTAAAGGACACGCCGTAAAGCTGCCCGGTGGAGGAAAAGGCAAGATCCGTCATCACATCGGGCATATCGCCCACCACGCTCACCTCCCGCGCATCGGTATCAAGATAACCGAGTTTGCCATTATGGTCAGAGAAATAGATCTTATCCGCAAAGGCCGGCCCCAACGGCAGGGCACAGAGGCAGAGCAGAGCAGCGGAGCGAAGGGAAAAGCGAGGCATAGGAAGATCCTTTGATAAGGGAAGGCCGGGTGGGCCAGGGGGAGCCAGGGGGCGACAGGAAACAGCACACTCGCAAAAACTGCCGCCCAGCGTTTCTGAGCCTCGCATTAACGTCAAGCAATTTGTGCAAATGTTGCGCGATCAGCTGGGGTGCCTGGCCAGAAAGTCGGGTTTTCCCGAAGCCCCTATGATGCGGGAATAGGCGCACCAACCAGGCCAAGCGCTTCGGCCGGGGCGAAGGCGGCCCAGATCAGCCCCTCCAGCAGCCGGTCATGCAGATCCCGCAGCGGCTGGCCCAGATGAAATTCCCAGATCAGCCAATAGCCCGCAGTCAGGATCAGCGCCGTCAGCCCGGCGACCCAGATCGTCAGCACCAGGCTCACCCAATTGCGCGTCCAGGCGAGCTCCCCTTCTTTGCGGTGTGGCGATAGCCCCCGCACCGCCCAACCGCGCAGTTTCGGGCCAAAGGGCCAAAGCAAGAGCCCCAGCCAAACAATCGCCAGATGGACCAGGCTGGGCACAAAGGTGGAAATGACGGTGATATAGAGCCAGCGCAGGCTTGCATCCCCGGCGATGATATCGGCCTTAAGCTGGGCCAGGTTGAGCACTTCGATACCGTTCGGATTGAGCATGTTGAACCCGCCAATCACCAAAAGCAGCGTGACGCAAAGCGCCCAAAGCAGCAAAGCTGCGCCAAACATATCGGCGGCGCCCAGGGTCAGACGCTTTAACCAGCGTGGGCCAAGCTGGATCTTCGGCGAAATCCCACAGCGCAACAGCCAGCGGGTCAGGCCGAGAGAGGCAAAATCATATGCGGCATTGATCAGGGGCAGAATGCCGAAAAAGAGGGTGAGGCCGGTTTCGATTTCGTCGTAGTTCTCGGCCGAGACGCGCCAGGCCAGAAGACCCAGCAGAGCGAAACTGCCCCCGGCATAAACCCGGCCCAAGGGGATTTGCGCGCTCTGCGCCTCTTGCAGGCCGAATTTGGCTGCAAAGCCAGCCAGGGCGGGTAGGGCCAAGAAAACCAAAATGAGAAAAAGGATGATTGTCGCCGTTTCGCCAATTAGCTTTGATATGCCTGCGACTGCGATTGCGCCTGCGATTGCGCCTGCGCCTGCGCCTGCGACTACGCCTGCGACTACGCCTGCGCCTGCGCCTGCGCCTGCGACTGCGCCTGCGACTGCGACTGCGCCTGCGACTGCGCCAGCGACTGCGACTGCGCCTGCGCCTGCGAATGCGCCTTCGACTGTGGCTACGAGTATGACTGCAAGCAATACCCAACGAATAGGGGTCTGCCCCAAATCCTCGGGAAGTATTTGAGCAAGTTTGGCTTTTTTCAAGCGCCGAATAATTACGCCGATTGTCCCGGCCTGGATCCCTCGTGCCAGCGGCCTGTGCCAGATCAAAATCGCGCAAATAATGGCGAGGGCGATGCCCAGAATCCAGCGCGGGCCAGGTTCATCCGTAGAGCGAAAATCCAGCCAGCCGGCAATATCGCCGGGCCAGTTGAAGAAGACCCACAATAAAATCGGCAGGGCGAAGGGATAGATCACCGCCAGCAAAAGCATCCGGTCATAGGATTTCCAGTTCCAGGCCCTTTGTCGATCTGTGGGCTCTGTGCTGCGCAGGATATCTTCGGGGGTGAGCCAGCAGTCGAGCCGGTTCAGCACCGCGCGCAGGATATCGTGATAGGCCCCAGAGATCCGGTCTTGCCGGAAAAAGATATGGTAAAGCCGGGACTCTTCGCGGCAGATTTCCGAGCGGATCAGCCAGAAGATCAGGCTAAAGGCGGGAACGGCAATCGTCACCAAAGCGGCGGTTAAATTGATGGAAATCTCAATCGTGGTGCCGTCGGCCATACGCAGGAAACTCTGTTAAATCTCGGCGTTATCCTAGCGGCTCCGCTGACCCTTGGGCAAGTCTTATCCTCCCCTCCTATCCGCTCCCTTATCTTCTGGGCTCCGAGCTGCCCCGGACTTGATCCGGGGCCTCGCCTGCCGTGCTCACCGCGCCCGCTTCGCCCGCCGTGCCAGGCAATCCAGGAAACCCGCTTATCCCCGGTGTCAGCTTTTCTCGCAGTAGCGCCAGGGGATGGGCGCGTAGGGTGAGGCGCAGATGCACGTAATCCTCCACCACCTCCTCGCCCAGGCTCATGGCGGGCAGGGTCACTGCCGGTTCGGTGATCGGCTCGCCCTCTAGATCGCTAGCGAAAAGCGGCAGGGGTTTGCGACCCGCCAGGGCCTTGGCCTCCCATAGCGCCTCCCGCCGGGTTAGGCCCAGCCCGGCAAAGGCATCCGCCTCCGCCAGGGTTGTGATCACAGACGGCTCCAGCCCCGCCCGACGCCAGACCTCCGCCACGCTTTGATAGCCATTGCCCCGCGCCGCAGCGAGCCAGCCCGCATCTTCTTCGTTCAGGGATTTGATCTGCCGCAGCCCCAACCGCAGGGCCAGCCCGCCCTGGCCATCGGGCTCCATCACATTATCCCAATAGCTGGCATTGACGCAGACTGGGCGGATCTCCACCCCATGTTCGCGGGCATCGCGCACGATCTGCGCCGGAGCGTAAAAGCCCATGGGCTGGGAATTGAGCAGGGCGCAGGCAAAGATGCCCGGATGATGCCGCTTCAACCAGGCCGAGGCATAGACCAGCAGGGCAAAACTCGCCGCGTGACTTTCGGGAAAGCCGTAAGAGCCAAAGCCCTCGATCTGCGAAAAACAGCGCTCGGCGAAATCGCGGTCATAGCCGTTTTTCTCCATCCCCCGCAGAAAGCGCAGACGAAAATCGGAGACATTGCCATGCTTTTTGAAGGTCGCGAGGGAGCGGCGCAGGCGATCCGCTTCTTCGGGGCTAAACCCCGCGCCGACAATGGCAATTTGCATGGCCTGCTCTTGGAAAAGCGGCACGCCGAGGGTCTTGCCCAGCACCTCGCCGAGGGCGTCAGAGGGAAACTCCACCTGCTCCTCACCATTGCGGCGTTTGAGGTAAGGATGGACCATATCGCCCTGGATCGGGCCGGGGCGGATGATGGCTACCTCGATCACCAGATCATAGAAGCAGCGCGGTTTCATCCGGGGCAGGAAATTCATCTGCGCCCGGCTTTCGACCTGGAACACGCCCAGGCTATCGGCGACGCAGAGCATGTCATAGACCGCCGGGTCTTCGGGCGGGAGCGTCGCCAGGCTGTAATCGATTGCGTGATGGCTGCCGATCATCTCAAAGGCCTTGCGGATCACCGACAGCATACCAAGGCCCAGCACATCAACCTTGAGGATACCAAGCGCGTCGATATCGTCTTTGTCCCAGCAGATGACGGTGCGGTCCTCCATACTGGCATTTTCCAGGGGGACGAGTTCGTCCAGCCGGCCTTCTGTGATCACAAACCCGCCCACATGCTGCGAGAGATGCCGGGGGAAGCCCTGGATCTCTTGGATCAGGGCAAGGGTTTGGCGCAGGCGGCGGTCGGTCGGATCGAGGCCAAGCTCGCGCAAGCGCTGGTCTTCGAGGCCGGAGCTGGCGAAAAAGCCCCAGAGCTGGGAAGAGAGCGCCGAAAGCGTATCCCCCGACAGCCCCATGGCGCGGCCCACTTCGCGGATGGCGCGCTTGCCGCGGTAATGGATCACGGTGGCGGTTAGGCCCGCCCGGTGGCGGCCATAGCGGGCATAGATATGCTGGATCACCTCTTCGCGGCGCTCATGTTCGAAATCGACATCGATATCGGGAGGCTCATCGCGGGCCTCGGAGACGAAGCGTTCAAACACCATTGTGCCGATTTCCGGCGAGACAGAGGTTACGCCGAGGCAGTAGCAGGTGACAGAATTGGCCGCCGAGCCGCGCCCCTGGCAGAGGATGCCGCGGGAGCGGGCAAAAGCGACGATATCCCGGACGGTCAGGAAATAGGGGGCGTAGTTGAGCTTGTCGATGAGAGCGAGCTCATGGGCCAGAAGCTGCTGCACCCGTTCGGGCGCGCCTGCGGGATAGCGCCAGGCGAGGCCCTCTTGCGCCAGGCGGGCCAGGCGTTGACTGGCGGTTTCGCCATTCTCGGCCTCGCTGGGATAGTCATAGCGCAGCTCATCAAGGGAGAATTGGCAGGCCTCGGCCAGGGCGCCGGCGCGGGAAATGGCATCGGCATAGGGGCCAAGGATGCGCTGCATCTCTGTCTCGGAGCGCAGGCGTTGTTCGGCATTGCTAAGCGCGGCGCGGCCCAGCTCATCGACGCGGCAGCCGGTGCGGATCGCGGTGAGCACATCACTCAGGCGTCGGCGGTTAGCGCTATGCATGACCGGGCGAGAGCTGGCGATGGTGGGGATGTTGAGATCTGCGGCAAGCTGGGAGATGGTCGCAAAGCGCTGCGCATCCTGGCCATCATAGGCGGGGCTGAGAGCTATGAAGCAGTGATCGGCAAAGCGGCGGGTCAGGCGGCGCGCCTCTTGCACCCAAGCACGCCCGCCGGGTTGCAGCATTGGCGCTTGTGGCGGGTGCAGCAGGAGCGCGATATCACAGGCCTCTTCGAGCAGATCATCGAGGCTGAGATCGCAAGCGCCTTTCTCGGCGCGCAACCGGCCTTTGGAGAGCAGTCGGCAGAGATTGCCCCAGCCTGTTCGGTTGAGCGGCAGGGCGGTGAGGCTGAAGCCGGTATTTAGGATCAGCCGCGCAGCGGGGATCAGGCGCGGCGCGGTGCTGAGTAGGGGCTGGGGGCGATGGGGCAAATGCGCGGGGCAGGGCGGCCCTATGGGGCCATGCTCTGCCATATGGGCTTTGCGGGCTTGGATATCGCGAGCAATATCGCGCGCCAGGCTATGGGCGCGCACGATCCCCGCCACCGAATTTTCATCGGCGATGGCAATGGCGCTGATCCCAAGCTCGGCGGCGCGGGTCACATATTCCTCGGGATGGCTGCCGCCTGTGAGGAAGGTGAAATTGGAAGTGATGGAAAGCTCGGCCCACATGGGGAGAGTATATTCCCTGTTTGTTCTCTTGGGGAGTCTTTGCGGCGGGGATTTCGTTTCTGAAAACGCTCTAGCTCACCAAGAAACAGGGCCCGCCTGTCTCCCAGATCCGACATCGCTTTTGGGGTCTGACCTTGACCGCGCCCCGCCTCTAGAAAAATGCGGGCCTTATGGAGAATTGCGTATTCTGGGCGATTTAGGGACTAGGTTTCCGCGCTGCGCCGAGGCGAGGTGCGCGCGAGGTCAGGCGCGCTTAAACGCAATTCGCCAACGGTCCTATTTTTCTAGACCCGGCGCCCGGTAAAGCTCTGTTCGACCCCAGCGATGGCGGCTCCGGGAAACAGGCTTTGGGGTCGCGCTTTGCCTCGCGGCGGGACAGCGCTACTCGGCGAGGCGTGTCACTACCCGGTCAATAGCCTTGGGCGCGGTCCACCAGATGAAGCAGCGGCTTGTCCAATTGGTGGCGGGCAATATTGGCGGCAAGGGTTTGTGCCGCCGTCTGGGGCCGGGTCGCGCTGGCGATATGTGGGGTGACGGTGATTTGCGGATGGTGCCAAAAGGGATGCTTCCCCGGCAGCGGCTCGATACGGAATGTGTCAAGAGTAGCGTGGGCAATTTGCCCACGGTCCAACGCCGCCAAAAGCGCCGTCTCCTCGATCAATATGCCCCGGCCTGGATTAAGGATGACCGCGCCTTTCGGCAGCATTCCCAAGCTTTCCGCATTAATCACATTCTCTGTCGCGGGCGTATTGGGCAAGAGAAGCACCAGGATTTGCGCGCGGCTCAGAGCCTGTGCCAGCTCGTCTTCTCCCGCAAGGCATTGCACCCCTGGCAGCTCCTTGCGCCGCCGCGCCCATCCTGTCACGGGAAAGCCGAGCCCGGCCAAAGCTTTTGCGCAAGCCGCGCCCAGCTCTCCTAGTCCCAAAACCGTCACCGGGCGCTCACCGGCTAGCGGCGGCACGGTTTGATCCCAATGGGGCGCGCTGGCTTTGACCTGCGCATCCAGGCCCAGATGATGGCGCAGCACATGGCCTGTGACCCACTCCACCATACCCTGGGCCAGCCCTGGATCCACCATACGCGTGAGCGGCTGGGTCAGGGTTTCATTCGGCAGAAAGCTTTCCACCCCGGCCCAAAGGCTCATCACCGCGCGGCAGCGCTTATAGGGGCGGAAATCCGTCACCGGGCCATTGGGTGCCGCCAAGATATAGTCCACAGTCTCGGGCGGCAGATCCTGGGCTAGGGTCACCTCCAATGCTTCGCGCTCAAACGCGGCCAGCAAAGGAGCCCGCCACATATCCCAGATGCCAGGCTGGGCGGAAAACAGGATCTGCAGGCTCATCGCGGTCGATGCACATGAGCGCTTTGGACCAGCCCAAAGGCGATCATCAAAACCAGCATCGCCGAGCCGCCATAACTCACCAGCGGCAGGGGCACACCGACCACTGGCGCCAGCCCCATCACCATGGACATATTCACCGCGAAATACAGAAAGAAGGTCGCGGCAATGCCAAAGATCAGCAGGCTGGAAAACCGATCCTTATTGGAAATCGCCGAGACCGCGCAGAAAAATAGCACCAGCCCGTAAAGCGCCAGCAGAGAGATCGCGCCGACAAAGCCGAATTCCTCCGCCAGGGTGGTAAAGATGAAATCCGTATGCTTTTCGGGCAAAAAATTCAGGCGCGATTGGGTGCCTTGCATAAAGCCGCGCCCGGTCCAGCCACCCGATCCAAAGGCGATTTTCGACTGGGTGATGTGATAGCCCGCCCCCAAAGGGTCGCTTTCTGGGTTCAAAAATGTGTCGATGCGGCGGAACTGATAATCTTTCAGCAATTGCCAATCCGTCCCGCGCGAGGCCATAACCGAATAGATCATGCCGCCCCCCATGGCGACCACAGCCGCAAAATAGGCCCAATGCACCCCGGCCAGCCACATCATAAAGCCGCCCCCCGCCACCAGCAGGATAGAAGTGCCAAGATCCGGTTGCTTCAGCACCAAAGCCGTGGGCAGCATGATCAAAGCCACGGGGATCAGCACCCAAATCGGGTGCGAGGTTTTCGACATATCCAGCCAGTCATAATAGGCCGCCAGCAACATCACGAGCGCGATTTTCATTAGCTCGGAGGGCTGCAAGCGCATAAAGCCCAGATCGATCCAGCGCTGCGCTCCCATGCCGACCGTACCGAAAAGCTCCACAAAGACCAGCAACAGAAAGGCGCCGATATAGGCCACGACCGACATATTGCGCCAAAACCAGATGGGCACCATGGCCACGACCAGCATTGCGGCCAGCCCCATCAAGAACCGCTTGGCCTGGGGCTCGGCCCATGGGGTCATTGATCCTCCGGCCACGGAATAGAGCATCATCAAACCGATCGCCACAATGGCGCAAAGCAACAGCAAGAGCGGCCAGTTGAGATAGAGGATCTTGCGAAAGCCCGAGGGAACGGTTTTCAGGGAATATTCAAGATAGGTCATGCCACCCGCCTAGGCTCGGTCGCTCTTGGGAGCTTCGCCGCCGGGATCGCGCAGCGGCAAAGTTTTAAGACGTTCTTCGATCGCGTCGCGTTGGCTGGTGGGATAGGCCTCTAGCGGTGGCAGCGTCCCGGCCATGGCGCGCAGCAACACATCGCGGGCAATGGGCGCTGCTGCGGTCGAGCCACCGCCGCCATGCTCTACCACCACAGCGGCCGCATAGCGCGGGGCGCGGGCCGGGGCATAGCCGACGAAAAGCGCGTGATCGCGCCGCTCCCAGGGCAGGTCTTCATTACGAAACACCCCGCGGGCGCGTTCGGCTTTGGAGATATTGCGCACTTGGCTGGTGCCGGTTTTGCCCGCCAGTCGCATTGTGTCATCAATCACCCGGCTGCGATATGCAGTGCCGCGCCGGTTATTGGACACGGCATACATGGCCTCGCGCACCACATCCAAATGCCGCCGCGATATGTCCAGGCTTGGAGCTTGGCCGTCGCCTTGCTCGATCCCATCGATGGATTTCACCAGGCGCGGCTCGACCGACCGGCCCGAAGCAATCCGGGCTGTCATCACCGCCAATTGCAAGGGCGAGGCCAGCACAAAGCCCTGCCCGATCGAAGCATTCAGCGTATCGCCAATCACCCAATCCTGACCGCGCCGCGCCGCTTTCCAGGCTTTGGTGGGCGTCAGCCCCCCGGCCACCGCCGACATGGGCAGCGGATAGCGTGTGCCCAGCCCCAATTTGCGCGCCATAGCGGTGATCCGGTCGATCCCGACTTTCTGCGCCACGTCATAATAATAGACATCGCAGCTTTGCATCAGGGAATTATGCAAATTCATATGGCCATGGCCGCCGCGTTTCCAGCAATGGAACCGCCGCCCGCCAGCTGTCAGATGGCCGGGACACCAGACCGTGCCTTCGGGGCCGATCACCCCGGCCTCCAATGCCGCTAGGGCCGTGACCATTTTAAAGGTAGAGCCGGGCGGGTAAGTGCCTTGGACGGTTTTGCTGGCAAGCGGGCGATATTGATTTTCCGTCAGCGCCCGATAATCCGCCACGGAAATACCGCGCACGAATAGATTAGGGTCAAAACCCGGCGCCGAGACGATGGAGGCCAGATCGCCGGTCTCCACATCGATCACCACCACGCCCGCGCTTTCCCCTGCCAGACGCGCTTGGATGAAATTCTGCAGCCCGCTATCCACAGTCAGCTGCACATTGCGCCCGGCTGTGCCTTCGGTGCGGGATAATTCGCGCATCACCCGGCCGACCGCATTCACCTCGATCTGGCTATTGCCCGCCTTGCCGCGCAGATTTTGTTCAAGCTTTGCCTCAACCCCGGTCTTGCCGATTTGGAATTTCGGGATTTGCAGCAAAGGGTCTTTGTCATTGAGCCGCGACAGATCATAATCCGAAACCGGCCCCACATATCCCACCACATGGGCGAAATCGGGGCCCAAGGGATAATTCCGCGACTGCCCCACTTCGGGCCGCGCGCCAGGCAGGGCGGGGGCATTCACCGCGACCCGCGCCAGATCTTCCCAGGCCAGCTGATCTTTGACGGTCACGGGCACAAAAGCGCTGCGGCGGCGGGTTTCGCGCACGGTGCGCTCGATATCCTCTTCGGTCAGCGGGATCAGGGTAGAGAGCTGGCGCAGGACCGCCTCCACATCGCCGGCATCCTCGCGCACGATCACTACCCGGTAATTTTGGTCATTTTCCGCAATTGGCACGCCATTGCGATCAAAGATCAGCCCCCGCGCAGGCGCCAGAAGCCGCATATTGATCCGGTTTTCTTCCGCCAGCATGCGGAATTGATCCGCCTCTTCGACCTGCATTTTGCGCATTTGCGAGGCCAAGAGCCCCATAAAGCCCAGCTGCAACCCGCCAAGCACCAGCCCGCGCCGGGTCACGATACGAGCGCTTTGGTCCATATCTTTGGGATTGCGTGTCACGCGCGGGCCCTATTGCCGATGATATTGGTTTGACTGCGTTTGCGAATGCCAAAGATACCATGCAGCACCATGACCACCAAGGGATAGGCCAAGAGCGTCACGAAATTTTGCAGCAGCATCATGCCCAGCCGGGGTTGATCGGCAAAGGTGAGGCCTAATATTGCCCATTGCCCAAAGGTCATGCCGGTAAAGAAAATCGCCACCAGGCCTAGCTCGAAGGGGAGGGCCAAGGGGCGCAATTGCAGCTGCCGCACTCGCAGGATTTCGGTTACGATCAAGGCCAGCGCAGTCCACAGGCCCGGCGGGCGTTGCAGCAAAAGATCCGCGGCAAAGAACAGCGCAGCGAGCAGGGCAAAAGGCACATGGGCCGGGGCGCGCAGCACCCAAGCACAGGCCAAACACAAAAGCAGATCAGGCCCAGGCCAGCCGCCAGGCACCGTGTCCAGCGGCAAAAGCTGCGCCAAAAGAAACAGAGCGGCCAAAGCGGTGAAAAGCAGCTGGTAAAGCGCCAGCGCGAAAAATTTCGATTTATCCATCGGGATCACCGCTTGGATCTGGCGCGGTTTCGGGGGTGGTTTCTGAGGTCAGCGGCCCATTTGGGGCGCCAGCGGGGATGACCAAATCGCCCGTGTCCTCGATCTTTGGTTTGCTGTGATGGCGTAGCACGCGCAGGAATTCCAAACGCGCATAATCCGCCACCAAACGCACCCGCAAACGGCCATCGCGCGCTTGGGTGATCTGCCCAACCAGCAGCCCCGAAGGCAGCACGCCGCCATCGCCGGATGTCACCACCCGGTCGCCGGGCCGCACCAATTCGGCGGTTTCCAGAAATTCAATTTTCGGGGTCTGGCTATTATCGCCCACGATCAAAGCATGCTGCATCGAAGGCTGGATTGTCACCGGCACCGCGCTTGAACTATCGGTCAGCAAAATAACCCGCGCCGTGCTTTGGCCGACGCCGGAAATCCGCCCCACCAGCCCAAGCCCATCCATCGCGGCCCAGCCATCCTGGATCCCATCTTGGGCTCCGATATTGAGCAGCACGGATTGGCGAAATGGCGAGCCACTATCGGCCAGGACCACGCCGGTCACATAGGTCAATTTCGGATCAAGCCGCAGATTATTCAGGTCAAGCAGGCGGGCGTTTTTCTGCTCTAGCTGCAAGGCCGCCTCTTTCCAGGCCTTCATCTGTTGCAGCTCGCGGCGCAGCTCTTGGTTTTGCTCATAAAGCCGGGTGTAGCTGCGGAAGTCTTCGGCCATATTCACCAGCCCGGTGACCGGCGCCATGACCCAGGCCATGCGTGGCAAAACCGCATCCGACAGGGCCGAGCGCAGACGCTCTACCCTTGGGCTATCGATCCGCCAAAGCAGGAAAAGCGCAAAGAAGAACAGCACCAAAAGCCCCACCAAGATGCGCCGGATGGGGCGAAAATGCGCGGTCTTTGCATTTATGTCCTGAGCCAATTTCGCTCCTTAGGGGGCGCGCTAGGGTCGGTTAGCTTTCGTAATCAATGACATGGCGCAGCAGATTTTCATGTTCTAGCGCCTTGCCCGTGCCGAGAGCCACACAATTCAGGCTTTCTTCCGCAACGGAGATCGCCAGGCCGGTTTGCTCGCGCAGGGCCATATCCAGATCCCCCAAAAGCGCGCCGCCGCCGGTCAGCATGACGCCGCGATCGACAATATCAGCGGCAAGATCCGGCGGGGTGGCTTCGAGCGCATTCATCACCGCTTCGGTGATCTGTTGCACCGGTTCGGCCAGAGCTTCGGCCACTTGCGCTTGGCTGATCTCGGTTTCCTTCGGCACGCCGTTCAGCAGATCGCGACCCCGGATCTGCATCGAGGCACCGCGGCCGTCATCGGGCATGCGCGCCGTGCCGATCGAGGTCTTGATGCGCTCGGCGGTGGCTTCGCCGATCAAAAGGTTATGCTGGCGGCGCAGATAGCTAATGATGGCTTCATCCATACGGTCCCCGCCCACACGCACCGAACGCGCATAAACGATATCGCCCAAGGACAGAACGGCAACTTCTGTGGTCCCGCCGCCGATATCGACAACCATATTCCCGGTCGGGTCAGTAATCGGCATGCCCGCCCCAATCGCTGCCGAAATCGGTTCAGCGATCAGTCCAGCCCGCCGCGCGCCTGCGCTAAGCACCGACTGACGGATCGCGCGTTTTTCCACTGGGGTCGCGCCATGGGGCACACAAACGATGATTTTCGGCTTAGAAAAGGTCGTGCGGCGATGCACTTTGCGGATGAAATGCTTGATCATCTCTTCCGCCACATCGAAATCAGCAATCACGCCTTCGCGCATGGGGCGGATCGCTTCGATCGAGCCCGGCGTCCGGCCCAGCATCAGCTTTGCATCCTCGCCCACGGCCAGGACTTTCTTCACCCCATCCTTGACGTGATATGCCACCACTGACGGCTCATTGAGAATGACGCCACGGCCTTTGACATAGACAAGCGTGTTCGCCGTGCCGAGGTCAATCGCCATGTCGGATGAAAAGATGCCGCCAAAAAGTGCCATAGGGTTTTCCCTGCCCGTCGTCCTTGTTGCGCGAGTCACGCGCGGGTTGACCGGGCTTATAGGCGGCGGCGGGCGCAGGGGGAAGAGTGCCAAAGGCAAGTTCCGCAACTGGCGTCGTTGAAGAAGCGGAAATAATCGGCGGCCTCTTGCCGAAGCGCCTGTTGGATGTGCAGCGACCAAATTGGTTCAGTCGCTGCACTAAGATCGGTGTTAGACCGCGTCGCGGTAATTGACGGTTTTGGTGTCTTCGCCGGGTTTGGATTTCTCGCGGCGCACCAGCAGGCGGTTCAGCGCGGCCACATAGGCCTTGGCCGAGGCCACGACCGTATCCGTATCAGCGCTTTGGCCGGTGACGATTTTGCCATCCTCTTCCATGCGCACCGATACAGTGGCCTGAGCATCCGTGCCCTCAGTCACCGCATGCACTTGGTAAAGCTGCAGCCGAGCCTTGTGGGAAAACAGTGCCTTAACCGCGTTGAAAGCCGCATCGACCGGGCCGTCGCCCTGAGCGGTGGTCTGATGGTCTACCCCGTCAATGGTCAGGATTAGATCGGCGGATTGCGGCGCTTCGGTGCCGCAGATTACGCGCAGAAATTTCACCTGAATCCGCTCATTCTCCGCAGCCGAAGAGCTGTCGCGCATCAGCGCCAGCAGGTCGTCATCATAGACCTCTTTTTTGCGATCCGCCAAAGCCTTAAACCGCACAAACACATCATTGAGCTGATTATCAGCCAGATCATAGCCCAGCTCGGCCAATTTCTGGCGCAGAGCGGCGCGGCCCGAATGTTTGCCCATAACCAGATTGGTTTCGGTCAGGCCGATATCTTCGGGCTTCATGATCTCAAAGGTTTCGGCATTTTTCAAAACGCCGTCTTGGTGAATCCCGCTTTCATGGGCGAAAGCATTCTTGCCGACGATGGCTTTATTATATTGCACCGGGAAGCCGGAAACCGTGGCCACGCGACGAGAAATCGCCATGATTTTGGTGCTATCGATACGGGTCTGATAGGGCATGATGTCATTGCGGACTTTCATCGCCATCACGACCTCTTCGAGTGCGGTATTGCCCGCGCGTTCGCCCAAGCCGTTAATCGTGCATTCGATCTGCCGTGCGCCCGCATCCACCGCGGCCAGGGCATTCGCCGTCGCCATGCCCAAGTCATTATGGCAATGGGTGGCAAAGATCACATCCGCCGCGCCGGGGACTTCGCGGATCAGCTTTTCAATGATCTGAGCGCTTTCACGCGGCGCGGTATAGCCCACTGTATCGGGGATATTGATCGTGGTGGCGCCTGCTTTGATGGCGATTTCCACCACGCGGTTCAGGTAATCCGGTTCGGTCCGGGTGGCATCCATAGGTGACCATTGCACATTATCGCACAGATTGCGCGCCAGGGTCACGGTTTCATGGATCCGCTCGGCCATCTCGTCTTGGGTCAGCTTGGTGATGTCACGATGCAGCGGCGAGGTGCCGATAAAAGTGTGAATACGCGGCTGGGCGGCATGTTTCACCGCTTCCCAAGCGCGATTGATGTCTTTTTCATTGGCGCGAGCCAGGCCACAGATCACCGAGTTTTTCGAGTTTTTTGCGATCTCGGACACGGCGTTGAAATCGCCCTCCGAGGCAATCGGGAACCCCGCCTCGATAATATCAACGCCCATCTCATCAAGCATGGCGGCGATTTCCAGCTTTTCGGCATGGGTCATGGTGGCGCCGGGGCTTTGCTCGCCGTCGCGCAGAGTAGTGTCAAAAATAAAGACGCGGTCTTGGTCGCTCATTGGTCTTGTCCTAATCGGGCCGGTTGAAGGCCTTTAGCTGCAATTTCTGTGATGGTGAAGTGGCGCGGCGCGTATCCCCTGAGCGGTCGCGCCAAATGGCACGCTCAGAGGCGGCCAAGGCTTAGGAGTAGCGCTGCTAGGACAGAAAAAGAGGGCGTCGCATATACCATGGACGCCCTTATAGAGATTGAGATGTAAATGGAAAGCGAAAAAGCAACCGGCCCTCCCGTCCAGTAAACCCGCCGGGCCGTTTTGCGTCGGCCTCTTGGCGGTCTGGTGCCGGTTGCTTTTAGGCGCTTTTACCCTTTGGAAATGACTTCCGGCAGGGCTGAGATAATGCAGCCTCCGGGTTCCGCCACGCGCATCGCATGGCCATTAGGTGTGGGCATATATTGAAAAGCGGTGATCCGATCGCCATCGTCATACGCAACAAAGACGGTCATCGTGTCAGGCTGAATGGTGATGCCCTCCGCGTCGAACCCGCCTTCGGACAGGCTGATCACGCTCAGAAGCTCGCCCTCGGGGGAAAACTCGAACAAGCTGTCGCTCGCATCCGCGTCATCCACCACCAGGATATTGCCGCTGATCGGGTCGCGGGTGACGCCTTGCGGCTCCATCAGCTGGGTCGGCAACAGCGCGCCTTCGAGCCGCTGAGTGATCGTGCCGTCGACGGCAATGCGGACCAATTCGGCCACGCTGTCATCGACCACCCAATAATCGCTGGTTTCATTATCGAAAAACAGCCCGTCTGTGTCGGACAGATAACCAGCGAGGCGGTAGGGGTCGCCCAGGCTCTGGCCTTCGCGGCTGACCCGCTGATATGTGCCATTGCCGTCAGATAGGACCAGGTGATCGCCTTGGATGGCAATGGCATCGACCCGCGGCAATTCAGCGACGAAGCTGCGCAGTTCGAACCCCCAAGGGGTGATTAGGGTCACGGTCTTGCTTTCATTAGCGACCCAAATGGCGCAATGTTCAGCGTCATAGGCCAGGCCTGAAGGCCCCGCTATATCAAAGGATCGCAAGACCGAAAGATTGGCTGCCGGGGCCGCAGTCGCTGGCACCGAGAGCGCGATGGCTAGTAAAAAACCGGGAGCATTTTTTATCATGCTTAAAATCGTGAGCCCGCGACCTTTACAAAGGAATTATGATAGCGGTCGCACCTTATTGACAAATTGCCGCATCTTTGAATGTTCCTGTTGACCCTAAGTTGGATTTCCAGGGTGAAGGCTTGCCTCTGATCCATGCTGCACTAGCTAAATAAATTATGAGAAATGCATTAATCATTGGCGCCAGCGGCGGGATTGGCCGGGCGGTATACCAGAGACTTGCCACGAGCTTAGGTGCTGAAAATGTGACGGCTTTGACGCGCACAGAAACAGGCTTTGACCTAAGGGATCCAGGGTCAATCTCGGATAGCTTAGGCCAGTTGACGGGAAGCTATGATTTGATTTTCCTGGCCTGCGGAATTCTGGCGCCGCAGGGTGGGAAACCAGAGAAATCTATTAAAAATATTGATTTTTCTTCCATGACCGAGTTGATGGAAGTGAATGCAATTGGCCCTGCTCTTGTGCTCAAAGAGGCGGAGCGGCTGATTCCTCGTGGGCGCCGATCAGTGATTGCGGCCCTCTCGGCGCGGGTCGGATCCATTGGCGATAATCGGCTTGGGGGCTGGTATTCTTACCGTGCGTCAAAAGCGGCTTTGAACCAAGTGATACGCTGCGCAGCCATCGAATTTTCGCGCAATCGCCCGCAGTCCATTTGCGTCGCTTTGCATCCTGGAACCGTGGCGACAGACTTCACCAAAGCCTATCAATCACGCCATGACACTGTTCCGCCTGACCATGCGGCGGATAATTTGATCCGCTTAATTAACGGGCTATCTGCGGATGATACGGGCCGGTTTTTCGATTATGCGGGGCGGGAAATCCCTTGGTAAATAGACTTATTCTGATATTGGGCGATCAGCTAAGCCCTAATATCAGTGCCTTAGAGGGTGCAGATCCGAAGCAGGATTTGGTGGTCATGGCAGAGGTCATGACCGAGGTCAGCTATGTGCGGCATCATCCCAAAAAAATTGCATTTCTCTTTTCAGCCATGCGCAGTTTTGCAGCAGAGTTGGAAAAGGCGGGCTGGCGGGTCGCCTATACCCGACTGAATGACCCGGAGAACGGCCAATGCCTGTCATCTGAATTGCTGCGACGCAGCGAATCAAGCGGTGCTAGCGTGATTCGTGTGACCCAGCCGGGGGAATGGCGGGTGATTTCCGAGTTAGAGGCCCTGCCGCTAAAACTGGAGATGCTGCCCGATACCCGTTTTATCTGCAGCCTTGACAGGTTCAATAAATGGGCTGACGGGCGCAAAGAGTTGCGGATGGAGTATTTCTATCGTGAGATGCGCCGCGAAACCGGTTTGCTGATGGAGGGCAAGGATCCGGTGGGCCGCAAATGGAATTACGACAAGGATAACCGCAAACCCGCCGCGCCGGATCTGTTCCGCGCCCCGCCTTTGCGCCATGACCCTGATCCGATCACGGAAGAGGTCCTAGATCTGGTCGCGGATCGGTTTGGCGATAATTTCGGGGATCTGCGCCCTTTTGGGTTCGCCACCACCCGCGAAGGGGCCGAGGCCGCGCGGGATGATTTCCTGGCGGCGCGCCTGCCGCAATTCGGTGACGAGCAGGATGCGATGCTTTGCGATGACCGGTTTCTAAGCCATTCGCTGCTGTCGATTTATCTCAATGCCGGGCTTCTGGATCCGTTGGATCTGTGCCGCCGGGCGGAGGCCGAATATCATGCGGGCCGGGCACCGTTAAATGCAGTGGAGGGCTTTATCCGCCAAATCCTAGGTTGGCGGGAATTCGTGCGCGGGATCTATTTCCGCGAAGGCCCGGACTATACCCGCCGCAATGGGCTTCACCACCGCCGCGATTTGCCCAGCTTCTATTGGGGGGCAGAGACCAAAATGCTTTGTATCGCCAAAGCGGTGGAGCAAACCCAGGCCGAGGCCTATGCCCATCACATTCAGCGCCTCATGGTCACGGGCAATTTCGCGCTTTTGGCGGGGATCGATCCGCATCAGCTGCATGAATGGTATCTAGAGGTCTATGCCGATGCCTATGAATGGGTCGAGGCGCCCAATACAATCGGGATGAGCCAATTTGCCGATGGTGGGGTGGTGGGGTCCAAGCCCTATGTTTCTAGCGGCGCCTATATTAACCGTATGTCGGATTACTGCCGTTCTTGTGCCTATAAGGTGAGTAAGAAAACCGGCGAGGGGGCTTGCCCATTCAACTTGCTTTATTGGCATTTCCTGGCCCGCCATGCGGATAAATTCGCGAAAAACCCGCGAATGGCGCAGATTTACCGCAATTGGGACCGCATGGAGGATGAGCGCAAAGATGCCGTGCTAAGCCAGGCCGAAGAGATCTTGGCCCGGCTCGATACTGGAGAGCTGGTCTAAAGCGTCGCTCGCAACGCTTAATTGTCTTCGGTGGCGTCGCGGGATGGCTCTTCGGGCGTGTCTGGGATCTCTTGCGGCGGTGATGTCTCTTCCCCATCTGCTGCGCTTGGAAGCGCCTCTTCCAGAAGGTTATCATTGCGCCACAGACCCTTGACCACGGTGCCATTCGCATAGGTCAGAACACCTTCGCCATCGCGGCGGCCTTCGACAAAACTGCCTTCGTAAACATCGCCATTGGAATATTCCGCGCGGCCAAGCCCGTGGATTTGGCCGTTTTGCCATTCGCCAGAATAGCGGAAACTATCGGGGATGATCACTTCGCCCTGACCGTGGAACTGATCGCGCAGGAAGCCGCCCACATAGCGCGAGCCATCGGCAAAATCCGCTTCGCCGCGACCGTCGCGCAACCCATTCGCCCAGCCGCCGCTATAGCGATAGCCGTCTGGCGAGGTCAGAACGCCTTCGCCGTGATGTTGGCCATCGGCAAAGCCGCCCTCATAGACCATGCCATTAGCGCGGGTGCTTTTGCCGTCGCCTTGCATGATGCCATCGACCCAATTGCCTTCATAGCGGTCGCCATTGGGATAGACGGCTTCGCCCTCGCCATTGGGGAGGTCATTGGCAAAGCTGCCGGAATGGATGGTGCCATCGGGATAGGTCAGTGTGCCTTGGCCGGAATGATGGCCGTCGATCCAGTCGCCTTCATAGATATAGCCGCTGGCGCTGGCAAATATGCCGCGCCCAGTGATGGCGTCATCTTGGAACTCGCCTTCATAGACATCGCCATTGGCGTAAGTCATCTTGCCGGTGCCATTGCGGCGGCCTTCGACCAGCACGCCTTCATAGATATCGCCATTCACATAGGTGACTGTGCCAAAGCCGCCGATCTGATCCGCGATCCAACTGCCGGAATAGGCGAAACCTTCGGGCATGGTTAGGCTGCCTTGGCCATTTCGCTGATCCAGCGCCATTTCGCCTTCATAAATGCCGCCATCCGCATAGGTGATTTTCGCCTGACCATGGCGCTTGCCGTCTTTCCAATCGCCTTCATAGATATAGCCATCGGGGCGGGTCAGCGTTCCTTGGCCATTGGCGACATTATCCGCGAAATTCCCTTGATAGACGGAGCCATCGGCGAAATTGGCGATGCCTTCGCCATTTAGCTTGCCGTCTTTCCAAGCGCCGACCAGAACCGTGCCGTCAAACATGGTCATCTGCCCTTCGCCGGTGGGCAGGCCATTATCAAACGCCCCTTCATAGACTGCGCCATTAACAAAGGTGGCGATGCCTTGGCCTTTTTGCAGCCCTTCGACCCAGTCGCCTTCATAGCGATAGCCCGTGGGCAAGGTATAGCTGCCGCGTCCATGGGGGCGGCCGGCCTTCATCGTGCCCTCATAAACCCCGCCATCCGCATATTGCGTCACGACAATCGGCCCAGTTTGGGCATGGCTGGGCAAAGCCGGCAAAAGGCTTGCGCAGAGGAGCAATGGCAAAAGCTGGCGGAACGGGGTGGTCATAGGCACGGGGCGGCTTCCTTCGGGGTGCAGACTATCATAAGAGTTAGCAGCAAGTTACTAGGGCTCGCAATCGCCAAGCAGAGATCGGCACCTAATCCACGCAGGTTTGCGGCGAGGTCGGGGCGCAGTTTGGCCTTGCAGCGTGACACGGAGACATCATATGAGCGACAAGTTCCGCCTGACGCTGGCCCAGCTGAACCCAACAGTGGGGGCGCTGGCTGAAAATGCCGCTTTGGCGAAAACCGCATGGGATGCCGCGCGGGAGCGGGGCTCTGACATGCTGGCGCTGACTGAAATGTTCATCACCGGCTATCAAGTGCAGGATTTGATCCGTCGTCGGTCCTTTGTGCGCGCGGCCATGGCGCAGATCGAAAGCCTGGCCGCCTCTTGCATTGATGGTCCGGCTTTGGCGATTGGCGGGCCATGGTTGGATGAGCAAGACCGGTTGTTCAACGCCTATTATATCTGCCAAGGCGGACAGATCACGGCGCGGGTTCTGAAACATCGCTTGCCCAATAATGATGTCTTTGACGAGGTGCGCCATTACACGCCCGGCGATATCACTGGGCCTTATGTGGTTGGCCCTATTCGGATCGGCTCGCCCATATGCGAGGACGCCTGGACGCCGGATGTGGCCGAGGCCTTGGCCGAAAGCGGTGCCGAGATTTTGCTGATCCCCAATGGTTCGCCCTATCACCGAGGAAAGCAGGATGAGCGTATTCAGCTGATGGTCAATCGTGTGGTGGAGACGGGTCTGCCCCTGGTCTATCTCAATATGGTGGGCGGCCAGGATGACCAGGTCTTTGATGGTGCCAGTTTCGCGCTGAATCCCGGCGGCCATCTGGCGCTGCAAATGCCGGTTTTTGACAGTCAGCTGAGCCATTTGGATTTTGAGCGTGGACCCGAAGGCTGGCGCGCGATCAAAAGCGATTTAGCGACCCATCCCGACACATGGGAGCAGGACTACCGCGTCATGGTGATCGGCCTGCGCGATTATCTGGCCAAAGCTGGCTTCAAAAAGGTTTTGCTGGGTCTGTCGGGCGGGATCGATAGCGCCTTGGTCGCGGCGATTGCCTGTGACGCGCTGGGGGCTGAAAATGTCCGCTGCGTGATGCTGCCTTCGGAATATACCTCGACCGAGAGTTTGGAGGATGCGGCGGGCGTGGCGCAGAGGCTGGGTTGTCGGCTGGACGAGATCAATATCCAAGGCCCGCGCAATGCGGTGAGCGAGGCGCTTGCACCGCTTTTCGGCGATCTACCCCCGGATATCACTGAGGAGAATATCCAATCGCGGCTGCGTGGCCTGTTACTGATGGGGCTGTCGAATAAATTCGGCGAGATGCTGCTGACCACGGGCAATAAATCCGAAGTCGCAGTGGGTTATGCCACGATTTATGGCGATATGGCGGGCGGCTATAACCCGATTAAGGATCTCTATAAGACCCGAGTGTTTGAGACCTGCCGTTGGCGCAATGCGCATCACCGCCCTTGGATGCTTGGGCCTGAGGGCGAGGTGATCCCGCCACGGGTGATCGATAAGCCGCCTACCGCAGAGCTGCGCCCAGATCAAAAAGACGAAGATAGCTTGCCGCCTTATGAGGTGCTCGACCGGATTTTGGAAATGCTGGTGGATGAGGAAAAGAGCGTGTCTGATGTGGTTGAGGCGGGCTTTTCTGAGGTGGATGCCAAGCGGGTCGAACATTTGATCTATATTAGCGAATATAAACGCTATCAGGCGGCACCGGGGGCAAGGCTGACGCGGCGGGCCTTTTGGCTCGACCGGCGTTATCCAATTGCGAACCGCTGGCGCGAGGGGAGTTGGGGCTAGGCTTTATGGCGGAGCCGGGCCGCGCCCAAAGGCTCC
>JBMYSZ010000011.1:0-105381 GCA_049603835.1 Mangrovicoccus sp.
CAATGCTTGGGACGGATCCTACTCAAAAGTGGAGGAGGTTTAAGGTCTCAGGTCAGTCTCAGGCCGGAGCGTCCGAACCATGTCTGGTCTTACGACTTCGTTCAGGATCGCACCAATGATGGCCGAGCTTATCGAACCCTGAACGTCATAGACGAATTTACCAAGGAGGCACTGATGATCCGCGTCGATCGCAAGCTCAACTCAACCGATGTGCTGGATGCTCTGACCGACCTGTTCATCCTGCGTGGCCCGCCGGAATACATCAGGTCCGACAATGGACCGGAGTTCATTGCACAGAAGGTGCGGGACTGGATCGCTGCCGTCGGAGCCAAAACCGCCTACATCGAACCAGGCTCACCCTGGGAGAACGGATACTGTGAAAGCTTCAACGCCCGGTTCCGGGACGAACTGCTCAATGGCGAAATTTTCCACAGCTTGAAGGAAGCCCAAATCCTGATCGAGCAATGGCACATCCACTACAATACGGTCAGACCGCATAGCGCTTTGGGGTATCGTCCACCCGCGCCGGAAAGCATCGTCCCGGTGGACCAAAGACCAACAATGCACTAACAATTAAACCGGACCACCCGATGGGGGCACGCCAGTGGGTCCACCTGCCGTTGTGAAGACTTCTGTATTCATGGCGAAGGCTCCAGCGGCTGAGACGCGCGCGCTGTCAATTCCTTTGCGGATTTTATGGATTGATTGTCACTTGGTCGATCCGCATATCGCCATCCACAGACATCATATGCGTTAAACAGTTTCTGTAACTCGCTCACATGAGAGATAAGTGTTGGAAATTCCTCACGAGGGAAAGACGAGGGCGGGCTCCCGCAACCAAAAAATCAACCAAAACGCCAAATCAATTCCGATCGGTGATGGGTTTTGCGCCCAGAGCGCCAAACAGGCGTGGCTCGGTGGAATTTAAAGCCTTCGCTTTGCCAAAAGGCCAGCGCTTTGGGATTTTCCTCCAACACACATAATAATAGCCGCTTTGCACTGGCTTCGTGGACCATCTCTTTCAATAAATTCACCGCCGCATTTCCCAAACCTAAACCACGTTTATCTAAGACAATTCCCAAAAACCCCAAATACCAATCCGAGGGCTCGGGGTAATTCCGCAAAAGATCAATTAAGCCAACCGGTTTCCCTTCTCCATCTCGGATAACAAAGAGCAGTTTATCAACCGCTTCCACACTTGGCGGTCGATCATAAAAGAACTCGTCTATCGTTTCCGGCGACGGTGCCTCGCCTGTTTCCAGCATCACATAATCCGCAAGCTGTTCGAAAAGCGCGGTGACAAGCAGCCTATCATTTTCTGGATCAAGCGCTTGCAATGACAGGGCGGGTTTTGGGCAGATTGGCATATTGTCCTGCTTCCGCTGAAGAATAGCCGAGATTCTGTTCTATAATGGCAGCTTTTTCAACCGGCAGATGGATGAGGAGTGACTCGTTTCAGGCTGATAGTCAGCGAAATGGAAAAGTATCAAATGTTTTTCAACCGGATCAGAGCTTTTAAGCGTCAAACTGGATGCCTAATTCTGTGCCAATCTCGGGACAATATTTTCGCGAATTAAATGATATTTTCCGTTTTGACGCCCTTAAATCGCATTTCCCCGCCTTTTATAAAAAATAAGTCCCAGCATTATTTAGCGAGAACTGAGTCAAGTATTTTCCTAAGGCCTAGCCACCTTAAAATGTGCTAGCACATTTTAGTTCTGCATTCTGAGGTTCCATTTATTGCGGTATTTCAAAGGCCTGTGGTAACTAGAAATTAACCAAAAATTTTCGAGTTGCCCTTTTTTCGGGGCAATTTTTTGCGCTTTTTGCTTCGAAAGGTCTTTTCGATGAACATCCCCTTTACCCCCGATCTTGGCATCAATGTGTTCGAAACCGGCACGCAAAGCGGCGCTCGAATGACCGTGCTTGCCGATGGCCGTTATGTGGTTACCTGGCATAGCCAAGGGCAGGATGGGTCGGATTATGGTATCTTTGCCCAGCTCTATACCAATACCGGGCAGCGCATCGGGACAAGCTTTCAGGTCAATAGCTATGCCGCTGGCAGTCAAGACTACCCGCAAATTGCGGCTCTTGAAGATGGCGGGTTTGTGATTGTTTGGCAAAGCTATGGGCAAGACGGGGATCGCTACGGGGGGTATGGCCAGCGCTTTGATGCGGCGGGGCAAGCAATTGGCGATGAATTCCAGATCAACACGATCACATATCGCGATCAGACCTTTATAAGCGTTGTGGGAACGACAGATGGCGGCTTTGCCATCACTTTTACTGATTATGGCGCGGATACGTCTTCCACGAGTTACGCTGATATTCGCCTGCGGATCTATGATGACCAGGGACAGCCTGTGGCTGCGGACCAAACCGTTAATACGGTCACGTATCGCCTGCAAACCGACCCTAAAATCAGTCGGATAGAGGCCAGCGGCGATGCAAACCAGCTGTCCGCTGGCGGGCTTGTGGTTGTGTGGACCGATCTTTCTGGCAGCAGCGATCATCCCGATAGGTCTAGCTATCGTGTTTTGATGCAGCGATTTGCAGAGGACGGCACGGCGCTTGGGATTGAAACTCAAGTCAACACGACCGCGGTTTATACTCAGCATATCCCGGTAGTGGCCGGCTTGGCGGGGGGGCGGTATGTTGTGTCCTGGATGAGCACTGGAAATGAAGATGGAGGCGGTTACTATTACGCTATCGTCGCGCAGGTTTATAATGGCGATGGCACTAAGGTTGGTGGGGAATTCGTCGTCAACCAGACCACTTATAGGAACCAAACTTACCCAGTAATCACAGCCACCGATGATGGCGGCTTTATCATTGCCTATACCCATCAAGATGGCAGCTATTCCGACGGATCGGGCTATATGGCGCTGGCTCGGCGGTTTGATGCGGATGGCAATGCTTTGGGCGATGAGTTTCGCCTAAACGCCACGACCGAAGGCAATCAATGGGCTGGGGATATCGGTGATCTGGGCAATGGCCAGTTTGTGGCGTTGATGACCTCGCCTGATAGCGAAGGGGAGGGCGTTTATCAGCGGCTATTCAACAGTGATGGCACCGCGCCCGCAATCGAAGCCCCCGAAATCGAAGCGCTGTCCGTGTCCCGTGTCTTTGGCGAAAACGCGCTCAATGCCGGGCTGCAACGCATTGATACGGATGGCAAAGCCGCAGTTTCCGATGCCGATAGCGCCGATTTCTCTGGCGGGCGGCTGATCGTTTCTCCGCTGGGGTATGTGAAGTATAATGATGACTTCGGCCCGATCGATGGCGCGGCGCAGCATCAGCTCGGCTTTGTCTCTGGGCGGGTGAGCGTCGCGGGCGGGGTCGTTAGCGTTGATGGCATCGATATCGGCACGCTGTCGAGCGATGGGCAGGATGGCGCGCCCCTGATTCTTGATCTCAATGCCGCCGCGACCCCGGCCAATCTCGAAGTGCTGATCGAGCATCTGGGCTACGGCAATAGCTCTGACGATCCGGTGAGCGGGATCAGCTATCAGATCTTGCTTGAAGACGGCGATGGCGCGGCGAGTGACCCCTATGTGATCGAGATCGAAATCACCCCGGAAAGCGATGATGCCGCAGCGCGGGTGGGGCTTGATACCCGAGTGGAAACCGACACCAGTTATGATGCCGAACGGGCTTGGTCGGCTGAGACATTTGATCCCGTTACCGGCGCGATCAATGGCTATGTGACGGTTTGGAATTCCAACGGACAGGATGGATCGGGCTATGGCGTCTATGCGCAGCGCTTTGATCTACAGGGGGAAAAACTCGGCGGCGAATTCCAGGTTAATTCCTACAGCTCATCCGATCAGCGCTATTCCCATATTGCTGGCCTCACCGATGGCGGCTTTGTGATCACATGGTCGAGCTATCACCAAGATGGCAGCTATTGGGGTATTTATGCGGCGCGCTATGATGCCAATGGCGATTTGGTGGCTGGCCAGGAGGAGGTCCGGGTCAATAGCTATACCAGCTCGCATCAATATGTGCCCTATGTGGTGGGGACAAGCGATGGCGGCTATCAGATTGCTTGGCGCTCTAACGGCCAAGATGGCAATGGCTATGGCGTTTATACGCAGCGATATGACAATACCGGCGCGAAAATCGGCGGCGAAACCCTGGTCAACCAAACCACATCCGGAGGTCAATATTCGGAGCCTATCCTCGCTCTTCCAAATGGGCGGGTCTTTATGGGCTGGCAATCCTCTAGCGGCGATGGCAGCGGTTATGCGGCCTATGGGCGGTTTATCGATGCAGACGGGAATTTAGAAGGCGATGAATTCCTTCTCGCAACAACCAGCGCAGGCGATCAAAATTATGGCCGCTCGGCTTTGCTTAGCGATGGCACTATTCTGGTTGCTTGGAATTCTTATGGTCAAGACGGGTCGGAAAGCGGCGTTTATATCCGCAAATTCGCACAAGACGGCACCGCGCTAAGCGAAGAGATCCGCGTCAATGACCAGACCTCTGGCGCCCAATATATCCATGATATTGTCGCTTTGGATAATGGGCGGTTTGTTGTCATCTTTAACGATACCTCCCGGCCGTCGCCCGGCTCTGGCGAGGATGTTTTGGCGCAGGTCTTTGATAATGATCTGTCGCGGGTTGATAGCGAATTTATCGTCAATGCGGATGTGAGCGGTTCGCAAAGAACCGCTGGTGCTGTGGCTCTGGCGGGCGGGAATTTTGTTGTTACCTTTACGGATACGCAGCCGAGCCCTGATCAAATCCGCCAGCAGATCTTTGGGACTGCGAGCGATTTTCCCGTATCCGAGGCACCAGAGCTGACAGGCCTTAGCGGCACTTGGACCATCACCGAAGCTCAGGCCCAAGCCGGGCTGGCTCTTGCGCCTGCTGGCGCTCTTACCCTGACCGACCCCGATAGCGCGAATTTCGACGGCGGTGTTTTGCGGCTCAGCCGGACTACGCTAACGGGCGAGGCGAGCTATTACAGCGGCGAGGATGGAGAAGGGCAGGATAGTCTTTCCTTCGCAGCGCCGGTCACGCTGAATGGCAGCGATATCAGCATTGGCGGCCAAATCATCGGTCAGTTGATCAGCGATGGCCAAAATGGTGCGGATCTGGAAATTCTGTTCACCGCTGCGGCCACGCCCGCTTTGGTCGAGGATCTGCTGCGGGCCGTGCAGTATCAAAATAGCTCCGACGATCCGGCGCCAAGCCGCAGTTATCTGGTTGAGCTCACCGATGGCGATGGCGGTGCTTTGGCCGAGGATTGGAGCTTTACCCTAGACATCTCCCCCGACGCGGACAGCCCGCTCACCCCAGTGGGCGAAGAGCAGGGCGTCAATCAACATACCGAAGGCGAGCAATACGGGCCCCAGATTGCGACTTTGGCCGATGGTGGCTGGGTCGTTGTTTGGTATCAAGCGGGCGAGCAAGACCCCGACGGCATTTACCTGCAACGCTACACGGCCGATGGCGCGTTTTATGGGGCGCCGGAGATCGTCAATACTGCAACCGAAGGCTATCAATATGAGCCGCAGATCGCCGCGCTGAGCGATGGTGGCTGGGTTGTGGTCTGGACGGATAATGCCGCAACGTCTGTTGTGAAAGCGCAGCGTTATGATGCCTTTGGGGCGATGATCGGCGGTGAAACCGTGATCGGCGAATTGCCCGATGATAGCGATTATCAGCCAGCGGTGATTGGCGATGCGGCGGGCGGCTTTGGGGTCAGCTATAGCGCCAATGGCCTGGATGGGTCGGGCTATGGCATTGCCTATCGCCATGTGGCAGCCGATGGCACGCTAAGCGCCGAGATCCAGGTCAATGAAACGACCTCTAGCACACAAGACCAATCCGACCTGGCGCTACTTTCCAATGGCCAGACCGTGGTGGTCTATGCGGCGGAAACTTCTGGAACCTCTGGCGACGGGAGCAGCACGGGGATTTTCGCGCGCATTTTGGATGCCAGCGGCCAGCCCCTAGGGAGCGAATTCCAGATCAACGAGCTGACCAGCGGCGGGCAGCATAGCCCGGTCGTGATCGCGACCCAAACCGGCTTTGCCGTGGCTTGGGCTGGGGCGACTTCTGGCTATACGGCAATCCGTTTCTTCGACCAGGCGGGCCAAGCCCTTACCGGCGAAAGCGCAATTTATGACAGCGGGATCGGGAGCTCGGGCAATGATGTTGATCTGATCGAACTTGCCGATGGGCGCATTCTGGCCGCGATGGAAAGTTACAAGCCTTCGGGTGAAAGCTATGAAGGGATTGTCGGCCAGCTCTATGGCGCGGATGGCACGCGCATTGATGGCTATTTCCGGATTAATACGGACACAAGTGACTACCAACAAGCCGTCGCCCTAGCCGCTCTGCCTTCGGGCGGGGCAGCGGCGGTTTGGCAAAGCGCCTCCGCCCAGGATGACGATGCGGGCACTGGCATCCGCCTGCAACTCTTTGGCGATGCGGCTGATTTCTCCTTTCTAGGAGCTGATCCGATCTTGGGCCTTTCCACCAGTCGCGAGCTTGATGAAGCCACGGCCAATCTGGGCCTACAGCGCCTGGATGCGGATGGCACTGTGGCTGTTGGCGCTTTGCCCAGCTCGCTCGATGGGGCGGTCCTGACCCTGGCGCAATATGGCGCAGAGGAAGAGGATAATTACGGCGCGGGCGAGGGCACGAAGGCGCTTAATCTCGGCCTGATCCCCGGGCAGCTCGGTAATGGCGATCTTAGCCTTTCGGGCACAGATATATTGATCGACGGCGTGATCGTTGCGGATATCCTGAGCGATGGTCAGGCTGGTGCTCCGTTGCAGATGCAGTTGACCGCCAATGCAACAGCCGAGAGCCTAGAGGCGATCTTGGGCGCGCTTGGGGTTTCAACCGATAGCGATGATCCAAGCCCGCAGACCCTTTCGCTCAATATTTCGAAAACTGCTAGCTTCGCCTTGCCGCAGAAATTGATCGATCTGAGCTGGACGCCAGAGCAAGACAGCGCCCTCATCGCCCATGAGCTGCGCCAAGTCAGCAGCTGGTATGACAGCAAAGGCCAAATCGTCGAGCTGACCGGCGGGGGCTTTGTGGTGGTTTGGCAGGCGAGTAACCACGACAATTATCACACTGACAGTAACAACGGCATCTTTGCTCAGCTCTATGGTGCCAATCGTCAGCCCCTTGGCGCGGCCTTTATCGTGAATGAAACCATCGCGGGCGACCAGAGCGATCCGCAGGTGGCGGCGCTGGCGGATGGGGGCTTTGCCGTCTCTTACACCGGCTATAATATGGAGGCCGGGTCCGACAGCTCCACTACATATGACGGCGTTTTCACCACCAGTTTTGACGCAAGCGGCACGCGCATTCAGCCCGAAACCCAAATCAATCCCAATGACGCCCAATATCAAAGCGAAAGCGCCATCGCGGCGCTGAGCACGGGCGGCTATGCGGTTGTTTATCAAGATAGCAACGCAACCTATGGGTATTATGATATCTGGCTGCAGCTCGTGGATGATGCCGGGGTTTTTGCCAGCCGGGTCCAGGTAGATACCGAGGCAGATTACCGCCATGCCACCAGCCCGCAGATTGCCGCGCTCTTTGGCGGTGATGGCAGCCAAACCGGCTTTGCCGTCAGCTATCTTGGGGCGGGCAGCCAGGCCATGTTGCGGATCTATGATCTCACAGGGGCGGCAACGGATGTGCCGATTGCTCTGAGCCAGATCCCTAGCGGGGCAAGCTATGACATCACCGGGCGCGCTACGGGCGGCTATGTGATCACATGGGTGGATGGCTCTGACATCTATGGCCAGATCTTTGCCGAAAATGGCACGGCGCTGGCCCCGGCCTTCTTGGTCACCGGCAGCAATATGACAGGGTCGGCGCCGGTCGTCACTGCGATGCAGGATGGTGGCTTTGTCATTGGTTGGACGGGAAATGGCCTGGCCGATAGCAATGGCGTTTATGCGCAGCGCTATGATGCGACAGGCGCGCGGATCGATGGGCCGGAGCTGATCAATCCTAGCGATACATCTTCGCAATCGCAACTGGACTTGGCGGGCAGCAGCACAGGCGGCTTCCTGAGTGTTTATAGCTTTGGCAATATTTTCCTGCGGGAGTTTTCGCCCAGCGGGGAAACAGGGCTAGACCCGATTTTGACCGGGTTTGATGGCTCGGAAAACCGATATACCGGCGCGGTGCTGGGGAAGGTTTTCCCTATTGACGTAACGGTCGGTTTCGAGGCCATGGGCAGCCTCGATGGTGGCGCGCTGCGGGTCTATTTCCATCTGGGTGGCAAAGCCACGGATACGCTGTCTCTCATTGAAAACAGCCGGGTCAGCGTTTCGGGTGTGGATGTCTCGGTTGATGGCACCGTGATTGGCCAGATCGACGCCACCGAGGATGGCAGTGCAGGCCAGGCCCTAACCATCGCGCTAAATGCCAATGCCGATAGCGTCGCGGTCGAAGAGCTGATCGAAGCTTTGGGCTATCAGGCGAACCAGGATCAATATGATCTGCGCTATGAATATCGCCAAATTGCCGTGGATGTAACCGATAGCGCTGGCAATCAGACGGATCCCGCGCGCAAGCAGCTCTATTTTTCTTATGCGGGAAATCAGACTGTTTTCGAACTCAATGGCTGGCTCGATGACTATCCGCGTCTGGATTATTCAACCTTAAAAGATGGCCCAGTGCGGTGGGATGGCGATGTGGGCATCCGCTCGCAATATGCCGACGATTGGGATGGCGGCTATCTCGAATTCCTGCTCAACCATAATCACGGCAACGGGCTTGTCTTTAGTTTTGAAGATGAGGGCAGTGATGCGGGGCAGATCGGATTTGATGGCACCGAAGTAAGCTATGGCGGCGTTGTCTTTGGCACGGTTCGCGCCGGTTATCATGGAACCGGAACTTACGACCACTGGATCATCGATTTTAATGACCAAGCCAGCAATGAAAGTGTCGAAGCGCTGATCGAGGCGATGACCGTCGAAGCGCAAGGCACCCAAAGCTATAGCTATATCTACCCGTATATGACTTTGGCAAATGGGGTTGGCGCAAGCACCAGCCAAAGCCGAGCTTATATTTACCTTGATCATTACAACGACCTTGGCACGACAGAAACCGATCCGAGCCAAAGCCCCGAAGCGCAGGTCAATGCCTTCACTTATGGGGAGCAGACCTGGCCATTTATCGCCGCTCTGGCGGATGGCGGTTATATAATTATCTGGCAATCGCAATATCAGCTCGACCCGCTTTCCAGCAGTTATGAGCTTTTCGCGCAGCGCTATGATGAATGGGGCAATAAACTTGGCAGGGAATTCTCCGTCACGGATATTGCGGGCAATGCTGGAAATTACCGCGCGATCGGCCTAGCCAATGGCGGCTTTGTGATCACATGGAAGGATACGGGCGGGCGGGCCGAAGATAGCAGTGGCGTTTTTGGCCGGGTTTACGCGGCTGATGGCATGCCGGGCGATATTTTCTTGGTCAATGAGGCCACCCATTCCACTCAGTCGCAAAGTTGGATGACACCTCTGGCCGATGGGCGCTTTGCGGTGGTGTATCGATCTTTTGCCTCCGTCACGAATTCTGGCGATATCTATGCGCGTTTCTTCCTAGCTGATGGCACAGCCGATGGCGGCGAAATCCAGATAAACTCTCGCACCGCTGATTCGCAGTATAATCCTAGTATTACTGAGCTTCCCAATGGGGATCTGATGATCATCTGGGAGGATTATGGATATAAGTATTACGAGCCCTATAAATATAATAGTTATCTCGATGATGTGCGTGTTCAGCGTCTGTCCAGCAGCGGTGAATTGCTGGCCCTTGACGGTAGCGCCCTCAATGGTGCCTCCGGCGAGACAGTTTTAACCGCTACCTATGGCACTTATTTCGGCAATGAACGTATTCAGGCTCTGTCACCCTCGCCCGAATTGCCCGAAGGGGGCTTTGTGGCGGTTTGGACCGACAGTACCACCAACAATATCAACGGCCAGATCTATGCTCTCGATGGCACGCTGATCCGCGATACATTTACGCTCACCCAGTATAGCGGCGGCACGCAATCGCATCCGAGTTTGCTGCCGACCTCGGATGGCGGCTTTATCCTGACCTATTATGACAGCAATGCCCGCGACGGTTCTGGCAATGCGATTTTGCAGCAGCGTTTCACCGCCGATGGCAGCTTTGATGGCCTGCCTGTGGTGATCAATGAAGAGGGTGCTGGCAATCAAGATCAGGCCTGGGCCGCGCAGCTTGTGAATGGCACCATCGTCACGGCCTGGCGCTCGGACACAAATGGCGAGGCGGGAGATGGCAATGGCTCTGGGATTTTCCACAGTCTGAGCAATCAGCCGAGCCTGCCCAGCGGCGCCGAAGATCCGATCCTTCTGGGCATGGAAGAGCAGGTTAGCCTACAAGAGGCCGATCTGAATGCCGGGATCACACCGTTTGACGCGGATGGGCGGCTTTCGCTCACCGATGCCGATAGCCTGGATTTCGACGGCGGTACTTTGCTTGTCACGCGTCTGGCAGGGTCTGGCACCTCGCTCGATCCCGCGCTACGCCCCGAAGATGCGCGCGAAGGCGATCCGGGCTTTGCCACTGCGGGTGGGGTCAGCCTTGCGGGTGCCGATATTTCCGTGAATGGCGTCCATATCGCGACCCTGGTACAAAATGGCCTGGCCGGCGCGCCGCTGGAGCTTTTGTTCAACAGTAATGCCAGCGTCGAAGCGGTAGAGGCACTGCTGGCCCAGCTTGGTGTGCGCAGTGATAGCGACAGCCCGGCGCCGCTGCGGAGCTTCAATCTGCGGCTAAGCGATGGTGATGGCGGCTCTTATGAGCAAAATATCGAGCTGAGCATTGTGCCGGAAATCGATGCGCCGGTGGTGCCGGAAAGCGGCGAGCGGCTGGTCAATACCTATAGCGACAGCACCCAAGACCGTGCGGATATCGCGACGCTTTATGATCCGATCACTGGGGAGCCTTCGGGCTATGTGATCGTATGGCAAAGCACCGGGCAGGATTACCCGTCAGAGATTAACTCCGGCATCTTCGCCCAAACTTTCGATCTGATGGGTCAGCCGACCAGCGCGGAATTCCAGGTCAATAGCTTTGCCGAGCAAGCGCAAAATTATCCCAATGTGGTTGGGCTGACCGGCGGCGGCTTTGTCATCGCTTGGGATGACTATGCCCTTTATGCGCAAAACCGCGAGGGCGATACATCAAGCCGCGCGGCTATGGCTCGGGTCTATGACGCAGATGGTTTGCCCCTAGGCGAGGGCTTTGTCCTGAACCAAGAGACCAGCGGCGAGCAGCGTCAGGTGAAGGTGACCGCGCTTGCCGATGGCGGCTTTGCAGCAGGGTATATTTCGGCGAATTCTGGCTCTGCTGGGGATGGCAATAGCTGGGGCGTGTTTGGCCGCCTATTTGACGCGGATGGCACTGCGCGTGGCTCGGAATTTGGCGTCAATAGCACGACCTATCAAGAGCAATCCTACCCGCAACTGGCAGAGCTCGGCAATGGCAATTTGTTCTATACCTGGACAAGCCTCTATCAGGATACGGGCGGCAGCGATTACGGCATTTATGGCCGCGTGCTGGATGCAAGCGGGGCAGAGATTGTCCCTGAGTTTCATATTGGTAGCTACCTTGCGAATGACCAAGCCCCTTGGGTGGTTGAAAGCTTGCCTGATGGCGGGGTGATTGTTGTTTATCGCAGCGATACCCAAGACAGCAGCAGCAATGGCGTTTACCAGCAGCGCTATGACATCAACGGCCAGCCCGTGGGCGAAGAGCAGCGGGTCAATGATTTGTGGTCGGGCAATCAAGCCAATGCGGATGTGACTGTTTTCGCGGATGGCAGCTGGCTGGTGGCGTTTTATGATGCGCCCAGCGGGATGATCCTAGGCCAGCGCTATGATGCGAATGGCAACCGGGTTGATGGTAATTTCGAGATCAGCGAAACCGATCACAGCAGCTATACCTATCCAGCCGTCGCTGCGCTGGAGGGCGAGCGCTTTGTTGCCGCTTATCAAAGCGCGGATTCGGCGATTGACGGCTCGGCGGGCGCTGTACTGCAACGCGCCTTTGGCGGGGCGGAGCTTTCTCAGGCGCCGGTGATCACAGGCCTTCCCGAAAATGTGACCCTTGATGAGGCCGCGGTGAATAGCGCGCCGCAGCAGCTTTTCCCGCATCTGTCGCTCGGCGATGCGCAGAGCAGTGATTTCAGCGGCGGGCGCTTGATCCTGGCGGTGATTGATGATGCGACGGTGCAGCGCCAATTCAGCGCCCAGGATGCCCAAGCGCAAGATCAGCTCTCTGTGCTGAGCGGCAATGGCGTTGTGGTGACGGGCGCGGATATCTTTGTTGATAGCCTACATATCGCCACGATCAGTCGCGATGGCAGCGATGGTGCGGATCTGATCATCGAGCTTTTGGCCGGGGCGAGCGCGGCGCAGGTCGAGCGTGTGGTCGAGCAACTGGCCTATGCCAATAGCTCGGATGATCCCGAAGCGGGGCGGAGCCTGTCACTGATCCTTTCTGATGGGGAGGGCGGAGTTCTAAGCGAAACTATCGCGCTGTCCATCACACCGCAGGTGGAAACCGTCCAGCCGGTGGGCGGGGATATTGCCGTCAATTCCACCACGCTGAACGAACAAAACACCTCCGATGTGGCGGCGCTGATCGATCCGGTCACCGGCGAGGCAACAGGCTATGTGGTGGTGTGGCAGTCTTATGGCCAAGACACGCCCGCGGCGAATAATATGGGCGTTTACGCCCAGATATTTGACCTAAGCGGCGCGCCAGTGGGCGGTGAAATCCGCGTGGCCGATACTGTGGGGGGCAGCCAAGCTGGCGCCAAAGTCATCGGCACACCCGCCGGAGGCTTTGCGGTGGTCTGGTGGGACGATTCCAGCACGCATCACAGCTATAGCCAGAGCGTCGCGCAGATCTTTGATGCCAGCGGAGCCAAGCAAGGGGCCGAGATCCATGTGGAAGCGGATGCAGCCCTTAATGCCCATGAATATAACCCCGAGATTGCTGTTGCCACGAATGGCGATTTGATCGTCGTTCGGCATCTCACGACCTCGCCCTATTCGCTCATCATCGATTGGCTCAGCAGCTCTGGCGCGGCCAGCGGTTCTGAAGTGCAAATACAGCTCGGCGCGGGTCAGAATATTGAACACTCCGATCTGGCTGTCCTGTCTGACGGGCGGATTATTGTGGTGTTTCAGGTGGGGGGGCTTGATGGCTCTTCCAAGGGTATTTTCGGGCAAATCCTCAATGCTGATGGCAGTTTGCAGGGCGGGGTGTTCCAAATCAACAGCCATGCCGCAGATGATCAATTGGCCCCAGCAGTTGCGGCTGTGGGCGATGGGTTTGTGGTGGCCTTCACATCGAGCGAGCTTGATGATGGAGATTTCAATTACGACTATAATTACGCAGGTGTTTATGCCCGCCATTTCGATGCCACGGGCACAGCCCTTGGCGCGCAGATCCTGATCAACCGTCAGGTAAATGGGGAGCAAAACCAGCCAGATGTGATTGGCCATGCAGATGGCAGCTATACGGTTGTCTATTCAGGTAACTCAGGCGCGGATGGCAATGGCTTTGGGGTTTTCGCCCAGAAGATGGGTGCCGATGATACCCGCATTGATGGCCCGCTTCAGATCAATGAGCAATTCTACTCAACCCAAAATAGCCCCTCTGTCGCGGCGCTTGGCGATACGGCTTATGTGGTTGCGTATTCTGCCTATACCGGGACGAATGGCACGGATAGCTCGGGCGATGGCTCGCATTACGGGATATATACCCGGCTTATGGGCGATGCCTCTGTCTTTGGCTCCGGCGAAGGGCCTGTGGTGGATGGGGTCAATGCGCATGTCACCTATGCGGAGAATGATCTAAACGGTATTCCGCAGCTCATTGACGCCAACGGCGCGGCGGCGGTTTCCGATCTTGATAGTGCGAATTTCGATGGCGGGCGGCTTTTGGTTACCATGGCCATTGCCAGCGCACCGCTGATCGAGCAGATCAATAGCCCCGATGATTTGACCCAAGATAGCCTTGGCCTGCGTCAGGGCGCGCGGATTACGATCCAGGCTACGGATGTGCTGATCGATGGCGTGATTGTCGCGCAGATTGTCAGCAATGGCCTCGCAGGTGCACCCTTTGAACTGGTGCTGAATGATCAAGTGACGCCGGAATTGGCCGAGCTTTTGATCGAAAACCTGACCTATGCCAATGCCTCGGATGATCCGCTGCCCGAGCGTTTGATCCGCTTGCAGCTCACCGATGGTGATGGCGGCCGGTCCGAGCCTTTGCTCGTGACAGTTGAGATCACCCCAACCCCAGACGCAGCCCTGCCCCAAGGCGGGGAGCAGCAGGCGAACACCTACACAACCGACAACCAAAGCGCGCCAGAAATGACGAGCCTGGCCGATGGCAGCTTTCTGATCGTTTGGCATTCCTCCGGCCAAGATGGTAGTGGTTCGGGTGTGTTTGGCCAAAGGGTTGCGGCGGATGGTTCCTTGCTTGCCCGCGATGGCAGCGCTTTGGCAGCCGGCGCCACGGATGAGTTCCAGCTCAATAGCTACACCTCTAGCACGCAAAATTGGCCTGAAATTGCCGCGCTGCCCGATGGCGGCTGGATCGCGGTTTGGTATGGCAATAGTGCGACCGATAGCGCCGGAATTACGGCACGCCGCTTTGATGCTGCGGGTAATCCGGTGGAGCCCGATGGCTCGCCCTTGGTGGGGACTGGCGAATGGCAGGTGAATTCTGCCTATACCAGCTATAGTCAGGCAGATCCGAAAGTCGCGGCATTGCTTGGCGTAAATGCAGGCAAATTCGTGATCACCTGGGAAAGTCAGCATGAAGACGGCTCTGATTACGCTGTCACGACGCAGATCTATAATGCCGATGGCACCCCAGATGGGGCGAGCTTCTTTGCCAATAGCACTTTGACTGCCGAGCAATCGAACCCGGAAATCACCGCGCTGAGCGATGGCGGCTTTTTTATCAGCTGGCACAGCTTTAACAGTACAGATGGGCTGGGGCTCGATACTGGCGATGGGGAGCGCTATGGGGTTTTTGCCCAGCGTTTCGATGCCAGCGGCGCGGCTATGGGCAGCGAGCTGCAGATCAATAGCTTCACCGCGGATGATCAGACCTATCCTTCGGTTACCGAGCTTTCCAATGGCAATATCGTCGTGGTTTGGACCGATGACACCAAGGATCTATATGGTCAGGGAATATTCGCGACAGTCATTGCGCCGGATGGCTCCGAGATTGTCCCGGAATTCCGGGTAAATGATCAGACCATCAATGGTCAGTATGATCCGCATGTGGCGGCGCTTGATACCGGTGGCTTTGTCATTGTCTATACCGATGCCAATGGCACAGATGGCAGTAGCGAAGGTGTTTATGCCCAGCAATATAGCGCATCCGGCGGGCGTGTAGATAGCCAGTTCCTGGTCAATTCCGAGACCAGTTCTACCCAGTTTCAACCGAGCATCACAGCTCTGGCCGATGGCGGTTTCGCTATTGCCTGGACATCTTACACAAGCGGTACAGCCGGGGATGGCAATTCTTACGGTGTCTTTTATCAGACCTATGCAAATGCGACCCCGCTGGCGCTGAATGTGGATTTCTCGGGCGATGAAGACACGATCATCACCTTGGACGCGGCAAGCTTTGAGGCCAGTTTCTCTGACCCAGACGGCCAATCTCTGCAAGCCATCCGTATTGAGAGCCTTCCGGCTTTGGGCACGCTCGCCCTCAATGGCGCGCCGGTTGTGCCGAGCCAGGTGGTCACTATCGCCGATCTGCAAGCGGGCCTTCTGACCTTCACCCCGATCGCTGATCTCGATAGCGCGGATAGCTTTGAAATCTCCGCAAGCGATGGCATCAATTACTCGCCCATCGGCACTGTTTCCATCGATCTGCTGCCCATCAATGACGCGCCGGGGCTTTCTGTGGGCGGTGACGTCACGATCGGCGAAGGCGGGAATATCAATAAGCCAATCACGGTTTCCGATCCCGATGATGATCACCGCTATTACACAGTCGATTACGGCGATGGCAGCACGGGGCAATTTGATAACCGCAATGGGTCGAACACGCTGAGCCATGTCTATACAGCCGAAGGCACATATACGGTCACGGTGAGCGTGGATGACAAAGCCGGCCAGGCCAATTCGGTGGAGAGCGAAAGTTTTGTCGTGACGGTGCAAAACGCCCCGCCGGTTGCGGTGAGCCATACCTATTACAGCAACGAAGACACGGGCAAAACGCTTAATATCCTTGGCAATGATTATGATCCGGGTGGCGATGCTTTCCAGATCACCCAGCTCAATGGTCAGGCCGTGCAGGCGGGCGATACGGTTACCCTCGGCTCGGGGGCTTTGGTGACCTTGCTGGTAAATGGCCAGGTGGATTTTGATCCGAATGGCGCATGGGAAAGCAACACCCCGGGCGATTACCCCTTTGACAGCTTCACCTATCAAATAACCGATGCGGATGGGGCGAGCAGCACAGGCACAGCGCGGATCCGCATGGATGGGGTCAATGACGCGCCTGATGCAGCGGATGATACGGTGGAGGTTCTCGAAGGGGGGATCGCGACCGGCAATGTGCTGGCCGATAATGGCAACGGCGCCGATAGCGATGTGGATCGCACGGCAAGCCTAAGCGTGTCGGCGGTCAATGGCGTTGCCCAAGATCTGGGCCAGGCGGTCACTTTGGCTTCGGGCGGGGTGCTGACGCTGAATGCCGATGGCAGCTTTACCTATGATGCCTCCGCCGTGCCGAATGGCGTGATGAGCGATAGTTTCACCTATACGCTCAGCGATGAATATGGCGCCACCGATCCGGTGGATGCTGATGTGACCGTCTCGATCCTTGACACAAATACCGCGCCAACCGCCCAAGATGATGCCTTCTCCGTGACCGAGGATGGCACGCTTACCGCGAATGTCTTTGACGATACTGGCAGCGGGGCCGATAGCGATGCAGACGGCGATAGCTTTACCGTGGCTGAAGTGAATGGCCAAGTGGCGCAGCTGGGGCAGACGATCACTCTGGCTTCTGGGGCGCGGGCTAGTTTGAATGCCGATGGCAGCTTTAGCTATAATACTAATGGTGCGCATCAAGGCCTTGGAGATGGGGAAACCGCAACCGAGACTCTCACCTATCGCCTGGTTGATAGCGAAGGCGCTTTGTCACCCGAGGCGGTGATCACAGTCACAGTCACAGGCGATAATGATCGCCCCAGCGTGCCCACAGCCTTTGGTAGTGCTATTGAGGATGGCCCGGTTGCTGGTGGAAATGCGCTGAGCGCTGCCTCTGACCCGGATGGCGATGCGGTTGTGATCACAGAAGTCGCGGGCGAGGTCGCCAATCTCGGTCAGCAGATCACCACAGCTAAGGGCGGGTTGCTGACGCTCAATGCCGATGGCAGCTATCTATATGATCCCAACGGCGCGTTTGAGAGCCTGGGCACGGGGCAAACCAGCACCGACATAATCACTTTCACCGCCTGGGATGGTTCTAGCGATGCGCCGGTTTTCTCCGAGCTGCGGATCAATGTGCAAGGCCGCAATGATGCGCCCGCGGCCATTGGCGATGCCTTTACGGTGCAAGAAGGGGCGACGCTTACCGGAAACCTCCTGGTCGATAATGGCTTTGGCGCCGATAGCGATATCGATGCCGGGGATAGCCTGCGGATCTATGCGGTTAATGGCGGTCCGGCCTATGTGAATAGCACGATTACGCTTAGCTCTGGCGCTTTGCTGAATGTGCTGGCGGATGGCTCGCTTAGCTATGACCAGAACGGCGCCTTTGATCTTTTGGGCGGGGAGACCGCGACCGAGACCTTCACCTATCAAGCCCGCGATGCGGCTGGGGTGCCCTCGAATGAGGTGACTGCCACCATTACGATCACCGGCCTTGACCCATATAGCCAGATCCACAGCTTCACCTATGCAGGGGCGAGCTATGAAGTTTGGTATCGCGATACGGGGATGGCATGGGATCAGGCCCAGGCCTTTGCAGCGGCCAAGGGCGGCTATCTAGCCTCGATTGAAACAGCCGATGAGAATGACGCAATCTTTGCTGAAGTGGCGGCACTTAGCCAAGTGTGGAATAATGAGCGCTGGGGACCATGGCTCGGCGGGAGTGATCCGCATGGTAGCTTCTCATGGGAGAGCGGTCTCGATTTTGGTTATCGAGCCTGGCCAGATGGTGAGCCGAATGATTCAGGCGGCGTCGAAGACTATGTCCATTACGCATCTTACCAGCAACAGGAAGCGTATTGGAATGATGTTAGACTTGACGGCAGCGGTGTCGTTACCGCCTTCATCGTCGAATATCGCGATCCAAGCGCTGATCCGGCGCCAGTGGCGCAAGATGATGCGCTGAGCCTATCGGAAGGCGGCGCGATCACGGGCAATCTGCTAGTGGATAATGGCAATGGCGCCGATCAAAGCGGGACAGGCGCGGCGCTGACCGTCGTGGAGGTTGCGGGCCAATCCGCCAATATCGGCCAAAGCCTGACCACCCAAGACGGCGATATGGTGACCATCAATGCCGATGGCTCGCTGAGCTTCCAAGCCGCCACTCGCGATGGCCTGGCCGCTGGGCAAAGTGCTATGGTGGATATCGACTATACCATCTTCGACGGCTCTAACACCGCCACGGCTACGGCGAGCTTTACCATTCACGGTGTCAATGATGCGCCAGTGGCGCGCGATGATAGCTTCACTACGGATGAAGACGCGGTGGCTCTGACCGGCAATCTCTTTGCCGATAACGGCTTTGGCGCTGATAGCGATCCTGATAGCGGCGATAGTTTTACCATCACCGCGGTGAATGGGCAGGCGGCATCGGTTGGCGCGCAAATCGCGCTGGGCACTGGGCTACTCACGGTGAATGCCGATGGCAGCTTCAGCTTCGCGCCCGCAGGCGGCTATGAAGACCTGGCTCAAGGCGATAGCAGCAGCGAGAGCTTTACCTATACAATCTCTGATGGCGCGGTTGTCCAAGAGACTGTTTTCTTCGCCGATTTCGACGATGGGGCACTTCCTGGGGAAGTCTCCGGCCTTGGCACAGTGGAAAGCGTGCAGGGCTATGAAGGGCTTGGCGGTTTCTCGGGCAATTTCCTGCGCAATACAGGCACGGGCAATCCGGCCGGATCGACGCTTCTGAGCTTGGCGGGTTTGCCAGAGCATGATGCGCTGCGGATCAGCTTTGACCTGGCAGTGATCGATAGTTGGGATGGCTCGATTGGTAATTCTGCGCCGGATTACTTCAATCTGGAAATTGATACTGTCTTGGCACAATTTGCGAGCTTTGGATTTGCGAACAAATCGCCAATTATCCCCCCAGAGATGAACAAAACAGTGCCAGTTGGCGTATATGGCTTTAATGCGACTTATCCCGAACATGGCGGCTATCATGTCTCTTTCGAGATTGCCCATAGCGCGGCGAGTGCGGTTTTGGATTTCTTCGCCAGTGGTGCGGGCTGGCAGGGCGGCGCGGATGAGAGCTTTGCCATCGATAATCTGCATGTGGAGGCGCTGAGCTCTTCGTCCACCGCAACTGCCACAATCCAGATCGATGGGCGCAATGATGCCCCCAGCGTGACTTCTGCGGCCAGTGCCAGTATTGAGGAAAACACCACCGCCGTGGCGAACATCACCGGCAGCGATCCAGATGGCGATGCGCTGAGCTATTTGATCACCGGCGGCGATGATGCGGCTCTGTTTGATATCGATGCCCAAAGCGGGGCGCTTAGCTTCAAAGCCGCGCCAGATTATGAGGCGCCGGGCGATGCGGATGGCGACAATATCTATGAGGTTCAGATTGGGGCCTATGATGGCTCTGTTACCGCAACTCAGGATATGACTGTAACGGTCACGGATGTGGTGGAGATCGTTGCGACGCTTTCCATCACTATTGATAGCCTTGGCGATTTCGAAGGCAATAGCGGCGCGCGTCAGGTGACCTTTACCATCAGCCGGAGCGGTGATCTTTCCCAGCCGGTGACAGTGGATCTGGCGCAAAGCGGCACGGCTGATAGCGCGGATCTGTTGGCTGCGCTTCCAAGCCAAGTCACTTTGGCCGCCGGTCAGGCGAGTATCGCGGTTGTGGCTGAGATTGCCGGAGATCATGAGCTGGAAGCGGGTGAAACCCTGACCCTAACGCTTACCGGCACGGATCGGGCGGATCATGGGATTGGTACCGCAATGGCAAGCCATGAGATCTATAATGATGATCTCGCCCCGGATGCGTTGGATGATTACTATGAAACCGATCAAGGCGCCTCTGTTTCGGGCAATCTGTTCTATGCTGGGCCAATGGGGGATGACAGCCCGGAAGGCACGCTGACCCTGACCCAACTGGATGGCGCGAGCTTTGCCTTTGATACGCCGATCACATTGGCTTCGGGGGCTCTGCTGACGCTTAGCGCCAATGGCAATTTCACCTATGATCCTAATGGCCAATTTGATGACCTGGCCCAGGATGAGCCCTTCGCCGATAGCTTTACCTATACGGTTCAGGGTCTGACCACGCAAAACGGCCAGCCGCTTACCGACACAGCCACCGCGCAAATCATGGTCTTTGGCCTCAATGATGCGCCATTAGCGGCTGATGATATCGGTCAGGGTTTCCGCACTTATTCCGATACCGGTTTCACCACTGCTTCGGTGCTTGGCAATGATAGCGATCCTGACACACTGGATACGCTGAATGTCATCGGCTTTGACGATAGCACGACGCTTGGGCTGGTGACAGATAATGGTGACGGGACATTCAGCTATGATCCCAATGGTAAATTTGATCATTTGGCCCATGGCGAACGGGTCTATGACAGCTTCACCTACACAATAAGCGATGGCGCGGTCACCGACACGGCGACTGTCAGTGTTCGGATCGAAGGGGCGCAGTCTCTGCCGGATCTGATTGTGCAAAATGTCGTGCTGCCAGCCCAGGCTTATGGCGAAGACCAAGTGACCGTGACCTATACGCTCGCCAATCAGGGGGATGCGGATGCCGGGACCTTTACCGAAAGATTGGTCTGGTCCGAAGATATGATCCTTGATAAAGGCGATATCTTGGCTCGCGATGTGAGCCTTGGCTCGCCCTTGGCGCAAGGAGGGAGCATCGATCGCTCCATCCTATTGGATGTGCCGGATCATTTGGGCGAACTCTATTTGCTGGTTCAAGTCGACGGTTTGGTCGAAGTCCTAGAGAAAAACGAGGGCAACAATATTGGCATGACCTCGACCCAGGTTTTGCCGGAATTCACCGCTCAGATCCTCTCGACACCGACCAATGCCGCGCTGGGGGACAGTTTCGCGATTACCGGTCGCGCCACCCGGTCGAAAGATGGCCAACCCGCTAACGCGGAATTTGTCACGATTGATGCCACAATTGATGGCGTCACCCGCAGCTTTGCGGTTTTGACGGATATCAATGGCAATTTCACTGTGGATTACCCGGCATTTGACACAGGCGGCGGGGTGCTGAGCCTATCCGCTCGCTCGCCGGAAAATCCGGGCGAAGACGCGGGGCCAGAGGCGGTCGTCAATCTCTTTGGCTTTGATTTTGACCAAGACCTTTTCGAAGGGTCTGTGATCGAGGGCAATTCGGTTAGCTTTAGCCTAGATGTGACCAATCTCGCTGGGCTCGATATGACTGGTATTACGGGTTCGGTGAGCGGGCTTGATCCAAATTTGTCAGTCAGCTTCGATATGGTGCCGAGCAGCCTGGCGGGACATGCAACCGATCAAGTGCAGGTGACGGTCAGCGCAGGGGCAGATGCGGGCAATCACATCACTGGCGATGGTTTCACGCTAAACCTGACCAGCGCCGAAGGGGCGAGTGCCGCGATTGACGTCAATATGGGTGTGATCAACCGTGCGGCGGATCTGGTGCTAAGCACCGGAACGCTAACAGGCGGTATGCCGCTTGGTGAAATGACCACGCTGACCTTTACAGTCAGCAATGAGGGGGGCTTGGCCTCGGGGCCGATTGATGTGGTTCTACCCAATACGCCTTATCTGTCCCTGCTATCAGGAAGCGTGATCCCATCGCTTGATATTGGCGAAACGGCCATTGTGACGATCGGGCTTAGCCCAGCGGCGAATTTGCCGATTGGTCAATATACGGGGCAGATCCTGATCCAGGCCGCCGAGGATGTCGAATATCTCGATTATGATTTCATCGCGACCACGGATCAAACCGCAGATCTGACCGTCCAAGTGGTGGATGAGTTCTATTATGTGGATGTCAATGGACCCAAGCTGGATCACGCACGGGTTCAGATCTATGACGCCTTTACCGGTGCGTTGGTGGCGGAAAATGGTGATGTAGATGGCGAGGCCGTCTTTGCCGATCTGCCGCTAGGCTTCTACCGGGTTGAGATCGAAGCTGATGGTCATGAAAGCCGGACGGTGACGGTCGAAGTGGCCGCAGGTCGGGAAAACCGTGTCGAGGCCTTTTTGCCGAGCCAATTGGTGGAATACACCTTCTCGGTTACGGAAATTGCCATCGAAGACCGGTATGAAGTGGTCCTAGAGGCGGATTTCCGCACGAATGTGCCGGCGCCAGTGGTCAAAATCACCCCGCAAATCATCGATTTGCATTCGCTCGAAATGGCGGGTGATAGCATGACGATTGATATGACCTTTGAAAATTTGGGTCTGATCGCGGCGAATGACATCGCGCTGCATCTTGGGGAGCATGCCTTCTATGATATCGTGCCGCTGATCGACCATATCGATTGGCTGGATGCGAAAAGCTCGGTGACTATTCCGGTCACAATCACACGGACCGAGCAGGCAGATGGCGAGCCCGTGGGCTGCAATATCGAAGCCTATGTGAGCTATGACTATAAGTTAGTGGACCGGGATGGAGACCCAGAAACCGGGCCGGAGGTCACCACCATCGTCCCGATCGGCTATTCAAATGTGGATGGGATCTGCCCTCAGGGGAATGATATCTCGGTGCCATTTAGCTTTGGCGGTGGCTTCACCGGTGGCGGCGGCATCGTCGGCGGTGGTGGCGGTAGTGCCAGCTTCGGCGGTGCCGCAAGCGGGGTAGTTTCGACCCCGCCGCAATCTCAGACATATACTCCGCCGGTCCAAGTGGATCATGGGGTGGAAGTCGAAGTGCGCATTGCCATTGCCCAAGAAGTTGTGCTGACGCGCCAAGGTTTTGAAGGCCTCCTAGAGCTCACCAATTTCGACACTGAAGACATTACCAATGTGGAAGTCACCATTGAAATTCGCGACGAGTTTGGCTTCCTCGTGGCCGAAGGCAGTTTCGGTATTCTTGATCCTGAATTGCAAGGGCTAACTGGCGTTGATGGGACGGGTATTTTGGCGGCTGGCCAATCGGGGTCGGCTCTCTTTACCATTGTTCCGACCGCCGAAGCTGCACCTAGCGGACCGCAGAATTACACAATCGGCGGGCGGCTGAAATATGTCTCGGATAATGGTGAGGCCCGCGATATTCAGTTGACCGGCACGACCGTCACGGTAGAGCCTGTACCCGAGCTTCATCTTGACTACTTCTTGCAGCGCGATGTGTTCTCGGATGATCCATTCTCGCCTTATACCGGCGAGTATGCCACCCCCGAGGAATATCTCTCGCCCTATCCAGGGGGCGTTGAGCCAAACCTGCCTTTCGATCTGGGGGTTTTGGTGCGCAATGAAGGTGCCGGCGTGGCGCGCAATCTAACGATTGAAAGTGCTCAGCCCGAGATTATCGAAAATGAGCAGGGGCTTTTGATCGATTTCGAAATCATCGGGGCCGAGATCAACGGTGCGGCGGCACAACCGACCCTGCTGGCAGATTTCGGTGATGTGGCAGCCAATAGCGGCGCGGTTGGTCTGTGGAAAATGCAATCAGATTTGCAGGGGCGTTTCGTAGATTACGACGCGACCTTCACCCAGACGGGCATTCTATCGGGCTATCCCGAACTGTCATTGATCGAGACGGTAGAGATCCATGAGTTGATCCATACAGTTAAGGATGACCGCGCCGGAGCCGATGATTTGCCGGACTTCCTGGTGAATGATGTGGCCGACGCCGAGTTCATGCCAGATATGCTTTATACCTCTGATGGGACGGTCGAAGCGGTCGATCTTGGAACGGTGACTGTCATTGATGGGGATCCGCTAGATCTTGATATGGTTGTGCAGATCACCGGCGGTAATGGTTGGACGTATGCCTTCTTTGATGGATCGAACCTGTTGGATCTTCAGGTGGCTTCGGTGCAGCGCTCTGATGGGTCATTCGTCGATCCTAACAATATTTGGCAGACTGACCGGGTTTTCCCTGACCATGGTCGCCCGACCTATGAGGATCGGGTTCATTTGCTGGATTATGGCAGCGGTTCAGAAACCTATACCTTCACCTTCTTTGATCCTACGCCGAATATAGCGCCAATTGCTGTGGATGACGCTTTTGCTATTGCGACCGAAGCTGCGCTAACGGGAAATCTGTTTGACGATAACGGTTTTGGAGCCGATAGCGACCCCGAAGCCGACCCGCTAAGCATCACCGAGGTCAATGGTTTTGCCTCTTATGTGGGTCAAAGCATTACGCTTGCTTCCGGTGCTCTTCTGACGGTCAATGGCGATGGCAGCTTCAGCTATGATCCAAATGGGCTGACGGTCGCATTGGGGGCCGGGGAAAGCTTGGTCGACATGGTCGAGTACACCCTGAGCGATGGGGACCTGACGGACCAAGCCACTGCGAGCTTTACGGTTTTGGGAACAAATAAAGCTCCGACTGTGACCTCACCTGCGTCGGTTTCTGTTGCGGAGAATTCCACCGCAGTCATGACAGTGAACGGCACAGATCCCGATGGAGATCCGCTAAGTTATGCGATTTCCGGCGGCGCCGATGCGGGGCTGTTCTGGATTGATCCGGTGACCGGGGATCTGAGCTTCGCCGTGTCTCCTGATTACGAAAACCCGGCGGATGCGGATGGGGATAACATCTATCAGCTACAGCTAGGGATCAGTGATGGGTCTTTGGTTACGCAACAAAATCTATCGGTTGAGGTTACAAATCTAACAGAGATCCTAACGACAGTCTCAATCGGCGTGGATAGTCTAGGTGATTTCGAAGGCGATACCGGGACGCGGTCGGTGACTTTCACGGTCAACCGGATAGGGGATTTGTCGAATTCTGTGACGATCGACCTATCCCAAACCGGGGACGCAGATGCGCAAGACCTGGTGGCAAACCTGCCAACCCAAATCACCTTGGCGGCAGGGCAGACTAGTGCCGAAATTGTGGCAGAGATTATTGGCGATTATGCCATTGAAGGTCACAAGACCCTGGAATTGGAAATTCTGGGGACGGATCGCGGTGATCATATCCTTGGCACAACGATCGCGCGGCATGACATCTATGATGATGACTTACCAGCCGATGCGCAGAACAAGGATTTCTTCATCGGACAGAACGATTGGTATTCGGGCAATGTCTTCTATTACGGCGCTTATGGAAATGATGTTCCGCAAGGCGAGTTGAGCCTGCTTCAGATAAACGGCGCGGATGTGGCGTTTGATACACCCATGACCCTCGCTTCTGGCGCGCTTTTAACGGTCAGTTCCAATGGTCTGTTTACCTATGATCCCAATGGGAAGTTCTCGTATCTGCGCGAAGAGGAGCCTGGCTATGATAGCTTTACATATACGGTAGAAAGCCTGACCACGCTTAACGGAACTCCAACTCAAGATAGTGCTCAGATTGGGTTCTATATCTACGGGTATAATGATGCGCCGATTTTAAGCGGGCCAGATGCGGCTTTCGTGATCGAAGGCCAAACTTATGTCGATCAATTTGCGGCAACCGACGCAGAAGGTGATGGGCTGATATATTCCCTGAGCGGTGCTGATGCGGGGCTGTTCCAGATTGATGCCGAGACCGGGGAGCTAAGCTTTGCTCAGGCCACGGATTTCACCGCATTGACGCAAAATGGCGATCCAGAACGGCATTTGACGCGGCATGTGACGGTCGAAGTGACGGATGGTCGTTTAGTCGATAGCATCGATTTGGATGTCACTTTGCTGAAAGATTCCGACGGCGATGGCGTCCAAGATATTGGCTATAATGGATTGGCCGGGGATAACGCAGTTAACCACGCCAATGCAGATCAGCGGGACACTGATGGCGATGGTTATGGCAATATCATTGATTTCGATTTCAACGGAAATGGTCTCAATGATGCGTTGGATCTGAATTTCTTCTTAGCGACTTATAACAGTCGGCTTGGCGACGCGAATTTCCAGGAAGATGCAGATGCGAACGACAATGGCGCGATCGACGCCTTGGATCTGAACACTTTCCTCAGCGTGTACTCACTTTCCCTGAACGGCCAATCCTGGTCCGACCTCTATCAAATCTAAAACCCTGCTTGCAAATTTGGAGTATAATTATGAATTCCCTTCTGAAACCCTTGGCTATTTCCGCTCTGGCTTTAGCCGCAGCCTCAGCTCATGCATCGACATTTAGTTTCTACTCGCCGCAAGATCTGCAGAGCTTGAAAATTGGCGATAGTTTCTCAGTGAAACTTGCCTTCCAACCTAGCGCGACTGAAAATGTCACTGCGTTTCTTTCAAATTTGAGCTTTGAAGAAGCGATGTTGAGCTATGATGGCGCGGATTTCAACCCTGGCTTCGCGCCGTTTCTCAATGTTCCCTATGGCAGTTTGGATAGTACGGTAGGTTCGCGTCGGAAATTGACGGGTATTGGCGCTAATGTCTTCTTCAGTCCTGCTATCAGCGGTGCGTCAATCGAGATTATCTCCTTCAATTTCACCGCGAAAATGGCTGGCACAGGGGTGATTTCCATCGACGAGCTGACTATCGCCAGTCTTCATTCTGAGCATGTTTCAAGTGCCAATAGCAGCTTAGACTTTACTATTCTCAGTGCTCCCATGGCCAATGTGCCTCTACCGGCTTCCTTGCCGCTTGCCTTGGCTGGGTTGGCCGGTTTGGCCGGTTTGCGCCGCAGGGCGTAGCCGAAACGGTTTAAAGCAGGGGGTCTTTATAAACCCCTTGCCTAATCGTTGGATTAACGAATGAGCCCCTCTTAAGTAATTGGTATTTGGCCTTAATCTGGCCGAACGAGCAACGCTTAAATACTTTCGTGATTGTTAATATCAGTGCAAGAATGATAAATTTCCTTGTGAAGAGATGCCTTTAAAATGCCCAAGAAAAGCCACATATCGCGTACATCATAAGGATTAATTTACTTCTCTTCCCCTAAACCTAGCCCAGGTGTCCGAACACAAGGCCCCATAGTTAGGTTGAGTAATGAAAAAGATTATCGCATCAACGGTAAGCCAAAGTTATGAGAGCGGATCAGCTGACAATAATTTCATGGGCTGGTTTGAAATTTCAGATGCGGATCGTCAAAATTCCTCACAACTTGCACCTTATGCAGATGATGTCGCCGAAGATATTATCGAGTCATTTTACGAGCATATCCTTGCATTTCCCGATGCTGCGCAGCATTTTAGTTCTGAAGATCAAATTGCCAGGGTTAAGAAAAGCCAGCTTCGATATTTCCGAGAATTGGTAAATGCCGAGATAGACGAAAATTATATTCGGGAACGTCGGCGGATCGGTGAAATTCACGAGCGGGCCGGCATCAGTCCAACTCTATATATCGGTGCCTTCGCTTATTATCTGCATCGTCTTGGTCACATCGTTCTAGAGCGCATGGAAGATGATCCCAAAAGGGCAGTAGAACTGTTTTTGTCTCTCGTCAAAATCGCACATTTCGATATGTCGCAAGCATTGGAAACTTTTGTGGAATCCCGCGAAGCGACGATTGAGCAACGTGAGAGAGAAATTAGTGAGCTCCCTACTCCGGTCTTAAAGCTGCGCGAAGGGTTATTGCTCATTCCGGTGGTCGGTACTTTGGACAGTTACCGCGCCCGGACTTTGACGGTTCAATTGTTAGAGGGAATCCGCGATTATCGCGCCCGCGCGGTGGTTTTGGATATTACCGGGGTCGCGGCGGTCGATAGTGCCGTAGCAAACCATCTCATCCAAACAATGTCAGCAGCTGGTTTGATGGGGGCAAGTTCAGTTCTGACCGGCCTATCGGCAGAGGTTGCTCAGGCACTGGTGAAAATTGGTGTGTCCGGCGAAGCCCTGCGAACTGCAGGGGATTTGCAGCATGGCATTGAAATGGCGGAAAAATCTTTAGAGAGTTAATTGCATGCCTGTAGAAATCCCCATTTTGAAAATGGGGGCGACCTTGATTGCTTCTATCCAAGAGGAGCTGTCTGACAACGATATTTTGGATCTTCAAAACCGGATCTTGAATATGGTTATCAAGACGCGATCCCAGGGCGTTGTAATCGATGTGAGCGCCCTGCAAGTCCTTGATAGTTTTGGAACACGAACTCTGATTGATATTTCTTCCGCGGTTAAATTACGCGGTGCTCGCATGGTGATTGTCGGAATTCAGCCGGAAGTCGCCCTGTCCATGGTGCTACTGGGCCTGACTTTGGAGGGTGTCCCAACCGCATGCGATTTGGAAGCTGGCACACAACTGCTTGATAGGCTTTTGAAGTAATGGAAGCCGGCGCTAAATATACGCGCTCTATGGATATTCGGCGTGATGGCGATATTGTTGCAGCCCGGCAGATGGGGCGTCATCTCGCTGAAGAACTTGGTTTTTCCCGCTCGGATCAAGCTTTGATCGCAACAGCTATTTCGGAATTGACCCGAAATATCATCAGCTATGCTGATCAGGGCAAATTTGAAATTGCCGAAATTAGCCTTGGTCGAAAAAACGGGATTTGCATTATCGTTGAGGATAACGGCCCTGGTATCGCAGATCTGGAGCTTGCCCTGACAGATGGCTACTCCACAGGCGCCAGCCTCGGGCTTGGTCTTCCCGGAACCAAAAGGATCATGGATGACTTTGAAATCAGATCGGAAATTGGCGAAGGTGTACATATCCGGGCGGTCAAATGGATTTATTCGTAGACCATGGCCTAATGGAATGCGGTGGCGGTTGGGGCCATATTTCTTGGGCCGCAGCGCGAAAAGCTAAATATGCCGGCGGAGAATGTGGCGACGGCTATGTTCTTGTTAATTGGGGTGGAAATGTCTTGGTATTTCTAGCCGACGGCGCCGGATCTGGAAAAGAGGCTGCGGCACCTATGGGGGCATGCCTTCGCTGCGCTGCTGATCTTGCGGATAGAGAATTGCCGACAATTTTTGAAAACTGCCACCGTGAATTGATTGGCACGCGCGGTGCAGCACTGGCCGCTCTTTGTTTGGACCCAGAAAGAAGTTTATTAACCTGGGCGGCTATCGGAGATGTTGATGGAATAGTTGCGGCTGCTGAAAGTGCTGAGGATGTGGTTAAATACTCAATCGTTCGGCGTGGCGGCACATTAGGGATTTCCTATGCGAACCCCGTGGTCCAGAAAATTCATATTTCTCGGAATGACACAATAATTCTCGCGAGCGATGGGGTTTCGCGAAAATTCAGTCGCATCGTTCGTCCCAACCTAAATGCAGAAGACCTGGCCCGTTCGATTATTTCAAAATATGGCAATCAAAAGGATGACAGCTCCACCGTCGTGATAAAAATCGGAGCGAATAGATGAGGGGGGCATATAATAATCTGGAGAAGCCAGATCTTAGAGCTTTATATCAAAAATCATCGAGTCTTTTTGCCCATTCTGGTGAAGAAGAAGATTTGATGACGGCCCATAATGTAGGCCGGAACATGCTGGAAAATGGGCTTGGTATCATTGATTTATATGAGTGCCATGCCGAGGCTTCACAAGAATATATCGCAGATAACTCCGAGGCAGCAAAGCGCCATGAGATATATTTCATGGAAGTTCTTTCGGTTTTTGAGATGGCCCAGAAAGGCTATAGATTGTCGATTTCAACATTGAAATCAGAAATCGAAGAGCGCCGTCGTGTTGAAGAAGACTTAAGGCAGGCAACTTATGCGCTCGCGCGCCAGCGAGATTTATTGGAAGGAGAGGTGGCAAAACGCACAGCTCAAATCCGGAAAACCATAGATAAATTACATCACGCGAATGAGCAGTTACAGCAGATCAATAAAGAGCAAGGTGAATTTACTTATGCGATTTCCCATGATTTGAAAGCGCCGACAAACACGATTGGCATGTTACTTGAAGTCCTTCTTGAAGATTTTGCCGAAGAAATACCTGCCGGTGCTATGGAGCTACTTAAGCGTCAACAAGATGTGGTCTCCCGTATGGTTTCTTTAATTGATGATGTTTTGAAGTACTCTATCAGTGTTGAAACCGCGTTGGAGCCTGAAGAGGTACATTTAAACGAAGTTTTCGAAGAGGTCCTGCGTGATTTGCAGTGTCAAATTGTGGATGCCGGCTCGCAGATTGATGTGCCTAAATTGCCGCTTGTTATAGGCTGTAGAACGCAGTTACGCATTATGTTTCAAAATCTTATCAGCAATGCTATCAAATTTCGCTTCCCTGGAAGGCCATCCCATGTTCAAATCAAATCGAAACATTTGGACGATGGCCAACTTAAAATCTCCGTTTGTGACAATGGTATTGGTATCCCGCAAAAGCATTGTGATCGGATATTTGGGCTTTTTCAACGATTGCATGCGCATCATGAATATTCGGGTTCCGGTTTGGGGCTTGCGGTTTGTAAACGCATAGCGGCGCGACATGGGGGAGAGATAACAGTTCAGTCTGAACCAGATCAGGGATCGGAATTTTCAATTTGTTTGAAAAAAGGGTAGCCAAATGAAAAAATTTGCAAATGTAATGGTTATCGACGACGAACAAGTTGATCAGCTGATGTTGCGGCGGGTTTTGGCAAAAACCGAATTAGCAGAAAATATAATTACCTTTACTTATGCCGAAGACGCATTGGGTTATTTGCGCGATCATTTAAGCTCAAAGCCCGATTTAATTTTTGTCGATATAAATATGCCTAGAATGTCGGGGATAGAGTTTTTAGAGGAAATGAATGATGAAATTTCCTGCGATTATGACCCGCCGATTATAGTCCTGACCACTTCGGCCGCACCTCAGGATAGAGCGCGGGTGGAAGAGTTTCCGTCGGTCCGCGAATTTATGATCAAACCCCTTCGCATGGATACCTTAACTGAATTATCGAAGCGGCTGATGCATTCGCAGGTTTCGCCTCATGGCTAAGGATGAGCTTGGGGCATTCCAAGATCTAGATGAATTCCTGTATCGAATTACCCATGATCTCAAAGCCTCGTTTCGCGCGATGCGGGAAATCCCTCAATGGATTGTAGAGGATCTTGAAGACGCGTCGATTGAGCTTCCCGCAGATACAAAAGAGTCGATTGAGCTTTTGCAATCACATGCGCGCAAACTTGATAATATTATACAAGGGCTGTTGATATATTCGCGTGTGTCCCGACAGTCTTTTGGGACCGGTGGTCAAATCGAAGTCGCGATCGAACGATCTCTTTCGTCGCTAGAGGGCCGTCAGCGACTTTCCCTAAAAACTCGCTTATGTCCTGAAACTCCGATGATGGATACATCATGCCTTCAAACGGTTTTGGAGATCCTGTTAAAGAATTCACTCCAAGCGACCAAAGCAGAATGTAAGGTGCTTATATGGAGCAGAGCAGTCGGGAAGTTCTGGGTGCTTGATATTCTTGATAATGGTCCCGGCATTCCCGAGAAGTTTCGCCATAAAGTATTGAAGCCTATGGAAAAGGCATCAAATGAAGGTGCAAGCAGGGCTGGCATGGGGCTCGCAATCCTGGCAAGAATCCTCGCGCTACATAATGGGGAAATTGAAATCATGCCCCCACTTCGCAGAGGGGGTACATTGGTTAGGCTTCATCTGCCTTTAGAGGCTGAACTGCCCGGGTCCAAGACCACTCCCTGAGACTCCGACAAACTCTGGCCATCGTAAATGGTCATTTTGATTTCTCTATTTCCAAGTCGCGTTTTTGCGCAGCGATGCGGAAGGCCGCATTCGGAGCTCCGTATCCACTATATTTCCCACGCCGCTCTAGGATTTCAAAAAATAGGCCTTCGCCGAAAGGTTTTGAAAAAATTTGGAAAAACTCTCCGTCTTCCGTTGCGTCATATAAAATATTGTATTTCTTCATCCGTTCAATTTGCTCTGTCGGCAAACTGAACCGAGCACTGAGATCATCATAATAGTTCGGCGAGATGACAAGCGGCTCAAACCCAAGTTCCATTAGCTTTTGCGCGGTCGCAAAAATATCGTTTGTGGCCAAGGCTAGATGTTGCACAGAGGATCCAAAGCTATCGGACAAGAAATGGCCGGCGAGTGTGCGGTTTGTTTCTGCACCATTCAAGGTAACGCGGAACGCTCCATTTTCGCTTTCAATGGCTTGGCTACGCACCAATCCGTCGGGGTCAATAACATCAACCATAGGAGCGCGATGCATTTCAAAAATAGTTGAGTAGAATAACGACCAGCTGAGCATTTCATCATAATCAGTGGTTTGCGCGATATGGTCCACATGACTCAAGCCAGCTTGCAACTGAGGGCTAGGGTCTAACGCCTTGAACTCCTTGGTCCAAACTTGCGCCAATTCCTCGCTTTCATCTAGGAAATGCATGACACTTCCACCAGCGCCCCGGATCGCTGGGATGGCCAACTCTTCTTCGCCAATTGGTTGCGAAAAGGGTTGTGCATCCAGACCGATCGCTCGAGCTTGGGCTTTGTTGGCGTTGTCAACTTTCAGGCCAATATCGCAGACCGTCGTCCCGTGATTTTGAAAGGCCTCATTCGCAAATCCAGTGGTTTCAGCATTCACGATTATACGGATATCGCCCTGCTGCCACAGGGTAACCTGTTTGGCGATGTGCTCGGCGGTCTTTGAAAAACCAATGCTTGCCAGAGCCTTATCAAGGCTGTCTCGTTTTTCCAAAGACGTGGCGAATTCCACGAAAGCGACGCCATGGGGTTGGGTACGATCCGGTAGAACTGGCAAATCCTGCTTCAAATCTGGTTCGACCCGGCGCACTTCATCCATCAAATTAATCAGAGACCGATGGCCATCCCGAGCTAGGCTTTCAGTATTGCCCCCCCGAAACTGATCATTGAAAATTTCTAGGCTGATCGGACCAGAATAACCGGTGGCGCAAATCGCGCGCATGAAATCAATCACCGGAAGATCGCCTTCGCCAGGCATGTTACGATAATGACGCGACCAATATAGCAGATCCATATCGATCAAAGGCGCATCGGCTAGCTGCACGAAAAAGATCTTGTCCCCTTGAATTGAGCGAATAGTCTCGGGATCAATTTTGCGGCTAAGCGTATGAAAGCTATCCAAAATTAGCCCAACATTGGGGTGGTTTGCGCGGCGCACGACTTCCCAGGCATCGCGGTGATCCCAAAAATGACGGCCCCAAGCCAGGGCCTCAAAACCCAGGCGGATACCACGTTTCGCAGCGCGTTCGCCCAGTTCGCAGAAATCATCCGCCGCACGGTCAATGCCACCCAGAGCCTTGGGATGGCAAGAGGAGCAAATCAACACCAGATCCGTCCCCAATTCTTGCATCAAATCGAATTTTCGCTCGGCGCGATCAAAGGCTTGGCCACGATAGGGCTCTGGCAGTGTTTCAAAATCGCGGAAAGGTTGGAAAAGCGGAATTTCCAAACCGTGGTCGCGGATCATTTGCCCGACTTCGCGGGCGCTCATATCTTGCGCGATGAAATCCTGTTCGAAGATTTCGATCCCATCAAACCCAGCTTTGGCAATAGCCTTCAGTTTTCGCTTCAAGTCGCCGGAAATCGATACGGTCGCGATAGCTGTTTTCATGGGACTGTCTCCGATTATTGGGCGCCGAGCGCTTTGAAGGTCGCGCTCATCGCGTTGGCATCTGCTTTTTGCCCTGTGAAATGCTCAAAAGCCCTAACCGCTTGATAGACGGCCATGCCCGAGCCCGGCAAAATACGGCAGCCTTTAGAACGCGCTTCGGCCAAAAACTGGGTCTCCAAAGGAAAATATACAATATCAGACGCCCAGAGATCCGCCGCCCATAGTTCAGCAGGGAATGCAGAGCCCGGAAGTTTAGCCATGCCCATAGGGGTGCAATTCACGACACCATTGATGCCCTCGGCCACCGCGTCGTTAACCGATGCGTAAACCTTTGTTTCCAAATTTGGACGATTTTTTTTCAAAAGATCCGCTAATTCTTGTGCTCTGTTCTGGTCCATATCCACCAGGGCCAGGAACTGCACATCATTATCCGCCAGCCCATGCGCGACCGCGACACCGGCGCCGCCAGTGCCAATTTGTAGAACGCGGCTGCGCGGCACTGCCTTCATCCCCTGACGGAAGGCTTCGGAATATCCCGAATGATCAGTGTTATAGCCGATGCGGCGACCGTTCCGAAATACAACTGTATTCACCGCGCCCACCGCTTTGGCATTTTCATCCAACTCGTCAAGCAGCGCGATCACCTCCACCTTAAAGGGAAAAGTGATATTGCATCCGGCAAAGCCCATAAGTTCGGCGGACTCCAGGATCTGAGCCAAGCTGGTGCCCTCGGGCATCTTGTCGACATCTAATATTTTGTAAATGCATCTAAGATTTTGTCGGTCTGCTTCGGCTTCGTGCAAAGCGGGAGTGCGTGATTTTTCAATCCCACGGCCAATCAATCCCAAGAGAAATGTGGTGCAGCTTAGGTCATTGGAAGTCTGGTTCATCTAACATTTTCTCTGAGTGTTCGGAGGCGGTTGGATAATGTGCCAGTAATGTACCTTCTGGTTAAATAAATTCAAGAGCTTTGTACTGCGCGGTTAAAAGATGGGTAAGTTCATTTATTTCAATAGGTTGGAAAAAACATTACTCCTTAGGCACTGACCATACGCAAAAACTGGTCAGCCAAACGGTCGCGCAAAATGTCCTGGGCGGTCTCCGAAAAAAGTTCGTCCCCAAAAATGCCTGAAAATGTGGCGCGGTTGGACATATTGAAAAAGCTAACCGCGCTGAGCTGCCAATGAAGCTCTAACGGCACTAAGTCGCTACGAAGGCAGCCATTTTCTGCGCCGCGGCGACAGATCTCAGTTAGTACATCGATGATGGGCCGGTTGAGCTCACGGATCCGATCGGAGGATGCCAAAACCTGTCCGCCACGGATATTTTCGATCATAATCAATCGGATAAATGCTTCATTGCGGCGATGGTGATCAAAGGTGAAGAGGAATAGCTTCCGCAGTGCAGCAACTGGCGATAGGCCGGCCAAATCCAGATCTGTTTCTTGCAGGCGAATTTCGCAATAGGCCTCTTCAAGGACGGCGCGCCACAGTCCCTCTTTGTCGCCAAAATAGTAGTAAATCATACGCTTAGAGGTTTCAGTCAGCTGAGCAATACGGTCCACCCGCCCGCCATTGAACCCGTGCTTGGCGAATTCTTCGGTTGCGGCTCGCAAAATATCCTGGCGGACTTTTTCCGGGTCGCGTTTCCATCCGCCGCGTCGAGTCGGTGTCTTTTCTGTGTCGCTCAATGATCCGCATCTCCCCTTAATGGGCTTATAAAGCATTCCCACCGGAGAGGTTCAAATCAGGAAACTAGAAATTTGTGCATAGGGTCACTGCTGCGACAAAATTGATTTCGCATTTCCGAATGGGTTAGCACTTTTTCAAATACCTTTGGTTACCTCGGTCCTACGGCTTACCTAGGGGATGTGTATGTTTATCTTAGTGTGTTTATCAGTTATCGCATTGATTTCTATTGGGGAACCGGCCTTCGCGGTTGCGATGCCCGATGATTTTGCAATGCAGAATGATGTTGACCATGTATGGACAATTACCGCGGCGGCCTTGGTTTTTGTCATGCAGGTTGGGTTTTTGCTGTTAGAAGCTGGCTCTGTCCGATCCAAAAACTCCGTCAATGTTGCCCAGAAAAACCTAATGGATTTCCTCTTATCGACCGTGATTTATGGCGCGATTGGGTATTGTTTGATGTTCGGGGCCAGCCAATATGGTGTCTTCGGTTGGTCGCCGTCTTTCGTAGCGCTGTCGCATATTGGCGATTGGAGCCTGACTTTCTTTGTGTTCCAGCTCATGTTTTGCGGCACTGCAGCAACAATTATGTCCGGAGCCGTGGCAGAGCGGCTATCGATAAATGGATATTTGGTCGTAGCTGTATTGATTGGCGCGTTGATTTATCCGGTGGCTGGTCATTGGGCCTGGGGCGGATTGTTGACGGGGGATGAAAAGCCTATTCTCGCCGCGAATGGATTTATGGATTTTGCTGGCTCCACGGTGGTTCATGGCGTTGGCGCATGGGTCGCGCTGGCGATGATTATGATCATTGGGCCTCGGATCGGCAAATTCGACAAGGACGGCACACCGCATCATTTACACGGGCATTCGCCGGTTTTGGCGACAAGCGGTGCTTTGCTTTTATTCATCGGGTGGATTGGCTTTAACGGCGGATCTCTGCTGAGCGGCAAAGGCGATTTCGCCCCGATTATCGTGAATACAATTGTCGCTGGCGGCGCTGGTGGCGTGACTTTGATGCTTATTGGCCGTTGGGCCACAGGAGTGTTCCGTCCAGATGCGACGATCAACGGTTTGCTAGGCGGGTTGGTGGCCATCACCGCCGGGGCCGATGTGATGACGGCGCAAATGTCCTTTATTGTGGGGGCGCTCGGCGCAGTTGTGGTATGGGCGTCCACTTGGCTCTTGGAGTCGGTTTTTAAACTGGATGATCCGGTCGGGGCGATCCCGGTGCACGGATGTGCCGGGGCCTTTGGGACCATCGCAATCGCCTTTTTTGCACCGGCGGAAAGCTTGCTTGCTGGATCGCGTCTGGATCAATTCCTCATTCAAGTGACGGGGGTCGGGCTGATTTTCTTTTGGTCCTTTGGCGTGGTTTATGTGGTAATGCGCAGCTTGCATGAAATTCTGAAAAGCGGTCCGGAGGGCGGCAATGGGTTGCGGGTCACCGAAGAAGCCGAGCGAGAAGGCCTCAATGTCCATGAGCATGACGCTCCGTTAGGAACGGGCATCCTTCAGGGGATCATGGCGGAAATGGCCCATGATTTTAAGGGCGGCATGAAGAAGATCAATATCGATCACGGTGACGAAGCCTATGAAACCAGTGTGATCTACAACAAAATCATGGATAACCTGGCTGATGAGCGTGCAGAGGAAGAGCGCCGCTACCAAGAGGCCAAAAAGCGTAGGATGGAGGTCGAGGCCGAGATTGCAGATGTAGTCAAAGCCTGTGTCGCCGGGGATTACGGCCAGCGCCTGGCCACAGAAGGTCGGGAAGGTTTCTTGCTAGAGCTGTGCCATGGCATCAACGGGCTATGCGACGGGGTCCAAGGCGCGATGGGCGCTATCAAAAACAGTCTGCAAGGCTTGTCCAAGGGAAAACTGGACCAAAAAATAACCGGTGAGTTCCGAGGGGAGTTGGCCGATATTCAGAATTCGGTGAACCAAACCCTTGAGCATCTTGATATGATGGTCGCCGATGTGGGGGCATCGGTGAAGGCCGCGCAACGAGGTGAGTTCGACCAAGAGATCTCTCTTGAGGGCAAATCCGGCTTTTTCCGTAGCCTCTCGGAAGGGCTAAATGACCTATGTGCCATTTCCGAAAAAGGACTGACCGAGCTTTGTGCGACCCTGCGCAAAATTGGCGATGGCGATCTGACTGCGGATATGACCGTGGATTACGGCGGCAAATTCTCTGAGATCAGCGATGCGGTGACCCGAATGAATTCCGGCCTTAGTCAATTGATGAACCGGATCCACGCTACCGCACAAGAAGTTGGGGCTCTTGGTAGCGAGATTTCCAATACAAGCTCCGGCGTGGCTGAACGTTCCGTAGAGCAAGCCAGCGCCATTGAAGGATCTGTCGCGGTGCTTGAGGCATTGAATGCCTCCGTGCAAGACATGGCAGATGCCGCGCGTAAGTCAGAGATTGAATGCGGCCAAGCGAAAACCTTGTCCGAGGAGGGGCGCCGAAAAGCGTCAGACCTCTCGGCGCAAATTTCAAAGATTGTCGAGCTCTCGGACAATATCATGCAGACCGTTGAAATGGTTGAAAGCTTGTCCTCCCAAACCACCTTACTTAGCTTGAATGCCTCGGTAGAAGCCGCGCGCGGCAAAGAAGGGGATGGATCCACTGCCGGTTTCAAAGTTGTTGCCGAAGAAGTCCGAGATCTGGCAAAGCGTTCAGCGGATGCGGCGCAGGATATTCGTGAACGTACTCAGGCTGTCCAAGATGCGGTGAACGTTGGTCAAAGGCTGGTGAAAGAAACGGATGAAGGCCTTTCTCAAATCGCGCTTTGCATCAATGACACAACGGAAACCGTTGCGGCACTCGCCTCTGCAGGGGAGGATCAGGTCGCGCGCCATCAATCCATTGATAAGGATATTCGCGGTGTTTTGGCCAATGCACGTAGCAATCAGGATATGTCGGTCACGACCAGTGAGCGTTGCGCTGATCTAAACCAGAAGGCCGAAGAAACGATCCAGCAGCTCAACCATTTCACCCGCCAAAAGCAGACCGATCAGCTGGCAGCGTAAGAATACAGAGTCTGGGTTAAATGCCCAGGCCATGCCGGCAACAGGTCTCGAAACGCATTTAGCGCTACAGCTGTGGATCAGCGCCCGCGCCAAGGCTGGGTTTCGGATTTGGGAAGATCTGGGGAAAACTGGTGCCGGTGATAGGACTCGAACCTACGACCCCATCATTACGAATGACGTGCTCTACCAGCTGAGCTACACCGGCCCGGTGGGAAGGGCTGGTAGCAGCTTTCTGCTACCAGCGGTAGTGCTAAATTACGCTTTCGCGCTTTCAGTTGGCTCGGCGTCAGAGTCCAGTACAGCCGCATCCTCGACTGCATCTTCCTCTTTGCTTTTCTCGAGCGCGCCGATGATCAGCGGAAGCATACCAGCAGAGCTATCCGGCAGGATTTCCGCTTCAACCGGGCGACGCCAGGTCAGCGTATCGAAGCCGTCGCACAGATCGCAGATCGCTTGCCATTCTGCATAAGGTTTGCCGTCTTTTTCGCAGACCCATTGCTCGCTGCGCGGGGCGCTGAGCGCTTTGGCCAGCCAAGCTTTGACCGTGCTGTCATCGCTGCCTTCGCCCCGCTCAATCGCTGCCATCAAGGTCATGACGCGAGTGGTCGGGTCGGTTTCCATCAAATCGCCCAAGGCGCGGCGGGCACCTGGGAAATCTTCGGCGGCGATATTCAGCTCAGCCAGCAGCATTTTGCTTTCGGCGTGATCTGGGTTTTGCTTGACCAATTCGCCAAAACGCTTAAGCCGCTGCGCCGGGGTTTCCTCGGGCTCGATCGCGGCATAGGCGGCGGCGAGGCTGGGCATCGGATCTGTGGCCCAAGCAGTGCGCAGAATTGCGGCGGCTTTGCGGCCATGGTTTTGATCCAGATGTGCCTTCGACGCTTCGACTGCTGCAGGGGCAAAGCCAGGCAGCATGCGATTGGCGTCCAATGCCGCTTTATGCGCTTCTTCCAAAGCACCTTTTTCACGCAGATCTTTGGACTGGCACAGAGCCAAAATCGCATCGCGACGCTTCACCATATCCGCCGGGGCAGAACCATATTTGCGCTGTAGCCCCAGGGTCTTGCGCGCCCCGGCCCAGTCGCCATTTTTGGCCTGTAGCTGGAACAGCTGATTGGCGTTGTCGGCATTTTTCGGCTTCAGCTCCAGAGCTTTCGCCCCAAGCTGCAATGCCGTGTTTTCTTCGCCATTGGAAAGTTTTTGGCGCATTAGCCCGCGCACCGCCACAAAGCGGGTACGGTCATCGGTCAGCAGCGCCTTATAAGTTTCGGCGGCCAGCTGCTTGTCACCCATCTGCTCGGCGCCTTGGGCCACAACCAGGTCGCCCAGCTCGGGCAAGGCCAGCAGCTTTTGCGCCTTGTGACCTTTTTGGATCGCCAATTTGCTATCGCCCGAAGCCAAGGCGAGCATCGCATCGGCCAAGGCGCGATTGCCGCGACGTTCGCGATTGCGCAGGAAAAAGCGGGTTAGCGCGGTTTCATCGCCCAGCACAAAGCGCAGCAAAGCTACGACAAAGCCGATGATCTTGATCACAAGCCAAATGCCGACAAAGACCGCAAGAGCAGCGATTACCGTAGCGAGCGGGCCAAGAACGACCTCATAGCCAGCGAATTGCACCAAAAGCCCTTCGCCCTGGGTTTGTAATTGCTCAACGCCATAGATCAGCGCGGCGACCGCGGCGACGAACAGCAGGACTTTAATAAGAGACCAAAGCATTGTGATGTCCTCAGTTCGTGTTCAAGCTACCAGCCAGCGCGGCCATGGCATCCGCCACGGCAACTCGGGCATTTGCGTCAGCGGCCCAATCAGCCAAGATCGACTGGCCCGCCTCGGGCAATGCGGAAAGCTCGGCAGTGGCTGCCGCCAGATCCCCAGCATCCACAGCGGTTTGAGCGCGGGACAAGACCGCATCAGGGTCATCACCCTCCGCAGCTTCGATGGAGCGCAGACCAGTTTGCGTCCGCAAGAAAGCAACCAGGCGGTTTGACGGTTCTTCGGTCATTGTGGTGCGTAGCGAAGCTTGCAGCGCGTCACGGGCCAGAGGGTCAAAGCTGCGCTGCAACTGTTCCAGGGTCGGAATACCGGCTTCGGCATTTGCGGTTAGCACCTCTGGCAGATCGGCGACCTCGCCAATGGCGGGCAGGGTCCCGGCAAAGCTGCGACCGGCGTTCAGATCCGCTTCGAGCTGGCTGAAGGCCGCAGCGGCGGCGGCGGCTTCGGCGTCGGAAACAGCCTGAGCCTGCGCGGCGGCGGCGCGTTCTTCGGCTTCGGCTTGGCGTTTTTCCGCATCGAGGCGCGCTTTCTCAAGCTCCTCTTGAGTCAAACGCTGGACTTCTGCCATTTGTGCTTCGGCTTCTTCGCGGACCGCCTGCATCTGGGCCCGCGCCGTGGCTTCCATCAGGTTTACGCTTTCCTCGGTCGAGGCTAAGGTTTCCTGCTGTTGGGCAATCGTGTTGCGCAGGGTTTCCACCTCGCGCTCATATTGCGCGAAAGCGGCTTTCGCGGTTTCAGAGGACTCGACCAATGGCCGCTTTTCCACCGCAACCAAGCGCTCATCCACACCGGCCAGGCTTTCTTTCACATTGCCAAGCTCAGCGGAAACACCGTCCAAGCCGCCGGTCAGAGCGCTAAGCCCATCCGCAACGCCAGTGGCCAGCTCTGCAACCTGGTTATTGGCCGAGACCATTTCGCCTTCGACGGTTTCAAGCCGCGTGGTGACATTTGCAAGCCCGGCGGAGATTTCCGCGTTCAGCGCCGCAAATTCTTCGGCCAAAGCAGCAAACTGATCCGTCAGCGCGGTCGAGGTGGCATCCAACCCAGCTTCGACGACGCTGGTATCAGTGGCCGCCGCCTGAACTTCGGCCAATTTCGCTTGCAACGCTTCGATTTCAGCGGCCTGCGAATGCATGGCTTCGGCAACACGGTTGGGGCGTTCATTGAACCCGGCCATAGTCAGCCATTTCACATCCAAGAACTGCGCCGCGCCAAAGCCGACCACAGCCGCCAATGCCCCGCCAAACACGGTGGAGAACACGCCGCCATGATGGATATGCTTTTCTTCGACTGCCGGTGCTTCGGGCGCGGCGGGCTCTTCGGCCACCTCTTCCTCGGCGGTGTCTTCGACGATCACGGCATCTTCGATTGCGGTGTCGGTGTCAGCGCCCGCTTCCGCTGGGGTCGCGGTCCCCTGCTCCGTCGAGTCCTGGGACTCGCCCAGATCTTCGCGTTTATCTTCCGTACTCAAAACCGACGTCCTCTCCCTGGCCATTTGTGCGACAGGCTTAGCCTGTGGCCACCTTAGCTTGGCCCCCCGCTCGGCTCAAGAACGCAAGCCATTCTGGAAAGTTGCAAGGCAATCCAAAACAGCATCCGCATCAGGGCGAGAAGCCACATGTATCTGGGCGCCACTCTGCACAGACAAGGCCTTGGCAACAGCAGGGCTGATTGCCGCAAGGCAGAGCTTTGCGCGGGCTTTTTTCAACTCTGGGTGAAGCAAAGCGGCGCTGCGGGGTGAAAATACGGGAATCAGCAACGGCTGAGATTGCGCCAAGGCATCTAAGGCGGTTTTGCTTAGCTTTTGGGCAGTCTGGTCATAGACGATTTGCGACCGGATCGAGACCCCAGCTTGGGCCAGGTTTTGCGCGATATCCCCGGCCTGATGCGCCCCTCGCAAATGGCATAGCCGCTGGCCACCCGCTTTACGGCGCAAAAGCGCAATCAAATCTTCCGCCGCGCCATCCGCTGAAATAGCATGCAGACCGACTTGCTCTGCCGCCCGCGCGGTTTTGCGACCGACGCAATAGGCGGGCATGCCCTGGGGCCAGCCATGGGTCGGTGCTTGAATAAGCCCGCTGGCCGAGCTTAGCACCAGCGCATCACAAGCGCTAAGATCCGGCGGGGGGCCTTGGGGCGTAATCTCTAAAATTGGCGATACTATCACCGGTCGCGGACCCAGCCGCTCTAGCGCTTGTGCGGCAAAGGCTTGGGACCGGGCCAATGGGCGGGTCAAGAGCAGCGGGGCAGGGTCCATGATGCAGATGCGGGGTCGGGATAACTTGTGACGGGCCAGCAGCGATGCTAGCGGGGCTTTATGGATCAAACAACCGCTTCGATTATAGCTTTGGGCCTGGAAAGCAGCTGCGATGACACGGCGGCGGCAGTGCTGCGCGCTACGCCAGGTCAACCGCCCGAGATTTTGTCCAATATTGTGATGGGGCAGGAAAATTTGCATGCTGCCTTTGGCGGGGTCGTGCCGGAAATCGCTGCCCGCGCCCATGCGGAGAAAATCGATCTGGCGGTAGAGCAGGCCTTGGCGGAGGCGCAAATTGGCCTGCCCGATCTGTCAATGATCGCGGTGACGGCCGGGCCGGGGCTTATTGGTGGTGTCTTGGCGGGGGTCATGTGCGCGAAGGGACTGGCCTTGGGAACCGGGCATCCGCTGATCGGGGTCAATCATCTGGCAGGCCACGCACTGACCCCACGTCTGACCGATCAGCTGGCCTTTCCCTATCTGATGTTGCTGGTGTCGGGTGGTCATTGCCAAATTCTGCTGGTGGAGGGGCCGACCTCCTTCACGCGGCTGGGTGGCACGATCGATGATGCGCCGGGCGAGGCTTTCGACAAAACCGCAAAGCTATTGGGGCTGCCTCAGCCTGGAGGCCCGTCGGTTGAGGCAGAGGCGCGGCTTGGTGACCCGAAACGGTTCAAATTTCCGCGCCCGCTTTTGGATCGGCCTGGCTGCGATATGAGCTTTTCGGGCCTGAAAACAGCACTTTTGCGTGCGCGCGATGCCTGTGTCGAGGAGCATGGCGGTTTGCGAAAGCAAGATCGCGCAGATCTATGCGCCGGGTTTCAACAGGCCGTGGCCGATGTTTTGGCGGAAAAAACCCGGCGGGCGTTAGAGCTGTGCCAAGGTAATGGCCAAGATAAAAGCCTGACTGCCTTTGCGGTTGCGGGTGGCGTTGCGGCGAACCAGACCTTGCGCGGTGCGCTGGAACAAGTGGCCGGGGATCTGCCTTTTTGTGCGCCGCCTCTGAAACTTTGCACCGATAATGGCGCGATGATCGCTTGGGCCGGGATTGAACGTTTCCGCTTGGGCCATCGCGACGGAATGGATCTAGCCGCGCGGCCCCGCTGGCCCTTGGATCAGGCAAGCCCTGCTTTGCTCGGCTCTGGCAAGAAAGGCCCCAAAGCATGATCGGTGTGATGGGCGCTGGCGCTTTTGGCACGGCTCTCGCGGTGAGCTTGGCCCAGGCAGGGCGTGAAATTCGCCTTTGGGGGCGCGACGCGGCGGCCATGGCGCAGATGCAATCTGGCCGCGAAAACGCTGCGCGCTTGCCGGGGGTCACTTTGCCCGAAAATCTACACCCCGTGGCCGATGCGGATCTGCTGGCCGAGGCCGAGGTCATTTTGCTGGCCGTCCCGACCCAGAAATTGGCGGATCTTTTGCGGATCTATCGCGGTTTGCTGAATGGCAAAACCCTGGTGGCTTGTAATAAAGGTATCGATACGAAGACTTTAGAAGGCCCCTCCGCGCTGATCGGGCAATATTGTAGCCTGTCGCATCCGGCGGTTTTGACCGGGCCAAGCTTTGCCGCTGATATCGCACGGGGTCGGCCCACCGCCTTGACCTTGGCTTATGCCTGGTCCGATGCCACCCGCCTGCAAACGCAGCTTTCGACGCCTAATCTGCGGCTCTATCTAACTGATGACCTGATCGGCGCTGAGCTGGGCGGCGCGTTGAAGAACGTCACGGCTATTGCCTGCGGTGCCGCCATGGGGGCGGGGCTGGGCGAAAGCGCGCGGGCGGCTGTGATGACGCGCGGCTATGCGGAAATGCAGCGCCTGGCGCTTAGCCAAGGGGCGCGGCCGGAAACTTTGGGCGGGCTTTCGGGCTTTGGCGATCTGGCGCTGACCTGCACCTCGGACGGGTCGCGCAATTACCGCTATGGTTATGCTCTTGGCTCCGGCGCGCCGCTACCCCAGGGAAAAACCGTCGAAGGCATTCACACGGCCACCGCCATGGCACGTTTGGCGACAAAACGCGGGATCGAGATGCCGCTTTGCCAGCTTGTGGCCGATCTTGTGGCCGGTCATATATCGGTAGACCAAGCGGTGAACGAAGCTTTGTCCCGCCCATTGACCAAGGAGGCCTAAGCCTATGCTCTATACCCTGATTTGCCTGGACAAACCCGGCGCGCTGGAAATTCGCAAAGCCAATCGCGAGGCGCATCTTGCCTATATCAACGACACCGGAGTGGTAGAGCAGGCCGGCCCGTTTCTGGATGATGAAGGCGCGATGATCGGGTCTTTGGTCGTGCTGAAGGTCGAAACCCAAGAGGCCGCGCAAGACTGGGCCAATGGCGACCCCTATGCAAAAGCCGGTCTGTTTGACAGCGTGCAAATCATGCCCTGGAAACGGGTCATCGGCTAATGCGCTATTGGCTGTTCAAATCCGAACCCTCGACCTGGTCTTGGGATGACCAACAGGCCAAAGGCGATGCGGGCGAGGAATGGGACGGCGTGCGTAATTACCAAGCGCGGAATTTCATGCGCGATATGGCGCTGGGCGATCGCGGCTTTTTCTATCATTCGCAAAAAGAAAAGGCGGTTGTCGGGCTGGTGGAGATCTGTGCCGAAAGCCATCCCGATAGCAGCACCGATGACGAAAGATGGGACTGCGTTGATATCAAGGCGTTGGCGCCGCTGCCCAATCCGGTGACGCTGGACATGATCAAAGCCGAACCGCAGTTGGCCGAGATGGTCTTGGTCAAAAATAGTCGCCTATCTGTGCAGCCGGTCAGCGCCGAGGAATGGGCGCTGATCTGCAAAATGGGCGGTTTGGACGAGGATTTGGCCTGATTTCACCGGGCTCGCCTTGGGTAAAGTGCAAGTAAGGGGTGCATTATGGAAATTGGGGGCGTTTTGATCGCTGCAACCACGGCCTGGATCTTTGGCGCGCTGTGGTATGCGCTTTGGGGCGGGCGCTGGATGGCGGCGGCTGGTCTAGCCGAAGACCAGCTAAGCGCGAAAAACCCGTTGCCTTTTGTGGTCAGTTTTCTGGCGGCTGTCTTAGTGGCGGGCATGATGCGCCATATCTTTGCGGCCTCCGGGGTCGAAGGTCTGCTGCCGGGGGCGCTTAGCGGGCTTGGCCTGGGTCTGTTTATCACTGCGCCCTGGTTGGTGACCAATTATGTTTTTGCTAATCGCTCTTTCGATCTGATGTGGATTGATGGCGGCTATGCGGTTGGGGGCAGTACCGCTATGGGCGCGGTTTTGGTGTCGATCTAGCCCGCTTGTCATTCGAGCCTTGCGGCGAAACTTGCCGCGAAAAAGGTGAGGGCCCTGATGGCGAAACGCACTGTCAGAGCCCTCTTTCCACCCCAAAAGGTACCCCTTACCCCAGGTAGAAACCCGAAGGGGACTTCAGGCCTTGTTGATCAAGATACAGGTTTTCTAGGCGAAACTAAATCGAGAAGTATCTAAACCCCCCGCAAATAAATTTTCGTATTAGAAACCAGTGTTTACAAAACAGCGAAATGGACTTTGCAGTTTTAGGGCATAGGCTGGCAAATTCTGGATCGGCGACTCACCTTTCTGAGTGCGCCATTTTGACAGGATTTCCGAGCTGGCGACGGAGATGTGGCGGCTAATGCTGCCCACCGCGAAACCGATTGATCAGCGGCACCAAGGCTAGGCCAATGACCAAACCTACCAAAGCCGAAATCAAAGCGCCGACTGTCCAAGCCAAGGCGCCTTCGGCAAAGTAAAGCGCGTGGCCTGCGGCATGGGCGATATCGTGAATGGACTCGGCCGGGTCATGCCAGCCTAGCACCTCCGCCCCATGGATCAGAATACCACCGCCAACCCAAAGCATTGCAATCATGCCGATTTTTGCCAATGCGAATAGAATGAAAGGCATGGCTTTTACCAGGAAATGCCCCAGCTTTTGCACAAGCGGCTGCCCCTCTTTGCCCGCCAAATGCACGCCTAGATCATCGGCTTTGACGATCAATGCCACGGCGCCGTAAACCCCTGCAGTGATGGCCACCGCGACCACGGCCAGCACAATGGCTTGTTCCCAAAGCGGTGAGTCCGGGATCGTGGAAAGGGCAATCGCCATGATTTCGGCCGAGAGGATCAAATCAGTTTGCACTGCGCTTTTGACCCGGATCGCCTCTAGCTCTTCGGGGGTGGTTGCCTTGGGTTCTGTACCCTCGGCGCCCTCGGCTTTGGGTTTGTGAAAAAGTTCCAAAACCTTTTCAGCGCCCTCATAGCAGAGGAAAAAACCACCCAGCATTAGAATCGGTGTAATGGCCCAAGGCGCAATAACGCTGAGCAACAAGGCGCCGGGCAACAGAATCACTAATTTGTTGAAGATGGAGCCCTTAGCGATTTTCGCCACTATCGGCACTTCGCGAGCGGGTGACAGACCCATCACATAGCGCGGGGTGACAGCCGCATCATCGATCACAACCCCAGCGGCTTTGCTACCAGCTTTCGCAGTCATTCCGGCCACATCATCGACAGAGGTCGCCGCGACTTTGGCAATAGCGGCGACATCGTCAAGCAGGGCGAGCAAACCGGAACTCATAAGGGGCACCTCTGGGGTATTGGGCAGGCTCTCATATAAGAAGACCCCCGCCGATGGGACAGGGGTCTAACGAAATTCTCTGGGTTTTGTTCCGCGAGCGGCAGCTTAGTAGCGGTAATGTTCCGGCTTATAAGGGCCTTCGACAGTTACGCCGATATAATCGGCCTGCTCGGTGCTAAGCTGAGACAGCTTCGCGCCAACCTTTGCCAGATGCAGCGCGGCGACTTTTTCGTCCAGTTTCTTAGGCAGAACATAGACTTCGTTTTTATAGGCATCGCCACGGGTGAAAAGCTCGATCTGCGCTAGAACCTGATTGGTGAAAGACGCGGACATCACGAAGGACGGGTGCCCCGTCGCATTGCCGAGATTGAGCAAACGACCCTCAGACAGCAGGATGATCCGGTTGCCCGACGGCATTTCGATCATATCCACTTGATCTTTGATATTGGTCCATTTGTGGTTTTTCAGGCTCGCAACCTGAATTTCATTGTCGAAATGGCCGATATTGCCGACAATCGCCATATCCTTCATCTCGCGCATATGCTCGATGCGGATGATGTCTTTGTTGCCGGTGGTAGTGATAAAGATATCAGCGTCTAGGCTGTCTTCGAGCGTTACAACCTCAAACCCGTCCATCGCCGCTTGCAGGGCGCAGATCGGGTCGATTTCGGTGACTTTCACCCGCGCGCCCGCACCGCTCAGCGAAGCGGCCGAGCCTTTGCCCACATCGCCATAACCGCAGACAACCGCAACTTTACCGGCCATCATCGTGTCAGTGGCGCGGCGGATGCCATCAACCAGGCTCTCTTTACAGCCATATTTATTGTCGAATTTCGACTTGGTGACGCTGTCATTCACATTAATCGCCGGGAAGGGCAGATGGCCCTTTTCCATCATCTGATACAGACGATGCACGCCGGTGGTGGTTTCTTCGGTCACGCCTTGGATCGCGTGGCGCTGCTGGACGAACCAACCAGGATTTGCCGCCATACGTTTTTTGATCTGGGCGAACAAAGCGACTTCTTCTTCAGAGGTCGGGGTTTCGATCAGATCGGTTTCGCCTTCCTCAACGCGGGCGCCCATCAGGATATAGAGGGTCGCGTCACCGCCATCATCGAGGATCATATTGCAGGTGCCATCCGCGAAATCGAAGATCTTGTCGCAATAATCCCAGTATTCTTCCAGGGTTTCGCCTTTGATCGCGAAAACCGGAACACCGCTGGCAGCGATCGCGGCGGCGGCATGGTCTTGGGTCGAGAAGATGTTGCAGGACGCCCAACGCACATCCGCGCCCAGGGCAACCAATGTCTCGATCAAAACAGCGGTTTGAATGGTCATATGCAGCGAGCCGGCGATGCGCGCGCCTTTCAGCGGTTTGCTGTCGCCATATTCTTCGCGAATGGCCATCAGGCCTGGCATTTCAGTTTCCGCGATGTCCAGCTCTTTGCGGCCAAATTCGGCGAGGGCGATGTCTTTGACAATATAATCGGTGGACATATCGGTTCCTATGTATTGAGTCCGGCTTTGGGAGTGTCCCAATCATGAACCCGTCTTAGCTGCAAGGTGCCTTTGTGCCTCGGTTAGGGGGGAGTTTCGGCGATTTGCATATTTTTTGACGGGTTTCATATAAGTTTAGGCATAAGGGCCGCATAACAAGGCTATGTTTGCTCTGTCTCAAAATGAATTCGTCATTGCCCAAAATTGTTACGGTCGGTTTGCCATTCCCAAAAGCTTCGTCCATCGCGAAGTGCCGCAGATTTTGCTTGCTGGGGAAGTTTACGAACCGCAAACACTGAAATTGCTGTGCCAATTGGTGGCGCAGGGGGATGTGATCACAGGTGGGGCGTTTATCGGGGATTTCTTCCCGGCGCTTTGCGCGGCCTTGCCCGAAGATCACCGGATTTGGAGCTTTGAACCAAATCCAGAAAGCTATGCCGCCGCGCTGGATACCATGGCATTGAACCGGATCGGTGCGGAACAATTGACTATGGGCGCTTTTGCGGTCGGGGCGATGCGGGGGCAGGTCATGCTTCAAACCCATCGGTTTCGCAATAAGACGCCCCTCGCAGCGGCGGCGCGTTTGGTGCCACGTCCGATCCAAGTGGAATGCGGGCTATCCGTTGAAATGACCCGCCTAGAGGATTGGGTTGACCCCGAACGCCGTATCGCAGCGCTGCATTTGGATGTGGAGGGCGCGGAAATTGATGCTTTGACCGGGGCTGCGGCTTTGATCCGCAAATGGTCCCCGGTGATCATCCTAGAGGCGCGGCGCCCGGCGCATCGGCAAGCCCAACTATCGCATTTGCGTCAGCTGGCGCCTGAAGCGGGATATCGCTTGGCCGAGCGGCTGGAAGGCAACGCGGTTTATCGGTCGACGGCGGATACGGCTTAGGGCGTCATTCCGCCAGTAAGGCCAGCACTTCTGATTGCACAGTGCGGCGCTGCCAGTCCCAGCCTTTGCTAAGGATACAAGACTGGCCCTTCGCGTCATAACTGACCAGCGCCCATAGCCCGTTTTCCTCACTGGCCCAAATTTCGGTGGTCGCGGTCGCAGCCGAAGCCACAGGCTGCGCGCCATACCAATCGATCAAGGCGGCTTCCATTTCATCGCTGGACATACAAACCGCCTGGGCCATCCCGGCGGTGAGTGACAGAGCTAGAACCAAGGCAAAATGTTTCATCAGGTCCTCCTATCTACCCAACGTTAAGCCACCCGGAAAAGTTCCCTTAGGCGAATAATTTCGTATAGAAATATCGCATTTGCTAGGTCAGTGATTCATGCCGTATGGATTTCCCGCCTTCCTCCTTGGCGGTCGCTCAAAGTGTTAATGGCGATTCCTTAACGACTCTTTGTACGCCTTGGCGGAAATCGGGTGGTTAGGGAATTTACTTGGCCGTTGAGAGGCTCTAGCAATGGGTCCTGCAGTAGATTTCAGAACATAATCAGGAGCGAAGATGGCCGTTAAACGCGCTTGGCAGCGGATGCTTTCAGGCCGCCGTTTGGATTTGCTCGACCCAACGCCGGTAGATATCGAAATCGAAGATATTGCCCATGGATTGGCTTTTGTGGCGCGCTGGAATGGCCAAACCAAAGGCGATTTCCCCTATTCCGTGGCCGAACATTCCCTATTGGTCGAGGAACTTTATCGCCGAATGAACCCGAAAGCCCCTGTAAAATGGCGTTTGGCAGCGCTTTTGCATGACGCTCCGGAATATGTGATCGGTGACATGATTTCGCCGGTCAAAGCGGCGGTTGGCCCGGCCTATGGCGCGCTGGATGCGCGGCTAACCGCGGCAATTCATCTGCGTTTTGGCCTGCCTGCGGAAATTCCGAAAACCGTCAAAGCAGCGATCAAGCGCGCGGATCGGGTGTCGGCTTGGATGGAAGCGACAGAAATCGCGGGCTTTTCCGAAGAAGAGGCGACAGGGTTTTTCGGTCGGCCAAAAGACGAAATTCTTAACGGTTTGGCCGTGGATCTGCGCCCACCAGTGGAAACTCGCACTGCCTTTACCTTGCGCCATGCTGAGCTGTTGGATCAGCTATAGGCAAAGGGTTTCGCCGAGGGGCAGAGCGGTCACAGATCGGGGAAATTTTTCGGTGTGCCTGAAGGATGCTGCGGCGCAGCAATTCGGAATCGGCTATGCTAGGCCTATCGAATTCTAGGAAGGATCCGAAAATGTCTGACACTGTCACCGTGACCCGAATGGCCCCTGGCGAAGCTTATGAAGCCGAAGCGCTGCAAGGTTGGGCGTTGCAAAGCTATGCGCCCATGGCTGGCCCCGAACGGGCGGTTGATTTGCTCTTTGTGCATGGCATGGCGGCGGGTGGCTGGATGTGGACGCCGGATTGGCTGCGTGGATTTACCAGCCAAGGCTATCGCTGTTGGACTGTGACCCTGCCGGGGCGTGACGCGGGGGCGACTATGGCCTCTGATCCCATGGCGATTGACCGGGTGCTTGCCAAAGCGTTGCAGGGCGGTGATCCCAGCGGTGCTTTGAAAGCTTTGGGGGAAATTCTGCCCGGAGCATCGATGTTTGACGGCCCTAGCCTGGATGATTTCACCGATACATTCACCGATTGCCTGACCCAGATCGGGCGGCCGGTTGTGCCGGTCTGCCATTCTTTGGGCGGTGCGGTGGCGCAGAATTATCTGCGCAAAGGCGGGCGGCCTGCGGGGACCGTGCTGCTGTGTTCGGTGCCGCCTTATGGGCTGTGGCGCGCCTCGATGGAAATGGCGCTGACCAATCCCGAGCTTTTTGCGACCCTCAGCGATTTCAGCCTGATGGGGCTGGCGGGGACCAATATCGGCGTGCTGCGCAAGAATTTATTCCCATCGGGGATTTCAGATCGTGATTTCGGTGAAATTGTGCCGCGTTTGCGTGATGAGTCGCTCAAAGCGATGATGCAATCGCTAGGCTGGCCGCCTTTCGCGCCATTTCCGGGGCCGCGCGCGGATATGCTGGTTATCGGTGGCGACAAAGACCGGTTGGTGCCATTTTGGGATGTGGTGATGACCGCCGCCTATTATGGAACTCAGCCAAAGCTTATCCCGGGCGGTGGCCATATGTTGATGCAAGAAGCTGTTGCCGACAAAGCGATAACCGCAATTGCCGATTTCGCGGCAAAGCTGAGTTAAGGATCCATTCAATGCGTTTTTATGCTACTCTCTCCCTGATGGTCGCGGCTGGTTTTGCGGCTGGTGATGCGGGGGCTGCCGAAGCGGTATCGCCTTTTGCCAACCCAGATGCGGAATGGCATTTGGTCAGCCTCAATGGCGCCGCGCTGGAGGGAGAGGCTAATTTGGTCTTCCCGGAACCAGGCCGCATGGCGGGGCTGGCGATTTGCAATCGGTTTAGTGGTGGCATGGACTGGAGCGCGGGCTCCGTGAAAATCGGACCTCTGATCAGTACCAAAATGGCCTGCCCCGATATGAGCGGCGAAATGGCGGTGCTAGCTGTGCTAAATGATGCCGAGCGCTTGGAAATCACTGGTGATCAGCTTGTGATCACAAATACTGCGGGCGATATTTTGGTCTATAAGCTGGCGTCGCACTGATTGGCGCAGTGACTGGCCATTATTCTGGACGGGTAAGGAGTGAGACCAGCCGAGCCCGCGCCGCCGGAAATGGCTGGCCTGTCCATTGCGGCGTGAGATGACGCTCTAGAAAATAGCCGGTGGTGCTGAGCGCTAGGGCTATTTCGCGATTGGGGGCTTCTCCTTCGCCGCGCAGACAGGGCGGAAGCGGCAGAAGTTTATCCGCCCAATCCCCGGCACCGTGGCGACTGACCGCGCGGCCAGATTTGGGAGAGACATAGATCAGATCCTCGGTCCCGCCGGTCGCGGCGCAGCGGCTTAGATCCAGGGCAAAGCCCATCTCGGCCAAAAGCTGTTCTTCCCACTGCAAATAGGCCAGAGGCCAGGCGGAAGTTTGCAGCATCAAGGCTAAAAGCAGACGGGTTTGGCGGTAGAGCTCCGCCATGGGCTGACGTTCGGGCAGAGCATAGCAGAGCAGGCCGGTGACTGCGCCCAGCCCGGCAAGAGCCAAGCGATCAGCAAGAAAAGCGGCGGCTTGAGCCTGGTGCAGATCGACCGAATAGCTGCCCAGATGGTCGGAAAGACGGGCGCGCCAAGACAGATCCAACAGATTGCCCGGCTGCAAAAGCGGCGATAAGCGCCGCCCGGCACCGCCGCGCACAACACCCGCATGGCGGCCATGGCTGGGGGTCAGCGCTTCGACAATCGCTGCATTTTCTCCGTGGCGGCGAACCGCCAGGACCAGACCTTCTTCGCGCCATTCCATGACGTCTAGGTAAGGGTTGGAGCGGAAAAGGGAAGGTCTATTTCTGCGCGGGAAGAGATGAAGGGGCGGCTATTATGCGGACAAAGCCCCGCTGCGCAGATCTTTGACATTTATGTACCCAATCCCGCCCAAGGCGAGATCGGGGCCCGCCGCTGACGTCACCCATCCGCTAAACTTGGATCGTCTAGTAAATGGCGCCCCTCGCGGCTTTCGACTTCGATCACCCAAAGATCGCGGTCCCGCTCGGTTTCGCGGGTCAGGAGTGCATCGATTTCCGGCTCTGGCCCGTGATCGGTTTGGGCCCAAGCCCGCAGCCCGGTCATCAGATCATATTGACGGCGGAAAATACGGGCCTCGCCGTCAAGCGTGCAGAGCTTAACCGCGATATCGCCCGCTGTTTCATCGCCTTTGGAGGAAATATAGCAGGGGATATGCTCGGCGCCCAGGCGCATGCGATAGGCGGCGACCCAGAGCCCTGCCGCCAAACGCGCGCTCATTCCTGGCCGTCGCGAAAATCCAGGCCCATTTCGCCATAGCGCTCGGCCTCTTCCAGCCAGTTGGGCCGGACTTTTACCTGAGTGAACAGATGCACCCGGCGGTCTAGGAATTGTTCAAGCTCGGCGCGGGCGGCTTGGCTTACCGCTTTGATCGTCTCACCGCGCTTGCCCAAGACGATGCCTTTATGGCCGTCGCGGCTGACATAGATGATCTGGTCGATGCGGCAAGAGCCGTCTTTGCGCTCTTCCCATTTCTCGGTTTCCACGGTTAGCTGATAGGGCAGCTCTTGGTGCAGCCGCAGGGTCAGCTTTTCACGGGTCATTTCCGCAGCAATCATCCGCATGGGCAGATCGGCGATCTGGTCTTCGGGATAAAGCCAGGGACCTTCGGGCAATTCCGCGGCCAGCCAATTGCGCAGCGCCTCGACCCCATAGCCTTTTTCAGCGGAGATCATGAAAGTCTGGGCGAAATCGAAGCGCTCATTCATCTCTTGGCTGAGCGACAAAAGATTAGGAGCCTCGACCCGGTCGATTTTATTGATCGCCAAAGCCACTTGGCGCGGGCCAATATGGTCGCGCAGATGTTCGAGGATGGCCTCCACCCCTTCGGTGATGCCGCGATGCGCCTCGATCAGCATGACGACCAGATCCGCATCCGCCGCTCCGCCCCAAGCAGCGGCCACCATCGCGCGATCCAGGCGGCGGCGCGGCCGGAAAAGACCCGGCGTATCCACAAAGACGATCTGGCTTTGACCGGCCATGGCCACCCCACGGATCCGAGCGCGGGTGGTTTGCACTTTATGGGTTACGATGGAGACCTTTGCGCCCACCATATAGTTGAGCAAAGTCGATTTGCCGGCATTGGGTTCGCCGATCAGCGCGACAAAACCCGCGCGCTGTGCGTCAGTCATCAGAGTCATCCTGTGTCAGCCGCGCCAGTAATGTGCGGGCGGCGGCTTGCTCGGCCTGGCGTTTAGAGCCTGCCTGAGCGGTTTCGCTTTCGCCGCTTTGCATGCGCGCGGTTATGGAAAAAATCGGGGCGTGATCCGGGCCTTCGCGCCCGGTCAGGTCATAAGCCGGCGGGGTTTGGCCGCGGGCCTGGGCCCATTCTTGCAGCGCGGTTTTCGGGTCGCGGGCATCGGTTTCCACATTTGCGATACGGTCCCCCCAAAGGCGCAGGATCGTGCCGCGCGCGGCCTCAAACCCGCCATCAAGATACACCGCTGCGATCACCGCCTCTAAAGCATCGGCCAAAAGCGCCTCTTTGCGCCGCCCTCCCGACAGCATTTCCGAGCGGCCAAGCTTCATCGCGGCGCCCAAATCTAAGGAGCGGGCAACCTGGGCACAGGTTTCTTTGCGCACCAAGGCATTATAGCGGGGGGCAAGCTGACCCTCCGACGCGCCGCGATCTGCCTCTAGCAAGGCCTGGGCCATGACAAGCCCCAAGACGCGATCCCCTAGGAATTCGAGCCTTTGGTTATCGGGCCGCATTGCGCTGGCGGCGGAGCCATGGGTCACGGCCTCGCTGAGCAAAGAGAGGTTCGAAAACCTGTGCCCAAGCTTGGCGGCTAGGTCATTTAGTGGTGCGGTCACGGGTCGAGTGCCTTCGGACAGATGGGCTGTCAATTCAAAGCAGATCCCCTAGCGCTGCAAAAGCAAAAAGACAATAGGAGCGGCGCATTGGCCCAACTCTCGGCGGTCCCTATACCAGGAAGGTTAAATTTGCCTGTGGTTTTGGGGAGCAGAAGAGCGCGGGCGAATACGGCGAGCGGGGCCGAGATATCCGGCGGAGCAGGGCCCCAAGGTCCCAATCCCCGCCGGCTATGACTTAGTCCAGTTTCTTGAAGAACCGGTCTGGCCGCCAAGTCCAGAAGAAAAAGATTGACCGACCCGCTGAGGAAAACATCACGCGGTCCGCCCGGCCGATCAGATTTTCAACCGGGACCATGCCCACACCGCGCGCCGTTTGCGGCATACGGCTATCGGCGGAATTATCGCGGTTATCGCCCATAAAGAAGTAATGGCCCGGCGGCACAGAATAAATCGCGGTACTGTCAGCCGGACGCACACCGATATCCAAGATAGAATATGACACGCCATTGGGCAGAGTTTCGATGCTGCGGGTTTTCGTACATTCGCCGCCCATGCCGACAATGCGGTTTTTACATTGTGGGACATTCCCCAAGGGGCCTTGGCGTTCGAAGATTTCGATAAACTCGCCCGCCGCCTCCAGCTTCACCGGATTGCCATTGATATGTAGCAGGCCGCTTTTCATTTGGACCTTGTCACCCGGCAGGCCAATCACGCGCTTGATATAGTCGGCCCCGGAGACTGGATGGCGGAAAACCACGATATCGCCGCGCTCGGGCTCGCGCTCCATAATGCGGCCATTGATAAAGGGGCACATGGAAAACGGGCAGGAATGCTGCGAATAGCCATAGGCCATTTTATTCACAAAAAGGAAATCACCGATCAGCAGCGTGTCTTTCATAGATCCGGAGGGGATCCAGAAGGGCTGAAAAAACAATGTGCGGAAGACACCCGCAATCAGCAATGCATAAACAATCGTTTTGACTGTTTCGACAATCGGGTTGTCTTTGGTTTTGGCCACGCGCGACACTCCGCCTGAGATTACCTAAGCTTTTGGCGGTGGTCATGGGCGTCGGGGCAAGCAGTGTCAAGCGCCCGAGATCGGGACGGCGGGAATTGGCAGAGCCTCGATGATCACAAAAGCCTGGGCCCAAGGATGATCATCGGTCAAAGTGACATGGATCACAGCCTGATGGCCGGGCGGGGTCATTTGCGCCAAACGCTCGGCGGCCCAGCCAGTTACGGCCATTTGCGGCTGGCCGGTCTCTAGATTGGTCACGAACATGTCTTTCCAAGAAATGCCCATGCGCAAACCAGTGCCGAGCGCTTTGGAACAGGCCTCTTTGGCAGCCCAGCGTTTGGCATAAGTCCCGGCCACATTCGCCCGGCGGTCGGCTTTGCGCTGCTCCATTTCGGTGAAGACGCGATTGCGAAAACGATCGCCGAAACGCTCTAGGGTCTCTTCGATACGCTCGATATTGGCAAGATCCGTTCCGATGCCAAGGATCATGGGGACTCCTTTAGTTTGGCGGTAAGGGCCGAATTCCGCTGGGCGATGTCAAGGCTTTGACGGCAGGGCTGCCCGAGTTTTCGGCAGCAAAGGGCAATTTCCGTGGCAAGTCTTATGCCAAGTCCTGACCGCGCTGGACAGCTCTGCATGGGCCAGGTTTGGCTGTGAGCCAGCTATTTAGGAGGTCGCCCATGGCACTTGAAGAATTGGCATCAGAAGCGCTGGAGACTTTGGCCAATGCTCCGGGTGCGCGGTCGGACCCGGAAGGCACGGAAAAAGCGGTGAAAGCGGCGCTGGAAAAGGCGCCCTTTGATCTGGATATTCGCCTTGGTGCGTATCGGTTCTATTTCTACACCCATCGCTATGCCCAAGCCTATGAACAAGCGCAGGGAATCTTGGCCTTAGCGGCGCAGCGTCTGAATATTTCCCCTGATTGGCGGGCGGTTCAGCCGCAAGATGCGGAATTTACCGCCAAAGACTTTGCCCCTGGGCTCTATTTGCAGGCGCTGATTGCCTTGGGCTACTGCCAGCTGCGTCTCGGAGAGTTCGATTTAGGCGAGGAATATGTGGAAGTCGCCGCAAAGCTGGACCCGACGGATCGGTTCGGCGCGGTGCGGGTGTTGCGCCAAGCCGTGGCCAGCCGGAATGACGAGGCCGAGCTTGACGCCTAAGCGTTAAAGAGACCCCCGCGCCTCATCCATGATCCGGCGCATTTCCGAAATTGCGTCTTTCAAGCCCAAAAACACCGCTTCGCCAATCAGAAAATGGCCGATATTCAGTTCGCGGATTTCCGTCAGGGCGGCGATCGGGGCCACCGTGTCATAGGTCAGGCCATGACCCGCATGCACCTCTAGCCCCAAGCTATGGGCGAAACTGGCCATCTCCTTGATCCGTGCGAATTCGGCGTCTCGTGTGTCAAAGCGGTCCTCGTGATGGGCATCGCAATAGGCGCCGGTATGCAGCTCGATCACTTCCGCGCCGATACGATGGGCCGAGGCGATCTGCGTTTCATCTGCCGCAATGAAAATAGACACGCGGCTGCCGGCTTCGCGCAAAGGCGCAATGAAATGCGCCAGCCGGTTTTCGTCGCGCGCCACATCAAGCCCGCCCTCGGTGGTCCGCTCTTCGCGACGTTCCGGCACCAAGCAGACCGCATGCGGTTTGTGACGCAGGGCAGTGCTTTGCATTTCCTCGGTTGCGGCCATTTCGAAATTAAGCGGCAGGGTCAATTCCTGGCTGAGCGCCTCGATATCCGCATCCAGAATATGGCGGCGATCTTCGCGTAGATGCGCCGTGATCCCGTCTGCCCCCGCCTCTTCGGCGAGTTTTGCGGCGCGGATCGGATCCGGATAGGCGCCGCCGCGAGCATTTCGCAGCGTGGCCACATGATCGATATTCACCCCAAGGCGTAAATGCGTGCTCATCCCAACACCCTAATTCCCACGAGTTTCGGTAAGGGCGTCTTACTCTGCCAGAATGCGGCTGTCAGCCTTCAATCTTGCCTGCAAACGTTGCTGCAAAAGCCGAGCGCGCCGCCGCTGATAGGTGTCGATGATCGGATGCGCCGCCATATAGCTGGCAAAAGCCGCCAGCAACCCGATTAAAGTCCCGCCCAAAAGATAGGGCAAGAACACAGTGTCATAAAAGGCCGCGAGCGTATCCCAATGGGCGATTTTCGGACCAAAGGCGCTTTGGATATTGTGCCAAAGCTCTTTGCTGGCTTCGGCGAATCGATGCGGTAGGCCATGCAGATGTTGCTGATCGTCGCGATCCAAAAGCCAAACGCCAGTCGAATAACAACCCGCCGCGATAAAGGGAAAAGTAATCGGATTGCCGAAAAGTGTCCCTAAAAGGGAGGCGATTATATTGCCCCGGATAAGCCAAGCAAGAAAAGCCGCGGCGAAAATGTGAAATCCGAATAAGGGCGTGCAGGTCACAAATATACCTGCAGCGATTCCGCGCGCGATACGATGAGGCGGGTCAGGCAGGCGGCGCAAACGGTGATAAACATAATTGACGGCACGACCCCAGCCACCCGGCGGGTAAATCGTTTCGGATATAATCCGAAGCGTCTTTCGTTTATCGCGGCGTTTAAAAACCACCAACTCTTTCCTAAACTTCAGCGTCCTCAACAGGTTGAGTCGCATTTTGCTGCAATCATTCACGGATCTGATCCGCTACTTTGAGGGACTATCCCCCACAGCTAAATATTGTACCAGGTCAGCTGATGCCGCGCCTGTTTCACGGGCCTGATGCCGTGTCACAGAAGCCACGTCATTTTCCGCCTCTAGTGCGGTGCCCACGCGATGAAGATGCTCATTATCGCGCACCTCAACTTCAAGCACCATGCGGTAAAAATCGGGTTTCCGGTCCAAAATAACTACATCAGAGATATTGGCCTGTTGCTCGCCAATCAAGGTACATATGCGTCCCAGCACGCCGGCATCATTGCTCATAGTTAATTCTAAGCTGACGCCAAAAGCAGCGGAATATTTACCGGGCTGCCAATGCAGATCGACCCAGCGGTCGAGTTGGTCTTCGTAATCGATCAGTTTCGGGCAATCGATTCGGTGCACCATCACCCCATGGCCGGGGAAAGAAATGCCTACAATCCGTTCCCCAGGAACCGGCTGACAACATTGATCGCGCGACCAGCCCTGGCCGTCCTCAAGCCCAACCACCGCCCGGCGCGGTTCGATTTCTTCGCCGCTTTCATTCGCCAGTTTGGGATAAATGGCCGCCACAACTTTGCGCGTGGACAATTCGCCCGATCCGAGTCGCGCCAAAAGTTCGTCAACATTTTCTTCGCCAATACCCAAAGTACGGGCGGCGGTCGCTAGGGTTTTCTCGGACGCCTTCTTGTCAATCGCGCCAAAAGCGCCGCGGGCTAATTCACGCCCGAGCTTGATAAATCTTTCGCGATGAGCTTCGCGCAAGCTGCGGCGAATAGCGGATTTCGCTTTGCCGGTGGCCACGAGTTCAATCCAAGTGGCTTGCGGGCTTTGGCCTTCGGCGGTGGTGATTTCCACCGATTGGCCATTGCGCAGCTGAGTCCAAAGCGGCACTCGCTGGCCGTCGATTTTCGCGCCGACACAGGCCTGGCCGATGCGGGTATGGATCGCAAAAGCGAAATCCAGCGGCGTCGCTCCGCGCGGCAGCTTGATCACATCGCCTTTGGGGGTAAAGCAAAACACCTTATCCGCATACATTTCGAGTTTGACGGCTTCGAAGAACTCGTCGTCATCCGTGCCTGCTTCGAAATGTTCGGTTAGCCCGGCAATCCATGTGGCTGGATCCACCGCAAAGGGGTTTTCGATCCGCTCGCCATCCTTATAGGCCCAATGGGCGGCCACACCTTTTTCGGCGACTTCATGCATGGCTTGGGTGCGGATTTGCACCTCGACCCGCTTGCCATCCCGGCCCAAAACAGCCGTATGCAAAGACCGATAGCCGTTCATTTTCGGTTCGCTAATATAGTCTTTGAACCGGGTCGGAATGGCGCGCCACCGCCTGTGAATTGCCCCCAAAGCGCGGTAGCAATCCGTCGGGCTTTGGGTTACTATTCGGAATCCGTAAATATCGCTAAGTCGTGAAAAACTTTGGCCTTTTTCTTCCATCTTGCGCCAGATGGAATAGGGTTTTTTAGCTCGACCGATGACCTCGCAGGGAATATTTTCGGCGGCCATTTCCGCCTCGATATCGGTTTTGATCTTCTCCACCACATCGCCGGTTTGGCCCTTCAGCGTGGCAAAACGCCGAAGAATAGAGCGGCGTGCATCAGGGTTAAGTACCTGGAAAGACAGATCCTCTAACTCATCGCGCATCCATTGCATGCCCATCCGCCCGGCCAAAGGCGCATAGATATCCATGGTTTCGCGGGCTTTTTTGACCTGCTTTTCTTGCGGCAAAGATTTGATCGTCCGCATATTATGCAGCCGGTCAAACAGTTTCACTAAAATCACCCGCAGGTCTTTCGACATGGCGATAAAGAGTTTGCGGAAGTTTTCGGCCTGGCGCGTTTCCGAGCTATTCAGCTGCAGATTGGTCAGCTTGGTGACGCCATCCACCAAATGCGCGATTTCGACGCCGAACAGGTCTGAGACCTCGGAAAAAGTCGCATCTGTATCTTCGACCGTGTCATGCAGCAATGCAGTGATCAGGGTCGCATCATCAAGCTTTTGCTCGCTCAGCAGCGCGGCAACGGCAACGGGATGGACGAAATACGCCTCGCCAGAGCGGCGAAACTGCCCTTCATGTGCCTTTTGAGCATAATCATAAGCCGCGCAGATTTTTTCACTATTACTGCGCGGATTATACGAATTGATGCGGGAAACCAGTTCAGAGACTGGAATAAGCTCTTCCATCGACAGATTAGCGAGGAGACTGCGCCTCCATAAGGGCACGCAACAATTTCTCGTCAGTCATATCGTCTTCGGCCGGCTTGTCGTTTTCAACGCCCATCAGCAGCGACATTGCGTCGTCTTCGGGTTCATCAACTTCAATCTGAGTTTGGTTGCTGGCGATCATGCGTTCGCGCAGGTCCTCAGCACTCTGAGTTTCTTCTGCAATTTCGCGCAGAGCAACAACCGGATTTTTGTCATTGTCGCGGTCGATCGTCAAAGGCGCGCCACTGGACACTTCGCGCGCGCGATGGGCCGCCAACATCACCAATTCGAAGCGATTGGGAACTTTGTCGACGCAATCTTCAACTGTAACCCGTGCCATGATTCGCTTTCCTTGCTTAGATCCGCAGAGAAACCTATGCTTTAATGGCTTATTGCCAGGTTGACAACTCCGGTTTTTGGTGAATGCGGAAACCTTTAACGAAGGCCGGCAAAGATCAGCCGATTGATCCGGGTTTTGTCGGGCGGCGAATTTCCGTTTTTTCGAAAAAAAACGGTGATTACGGCTTCTCTTCGATATTTTTAACGGTTTATTATATTTTTGGCGTTTGAAAGTGGTGCGCAATCATAAGCTTATCGGTGAAATTGTTTCTATTGTATGATATAACTTTGAATAAGGGGCTTTTTTCTGTCGAATTTTCTGATTAATGGCTCCCTTACCGTTTTGGACGGGCATATTTTGTATTGCCTGCGTGAGCTTAACCTTTATTCTCGGCGCTCTGCGCCTTGAGGTTAGTCAGCACAGCCCAGGCAGGACATTAGAAAGGACATATTGATGTTTTACAGGGATGAGCGCCTTGCGCTCTTTATCGATGGATCAAACCTATACGCTGCTGCTAAGTCGCTGGGTTTTGACATCGATTACAAGCTTTTGCGCCAAGAATTCATGCGCCGCGGTAAGCTTCTTCGGGCCTTTTACTACACTGCCTTGCTCGAGAATGATGAATATTCGCCCATTCGTCCGCTGGTCGATTGGCTGCATTACAATGGCTTCACCATGGTCACTAAACCGGCCAAGGAATATATCGATAGCCAAGGCCGCCGTAAGGTCAAAGGCAATATGGATATCGAACTGACTGTGGATGCGCTGGAACTGGCGCCGCATGTGGATCATGTGGTCTTGTTCTCTGGCGATGGCGATTTCCGTCCGCTGATCGCAGCGCTTCAGCGCAAAGGCAAACGTGTTTCCGTAGTGTCCACCATTCGCTCGCAACCACCGATGATCTCCGATGAATTGCGCCGCCAGGCGGATAATTTCATCGAATTGGATGAGCTTCGCGAAGTTATCGGTCGTCCGCCGCGTGAAGGTGCGGATATGCCAATTGGTGCTCCGGTGGAGTCCGAAGTCTAAGCGGCTTTGCGTCTCTGGTCATTTTCGGTGCGCGGCCCTAATTAAGGGGAAACCCGTTTGGGGAAATGGGTGGAACTCTGTGAGGGCCTATGACCAAGCCGAAAATGAGTCTGTATCTCGCCGCGCCGCGAGGGTTTTGCGCGGGCGTAGATAGGGCGATCAAAATCGTGGAAATGGCCTTGGAGAAGTGGGGAGCTCCGGTCTATGTCCGCCATGAGATTGTCCATAATAAATATGTCGTAGACGGGTTGCGTTCCGCAGGCGCAATTTTCGTCGAAGACTTAGAAGACTGCCCAGATGATCGCCCGGTCATCTTTTCGGCCCATGGTGTGCCTAAATCTGTCCCAGCAGAAGCATCCCGGCGCAATATGCTCTATGTGGATGCGACTTGTCCTTTGGTCAGTAAAGTCCATATCGAGGCAGAACGGCATTTCGAAGCTGGGTTGCAGATTGTCATGATCGGCCATGCTGGGCATCCAGAAACCATTGGCACAATGGGTCAATTGCCAGAGGGCGAAGTGCTATTGGTGCAAAAGCCAGAGGATGTGGCGGCGTTATCGCCGCGGGATCCCGCGAAATTGGCCTATGTCACCCAGACCACTCTATCGGTAGATGACACAACGGAAATTGTGGCGGCTTTGACCGCCACCTTCCCGCAGATTGTCGGCCCCCATAAAGAAGATATCTGCTACGCCACCACTAATCGTCAGGCCGCTGTCAAAGCTGTCGCGCCGAATGTGCAGGCGCTTTTGGTGGTTGGGGCGCCAAATTCCTCTAATTCCAAACGCTTAGTCGATGTGGCGCGGAAAGCAGGCTGCGATTATGCTCAGCTAGTCCAACGCGCCGATGAAATTGATTGGCGGGCTTTGGATGGGGCACAGGCGGTGGGCATCACTGCCGGGGCTTCGGCGCCCGAGGTTCTGGTCAATGAGGTGGTCGATGCCTTCCGCGAGCGGTTCTCAGTTTCGCTGGAAATGGTGGAAACCGCTGTGGAAGATGTAGAATTCAAAGTCCCCCGTGTTTTGCGGGTGCCAGCATGAAGGATACGTGCCCGCCGCTGGCAAAAATTCCCAAATCCGCGCTTTATCTGGGCCTTGCCGGGGTGCTTCCCTTTATCTGGGGCGTGGCGACGGAATTACTGCCGCCGCTTTATGATCTGGGGCTCGGCACGCTTGGGCCGCGTTTTGTCGGCCAATATGTGCAGGTTGCCTATGGAACGGTGATTTTAGCCTTTATGTCCGGGGTGTTATGGGGCTTTGCCACCCGAACCGAAGGCCAGGCAGCGGCGGCGGGCTATGGGCTGTCGACCCTTCCGGCGCTTTGGGCGTTTTTCTTTGTGGGCGGCGGCGCGGATCGCGCGGCGGGCTTTTTGATCGCAGGTTATCTCGGCCTATTGGGGCTGGATTATTTGTTTTGGCGCTATGGGTTGACCCCTGAATGGTGGATGCAATTGCGCAATCTTTTGACGCTTTTGGTAGTGGGCTGTTTGACCTTGGGGCTCTTGCTGTGACGGCGGATCCGGCGACCCTGTCAGTCTATGACAATGGTGCGCAGGAATATGGCGAGCGGTTTAAAAAATATCACAAAAGCGATGGGTTAGAGCGGTTTATCGCCCGACTTCCCGCCGGTGGCACCACATTGGATCTGGGATGTGGCGTCGGGGCATCGGCGGCTCGCATGCGCCAGGCGGGTCTACGTGTTTCGGCGCTTGACGCCTCAGTTGGTATGGCGGCAGAGGCGCAGCGACTCTTTGGTCTCACTGTGCAAGTCGCGCCATTTTCCGCGCTTACAGCCGAGGCGGCTTATGACGGGGTTTGGGCAATGTTTAGCCTGTTACATGCGCCGCGCTCGGACATGCCCGGCCATCTTGCCCGTATCGCGACCGCCCTTCGTGGCCCTCGGGAATTTGCCCTGGCTTTGAAAACCGGCACGGGCGAGGCGCGCGACCAGCTTGGACGGTTTTACACCTATTACACCGAAGCGGAGATCCGTGACTTGCTGGCCCAGGCGGGCTTTGCTATCCGGGCGATCCAATATGGAGAAGGCGTCGGATTTGACAATCAGCCCGCGCCTTGGATGGTGATTTCGGCACATGGCTAACTTCTTTGCCTATACAGACGGCGCTTGCAGCGGCAATCCTGGTCCGGGGGGTTGGGGCGCGCTTTTGATCGCCAAAGAGGGCGAGCAGATCGTCAAAGAGAAAGAGCTCAGCGGTGGCGAGGCGCTTACCACCAATAACCGGATGGAGCTTTTGGGCGCGATCAATGCCCTAGAGGCGTTTGACCGTCCGGTTAGCGTGACCTTGGTGACCGATAGCGCCTATGTGAAGGACGGTATCACCAAATGGGTGCATGGCTGGAAACGCAATGGTTGGAAGACCGCCGCCAAAAAACCTGTGAAAAATGAAGAGCTTTGGCGTCGTTTAGATGAGGCCGCCGCGCGCCATGATGTGACCTGGGAGTGGGTCAAGGGCCATGCGGGCCATCCGGAAAATGAGCGGGTGGATGAGCTGGCGCGCATGGCGATGGAGCCCTTTAAGTCCGATCGCGCCTCATGAAAAGCTTGAACCTTCTTTCGCCGCCATCACGGCTCGCGCCATAATCTGCGCCGTATCTCGCCAACTGGGCAAAGCTTCCCCTGCGGCCCGCGCGCCTTGGGCCAAGCTGTCCCGCGCCGTGGCATCCGTTAGAATAAGGCGCAGAGCGGCGGCGAATTGGCGGTCATCATCCACTGGCACGAGCTGCCCAGCCGTTTCGGGCACCGTCTGCGGCACTGCCCCGGCACGGCATGTGACAATCGGCAGCCCATGCGTCAAAGCTTCGGCAAAGGCCATGCCATAGCCCTCATAACGGGTGGCAAGGGCAAAAAGGCTGGCTTGATGATAGAGCTTCACCAGCGCGGTATCGTTGATCAGGCCGGTGAAACGCACGCGCTCCGCCACTCCTAGCTTTACTGCTAGGTCAGTCAGCCGGGCGGGCAAGTTCTTGTCATGGGATTTGCCGACAATCGCGGCCTGCCAGCGAAGATCAGTGATCTGCGACAGAGCCTTTAGCAGCACATCATGGCCTTTGCGTTCGGCCAAAATCCCCACCGATAGGATTAGCGGCGGATCGACAGGGCAGGGGGCACCGGAGGGACGGGTCACCCCAGGCAAAGCGATCTGCATCCGCGCCGGATCCACCGCGAAATCATCACGCAGCACCTCATATGTATGCGGGCTGGGAACAACCACCTGCAGTGCCAGGCCCAAATTCGTCTTTTCCCGCCGGATCAGAGCTTGGGCCATCTCTGCGCTTAGCCCGGTTTCATAGCCCAAAGGGTGATGGGTCATGGCCACAAAAGGCGCGGCCAGATTTTGCAAGATCTCGCTGTCCAAAGACCCGAAAACCAAGCCATCAATGATGATCGGACAATCCGCAGGCACGGCGCGGAGCAAGGCGGCCGAATCCGCCATTTCGGCGGCGCTTGGATGGGGGAAACCCGCAGGCAATTCCAGATGCTCCACCGCCCAACCCAGATCCCGCAGCGCCCACAGCAAGCTGCGTTCGTAAATATAGCCGCCGGTTTTAGTGGCAATATCGCCTGGAATCGCAAAGACAGCTTTCATAATTTGTCCACTCACATGCCGTTTCTCACGGCGAATTTACTGGTTTTGCGGCTATTTGGCCTAAATTTGCCGCTTTGGTTCCGCATCGTTACAGTCACTGTCGGAAAGTTCATCTGAATTTTATTGTCCTTGGCGCCTAAACGACCACCATTAGGGTATCTGAATTCACGAGTGGAGCTCCTCCGTGCCGCAAACTACCCTATCCGACAAGGCTTTGGATCACCCCGCCTCCGCGCGTTGGAGCCTGGCCGCCCGCCGCCGTCTTGTGTTGTGCCTTAATCTCGTCTCAATCCTTGGGCTCTTTCTCGCTATGGCGCGGATCATGGCTTATGGCGGGGTCACGCCGATAGAAGGGGCGATGCTGGTGGCCTATGCGCTGACATTGCCTTGGCTGACGATCGGGTTTTGGAATGCGGTTATCGGCCTGATTTTGACGCGGGTTTACAGCGACCCGGCGGCGATCGTGACCCCTCAGTTGGCGCAAACCGATGATGACGCGCCGATCACTAGCCGCACCGCGATTGTCATGGCAATTCGCAATGAAAACCCCGACGACTCCTTGGGCCGGTTAGAGGCCATGGCCCGGGATCTAGGCCGCTCGCGCTATGCGGAGCAATTCGAATATCATGTGCTTAGCGATACGACCCGCGCCGATATTGCGCTCGAAGAAGAGCGCTTTGTGGCCCAATGGCGCGCGCGGGCGCGAGGCGCGAAAATCCATTATCGCCGCCGTTTGACGAATGAAGGCTATAAGGCCGGTAATGTCGCAGAGTTCCTGGCGCGCTGCCATCAGGATTATGATTTCTATCTGCCGCTGGATGCCGATAGCTTGATGGGGGCCAGCGCGGTAGAGCGTCTGGTCCGCGTCATGCAATCGGATCCGAAGCTGGGGATTCTCCAAGGCCTGGTCGTCGGGACCCCATCCCAGACCTTTTTCACCCGCGCTTTCCAGTTCGGGATGCGTAATGGGATGCGGTCTTTCACTTTGGGCTCCGCCTGGTGGCAAGGGGATTGCGGCCCTTACTGGGGGCATAATGCGCTTATCCGCGCCTCTGCCTTCCACGAATATTGCCAATTGCCCGAGATTTCCGGACGCGGTGCCCTCAGCGGCTATATCCTCAGCCATGACCAGGTCGAAGCGGTTCTGATGCGCCGCGCGGGCTATGAATGCCGGGTTTTGGCGGCCGAGCAGGAAAGCTATGAGGATAACCCGCCCAGCATGCCGGATTTCATCAAACGAGAACTGCGTTGGTGTAATGGCAATCTGCAATATCTGCGTCTTGGAGGGTTGCAGGGGCTAAAACCGCTGAGCCGGGTGCAGCTTTGGTTGGCGATTTTGATGTATGTAAGCCCCATGGCCTGGATCGTTTTCATTGCCCTTGGCGCGTCTCTTGCCGCTGGACCGCAGCTAGAGGCGGTGCCAGCCGGGATTGGCCTGGCGCTGTTTGCGGTGGTTATGTTCTTCAATCTGACGCCGAAAATCATGGGTTTGGCGCAAATCCTGGCCGATCATCACGAATCTGGGCGCTATGGCGGGCGGATCCGGGTGTTGGTCGGCGGGGTGACGGAACTGCTGCTATCGGTCCTGACCGCGCCAGTGGTGGCCTTTGGGATCACGCTTTTCGGTATCGGTCTGCTTTTTGGTCAGCGCATTTCCTGGTCCAGCCAGCAGCGTGACCCGCGTCGTTTGCTATGGCGCGAGGCGCTAGCGGCTTTGTGGCCTCAGACTTTGCTGGGGATCGGACTGGCGATTTACCTGGCAAATGTGGCGCCTTGGACCCTGCTTTTTGCGGCGCCGGTTATTGGGTCGCTCTGCTTGGCCATCCCGGTGGCTGTGATCACAACCTTGCCGGGGCTGGGCCGCTGGTCGCGCCGGGTTGGTTTGTTCGATATCCCCGAAGATCGCCAAGCGCATCTTGACGGCGAGCGTAGCATACTGCCCAATGTGCTCCAGACAACGCCCTAGGGGAAAGGAACACGCCATGTTGCGCATGGGTTTTGGTCTTGCAATCGGGCTTATGGCATGGGCCCCGGCGAGTTTCGCCGAAATGGCCCGCTATACTATTGATCGCGATCATGCGGTCATCGCCTTTATGGTGGATCATTTGGGCTATGGCTCGGTCTTGGGGCGGTTCACTGATTTCGAAGGCAGTTTCGATTTCGACCCGGACACCCGCGAGCTGGGCCAAGTTTCGGTGACCATCGGCGCGGCCTCGGTGCAATCGGATCATGATGGCCGGGATAACCATGTGCGGGGGAAGGATTTCTTAGATGTGGGTAACCACCCGCATATGAGCTTTACCGCGAATGGTGGCGAGCCCAGCAGTGAAACCACCGGTATGGTCACGGGCGAGCTGACGATTTTAGGGCAAAGCCATCCGCTGACCCTAGAGGTGACGCTGAACCAAATCGCCAATTATCCTTTTGCCCATCAAAAGGAAACGATCGGTGTTTCTGCCCGTGGCGTTGTGCAGCGCAGTGCTTATGGCATGGATTACGCGGTGGCGAATGGCTTTGTTGGCGATGAGGTTCAGCTGATTATCGAGTTCGAAGCCAACCGGGTAGATTAAGTTTGCGGCTTGGGCTTTGGCCCGGGCCGCTTCAAAGGGTTAGCGCAGCTGCTCGGGCGCATAGCGGCGCAAAACCAGACCCTCGATCGCTTCGACCCCGCGATAGGCGAGGCTTGCGGTCAGGGTTGTGATCACAACCGCGCTCCATAACATTCCATAGCCCGAGGTGGAGGCAGACACCGCCATCAAAGTCCCCAGCCCGGTTCCCGTGGCCAGCCATTCCGCCACAGTGCCAGCAAGCATCGCGGCGGGCACCGCCATACGGGCCGAGGCGAAAAGCGCCGGCAGCATCGCTGGCAAATGAGCATAGATCAGTCTTTGCCGCCGCCCCGCCGCATAGCTGGCAAAGACATCCATCACCTGGCCCGGCGTCTGTCGCATTCCCTGTAAACAGGCCACAAAGCTGGGGAAAAAGATCATCACCGCCACAATCGTGATCGTGCCCAAAGCGCCGCGCCCAAGCGCCAGCACAATCAGCGGCGCGGTGGTGACAATCGGCACAGAGCGCAGCGTCACCGCCAAAGGCATCGCCAGCAGCGCGGTTTTCGGCCAGACCATGACCAGCGCGGCCAGCCCGGCCCCAAGGCCAAGCCCCAAAACATAGCCGGGCAGCACATAGACCAATGTTTGGCCAAGCGCAGTCAGCAATATTTGGCGATGTGTGGCGGATTGAGGATCTGTGACCAGATAAGCCCAAACATCGCCGGGCCGTTTGGCGAAATAGCGCGACAGCTCTAGGGTCTCTAAGCTCCAATGCCATATTAGCAGGATCAGGCTTGTGATCACAAAAGCCTCGGCCAGGCGCCAGGCCGGTTTGGCCAAGTGTTGGCTGGGTTGCGGTGCCGGGCTATTCAGCAAAAGCGCGGGGGTATCGGGATAAAGCACGCCGCGCAGCCGCCCCAGCCCGGCATAGACCAGGATCGACACCGCCGCCGCCAGCAGCGCCAAGGACCAAGTGGCGGGGATATCCAAGCTGCGCATGGCACGGATCGCTAGCACGCCCATGCCGCGCTCGGCCCCGGTGAATTCGCCGATCATCGCACCAAGGATCGCGGCGGGGGCCGAGATCTGCAGCCCGGCGATCAGATAGGGCATGGCCGCGCGCAGACGGATCAGCCAGAGTTCCGCCAGGCCTCCGTGACCATAGCTGCGCACCAGATCAAACCAAACGCTGGGCGCGGCGCGCAGCCCCACAAGAAAGGTGATGAAGGTCGTGTAATAGACTGCCAGCGCCGCCAAAGTGATCTGCGGCCCCAGCCCTGGCCCATAAAAAACGCGCAGCAGCGGCCCAGTTGCCACCAGCGGCAAGCAGAACATCGCCAAAGCCAGCCCAGCAAGGATCCGCTCGGCGCGTGGGGCTAAAACGCAGATCATCGCCAAGGCCACAGCCGCGAGATTGCCCCAAAGAAACCCCCAAGCGGCTTCCCATAGGGTGATTGCAAGGGCTCGGCTCAGCAATCCCGAATGGCTGGCGCAATATTGGGCGACCTCCCATGGGCCGACCAGCACATAGGATCCGGCCAGCGAAACGGCCAAAACCTGCCAAAGACCCAGCCCAAGACCCACCCCCCAGACCCAATCGGGGATGGCCCGTCGCAGCAATCCGGGCGGCTGGATCAGTCCGGCGGCCAAAGCGCGTTTCATTCCGCCGCCTGAGCCATAAGTTGTGCCGAGACATCCGCCACCAATTCGGCAAAAGCCGCGCTACCTTGGGGCTGGCCATGCAGCCGCACCGGCAGATCAGCGACAATCCGGGCGGGCCGGGCGGAAAAGACCAAAACCCGGTCGGCCAACAGCACCGCTTCTTGGATCGAATGAGTGACCAGCACCACCGTAGAGCCCGCTTCGCGCCAGACAGGCGGCAAATCTCGGTTTAGCCGGGCGCGGGTCAGCTCATCCACCGCGCCAAAAGGTTCGTCCAGCAGCAGCAGCGCGGGATGCGTGACTAGGGCCCGTGCAATCGCCGCCCGCTGGCGCATCCCGCCCGAAAGCTGAGCCGGGCGGTAGGTTTCATAGCCCGCCAGACCAACCCGCGCGATCATGTCTTTTGCGGCTTTTGGGTCTGGTTTTTGCCTGGCCAAGCGCTGCGCAAGGGTGACATTGCCCATGACGCTACGCCAAGGCAGCAGGGAGGCATCCTGAAACGCCATGGCTAGGCCGCCCACGCGCCGGACTTGATCCGGCGCCTCTCCGGCGATTTCCACAATGCCGTCGCTTGGGGTTTCTAGCCCCGCAATCAACCGCAGCAAGGTAGACTTGCCGCAACCAGATGGCCCCACAAGCGCAGTTGTTGTCCCCGCCTCTAGATCCAAAGTCAGCGGCGACAGCGTGGGTCGGCCGTCAAATGTCTTGGTCAGACCCGTGCAAGAAATCCCAGGCGCCTGCATCATGCGCGCTTAACTATAGACCTCTTCCAGCACCGAGCGATCCCACAAATCCGACGTCACTTTGCGCCCCAAAAGCCCCAAAGTTTCCACATTCGCGGCGATGGTATCCTCAGTGAACCAGCCAAAACCATGCGCTTGGGTCAAGTCCGAGAACATCAGCGGCACTTGCCGCTCGGCCTGCAATTTCTGGATCTCGATCTCTAGCCCCGCATCCGGGAACATCTCTACCGTCAGTTCGGCGGCGGCATTGGTATCCGCATGGTAGTCGGTCCAGCCACGGGTTTCGCCCTTCAGCAGCGCCACCAATTCCGCGCGGCGATTGGCTAGGCTGTCTTCGGTCGCAATATAAGTCTGGCTATGCACCGAATAGCCGTAATCGGCCATCAGCATGGTAACAGAGTCGATCCCGCGCACCGCCATGGCCACCGGCAGATCCGTCGCCCAGCAGAGCAGCGCATCAACCTGGCCATTCACCAAAGGCGCAGCGTCATATTGGGTCGGGATCACTTCAATACCGTCAATATCGACGCCATTAATATCGCAAAGCGCTTTGAGCACCGGCATATTGGCCAAGGCCATGCCCAGCTTTTTGCCCACCAGATCCGCCGGTTCATGCACCGGATTGCCGGGCAGAGAGGCGATGGTGAATGGATTTTTCTGCATGGCGACGGCCAGGATTTTGAAGGGCGCGCCTTCGGCCACGGCGGCGGCAGTGTAATCAGCGGCGGAAATCCCCATCAGCGCTTGGCCGGTGACCACTGGCGGCTCTACCGGTGCATTAGGCCCACCTGGCGCTAAGGCGACGTCCAGACCTTCATCGCTCCAATAGCCTTTTTGCTGCGCGATATAGCTGCCGCCGAATTGCACCGAATGCAGCCAGCTTAGCTGGAACCCGACCGATGTGGCGGCAAATCCGGGGCGGAAACCCAATGCGGCGGCGCCAAATACGGCGGAACTTGCGCCCAAAAGGCGACGGCGGGTCAGGGAAGCTGTGAACATGACATCTCCTGTCAAATATCTTTGCGGCCTGCCTCTGCGCAGCACCATGTGGCCAAGGATAGGCCCGAGCTCTGCCTAGACAAACCGGCAAAAGCGCACGGCTGCAAGCTTCACGAGCAATTGGCTCGGTTGTGAATAGATGTGAGCCGATCCAGCGCCGGATAGGCTGAAAATTTGGTCGCTTTGCCAGTCTAGGGCTTTGCTTTCGCGGGGGATCACCCCAGATTTAGACTGGGCCAAATCTAGGCCAAATCGCAGGAGCCCAAAGATGACCAAAACACCGCCCAGCTGGAGCAAATCCGTAGCCGATCTGTCGCAACTTAGTCCCGAGCAGTTTCGCGTGACCCAAGAGGATGGGACGGAGCGGCCCTTCGCCAATGAATATTGGGATAATAAGGCAGCGGGCATCTATGTGGATGTGGTGTCCGGGGAGCCGCTTTTTGCCTCGGTGCATAAATTCGATAGTGGCAGCGGCTGGCCCAGCTTTACCCAACCGATCGAGCCCGAGCGGATAGTCGAGCATCGCGATGTGAGCCATGGGATGGTGCGTACGGAAACGCGGTCGGCCCTGGCGGATTGCCATTTGGGCCATGTCTTTCCCGATGGGCCGCGCGATCAAGGCGGGATGCGGTATTGCATCAATTCAGCCTCTTTGCGCTTTGTGCCTCGCGACGAGATGGAGGCGCAGGGCTATGGCGAATATCTTTATCTGTTCGAAGGGGCCAGCGCCTGAGCCTTTAGCCGTGCGCCATAGGCTCGACGGGCCAGCGCCTCGCGCAGAACGGCTTTGATCCAGCCAAGCGGTCGGCCTCGCGGCCAAGGCACGGCTGCGCCAGAGCAGGGTAATCCCTTGGCACGAAACACCATCAGCGCCCGGCGCATATGGTAGCCATCCGTGACAAGAACGGCTTGGCTAGCACCTAGGCGCTGGGCAAGAGGAACGGCGAATTCGGCATTTTCCCAGGTGGATCTGGATCGCGCCTCTAGGTAGATTTTACTTTGCGGCACTCCAAGCGCGACAAGCTCGCGCTGCATGACCTCTGCCTCGCTGGCCTGGCACGCAGTATTGAACCCACCACTTGTGATCACAAAACCGCATCCGCCCTGGCGCCATATCTTTGCAGCCTGACGAATGCGCCGGGCCAGGGCTGGGCTGGGCTCGCCATTGGGGTCGACAGAGGCCCCCAAAAGGATAAGTGCGGTTGCGGTCATAGATATTCCCAAAGCGCCGCGCCGCGTTCCACCGTCCAAGCGGCTGAGATGATGCCGATCCCGATCAAAACTCCGATCCGCGCTCGCCATTCAAGACGGGGAATATAGCGCTGGAGCAGTGCAAAAAGCGTTGTGATCACAAATACGATGGCGATTTGGCCTAGCTCAATTCCCAGATTGAACCCCGCCAAAGAGGCCAGTAAAAAGGGGCTTTGCGGGCCGAGCGCGTCGGATATGAAACTGGCAAATCCAAACCCATGGATCAACCCGACCAAAGCGGCCAGGCCCGTCTCAACCCCGCCACGGGTCTTTTTGCTGCGCAGTAGCGCGGCGGCGGCGGCCAGAAAAACCGTCACCGCAATCAGCGTCTCGATGCTCGGAATGAACCAGATGGCGCGAGGGGTATAGCCTAGCACGCCCGCTGCGAGGGTGACGGAATGGCCCAGGGTAAAGGCTGTGACGAGCCAAAGTAAGCGACTGCTCCATCCCACTGCGAGAGCGAAACAGGTGATCAGTAGGATATGGTCGATCCCGGTCAGAATGTGATCCAAGCCGCGGGCGCCGAAATCGGCCAGCCCCCACCAGCCATTGGGCCAGATGGTCACCGGCTGGGTTAGCTGGCCTTCGACAGCGCGGAGGCTGGGGGTATCACTCCGCGCATCTATAATATGCTGATCTACCGCCACATTTTGCGGCAAATCGATTTGCGGCAGACCAGACTGTAAGGTCAGTGGGCCGAGGGGGACGGGAATTTCCAGCTCATATTCGATCACGGCCTCCGCGAAAACCGGGGTCAAATCGGTGCTGGGTTCGTCCAAAGCCGCTCGGGCGCTCGCCGCATCGGTGAAGGCACCGCGCGGGTCACCGGGAGAGATGCGAAACCGTATGAGCCGCGCGGGGAGAGGCTCGCCCTGCGCCTCGAACCGTATGGCATTTTCCAAGATATCCGCGAAGTCCGCTGGATTATCACGGATCCTGGTCGTCAATAGCCGGTAGCGCAACGCCTCTGGCGCGGGCTCAAACAGCAGATAGGGCGAGGCCAGCGGCACCATTTCCGTGGCGCTATGATAGAGCTCGGCAGCAAAGGCCAAAGGCGCCGGTGTCCGCACAAAGACCCGAAGGCTTTCAGGTCCGCTGGCCTCCACAGGATTTGTGATCACAATAGATCTGATCTTGGTCCCTGGACTGAAATGGGCCGAGGCCAGGGCCGGCCAAAGACAAAGGAGAACACAAAACAGAACGCGCATGACAGCCCCGCAATCTAATGGACGGGCGATGGACCCGATTTGCGGCAAGTCTTTCATATGCAAGCGGCAATTCGCTAGGGCAAAAAAGCTCTGGCCCCTAAACAGGGTACCAGATCGACGAATTTTGAAAAATGTCGAAAATCTGCTATGAAGGCTGCATGATACTCGGTTTTGAAGTGCTTTCTTAACGCATTCTTGACTATTGGATTTGTTAACCTTGATATAGTGTAACGCAGGATTTTTAGGAGTTTGCCGGTGCAGTTGCGTAGCGCACAGATCCTTTTCGCGACGAGTTTTGCCTTGGTGACTGGCCTGGCGGGGGCGGCTTGGGCTTGCCCGGTTTGCACGCTGAAGCCGGATTTATCCCTGGCTGACAAGGTGTTGATCAATCCACTGACCGGTGTAACCGATGGCGGGGCAAAGGATCTGCTCGCTATGGATATGATCAATGGGCTTGCGGCGGATCTGGCGATGGTGCCGGGGATCGCGCCGGAGCTTTTGCAGGATTATGACCAAGCGCCGGTTGTGATCACATATGGCGAAGACCGGGACAGTGTCAGCGATGACCCTTATGCGCCGCCAATAATGGCCTGGGAGCCGCTGATGCCAGCGACGCCGCGGCGGGTGGCGGTGCTGCGCGAAATCGTGGCGAGCGGCCGGGATTGGACTTGGGGCGCGGATCCCGAAGATGCGTTTCGGTTCGAATTTTTCGCCGCGCTGCATGCGGATCCCGATCCGGTTTTGCGCGATATGGCCTGGGGCGAGCTTCAGCGTGGCGCATATCACCTGATCCGAACCGTGACGCCGGGACTTAGCCAAGAAGAGCTGCGCGCGGTGTTGGATGATCCGGCGCGGCCAGAATTCCATGCTTTGGCGATTTTGCTTTTGGGGCTCGCGGCTGAACCCGAGGGCTGGTTGGCCGAGCAAGCGCAACGGCAAATTTCCAAGGCTGATCCGGAAAATCTGGGGGCTTGGATCGCGGCGCTGTCTGAGGCGGATGGCGAGAGCGCAATTGCCGCGGTGGAGGCCAGGATCCTAAGCGGTGGCGGCGATCTGCCCTTGGAAACTCGGACGGCTGCGATTGTGGCGCTGTCGATGATTGGCGATGCCCGCCCCGAGCTGCGTGGAGTATTGGCGCAGAAACTGGCGAATTTCGCCCGATCAACCCCGGAATTTGGCGCTGACGTGGCTTATGCGCTTTACCTTTGGGATGATTGGCGTCTGGCGAAAGAGGCACAGGCCTGGATCGATGATGAAATCGTTACCGATCATGCGCAGATCTATATGCTGCAGATCTATGCGGATACGGCCTTTCATCAGATGAGCGGGCAGGGCGGCTAGGCTTTCGCAGGTTCAGCCTCAACACTATCGATGATTTCTTCGATCCAATTGGCCAATAGCGCGCCGACCCACATGGCAAAGACAGCGACCCAAGCCGTGAGCGATAGGATGGCGCCGCCTGACACGCCCGCGCCAACGGCGCAGCCGCCCGCCAGCATCGAACCGAAGCCCATCAGGCAGGCGCCGATCAGATAACGCTCCATCCGCATTGTGCTGTCGAAGCGTTGCAGGCGAAATTCCCCACTGGCGATGGCGGTTAGGCCCGAGCCCAGGAAAACGCCGGGCACAAGGCCAAGCCCGAAACTTGGCAGCAGATTGCGTTGATTAATCAAGGCCATGAGTGTGTCGGTGGACGGGCCGGTAAAGGTGACGCTGGTCAGGCTTATGGGCTCAAAAGAGATCTGCGAAATGGCGAAGGTCCCTAGCCAGCCCAAGGTTACGGCCAGCCCGACACCAAGCCCGGCCAGCTGACGGCTGGGGGCGGTTCTGCGCCAGAGGCTAAGAAGGATGCCCGCCGCGAATATCCCTATGCCAATCAAAGCCACCATTTGCCGATCAAGGCCAAGCCGTAGCATTGCGTCACGAGCCTCGCCGCCGGGTAAGGTCCAAAGGCCAAACAGCATTTCCCGCAAAGGCGCCAGCACCCCGGTCAAAGCCGCTTGCGCCACCAAAGTCAGCACCAATCCAGTGACCAGCGCCCGCATATTGCCCGTGGCCGACAGAACCAAGAGACGGCTTGCGCAGCCACGGGCCAATACCATGCCAATCCCGAATAATCCGCCGCCAATGATCGCGCCGGATAGGCTGCCCATCGCTGCGATTTGCCGAGCTTCGCTGTAATCCAACCAGCCGATCAGCGCAGCACCTTGGGTCGAGGCCAAAGCGGCGCCAAAGACGATCAGCCAAATGCCTAGCCGAGGGCCGAAATGCGCTTGGGTCATCTCGGCAGTGGCAGCCCGCAAACAAAACCGCGAATGCTGCGCGCAGGCCCCAAAGATCAGCCCGACCAGCGCGCCAAGCAAAGCCACTGTTTGGGCGTCGCCGAAATAATCGAGAAGAGCTTCGATCATGCGCTGGTCCTTAGATGCTGAAGGCGCGGAGAATTACCAAGCCTATTCCGCTAATATTCAAGCGCGTCCTCAATGATTTCGGTCAAAAGCTGTTGCACCACCTGCATTTGACCGGCGGGCATTGTGCGAAATCCGATGGTGACCGTCGCGCCTTGCTGCGCCACAAACACTCCGTAAGGGCAGTGGGCGATATTCATCGGGTCAGCCTGCATGACTTGCCGCGAAATCACCGCCGAGCAGAAAAGAAACACATCCGCCTGCTCAAATATCGCTTGGCCTGTTCCTAGATCGGCGCCAGTTCGGTTCAGCATCTCGCCCACATGGCTCACATGATCGACCACCAAACCCTTATCGATAATCGCGCTTTCCACCGCGAAAGTCGCGTCTTCGAAATCGCCGTCATAGGCCCAGCTGGTGACGGCTTGGGCAAAGGCAAGGCCGGGCAGCGCGAAACTCAAGCAAAGGGCGATGGCTGGTCCAAATCTGGTCATTGGGGCCTCCTGCACGGGGCGATTGTTGCTTTTTGCTGTTTTGGGGTTTCCCGAGGCCAGGGTTGGCGACGGCCCCGGAAAACCCTATCGCTTAGCTGAACATGTCGGCGGTGATGCCCGCATACCAACCAAGCGATTCCTCATAAGTCGCTTTGCGCAGGGCTGCATCTTCGCCGGTTTGGCTGATAAACCCGTCTACTTTCGCGATTTTTTTCCTCAGTGGCTTTGTAGCTCGCACCGACTTTGACCCCGTCATCCGCCGCAATCAGCGACCAGCAGGTATTGGAGAACTTCGCCGGGAAAGCTCGGCTGCCGGTCAGCGCGGCCCGCACCGCCATAGCGCAAACCTTGGCCTGGCTATTCGCGGCAAAGCCCGATTTCGGCATATCGCCCTGAGATGACGCATCGCCCAGGATATGAATATTCTCATCAGCGCGGCTTTGCATTGTCCCCGGCACAACCGGCGCCCAGCGATCATCGGTCAGGCTTGCTTGATGCACGATTTCGCCCGCGCGCATGGCGGGGATGACATTGCACACATCGGCTTTGATCACTTCGCCATCGATATCCACAGTCATTGCGGCGGGATCGACGCTGACATTTTCGCCGCCGAAATCCGGGCCGATCCATTCGACCATGCCGCTATAATGTTTCTGCCAGCCTTCTTCGAATAGCGCCTGTTTGGAAAATTTCGGTTTCGGATCGGCGATGATGATTTTTGCCGTTGGGTTATGTGCCTTGAGCTGCGCGGCGACCATGGAAATCCGTTCATACGGACCGGGCGGGCAGCGATACGGGTTGGGCGGCGCAACCATTACATAAGTCCCGCCGGTTGGCATGGCCATAATTTGGGATTTCAGCAGAGCCGCTTGGGTGCCGCCCTTATAAGCATGGGGCATGACATTGGCGGCGGTCAGATCCCAGCCGGGCACGCTATCGGCCACGAAATCAATGCCGGGGCTCAGCACGAGCCGGTCATAAGGCACTCGCGCGCCACTGGCCAAAACCACCATCCGCGCATCGCGGTCAATCGCGGCGGCCCAATCATGCACCACATTGACCCCGTGATTGGTGGCGAGATTGGCATAGCTATGGCCCAGATCGTCATAGTCCTGGAAACCGCCGATATAAAGATTGGAGAAAAAGCAGGTGTAATAGGTCTTGCTTGGCTCGATCAGCGTCACATCGATCGCGCCTTTGCTGTCTTTGGCGATATAGCGCGCTGCGGTGGCCCCGCCTGCACCGCCTCCGACCACCACCGCGCGCGGGCGGATTTCAGCGCGAAGCATCGGCGCGGCCAGAGTTGCCGCCGCGGCGGTTACACTAAGGAATGTTCTTCTTGTCTGAGCCATGGTTTTCCTCCCAAAAAACCGCGCAGCAGGCTTTTTATGGTGTGAGCTGCGCAAAATAGGCCGCGAGCGCGGCGATTTCTTCGTCATTCAGCCGCCCCGCCACCATCTGCATCACAGGATGCGGGCGCAGCTTACGGCGATAGGCATGCATGGCGATGACGAAATCGTCTTCTGGCCATAATGTGATCGACGGCACGCCCAGATCGGCGCCGCTGGTTTGGTGGCAGGTGACACATTCCGAAGACAGATATTCGCCATAGGCCGGGTCGCCCTTGAGCGCCAAAATCGCGGGATCCAGATCATGGCCCGCATCCGAGGCGGTGGGCGCGGCTTCGGGGATATTGGCCGGATCCGCCGAGAAAAGCCGCAAATAGGCCATCAGATCAGCGCGTTCCACCGGATCTTCGAGGCCGTCGAAGCTCATCCTTGTGCCAGAGATCAGATTTTTCGGGTTCTCGATATAGGCATCAAGCGTAGTGTAATCCCATTTCAGCCCATCATGCGCCGCCCGCATCATGGATTTAGAATAGGCAAAACCGTCAATAGCCCCGGCGGGACGGTCGAATAAACCGTTAAGATGCGGGCCAATACCGTTTTCCGCATCGCGCCCCAGCTGATGGCAGCCGCTGCAATAATCGAAAATCTCGGCCCCGGTATCGGGATTGCCCGAAGCGGGATCAAGGGGTTGCGCAGCCAGGCTGGCGGGTTGGGTAAATGTGATCACAAAAGGTGTGATCACAAAAAGCAGAGCCTGGCCAAAGCGCATGTCTTACCCTCCTTGAGACTTCAAAAAGGCGATGATTGCGGCGATATCGCTATCTTTGCGCAGCCCAGCAAAGGACATTTTCGTGCCTTTCAGATAGTCTTTGGGTTTGGCGAGAAATGCTGCAAGCTCCGCCTCGCTCCAGACCAGCCCGCCCGCCGCTGCATCTTGCAAGGCCTTGGAATATTTGAACCCGTCCACATGCCCGGCGGGACTGCCAACCACGCCATTCAACACAGGGCCTACTTTGTTCTGCGCGCCATCTCCGACTTGGTGGCAGGCTTTGCATTTCTTGAACACTTTTTCACCGGCAGCGATCAAAGCGGGGTCCGCACTCCTGCCATCTGCCGCAGGCGCGTTTGGTTCGGCGGCCGCCATTTCCACAGGGGCTGCTTCCTTGGTCTCGGCTGCGGCCTCACGTGCTTTGCGGGCTTCGGCATCTTCCGGCGTCACATCGACAATTGCCGCCCGCGCCGTGATTTCCACCGTTTCTTTGCAGTTTTCCATACAGGATTCCGCCCCGAAGGCCGCCAATTCCGCATCCGCACGATCATCAAGGAAGAAATTCGCCTCATTGGGCATTTCAATATCGGTGAAGTTTTCATGGCTCAGTTCGAAATCATCATCAACGATATCATTGAGATAGAGCAGATAAGCGGTGATGGCATAGACCTCATCCGGGCTGAGAGATTGCGCATTGCCGAAAGGCATGGCCCGGTTCACATAATCGAAAACCGTCGACAGATAAGGCCAATAGCTGCCAATGGTTTTTACCGGACGATCATCGGTCAGCGTGCCTTGCCCACCGGCGAGCACTGGCCAACGCCCTACCGCCTCGCCGAAATCGCCGTGGCACATGGCGCAATTATCCGCGAAAATTTCCTCGCCGGTCCAGACATCTCCTTTGCCCTCGGGCAGGCCCTGACCATCCGGGCGCACATCGATATCCCAAGATGCGATCTCCTCCGGCAAGGCCGCGCGCCCCAGACCAAAACCGCCCTGACGCGATTGCGCCGCATCGCCGGAAAAGGCCGCTTGGATCACAAGATCTGTTGCCTCTGGCGCGCTCTCGGCAATGGCTGGCGAGGGTGTCAGTGTCCCCCGAACCGGCGCGGGGATATCCGCAACCAGTTGATCTGCAACCAAATAAGCAACACCAACAACCACCACGGCGCCGCCCACAGAGGGCGCAAGATAGTTAACTAACTTCGACATTCTCAGCCTCGCCGTTTTCTTTCACATACCAAGTTTGGATGCCGTTATTGTGGTAGATCGAATTGGTGCCCCGGAATTTGCGCAGCTGGTCCTTAGTGGGCTGCACATAGCCGGTGCTGTCATGGGCGCGGCTTTGCAGCAGCAACGGTTTGCCATCCCATTCGAAATCGAAATAGAACCGATGCATGGATTTCATCAGGCTCGGGCCTGACATCCGCGCTTGGTGCCAATTCGCGCCGCCATCGATGGACACATCCACCCGAGGGATCGTGCCGCGCCCGGACCAAGCCACGCCTGTGATCACAGTCGGTCCCGGCCCGGTGGTGAGAGGCGCTTGCGGGCTGGGATTTGTGATCACAGATTTTGCATCCATCTCCCAGGTGAAGCGCCGGGCCGTGCCATCGGCCAGCAAGTCCGTGTATTTGCTAGTTTCTTCCCGGTGATGCCAGGGTTCGTCGCCCACCTCGATCCGGCGCAGCCATTTCACCCACATATTGCCTTCCCAGCCGGGAACGACCAGGCGCAGTGGATAGCCTTGCTCCACGCGCAGGGCTTCGCCATTCATCTTGAAAGCGACCAAGCAATCATCCAGCGCCTTTTCCATGGGGATCGAGCGGGTCATGGCCGAGGCATCGGCGCCTTCTGGCAAAATCCATTTGCCCGTGCCTTTCACCCCGGCCTCTTCCAGGATCAGCCGCAGGGGAATGCCGGTATACATGACATTATGGATCATCCCGTGGGTAAACTGGCAGCCATTGAGCTGCGCCCCGCGCCATTCCATCCCACTATTGGCGGCGCATTCCAGGAAATAGACATGGTTTTCACGCGGAAAGCGCATGAGATCTTCCATGGTAAAGACCAGGGGGCGATCAACTAAGCCATTGATCATCAAGCGGTGCTCGGCCGGATCGATATGGGCTGCGCCACCGTGATGCCGTTCAAAACACAAACCATTCGGAGTGATGATGCCGTCCAGTTCATGCAGCGGGGTGAAGTTGATCGAGCTGACCGGATCGGCAGTCAGCCATTCCACCGTCCGGCGTTTGACATGTTTTTCATATTCCGAGGGCATGCCATAGGGCGCGACATCGACCCCATCGCCAAGCTCTTGCATCCAGGGCTGAATTTCGGTGATTGCCGGATCGCCCGCCGCCCGAGCCGATTGCGCGGCGGCCAGCCCGGCCACGCCCGCTGCTGCGCCGCTCAGAAAGCCCCGGCGCGAGGGTTTCATGCCTTTGAAACTCTGGGACATCTATTCGCCCTCCTTGCTCTGACCGTGCGTCATAGGCCGGTCACGGTTACGCTGGTATTCGGCTCTACCTTTACGGAGCCTTGGGATTTGATATGGTCTTCCACCACTTGCCAGATTGGTGGGCCTTCGGTGCCTTCATTGACGCTGGCCCAACCGGCGATCACATAGTTTTTCGCGGGATCGATTTTCTCGCCGGTTTTCAGCAGGGTCATTTCCGTGATGCGGCTGCCCTGTGGTTTCGAGATATCAATGCGATAGCCCATGCCGCCAACCCGGACCATATCGCCGCCTTGCTGGTAATAGGGGTCGGGATTGAACAGGTTATCGGCCACATCTTCCATGATGATATGCAGCATTTCCCCTGTCATTTCATTGCGATAGCAATTGGGATAGCTCATGGCAGTGGCGTTGAACAAATCTTCGCGGGTGATGTCCTCGCCCGGCATCATCGACGCGCCCCAGCGGAAACCGGGCGAAAGCGCGATATCCGCCTCGCGCTGCTCTAGCATGGCGTCGCAAATCAGATCATCCCAAGTCCCGTTGAAATTGCCGCGCCGGTAAAGCAGGCTTTCGGTTTTGCCGATCACATCGGAAAGCTCGGAGAAGGGCGCGCGCTGCTTTTCGACCAGGGCAGTCATGGTCGGATCGGCTGTGATCACATCGGAAAAAATCGGGATCAGCTTATGCCGAATGCCCTGCATAGCCCCGTCACGCACATCCAGATCGATCCGCGACAGGAATTTGCCGTGGCTTCCAGTGGCGATCAGATGGGTTTTATTGATCAGCACCGGCTCGGGCAGGGCGTCATGGGTGTGTCCGGTGAGGATGATATCGATCCCATCCACATTCGCGGCAAGTTTTCGATCCACATCAAAACCGTTATGGCTGAGCACAACCACCAGCTCCGCCCCCGCATCGCGGACCTCTTGAACGACCTCGGCCATGCGCTCTTGCCGAACGCCGAAGCTAAGATTGGGGAACATCCAGCCGGGATTGGCGATGGGCATATAAGGGAAGGCCTGGCCGATCACCGCGATCTGCACACCGCCGCGTTCGAACTTCTGATAGGGCTCATAGGCGGGTTCATCCCATTCATTGTCGAAGATATTCGCGCCGAGAAAGGGGAAGTTCAGGTGGTTATCCACGATCTCGGTGACCCGGTCGATGCCAAGGGTAAATTCCCAATGGCTGGTCATGGCATCAACGCCTAAGGCATTCATTGCATTGACCATATCCTGGCCGTCGGTTTTCAGGCAGGTATAGCTGCCCTGCCAAGTATCGCCACCATCAAGCAGTAGCGCATCGGGCCGTTCGGCGCGAATAGCATTCACCACCGTCGCGATCCGGTCCATCCCGCCCATGCGCCCATAGGTTTTGCCCAAAGCCACGAAATCATCATAAGTCAGCGCGTAATCCAGGGCCGAGCCATCATTGATCCCATACATTTTGCGGAAATCGCTGCCGGTCACATGGGGCGGATGGCCTTTGACCGCGCCGACGCCAAGATTGATCTCGGGCTCGCGGAACCAAACCGGCATAAGCTGGGCATGGATATCGGTGATATGGATCAGCGTCACAGTGCCGAGCGGGTCGAATTGCAAAAGCTGATCTTGGGTCATGGCCTGCTGGGCGGCGAGGCGAGACCAATTGCCAAAGCCTGAGGCGCCGTAAATGGCTGAGGCGGCCATGCTGGCTTGAAGAAAATCGCGGCGCGAGATCATGCGGGCGCTCCTATGGCGGACAAAACTTTAGAGTGCCCTCCCGAGAGACCCGGAAGGGGAAAGTCCTTAAGCGATTGAAAATGCGATCAGTTGCGGACCGAGGGGCCCTCAACCGTCAGACCATTGCCGCGCGAGGCGACATAGAGTTCCAACGCAATGAATTCCGCGCTGCCTGGCTTAAAGGTTTCGGCGCGGGTGTCGCGAACGCACCCTTTGAAACGGGCATGGGCCGAATTTAGCTTGGCATTTTTCAGCCGGTAAGCCGGGAAGCCATTGATCTGCCCTTGGGAAAGATGATCAGCCCGGATCATATTGCCGTAATTATCTTCGTGGCAATTGGCGCAGCTAAGCTCTAGCTGACCATAGCGGGTATAATAGATCTCTTTGCCCTGTTCCCAGGTCGAGGCGGCCGGGCCGTCAATCGCCACATTCACCGGCAGGCCGCGGGATTGCAGGGTGATGAGCGCATGCATATTCGTCATGTCGCCGCCATCATATTTCCAGGCTTCCGCGCCCATACGCTCGGTCCGGCAGCTATTGATTTGCTGTTCGATCGTGCGCACTTCGCCCGCTGCTTCCACATATTTCGGGTAAACCGCACGAACCCCAGCCATGGTTTCGGGATCATGGTGACAATCAGCGCAAGCTTTGTCTTCGCTACCATCCGCCATGGACCATTGATCCAAAGCCTGATCCACAAAGATCATGCCCGGATTGTCGAAATCATCCATCTGCAATTCTTGGGTTTCATCGGTACGGAAAACCCAGCCGGAATAGACCGTGTCGAGATTTTCCAGATGGGCAGGCGCGTCTGTGCGCACCACCATCTCGATCTCTTCATTGACGATCAGCTCGGCGTCTTCATCCGCCATGGCCTGGCCTGCGAGCATTGCTCCCGCAAGAGCCAAGAGACTGGCGGTCATTTTCAGTGGTGCCTTCATCGGTGCCATCTCCTCCCTGCGCCGACTTGGCTTAACCGACTTTGATCGGCTTGGTTTCGGTGTAAACCGAGCCGTCATCATCATACCAAGTGAAGGTGAATTCCCCTGCTTCCGGGACCATCGCGTCAAACTGGAAATAGGGATTGGTGGAGATCGCGGGCTCTAGCACCACATCGATCACATTCTCACCGTTAAAATCGCAGGTGAAGCGATTGATGATCTGCCGCGGGATCAGAGCGCCATCGCTGTTTTTACGCTGACCGCTTTCCATTGGGTGGCTGATCAGGGTTTTGATGGTGATTGTATCGCCTGCCGCAGCAGATTTCGGGACTTTCACGCGGGGTTTGACATTGCTTGCCATTCTCTCGCTCTCCTCTTTTAGCCGCCGCAGCCGCCGATGGTGACTTTGACGGTGTTGCTGGCCTGAACAAAGCTGCCATCGGCGAGCTGAGCGATTGCCATCACATCTTGGGTACCCGCCAAACGGATCCGGGTAGAGGCATCTTGCGCTCCAGCCAGTTTGCCGAATTTGATCGTGGCAACTTTCGGTGTCGGATTGCCCGTGGCCAAAAGCATGATCGCTGTGGCGCCAGGAGCGGACACTTCAACCGGCACAGTATTGCCGTTTTCGGCGATTTCAGGGGTGGATAGGTCAATCCCACTTGTGCCCATTGACGCACCGCCGGTGAATTCGGCAATCGCATCATCAACCGCAGCGCTGGCGGCGCGGGGCAGAGCCAACAGGGCGGCAGCGCCAATCCCTAAGCCCAATGTTTCGCGTCGTGTTAGAGTCATCTCTACTAATCCTCGCTCTCGGGTCGGGTTACTCTTTGAGGGTCAATAAGAAGGCGACCACATCTTCGATTTCCTGAGCTGTCAGGATCGGATCGAGCGGGCCGCTGGGGGCTTTGCCGGTATAGGCATCGCCGGGGCGAACAAAGCCTTCGGTTTTATAGAAAGCCGGCATAACTGTGCCGTCATAGGTCATTTTCGCATTGGCAACGATGCCACGAAGCTCTGCCGCGCCCCAGCGATCAGCGACCCCATCCAAAGTCGGGCCAACTTCGCCATGCCAGGGGACGTCTTGCAGCGCCGTTACCGCGTGACATGCAACGCAATTGCCTTTGCTTTTGGTGGAAACAATCTCGGCGCCAAGTTGCGGATCACCGGCCTGACCGGTGAGGGACTCCGCTATGGCGCCGTATTCATCATATGTCACCTCGGTTGGGGTGACATTTCCGGCTGTCGCTGCCGCGCCAATTAGCGCGAAGGTGGCCGCACAGAAAGTCAGCTTCATTTTTCCTCCCATGACTGAAGCTATGCGCTCAGACAATATCGAGACTACGCATGTGTCATAGCTCTATGCAAGACTAAGTTCTGCTAAAGACTAATTAAGGCGTCCAATATTCACTATTTCTGCGCTGCAGAAGAATTTCGTTCTTCTATCTTACGGGCGTGATATCTCTGGAAATCTTCTCCATCTTCAAGGAGATAGCGTTCTTCATTGACCCAAACGAGAAGATCATAAGTTGTCTGTGCCCCAAAGGCACCCGGCATGGTCGCGACAGAGGCTTCCGCCGCGCTAAGGTCTGGCTTTACCTCGGGTGGCAAAAACATAATTGTCGGCGTGAACAATAAACCCCATTTTCGCGCCATCTGCTTTTCACTCAGCGATTCGCCGTCGAAATCGGTGACTTCCGTATCGCCATGCAGGTTGAGCTGCACCACGAAATAATTCTCGGTGATGTAATCGGCGATCTCTGGGCGGGGGAAGATCTCTTTATGCATCTTGGCGCAATAGATGCAGCCGCGCTGTTCAAAGATCAGCATCAGCCGTTTGCCCTCGGCAGTGGCCTCCTCCAGATCTTCGGTCAGATCTTTGAATGTGTCGCGCATCCAGGCGGTCTTATGCAGCCCATCATCGCCCATTTCAGCGGCCCAAATTGGCAGGGCGCAGCAACAGGTGAGGGTGAGAGCGCTTAGGAAAGTAAGCAGGCGGGTCATCCGGGGATCTCCTCAGATCATGGATTGAAAGAGCGGCAGGCCGAGCATCCAGGCGGCAATGCGATTGACCTGATCCGTGGCGATGAGCAGGGCGAATAGGATCAAAAAAGTGCCCATGGCTTTTTCGACCGTTCCAAGATGGCGGCGGAAGCGGCTGACAAAGCGCAGGAAGGGGCCGATAAACGCGGCGGCGGCGACAAAGGGCGCGGTCATCCCGACGCCAAACACCAAAAGCAGCATAAGCCCTTGCAGAGCCGAGCTTTCTTGGCTGGCTTGGAAAAGAACGGCGGTCAGCACGCCGCCGACGCAAGGGGTCCAACCTGCCGCGAAGGCGAGGCCCACGAGGAAAGCGCCGGGGATCGACATGCGCTGCACATCGCCGCCTTCAAGGCTGAAAGAGCGGTTGAGAAATCCGATGCGGATCAGCCCGAGGAAATGCAGCCCCATCAGCGCGACAATTCCAGCGGCGGCGATGCGGAATAGATCCTGCTGTGCTCGAAAGGCCTGGCTAAGGCCGAATGCCGCCGCGCCAAGGAGGGTGAACACACAGATGATGCCGAGTGAAAACATGATCGAGGCCAGCATCGCCCGACGGCGAAGCCCAGTCGGTAGCGCCCCATCGGCGCTGATTTCCGCCATACTCGCCCCGGCCATATAGCTCAGGTAAAAAGGCACAATCGGCAGGATGCAGGGCGAGAAAAACACCAAGAGCCCGCCCAAAAGCGCGCTCATCACGGAGACATCAAACAAGTTAGGCCCTCCCCTGCCGCTTGCCATATCCAATGAGCTCAGATTAGGGTTTGATCATGAGAGAGGTCAATTCATCTTTTCTATCGCGATTGACGGGAATTTTGTTCGGCATATTTTGTGCTGCCGCAGCATTTTTTCCCCAAATGGCCTGGTCTGGCGAGCGTCAGCTAATCATGGTTGAGCAGCCGGGCTGCGTTTATTGCGCCAGGTGGAATGCCGAAATTGGCGGGATCTATGCCAAAACTGACGAAGGCAAGCTCTTGCCCCTGCGGCGGGTAGATTTGCGCGGAAGCGAGCTGAAAGAGATGCCTTTGAAGGGGCGCGTGCTCTATACGCCGACATTTCTGCTTACCGAAGGCGGGGCCGAAATCGCCCGGATCGAAGGCTATTCTGGCGATGAGCTGTTCTGGTGGATGCTCTCCAGCTTGATTTCGCAACATGTGGCAAAAGAGGAGTAAGCCCCATGATCCGTAAACTTTGCTTGGCAGCGGCGGTTTTGGCCGCGCCTTTCGCGAATGCGGCAGAGGATGTCGCTTTCGTCGAGTTTCGTGCGCTTAAACCGGAAGTTGCGCTGCAAATGGCCCAAGCCGCGATGCAGCATTGCCGCGAGGGCGGTTATCAGGTGGGGGTGACTGTGGTGGACCGTTTCGCTGTGCCGCAGGTGTTTTTACGTGATCGTTTCGCTGGGGTTCATGTGCAAGAAACCTCGCTGCGCAAAGCTTGGACATCAGTGAGTTTCCGCACTAATACCAGTGACTTGCACGAAGAAACCGGGCCGGAGAAACTGTCTTACGGTATCCGTTTCCTCGACCAGGCGCTGCCTTTGGGCGGTGGGATGATCGTGCGGGATGGGGATGGCTCGCTTGTGGCCGGTATCGGGGTCAGCGGCGCGCCGTCGCCAGCGATTGACGATGAATGCGCCGAGGCTGGGATCGCGGCGATAGAGGATCAGATCGCATTTTAAGGAAAAAGGGCGGGGCTTTATCAGCCTCGCCCTCATTTCTCAGCGCTTAATGCACAACCGCATCATCGGGCTTGGGCCGTTGCGATTCGCTGACGCGGTCGCCGACAATCAGCCCATCCACCCCAGCGGAAACGGAGATCCGGTCACCGTCTTTCGCATCGCCCGCGAGGATCATCTCCGCGAGCTGATCTTGCAGCGCGCGCTGTATCACTCGTTTCAGCGGGCGCGCCCCGAAGACCGGGTCATAACCCTCATCCGCCAGCCATTTGCGCGCGCCCTCATCAAGGTCGAGAGCGATTTTCCGAGCCGCCAAGCGACGCTCCAACCGGCGCAGCTGGATATCCACGATGCCGTCCATATCTTCGCGGCCGAGCCGGTCAAAGATGATGGTTTCATCAAGACGGTTGAGGAATTCAGGGCGGAAATGCGCCCGAACCGCATCCATCACATCGCGCTTGGCCGCTGCACTATCAGCCCCGTCGGGAAGCTGGCTTAGCGCTTGTGCCCCAAGGTTAGAGGTCAGGATGATCAGCGTTTGTTTGAAATCCACCGTCCGACCCTGACCATCGGTCAGCACGCCATCATCGAGCACTTGCAAGAGGACGTTGAACACATCTGGATGGGCTTTTTCCACCTCGTCGAATAGGACAACCTGATAGGGACGGCGCCGCACCGCTTCGGTCAGAACCCCGCCTTCATCATAGCCAACATAGCCCGGAGGTGCGCCGATTAGACGAGCAACCGCATGTTTTTCCATGAATTCTGACATGTCGATCCGCACCATGGCGCTATCATCGTCAAACAGGAACTCTGCCACCGCTTTGGTCAGCTCGGTTTTGCCAACGCCGGTGGGGCCGAGGAAAAGGAAGCTGCCTAGCGGTCGGTTTTCGTCATTCAGCCCGGCCCGCGCCCGCCGCACCGCATTGGAAACCGCCGTAACGGCGCTGCGCTGACCAATGACCCGGTGGCCCAGCTCATCTTCCATTCGCAAGAGTTTCTCCCGCTCGCCTTCGAGCATCTTCGAGGTCGGAATCCCCGTCCAGCGCTCAACCACTTGCGCGATCTGCTCGGGCCGCACCGCTTCTTCGACCATCATCTGATCTTCGGCTTCCTCAGCCTCGCCTAGCCGTTTTTCAAGCTCTGGGATGACCCCGTAGGAAAGCTCGCCAGCGCGGGCGAGATTGCCCTCGCGTTTGGCTTGGTCCAGCTCAGCACGGGCGCGATCCAGCTCTTCTTTGATGTCGCGCGCGGCCGCCATTTTATCGCGTTCGGCCTGCCATTGCGCTGTCATTTCTGCAGAACGCTGCATCAATTCCGCCAATTCCGCTTCGAGCTTTTCCAGCCGATCAACCGAGCCTTGGTCATCCTCTTTCTTCAGCGCCTCGGCTTCGATCTGCATTTGCAAGATCTGCCGGTCCAGCTGATCGAGCTCTTCGGGCTTGCTATCCACCTCCATCCGCAGGCGGCTGGCGGCCTCATCCATCAAGTCGATGGCTTTATCCGGCAAAAAACGATCCGTGATATAGCGATGGCTTAGGGTTGCCGCCGCGACCAGAGCAGAGTCAGAGATCCGAACCCCATGATGAAGCTCGTATTTCTCTTTGATCCCGCGCAGGATCGAGATGCTGTCTTCGACTGTGGGTTCCTCCACGACAACCGGCTGGAAACGCCGGGCTAGGGCCGGATCTTTTTCCACATGTTTGCGATATTCATCCAGCGTGGTGGCGCCGACGCAATGCAGCTCGCCCCGTGCCAAAGCGGGTTTCAGCAGGTTGGACGCATCCATCGCGCCATCGGCTTTGCCCGCGCCCACAAGCGTGTGCATTTCGTCGATGAAAAGGATGATATCCCCAGCTGCAGCGGTGATTTCCGATAGGATCGATTTCAGACGCTCTTCAAATTCGCCGCGATATTTCGCACCAGCAATCAGCGCGCCCATATCCAGCGCCATTAACTGCTTGTTCTTCAGGCTTTCCGGCACATCCCCATTGACGATGCGCAAGGCCAAGCCTTCGGCAATCGCGGTTTTCCCGACGCCGGGTTCCCCGATGAGCACCGGATTGTTTTTGGTTCGGCGGCTAAGCACTTGCATCGCACGGCGAATTTCTTCGTCCCGGCCAATGATCGGGTCGATTTTGCCGTCGCGCGCCGCCTCGGTCAGATCGCGCGCATAGCGTTTGAGCGCGTCATAGCCTTCTTCGGCGCTCGCGCTATCTGCCGTGCGGCCTTTGCGAATATCGTTGATGGCCTCATTCAGTTTTTGAGCCGTGACGCCGCCCGCGCTCAGCGCATCCTTGGCCTTAGAGCGCACAACCGCCAGCGCTGTGAGGATCCGCTCGACGGGGACAAAGCTATCCCCGGCTTTGGTGGCGATTTTCTCCGCCTCGTCCAAAACCCGCACCAGTACCGTATCTGTGTAAGCTTGGCTCGCATCGCCGGTCACTTTCGGCAATTTGTCGATTGCCAGATCTGCCGCTTGCGTCACCTGCGCCGCGTCGCCGCCGGATTTGCCGATCAGATTGCTGGCCAGCCCCTCTGGATCGTCCAGCAGCGCCTTTAGCAAGTGCTCGGGCGTCAGTTTTTGATGATTTTCACGTACTGCGATGGTTTGCGCCGCCTGAAGAAAGCCGCGCGACCGCTCAGTGAACTTTTCTAAGTTCATCTCGTATCTCCTTCCAAAAGCGCCCAAATAATCCCCGCCCGCCAGGCAGCCCGGAGTGGTTTGGACCTTGGCAAATAGATGGGGTGGCCAAAGCTTCGTCACAAGATCGTCAATATCTGTTTGACGGGAAATTTTGAGATGCCTTTGAGGAAATCGACTTTCGGTATCGGATCGGCGACAGTGGGGGGCTGCCGCCGATCTGCTGGGCGAATGGTCTAGGCGCGATTACGCCGTGCCGTTTTTACCGCGCCCAGTGCTGCGAGACCGGTGACCCCAAGGGCTAACCCCGCAGGCAACGGGACCGGAGCAACCGCCTCAATAGTGATACGCGCGATGGGCTGGGTTCCGTCGAGTCCCGCCAAAGAATTGAAACTGCCAAGCGGAGTTTGCACCCCTAGAAAGCTATCAAAGGAGCTAGCACCGCTGACAACGCCATTTTCGGTTGCCCCTGCGGTCGCATCCTGGCCCACCACAAATGCTGGGCCGAGATTGGGATCATTGACTTCGGTCCCGGCATCATAGGCGTTTAAAACCTCGATGATTTGGGTGCCATTGAACGCGCCCTTCGCGTCGAAAATTTCATAGGCAAGGGCGTCGTCATTGCCGATGAATGTGTCATTGGAGGGCAAAATCATCGCCAGATAAGAAAAATAGCGGGCATCTGTCGGATCTACATTGAATTCGATCGACGTCGTTTCACCGGGATCGACAGGGCCGATTCCATTTTGCGCAGCCGGTATTGCGGCCGAAACTGAATTGGGGTCGGTGACCGACAGCAAACTATCCAGGCCCGCAGTTTGACCCAGCTCGGCCAAAGCCTCTAGCGGTGCCGACGAGATGGATCCAACGTCAAAACTGTCGAAGCTGCCATTATGGAAGGCGGCCCAAAGCGGGGTGAAGGAAACGCCGCCCTGAGGAGCTAGGTTTTCTACCGTGATTTGAAGGGTTAAGGCAGAGGCGGGCAGAGCCAGCAGGCTAAAGGCCAGGGCCGAAACGGCTGGGAACAGATGGGGTCGCATTGTTATGTCGCTTCCTTTTCGGAGGTTTGTGTCAGGGCTCTGGCCAGAACCTGAACTCTTACTGCCGCGACGGAGGCTTTGGGTCGAATAAACTAGGCTCGCATCCGCGTGTTGCGCAGGATCGTGAGCCGGGCGTGAGCGGCTTGCCAAAATTCGGGGAAAGGGGCATAGGCGTGCAAATCCCAAAGCCAGCCTCCGAGAAAAGGATCTCGCCATGATCGATGACCGCCTGATCGTAGCCCTAGACGTGCCCAATGCCGTTGCGGGGTTGGAACTTGCCGCGCAGCTTAACCCGGTGGTGGGTTTTTATAAAATCGGCTTGGGAATGCTGACCGGCGGCGGGCTGGCGCTGGCCAATGAGCTGAAATCAGAACATGGTAAGCGGATTTTCCTGGATATGAAGCTGTTCGATATCGGCGCGACGGTCGAAGCGGCGGTGCGCGGGCTGGCGCAATTCGATCTGGATTTCCTGACAGTGCATGGCGACCCGCATGTGGTGCGCGCCGCCAAAGAGGGGGCAGGCGGCTCCGATATGAAAATTCTGGCGGTGACAATCCTGACCTCGCTGGATCGCCAAGACCTGGATGACGGCATGATGCAGCCGGGCGCCGTGCCGGAAATGGTGGTCGAACGGGCCGAGCGGGCTTTTGAGGCCGGGGCGGATGGCTGTATCTGTTCGCCGCAAGAAGCCTCGGCCATTCGTGCTTTGTCGCAATCCGAGGGGCGGCTGATTGTGACCCCCGGCGTGCGCCCAGCTGGGGCGGAGCTTGGCGATCAAAAGCGGGTTACCACGCCTGCGGCTGCAATTGCCGCTGGGGCCGATCATGTGGTGGTTGGGCGTCCGGTTTGGAAAGCGGAAAACCCCCGTGCTTCTGCAGAGGCGATTTTGTCCGAATTAACGAGCCCGCAGGCCGCGCGTCCGAATAGATAAGCCCAAAACCCCGGCCCCGAGAAGCCACAAGCTGGCTGGAAGGGGCACTGCGGCGGGGCTTGGGATGGGGGTAAATAGGCTTAAAAGGCTCGATGCATTTAGGGGCGCGGCGCTGGATAAGGCTTGGGGCGCGGCGTCGGCGGCGCGGGTATAGGCGTAGACTGCGCCACTTTTGGATCCATTTGTGCGATCGCCCGGTGCCCCGATCAAAATCGCGTCTAGGTCAAAAAGGATTTTAGCACCGTAGGAATCCCCGGATATTGCAGCGCTTGGGTAGAGCTTTCCAAGCACATTACCCATGACATCAAAGGCATAGACCGAGCCGACGCTGCTGGGGGAAAAATGGCTGTCATATCGGGCACCAACCAAAACCACATCTCCGAAGATCGCAACTGAGGAGCCGAAAAAATCCTGATCCTCGCCATCCGGCGCGGTTAATTTTATCTGCTCTCCGGTGAGGAAATCGAAAATATAGGCTGCGCCCCTGTCATGGCCCCCTAGATCTGCCCGTTGGGCGCCGATAACGGCATAGCGATCTGACAGGGCTAAACTATTCCCAAAATAGGAATTTTCCTCTGCATCATCGGGGGTGATTTTGACAAGTTGGGTTTGAGTTTCGATATCAAAGAGATAGGCGGCTCCCGCAAATTGACCGGCGATATCATGGCCCGATGTGCCGATCAGAGCATAATTCCCATAGGTCACGATATCCGAGCCGAACCGATCATATGGATCGATATCGTTCTGGCGCAGAACCCCTGTCTGCTCGCCGGTCGTTGTGTCAAACAAAAAGACTGCCCCAGCGGAATAGCCATCGGCCCCATCCCAGACCTCATTGGCGCCGACCAGAGCGGTATTCCCCGCGAGCGCGACCGAAACCCCGAAATTATCATATCCCAAGGCTTCATCGCTGGTCAGTTTGAATTTCTGTGCGCCGGTCTCTAGGTCAAAAACATATGCCGCGCCGCTATCGCGGGTGCTGCCTGTTGCGCGATAGGCACCCACCAAAGCGGTTGAGCCTTCGACCGCGACGTCATTGCCGAAATAGGTATGGGCAACCGGGTCTTCTGGCAAAAGCTCGTAGGTTTGGGTGCCGGTTTCCATGTCAAAAACATAGGCCGATCCGTAATAGGCGGCGGGGATATTGCGCGAGGAGGCGCCCACCACGACTGTTTGGCCGGATTTGGCCATGGTTTTGCCGAAGCTGGCCAAGGGCACAGGGGCATCAGGGTAAATAATCGTTTCTTGAATTGTTGCGGCTTGGCTGGAGATCCCCAGGCTGCAAAAAACAACGCCATAAATAGCCCGAAGGCGCATATTGTATCCCTCGCATCTCCGTCCTTGAAAAAATAGCTTACAGTACGTTAACCTTTCGGCAGCTGTGCGGCAGTGGTCAAGAGATATATTTATAAACCCAATTATTTATTGGGTGCGCTTCGCTAGGAGAGCTAAAGCATCGCCTTTAGGCCATCGCGATAGCTGGGATATTTTAGAGTGACCCCCAGCTCTTGCTTGATTCGGTCATTTCGAACCTTCTTGCTTTCCGCATAAAAACTGCGCGCCATTGGGGTCATATCTGCTGTTTCAAATGATTCTTCCGGCGGCAGAGGGCATCCCAAAAGCTCGGCAGCATGGCCGATCACATCCTGTGGCGGGGCGGGATCATCATCGCAAACATTATAAATTGCACCGGGATTCGGGCGCGCGATAGAGGCGGCTAGGGTTTGGGCGATGTCGTGCACATGGATTCGGCTGAAAACCTGTCCGGGTTTTATGATCCGCCGGGCGGTGCCTGCGCGGACTTTAGCAAATGGTCCGCGTTCGGGGCCGTAAATCCCGGCCAATCTGAAAATATGTAAGGGCAGGCCCGCGCTTTGCGCCAAGTCTTGCCAGGCAGATTCGGCAGCGACTCGCCATGCGCCGCGTTTGGTGGCTGGGGTCAGAGCGGTGGATTCGTCGACCCATGCGCCATCATGATTTCCGTAAACGCCGGTGGTTGAAAGATATCCGACCCAAGCGAAATCCGATCCACGACTTTCCAATTTGTCGCGAAATTCGCCTAAGACCGGGTCCCCTGCCTCTCCGGGTGCTGTTGAAATTAGAATATGGCTGGCTTGGTCGAGCGCCTCGGATAGATCATCCCCAGGCCAGATTTTTGCAGCGATACCGCTTTGGGCCAGCTTTTGCGCTTTTTCCGCAGACCGAGTCGTTCCCGTAACCGTCCAGCCCATAGGCAGCAGTAATTGCGCCAGTGCCTGGGCCGAATAGCCGTGACCGAAAGAAAGAAGATGTCCTGACACAGGATAGGCTTAGAAGTTGAAGCTCACGCCTAGATTAAGCGCATTGGTGACGATATTGGTTTCCAGCTCGCCGCCATTATCCAGATCCGCCGTATTTTGCGAATAGCTGCCTTTGTATTCGCCGAAGACGCGCCAGCTGTCACTCAGGTCATAGGTTACACCGGCAATCCATTGCACAGCTGGGCCTGTATATTGATATTCAAAGGTTTTCCCGCCAGCCGTTTGAATATCCACATGCGGGATAGCCACGCCAACACCGCCGCCAATATAAGGAGTCCAGCGTCGGGTTTCGCCTTGGAAGCGCCGGAAAACGTTCAAAGTCAGAAGGTTAAGGCCATCGGTGAATTCCAGCCTTTCAAAGCCTTCTTCTTCGCGGGTTTCGTCATCAGCATAGACTTTGGCATGGTTGAACTCGATGCCATAGCCAATGTTTTTCGCATCCGGCCACCAAGTCCCGCGCAAACCCCAATAAGGTGGCAATTCAAGCGATTTGCCTTCCCAACCAGCGGTGAACTTAAATTGGCCTATGCCGCCGGGATCATTGCCCTCGACCACAGAATGGGGAGAGGTCTGAAAACCACTATATACAGTCAGCTCAAATTCCGCCTTCGCCGCAGACGCGGTGAAGATCCCAAGCGCAAGAAGCGTCAGGGTGAGCATGAGCAGCGAGTAGAGTGGTCTTCCAAGCGTCATCGTATAAAGTCCATACAGGCCAGATTAACCTAGCCAGGGATGTTTACCAAAAGATTGCGCCTCTCATACGCGAAAACTTGGAAAATAAAAGTTAGCCTGCCGAAAGAGTGATCGGTGTTTGTGGCTTTCTCGCAATGGCGGCATGGCTGCCCTAGGGTCCATAAAGTTAATTCCGCGACGTTTCGTCCCAACGCGCTAGAATGTCCGCTGGACGCCCCCATGCGCGGACCATAATCACGTCACCATTCGGATCGGGGACACCCGATTCATTTCCTGTCGGCATTCGCGACAATAAGAACCGGAGAATTTCTCGTGTCCCACGCAGACGATCACGAAGGCACCCGCCGAGACTTTCTGTACTACGCCACAGCAGGCGCGGGCGCAGTGGCGACGGGCGCAGCGGTCTGGCCATTGGTCAACCAAATGAACCCAAGCGCCGATGTCCAAGCACTGTCCTCTATCCGCGTCCCCGTTGGTGACGTAGCGCCTGGCACGCAGATCACGGTGAAATGGCTGGGCAAGCCTGTCTTTATCCGCCGCCGCACCGAAGAAGAAATCTCGGAAGCCCGCGCAGTTGAAATGAGCGATCTGGTCGACACCAATGCGCGCAACGGCAATATCGATCCAAGTGCCGACGCATCCGATGAAAACCGCGCGTTGAGCGAAGATGGCGAATGGCTGGTGATGATGGGCGTGTGCACCCATTTGGGCTGCGTGCCGCTAGGCGATGCTGGCGATTATCACGGCTGGTTCTGCCCTTGCCACGGGTCGCATTATGATACTTCGGGCCGGATCCGCAAAGGCCCCGCACCAGAGAACCTGCCGGTTCCGGTCGCAGAATTCACCAGCGAAACCGAAATCAAACTCGGTTAAGGGAGCAAGCCAGTATGTCCGGAATTCCTCACGATCATTACGAGCCGACAACCGGCGCCGAGAAGTGGCTGCATTCGCGCCTGCCGATCGTCGGTTTGCTCTATGATACCATTATGATCCCCACGCCTAAGAACCTGAATTGGATGTGGATTTGGGGTATCATCCTCACCTTCTGCCTGGCGTTGCAAATCATCACCGGCATTGTTTTGGTGATGCATTACACGCCGCATGTTGACCTGGCCTTCGCCTCGGTTGAGCATATCATGCGTAACGTCAATGGCGGCCATATGCTGCGCTACCTGCATGCAAACGGCGCGTCGCTGTTCTTTGTTGCGGTTTACCTGCATATCTTCCGCGGCCTGTTTTATGGCTCTTACAAGTCGCCGCGCGAAATCACCTGGATTGTCGGCATGCTGATCTATCTAGCGATGATGGGCACGGCCTTTATGGGCTATGTTCTGCCATGGGGTCAGATGTCCTTCTGGGGTGCGACCGTGATCACCGGCCTGTTTGGCGCGATCCCGTTCATCGGTGAGCCGATCCAAACCTGGCTGCTGGGTGGACCGGCGGTTGATAACGCGACGTTGAACCGCTTCTTCTCGCTGCACTACCTACTGCCCTTCGTGATTGCAGCTTTGGTTGCGGTGCATATCTGGGCCTTCCACACCACCGGCAATAACAACCCGTCGGGTGTTCCGGTGCGGACCGGCTCTAAAGAAGAGGCCAAGAAAGACACGGTTCCGTTCTGGCCTTACTTCGTGATCAAGGATCTGTTCGCTCTGGCGGTTGTCCTGGTCGTATTCTTTGCGATTGTTGGCTTCATGCCGAACTATCTGGGCCACCCGGATAACTATATCGAAGCGAACCCGCTGGCGACCCCGGCGCATATCGTTCCAGAATGGTACTTCCTGCCCTTCTACGCCATCCTGCGCGCCTTCACCGGTGATGTTTGGATCGTTATGGCGGCGGAATGGATCACCTTTGGCATTGTTGACGCCAAGTTCTTTGGTGTTGTTGCGATGTTCGGCGCGATCCTGGCCATGGCTCTGGCACCTTGGCTGGATACGTCTTCGGTTCGCTCGGGTCGTTATCGCCCGCAGTTCAAATGGTGGTTCTACCTGCTCTGCATCGATTTCATGGCCCTGATGTGGCTGGGTGCGATGCCGGCCGAAGAGCCTTATGCAACCTTCTCGCTGATCGCTTCGGCCTATTGGTTCGCTTATTTCTTCGTGATCTTGCCGCTTCTGGGTGTGATCGAGAAACCGCTGCCGCAGGTTGACACAATCGAAGCCGATTTCATCGACCATTATGGTCACGAAAAAGAAGCAAAGAAGACGCTGACTGCGTCGGTTCCGGCTGAGTAAGAAAAGGACGTGCGTATCATGATCCGCAAACTGACCATCACTGCTGTTGCCGCGCTGTCTTTGACAGCCGGTGCAGCCCTCGCAGCCGGTGGCGAAGGCCATATCCACGATCACTCCTTCTCTTTCGAAGGTCCGTTCGGCAAATACGACCAAAACCAGCTTCAGCGTGGTTTGCAGGTATTCACCGAGGTTTGCTCGGCCTGTCACGGTCTGAAATTTGTGCCACTGCGGACTTTGGGTGATGACGGTGGTCCGGCGCTTCCCGAAGATCAGGTTCGTGCCTATGCTGGCGCAATCGAGATCTATGACGCCGAGCTGGATGATTACCGTCCGGCCGTGCCGACAGATCACTTCCCGAAAGGCGGCGTTGAAAACGCACCTGACCTGAGCCTGATGGCAAAGGCACGTGCGGGTTTCCATGGCCCTTATGGCCTGGGCATCAACCAGTTCTTCAAAGGTATCGGTGGCCCGGAATATATCCATTCGATCCTCACCGGTTATACTGGCGAAGAGAAGATGCAGGCTGGCACCACCTTCTATGAAAACACCGCTTTCCCAGGGGGATGGATCGCCATGGCACCGCCGCTTTACGGTGATGACGTGGAATTCGCCGATGGATCGTCTACAGAAATCGAAGCGATTGCAGCTGATGTTGCAGCCTTCCTGATGTGGACGGCTGAGCCGAAAATGATGGCACGTAAAGAAGCCGGCCTGACAGCTGTGACCTTCCTGATTGTGTTGTCGGTTCTGCTTTACCTCACCAATAAGCGCATCTGGGCGCCGGTGAAGAAAGCCGCCAAAACGGCCGCAGCGGCGGAGTAATCCTCGCTCATAAGCAATTTCGAAACGGCGCTCCGGTCTTCGGGGCGCCGTTTTCGTTTGGCTTGCTGCTTTCGTTCTCTTGAGCCCCTGGGATGAAAGCCCTAAACGGGCGCGAGCAAAAGGGAGCCCGCAGCATGTCGATGAACTCATTCGGTCATCTTTTCCGCGTCACCACCTGGGGCGAGAGCCACGGGCCCGCTTTGGGCGCGACGGTGGATGGTTGCCCTCCTGGCGTGCCGATCGAGGCGGAAGCGCTGCAAGTTTGGCTCGATAAGCGTAAGCCGGGGCAGAATAAGTTCACCACCCAACGGCGCGAAGCCGATGAGGTCGAAATTCTGTCGGGCGTCTTCGAGGGTGTCTCGACCGGCACGCCGATCCAGTTGATGATCCGCAACACGGATCAGCGGAGCAAAGATTACGGCGATATTGCCGAGAAATTCCGCCCCGGCCATGCGGATATCACCTATTGGCAGAAATACGGTATTCGCGATTACCGTGGCGGCGGGCGCTCTTCCGCGCGCGAAACTGCGGCGCGGGTGGCGGCTGGCGGTGTGGCCCGCGCGGCTCTGGCCGAGCTGGTGCCGGGGCTGTCCATCACTGGCGCAATGGTGCAGATGGGGCCGCATAAGATTGACTATGCCGCTTGGGATGACGCCCAAATCGCGCAAAACCCGTTTTGGACCCCAGATGCCGCTGCAGCGGCCCATTGGGCGGACTATCTTGATGAGCTGCGTAAATCGGGCGAAAGCGTGGGCGCGGTGATTGAGCTGCGGGCGAAAGGGGCGCCTGCGGGGCTTGGCGCGCCGATCTATGGCAAGCTCGATACCGATCTGGCGGCGGCGATGATGTCGATCAATGCGGTGAAAGCGGTTGAGATCGGTGATGGCATGGCGGCGGCAGCGCTGACTGGTACGGAAAATGCCGATGAAATCGCTATGGGCCCCGATGGCCCGGCATATAGCTCAAACCATGCGGGCGGCATTTTGGGCGGGATTTCAACCGGCCAAGAGCTGGTGGTGCGTTTTGCTGTCAAGCCAACCTCTTCGATCCTGACCACGCGCAAAACAATTACCAAGGCCGGGGAGCCTGCCGAGATTATCACCAAGGGTCGCCATGATCCTTGCGTGGGCATCCGCGCCGTGCCTGTGGGAGAGGCGATGATGGCCTGTGTGCTGCTCGACCACCTGCTCTTGCATCGCGGTCAGGTGGGCGAGGGGCTGCGCGGCCAAATCGGCTAAAGCGGTTCGAGTAAGGCTAAAAGCCGCTCAACCCGCCCGTGAGGTCTGGACTAGGAAAATCCCAATCGTCGCGATGGCCACGCCTATGGCATCGCTCCAGCCCACGGGCTCGCCCAGCAGGGCCCAGGCTATGGCCACACCGAAAACCGGGTTCAGGAAGTGATAAGTGGCGGCGCGCACCGCCCCGATCCGCCCCACCAGCAGAAACCAGACCAGAGTTGCCGCTAGGCCAGGGATCAGCGTGGTATAGAGGAAAGCAAGGGTGAGGCGGGACTCCCAGGGGATCGCCCAGGGCTCCAGCAGTGCGCTGATCGCCCCGAGTGAGACCGCGCCCACAAGCATCTGCGCCCCGACCACCATCAGCAAATTGCCCCCAGCCGAGGCGCCGCGCACCACCAAAGTAGCCACGGCCAGAGCGGTGACCCCAATCCCGCAAAGCGCCAGACCAAAGAGATCAGCGCCGCCCTGCACCCGCGTACCCATGATCAGTGCGACCCCGGCAATCCCAGCCGCTAGCCCGGCCCAGCCCAGCGGCGAGACACGCTGACCAAAAACAGCAAAGCCGATAATCGCCACCAAAAGCGGCATGGTCGAGGCCATGATCGCCGCGAGCGAGGCAGGCACAGTTTGCATGGCCAGGAAATAGAGGCCGAGATAAAGCGTGTTTTGGCAGAGCCCAAAAATCACCGTGGCCCGCCATCCGGCCCGATCAAGCCGCAGCCTTTGCCCCATGGTCCAGCCAATCCCCAAGGCCAAAAGCCCAGAGACCAGAAAGCGCAGCGATAAGGTGGTAAGCGGCGGGGCGGTTTCCACAATGATCCGCGCCGATGTAAAGGCCGAGGACCACATAAAGGCAAAGCCCAAACCAAGGGCTAGGGACAGCGGATCCCAGATGCGAGCTGTCGTGGTATTGGACGTTGAAATAGGGGGCATGACTGGTGGCGACCGCAAATAGTTAACACCAGTCTTCCTTTGCTCGCCCGGCGGCCAAGCGCAAGCATTGATCCAGGCTCGCGCCGCCGGGGGCAGCTGCTATGCGTTCACGCTGTCTTTCAGCGCTTTCGCAATGGTGATTTTCACCTGGCGATCCGCATCTTTCTTAATCTCTTCGCCGGTGCGCGGGTTGCGCACCATGCGTTCTGGCCGCTCACGGCAATAGATTTTGCCAACTCCTGGAAGCGTCACGGCACCGCCCTGAGCAACTTCGCGGGTGATCAGATCTGCAATTGCCTCTAGCGCCTGCCCAGCAGTTTTCTTATCCGTTTCCATCTGCTCAGCCAGCGCTGAAACCAGCTGAGTTTTCGTCATCGGTTTTGTCATTTACTTACTCCCTTACTGGACCGACGCCCATATTTGATGGAATCATAAAGTCAACGGGATTCCCGTTACAATCCCGTGTGCTTGACAAATTGGTGCACCGCCGGTTTTTTCAGGGGATAAGTTGTTCAATGGCATCACAAAAAGGCAGTTTCCTCAAAGCTGCGTAGCTTGCGGGAATGTATTCTTTCATGTGGTGTTTTGCGTATGATCTCCATGGCACGTATGCCAATTTTTAGATGTCTAGAGACCTGGCTGCGGTAAAACTCTGATGCCATGCCCGGCAATTTCAGCTCACCATGCAGCGGCTTATCGGAGACGCAGAGTAAAGTGCCGTAAGGAACGCGCAGGCGAAAGCCGTTGGCGGCGATTGTGGCGCTTTCCATATCCAGGGCCACGGCGCGGCATTGGCTGAGCCTTTGGATCGGACCGGCGGTTTCGCGCAGCTCCCAATTGCGGTTATCGACGGAGGCCACTGTGCCGGTGCGCATGATGCGTTTGAGGTCATAGCCCTCTAGTTCGCTCACCTCCGCCACGGCCTTTTCCAGCGCGATCTGCACCTCGGCCAAAGGCGGGATCGGCACCCAAGGCGGCAGATCATCATCAAGCACATGGTCTTCGCGCAGATAGCCATGGGCCAGCACAAAATCCCCGAGCGACTGGCTATTGCGCAGCCCGGCGCAATGACCAACCATCAGCCACGCATGCGGCCGCAGCACAGCGATGTGATCGGTGGCGGTTTTCGCATTGGAGGGACCCACGCCGATATTGACCAAGGTGATCCCCATATGCCCGTCACGTTTCAGGTGATAGCTGGGCATTTGCGGCTGTTTCGCGGGGCTGGGCATCGGCGCATTGGCATTTGTGATCACAACATCACCAGGCCCCACAAAGGCGGTATAGCCGCTATCCGGATCCGCCAGCATTTCGCGGGCATAGGTTTCAAACTCTTCGATGTAGAATTGGTAATTGGTGAAGAGCACCAGATTTTGGAAATGGCTTGGATCTGTGGCGGTGTAATGGGTGAGCCGCGCCAAGGAATAATCGATGCGCTGCGCAGTGAAGGGCGCAAGCGGGTGAGAGCCATCAGGGTAAGTTACCTGATAGCCATTCGCGATATCGTCATTGGTGCTATCGAGATCGGGCACATCGAATACATCGCGCAAGGGAAAGCTCAACGCGCCTTCTTGTGGCACAGCCATGCCGGACGCGGCGAAATGGATCGGCATGGGGGTGGTGGACCAGCCGATTTGCACCGGCACTTGGTGATTGCGCAAAAGCTGTTCGATCTGATGGGTCAGATAGGTTTCAAACAGGTCAGGCCGGGTCACCGTGGTGCAATAGACGCCGGGGCCGCTGGCATAGCCATAGCTCAGGCGACTATCGATTTTCGCATGACTGCCGATCGAAACACGGATCTCCGGATAATAGGCGCGATAGCGGGTTTGGTCCTCTTCACCCTCTAAGATTTTTGTAAAATGGCCGGTCAGGAAGGCGACGGCTTCGGAATAGAGCTTTTTCAGATGCGCGACGGCAGGGCCGGCTTCGGTGAAGCTTTGCGGGCCGGGATCTTTCGGGGTGAGCGGCATGGGCGCGGGGCTCATCAAATTCATTGGGCAGTCTCGATCAGGTCGGTCAGTTCGAATTTCGTTACATCCACCAGGCCGAGATCAGAGATCCTCAGCTCGGGGATAACCACAAGGGCCAGGAGCGAATGCTGCATGAAGGCGTTATTAAGGGCGCAGCCGGTTTCGGCCATAGCCGCCATGAGCTGATCGGCGCTGGCGGCAACCTCTGCCGCCGGGCGGTCAGACATGAGCCCGGCAATGGGCAGGCGCACCAGGGCTTGCTCGCGGCCATCGCGCCAAAGGGTCGCTCCGCCCCCGACCTCGGCCAAGCGATTTGCGGCGGCGGCCATATCCACCCGCGATGTACCCACCACGATCATGTGATGGCTGTCATGGGCAACCGTGGAGGCCAGGGCCATTTGCCCCTGATAGCCAAAGCCCGACACCAGCCCATTTTGCACCACCCGCGTGCCGCGATGACGCTCGACCAAGGCGATATGGCAGACATCTTGCGCTAGATCCGGCTCGACCAGGCCATTTTGCACCGGCAATTCGATAGTCAGGGCGCGGGTTGGGGCTTGGTTCTCGACCACACCGATCACCTTTGCGCGAACCTGATTGGCGCCTTCGGGGGCTTTGATCTCAAACTCCGTCTCAATGAGCGTATGGCCGGTATTGACGGTTTTGCGCGTGTCTTCGGGCCAGTCGAGATGCGGGCATTCAGCCAGCAGCGTGCCATTTTCGGCCACAAGCTCACCTCGGGCGAAGACCTGCTCGATGGGCAGGGTTTTGAGATCGGAGGTCAGGATCAGATCAGCGCGGCGCCCCGGAGCGATGGAGCCCAGTTCGCGCTCTAGCCCGAAATGCTGGGCGGTATTGATCGTAGCCATTTGCAAGGCAATCAGAGGATCACAGCCGCAGTCAATCGCATGGCGGACCACCCGGTTCATATGGCCGTCATTGACCAGCGTGCCGGAATGGCAATCATCGGTGCAGAGGATAAAGCCGCGCGGATCAAGGCCGTTTTCGGTGATCGCGGTGATCTGGCTTTCCACATCATACCAGGCCGAACCAAGCCGTAACATGGCGCGCATGCCTTGGCGGGTGCGGGCGATGGCGTCTTCCTTGCGGGTGCCTTCGTGATCATCGGCTGGCCCGCCCGCCACATAGGCATGGAAATTCGGCCCCAGATCGGGGCTGGCATAATGGCCGCCCACGGTTTTGCCTGCGGCTTGGGTTGCGGCGATCTCGGCCAGCATTTTCGGATCTTCTCCGATCACGCCTGGGAAATTCATCATCTCGCCCAGGCCAATAATACCCGGCCAAGTCATGGCTTCGGCCACGTCTTCGGGGGTGATTTCATAGCCGGTGGTTTCCAGCCCCGGCGCAGAGGGCGCGCAAGAGGGCATCTGGGTAAAGATATTGATCGGCTGCATCAGCGCTTCGTCATGCATCAATCGCACCCCGCGCAGACCGAGCACATTGGCGATCTCATGGGGGTCCGTGAACATGGAGGTAGTGCCATGGGGAATAACGGCGGCGGCAAATTCCGCAGGGATCAGCATGCCCGACTCGATATGCATATGCGCATCACAAAGGCCCGGAATGGCGAAGCGACCCTCCCCATGGACCAGTCTTGTGCCTTCGCCGATGCAATGATTGGCGGATGGGCCACAATAGGCAAAACGCCCTTCAGCGATGGCCAGATCCTGGTTTTCTAGAATTTCCCGCGTATGGACATTCACCCATTTGACCCCGCGAATGACCAAATCAGCGGGAGCGCGGCCAGCGGCCACAGCGATCAGGCGGGGGGCAGCTTCGGCCCAAGTCTTTACTGAAATCATGGCTCAGGCTGGCATGGGTTGCGGCTTTGCTCAAGTGATAATCCGATGACAGTCTGAGGGCTTTACCGCAAGCGCGTGATAGGTCAAGCACTGCACAAATCCGCGCCGTCGAGGAAGGGCACCGCTATGCAGATCGTAATTCATCACAATCCCGATTGTGGCACATCCCGCAATGTCTTGAAGGTTATCAAAGATGCGGGTTACGACCCGATTGTCATTCCCTATCTAGAGCTGGGATGGAGCCGTCATCAGCTATTGGCGCTGTTCGCGGCGGCAGGGATCACTCCGCGCGAAGCATTGCGCACTAAACGGAGCCCGGCAGAGGAGCTGGGGCTTTTGGATCCGTCTGTGCCTGATGATACGTTATTGGCTGCGATGGAGCGGCATCCGATTTTGGTCAATCGTCCGATTGTGGCCTGCAAGAATGGGGTGCGGCTGTGCCGGCCATCCGAGACTGTGCTGGATCTTTTGGATCAATGGCCGGCTGGTCCTTATGAAAAGGAAGATGGTCAGCTGATGATCGATGCAGAGGGTAATCGGGTTTAAGGTTTAAGCCTCCCCGCCCCTCCGCGGTGCCTAGGG
>JBMYSZ010000012.1:0-103409 GCA_049603835.1 Mangrovicoccus sp.
ATAGTCCAGGTCGGAACCAACTGAAAGCGGGGGTTGGAGCATTAGAAAACTAACATTCCGGGCCGACCGGTTTGTCCCCCCCCCCAGCCCTCCGGCCCACAGGGCAAAGTTGCCCGATCTTTTCCTTCTCGCCTTGCCCCCGGATGCGCGGGGGGGTAACCCTGCGCAACGCCATCCACCCCGGCCACCGGATCTCACCAAAAACCGGATCACCGGGCGCGGGCGATGAATACCACTGCGGGGAGCAAAGCAATGTTCGATTTGACAGGAAAAGCGGCGCTGGTCACCGGCGCGTCTGGGGGCATCGGGGCTGAAATCGCCCGGGCCTTGCACGCAGCTGGCGCCACGGTTGGTCTCTCGGGCACTCGCGAAGCGCCGCTGACCGCCTTGGCCGAAGAGCTGGGCGAGCGCGCTTTTGTTCTGCCCTGCAATCTGAGCGACGCGGCCTCGGTGGAGGCTCTGCCGAAAGCCGCCATAGAGGCCATGGGCGGGCTGGATATCCTCGTCAATAATGCGGGCATCACCCGCGATCAGCTTTTCATGCGCATGTCCGATGAGGACTGGGAATCAGTTTTGAATGTGAACCTTACGGCAACGATGCGCCTATGCCGTGGCGTTTTGCGCGGTATGATGAAGAAGCGTTGGGGTCGCATCGTAAATATTTCATCTGTTGTCGGCGCGACTGGTAATCCGGGTCAGGGCAATTATGCCGCCTCCAAAGCGGGGTTGATCGGCATGTCCAAATCGCTAGCTTATGAGGTGGCGAGTCGCGGCATTACCGTCAATGCAGTGGCGCCTGGTTTCATCGAAACCGCCATGACAGATAAGCTAACTGACGACCAAAAGTCTGGAATTCTGACACAAATTCCAACTGGACGCATGGGCACCCCTAGCGAAATCGCTTCGGCGGTCCTTTATCTGTCTAGCCCCGAGGCGGCTTATGTCACTGGCACGACTTTGCATGTGAATGGCGGCATGGCGATGCTCTAAAGCCATAGCTGCGGCATAAATTGCCCCTGGCGAAAGCGTTTGCCTTGCCCGATAGCTGTGCTATAGGCGCGCAAGATTTGCCCGGGGCGTGTCGTCAATGGCGGCTTAAGGCGTAACTTCTGCGGTTTTTCGCCGTATGAAACTGGAAATAACTTGACTGCGGGCTAACAGAAGGCAGCCCCGAAACTTGTGAGGATGAAAATGAGCGACATCGAGAACCGCGTTAAAAAGATCGTCGTCGAGCATCTGGGCGTTGAAGAAGACAAAGTTGCCACTGGCGCTTCCTTCATTGACGATCTGGGCGCAGACAGCTTGGACACTGTAGAGCTGGTTATGGCGTTTGAAGAAGAGTTCGGCATCGAGATCCCGGACGACGCGGCAGAAGGCATCCAGACCTTTGGCGATGCAGTCGACTTCATCACTAAGGCGCAAGAAAACGCCTAAGCACATTTTCCCTTTCGGGGATGTGATTTGAATGGCACCTGAAACGGGTGCCATTTTGCATTTATAGGAATGAAGTTTCTGGGCTAATTTAGAGGCTTTGGCGGAGGCGAGCTTTGCTCTGCTTCGCTGATCTGCCCGATGCGCCAGAGCTTGCCGCCACTGGATAGGCAAGTTATGCAGTGGCTCGGATAACGAATAATCTAATCGGGGGTCGGGATGCGACGGGTAGTAGTCACGGGGTTAGGTTTGGTAACGCCTTTGGCCTGCGGGGTCGAAGAGACCTGGGGCCGGCTTCTAGAGGGTCAATCCGGGGCGGGGCCGATCACACGGTTTGACGCAAGCGCTTTGGCAACGACTTATGCGTGCGAAATTCCGTTTGGCGATGGCAGCGATGGCAGTTTCAACCCAGACGCTTACATGGCCGCGAAAGAGCGCCGCAAAGTCGATGACTTTATTCTCTATGGCATTGCCGCGGCTGAGCAGGCGGTGCAGGATTCGGGCTGGACGCCTGAGGATTACGAAAGCCAGTGCCGCACCGGCGTGATGATCGGTTCTGGTATTGGCGGGCTGAACAGCATTGCGGATACCTCGATCTTGCTCAAGGAACGCGGTCCGCGCCGTGTGTCGCCCTTCTTTATTCCGGGCGCGCTGATCAATCTGGTCTCGGGCCAGGTGTCGATCCGCTACGGGTTCAAAGGCCCCAATCATGCGGTTGTGACGGCCTGTTCCACCGGCGCCCATGCTATTGGCGATGCGGCCCGGCTTATTCAATGGGGCGATGCGGATGTGATGGTTGCGGGCGGGGCGGAAAGCCCGATCTGTGCCATTGGTATTGCGGGCTTTAACGCCTGTAAGGCTCTGTCCACCAAGCGCGCCGATGATCCGACCGCAGCGAGCCGTCCTTATGACGCGGATCGCGACGGTTTTGTCATGGGTGAGGGCGCGGGTGTTGTCGTGCTGGAAGAATATGAACATGCGGTGGCGCGTGGCGCGAAAATCTATGCCGAGATCCTAGGCTATGGCATGTCGGGCGATGCCTATCACATCACCGCCCCGTCTGAGGATGGTGATGGTGCCACCCGCGCCATGACCGCCGCTTTGCAGCGCGCCGGGATCGAGCCGGGCGTGATCGACTATATTAATGCCCATGGCACTTCGACCATGGCTGACACGATCGAGCTGGGCGCGGTTGAGCGTCTGCTTGGCGATGCGGCAAGCAAAGCGACCATGTCTTCGACCAAATCGGCGATTGGCCATTTGCTGGGAGCCGCGGGCGCGGTTGAGGCGATTTTCTCCATTCTCGCGATCCGCGATCAGGTGGCGCCGCCGACCATCAATCTGGAAACCCCAGCGGTCGAAACCAAGTTGAACCTGGCCCCGAATGCAAAGCAAGAGCGTGAGATCTCTATTGCTTTGTCTAATAGCTTTGGCTTTGGCGGCACGAATGCGTCGCTGGTTATGGGCAAGGTAGACGCCTGATGTGGCGCTCGATCGCGTCGAATTTTCTGACGCTCTTAATCATCGCTCTAATTGCTTTGGCGGGGGTGATTGCTTGGGGGCAAAGAAGCTGGGTGAGCCCTGGGCCTTTGGCGCAGACGGTTTGTGTCAGCGTGCCGCGTGGCGCGAATTTGACCACCGTGTCGCAGCGTTTTGAGGCGCAAGGGGTGATTTCGGATGCGCAGATTTTCCGTCTGGGGGCGGAATATCTGGGGCGCGATCAGGCCTTGAAGGCTGGTAATTTCTTGGTGCCTGCGGGCGCTTCGATGCAGCAGGTCACCTATTTGGTGACCGATACGGGCCAAAGCACTTGCGGCGCTGAGGCGAATTACCGGATCAGTGTCACAGGCGCGGAAATCCAGCTGCGCGATATCGACCCTGCCACCGGCCGTTTCGAAGTCGTTGCGGAATTCCCGCCAGTGCAGCAACCGCCAGAGGCTTATCGCCAGTTTCTGGAAAATGGGTTTGGCACTTACCGGGTGACCGTGGCCGAAGGTGCCACCAGCTATCACATTTGGGATAGTCTGGCGAAGCTGCCAGCTTTGGACGGCGAGGTGCAGGATATTCCCGCCGAGGGCAGCCTTGCGCCGGGCAGTTACGATATTGCGCCGGGAGATAGCCGGTCAGAGATATTGGCCGAGATGGCGGAGCGGCAGGAAGATATCCTAGCGAAAGCCTGGGCCGAGCGCGCGCCTGGCCTGCCGCTGGACAGTGCCGAAGAGGCGTTGATCCTGGCCTCGATTATCGAGAAAGAGACGGGTGTCGCTGGGGAGCGGCCGCAGGTGGCCTCGGTTTTTGTCAATCGCTTGCGCTTGGGCATGCGGCTGCAAACGGATCCGACGGTGATTTATGGCCTTACCGAAGGCAAGCGTCCCTTGGGGCGTGGCTTGCGCGTGGGCGAATTACGCCGGGCGACACCGTATAATACTTATGTGATTAGCGGCCTGCCGCCGACGCCTATCGCTAATCCTGGGGCGGCGGCGATCCAAGCGGCGCTCAACCCGGCTGAGACGGATTACATTTACTTCGTTGCGGATGGGTCGGGCGGCCATGCTTTTGCGGAAACCTTGTCCGAGCATAATGCGAATGTTCGCGCCTGGCGTTTGATCGAACGCGAAAGAGCGACCCAATAGCCGCTGGGTCCTGCGGTGGGCAGATTGCCCACCCTACTCTTATGATAGGTGTAGGATGGGCAATTTGCCCATCTTTCGCTTGAAACCCGGCCTCAGAATGATTCCTTCCAGCCGAATTCTCGATATGGGATTGGCAGTTTTGGGCTGCGCCGCCTCTCTGCGTGCTTTGGGGGGCTGGTCTATGCTTCTTTACTTTTCAACCCGGATTTAGGGGGAATTTGGCCCAGGAAAACCTGGGATTTTCGCCTCTCTGTTAAGGTCTTGTTAGGAAATTTCCTAATAAACAGAACGGCTTATGGCGCGCCCAGAGGCGCGTCGCGCTTGACAGACCGTACTTTGTGTGGCATCACTTCAGGCAAGCTAGAAGAAGTGGGCAAGGCACCCCGGGGCAACCCGGCAGGTGCCTTTTTCATTTTCTGCTCGTGCGGGAATGCATGAGAGGCAGGTTGGTACCTATGACGTTGATCTACCGGCAAAACGGAGACGACAGCTCGGAGAAAATTTTCGCCGAGGCTTTTGCGAAGTTCGAACGCGCATCCAGCGCGCTTGATACAGTTGTCAGACAATTGGAGGCTGGCGAGGTTTCAGAAGTTGGCGATGTTAAAAAGCTCGTCAGTTCTTTTGAGACCGCCGCCGAGCTCACCTTGAAAGCGAGGCAGAAATTAGATGAGCGCAGATCCAAACAAACGGGAATCGTCCATGACTACGCCATCGACATGGACGCCGCAAAGCTTGAGATCGGGCGGCGTCTTGCTTGCTTGCGCAACTCAAGCGGAGCGTGACGGCTTTTTAAATGATCTGACGGAGGGAGCGCTTTTGGCGCTCCCTTACATTTTTGAGTTCTGGGCTTTGGACCATCAGCTGCCACCTGAGGGCGATTGGAAGACCTGGGTCATCATGGGCGGCCGCGGTGCGGGCAAGACGCGGGCTGGCTCGGAATGGGTGCGTTCGGAGGTGGAGGGATCTTTGCCGACACAGCCCGGGCGCTCGAAACGGGTTGCGCTGATTGGCGAGACATTTGACCAGGTGCGCGAGGTGATGGTGTTTGGCGATAGCGGGATTATGTCTTGCTCTCCGCCGGATCGCAAACCCGTCTGGGAAGCCACGCGACGCCGTTTGGTTTGGCCCAATGGCGCGACGGCGACATGTTTTTCGGCGAGCGAGCCCGAGGCTTTGCGCGGCCCGCAATTTGATGCGGCTTGGGTCGATGAGCTGGCGAAATGGAAAAAGGCGGAAGATGCCTGGGATATGCTGCAATTCGGCTTGCGCCTGGGTGAAGCGCCGCGCCAGGTGGTGACCACCACGCCGCGCAATGTGAGCGTGCTGAAGCGGATTTTGGACACGGCCTCTACTGTGACCACAAAGGCGCCGACTGAGGCCAATAAGGCCTATTTGGCCAAGTCCTTTTTGGAAGAAGTTCGGGCGCGCTATGCGGGTTCGCGGCTTGGGCGTCAGGAGCTCGATGGGATCCTTTTAGAGGATGCCGAGGGCGCTATGTGGACGCTGTCGATGCTAGAGGCTTTGGCGATTGACCATGAGCCGCAGCATGACCGGGTGGTGGTCGCGATTGACCCGCCGGTGACGGGCCATGGGGCTTCGGATGAATGCGGCATTGTGGTTGTGAGCGCAACAACGCGGGGGTCGATCCAGGATTGGCGGGCCTGTGTTTTGGAAGATGCCAGCGTTTCGGCGGCCTCGCCCTCGGAATGGGCGGAGGCGGCTTTGGATGCCATGCGGCGCCATAATGCGGATCGCTTGGTGGCGGAGGTCAATCAGGGCGGGGATTTGGTGGAGACAGTGGTTCGGCAGATTGACCCTCTGGTCTCTTATCGCTCGGTACGGGCGACACGCAACAAAGCGGCGCGGGCCGAGCCTGTGGCCGCGCTTTATGAACAAGGCCGGGTGCGTCATATGCGCGGACGGCTCGCAACTTTGGAAGACCAGATGTGCCAGATGACCCAGCAGGGCTATAAGGGCAAGGGCTCGCCCGACCGGGTGGATGCGCTTGTCTGGGCGCTGACGGATTTGATTATCGAGCCCTCTAATCGCCAAAGGGCGCCGCGGGTGCGGGGGATCGGCTGGTAAGCCAGCTTTCTCGATAAGCTTTAGGACTAACTCAAAAGATCGCGCGAAGGGCGCCGCCTTGGGAAACCGGGAGTGGTGTCTTTTGCCATGGATGGATGTGAAGGAGCGAAAGCCATGGTGCTAGACTTTCTCAAACGCGATGGGCCAATGATCCCCGAGCAGAAGGCCTCGGCCACGGCGCCGGTGATTGCTTGGTCCGGCTCTGGGCGCGTGGCTTGGTCGCCTCGGGATGTGCCGAGCCTGACGAAGAATGGTTTTGCGGGCAATCCGGTTGGGTTTCGCTGTGTGAAGCTGATCGCTGAAGCTGCCGCCTCGCTGAGCCTGGTGGTTCAGGATGCGGGCCAGCGCTATGATATTCACCCGGTCGGTGATCTGGTGGCGCGGCCCAATCCGGTGCAGGGGCGTGCGGAGCTGCTAGAGGCGCTTTACGCCCAACTGCTACTGAGCGGCAATGGCTATGTGGAAGCTGTGGGCGGTGATGCGGGCCTGCCTTATGAGCTGCATGTGCTGCGCTCGGATCGCATGAGCCTGATCCCTGGCCCGGATGGCTGGCCGGTGGCCTATGACTATACGGTTTCGGGGCGCAAGACACGGTTTGAGATGCGCCCGGATTACCATCCGATTTGCCATATCAAGAGCTTCCATCCCCAGGATGATCATTATGGTTTCGCGCCCCTCCAGGCAGCGGCAACAGCGATTGACGTTCATAATTCGGCGTCGCGCTGGTCTAAGTCGCTTCTGGATAATGCGGCGCGTCCGTCCGGGGCCATCGTTTATACCTCTAGCGAGGCGCAAGGAGCGATGGCCCAGGACCAGTATGAACGGCTGGTCACGGAGATGGCGGAAAATTACCAGGGCGCGCGTAATGCTGGGCGGCCGATGCTGCTGGAAGGCGGGCTTGATTGGAAGCCTATGGGCTTTAGCCCCTCGGATATGGAATTCCAGAAAACCAAAGAGGCCGCGGCGCGCGAGATTGCCTTGGCCTTTGGGGTGCCGCCGATGATCCTAGGCATTCCAGGCGATGCGACTTATGCCAATTACCAAGAGGCGAACCGGGCCTTTTACCGCCTGACGGTTCTGCCATTGGCGGCGCGGGTGACGGCGGCATTAGCCCATTGGCTGGGCGGCTTTACCGGCGCTCGGGTAGAGCTGAAGCCCGATCTGGATCAGATCCCGGCTTTGGCCACAGAGCGCGAGGCGCAATGGCGCCGGGTGAGCGAGGCGAGCTTTCTGACCGATGACGAAAAGCGCGCCATGCTGGGCCTACCACCCCTGACCCCGGAGGGTGCAGAAGGTGAATGACGCATCGCGCCCGCCTGGTCGCGGGTCGCGGTTTTTGTTCGAGCCGTTCCAATATGGCCCGAAAGACCTGATCGCCGCCCAGGACAAAATTTTAGAAATGAAGTTCGACGCGGTGGATGCGCGGTTGGCTCGGCTCGAAGCGCTGATGGAGCGTCTAGAGCGCCGGGTTTGGCTGACAATTTACGGTGTGGCCGGGACGATCCTGGCCCAAGCCGCGAAGACAATTTTGACAATGACCCCAAATGGAGGACCTTAAGGGATGCAAGATGCAGTGACCCAGAGCGGCTTGGAGCAGAAGTTCTGCCGCTTCGATGACGGGGTCGTGGTGACGGATGGCACCGAGATCGAGGGCTATGCCAGTCTTTTTGGCTTGGTGGATCAGGGCAATGACCTGGTGGCCAAGGGAGCTTATGCGGCCTCTCTGAAGAAGCTGACCGCTGCAGGACGGCGGGTAAAGCTGCTTTGGCAACATGACCCGACCCAGCCGATTGGCATATGGGATGAGGTCCGCGAAGACGAGAAGGGCCTTTATGTGAAGGGCCGTCTTCTGACCGATGTGACCAAGGGGCGGGAAGCGGCGAGCCTGATTGAGGCCGGCGCAATCGATGGGCTTTCCATCGGTTATCGCACCATCCGCGCGGCCAAGGATGATCAGGGCCGCCGGGTTCTAAACGAAGTAGAGCTTTGGGAAGTCTCGCTCGTGACTTTCCCAATGTTGCCTGATGCTCGGGTTGGCGCAAAGGCCGATGACCCGCAGGATCAGGTCTATACCGAGCTGGCGGATGTCTTTCGTGAGGCCCGCCGCAAATTCGCGGCCAAACAGTAATCCGCGACCCTCACTAAACTTGGAGTGACCATGACTGAACCTGAGACCAAGGCTCGGGGCGGGAGCGCTATGCCTTCTGCCCAAGGGTCCGCTGCCTATGAGGTCAAAACCGCGCTTGAGGGTCTGATGGACGACCTGAGCGGCTTTCAGGCCGAAATTAAAACCCAACTCAAAGCAACTGATGAGAGACTGAACATGCTTGACCGTAAAACCGCTCTGGCCGCCCGCCCTGCACTGGCTGCAACCATGGATCTGAACGCCCCGCATCAGAAAGCCTTTGCTGGCTATCTGCGCTCTGGCGATGAAGATGCGCTGCGTGGCCTGGAAATGGAAGGCAAGGCGCTGAACACGGCTGCTATGGCTGATGGCGGCTTTCTGGTGGATCCGGTAACCTCCGAGACGATCCAAGGCGCGCTGAACGCGACCGCATCGATCCGCTCGATTGCCACTGTGGTGAATGTCGAGGCGTCTTCTTATGACGTGCTGGTCGATCATGACGAGTTCGAATCCGCTTGGGCGTCGGAAACCGGCAATCTGACCGAGACCTCCACCCCGAAGATCGACCGTATCTCTATCCCGCTGCATGAGCTGAGCGCTTTGCCGAAAGCAAGCCAGCGTCTGCTGGATGACAGCGCGTTTGACATTGAGACCTGGCTGGCGACCCGTATCGCGGCGAAGTTCTCGCGCTCTGAAGCGGATGCGTTCATCAATGGCGATGGCATCGACAAGCCGACCGGTTTCCTCAGCTATACTCTGGTTGATAATGACAGCTGGACTTGGGGCAATATCGGCTATGTCTTTACCGGCGCTGCTGGCGATTTCAATGGCTCTAACCCGTCGGATGCGATCATCGAGCTGGTCTATGCGCTGGGGGCTGAATATCGCGCCAATGCGACTTTCGTGATGAATTCTAAAACCGCCGGCGCTGTGCGCAAGATGAAGGACGCTGATGGCCGCTTCTTGTGGGCGGATGGTCTGGCAGCGGCAGAGCCTGCACGCCTGATGGGCTATCCGGTTCTGATCGCCGAGCAAATGCCGGATATCGCTGATGGTGCGGCTGCGATTGCCTTTGGTGATTTCTCTGCTGGCTACACGATTGCCGAGCGCCCGGATCTGCGGGTTCTGCGCGATCCCTTCTCTGCAAAGCCGCATGTGCTTTTCTATGCAACCAAGCGTGTGGGCGGTGATGTAAGCGATTACGCGGCCATCAAAGTCCTGCGCTTCGCGACCTCCTAAGGTCATATGAGATGGCCTCTGTCTGGCAGGGCAGAGGCCTAGGGACGCGCATCCAGAACCAACCAAGTGCGTCCGTGTTGTCTAGCTGTTCCATCCGTTCGAGCGGCACGGATCGGGTGCGCGTCCCGCACCCATAGACAACATGGCCACAGATAATCCGGAGATTTGACATGAGATTGCACGAGCAAGCCGCCGTGCCCGTTTCCTCTTTGCCGATTACCCTTTTCAAAGAGCATCTACGGCTGGGCACCGGGTTTTCTGGCGATACGGTTCAGGACGCGGTTTTGGAAAGCTTTCTACGCGCCGCGCTATCTGCGATTGAGGCGCGCACGGGCAAAGCTTTGCTGTCGCGGACCTTTATCTGGCGATTGCCGGAATGGCGGTCGCGGGATCATCAGCCAATGCCTTTGGCACCTGTGAACTCCCTGTCTTGGGGCAAGCTGGTGGCAAAGGATAACAGCGAGACCGCTGTTGATCTGAATGATCTGGCCTTGGAGCCATGTTCGCAACGTCCGATTTTGCGGTCGGTGAAGGGATACCTGCCGGGGATCCCAGATTTCGGCTATTTCGAGCTGGGCTTTGACGCGGGCTTTAGCGCGGATTGGGCAGGCATGCCCGCGGATCTGGCCCAGGCGGTGATGCTGCTGGCGGCCTATTACTATGAGCATCGCAGCGATGTTTCGGCCAATGATGGCAATATGCCCTTTGGGGTTACGAGCCTCATTGGTCGCTACCGCACAGTGCGGATCCTTGGGGGGAGTGCGGCGTGAGCAGTCCCTCCCTTACTCGAAAATTAGAGCTGCAAACCGCTAGTCGCATCGCGGATGGGGCGGGCGGATTTTCTGAGGCTTGGCAGACGCTCGGCACGCTTTGGGCTGATGTCAAACCTCGGGCAGGGCGCTCTGCGGCATTGGGGGAGGTGGCCGTGTCCACAGCCACCCATGGCATCACAGTGCGCGGCGCTCCGGTTGGGGCGCCGTCCCGACCAACCCCATCGCAGCGGTTTTTGGATGGTGTGCGGGCCTTTCGCATCGTTTCGGTCACCGAAGCAGATCGCAATGGGCATTACCTGCTGTGCCAAACCGTTGAGGAGACAGCCACATGAGCTATGCGGTTTCTCCGGCATTGCAAAAGGCAGTCTACGCCGCCTTGACCAATTATGCAGGGCTGTCCGGAACGGAGATTTTCGATGCTCCGCCCCAGGGGCAGGTTCCACCGCTTTATATCGCTTTGGGGCCTGAGGATGTGAGCGACCGCTCCGATGCCAGCTCTAGCGGCGCGGTGCATCGTTTGATCATCAGTGTGGTCAATCAGTCGGCCAGTTTTCACGCCCTCAAAAGCGTTGCGGCGGAGGTCTCGGATTGCCTGCATGATGCACAGCTGACCCTGGACCGAGGACGGCTGACCTCACTGACATTTCTGAAGGCGCGCGCGCGGCGTGCCTCGGCCAATGAAACGCGGCGGATCGATCTATGGTTCCGGGCCGCAGTTGAAGACATCTGACAGACGGAGTGACGGATATGGCGGCCCAAAATGGCAAGGATCTTTTGATCAAGATCGATTATGACGGCGCGGGCGATTTTCAGACCCTGGCGGGTTTGCGCGCAACGCGGCTGAGCTTCAATGCTGAGCAAGTGGATGTAACCAATCTCGAAAGCACCAATGGCTGGCGCGAATTGCTGGCCGGGGCGGGGATGAAATCAGCCTCGATTTCGGGGTCGGGCGTTTTCAAAGATGACCAGACCGATGAAAAGGCTCGCGCGGTTTTCTTCAATGGTGATATCCCGGCTTTCCAAGTGATCGTCCCGGATTTTGGCATTGTCGAAGGTCCGTTCCAGATCACCTCGATCGAATATTCCGGCTCTTATAATGGCGAAGCAACCTATGAGCTGGCCATGGCCTCGGCGGGCTCGCTGAGCTTCACGGCGATCTAATGGCCAATCCTTGGACAGGCGAAGTGCGGCTGGTCATCGATGGCGAGCCGCATTTGCTGAAGCTAACCTTGGGGGCTTTGGCCGAGCTCGAAGCGGATCTGGGCGAAGATAATCTTCTAAACCTGGTGCAACGCTTCGAGAGCCAAGCCTTTTCCACCCGTGATGTCCTGGCGCTGATTGTGGCTGGGCTTCGTGGTGGCGGCTGGCAGGGCAAGGGCGCGGATCTGCTGAAGGCAGAGATTGCGGGTGGACCGATTGAAGCCGCGCGTGTGGCCGCGCAGCTTTTGGCGCGGGCTTTTACCGTTCCAGAAAGCGCCTGAGATGGCGGGGCTCGATTGGCCCGGTTTGATGCGGGCGGGCATGCATGGGCTTCGCCTACACCCGGCGGAGTTCTGGGCGCTGACCCCGGCCGAGCTGATGCTGATGCTGGGCCATACGGGCGGCAAAGCGATGATGGATCGGGCGGGGCTAGAAGAGCTGCTCGCCCGTTTCCCCGATAAGCCTAAAGGTGGATCTGATGACAAGCAGTGAGAATTTGGACGATTTCACCGATCAGGTGAATGCGCTTGAGGATAGTCTGGCCAGCACGCAAGTGGTTGCTTCGACCTTCGCCGGTGAGCTTGAGCAGATGAAGATCACCGTGGCCGATACGGGCAAGCAGGTCAAAAGCCTGTCATCTGGGATCAGCCGCGGGCTGCGCAGCGCCTTTGATGGGCTGATTTTCGATGGAATGAAAGCCTCGGACGCCATGCGCCAAGTGGGGGAGTCGATCATCAATTCGGCCTATTCCTCGGCGGTTTCTCCGGTGACCAAACATGTGGGCCAAGCTTTAGGGGGCGGGTTGGAAAGCCTGCTTTCGGGCGCGATGCCTTTTGCCAAGGGAGGCAGCTTTTCCCAGGGCAAGGTGATGCCCTTTGCGAAAGGTGGCGTCGTGTCCAGCCCAACCTATTTCCCCATGCGCGGGGCGACGGGGCTGATGGGCGAGGCAGGGCCCGAAGCGATCATGCCGCTGACCCGTGGCGCTGATGGCAGTTTGGGCGTGCGCAGCGCCGGTGGTGGCCGTCCGGTCAGTGTGACCATGAATATCTCCACCCCTGATGCGCAAAGTTTTCAACGCAGCCAAGGCCAGGTCGCGAGCCAAATGCAACGCGCCATCGCCCGTGGCCAGCGCAATCGTTAATCCGAAGGAGACCGTAATATGGCGTTTCATGAAGTGAGATTTCCCGCAAATCTGAGCTTTGGCTCTATGGGCGGTCCTGAGCGGCGGGCCGAAGTTGTGACGCTGGCAAATGGTTTTGAGGAGCGCAACACTCCTTGGGCCCATTCGCGGCGGCGCTATGATGCGGGGCTTGGAATGCGGTCGCTCGATGATATCGAAACCTTGATCGCCTTTTTTGAAGCGCGGCAGGGGCAGGTCTATGGCTTTCGCTGGAAAGACTGGTCTGACTACAAAAGCACCGCGCCCACAAATGATATCCAAGCCTTTGATCAGGTGATTGGCACTGGCGATGGGAGTACTCAGGTTTTTCAGCTGAGCAAACTCTATGTGTCGGGCAGTCATAGCTATAGCCGCCCCATTACCAAGCCGGTCGCGCAAACTGTGCAGGTTGCGGTTGGCTCGGAAGTTCAAACTGAGGGGCTGCATTACTCTTTGGATGAGAGCACCGGGACTATCGCATTTCTGATCGCTCCGGCGGCTGGTGTTGCGGTTCGGGCGGGTTTCGAATTCGATGTGCCTGTGCGGTTTGATACGGATCGCATCGCCACTTCGGTGGCCGGGTTCCAAGCAGGCGATGTGCCGGATGTGCCGATTGTAGAGGTTCGGGTCTGATGGCGATGAATCAAGGCCTGCTGGATCACATGGCGACGGGGAACACGACCCTGTGCCGGTGTTGGCTTATCCAGCGCAAAGACGGGATGGTCTTGGGCTTTACCGATCACGATATCGATCTGAGCTTTAATGGAGTGGTGTTCAAAGCCGGGACGGGGCTTTCGGCGCAGGCATTGCAGCAGACTACAGGCCTTTCGGTGGATAACACCGAAGCTTTGGGTGCGCTCAGCGATATCGGAATTTCCGAAACGGATCTGAAAGCGGGGCGTTTTGATGGCGCCTCGATTGAGGTGTATCTGGTCAATTGGAAAAATCTCAGCCAGCGCGATGTGCAGTTTCAGGGCTCGCTGGGCGAGGTGCAATCGGGCGGCGGAGGCTTTAGCGTCGAGCTGCGCGGATCAACCGATAAGCTGAACCAACCGCAGGGGCGGGTCTTTGCGCGGAACTGCACTGCGGTCTTGGGCAATGCGGCTTGCGGTGTGGATCTGATGAGCACCGCCTATCGGGTTGAGACCGATTTGGTGCGCATCGATAGCCCGACCCAATTGGTGTTCACCGGCGTTAGCGGTTTTGCGGCACAGCATTTTGAGCGCGGGCGTCTGACTGTTTTGGATGGCGCGGCGAAGGATCTTTTCTCGATGATCAAATCGGACCGCGTGATCGGAGCGGAGCGCCGGGTGGAGCTGTGGCAGGAATTGCGCGGCGAGATTGCTTTGGGCGACCGGGTACGTCTGCAAGCAGGCTGCGATAAGAAGCAGACCACCTGCAAAAACAAATTCGGAAATTTCGCGAATTTTCGCGGCTTTCCGCATATTCCGGGCGAAGATTGGCTGACCGCTTATCCCCGCCGTGGCGGTGCAAATAACGGTGGGAGTCGGTACTAATGGGCCAAATATCTGAGCGGGTCGTCACCATTGCGCGGCGTTGGATTGGCACGCCTTATCACCACCAAGCCGCGTGTGAGGGGGCAGGCTGCGATTGTCTGGGCCTTATTCGCGGGGTTTGGTGCGAGCTTTATGGGGCGGAGCCCGAGACCCCGCCGGCTTACACTGCTGATTGGTCTGAGCCGCAGCGGGTTGAAGCGCTTTGGGAGGCTGCGAAACGTCATTTACGCTCGAAGCCTTTAGACGCGGCGGCGCTGGGCGATGTGGTTTTGTTCCGAATGCGCGATGGCATGGTGGCCAAGCATTTGGGCATTCAGGGCCAAGTGGGCGACACGGCAAGTGTTATTCATGCCTATCAAGGCCATGGGGTGGTTGAGAGCCCTCTAACCCAACCTTGGAAGCGCCGAATAGTGGCGCGTTTTGAATTTCCTGAGGAGACTGTCTGATGGCGACGCTTGTACTTTCTGCGGCCGGAGCCGCTGCGGGCGCCTCTATCGGTGGCTCGGTTTTAGGCATTTCGGCTGCCGTTTTGGGGCGCGCTGCGGGCGCGACTTTGGGGCGGATGCTGGACCAAAAGCTTTTGGGATCGGGCTCGGATGCGGTGGAAACGGGCCGGGTGGAGCGTTTGCGCCTAACCGGTGCCAGCGAGGGCGCGTCCTTGCCGCAGGTTTATGGCCGGATGCGGGTTGCTGGTCAGGTGGTTTGGGCTTCGCGTTTCCTAGAGCATAAGACAACACAAAAATCGGGGGGCGGTAAGGGCTCTGGTGGTTCGGGCTCCACCTCGGTGACGTCCTATGACTACTCGATCAGCCTGGCGATAGCCCTATGCGAAGGCCCGTCGCGCCGGGTTGCGCGCATTTGGGCGGATGGGGTTGAACTGCCCATATCCAAGATAAAAATGCGCTTTTATGGTGGCGGTGACAGTCAGCAGCCCGACCCCAAGATCGAAGCGGTCGAAGGCGCGGGCAATGCGCCAAGCTATCGTGGCATCAGCTATGTGGTGTTCGAAGATCTGCAACTTGCGCAATTCGGTAATCGGGTGCCGCAATTCAGCTTTGAAATTCTGCGTCCCTCGCCATCTGGCACGACGCCGGATGCGCAACCGCTTTATGCAGCGGTGCAAGGCGTGGCTTTGATCCCCGGCAGCGGTGAATACACGCTGGCGACCTCGCGGGTGGATTACGATATTGGCATCGGCCAGAGCAAACCGGCCAATCTGAACACCCCTGCCGGTAAAACGGATTTCCCGGTCGCCTTGGATGCGCTGGCAAGTGAGTTGCCCAATTGCGGCTCGACGGTTTTGGTTGTGTCTTGGTTCGGCGATGATCTGCGCTGCGGCCAGTGCCAATTAAAGCCAAAAATCGAGCAAGGCGATGTGGATAGCAAAGCCATGCCCTGGACGGTTTCCGACCGCTCAAGGGTGAATGGCGATATCATCGTGCAAAAGGATGGCCGTCCGATCTATGGCGGCACGCCTGCGGATCGTTCCGTTATCGAAGGCATTCATGCGCTTCAGGAACGGGGCCAAAAGGTTGTTTTCTATCCGTTTATCCTGATGGAGCAATTGGAGAATAACGGCCTGACCGATCCTTGGAGTGGGTCGGCAAATCAGCCGGTTTTGCCATGGCGCGGGCGGATCACCACTTCGATGGCGCCTGGTCAACCGGGGAGCCCGGATGGGAGTACGACGGCAGCTAATCAGGTGGATGCCTTTTTCGGCACGGTGCAGCCGCAGGATTTCACCATTAGCGGCGATCGGTTGACCTATACTGGGCCGGATGAATGGAGCTATCGTCGCTTTGTTCTGCATTATGCGGCGCTGTGCAAAGCGGCGGGCGGGGTGGATAGTTTCTGCATCGGATCGGAGATGCGCGGCCTAACCCAAATCCGGGGCAGTGGTCATAGCTTTCCCGCTGTAAGCGCATTTATGCAGCTGGCGGCTGATGTGCGTTCGATCCTTGGGGCGCAGGTGAAAATCGGCTATGCCTCTGATTGGTCGGAATATTTCGGCTATGACAGCCCCGATGGAAATCACTATTTCCACTTGGATCCGCTTTGGGCGCATAATGATATCGATTTCATCGGCATCGATAATTACATGCCCTTGTCCGATTGGCGCGAAGGCACGGATCACACGGATGTGGGATGGGGCAGCATCTATAATCTCGACTATCTGAAATCGAATATCGAAGGTGGCGAGGGCTATGATTGGTATTACGCCTCAGATAATGACCGCCATGCGCAAAACCGCAGCGCTATTTCTGATGGTGCCTACGGGGAGCCGTGGATCTATCGCTATAAGGATCTGAAAAACTGGTGGTCTAACCCGCATCACAACCGCATTGGTGGCGTTCGTCAGGCGGGCTCTACCGCTTGGGTGCCGCAGTCAAAGCCGATTTGGTTCACCGAATATGGTTGCGCGGCGATTGATAAGGGAACGAACCAGCCCAATAAATTCCTGGATCCGAAAAGCTCGGAATCTCAGATGCCGCATTATTCCAATGGCGCGCGGGATGATCTGATCCAGATGCAATATATCCGCGCTTTCAATGATTATTACGCGGATGCCAGCAATAACCCTTATTCCGCGGCCTATAATGGTCGGATGGTGGATATGGCGCGGGCGCATGTTTGGGCTTGGGATGCGCGGCCTTATCCCTATTTCCCGGCTTATGGCAGTCTTTGGAGCGATGGGTCGAATTACCATCGCGGACATTGGTTGAATGGGCGGACCTCTGGCCGGACTTTGGCGGATGTGGTGGCCGAGATTTGCCGAGGCGCAGGCGTCACCAATTATGATGTGTCCCAGCTTTATGGCTATGTGCGCGGATATGAGGTCGCCCATCCCAGTGATGCACGGGCGGCTTTGCAGCCTTTGATGCTGGCCTATGGCTTTGATGCGGTGGAGCGCAATGGCAAGCTGGTTTTCCGCAACCGAGGCGGGACGAGCGCCGCTGTGATCGCACCGGAAAACTTGGCGGAACATCCTGAACAGGTTGGGGATTTGACGATCCTTCGCGCGGCTGAGGCAGAGCTTGTCGGCCGGGTTCAGGTTACTCATATGGCTGCGGATGGGGCCTATGATCTGAAGACCACGGAGACGATCTATCCTGGTGATGACCCTAGGGTGGTGTCGCAAACCGATCTAAGCTTGGCCCTGACTTCGGCCGAGGCTCAGAAAATCTCGGAACGGTGGTTGAATGAGGCGCGGGTTGCTCAGGATACGGCCAGTTTCGCGCTGCCACCGTCAAAGGCGGGTCTTGGCGCTGGCGATGTGATTGAGATCGCAGAGGAAAATGGTAGTTCGGCGCTCTATCGTATTGACCGGGTTGACCAATTTGGCCTGGGGCTTTGCGAGGCGCAGCGGGTTGAGGCCGGGCTTTATGTGGCTGTGGAGGCAGAGGAAGAGCCCGATACATTGCCAACACCTGCGCCGAAATCTCTACTCTTTCCGCAGTTTATGGATCTGCCATTGCTCACCGGGGCCGAAGACCCTTATGCGCCGCATCTCGCGGCGACCTCGCGGCCTTGGCCTGGGGATGTGGCTTGTTTCTCGTCTGTGTCGGATGGGGATTATGTTCTGAACACTGTCGTTGATGCCCCCGCCACTTTGGGGGTGACCCGTAGCCCGCTTTTCGCGGCGCAACCTGGTCTGATTGATCGCGGCGCGGCTTTGGTGGTGCAGCTGAGTTCCGGCACGCTGAGTTCGGTCACTTGGGAGGCGCTGCTTGCGGGTGGCAATGCCATGGCAATTGGAGATGGCAGCAGCGCGAATTGGGAGGTCTTCCAGTTTCAAACAGCGGTTTTGGTCGGGCCGGATACTTATGAGCTGACAGGACGATTGCGCGGTCAGTTGGGAACGGATGCGATGATGCCGGATTTCTGGCCGGAAAACAGCATTGTGGTTTTGCTCGACAGCGCGGTTGGTCAGATCAGCACCACGCCGAATTTGCGGGGCGTCACCCAGCATTTCCGTATTGGTCCCGCAGAGGATCCGATCACCGATGAAAGCTATAGCCATATTAGCGATGCTTTTGACGGGATTGGTCTACGCCCCTATGCGCCGGTGCATCTAAGCTATCAGATTACGTCAGGCGATTTGCATGAATTCCGGTGGATCCGGCGGTCCCGCATCAATGGTGATGATTGGAATGTCTCTGATATCTCTATCGGCGAGGGGCAAGAGCGCTATCAGCTGCGCGTTATTCTAGGCCAAGCCATTGTTCACACGGAAGAAGTCACTGCCGCCGGGTGGAATTTCGATGCCGCTAGTCGGACATCGCTGGGGATTAGCGGGCCTTATGCGATCGAAGTCGCGCAGATTTCGGACGAATTCGGCCCAGGATTATTCAGAAGGATAGATGTCAATGTCTAACACAGCAAATCTGGAACTGCCTTTGTTGCAGCCGTCGCAGGCGCAAAAACATGTGACTGTGAACGAAGCCCTGGGCGTGCTCGACAGTGTCGCGCAATTGACCTTGGTGTCCATGACCACCGCAACCCCGCCAGGAGGGGCATTAGATGGCGAAGGCTATTTGGTGCCGCTTGGGGCCACGGGCGATTGGGTCGGAGCTGAGGGGCTGATTGCGATCTTTTCCAATAATGGTTGGCGGATCGTGAAGCCTCAGCCTGGTTGGCGGACATATGTGCGCGATCAGGGGGCGGTTTACATCTTTGACGGCATCGATTGGCATTGCGATGCGGTGGCGGCCACGGCGAATGGTGCGGCCACGCAAATGTCGATTACCGAGATCGATCACACGATAACTGCGGGTGCCAATAACAGCACTGCGGCTTTGATCCCGCCTTATTCGGTGGTTTTCGGGGTCACGGCACGGGTGATTTCCGACATTACCGGCGCAAATGGCTGGAGCCTGGGCGTCGCGGGCCATTCGGATCGCTATGGCAATGGGCTGCAAACCATCGCGGGCTCTTGGGGCTATGGGCTGACCGGGCAGGCCCTCAGCTATTTCGCGCAAACGCCTTTGGTCATCACCGCAGAGGGCGGCAGTTTCACCGGCGGCATCGTGCGTTTGGCCATTCATGGGCTTACACTTTCGCTCCCAAGACAGTGATCGGCTGAAACCAATACTTATTTCGGCTTTGATGCCGTCGTGCTATGAGCTAGGGTCTTGCGAAACGGAGACGTGCCATGACCCAGCCAAACACTGCTATCCGCAGCTTTGACCCTGTTTGGGCAACCATTGTGACCGAAGCCGAGGTGGCTTTGCAGCGAGAGCCCGTTTTGGGCGCTTTGTTGCATATGGGGGTTTTGCATCACGACAATCTGGAATCCGCTTTGGCCTGCCGCTTGGCAGCGAAACTGGCGACGCCGGAAATGTCTCAGCAAATGGTGCGGGAAATCGCGGATGAGGCTTTTGCCGATGATCTGTATCTGGGTCATGCGGCGCGGGCAGATTTATCGGCAGTGCTAGAGCGCGACCCGGCCTGCCACCGCTTGATCGAGCCTTTGCTGTATTTCAAAGGCTTCCAAGTCTTGCAGGCTTATCGTTTGGCCCATTGGCTGTGGGAGCAGGGGCGGCGCGATTTGGCCTATTTCGTGCAGATGCGCCTTTCCGAGCTTTACGCCACAGATATTCACCCGGCGGCGGTGATCGGCAAGGGCATCATGATCGATCATGGCCATAGTATCGTGATCGGCGAAACTGCGCGGGTCGCGGATAATGTGTCTATTTTGCACGGGGTTACCCTGGGCGGGACCGGTAAAGAAGACGGTGATCGTCACCCGAAAATCGGCCATGGCGTGCTGATCGGGGCAGGGGCGAAGGTGCTGGGCAATATTCAGGTGGGCTGCTGCTCGCGGATCGCGTCGGGCTCGGTCGTGCTGCAAGATGTGCCGCCATCGAAAACCGTGGCTGGCGTGCCGGCGAAGATTGTCGGAGAGGCTGGTTGCGCTCAGCCGGCGGTGGAAATGGACCAGTTTATCGGCCCGACGGGCCCATCTCGTTAATCACGACTTCATTGGGGCGGATCATGCCCAGTACTTCGCGGGCTTGCTCATCCAGCAAGTCGAGATCGAGAAATTCATCTGACAGGCGCAAAGTGCGATTTTCCAAATCACGGGTCTGATCCAGCAAGGCATCGCGTTGCAAAGAGAGCTGATCGAGATGCGAGACGATGATCGTCCGCTCTAGCACCCCAAGTTCCCCACGCACCGCCACATATGCGAAATAGGCCGACAGCATCAAAGCTATCAGCACGTAAACTGCATATGCTAAACCTGGGCCGGAACTCGACTGCATCTCACGCCTCTTTCCAAATCCTGTGCCATAAATTTGATTCGATGAGAATCCAAAAACATCACTGAAACCTTAAAAATCATTCACAATTTCACTGGGATAGGACGGTAAAAAGTCCTAGTCACGGAAGTTTCCATAATTAAACGGCCCGTGCGTTTCTGCACGGGCCGTTTTTGCGTTTGGATCTGTCCAAAGCGTTTCCGGTTTCCAGGGGCTCGGGGATCTCGCTTCGCCCTTGCGACCGTAGGGAACCCCGATGAGGTTTGTTTCAACCCGGACAGGAAACGCTATAAAAAGCGCTGCGGATTAATCGCGGCCTTTGTAGATATCGATCAGCTTGGCCAGCATTTCGAGCGCATCTTCGCGCGAACGCTGGAAGCTGTTGCGGCCGATGATGGAGCCATTGCCGCCGCCATCGCGGATTGCGCGGGCATCGTCGAACACAGCATCTGCCCCTTTGGACGCACCGCCCGAAAAGACGATGACGCGGCGGCCATTGAGCGAAGACTGAACGCAGTGCTTCACGCGGGCGGCTTGGGTCGCGATATCGATTTCTTTCTCTTCATAGACTTTCTTGGCTTCCGGCAGCATCAGGTGATCAGTGGACAGTTTGATCTTGATGATATGCGCGCCCAAGAGAGCAGCGATATGCGCAGCATATGCCGCAACGTCGATTGCGGTTTCACCCTCTTTGGTGATGCCTTCGCCGCGCGGGTAAGACCAGACCACAGAGGCGATGCCTTTGGCAGCGGCTTCTTTGCGCATCTCAACGATTTCTTCGAACATGTCGATGGCGCAGTCAGAGCCCGGATAGATGGTGAAGCCGATCGCCGCACAGCCCAGACGCAGCGCATCATCAACCGAAGCGGTGATCGCTTGGTTTTTGCCAGCCGTGCCAGACATCAGCGAGTTTGCCGAGTTCACTTTCAGGATGGTCGGGATCTGACCGGCGAAAGTATCGGCGCCTGCTTCCAGCGGGCCAAGTGGCGCGGCGTAAGCATTCAGGCCAGCATCAACAGCCAGCTGGTAGTGGTAATGCGGGTCGTAGCCTTCCGGGTTCGGAGCAAAGCTGCGCGCCGGACCATGTTCAAAACCCTGGTCAACTGGCAGGATGATCATCTTGCCGGTGCCGCCCAGCTTGCCATGCATCAGCATCTGGCACAGCTTGCCTTTTACACCGGGGGTCTCCCCTTCGTAATTCTTGAGGATGTTTTGAACGATACGGGTCGTTTTCATAAATACTGTCCTTCGTGGAGGCTACGGGTACTGCCTGTGTCGCTAAGGCGGAAACAGTGCTTTAGCAACGCTGAGATGGGGTTTAGCGTAGCTTTGTCGCTGTTTTGTGGCGAAAAACGGTGAATCTGAGCGGCAAAGCGCCGCTCAGGGTTTTTTCTTAGCCCAGGGCTGCGACGCCTGGCAGGGTTTTGCCTTCCATCCATTCTAGGAAGGCGCCGCCCGCGGTCGAGATATAGGTGAACTTCTCGGCAGAGCCGGATTTGTTCAGCGCTGCAACCGTGTCGCCGCCACCTGCAACCGAGGTCAATTCCCCCGCTGCGGAGCGCTCTGCGGCGAAGGCTGCCGCTGCATTGGTCGCCGTGTCGAAAGGCGCGATCTCAAAGGCGCCAAGCGGGCCGTTCCAGATCACGGTTTTCGCCTCGGCCAGAGCCGCTTCGACCTCTTTGATAGTGTCGGGGCCAGCATCAAGGATCATCGCATCCGCTGGGCAGGCATCCACAGCCACGGTTTCATTTTCAGCGCCTGCCTTGAATTCGCGGGCCACGACGATATCGGTGGGCAGAACGATTTTGCAGCCGGCCTCTGCCGCTTTGGCCATGATCTCGCGGGCCGTGTCGGCCATATCATGTTCACACAGCGAGTTGCCAACATCGACGCCGCCCGCCGCCAGGAATGTATTGGCCATACCGCCGCCGATCACCAGCATATCCACCTTGGCCACCAGATTGCCCAGCAGATCAAGCTTGGTGGACACTTTCGCCCCACCAACCACAGCACAGACCGGGCGGATCGGTTTGCCAAGCGCGCCCTCGAGCGCCTCCAGCTCGGCTTGCATCAAACGCCCCGCACAAGAGGGCAGGTGATGTGCGACACCTTCGGTCGAAGCATGCGCCCGATGCGCAGCCGAAAAGGCGTCATTGCAATAAACATCCCCCAGCGACGCCAGGAATTTTGCCATATCCGGGTCGTTTTTCTCTTCGCCAGCGGCAAAGCGGGTGTTTTCCACCAGCACAACTCCGTCCTGCGGCAATGCGTCCAGCGCCTCGCGCGACGGTGTCTCGACAAAGGAAATCTCGCGGCCCAGCACCTCTTGCAGACAGGGCAGGGTGATCTTTAGCGACATCTCTGGCACGACCTTACCTTTGGGGCGGCCAAAATGCGCCAGCAGCACCGGTTTGCCGCCTTTTGCGATAATATCGTCGATTGTCGGCTTAATACGCTCGATCCGAGTGGCATCGGTCACTTGACCATCGGCGACCGGTACATTGATATCTACACGGGTGAGAACGGTTTTCCCGTCCAGCTCCATCTCGTCCAGGGATTTCCAGGCCACGCGTCCAACTCCTTACCAAGAATACACTGATGCGTGAGCCATGCCCAAATCCGCCCCTTTCCGTCAATTGGAAAGGGTGTTTCTTCTTTTCCTTTGCGACCCTTCGCCCTAGGGTCCGCGCCAGGTAAAAAAGGGGAGCCCGCAATGGCTGAGATCAAAGATCCTGAAAACACCATCATCATCGAGCTGAAAGGCGGCCCGGTCACCATCGAGCTATTGCCAGATGTGGCACCGAAACATGTGGAGCGGATGAAAACTCTGGCTCGTTCGGGTGCCTATGACAATGTGTGCTTTCACCGGGTGATCGATGGGTTCATGGCGCAAACCGGTGATGTGCAGCATGGCAATATGGAAGGCGACTTCAATCTGCGCCGCGCAGGCACTGGCGGTTCGGATCTGGAAAACCTGCCAGCAGAGTTTTCCAAACTGCCCCATGATCGCGGCACATTGGGTGCGGCGCGGGCTCAGGCCCCTAATAGCGCGAATTCGCAATTCTTCATCAATTTCGCGGATAATCATTTCCTCAATGGCCAATACACCGTTTATGGCCGGGTGATCGATGGCATGGATCATGTGGATGCGATTGTCCGCGGCGAGCCGCCAGCGGAGCCGGACCGCATGATCAGCGTAAAGGTCGCGGCAGATGCGTAAGCTTCTTTGCGCATTGGCGCTTTTGGCGGGCCCTGCCGGGGCGACCGGTTTGGAAATCACCATTGCGGGTGAAGCCAATGGCAAGGTGGTCGTGGATCTTTTCGAAGACACGGCCCCGGCCCATGTGGAGCAGATCACCAAATTGGCCGCTGAGGGGGCCTATGATAATGTGGTGTTCCACCGGGTGATTGACGGCTTTATGGCTCAGACTGGGGATGTGGAATTCGGCGATACCGCCGATGGTCTGAATATGGGACGCGCGGGCACTGGCGGGTCTCAGTATCCTGATCTGAAAGCTGAATTCTCGAATATTCCCTATGATCGCGGGATCATCGGTATGGCGCGTTCGCGCAATCCGAATTCGGCCAATAGCCAGTTTTTCATCATGTTTGCCCCGGCGCCGCATCTGAACGGCCAATATACGGTGGTGGGCAAGGTGATCTCGGGCATGGAGGTTGTTGACGATATCAAACGCGGCACGGGCGGCAATGGGGCAGTGATCGGTGATCCCGACCGCATGTCCAGCGTCATCGTTACCGACTAAGCCAAAGCAAATCTTTTTGCGAAAGCTCAAAGGCGGTTCGGCAAAAGCCGGGCCGCCTTTTTCGTGGCCTATCCTCGGCTAGTTGGACCTGATCCGATCCCGCCCGCAAATATCAGAATTCACCAAATTTTATTAACTTTGCCCTTATTCAGCAAAGCGAGGGGTAGCAGCAGATTTTGGCGCGGGTGTCAGCCGCCGCCGGGAAGTGGCCGAAATCTCAAAGGCATATGCATCTTCGGGAGAGGAAACTGAATTGAAACATATCTTTTCGCTTTGGGGCATGATGGCCATTTTGGCGGGCCAAGCACAGGCAATTGGGCTGGAAATTACCCTAGCGGGCGAGGTTGAAGGCGAGGTGACCATCGATCTTTTCCAAAACTCCGCGCCCAATCATGTGGAGCGGATCGTAACCCTGGCCCGTGAGGGCAAATATGATGGGGTCGTGTTTCATCGGGTGATCGAAGGGAATTTTGCTCAAACCGGGGATATCGTCTACGGCAATTTTCACCGCAATCTGAACATGTCTATGACAGGGAAGGGAGGGTCTGATTTAGGCCTGCTAGAGCTGGAGCTGTCGGATGTTTTATTCCAACGCGGTGTTGTTGGCATGGCGCGTCGCGAAGGGCTTGATACCGCTGATAGCCAGTTCTTTATTTTGCTCGTGGATACTGATGAGCTGGTTGGTGAATATACTGCGGTTGGGCGGGTCACCTCTGGTATGGAATTGATTGACCAGATCAAAATTGGCGAGGGCGAAAATGGCGAGGTCTATGGCTGGCCCGATCGCATGGAAACCGTGAAAGTTATCGATTAACCGCAAGGCCAAGACCCTCCGCCCGGTTGGTTTGGCCCCGGTTGGTGTGGCTTGGCTCGGTTTGACTTTGCCGCGCTGCCAATTTCCAGAACAACCTAGTGGCAGGCCCACGCAGATAAGTGCCGCCCAGTTGTACCGCTTCGGCGCCGCCACGCAGTTTAAACCGGCTTAGTCCGGTGGCGGCAGTGCTTTCAGTATCAATCGCCCCGAGATCAAGGCTTTGACCGGCCGCATTGCGCAGCCAAGTGGTCGCCTGCCAGATCAGCACCGCATGGGCATGATGCAAGCGACCCAAAGGCCCGCTCCATCCCAACAGATAGCTGGCCGAGGCCCCATGGCGCAGCACCAAAATTCCCGCTATCGGCAAGCCGCGCAGATAAGCGGCAAAGACATGCGCGCTGCCCGGCGCCGCCTTGGCCCAAGCGGTGGGAAAGCCCGTTGGCAAATTGCGATAGCGCCGCTCTTGCCGCTGCATCTGCTCTGCCGCCAAAAGCCAGCGATGCTGCTTGTCGCAAAACCGCTCTTGGGTCAGTTTCAGCGGACCAGCCAGACCTTTTTTCAAAGCGGCGCGGTATTTGGGATGCATGCGCTGCTCTTGGCTTTGCGCATCGGGGCAAATCGGCAAAATAGCGCGGCTTTGCGGTGACATGATCTGCAAAAAACCCGGCGTATCATGGGGATGCTCTGCCCCGTCGATCATAAATTTCAGCCCTGTCACGGGCAGTGACTGCCACAGGGCCTGGCGTATTTCCGCCTGCTCCGCCGGGCTCATCACATGGGTCAGAAAGGGACCGCGCCCCATCAAAGCCCCGCCGCAGATCCCGCCGACCCGCTGACTGAGAAGCTGCGCAAAAGCCAAACATTCGCCGCCGCGATGGATCCGCGCCCAAAGCGGTGTTGCCCCCAGCTGCGCACAGGCCTGACCATAAGCCGGGTGCTGCTGCATCGGGCAGGGCAACTGCTGGGGAAGCGAGGGCGGGGTGTCGGACCAGGTGACTTGCATATATCCTGTTAACCCCTTGCTTACCTAAAATGGGGTTAACAAGTGCTATGAAAGCGACAGCCAATACCAGATCACTTCCCCATATATCCGCGCCGCGCGTCACCTTTTGGGGGGCGTTTCTCGCGGCGTTTTACATTGCCGTTCCGGTGGGCGTGGTTTTAGGATTGGGCGAGCTCTTATGGCGCCTCATATGGTAGCCCCCCGCAGCGGAGGGGCCGCCTGTTTTAGTCAGCCAAAGTCACCAAAGCATGGCGCTTTTTCCCGGCGCTTAGCTTGATCGGGCTCGCCAAAGCCGCCGCGTCAAGGATCAGCCCCGCATCGGTCAGCGGCGCATCATCGAGTTTGGCGCCATTATCGGCGATCAAGCGCTTGGCCTCTTTGCCGGATTTCGCCAGGCCGGTTTTCACGATCAACTGCACCACAGAAATGCCATCGCCCAGCTCTTCGGCGGTCAAGGTCACCGTCGGCAAATCATCGCCAACCCCACCTTTTTCAAAGACTTCGCGCGCCGTGGCCTCTGCCGCCGCCGCCGCTTCTGCCCCATGCAAAAGCGTGGTCACCTCATTGGCCAGGCGGATTTTGCCCTCGTTGATTTCCGAGCCTTGCAGCGCACCAAGCCGTTCACATTCGGCGACTGGCAGCTCTGTGTAAAGCTTCAGGAACCGGCCCACATCCGCGTCAGTCGTGTTGCGCCAGAATTGCCAGAACTCATAAGGGCTCAGCATCTCGCCATTCAGCCAGACCGCGCCGCCCTGGGATTTGCCCATTTTCTTGCCGTCAGAGGTTGTCAGCAAGGGCGAGGTCAGGCCATAGATTTCATGATCCAACACCCGCCGGGTCAGATCGATCCCATTGACGATATTGCCCCATTGATCCGAGCCACCCATCTGCAACACACAGCCATAGCGGCGGTTCAGCTCTAGGAAGTCATAAGCCTGCAAGATCATATAGTTGAACTCAAGGAAGCTTAGGCTCTGTTCACGGTCCAGGCGCGATTTGACGGACTCGAAAGACAGCATCCGGTTGACCGAGAAATGCCGGCCAATATCGCGTAGGAATTCTAGGTAATTCAGCTCGTCCAGCCATTCGGCATTATTCATCATCCGCGCCGCGTCGTCGGAATAGTCCAGATAACGGGCGAAAACCTTTTGCATGCCAGCGATATTGGCGTCGATCTGCTCGGGCCCCAAAAGCGGGCGCTCATCCGAGCGGAAAGAGGGATCGCCGACTTTCGTGGTCCCACCGCCCATGAGCGTGATCGGGCGATGGCCGGTTTTCTGCAACCAGCGCAGCATCATAATATTCAGCAAATGCCCCACATGGAGCGAAGCCGCCGTAGCGTCATAGCCGATATAAGCTGTCACAACGCCAGAGGTTAGGGCATCGTCTAGGCCTTGCATATCGGTGCAATCGGCCAAAAAACCACGCTCTTGCATCACATTGAGGAAGTCGGATTTGGGATGGTAGGTCATTGGTCTAGCTCTTATGGGCAACCAGGGCGGTATAGGAGAAGTCATGGACGAGGGGAAGAGCCTGCAGCAAGCTGCGGTTTGGGCCGTGGGAACCATGTCGGGCACATCGCTTGACGGGGTGGATGCGGCGCTGCTTTTGACCGATGGGGTCAGCATCGAGGCGTTTGGCGATACGCTCTACCGCCCCTATAGCGAGGGCGAGCGGGATTTGCTGCGCGCGGCTTTGGGGAAATGGCCGGGCGAGGCTGGGGTGGCCGAGGCCGCGGCGGTGGTCGCTGCGGCGCATCTTGAGGCGCTGGCTCAGCTAGAAGGCGCAGAGATCGCCGGGATCCACGGCCAAACTTTGGCGCATGAGCCCAAAGGCCGAGGCACGCATCAAACCGGGGCGGGGCCAGAGCTGGCGGCTCAGCTTGGCCTGCCTCTGGTCTGGGACTTCCGCAGCGCGGATGTGGCCGCCGGTGGGGAGGGCGCGCCGCTCGCCCCGGTCTATCACTGGGCCTTGGCGCGCTATATCGGTGCGAGCGAGCCAGTGGCGTTTCTCAATATGGGCGGGGTGGGCAATATCACTTGGGTCAATCCCCTGGCCGAAGACCCCTTCGCCCCCGGCGCTTTGCTGGCCTTTGATACTGGGCCGGCCAATGCCCCGGTGAATGACCTGATGCAGCGCCGCCTTGGGCTGTCTGTGGATCAAGATGGCGCTTTGGCCGGGGCGGGTACTGTGCTGCAATCGGTGGTCGAAGATTTCTTGGCTGACCGCTTTTTCACCCGGCGCCCGCCCAAAAGCCTGGACCGAGACGCTTTCGTAAGGTTGGGGGAGGCCGTGGGCGGCTTGCCCGATGCGGATGCGGCGGCGACATTGGTTTATGCGGCGGCTGCGGCGGTGGAAAAGGCGGTGGCCTGGTGCCCATCCCCGCCCTCGGCGCTCTATGTGACAGGCGGCGGGCGGCATAACCGCACGATGATGGGTGATCTCGCGGCGCTTTTGCCATGCCCGGTCGCGCCGGTCGAGGCGGTAGGGCTTGATGGCGATATGTTAGAGGCCCAGGCCTTTGCCTATATGGCCGTGCGCGCGGCGCGGGGCCTGGCGATCAGCGGCCCGGCAACCACCGGCGTGTCACAGCCCCTGAGCGGTGGGCAAATCGCTTGGCCCTAAGCTCTTGGGTGATCTGCGCGAAATCGGGCGATCCAGTCGGCGCTAATCTGATCGGCGAGCTTAGCGGTGGGGGTCGGGATAGTCGCCGCCGATGCCGGATCTTGCCCCAATGCGCCTAGAACATGGCCAAGGCAGGCTTGGGGATTTTCCGAGAGCGCTTCATAGCTTAGGCGCAGCGGCGTTATCTCTTCGCGGGCAAACCAGGCCTGCCATTCGGCCTCTAGATTGGTCAAGTCTTGCATATGCCGAGCAATGGGTTTTGGGTCGTAAACCGGGGCTTGCGGCGGGGCGAGACGCTCTAGCTCGCGCCCATCTGCATGCCGGTGCCACAGCCCGGTTTGCTCCGCGATCACGCGCGATACAGCCTGGGCCAGCTTATCGGCGCGGCTGAGATGGATGAAAAGCACTGGCCCAAAAGCCGCCTCGATCCGCTGCCGGTCCGTGGCAAGGCCGGGGTAAAGCCGCGTGAGCTGCGCCATGAAGAACCCAAAACTACCGCGCTGTAGGCGAAGCCCAAACACCCCGGTGCCCGCTTCGCCCTTGGCAATGGCGCGCGCAAGGATCGCTTGCAAAAGGCTGGGCTCATTGGGGAAATCGCCTGGCTCTAACCCGTAAACCGCGCACCAAGCGGTGAGAGACGGCTCATGAAACAGCGAGCCGGGCCGCCCAGCCACGCCGCTTGTCCGCAAAAGATGGCAGAGCAAAGTGCTGCCGCTACGGGGGCTGGTACAGAGGATATAGGAGGTGATGCGCTGCGCTGGATCTTGGTCGGGCATGGGCCGAACTTTCGCAAGGGGCAGCATTTGGAGCGGGTAGCGGGAATCGAACCCGCACGACTAGCTTGGAAGGCTAGGGCGCTACCATTACACCATACCCGCGCTGTGACCCATTGGGTAGCCTAGCCCATGGCGGGCGTCAAGCAGCCGGGTGAGCCAAGCGCGTGGTTTTAATCGACTTAAAACGAATATTTATCCGTAGCGGTTAACTAAGAATTCACGGCTTTCTGAGGGGTCTGGTTCGGGGCTCGTTTGGCGGTTTTTGTTCGGGCTCCATTTGGAGGCGAAATCGGGGACTGGCCAAAGCTTAACACCCCAGCTATGTTATCCGATAACGTCGTAATATGAGGCTGCGCCTTTGACCGCCCCTTCTGATATCCCTGCAAGCGAGGCTGGCCTCGCTTTTCACGAGCATGACCACACGGCCTGCGCCAGTTCCGCCCTATCTGCGGCGGAAACCTTATGTGCTGAGCGCGGCAAGCGCCTAACCCCGGTGCGGCGGCGGGTGCTGGAATTGTTATGCGAAAGCCATGTGGCGATGGGGGCTTATGACTTGCTTGAAAGACTGGCGGTGGATGGGCTGGGCTCTAAACCACCAGTGGTTTATCGCGCGCTGGATTTTCTGATGGCCGAAGGGCTGGTACATCGGATCGAGCGGCTCAATGCTTATGTGGCTTGCCATCACGCGACCACGCCGCATACGCCGCTTTTGATGGTATGCCGCGAATGTCGCGCCGTGTCAGAGGGTAGTGCGGAAGTCCCGCAAGCGGCTTTGACTGCGGCGGCTGAGGCGCTTGGATTTCAGCTAGAGCGGCAGATCATCGAAGCCGAAGGCCTATGCCCCAATTGCCAAGAGGCGATGCCCGAGTGAACCAAAATCTAGTGGATGTAACCGGTCTCTCGGTGCGACTGGGTGGCCGCGATGTGCTGCATAATGTGAATTTGCGTCTGGGTCACGGAGAAATCGTCACGATTGTGGGCCCAAACGGGTCGGGCAAATCTACGCTGCTGCGGGCCATTTTGGGGCTGGTGACCCCGGCGGCGGGGCAGATCGCCCGGCGCGAGGATCTGCGCATTGGCTATGTGCCGCAAAGTCTTAGCCTGGACCCGACCTTTCCGCTAAGCGTGATGCGTCTGATGCGGCTGCCGAAATGGCACCCGAAACTGCAAATCCAAACTGCGCTGGAACAGGCAGGTGCCGGGGATTTGGCCGGGCGCGCTGTGGCGGATCTGTCGGGGGGGCAAAAGCAGCGGGTGCTTTTGGCCCGCGCGCTTTTGGATAAGCCGCAGGTTTTGATCCTGGATGAGCCGACCCAAGCCTTGGACCAGCCCGGCGCGGCAGAATTCTATCTGCGCCTAGAAGCGGTGCGGGATGAAACCGGCTGCGCGGTGCTTATGGTCAGCCATGATCTGCATGTGGTGATGAGCGCCTCGGATCGGGTGATTTGCCTCAATGGCCATATTTGCTGTGAAGGCGCGCCGGATGCGGTGGCCTCGGCGCCGGAATATCGCGCGCTCTTTGGCCGAGGCTCTAGCGGCGCTTTGGCGCTTTATCGCCATCACCATGACCACCGCCATGACGGAGATGCGGCGTGCAATTCGACCCATTCTTAATCCGCGCCGCTTTGGCCGCCTCGGGGGTTGCTTTGGCGGCGGGGCCTTTGGGCTGTTTCGTCGTGTGGCGCCGTATGGCTTATTTCAGCGATGCCACGGCGCATGCGGCTTTGCTGGGAGTGGCGCTGTCCCTGATTTTGCATTCTGCGGTTGAGCTGGGCGTTCTAATCGCGGCTTTGGCCATGGCCTTTGCGGTGGGAACTGCGGCGGGACGCCAGCGGGCCGGGGATACGGTGCTGGGTGTGCTGGCCCATGGAGCGCTGGCTTTTGGGGTGTTGGTCTCGGCTTGGGTGCCGGGCCCGCCTTTGGATCTAGAAGCCTATCTCTTTGGCGATGTCTTGGCCGTGGGCGAACAAGATATCGCGCTGATTTGGGGCGGGGCGGTTTTGGTGCTGGGCCTGTTGATCTGGCAATGGCAGAATTTGCTGACCGTGACTGTTGGCGCGGATCTGGCCCAAGCCCATGATGTGAATGCAAAACGCACGGAAATACTGCTGCTGGTGGCGCTGGCTTTGGCGGTGGCAGTGGCGATCAAGGTTGTGGGGGCTTTGCTGATTGGGGCTTTGCTGATCATTCCGGCCTCGACCGCGCGCAGCCTGACCCGCAGCCCCGAAGCCATGGCGGTGCTCGCAACTTTGCTGGGGCTTGGGGCTTGTTTGGCGGGGATCTGGCTAAGCTGGACATTCGACAGCCCAACCGGCCCAAGCATTGTCGCCGCATCAGCCACGGGGTTCGGAGTGGTGCTTGCGGGCGAAGCAATGTGGAAGCGCTTGCGCGGCTAGGGCGGGACCGGCTGGGGCCTGTAAACCGGGATAAAGCGGAGCAAAGATGGGCAAATTGCCCATCCTACGAAATCTACGCCGCCAGTGCATATCATTAGACATGCCTCACCCTTCGCTGTTTGAAGGGTGAGATATCAACACATTCAAGGGGTTAGCCGCAGCAGCCGCTTTTGCTGGGGCTGTCGCTGGGAGCTACCACCGGGCCAGCGCTAAAACCGCCCCGGTGGTTTTGCCCGCCAGGAATGATGTCCACAAAAGGCGCGAAGCGGGAATTTGCCAGGATCTTGGCCATATTGCGGCTGATGGCTTGCGGCTCTCCCTTGGTCAGGTGAAGGCTTTCCTCCAGCTCCAAAACCGTTTCAGCCCCATCAGCCCCGCCCAAATAGCGCGCCTGATCGCCGTAATCTTCGGCCTCTGCCTCTAGCTCGGGGTGCTTAAAGAGCCGCCAAGTCTCTGACACGAAGCGAGCTGCGCCAAGCTTGTCTGCCAAAGCGCCGGAGGTCACCTCAAAGGGTCGCGAGCTGACCCGCAAGGGATGGGTAAATCCGGCCTCTCGCGCGAGCTGCAGGAAATCGCGGCTGTAAAGCGCCCCAGACAGGCATTCGCCCCAAAGCTCTGGATCGGCTTTCAGCGCCTCCGGCAAGCGGCGATCCGCATAAACATCGGAGAAATAGATCTCTCCGCCCTCGCGCAGTAAGTGATGCGCCCCGGCAAAAACTGCGCCCTTATCCGCGGTCAGATTGATCACGCAATTTGAAACGATCACATCGAAAGAGCCGGGTTCAAGATTTAGCGCTGCCAGATCCTCTAGATAGCCCTCGATAAAGCGCACATTGGAGGCGTCATAGCCAAAGCTTTGCCGATGCCAATCTTCGGTGCCGCGCGCCACGGCAAGCTGGGCCTCGGTCATATCGACCCCGGTCACATGGCCCTCAGGCCCGACCATCTGCGCTAAAGCATAAACATCTTGCCCAGCACCACAGCCCAGATCGAGCACCCGCGCCCCGCGCAAAGCCGCCGGCGCCAAAAGCCCGCAGCCATAATAGCGATCGCGCACATCGGGATGGATTTTGTCCAACAGCGCTTTCACCTCTGCCGGTGGGGCGCTCATATCGCAGCAGGCATTCGTTTGAAGATCGGCGCTGCTGGTCAGGGTTTCGCCGTAATAGGTTTTGACAGTGTCATGCAGGGTGTCGGTCATGCTCAGATCCTTTTGGCTATGGATCTGAGATACGGCTTGAAGTTGGGGGGCGGTAGCGGCCGCCCCGCGAAGTCGCGTGGATGTGAGAAAGTGTTAACCGCTTAGCTATCCATCGCCTCTAGCTCATCGATCATGCCCGAGATCATCGATAGCCCCTGATCCCAGAAAGCCGGGTCGGCGGCATCAAGGCCAAAGGGTGCCAGTAGGTCTTTGTGATGCTTAGAGCCACCCGCTTTGAGCATGTCGAAATACTTCGCCTGGAAGTCTGCATCGCCTTGTTCATAGACCGCGTAAAGCGCGTTCACGAGACCATCCCCGAAGGCATAAGCATAGACATAGAAGGGAGAATGGACAAAATGCGGGATATAAGCCCAGAAATATTCATAGCCGTCCATGAAATTGAACACTGGCCCGAGGCTCTCCGCCTGCACACTCATCCAAAGCGCATTGATGTCATCCGGGGTTAGCTCCCCTTCGGCGCGGGCCGCATGGAGCTTGCATTCGAAATCATAGAACGCGATCTGGCGCACGACCGTATTGATCATGTCTTCGACTTTGCCCGCCAGCAGAGTTTTGCGCTGCTCTTGGGTCTCGGCCTTGTCCAGCAGTGCCCGGAAGGTCAGCATCTCGCCAAAGACACTTGCGGTTTCAGCTAGGGTCAGCGGCGTATCAGCCAAAAGCTCGCCCTGATCCGCAGCCAAGACTTGGTGCACCCCATGGCCCAGCTCATGGGCCAAAGTCATCACATCGCGCGGTTTGCCCAGATAATTGAGCATCACATAAGGATGCACATCCACCACTGTGGGATGAGCGAAAGCACCCGGCGCTTTGCCTGGTTTTACGCCCGCATCGATCCAGCCTTTGTCAAAGAACGGCTGAGCGATCTCCGCCATTTTCGGATCAAAAGTGCCATATGCGTCAAGCACCATATTTTGCGCATCCGACCAGCCGATCACCCGGTCGTCTTCTAAGGGTAGCGGCGCGTTGCGATCCCAGATTTCCAGCTGGTCCAGCCCCAGCCATTTGGCTTTGAGCGCATAGTAGCGATGCGACAGCTTTGGATAGGCCGCGACAACCGCATCGCGCAGCGCCTGCACAACCTCTGGCTCCACATCATTGGACAGGTGGCGGCCCATTTGCGGGCTGGGCATTTTGCGCCAGCGATCCTTGATCTCTTTTTCCTTGGCGAGCGTGTTATGCACCCGAGAGAAAATCTTTGCATTCTCGCCAAAGACACGGGCCAGCTCATGGGCGGCGGCTTCGCGCTTGGCGCGGTCTTGCTCGGTCAGCAGATTGAGCGTGGCTTCAAGATTTAGCTCTTCGCCATCCACCGTGAAAACCAGCCCGGCCAAGGTTTCGTCGAAAAGCTGGTTCCAGGCCGAGGCACCCACGGCAGATTGATCATGCAAGAATTGCTCTAGCTCATCGGAGAGCTGATAGGGGCGCATGGCGCGCAGCCGGTCAAACATTGGCTTATAGCGGCCCAGCTCGGCATTTTCGGCGAGCATCGCATCCAGCGCGTCATCTTCGAGCCGGTTCAGTTCTAGCGACCAAAAGACCAGCTGGGTGGTGGCATTGGTCACCGCTTCTTGGCAATCAGACAGGAATTTGCCGCGCGCCGCATCCGTGACTTCTTGGGCCTGGCGCAGCCTGGCAAAGGACATAACCCGCCCAGCCAGAGATGAAATGGTTTCATAGCGCTGCACCGCTTCGAGCAGGCCCGCCGCATCAAGTGTCGCCAATTTGCCGGTATAATCGGCGGCAAAGCTATCACAGGCCTTGGCCAGCGCCTCTAGATCGCTGGTCAGCTCAGGCGCATCCGGGGCGGGGTAAAGATCGGTCAGATCCCATTCGGGCAAATTCCCGAAACCATCAGAGCCTTGGGATGGGGCGGCATCGAAAACGGGCTGATTTAGGCGCATGGGACCTCCGGAAATTGCGTGTTCCGGCTCACATAGGCATGCGGGGGGTGGGGCTACAAGGGCCAGCTAGCCATAGAGGGCGAGCATCTCTTTAAGATCGTCTAGGGAATTGGCCTCTGCCGCTGGTTTATCCTTGCGCCAACGGCTCATGCGCGGGAATCGCAAGGCCAGGCCCGATTTGTGGCGAGTGCTGGCTTGGATGCCTTCAAAGGCGATCTCAAACACCAGTTCAGGCGGCACGCGGCGCACAGGGCCAAAGCGTTCGAGAGTGTTTTTGCGCACCCAGGCCGAGATTTCGCTAAATTCCGCGTCAGTCAGCCCGGAATAGGCCTTGGTAAAGGGCACCAAAGCCTCGCCATCCCAAGCGGCAAAGGTGAAATCTGTATAGAGGTTCGCGCGGCGTCCATGACCGGCCTGGGCATAGATCATCACCGCATCCACCACCAAAGGCGCGGTTTTCCATTTCCACCAATCACCCTTTTTGCGCCCGGCCTGATAGGGGCTGTCCCAGCGTTTGAGCATAAAGCCCTCGGCACCGAAATCGCGGGCGCGGGCGCGGAGATCCTCTAGCTCGGCCCAATCGGCAAAGGCGACTTGCGGCGACAGGCGCAAATTTGCCTCGGGCGGGGTTGCTGCGAGGATCTCTTCCAGCTTGGCCCGACGCGCGCGCAGGGGGCGGGGGCGCCAATCCTCGCCCTCCGCCTCTAGCAGATCATAAGCCCGCAAAATGCAGGGTCCTTGGCTGAGCAGTTTTTTCGGCACGGTTTTGCGTCCCAGCCGCTTTTGCAGATCGCTAAAACCCATGGGCTGATCGCGGTCGAAATCCCAGGCCAGCAATTCCCCATCCAGCACGCAGCCATCGGGCAGATGGTCAAGCGTGGCGCGAAGTTCTGGGAAGCGCGGCGTAATCAGATCCTCACCCCGGCTCCAAATCGAAAGATCGCCGCCACGTCGGATCAACTGCGCCCGGATGCCGTCCCATTTCCATTCTACGCACCATTCTCTCGGCGAGCCCAGCTCTCGGGCGGGGTCTTCTAGCTGATGCGCCAGATAGAAAGGGTAGGGGCGGGACAGATCGGCGGCGGGATCCTCGCCAAAAAGCAGATCGTCATAACTGACACTGTCCGGTGTCCAATCGCCCATCAGCCGATGGGTCAGGGCGGCTTGGTCAATCCCTGTGGCCTGGGCCAGGGCGCGGGTCATCAAGGTCTGGCTAATCCCGATCCGAAAGCCGCCGGTCAGCAATTTGTTAAAGACCAGCCTTTCGCGCGGGGCGAGCCCATCCCAGGCCTTTAGGATCGCGGTTTTGCGGCTGTCTTCCGGTTCCGCCCCTAGGCTAATGAGCCAAGTGATCCAGTTGCTGAGCGGCTTGTCGCTATGTTGCTGGGGCGGCGGCAAGACTAAGGCTATGGTTTCCGCCAAATCCCCCACCACCGAATAGCTTTCTTCAAATAGCCAGCCCGGCAGCTGGGCCTGCTCCGCCGCCCAATCACGCAGCCGGGCGGTTGTGATCACACGTTTCGGACGTCGCCCAGAAAATAGCGCAATGGTCCAAAGCTTATCCGCCTCCGGTGCGTCCCGAAAATAGGCGGCCATAATCTCAACCTTGCGGTTGGTTTTGGTGGTCTGGTCAAGTTCGTCGAAAAGCTGGGCAAAACGCTGCATGCTCAGCACATAGCAGGTTTCGCCCCGGCGGCGAGGGGTTAGAGAGAGCGGCGCATCCAAGGCAGTGCCGACAGCCAAAGCGCGGCGCGGGACTGATCGCCCACCCCAAAGCTTAGGCGCGGATAGCCCAGATCCTCTAGCTGGTCCTGGCTAAGCCCTGCAAGCTGGGCCAAAGCATGACGGCGGCGTGCCTCGATTTGCCTGCGGCTCCACCAAAGACGAAGCACCGTCAATAGGGTGGCGTTTTGAGGTGACGCGGGAAAATTCTGCATGACGGGCCCTTTCCTGAAGTGACGCTAAATGGCGGCGGTTGCGATGGGGCTTGAGTGTCAGAAGAGCTTACGTTAATCAAATAAATAGATCTCGCCACACTTGTGAGTTTTTCTCAACCAAGGATTTTGCCATGAATGCACCCAGCCTGCCCAAAGTCCCCATGCTGGATTTGGATGTCTTGCAAACCCTTGTCTCTATTGCGGAAACCGGGTCGTTTTCGGCGGCGGCAGCGCAGGTGGGGCGCACGCCCTCGGCTGTGTCGCTTCAGGTGAAAAAGGTCGAATCTTTGCTAGATCGTCCGGTTTTTCTGCGCGATAGCCGCTCGGTTCGGCTCACTGCGGATGGGGAATTCTTAATTGCCCATGCCCGGCGCATGCTGGAAATGAATCGCGAAGCTTTGGCACGGTTTGCGCAGCCCGAGATGGTGGGCGTGGTGCGGCTGGGCGCGGTGGATAATGTGGCCGACCGCTATTTGCCGCAAATGTTGCAGCGATTTGCGAAAAGCCATCCAGGCGTAGTGGTCAATGCTATGGTCGAGGACACGCCGATCATGATGAAGCATCTGGCCGAGGGGCGATTGGACCTGGCCCTGGTGACCCTTCCGCCCCAAGGAGATGCGCGGATCGAGCCGGTCTTCCAAGAGCGGTTGATCTGGGCCATGCGTCGGGGCGGGACGGCGCCTACGCGGCGGCCTTTGCCGGTTTCGGTCTGGGATGAAGGCTGTGCCTGGCGCGAGGCGGGGCTGTCGGCGTTGCGCCAGGCCGGGATCCCTTGGCGGATTGCCTTTCAAAGCGGCCATACCTCTGGGCAACGCGCGGCGGTTCTCGCGGATTTGGCGGTGGCGCCTTTGTCTGAGGCCTCAATTGGCGAGGATATTATCGAAGCCCCCGACGAGCTGGGCCTGCCGCCTTTGCCGGATTATCACCTAGGCTTGATGGTGGCGGAGCGGGCCTCTGCCCCGGTTGCAGCCGCGGCCGAGCATCTACGGGCCTGTTTCCAAGTGCAAAATTAGGGCGCGCTGACGCTGGCCTCATCTGCATCTAGGCTTTCGCCATTATATTCCGTGCTGACCACATGGGCGTCATAGCCTTGGCTTTCCAGCCATTGGCGAAACACAGAAGTATAGCCATGGGTGACAAAGACCCGCTCTGCGCCAGTGGCGGCAATTGCTTCATTCAGGCCCGGCCAATCCGCGTGATCACTGACCACAAAGCCCCGATCCGCGCCGCGCCGTCGCCTGATCCCACGCAGCTGCATCCAGCCGCTGGCAAAACCGGTGGAGACCGATCCAAAGCGTTTCGCCCAGGCCGAGCCAATGGCCGAAGGCGGCGCGATGACCAAAGCGCCGGGATGGGTTTTGCTGCTGACATCGGCGGTCACTGGGATGGTAGGAGGCAGGGGATAGCCTTGATCTCGCAGGATTTTCGTCGGTGCTTCAATTGCCCCATGGGTCAAGATAGGCGCCTGGGTTTCACCAAGCCCGACCATAATCCGCTGCGCTTTGCCTAAGGAATAAGCACCCAGCAAGCTGGTCACTCCCCTTGCGGCATTATGCGCCCACCAGCTCTTAATTTCCGCCATGACCTGATTTTGGGGCGCCCATTTGAAGACCGGCAGCCCGAAAGTGGTTTCGCTGATAAAACTATGGCATGGCACGGGCTCAAAGGGCTCGCTCAGCCCATCGGCTTGGGTTTTGTAATCGCCCGAGACAACCCAAACCTCGCCCGCGACCTCCACCCGGATCTGCGCAGAGCCCGGCACATGGCCCGCCGGATGAAAGCTGACCTTCGCCGCCCCAATTGAAATTTCTTCGCCATATGATTGATTTTCAACGGAAATATTTCCTAGCCTTTGGCGAATAACTGGCTCTGCTTGGGGTGTGCACAGATAAGCTTCATGGCCGGGCCGGGCGTGATCCGCATGGCCATGGGTGATCAAAGCGCGCGGTACAGGGCGCCAGGGATCGATATAGAAATCCCCCGCTGGGCAGTAAATTCCGCGCTCTGTAAAGGTTAAAACCGGTTTCGCCATCATCTGCATATAGGGGAAATTCGCCCGGAGTATATGTGAATGGGCAAGAAATTCTGGCCAGAGAAACATGTCGAATGACATTATTTGCGCCGCTGAATTTATGCGCGTGTGCTCAATTTTAGTGCATTAGTGGTGGGGTGCTCAATCTGCTCGAAAAACGGCCTTTCCCTCGCCGCATCGTCATGCAAATCGTGAGGTGAGGGAAAAGTGGACCATATGGCACCGACATATTTTAACGAGATGTACAGCGGCGACGCGATCCGTGCCCCTTATGCACAGCTTGAGGGCTGGCAGAAGGACATGCCAACAGATTTGCGCAGCCTAAAACAAGCCGAAGCCGAAGCCTTGTTCCGGCGTATCGGCATAACTTTCGCAGTTTACGGGGAAGGTGGAGACCCGGATCGATTGATCCCCTTCGATATGTTCCCCCGCGTCTTTACCCATAATGAATGGGCGAAATTAGAGCGCGGCATCAAACAGCGGGCGCGGGCGCTGAATGCTTTCCTTTGCGATGTCTATGGGCGCGGCGAAATCGTGCGGGCCGGGCGCATCCCGGCGCGGCTGGTCTATCACAATGAGGCCTTCGAAAAATCGGTGATCGGCTTCATGCCGCCGCGCGGGGTCTTTAGCCATATCGTCGGCATCGATTTGGTGCGCACCGGGCCGGATGAGTTCTTTGTGCTCGAAGATAACTGCCGCACCCCTTCCGGGGTCAGCTATATGTTGGAAAACCGCGAAATCATGATGCGGATGTTCCCGCAGCTATTCCGCGAAAACCGTATCGCGCCGGTGGAAAACTACCCATCCGTGCTGCGGCGGACTTTGGCCTCTGTGGCGCCGGAGAAATGCGAATCCGATCCTACGGTTTGCGTGCTGACGCCGGGCCATTTCAACAGCGCTTATTACGAACATTCCTTCTTGGCGGATCTGATGGGGGTCGAGCTGGTCGAAGCGCCGGATCTGTTTGTGGATGGCGATTTCTGCTATATGCGCACGACCGAAGGCCCGAAAAAGGTCGATGTGATTTATCGCCGGATTGATGATGCTTTCATCGATCCGCTGTGCTTCCGGCCTGACAGTATGCTGGGTGTGCCGGGGCTGATGAATGTCTATCGCTCGGGCGGGATCACCATTGCTTCGGCCCCTGGGGCGGGCGTCGCCGATGATAAGGCGATTTATACCTATGTGCCTGACATGGTGCGCTTCTATCTGGGCGAAGAGCCGATCTTGAAGAATGTGCCCACCTGGAAATGCGGCGAGCCCGAAGACTATGCCTATGTGATGGCAAATCTAGAGGATATCGTCGTCAAAGAGGTGCATGGCTCTGGCGGCTATGGCATGTTGATTGGCCCCCGCGCCACCAAAGGCGAGATCGAGGCGTTCGCCGCTAAGCTGCGGGAAAAGCCGGAAAATTATATTGCGCAGCCAACCTTGGCCCTATCCACCTGTCCGACTTTTGTGAATGAAGGCATCGCGCCACGCCATGTGGATTTGCGGCCTTTCTGCTTGGTTGGGGAGCAGGTCGAATTGGTCCCTGGCGGGCTGACACGTGTGGCGCTGACCGAAGGCTCTTTGGTGGTGAATTCCTCTCAGGGCGGCGGCGTGAAAGATACTTGGGTTTTGGCGGAATAGGGCAATGCTGAGTAGAACGGCGGATAATCTCTATTGGCTGGCCCGTTATCTGGAACGGGCCGAGACAATGGCACGGCTTTGCGAAGTCGGAACAAGAATGCAGCTAATGCCGGATGCGGCCGAAGGCTATCGCAGTGAATGGGAAAGCATCCTGCAGGCCAGCGGTATGGCCGAAGGCTTTGACCGGAAATACAAAGATGCGGATGAGCGTAGCCTTGTCACCTATCTTTTCTTTGACCGGGAAAATCCGTCCTCTGTGGCCTGCTGCTTGGAAAATGCGCGGGAAAATGCCCGAATTGTGCGCACAGCGATCACCAGCCCGGTTTGGGATGCGCTGAATGTGGCCTATCAGGAAATGCGCGGTTTTCAGCGTCAGGCGCGCTCAGAGCTGGATGTCACCGAGCTAACCGAATGGACCAGCCGGCATACGGCCTTGGTCCAGGGGGCGATGATTGGCACTATGCTACGCAATGACGGGCATGATTTCCTCAATCTCGGCTATTCCCTGGAGCGGGCAGATAATACCGCGCGCTTCTTGGATGTGAAATATTACGTGCTGCTGCCGGATGCGGGCTATGTGGGCTCGGGGCTGGATAATTACCAATGGACGGTTGTGCTGCGAGCCACCCAAATGCACCGGTCTTTCCATTGGGCTTATGGTGGCGATGTCACCGCGTCGAAAATCTTGGATATGCTGATCTTGAATCCGCAATGCCCGCGCTCTTTGCTGGCTTGTGTCCAAGATGCGGTGGATCACCTGGATCGCTTGGGGCGCGGCTATAAACGCAGCACCGAAGCGCAAAGCTTTGCCCGTGGATTGCTGGCGGAGCTAATGGAAACACGGGTGCGCGATATCTTTGACGAGGGCGTGCATGAATTCTTGACTCGGTTCAAAGAAGATGTGGCCAAGCTGGGCGGGCTGGTGCACCAGTCTTATTTACGCGGGGTGGCGACATGAGACTGAAGATTTCCCACATGACCCATTATAGCTATGAGCCCGAGCGCCGCCGCATGGTGCAAAGCCTTCGCTTGGAACCGGCGCCATCTGCATCGCAGCGGATCCTGTCTTGGTCTATCGAAAGCAGTGGCGGCCAGATGGGCGCGCGCTTTTTGGACGGGGCGGGGGATTTGATCACCACATTATCCGTGCCTGGCCCGGTGGAAAAGGTGAGCATCACGGTCACGGGCGAGGTGGAAACCCGCGATACAAATGGTGTGCTGCGCAATCACAAAGAGAAGACTCCGCCACTGACCTATCTGGTGGGAACGCGGTTTATTCGCTCTGATGCGGCGATCAAAGCCTTGGCAGCCGATGCAGTGGACGGGATCGATAAGAAAAACTCTCTGGATCGGGCGCATGCTCTGAGTGCGGCGGTGGCTGCGGCGGTGAAATATACGCCGGGCAGCACAAATAGCGATACAACAGCGGCAGAGGCGGTCGAGGCCGGTGAGGGCGTGTGCCAAGATCATGCGCATGTGTTGATTTCCGCCGCGCAAGTCCTGGATATGCCAGCGCGCTATGTGGCGGGCTATATGTATTCCACCCTGGAAGACACGGGCGAAAGCACCGACGAAGAAGGCGAGGTCTTTAGCGAGGCCAGTCATGCTTGGGCGGAGATTTGGGTTGAGGGTCTTGGCTGGGTTGGCTTCGATCCCTCTAATGAATGCTGCCCGGATGAACGCTATGTGCGGCTCTGTTCTGGGCGCGACGCCTTTGATGCGGCGCCGTTACGCGGCATGGCGGTGGGATTTGGCGATGAACATCTCGACGTATTGGTGGACGTCGACGCCATTCAGCAGTAAATCCCGCGCGGGGTGACTTAGGACGACAAATTCGGTCCGCGGGGAAGAGGTGTTCCATGACCTATTGTGTAGGGTTGAAGCTGAATGCAGGCCTGGTGCTGCTCAGCGATACACGGACCAATGCGGGGCTCGATAATATCGCCTGTTTCCGCAAGATGTTCACATTTGAACTGCCGGGCGAGCGGATCATCACGATCTTGACCGCAGGTAGCCTGTCGGTGACGCAAACGGCTATGGCTGTGCTGCAAGAGGCGGTGGATGATCCTGATAGCAATGAGGAAACCAATATCCTCAAAGCTCGTTCCATGCTGCATGTGGCGCGGATTGTCGGCCAGGTCCTGTCGGATGTGACAGCGGATGTTTCGTCAAAGCTGGAACGCATGAGCCAAAATGGTGCATCGGCCAGTTTGCTATTGGCGGGGCAGCGCAGAGGCGGCGAGCAGCGGCTGTTCTTGATCTATCAAGAGGGCAATTTCATCGAGGCGACATCGGACACGCCTTATCTGCAAATCGGCGAGCATAAATATGGCAAACCGATTTTGGATCGGGTTGTGCGGCCAGAAACCAGCCTGGCGGATGCGCAAAAGGCTGTGCTTTTGTCGATGGATTCGACCCTGCGCTCGAATCTGTCCGTGGGGATGCCGCTAGATCTGATGGTGATTGAGGCGGATACGCTGAAAGTCACCGAAGAACGCCGGATCGACGCGGATGATCCTGTGTTCCGGGAAATGAGCCAAGCCTGGTCGGCGGCGCTGCGCGATGCCTTTACCGGGATCGTGGTCTAGGGGCAGGGCGGCTTAGAGCAGCAAGGGGTCCGCAGCAGCGCCCAAAGTCAGGCGCTGCGGGCTGGGATGGCTTCGGCCAGAAAAGCTAGGCTGTCATCTAGGACTTTATCGCGGATATGGGCGCGCTCCATCAGCACTTCGTGGTGGCCACCCTCCACCATTTGCAGCTGCCCAATGCTCCAACGGCTGGTGAAATCAGTGATCCGCGCGGCATTAACGATCTGCTCTTTGCTGCCAAGAAAAGTGAGCGTTGGAATGGATAATTCGCCAATCGCAGCCAGATCATCGGTTTCGATAATCGCTTGACGCAGCCATTCTAGGGTCGGGCCACCAATGCCTAGTTCCGGGTGGCTGCGTAACTGGCTTTGTAACCAGCGATAGGTCTTAGCGCAGCTGGTCAGCAAATTATCCTCGGGATCGGCCACCAGCACATAGGTTTCGCGTTTGGTCGAAGGCACCAGCCAATGGCCCATACCGAATTTCACCGCCAGGCTAGGCAGGATCCGCGCCAAAGGGCGCAAAGCGGGCGAAATATTGATCCCCCACATGGGCCCAGTGAAAAGCGCCGCCTCGGCGGGGAAGCCGTTCAACAAAGCTCGCAATGCGATGCAGCCGCCCATGGAATGGGCCAGGATGGTCCAAGGTTTGGGCAGATTTTCCCGCTCGGCGAACTCCACAAGCGCCGCCACATCGGTTTGGTAGTCCGGGAAGCCGCCCACATGTCCCAGGGCGGGATCAGGCAGCAGCCGATCCGACAGCCCCTGGCCGCGCCAATCAATACAGGCCACCGACCAGCCCGCCGCCGAAAGATAGGCCCCAACCGGGCCATATTTTTCCAGATACTCGGTGCGGCCGGTGAAAATGAACACTGTTCCCAAAGGCCCCGTGCCTAAAACACCGGCACGGAGTTTCACACCATCGTTACTCATCACCCAAGCCGCGCGGGTATCCGGCGCAGTTTCAGTAACGTCAAAAAAGAAAGGAGCCTCTATGTCCAAACCGTTCCCTAACTTAGGGCAGAGCCAAGTTTCATCGCCGCGCCCATATCGCCATCGATTTTCAACCGACCGGACATAAAGGCGCTGGTTGGGTCCAAATCCCCAGCCATCATTTGCTCAAACGTGTCTTGGCTGGCGGTTAGGGTGACATCCGTGTCGTCATCACTGGCCCGGACACCGCCGCCATCAACCACAATTTCACCTTCATCCTCGATGACGAATTTAGCGCTTCCGTCAAAGCCTTCGGGTAGTTTTTCTTGCAGGGCCGCGACGGCGCCTTCGATCACTTTGCTCATTTCGCCTCCATGATGGGTGTTAAACCAATGGTCTTTCGTTTTTTCCGCGTTATGGTGACTAGTATGAGAAGTGTCAGCACAGTTTTCAAATCCGCAATACTGGTTTTCCTGAGTGCCGTTGCGTCTTTTGACGCAGCAGCGGAAACTCCGACCATTTCAGAGCTTTTGGACCAATTATCTAATCCAGAAACTGAAAATTGGCGTGAGCTGGAGGATAAAATCTGGCGCGAATGGTCGCGCTCGGGCTCGCCTGCGATGGATTTACTGCTCAAACGCGGGCGCGACGCTATGGAGGCCGAGGATGCCGAGGCCGCGATCGAGCATTTCACAGCCTTGATCGATCATGCGCCCGATTTTGCCGAGGCGTGGAATGCCCGCGCCGAAGCTTATTACAAATCGCAGAAAATGGGTCCGGCGCTAGAGGATCTGCGCCATACCCTGGCGTTAAACCCGCAGCATTTCGGTGCTTTGACCGGTTTGGCGGTGATTTTGCGCGAGCTGGATCAGAAGGCCCTGTCCCTTGAGGCATACAAAGCGAGTGAGGCTATACATCCGCACCGCGCCAACGTAAGAGAGGCCATCGAGCAGCTTGAAAAGGAACTGGGCGGCAGCACGCTTTGACGTCGCCCCTTCCGGGGACAGGGAATGGCCCAAACAGGCAGGGTGACGGCGGTTTTAGGACCGACCAATACCGGCAAAACCCATTACGCCATCGAGCGTATGCTAGCCCATCGCACGGGTGTGATCGGCTTGCCGCTGCGGCTCTTGGCGCGCGAAGTCTATGACCGAATTGTTGCGATGCGCGGCCCGTCGGTGGTGGCCCTTGTCACCGGCGAAGAACGAATCGTTCCCGAGCGGGCGCAATATTGGGTCTGCACCGTCGAGGCCATGCCCGTGGGGCTGGCCACGGATTTTGTGGCGATTGATGAAATCCAGCTTTGCGCCGATCCCGAACGAGGCCATGTGTTCACCGACCGGCTGTTAAATGCCCGCGGTCTGCATCAAACGATGTTTTTGGGCAGCCAGACCATGCGCGGCGCAATCAATTCGCTGGTGGATCATGTGCATTTCGAAAGCCGCGAACGGTTTTCCGATCTGTCCTATGTGGGCAGTAAGAAAATCAGCCGCATGCCCAGCCGCTCGGCGATTGTCGGCTTTTCGGTGGATAATGTTTACGCCATTGCCGAAGTCCTGCGGCGCCTGAAAGGCGGCTCTGCGGTGGTTATGGGGGCGCTAAGCCCGCGCACCCGCAATGCCCAGGTTGAGATGTACCAAAATGGCGATGTGGATTATCTGGTGGCCACGGATGCGATCGGCATGGGGCTGAACCTGGATATCCATCATGTGGCCTTTTCCTCGACCCGCAAATTCGATGGCCGCCGCATGCGCGATTTGATGCCCATCGAGCTGGCGCAAATCGCCGGGCGCGCCGGGCGTCACACGCAAAATGGCACTTTTGGCGTCACAGGTGAGGCAAGACCGTTACACGAAGATTTAGCCGAGGCAATTATCGATTCGCGTTTTGCGCCGGTCAAGAAATTGCACTGGCGAAATGGGCGTTTAGAATTCGGCAGCCTTGGGGCGCTCATCGGGTCGCTGGAAATGCATACCAGCGATGAATGGTTGACCCGTGCCCGCGATGCGTATGATGTGCTGGCCCTGAAAGAGCTTGCCTCTAGTATCGATGTGCGAAACCGGGCTAACAACCCGAAATCTATACGGCTTTTGTGGGATGTGTGCCGCATTCCCGATTTTCGCGGCATCTCCACAACCGAGCATTCGAGCCTGTTAGAGCGGATTTTCCATGATTTGCACGACACCGGCCGGATCAGTGATGCCTGGTTGACCGAGCAGGTTCGCCGCATTGATCGGGTCGAAGGGGATATCGACACTCTGTCGAAAAGGTTAGCATATATCCGCACTTGGACCTATGTGGCTCAACGCAAAGGCTGGCTAGATAACGAAAGCCATTGGCGGGAGGTCACGCGGGATGTAGAAGACCGCCTATCGGATGCGCTTCACGCGCGATTGACACAAAGATTTGTAGACCGGCGGACATCTGTTTTGTTGCGCCGGTTGAAGCAGAAGGAGAGCCTCGTGGCTGAGGTGAATGACAAAGGCGAAGTGACTGTCGAAGGCCAATTCGTCGGACGGCTAGAAGGTTTCCGCTTCAGCCAAGATAAGACCGCCACGGCGGATGAGGCAAAAACTCTGCGTCAGGCAAGCCTTGCGGCTTTGACGCCAGAATTTCATTTGCGCGCGGATCGTTTTTATAACGCACCAGATACTGAAATTGATTTCACCGACCAAGGTGGTTTGATGTGGGGCGAACATGCGGTGGGCAAGCTTGTTGCAGGGGCGGAACCGCTCAAGCCTCAGGTCAGCGCATTTGTGGATGACGAGGCCGGGCCCGATGTGGCGCAAAAGGTCCAGCGCCGTTTGCAGCATTTCATTGATCGCAAAATCGCGGCGGCTTTTGAGCCGCTGATCGGGATGAGCAAGGATGAGGCGCTGACAGGTTTGGCGCGTGGCTTTGCGTTCCAAATGGCCGAAGCCCACGGGATCTTGACCCGTGATAAGGTCGCCAATGATGTGAAGGCCTTGGATCAAGAGGCGCGGGGCCTGTTGCGCAAGCATGGGGTCCGCTTTGGCCAGTTCACGATCTTTATGCCGCTCTTGCTGAAACCGGCGCCAACCCGTCTGCGTTTGGTGCTTTGGTCGCTGCAAAAGGATCTGGCTGAATTTCCTGCGGCGCCGCCGCCGGGTTTGGTCACGATCCCCACGGATCAACAGGCCGATGCCGATTATCACACCATGTCGGGCTATCGCGCGGCAGGCGAACGGGCAATCCGCATCGATATGTTGGAACGTTTGGCAGATTTGTTGCGCCCGATGGATAGCCGCGGCGGGTTTGAGGCCACGCCGGATATGCTGTCGATCACCGGTATGACGCTTGAGCAATTCGCAAATCTGATGGAAGGTTTGGGCTATAAGGCCGAGCGCGGCGAGCGTGAAAAGCAAAAGCCAGAGCCGAAAACCGCCGAGGCGACAAGCGAAGCAGAGGCTCCGGCGACCGAAGAAAACGCTGAAGCTGCGGTAGAAGCAGCGGCAGAACCGGTCGCAGAAGACGCAGCGCAAACCCCTGACGCAGAAGCCCCAGCTGAGGCTGAAGCCCCGGTAGAGGCTGCGGCAGAACCTGTGTCGGAACAGGAAACAGCAACAGCGGAGCCTGCAGAAGCCGAAGCTGAGGCCGAAACCGAAGCGGCACCGGCGGACGAAACCGCAGGCGAGATGGTGCAAGAAGTCTTCTTCACCTTCACCTGGGCCCCGCGCCGTCGCAATCACGGTGATCGTGGCCAGGGTCGCGGGCGTAACCGCCAAGACGGCGGCGGCCAGCGCAGCCGTGGCGATGATAGCGGCAAGCCAGGCAATCGCCGGGGCGGCCAAAATCAGGGCAAATCCCAGGGCGATGGCCCGGGCGGTAAGTCCAAATTCAAAGGCAAGGGCGGCAAACGTCCGCCGCGCGAAGATAAAAAGGGCGGACCCAAGGTCTATGCCGCGAAACCTCCGCGCAAAGAAAAGCCGATCGATCCGGATAACCCTTTCGCCGCTCTGGCCGCGCTGAAGGATAAAAGCTGATCATGAGCCAGAGCCAAGACGCCACCCGGCAACGCGTGGATAAATGGCTCTGGTTCGCGCGCTTCTTCAAAACTCGAACTCTGGCCGCCGAAAAGGTGACCGGAGGCAAGCTGCGGATCAATGGCAGCAAAATCCGCAAAGCTTCGGCTCAGGTGGGGCCAGGGGATATGTTGACCTTTGTGCAAGCCGGAAAGGTGCGCTTGATCCGGGTCGAAGCTATGGCGGAGCGTCGCGGATCTGCACAAGAGGCGCAAAAGCTCTATACAGACCTTGACCTCGCCGCAAATGCAGAGCAGTCAGGCGCCTCAGCGTCGTCAGACCGCAGCTAATCCAGAACCGCGCGGATCCTGCTACGTTGAATGCCTTGCCGAGCAGGGCTATCTGTCGGGTGGAAAAGTCGAGGAAGCTTATGACCTATGTCGTCACTGATAACTGCATCGCCTGCAAATACACGGATTGTGTCGAGGTTTGCCCGGTAGACTGCTTTTACGAGGGCGAAAACACTCTGGTAATCCATCCAGAGGAGTGCATCGATTGCGGTGTTTGCGAACCGGAATGCCCCGCAGATGCGATCCGCCCAGATACAGAGCCTGGCATGGAAGACTGGGTCGAGTTCAACCGCAAATATAGCGAAGCTTGGCCCGTGATCACCGTTAAAAAAGACCCGCTGCCCGATGCCGAAGCCCGCAATGGCGAAGAAGGCAAAATGGACAAATACTTCTCCGAAGCGCCGGGCGAAGGGGACGAATAATTCGCCCTTGCCTCTTTGATTTGGATCAAATCTGGCAAAATTATGTCGGCTTAGGGGCGAAATTGGGGTGAAAGCCCCAATCCCTGGGCTTTTATTGTGACGTTTTTTTTGCTATAACATCCTGACAATCTAAGATGGACTTAAACGGCGGCACGCTAGTGCGGTCGTTTTTTGCCCTGATAGGACTGCGAAAAACCGGCTCTGAAAGGTGGGTTTTTCATCCAGCGCCTGGGTAAGTTTGTCAGCACAATAAGGATACCTGCGACATGAGCAAAGTGAAGATGTCTGAATTCCGTCCGAATGACTATGTGGTCTATCCGGCCCATGGTGTCGGTCAGATCATGTCGATCGAGGAGCAAGACATTGCTGGCATCACGCTGGAATTGTTCGTGATTTCGTTTGAAAAAGACAAAATGACCCTACGTGTGCCGACCGCGAAAGCGGCGGAAGTGGGGATGCGCTCTTTGTCGAGCCCTGATGTCATCACCAAAGCGATGGACACTTTGCGCGGTAAAGCAAAGGTCAAGCGGGCCATGTGGTCCCGTCGCGCTCAGGAATATGAGCAGAAAATCAACTCTGGCGATCTGATTTCCATTGCCGAGGTTGTCCGCGATCTGCACCGCGCCGACGACCAGCGCGAGCAAAGCTATTCTGAGCGTCAGCTTTATGAAGCAGCGCTAGAGCGTCTGACACGCGAAGTCGCAGCTGTGAGCGGCACTGATGAAACCCTTGCCCAAAAGCAAGTAGACGAAGTTTTGGTTGGCCGCGCAGCCTAAGAAACTAGGTAAGCTTCACCTTGTAAGTGATTGAAAGTTTTGAACCGCGTCCAAGAATTGGGCGCGGTTTTCTTTTGCTTTGAGCCTAGTGATGGCGAAAAACGCTTGTGATCACAAAAGCGCGGCCAGGCAAATAAGGCAGCTGATTTCGGTCAATTGCTGAGTTGCGCCTAGGACATCTCCGGTTTGTCCGCCGAGCCTTGCCTTGGCCAAGCGGGCAAAACTGGTTGCGGTGAGGCCTGCAAAAAGCGCCAAGACCAATGCGGGCACACCAATCAGCAAAAGACCTCCGCCAATGGCCAGCGCAACGCCGAGATATGCAGTGGCTTTGCGCGGGCGTCCGACCCGAGCAGCCAATCCGCGCCGTCGTGCATGGGGTAAGTTCGCCATGACCCAAACCATCGCCGCCCGGGAAATGACGGCAGCGGCTATAAGCCCTCCGACCCATTTTGCTTGGCCGGCAATGTCACCGATCAGGGAAATCCGAAGACCGAGAGATAGAATCAGAGCGATGGCGCCATAGGCTCCGATTCGGCTGTCGCGCAGGATTCTCAGACGATCGGCACGGGTCCAAGCGCCAAAAATACCGTCTGCACAGTCGCTAAGACCGTCTTCATGCAGGGCTCCGGTTATCAAAACCTGCAAAATCACCCCGAGGAACGCAGCGGAAAGTGGCGAAAGACCCAAGGTCATCATGGCAAAAATAAGGCAGGACGCGATGCCAGCCACGGCAATTCCCACCAAAGGATAAGCCCAAGCCGCTGCGGCGCCGCGCCTCAGGGCGTGATCCGTGTCGACTTTGATCGGCAAGCGGGTCAACAGCCCAAAAGCCGCCGAAATATCAGCAAGTTGCACTAGGGGGCGCGGGGCGGTGAGCATGCGAACTCCAATCTGGTCAATAGCAAGGGGCTATGAAATACCACCGCCAATAACAAGCAGAGCGAGGGCAGGCGATGTTTACATCCCTATCAGAATTTCAGGAATTGGTCTTATCGGCACCCGGCGCTGATCCGCAGGTGATTGACGCTGCGCGAGAGCGGCAAAGCCAGTTAACCAAACCCCAAGGATCTCTGGGCCAGTTAGAAGAGCTGGCCATTTGGTATGCTGGTTGGCGGGCAACGCCGAAGCCGATCATCGACAATATCCAAGTGGCGGTTTTTGCGGGCAATCACGGTGTCGTCGCGCAGGGTATTTCCGCTTTCCCGGCGGAGGTCACTGTGCAGATGGTGGCGAATTTCGAAGCGGGTGGTGCGGCGATCAACCAGTTGAGCCGGGCCGCTGGTGCAAAGATGAGCGTGCATTCGCTAGAGCTTGACCGACCGACCGAAGATTTCACCCAGGCCCCGGCTATGAGCGAGGCCGAGCTTTTGGCCGCGCTGAAAACCGGCTGGGATGCGATGGAAGAAGATACTGAGCTGTTGGTCGTCGGAGAGATGGGGATCGGCAATACTACCTCTGCGGCTGCGGTGGCCGCGGCTCTGTTCGGTGGCACGGGCTCGGATTGGGCAGGTGCGGGTACCGGTTTGGATGGTGAAGGCATCAGCCGCAAGGCGCAGGTTGTTGACACCGCATTGGCCTTGCATGGGGCGGCTCTGAGCGATCCGCTACAGGCGCTGCGTTGCGTCGGCGGCCGGGAATTGGCCGCGATGACCGGCGCCATGGCCCATGCTCGCGTCGCGCGGATCCCGGTGATCTTGGACGGATTTATCTGCTGCGCCTCGGCGGCGGTGCTTTATGCGCTCGCGCCGGAGGCTTTGGGACATGCGGTGGCAGGCCATGTTTCCGCAGAGCAAGCCCATGCGCGGCTCTTGGCGAAAATGGAGAAAACGCCGCTACTTAATCTCGGCCTGCGTTTGGGCGAAGGGTCCGGCGCGGCGACGGCAATCTCGCTTTTGAAGGCGGCGATCGCTTGCCATTCGGGTATGGCCACTTTCGCGGAAGCTGGCGTTTCCGACGCGGAGTAAAGCGTTCGGGAAAGACTAGCAGGGAAAATTGCGCGTTTTTCAATGAGGGCGCGCAATTTTCAAACCAAGCTTAGGCCGCTTCCTTAGGCCCCCTCGGCGCGGCGCATTTGCGGCGTTTCCTCATTTTCATCCAATGTGGTGACCAGGGCGGTTTCCAGATCTTTGTTCAATTGCTTGGCGCGGGCCACATAGGGTTCGTTTTTCGCCACAGGCACACCCGGGCGCCACAACTCGGCCAGTTCCAACATTGCGCGGCGGTCATGTTGGAAATAGACCCGCTCCGCCTCTGCGGCCTCGTAGTCGGTGAGGCCCATTTCCTCTAGCACATAGCGGGCGGCGCGTAGCGAGCTGTCAAACATTTCCCGAACAATTTTATCGGCCCCGGCTTTATACAGCTCAAACACATGCACCCGGTCATAGGCGCGGGCGACAATATGCAAATCGGGCCGTTCCTTGCGGGCATAGTGCACGATTTTGGTCGAGGCCTCTTTGTCATCCATGGCCACGACCAGAACTTTGGCGCGGGCCAGCCCCGCCGCATGCAGCAATTCAGGCCGTGTTGGGTCGCCCAAAAAGCCCTTAAACCCAAAGCGGCGCATGAGACGGATTGTCGATAAATCATGGTCCAAAACCGTGGCTCGAAATCCGCTCATCTGGATCATGCGATGCACTACTTGGCCAAAACGACCAATACCCGCGATGATAATCGGGCCTTGCTCGGTGATTTCGTCGAATTCCTTTGGCTTGCCGTCGGTATGGTCCTTGGTCATCCGCGTGATCAAACTGAACCCCATAAAAGATAAAGGAGTCAGTAGCATAGAAAGCGCGATCACCAGAAAGAGTGGCTGCGATAAATCGCTTGGGATCACATTTTGCTGCAGGCCAAATCCCACGAGGACAAATCCGAACTCACCCGCCTGGGCAAGACCAAGTGTGAATAGCCAGCGATCTTGCCCCTCCAACCGAAACAGCCGGGCCAGGGCGTAAAGGACCATGCCCTTGATCGCCATCACTCCAAGGGTCAGCCCAATAAGCTGGGCGGGACGGGCGAAGAGGACCTCGAAATCAATGCCTGCGCCCACGGTGATAAAGAACAGCCCCAGCAAAAGCCCTTTGAACGGGGCGAGATCGCTTTCCAGCTCATGGCGGAATTCGGAATTGGCCAGAACCACCCCAGCAAGGAAGGTCCCAAGCGCGGGTGACAGGCCGACCATCAGCATCAAAAAGCCAATGCCAACAACGATCAGCAGGGCAAGGGCGGTGTGTAATTCGCGCAGTCGCGATTGGTGAATAAATGCGAAAACCGGGCGGATCAGGTAAACCCCCGCTAGGATGATCCCGGCCACAATCCCAAGGGTAAGCAGGGTAAAGCCCCAGCCGGGCAGACCATTGACAAAGGCAATCATCGCCAGCTCTTCGCCGTGATGCCCATGGGCGGCTTCGGCGATTTGTCCAACATCATCAACCATTTCGAGTGCGAGCAGCGGCAAAAGCGCAAGCATAGGGATGACGGCGATATCTTGGGTCAGCAAAACAGAGAAAGCAGAGCGCCCGCCACGGGTCTGCATCAGCCCCTTTTCTGACAAGGTTTGCAATACGATAGCGGTTGAAGACAGGGCAAAGGCCAAACCGATTGCAAGGGCCACCGACCAATCCAAGCCAAGGGCAATGCCGCCCAGCATGATCAGCCCGGCCGTCCCCAAAATCTGTAAGCCGCCCAGCCCAATCAAACGGTCTCGCATATCCCATAAAGCGCGCGGCTCTAGCTCTAGCCCGATGAGAAACAGCATCATCACGACGCCGAATTCAGCAAAATGCTGCAGCTCGCCCACTTCATTGCCGACCCAGCCAAAGATCGGGCCGATCAAAATACCCGCGGCCAGATATCCCAAAACGGAGCCAAGCCCCAAACGCGTCGCCAAAGGAACAGCAATAACAGCGGCCAAAAGATACAGCGTGGCTTGATATAGAAAGCCTTCCATTAGCTGGGGGGTCCTTTGCGTTAAGGGATCTCGTTAGGGATATGTGTTTTTTATCCTATGCTCGGATAGTATGGCAGTCGGGGTTAAAGCAAAGGTGACATATCTGGCGATATTTCACGCGTGCTGCCTGTTTTCACAGCAATGAAGCGCGGTCAGCCTTTGGGCATGCGCAAAACGATACTGCGCCCGCCTTTGATATAGCGCAGCTCTGACGCGCCGATTGCCGCGACCCGACCGCCATCGACCCGGTCCCCGACCGACACATTCATCACCCGTCCCGTGGGCAAGCGCACCAAAGCGCGGCGTTTCGACGTGGCGCCGAATGTGCCCAACAGATTCACCTTATTGAGATTTATTTTATTGTCTTGGGTGGCGCGCGCCGCAACAGTTCCGCCAATGGCTTTGCTTGGTTTGGTGTCCGGGGCAGAGGCGCTAGGCGCGCGCGAGCTGGTGGGTTGCTCTTGTCGCTTTGGTGTGGCTTGCAAGGCTGAGGCAGTGGAAGATTTCGCCAAATTCCGGGCTTGGGTGACGCGTTTGGCCAATCCATCCGGGCGCGGGGTCGGGCGAATTGCGCTAAGCGCTGCAGTTTCTGCTTGCCGCGCAGCTACTTGAGCGGCGGCCTCTTCGGCAGCTTTCGCTTCGGCCAATTCCCGTGCAGCAGCTTCGGCAGCCGCCGCCGAGGCCGCCGCAATTGCGGCGGCGACCACGCTATCGGGGCGGGACTGCGGCCGCAAACTCCCAAGCTCGGCCAAGCTGCGCCCGCCATAGCGCGCTCGTTCAAATTGATCTTGCAGATTATCTGGGCGCGGAGTGGGCAAAATTTCGCGCAGCGGGTCATCCAAAGCGCCGATCTGCGCCGGAGGCTCCTCTAACTCCTCGGTTCCAGGGCGTTTATTGGGCAGAACGGGGGGCGAGCCTTGCCGCACCAGAAACCCGCCAATATCCCGCGCACCTTCGCTGGTAGGTCGCACAAAGCCCAGCCGGTCATATTCCACGCCGGGTTCTGAAATCTGCGGCGCGGTAAAGCGGAAATGCACCTTTGCGGTTTCGAAATAGGGCAGATCGGGCAGGGCGAAAGCGTCCAGCCCTTGACGCGGGTCAATCCCCGGCTGGATCACATCATCTAAATGCGCCGATGGGGTGGTCGAGGCCAGGGCCGGATCCGGTGTCCAAAAGGCCGATGCCAGATTGAGCGACGGCTCCAAGGGCTTAACCACCGCTTGGCTGGTATTGGTTACACCAGGGGGTTGGGCGATTTGCTGTTGCGCCAACTCGGGCAGTTTCGGCGCCGCGGCAGGGGCAATCCCTACCGGTTCGGAGCTGGTGATTTGCGCAACCGGCAATTCCGCCGCTAAATCGCCTTGGGGTATATCCGCCAATTCGACTGGGGCTGTGTCATTTGCCCGATCCTCCGCTGGCCCAAGCTCAGTCAGAAGCCGCGTGCTATTATCTTGCAATACCTGCCGAATATCAGAAAATGACGCCAAGGACACGGGCAGAATAATCGCTATGGCGGCGGCAATACCAATATGGGTCAGAAATTTTTTGCGGTTTTGGCGGCGATCTTGACGGTCGGAATTGCGCGCTGCGGCGACGATACTGGGCGGGACTTCAACCGGACCATCCGGGGCGCGCAGCAAATTTGGCGACAGGCTGGCGGCCAAACGCGCCGGGGTTGGCTTTGCCCCCGCTTCGGCCGCCTGCTGGAACTCTGATCCATGGGCCTGGGGAAAAGCCGCCTCAGCCGGGTCAAAAGGGTAAAATTCGGGCGGCTCCAGTTCCGCTTGCGACTGGGTGTTCGGCAGATCGAGCAGCGTTGCGCCCGTGCATTCCGGCGCGGCTCCATCAGGTGCTGCATCCTCAGACAGCCCAAACCAAGCCGCGCCCTCAAAACCGCCTTCTGGGTCTTGCGCCAAAAGCCCCACCGGAGGAAACCCGTTCGCCTCCGCAAAGCTTTCCGCCTCTTGCATGGTTTCAACGGCAATCGCCGCCAGTTCCGCCAGTCCTGGTTTTTCCCGCCAATCAAAGCGCAGATCTTCGACCTCATATGGGGTCAGCCCGTCGAGAACCTGGCGCAAATGCCCGGTGACCCGCATCCGTCCTGTTGCCCCCTCGGGCAAATCAAAGCGGCGCCACAGAATTTGGTCATCGGGAATGATCAGATAGGCCATCCAAGGTTCTGGCCGATGCAGCCCAGCAATCCGCCGCAGCGCCGCCATTTGCGCGCCCACATTGCGCCCGGCGAAATTCGCCCGACCCAGCTGCGCCCAGCTGTCATCTTCGCGCAAATAAAGCGCTATGCCATCTGTCGACATCGCAAGAGCGAATTCGGCAAGTTCCGGAGTTTTCTGCGTCATGGCCTGTTTTAGAACACTTGTCGTGTTTTTCTAAACTCTATCAGGTTTAGAAGTTGTGGACACGGCTTATTGTAATCAAACAGACGTATAATTCTTTCGACTTATGACATTATTTGCAAAGTCGGGGTGATCTTGGAGGGAAGCATGCTCTATCGTGTTGTTTTGGCGTTTATTTTCACTTGGTTCGCGGCTTTGGCCCAGGCCGAGGCGACCCTGACGGTCACGGCGCGGGGCGAAGTGCGGGCGATACCGGATATGGCGACGGTGACATTGGGGGTCGAGTCGCGGGAAAGAACTGCTCTGGCGGCGACCCGAGCCGCTTCGGACAAAATCGCCGCGATTCTCGATCTGCTGGGCCAGGTCGGTGTGGCGGGCGAGGATATTCAAACCACATCCGTGACCCTGACCCCGATCTATGAGCCGCGCCGGCCAGATCTAAACCGCGCCCCTCGGCTCGAAGGATTTGAGGCGGGCAATACGCTGAAAGTGGTGGTGCGCCAGCTTGATAATATCGGGCCGATCTTAGATGCGGTGATCGAGGCCGGAGCAAATAGCTTTCGCGGCTTGAGCTTTGGCTTGCAAGACCCTGAATTCGCTCTGGAAGATGCGCGTAAAGAGGCAGTGACCAAAGCCATGGCTAAGGCCCAGACATATGCCACTGCGGCGGGGATGACCCGCGGGCCGATTATCTCGATCCAAGAAGGAAGCAGGGTGATCGCGCAGCCGGAATTCGCGCGGGCGATGATGGCGTCAGACGCTGTGCCTGTCGCGCCGGGAAGTGTGACGATGGCCGCTGATGTGACCATCGTCTTTTCGTTGAAATAGGCCGTGCGGGTTAGGCGGTGGCTTTGGTCAATGCCTGATCCAGATCGGCAATCAGGTCATTTGCGTCTTCGATCCCGATGGACAAACGCACCACATTTGGCGCGGCGCCTGCGGCTTCTTGCTGTTCAGGCGTCAACTGCCGGTGGGTGGTGGAGGCCGAATGGATGATCAGCGACCGCGCATCGCCCAAATTCGCCACATGGGAAAAGATCTCTACCGCATCCACCAGTTTTACACAGGCTTCATAGCCACCCTTCACCGCAAAGGTGAACAAGGCTCCGGCGCCTTTCGGGCAGACCTTGGCCACGCGGTCGTGATAGGGCGAAGACGGCAGGCCCGCATAGGTCACGAAATCAACCCGCGGATCATTTTCCAGCCAAGTCGCCACTTTCACTGCATTTTCCACATGGCGCTGCATGCGAAGCGACAGGGTCTCGATCCCCATCAGCGTGTAATGAGCCCCTTGCGGGTTCATGGTCATGCCCAGATCGCGCAGCCCCACAGCGATAGAGTGGAAAGTATAGGCCAGATGACCAAAGGTTTCGTGGAATTTCAGCCCATGATAGGCGGGTTCCGGTGCGCTGAGTGACGGGAATTTATCCGAGGCCGACCAGTCAAATTTGCCGGAATCCACCACCGCGCCTCCGGTGACGGTGCCATTGCCGGTCAGATATTTGGTGGTGGAGTGAACGACCAATGTCGCGCCCAGCTCGATCGGGCGGCAGAGATACGGGGTCGCAGTGGTGTTATCGACGATCAAAGGCACACCCGCCGCGTCGGAAACATCGGCAATCGCCTGAACATCGGTGACATAGCCGCCGGGATTGGCGATGGCTTCGCAGAACACCGCGCGGGTATTGTCATCAATGGCAGCTTTGACCGCGTCCAGATCATCGAAATCCACGAATTTCGCGGACCAGCCAAAACGCTTGATCGTCTGGCTGAATTGGGTGACCGTGCCGCCGTAAAGCCGGGTCGAGGCAACCACATTGCAGCCAGGCCCCATAAGCGGGAACAAAGCCATGATCTGCGCCGCATGGCCAGAGGAGCAGCAGACGCCGCCAACACCGCCTTCTAGGGTGGCGATACGTTCGGCTAGGACTGAAACAGTTGGGTTGGTTAGGCGGGAATAGATATAGCCCAGCTCTTGCAGATTGAACAAAGCCGCCGCATGTTCCGCATCCCGAAAAACGAAGGCGGTGGATTGATAAATCGGCGTTTGCCGAGCGCCCGTGGCCGGATCCGGCGCGGCGCCTGCATGGATTTGTAGCGTGTCAAAACCATATTGCGGTGTGTCAGACATGATGCCCCCTCCCTTTTGGATTATTGTATATATCCTTAGGGGAAGCCCACCGACGCTACAACGGTCAATGGCGGTCAATGGCTTATCACGGGGCTTATCGCGGGATGTCGAAATCCGGCGCGGCTAATTCAAAGCCTTGAAATTCAAAGCCCGGCGATACAGTGCAGCCCACCAGCGTATAGTCCCCCATGGTTTCCGCCATTTGCCAATGGCCCTCAGGCACAATCACCTGCGGCCGCCCCTGGGACAGATCGGGGGTTAGGATATGGTCTTGGGCCGGGCCTTGGTCCGTGGCGGCAAGGGATAATCGCAGCGGCGCTCCTGCATAATAATGCCAGATCTCTGCTGCATCGACCCGGTGCCAATGGCTGTGCTCGCCTGCACGCAGCAAGAAGTAAATCGCGGTGCCAGCGGCGCGTGTACCCTCTGCGGCCTCGGCGCGCCATGTTTCGCGATACCAGCCGCCTTCGGGATGGGCGCTTAGCCCCAAATTTGCGATGATCTCATCTGCGGTCATAATCCTGTCGCCTCATAGATATCTGGCAGGCGGTGACGCTCTGAAATCAGCGCCTTTTCTACCTCTTTTTCCAAGCAATCCCAAACCCGGATACGTTCGCCTCTTGGGGGTCTGACCGGCGGCAATTCCTGTTCGGGCCCAACCGAGGCCGGCCCAGCCTTGCCATATACATCGCGCATTATGGCATTGGGATCAAAGCCAGTTTGCGCAGGCCGTCGCTCATTTAGACGCCGCAAACTGGTCAGCGCCTCATCTTCGTCGCGCTGCCAGTTATTTCCCATACCATGCGCTTTTGCTCCGGCTTTCGCCTGTCTTTGGGCTTGGCGATGGCGCAGATGGTCTTGGTCCACATATTTCATATGCACCAGCATCAGATCCGGATCGAGCGTGAAGGGCCGGTCCGCCGAATGAGGCCAAATCCGGCACCGCGTGGCGATCACATGGGGTTTGGAATATAGCGGCAGATATTGCACATGTCGCCGCTGGGCCAAGATCGGGCGGGTGATATCCAGCGGCTCTTCGGTGGCTGTGTCGTGAAACAGCTCTAGCCCGATCCCGGCGGTGATGGGAAACCGGCTGGCCTTGGCATTGAGATAAGCGGAGAGATCGGGATATTTCGCGGGATTGGCGATGAAGACCTCATCCGTGTCATTGAAGATCACCCGATCATAATAGGCCAGCAGCCCGGAAATCATCCCTGAAATCATCGCGAAACGCTGTTGGTCAAAAGGCGCATTGGCTTTGCGATCGCCCTCGCTAAGGCGCGGAACACGGGTAATATTCAACTGCTCGGGTGCTTGACCGGGCAAAAGCATCTGCGCCACAGGCTGAACCGAGTCATTATCCAGGATATAGAGATTTTCAGCGCCAAAGAGCTGGCTGTAATAGCGAAACCAAATGGGCAGGAAGAAGGGCTCATCCCGCAGCATTGTCATACAAGCAATTTTTTCGGCCATTAAACTGGTTTAGATCCCAAGCTGTGCTGATCCCGCTCTAGCAACTCGCTGCCACAGCGCCAAGTGAGGATATGGCCGCGACAGATATCAAGCCCGTAAATCTTTCGGAGAGCCCATAACCACATAGCTGGTGATGGCTGAAACTTGGGGCAAAACGCCCAAAATTTCGGTGTGAAAATGTTTATAGGCGGCCAAATCCGCGCATTCCACCCGTAGCATATATTCCACGGCGCCGGTGATATTGTGGCATTCCACCACCTCATCCGCGCGGGCAATAGCGGTTTCAAAGGCTTCTTGGCTGGCCTTGGTGTGGCTCGACAAACCGACAGTGACCAAAGCGACAAAGCCCTGGCCAATTTTCGTTCGGTCAAGCACCGCGCGATAGCCTGTGATGATGCCTTTGCGCTCTAGCTCTTGCACCCGGCGCAGACAGGCAGAGGCCGAAAGCCCGACCCGATCGGCCAAAGCCGTATTGCTGATCCGGCCATCGCGAGACAGTTCGCGCAATATTATGCGGTCAATATCATCCATAGTCTTCATTCCTTGTGCAGATTACCTGATCTAAGGGAAAATTCGCAAGCACATTGCCAAAGTTATGCAGGATACTGCGCCCATGTCTTATGAATTACTCACTGCTCTGATCCTCTTTGTTTTTGCGGCCTCGATCACGCCGGGGCCCAATAATCTGATGCTTTTGGCATCGGGGGCGAATTTCGGGTTGCGCCGTAGTTTGCCGCTGATGATCGGCATTTCTCAGGGGCACGCTTTCATGGCGCTGATTTTAGGATTGGGCGTGGCGCAGATATTTGCCTTGGTGACTGGGGCAAAGCTGGTCCTGACCTTGGCGAGCATTCTTTATATGCTGTATCTCGCTTATAAGATCGCGACCGCCGCGCCTCCATCGGAGCAAAGCGACACCGGGCATCCCCTTAGCTTTGTGCAAGGCGCGGCCTTTCAATTGGTCAATCCAAAAGGCTGGGCCATGGCGCTGACGGCGGTGACGATTTATCGGCCTGTCGAAGGTCTGGCAGGCGCCTTTGTGGCTTGGGCCGTGATTGCGACTGTGAACACTGTCTCGGTCACCACATGGGCCATGCTTGGTCAGCAAACTCAGCGGATCCTCACGAGCCCGGCTCGGCTGCGGCTGTTTAATCGGAGCATGGCGGCGCTTTTGATTATGTCGCTTGTGCCGGTGGTGTGGCAATTGATGGGCTAGGGGATGGGCGCAAAAACCGTCTGATATCACCATTTCAGAATTGCGGATATTCTGTCGGCGGTCCTGGTAAAGTTGACACGGGATCGGTAAGCGCAAGTTATGATTGATCAGTCCACAGCACGCGAAAATCTTCATGGCATCATTTTGATGGTGCTTTCTATGGCATGTTTCGCGCTGGAAGATGTCTTTATCAAAACCGCCGCGGCGGAAGTGCCGGGCAGTCAGGTTTTGTTGCTGATTGGCCTGCCGGGGATGCTGATCTTTATGGCCTGGGCGCGGTGGCAGGGCGAACCTGTGGTGTCCAAGGCGCTTTTTACCCTGCCGGTGATGATCCGCAATTTTGGCGAGGTGATCGGCACGGCGGCTATTGTGCAGGCCTTTATCCTATTGCCGCTCTCCACCTCTATGGCGATTTTTCAGGCAACGCCGCTGGTCGTGACCTTGGGCGCGGCACTTTTCCTAGGTGCGCAAGTGGGCTGGCGCCGTTGGAGCGCAATCGCCGTGGGCTTTTTCGGAGTGCTCTTGATCATTCGCCCCGGCATGGAGGGCTTTGACCCTGCCACGATTTTTCCGGTGATCACCACCCTTGCCTTAGCCGCGCGCGATCTGGCCACGCGGTGGATCCCATCCGATGTGAGTTCAGCCCAGCTTTCGACTTATGGCTTTGGCTCTGTGGCGGTGGCGGGGCTTGTATTGCTGCCTTTTGGCGGGCCGCTGATTTGGCCTGGCGCGACCAATATGACGATTATGGGCGGGGCTTTGGCTTTTGGCGTGATCGGCTATTACTGGCTGACGGCGGCCAATCGCGTGGGCGAAGTGGCTGTGGTGACGCCCTTCCGATATACGCGTTTGCTTTTCGCGTTGATCCTTGGCGCGCTGGTCTTTGCAGAGCGACCGGATGTGTTAACGCTCACAGGGGCAGCTTTGATCTTGGCGTCAGGGCTCTATACCCTCATGCGCGAGGCACATGCGCGGTCCCGCCCTCTTTCCACCGGCAAAACACCCGGTTAAACCGCGCCTCAAAGGCAAACTGCTCAGAATAGGGGCCCCTTCTATGAGTACGATTATTGATATTATTGGCCGCGAGATCCTCGACAGCCGTGGTAACCCGACCGTCGAAGTTGACGTGATCCTTGAAGACGGCACGATGGGCCGCGCGGCTGTTCCGTCTGGCGCCTCCACCGGCGCGCATGAAGCAGTTGAAAAGCGTGATGGCGATGCGGCACGCTATAAGGGCAAAGGCGTTCTCGAAGCCGTGGCTGCGGTCAATGGCGAGATCGCCGAAGGCCTGGTGGGCATGGATGCGACCGAGCAAGTGGCCATCGATAATGCCATGATCGAAATGGACGGCACCTCGAATAAAGGCCGCCTGGGCGCGAATGCGATCCTTGGTGTGTCCTTGGCCGTCGCGAAAGCCGCCGCTGATTACACCGCTCAGCCGCTTTTCCGCTATGTGGGCGGCACTTCGGCGCGGGTTCTGCCGGTTCCTATGATGAATATCATCAATGGCGGCGAGCATGCGGATAATCCGATCGATATCCAAGAATTCATGATCATGCCGGTGTCGGCGGCGAATATCAAAGAAGCCGTGCGCATGGGGTCCGAAGTATTCCACACGCTGAAAAAAGACCTCTCGGCGGCGGGCCTGTCCACTGGTCTGGGCGATGAGGGCGGCTTTGCGCCGATGCTGAATTCGACCCGTGACGCGTTGGACTTCATCCTGAAATCTATCGAAACCGCTGGCTATAAGCCGGGCGAAGATATCTATCTGGCGTTGGACTGTGCCTCGACCGAATATTTCAAAGACGGCAAATATGAGATGGCGGGCGAGGGGCTTTCGCTCACTTCCGAGGAAAATGCCGACTACCTGGTCAAGCTTTGCGGTGATTATCCGATCATCTCCATCGAAGATGGTATGGCCGAAGATGACTGGGAAGGTTGGAAAATCCTGACCGAGAAGCTGGGCGCAACAGTTCAGCTGGTTGGCGACGATTTGTTCGTAACCAACCCGGCGCGTCTGGCGGATGGTATTGCTCAGGGCGTGGCCAATTCCATGCTGGTGAAAGTGAACCAGATCGGCTCCCTTACCGAGACGCTGAAGGCGGTCGATATGGCTCATCGCGCGCGCTACACGAATGTGATGTCGCACCGCTCTGGTGAAACCGAAGACGCGACCATCGCCGATCTGGCAGTGGCGACCAATTGCGGCCAGATCAAAACCGGCTCGCTGGCGCGCTCTGACCGGCTCGCGAAATATAACCAGCTGATCCGCATCGAAGAGCTGCTGGGTGAAACCGCAGAATATGCGGGGAAGTCGATCCTGAAGGGCTAAGGCTCTGATAGTACGAAACTGCGCGCCCCGGAAACGGGGCGTTTGCGTTTAAAGACTGGCGCATGAGAGGTCAGTGATTTCTTGCAACGCTTTATTCGGCGCTGACGGAAAATCTCACTTTTTCAGCGGCACGCCATAAAGTTCTAGCCGGTGACCCTTCAGCTGATAGCCGAGCTTTGCCGCTATTCTTTCTTGTAGTTCTTCGATTTCGCGATCCACGAATTCAATCACTTGGCCGGAATTAATATCAATCAAATGGTCATGATGGTCGCGATCCGCGCTTTCATAGCGGGCGCGCCCGTCGCCGAATTCATGCTTTTCCAAAATACCCGCCTCATCAAACAACTTTACCGTGCGATAGACGGTGGCCAGCGAGATCTTTTCATCGACCTCTGTGGCGCGGGCATAAAGCTCTTCGACATCCGGGTGGTCATGGGCGTCTTCGAGCACCATCGCAATGGTCCGCCGCTGATCCGTCATGCGTAAGCCCTTTGCTTCGCAGCGCTTGATGATATTTTCGCCCATAAGATCCTAGTCATTTGGCTGAACAGGTCAGAGAGTTTTAAGCGATTTGCGCCGCTGGGGCTAGCCTCTTGTCCGCGCAATTCTCAGAGCTTTAGGACGCCGTCCATCACGGAAACAGCACTGCCGGACACCCAGACACGCGATGCGCCGGGGCTGGGGCTTTCGGCGCGGACCTGGATTTGGCTCGGCCGCCCCATGGTGACGCCCTGGGAAATGGCATAATGCACGGGCGCATCCAAAATCTGGCAGTGATAGGCGGCCAGCGCTGCGGCGGCGCTGCCGGTGGCGGGATCCTCGGGGATATTTTCCAAAGGCGCAAAGACCCGCAGATCCAGTTTGTCCGCTCCGTCCCGCACGAAAGCTGCCAGACACATGACTCCGCCGGGCAGGCTATGGCGATCAGCGGCGGTCTCAAAGGCGGCGGTGACGGGTTTGCAGGCCTCTAGCGCCTTTGTATCCGTTAGCTCGACCAATGCGAAAGCCAGCCCCTTGCTAGCGAATTGCGGTTCATGCAGCGCGGTTTCGATCTGCTGCGGCGACAGCCCCAACATTGCCGCGGCCAATTCCGGTGCCAGGGGTCCGAAGCATTCCAAATCCGTATCCGTCTGCAATTCCGCCTGCCATAGATCGCCACTTTGGGACATGGCGCAGGGGATCGGGCCGACGCCTTCTTCGAGGGTGATTTGCGGCCCCGTAGCCATGCCGAAAGCCTCGCCTTGCATCGCAAGGGCAATTGCCGTGCCAATGGTCGGATGGCCGGCGAAAGGGATTTCTAAGGTCGGGGTGAAAATCCGAACTTTGGCGGTGCCGGTCTCTGTTTCTGGCGGGAATACAAAGGTGGTTTCCGAGAAATTGAACTCGCGGGCAATGGCCTGCATGGCTTTCGGCTCTAGCCCGCGCGCATCGGGGAAAACTGCCAAGGGATTGCCGCCAAAGGCTTGGTCCGTGAAAACATCGAGAACGCGAAACGCATATTCCGGCATCAAAGCACCTTTTGGGAAAATGGCGGGCAGGAGATGATGCCCGCCGGGAACTGATCGAGGGGAGCGTGGCCCTAGCTGGCTGGGCTGGTGATCCCCATTTCCTGATGGATTTGCTGCACGCTCGGCCCATCCAAGCCCAGAGCCGCGGCCAATGACTGCAAATATTGCGCCTCGGCAATGTTATCCACGGTGATCGCCATCAAAGACATGCGGTACACCTGTTCGCGGCTTTGCGCGCCCGCATCTTTGGCCAGAGCGGTGACATCCAAGGGGGCTTCGAGTTGCTCTTTGACGAAAGCCATCTCTTCTGGCGTTGCCTCGCCCAAATGTTCGATGATCTTAGCCTGTTCTTCCGCATCGATTTGCCCATCAGCTTTCGCCGCCTGGATCATCGCGCGGATCATCAGCCGCGCATTTTCTTCGGCCATCACTTCTAGCTGCGTGTCTTTGGTCACGGTCTCGAACACATCCGCCCATTTATTGCCCGCAGCAGCCATCATGCCGCCCATGCCCGCCATCGCAGCATCGGTTCCCGTGCCGCCCAAGCCGAATTTATTCATCATATTGGTCATGCCATCGCGCCCGCCGGGCAGGCCCATTTTCTCGGCCATATTGCCAAGATTTTCCGCCATGCCGCCCGATTGCATATCGCCCATTTTCGCCTTTAGCCCGGCCATGCCGCCCATTCGCTGATATTTCTCCAGCCCTTTGGCCGCGGCAAAGCCAATACCCACATTGATCATGGTTTTCATAAAGCTCATGGCGTTTCCTCCCTTGGGATTCCCTGACCCAAGCTTAAGCCCGGAACTGTAACGCTTTTGCGGGGCGTTTCGTCTCAGGTGCCGCAGAAAGTCTGCGCGACAACCTGATCGGGTTCGGGCGGTTGGATGAAAAAGGCATCCGGCTTGGTATAGGGGTTTGTAATCACAGAAAGTAGGCTGTGGAAAGGGTCGAAATTTCCATCCTCGGCCGCATGGGCGATCACCGTTTCCACTTGATGATTGCGCGGGATGACTTGGGGATTGGTGCGAGCCATCAGGGCTGTATCGGCGCCGGATTGCCGTTCAAGCCGCGCTTGGTAAAGCGGAGCCCAGGCGTCGAATTGGCCGGGATCGGTGAACCAGTCTCGCGCGGTTCCTGCCGCTAGCCCGGCAAAGACATTGGTGAAATCCGCCTGGCCGTCTTCCATCGCGCTCAAAAGCGCCAAGATCAGCTCTCCATCCTCCGGCTCGGCAGTGGTCAAGCCCAGCTTGGCCCGGAACTCTGCCAGCCAAGCCGCCTCATAAAGGGCAGGGAAAAGATGCACTGCATCGGTCGCCGCCTGAACCGAGGCTTGTTTATCCTCGCCCATCAAAGGCAGCAGACAGGTGGCCAATTGCGCCAAATTCCAAGCGGCAATGCCGGGCTGGGCATCATAAGCATAGCGGCCATAGTGATCGATCGAGCTAAAGACCTTATCTGCTTGATACATATCCATAAAAGCGCACGGGCCGTAATCGATGGTTTCGCCAGCCACATGGGAATTATCAGTATTCATCACCCCATGGATAAAGCCGATCCCCATCCAGCGCGCGATCAGCCGAGCCTGAGCCGCCACCACGGAATTCAGCAGATCCAGCGGTGTTTCCGCCTCTGGGTAATGGCGGGCGATCACATGCGCGGCCAGCAGCTCTAGCGCCTCGGTGTCATTGCGGGCGGCGAAATATTGGAAAGTACCGACGCGGATATGGCTAGAGGCCACACGGGTCAGGACCGCTCCAGGCAGAACTTTTTCGCGATAGATATCTTCGCCAGTGGTCACCGCCGCCAAAGCGCGGGTGGTGGGAATGCCCATGGCATACATGGCTTCGCTGATCAGATATTCCCGCAGCACCGGCCCGACCCAGGCCCGCCCATCGCCCATACGCGAAAAAGGCGTGCGCCCGGATCCTTTCAGCTGGATATCGCGCCGCTGGCCGTTGCGATCCACTACTTCGCCCAGCAGCAAGGCCCGGCCATCGCCGAGCTGCGGGTTCCAGCTGCCGAATTGATGGCCTGCATAGGCCTGGGCCAGGGGCTCGGCCCCCTCGGGGATACCATTCCCCGCGAGCAGGCGCACACCTTCGGGGCTGGCCAGGGCTGTCGCATCGATCCCCAGCTCTGCCGCTAAATCCGCATTGACCGCGATCAGCCCCGGCGTTTTCACCGCCTGAGCCGGTTGGCGCACATAGAAACGGTCGGGCAGGCGGGCATAGCTATTGTCAAAGGGGATATGCAGGGTCATGGCGGTCCTTTTTCGTGCTGACGTTTAGATAATCAGCACAAGCGCGGCTTACAGGTCAAAACGGCCGGCTTGGGTGTTTTTATTCAGCTCGGCTGCGGCAAACGCCCGGCCATTCATCACCCCATAGACCCCTTCGGGCAAAATCTGCGCGGCAATTAAAGCTCCACCAATATTGAACCCCGCATCGGAACGCCCAAGCGAATAAGGCCGCATGGCTCCGGTCAGCACTACGGTTTTGCCCGGACAACGTCCTGCAAGAAAGCGCGCCGTTTCGCCCATCGTGCCGGTGCCATGTGTGATCACAATCGCCGTTTCCAAGGCGTCATTGACCGTCGCCAAGATCAACTCTCGATCCGCATCGTCAAAATACAGGCTGTCTTTTTGCAGAACTGGCGTGATTTCCGGGAAATGACAGCGGGAATTTTGCAGCAGGCCGGGAATATGGCTTTCGCCAGTTTCGGGAAAGCTTAGCCCTTCGCTTTGGGTGTCATGGACTTTGTCAATGGTCCCGCCGGTCAGCAGGATCCGCAAGGGGCGGTGCTGGATCATAAACGCGCTAGCCTTTCTGTGATCAGGGCATAATAGCCCGGAGCGTCGATATCTCCGATGAAAAGCGCATTTTTCGCGCGACCGGTCACGCCCCACCAATCGGCAACGGTCATGCCAAGGGTAAGTTCCGACTGGGTTTCGATTTCAACATTGATATGGCGGCCCCGGAAGAGTTCAGGCCGCAGCACATAGGCGATGACACAAGGGTCATGCAAGGGCGCGCCTTCGCTGCCGTATTTCTCAATATCGAACCGCTCGAAAAAGCCAGTCCAGCCCGCAACCGCATGGCCCACCGGCGTGTCGATTTCCTTAAAGGCGGTGTTGCGCGCCGGGTTGGTCAGCGCCTTATGAGTCACATCCAGGGGCAAAACCACCAATGGAACACCGGCGCCAAAAACGATCTGCGCCGCATGAGGGTCCACATAGATGTTAAACTCGGCTGCCGGGGTGATATTGCCCACCTGGAAATAAGCCCCGCCCATAAGCACGATGGCCTCGATCCGCTCGGCAATATCGGGCGCGCGGCGCAAAGCAGTGGCGATATTGGTCAATGGCCCCAGCGGGCAAAGCGTGACCGTGCCGGGTGCTTCGCGGCGCAGCGTGTCGATAATGAAATCCACCGCATGTTGATCAGATAGGGGCATGCTGGGCTCTGGCAGATCCGCGCCATCAAGCCCGGTTTTGCCATGCACATGTTCGGCGGTAACCAGCGGCCGGATCAAAGGCCGATCCGCGCCCGCACAGACCGTCACATCGCGCCGCCCCGCCAATTCGCACACAATCCGCGCATTTTTCGAGGTCAGCGCCAAAGGCACATTGCCCGCCACAGTGGTGATGCCCAGCACGTCCAGTTCGGGGCTGGCCAAGGCCAAAAGGATCGCGACGGCATCATCTTGGCCGGGATCCGTGTCGATGATGATTTTGCGCGGGCTCATGGGCTGCTCTCCTCGTGACTTATGGCCTTGCTCGCCTTTACGCCGCGCTTTGGCAAGAGCCGGGAAGCCTGGCCATGAAAAAGCCGCCCAATCCGAAGACTGAGCGGCTTAGATACTCTATTGGCACTCATTACACGCGCCCGATTCAAACATTTTTTACCGGGCGCTACGGGTTACACGCAGCCAGAGAGATTATCCGTCGAAATCAATTTCCTCGGTGATGCGCAGCGCGGTGGGGCGCAATTCCGCGAGATTCATCAGATTGACATCATCGGCATTGAGCGGACCCCAGCTTTGCACCAGTTCCGAGGGTGTGCTGCCCGGAGCGATGGGGTATTCATTGTTGATTTCGCCATAGATTTCTTGCCCGCGCGGGGAGGCGGCGAATTCCATCAGCTTCAGAGCGTTTTCTTTATTCGGCGCGGCTTTGGTCATGGCAACGCCGGACACATTCACATGGGTGCCGCCATCCTCAAATTCCGGGAACAAGATCCGCACACTATCGGCCCAGGCTTTTTGTTCCTCATCCTTCAGCATCAGACCCATATAATAGGTGTTGCCGATAGAGATATCGCATTCACCGGCCCAGATCGCTTTGACTTGCGCCCGGTCATTACCTTGCGGTTTGCGGGCGAGATTAGCTTTGACGCCGTCAAGCCAAGCCTTTGCGCCCTCTTCGCCATGATGGTGGATCATCGCCGAGGTCAGAGCCACATTATACGCATTCGTGCCCGAGCGGGTGCAGATCCGGCCTTCCCATTTCGGGTCGGTCAGGCTTTCATAAGTCAGGCCCGGCTGGTCTTCGACCCGGTCCTTGCTGGCATAGATGACACGCGCCCGCACAGTCAGACCCCACCAACGCCCATCTGGGTCATGCAAAGCGGCAGGAACATGCTCGGACATGGATTCCGACAAGACAGGCTGGGTCAGATCCGCTGCAACTACTTCGGCCAGGCGCGAAATATCCGTGGTGAAAACCAGATCCGCCGGAGACCTGCGGCCCTCTGCCTTTAGGCGCTCCACCAGGCCTTTGGACAGGAACACAGTATTCACTTCGATTCCGGTTTCCTCAGTAAAGGCATCAAAGAGCGGCTCCACCAATTCCGGCTGGCGGGTGGAGTAAACATTCACTTCTGCGGCAAAGGCGGGCAGAGCCAATGCGGACATGGCGAAGGTAAGCGCGGTAAGACGGGTCATTTTAAGCTCCGTTTGCTTTGTCGTTGTGGCGGTTAAACATAAGTAAAAGAGTCAGGTCAAGCTATTCCGACTATATTTGTCGGCTTCTTGATTGCAGTTTTATCCTATGATGATTTTGACGCCGCTTCGGCTTTCTCAGCCAGTTTCGCGGCATCCCACAGCGCATCCATTTCCGCCAAGCTCGCCTCCGCAGGGCTGCGGCCTTGATCCTGCAACGCGGCCTCTACGGCCTCAAACCGGCGGGTGAATTTGGCATTGGCGGCGCGCAGGGCCTCTTCTGGTTCTACTTTAAGATGGCGCCCTAAATTAGCCATAACAAACAATAAATCCCCGAACTCCTCTTCGATTTCGGCTTGGCTTAGCTGCTGCTGCGCCTCGACCAGCTCGGCGGATTCCTCTTGCAGCTTGTCCAAAACTTGCACGGTCTGGGGCCAATCAAACCCCACACGCGCGGCCCGGTTTTGCAATTTCACCGCGCGCTTTAAGGCCGGCAGGTTAAGCGCCACATCCGCCAGAACACCGGTCTGGGCCTTAGCGGCGCGCTCTTTCGCCTTTTGGGTTTCCCAATCACGGGTCTGTTGTTCGGCGGATTTATCGCGGCTTTCATCGCCGAAAACATGCGGGTGGCGGTCGATCATTTTGCGCCCGATTGCCTTGGCCACTTGATCAAAAGTGAAAAGCCCAGCCTCTTCGGCAATCGCGCTGTGATAGACGGTTTGCAGCAGCAAATCCCCAAGCTCGCTGCGCAGATCATCCCAAGCCTCGCGTTCGATGGCATCGGCAACTTCATAAGCCTCTTCGATCGTGTAAGGGGCGATCGAGGCGAATGTCTGTTCGATATCCCAAGGGCAGCCTGTCTGCGGATCGCGAAGGCGGCGCATGATCTCTCGCAGTTGCTCCATCCCGTCTTTGATGTTTTCTACCGGATCGCTCACACCCTATACTCCCCAAGCCACGCGACATTGAGCCCCGCCGAACAGGGATGTTCTGTTAGGGCTTAGGCACTATCTATCTAGGGTGGTTCCAGAAAAGGAAGTCTCGATGCGGATGTCAGTGGGGTTGAGCCTGATAATTGTCGCGGTTGTGGCAGTCTTTGGGCTTTATGTGCGGCTTGCCCCAAGCGATCCGGCGAAATGGCATATCAATCCGCTGACCAAAGGCCAGGCCGGGCAGCCGGGCGGGGTCTTGGTGTCAAAGCAAGGCGGGGATTTCGCCGCGTATGAGTATGCCCTCTCGCCCACGACTTTGCTGAGCATGTTTGACGAGGTGGCGCTTGCCGCCCCGCGGACCAAAATCCTGGCCGGTTCGCTGCGCGAGGGCCATATCACCTATATCACCCGCTCGCCATTTTGGGGCTTTCCAGATTATATCTCGGTGCTTGCCGTGCCCACCCGCGACGGCGCAACCTTGGCCATCTATTCGCGGCTGCGCTTTGGTCAGTCCGATCTTGGGGTCAATCGCAAACGGCTGAAAGCCTGGCTGGCCCAGCTGGATGACAAGGCCGCCGCACATCGGCTGAGCTGAGGCATCTTGACCCTGCCTCTGCTTGGGGGCATGCCCAGCTTATGGTACCTGAAGATAGACTGAACCAAATTGCGGCGCGTTTTGAGTTTCTCGAAGCGAAAATGGCTGCGGGCGCGAGTGGCGAGGATATCGCCGCTTTGGCAAAGGAATATTCCGAGCTGAAACCCGTGGTCGAGCAGATCATGACCTATCGCCAATTGACCGAAGATATCGCCGAGGCCAAGCAAATGCTTGAAGACCCGGAGATGAAGGAGCTTGCCGAAGAGGAGCTGCCAGAGCTCACCGCGCGCATGCCCGAGGTGGAGCGCGATTTGCAGCTGGCGCTGTTGCCCAAAGACGCGGCGGATGCGCGCCCGGCGATGATCGAAATTCGCCCCGGCACGGGTGGCGAAGAGGCGGCGCTTTTCGCGGGCGATTTGTTGCGGATGTATCAGCGTTTCGCCGAAAGCCAGGGCTGGCAGTTTTCCATTGTCGAAGAAAGCCTGACCGAGCTGGGCGGTATCAAAGAAGTGACCGCCAATGTGAAAGGCGAGGGTGTCTTTGCCCGGCTGAAATATGAAAGCGGTGTGCATCGGGTGCAGCGGGTTCCGGCCACCGAAAGCGGCGGGCGAGTTCACACCTCGGCTGCGACGGTGGCGGTGCTGGCTGAGGCCGAAGATGTGGATATTCAGATAGACGCCCAAGATGTCCGGATCGACACAATGCGCGCTTCGGGCGCGGGCGGGCAGCATGTGAACACCACCGACTCTGCGGTGCGCATCACCCATTTACCCACGGGGCTTGTGGTGACCAGTTCGGAAAAGTCTCAGCACCAGAACCGCGATATCGCCATGAAGGTCCTAAAGACCCGGCTTTATGATCTGGAACGCCAGCGCGCCGCCGATGAGCGGGCCGCGGATCGCAAAAGCCAAGTGGGCTCTGGCGACCGGTCAGAAAGAATCCGCACCTATAATTACCCGCAAGGCCGCGTGACGGATCATCGGATCAACCTAACGCTCTATCGTTTGGATCAGGTGATGCAGGGGGATTTGGGCGAATTTGTCGAAGCGCTGACCGCCGATGACCAAGCCACCCGCCTGGCCGAGATGAACGGGTGAGCCAAGCGGTGAATGCGGCGCAGCTTTTGCCGCCAGCCGTGCAGCGTTTGCGCGCGGCGGGGGTGGCGGACCCCATGGGCGATGCGCGGCGGCTTTTGGCTTTTGCTTTGGATGTGGCGCCGGGGCGGCTGACTTTGCTGCTCTATGATCCGGTGCCAGACGGCGCAGCAGATCGTTTTGAGGCCGCTATTTTCGCACGCGAAAACCATCAACCCGTGGCGCAGATCATTGGGCATAGGCTGTTCTATGGGCGTGAATTCTTGGTGACTTCTGATGTGTTGGACCCAAGGCCGGAAACGGAAATTTCGGTGCTCGCCGCTTTGGCCCGCCCGGCCAACCGCATCTTGGATATGGGGACCGGCAGCGGGTGTTTGCTGTTCAGCCTACTGGCCGAATGGCCCGAAGCCTGCGGTGTGGCGACGGATATCTCGGCCCCGGCCTTGGCCGTGGCGCGGGAAAATGCCGAGCGGCTGGGCCTGCGCGACCGGGCGGCTTTTCAGCAATGTAGCTGGGCTGAGGACGTCGAAGGCCAGTTTGACCTGATCCTGTCGAACCCGCCCTATATTTCGGCGGCAGAAATGCAGGATCTCGCACCGGATGTTCTGAAATGGGAGCCAGACTTGGCGCTATCGCCCGGAGGCGACGGGCTTGACGCGTATCGCGCCTTGATCCCGCAAGCCGCGCACCATTTAGAGCCCCAGGGGCGGTTGATCCTAGAGATCGGGCCAAGCCAAGCAGCGGCTGTGATCGAGCTAGGCCAAGCTGCGGGCTTGGTCCATATTGGGCTGCATAAAGACCTGGATGGCCGAGATAGATCGCTTGAATTTTCACAACTATGAGTTGAAAAACGTAAAAATCACTGTAGATCAGCGCAAATGCTAAAAATTTATCTGACATTTCCCTTGTTTTGGGGCGCTGCTCGTGTTTAGTGAAAGTCATAGGACATGAGAGCTTTTAGCTCCGCCTAGACCCAAGCCGAACATTTCGCGCTAATTGCAGGTTTCAACCTCAGCGGGCGAGTGTCGGATACCTGCTGTCAACAAGGCCGGACTATATAATAGTATGCGATCTTCTAAATCACGTTCGCGCTCTAAATCGAGCCGCAACCGCTCTGTCGGCAATATCGTAAACCGTGTTTTCGATAGTTCCGGACCCGAAGGCAAGGTCCGCGGAACGCCGCAACAAATCATTGATAAATACAACCAGCTGGCGCGGGATTCCCAGTTGTCCAACGACCGTGTGGCCACTGAGAATTTCCAACAGCATGCGGAACATTACACCCGTATGCTTGGCGAGGCGCAGCGCGAGGCAGAGGCCCGGCGCGAACAGCAAGAGGCGCAGCAGCGCGAACGCCAGCGCGAGCGCGACGAAGCCCGCGCCGCCAATGGCAATGGCCATATGTCTGATGCTCAGCCGGATATGGTTGTTGACCCGCAGGGCGAACAGCCTGACGTGATTGATATCTCGTCCAATGATCCGCAGCCGGAAACGCAAGAGTCCCTGTCTGTGGTCGAAAGTGAGGGGGCAGAGCCGGATAATGGCTTGGTAGAGACGCCGGAAACCGCGCCCAAACCGGCCCGTCCACGTCGCCCGCGTCGCAAAACCGCTGCTCAAAAGGCAAAGGAAGAGGCGGAAAAGGCTGCGGCTGACGAAGCTGCTGCACCTGCCGCTGATGCGGGGGAAAGTTCGGCAGAGGCGCCAGCAGCCGAACCCGAAACAAAGTCTGAAGCCTCTAGCGCTGCGGCTGAGTAAGACGAACAGCGTTTCGCCTTTGGCTTGCCTCTGCCGATAGAATTGGGCAAGTCTGACGCGAAACGCTCTAGCTGATTTGATTAGCTTTTGGCGGCTTCTAGCCGATTGAATTAGCTTTTGGCGGCTTCCAGCCGCCGGGCCAAAGCGCAAAACCCTTCCAGCGGTATTTCTTCGGCGCGCGATGTGGGGGCGATCCCCGCTTCGGTCAGAAGCGCCTCGATATCCGGGCTCAGCCCTTTCAGCGCGGCGCGCAGCATTTTCCGCCGTTGATTAAACGCGGTGGCAGTCACGCGCTGCAATATATCCGCCGGCGCCGGAAAGCGCGGCTCTGGCAAAGCCGTCAGATGCACCACGGCCGAGCTGACCTTGGGCGGCGGGGTGAACGCCTGGGGCGGCAAATCAAGCACAATCCGCGCCTCGGCCCGCCACTGCGCCAGCAAGGCAAGACGGCCATAGGCTTTGCTGCCCGGCTGCGCCACGATCCGCTGCGCCACTTCCCGCTGAAACATCAAAGTCAGGCTCTGCCAGAAGGGCGGCCATTGCGGCGGTGTGAGCCAGCGCACCAGCAGCTCGGTCCCGACATTATAGGGCAGATTGGCGGCGATGCGGATCGGCGGGGTCAGATGCTCCGCCGGGTTCAGCTCTAGCGCGTCGCCTTCTAGCACGGTCAGGCGGTCGGGATAGGCCTCGGCGATCTCGGCCAAAGCGGGCAGGCAGCGGTGGTCTTTCTCTACCGCAACCACGCGGCGGGCCCCTTCGGATAGCAGACCACGGGTCAAACCGCCTGGGCCAGGGCCGATTTCCAGCACATCGCAACCAGTTAGATCCCCGGCTTGGCGGGCGATTTTCGCGGTCAGATTCAGATCCAACAGGAAATTCTGCCCCAAGGATTTCCGCGCGCTCAAGCCATGGCGGGCAATCACATCGCGCAGCGGGGGGAGGTTATCGATTGCACTCATTGGGCGCGGGCCTCCGCCATATCGCGGGCCATGCGAAGCGCGGCAATCAGACTATCCGCATCCGCGATGCCACGCCCGGCAATATCAAAGGCGGTGCCGTGATCGGGCGATGTGCGCACAAAGGGTAGGCCCAAAGTCACATTCACTCCGCTGGAAAAATCGATGGTTTTGATGGGGATCAAGGCTTGGTCATGATACATGCACACCGCCGCATCATAACGGGCGCGGGCAGCCGGGTGAAACATCGTATCCGCTGACAGAGGGCCGCTGATCGTCAGACCCTCGGCGCGCAAGTCTTCGATCACCGGGGTGATTAGGGTGATTTCTTCTTGGCCCATTTTGCCGCCTTCGCCCGCATGAGGGTTAAGCCCCGCCACAGCCAGGCGCGGTTGCGCAATCCCGAAATCCGACCGCAGCCCCGCATGGGTCAGGCGGATCGTGTCGCGCAGCCCGGCGGCGGTGAGCTGCCCCGGCACATCGGCAAGCGCAATATGGATCGTAGCGGGGACAACGCGCAGCTCGGAACAGGCCAGCATCATCACCACCTGATCCACACCGGCCAAATGCGCCAAAAACTCCGTATGGCCAGGAAAGCCGAAACCCGCCCCGTCTTGCAGCGCTTGTTTATGGATCGGTACGGTGCAAATTGCGCTGGCCGCACCGCTTTGGGCCAGGCGCACCGCTTTGACGATCACCTCGATCACTTGCGCGGCATTTTCCGGGTCAGGCTGGCCAGGCTGGCGCGGCTTGGGAAATGCATGTGCTAGGACCGGCAGCCCTTGGCGCATATCCGCCTGTTCGGGGCTATCGATCAGCTGCACAGGGATGTCGCCCGGCAGATGCGCCGGATCGCCAATCCAGAAAAAGCATAGCTCGCCCTGCAGAGCGGCCCAGGCTTTTTCCGCGATTTCAGGCCCAATCCCAGCGGGTTCGCCGCAGCTTAGCGCAATTGGGGCAGGCGAGGGCATCAGAGCTCCTCGATATAGGCATTGGCGCGCAATTCCGCCAAATAGCCATCGGCCAGCTCATCCAGCTTTTCGGAAAACAGCCGCTGGCGGATCGCGTCGCGGTTTAGCTCTTCGTCCAGTTTTGGGGTGCGGCTGCATAGCATCACGATGGTGTTCTCGCCCGAAACGATCCCGGCCTCGCCCGCATCAAGCAAGGCAAGCTGGGCGCGGATCGCGGCAGGCACTTCGCTGAGATCTTGCACCCGGCGATCAAGCTGCGCCTCGCTGGCCTCGGGATAAAGCGTGAAAAGATCCACACATTGATCCGTTTGGGTGGTGATGCGCGCTAGCTCTGCCCTTGGGTCCGCCGGGCGCAGCATCATGTAATCCAGCTCGACCGTTGTGGGGTTGGGCGGACGGCTATCTTGGATGCCACGCAGCTGGAACAAGGCCACCGCGCCGTCTAATTGCACAGGCGGCGCCACAGAGCCGGGTTTGAGTGTCAAAAATATCGGCGCGATACGCGGCGGAAGCTCGCTAAGCGGCACCCAATCCATGCGGCCACCATTCACCCGTGACCCAGCCGCTGAATATTGGCGCGCTGCATTCTCAAAGGCGGTAAAGCTGGTATAGGATTGGATCTCTTGGATCAAAGCCTCGGTGCCTGCGGGATCGAAAGTATCGATCTGCAAAATGATCTCGGACAGTAGAATACGCACCCCGCCGCTTTGACCACTCAGGGCAATGGCGCGATCAAGCTCGTCACTGCCGATCCGGGCTTGCCGGCCAAACCGCGCCAAGACCAGATTGCGCCATGCTGCATTGGCGCGCAGGTAATATTCCAATGTTTCGCGCGCAATGCCCACACGGGCCAAAGCCATCAGCAGATCCTCGCCGGACATGCCACCGCGGGCGGCGAATTCCTCTAACGCGGCGATGACTTCGTCGCTTTCGGGCAGGGTGCCCAGCTGGGCCGCGGCCTCTAGGCGAAGCCGGTCATCGATCAGATCATCGATCACGCGTTCGCGGGTCACATTGGGGCTGCGCAAGGCTTTGAGCAAATCGAGGCGCTGCTCGATTTCAAACTGCGTCACCACGCCTTCATTGACCCGGATCGCGGGCTGAAACAGCTGCGCTTGCGCTATGGCCGCAGGGGGAAACACCAGCATCAGAGAGAGAAGGAGCCCCAGAACAAGGAGACGGATCATCTTGCATTCACTTTCTTGGTTTCCACGACACAGTTAATCAGCAAAGCATCGGTTGCTTCGGCCAGTGGCGGTTTGCGACACGCCCAACCCAGCCAAGGAAATCGAGATGCCATAGCTTGTGACCTCCTCGCCTTGGTTGGTAAACCTCTGTCCGGCAGAAAGATCAACCCGAACGCAATTTCCTGAATAGCGCAAATCCAAATCCGTGCGCACGGGACTGTCATCATGCAGGTCATATCTGGCCCGCGCCGCCATGGACCAGCGCTCTGTCATATCCCAAGAGGCGAAGGTCAGGATTTCATTGATCGGCTCGGTCAGGTTCATTTCGGAATCTGGGATCTGCCAAGTATGCTGAAGCCCCAAATCGAAGCGGGCGGAATTCCAGGCAAAGCGGGTTTCCGACACGGTGGTATCGCCATTATCCGTCAGCAAGACCCGGTTCGTGGCTTGCAGATTGCGCGGCAATTTCAGCCCGGTTTCGATCAACCAGTCAGAGCGATACCCCGCCAAGCCGGTTCCGGGGGAAAACTGATCTGTGTTATTGAACCTGTAGACGCGCCCTGCCAGCAGCTCTAGCGCGGTACCATTCGCGGATACCCGCCGCCAGCGCAGGCCCAGATTGGTGCGCAGACCCACTTCGAGCCGGTCCAGCTCGGGATAGCGGTTAAAGGAGAATAGATTGCCACTATCGAAAGCCGGTTGATTGCTATCGTCATTGGGCGTTTGGATGCCATATTCCTCGACCCAGACCGTCTGCATCACCGGCTCTAGATATTGGATCGCGCCGCTCGCCTCGGTGCGGGAAAAGGGCATGCTGGCGCTAAAAGCAAGACCGGGGGTAAGCGCCTCTTGATAGCTGGGATAGCGGCTATCTTGTTCGATATTTCGGATATCGCCCATCAAACGCCCATCAAGCCCAAAGCGGATCCCCGGCGCTGTCACCCAATGCTGGGAATAGCGCAGATGCGCCCGCCCATGGGACATATCGCGGCCGATAATGTCTTCGTCAGAGGTGCGGGTGTGAAAATGCGCCCGCAAATTCATATCCAGAAAGCCGCCGCTGTCCCCAATTTGCCAGCGCTGATCAAGCCGCGCATCCCCGACACGGGTGGGCAGAGTGTCGTTTTCATCATCAACCCGGAGAGAAGTATAATGGATCAGCTCCGCTTCGGCGCGGCGATGGGTTTTGACTTGGCTAAGGCTAATGGCACTATCGAGCCGGGTTTTGCTGGAAAAATCATAATCCGACAGAAAATCATCATCCGAGGTCGCTTCTAGATCGAATTTCAGCTTGATATCGTTTTCCAGGTTAAAATTGCCCGCTAAGAAAACATAGCTGCGCATCTCATCGGGCAGCAGCTGATCTTGGGCCACGGCGCTGTTCACGGTAATTTGGCCATTGTGATACTGCTGACGATAGCGCCCGATCAGCGCTTTGGCATCTCGGTTCGTGGCATATGGGGTCAGCAGCAAATCGGCGGATTGGCCCAGCGGGATGAAATAGGGGGTCTTTATGCCATCGCCCAAAAGCGACGAGGTTTCCCCAATCGGCGGCAGAAATCCCCTTGCGCGATCAACGCCGAAATCGGGGATCGAAATGGCCGGCAGATAGAAAACCGGCACGCCTGCCACGCGAAATTGCGGATGTTCGAAATAGATCCTTTCGCGGCGCTGGTCTCGGACGGCGCGTTTGGCGCGGATCTGCCAGAGAGGCGGGCGGCCAGGGACACAGACTTGGCAGCTGGTGGTGACCGTATTGCTATATTCGGTGACTTGTGGGCTGCGCCGTTCGATACGTGAGGCCGCGATTTGCGAGCGTTCATTGAAAACGGCGCGGGCGCTTTCCAAAATCCCTTGCCGCAAATCCGCATCCAGCTGGGCACTATCCGCCAAGATCAGAATTTCGCCGCCTTCGCTAAGCCGAACGGGCCCGTCAATCGTGACCAAATCGGCGTTTTGATCATAGACGATACGCGGCGAGGTCAGGCGGCGATTGCCGGTGAAGACTTCCACATTGCCTTCGGCGACTAGCACGCCGTCGCGATCGGTGGAGATTTTATCCGCCAAGAGTGTCACAGGCGGTTCGCCGGGCGCGTCTTGGGCAGCCAGGGGAAGCGCCAGCAGAAAGGCCAGCGCAGCAAGAGTGTGGCGTAAGAAAACCCGTGTCATCCGTCTTCGAAATGTAAAAGGAGCCCAAGCGCCAATAAGATCGCCGCTACTGGTGTGGTCCATACTGCAAGGGCAATGGGCAACTGGCCATTCTGTCCCATCAGCTGGGCCAGATTGCCGATGAAATACACCAAAAACCCGGTCAAGACCGCCAGCAACACCATCAATCCGGTGCGGCCCATACGTGTATGGCGCAAGGTGAAAACACTGCCGATAAAGACCATGGCCACAAATCCCAAGGGCCGGGCCAGTTCCGCATTTAGCCAAACCTGGTGATTGCGGGTGGAAAATCCGGCCTGGGTCAGCTGGGCGATAAAGGCAGGCAGATCCCAAATCGATATGGTCGAGGGGCTGCCGAAACTATCGCGGATCTGCTCGACCGTTAGATCAGAGGGGATAAAAGTTTGGCTTTCCGCTATGGCTTGGGTTTCCGGGTTGACCGTATCGACGAAATTCCAGCGCTTGGCGTTGCGGATATCCCATTTGCCGGGCAAAAGCTCTGCCTGCGCCGCTTCGATCCGATAAGTGGCTTGGCCGTTCTCATCAAAGCCAAAGAAGGACACATTGAATAGCTGGGTGCCGTCCTCATTGGTGCGCCGGGCTCGGATCGCGGTTTGCCCGGTTTCAGAGCCCTGGCGCAGCCAAAGCCCTTCGCGGCTGACCGAAAAGACCTGCTTTTTGCCACGTACCAAATTGACCTCTTGCTCATAAAGCTTCGAGCTGGTCGCAACCATGGGATTGGCCACCGCGACCATAAAGATGCCGATGGCCAAGGCCGCAAAAACCGGTGCCATCAAACTCGCGAGGGCGGAGCGTCCCGTGGCACGGGAAATCACCAATTCATTGGTGCGCGATAGGGTGATGAATAGGGCCACCGAGGCCAGCAAGATCACCAAAGTCAAAATCTGGTAGACCACCTGAGGCAAATGCAGCAGCGCCAAATAGGCCAGCTGCGGAAATCCCAAATGCCCCGCATCAAAGCGGCGGATATGTTCAAGCAGCTCTACCAGATACATGAACAAGGTGAACCCGGCCAAGATCATCAGGAACATGCTTAGATAACGCTGAGCGAAATAGAGATGCAGCTTCATTGGGCGCGTCTCCGGCGAAATAGGGCGAGATACTGCGCCAAACGCCCACCGCCGAGCCATAAAAACACCATGCCGATGATCAAGGCGACAGTGCCCGGAAGATAAAGCACCGGCCAAAATAGAGACGAGCGTTTCGCCATATCCAAAGCGGCATTGTCCAGAAGTTTGACGATCACCACGCAAATCACCGCCAAGAGCACCTGGCGCCATAGCCCAAATCTGTTGAATGTGCCCATCAAAAGCGCGCCAAAGGCCAGCACACAGAGGCCGATCGTGCTATAGCCTTCGGCGAAACGCGCATGGGCGGTGCGGATCAGCCAGGCTTTGCTGCGTTTGGTGGCGGCCAAAGTTGCCTCGCTCGCGGCCAAAAGCTGACCCGTGCTCAATTGTTGCGGGTCAAGACGGCGGCTTTCACCGCTTCGAAAAAGCCCCTCAATGGCAAAGGTGAAATCGATGAAATCAGTAACGGAAAGCTGCTGGGTCTCGGTGATCAATGTTTGCGCGATACCGTCAAACATCACCAGTTTCGGCCCTTCACCATCGCGGATCAGCACGGCGGTCTTTGCGGAAAAGGTGGTTTCGCGGTCCGGGTCGCGGGTATCCACCAGCATCAAATCGCTCAGGGTTCCGTCTTGGGCGATTTCGCGCACATAGACGGTCACCCCATCAGAGGGGTGATTGAACTGCCCTGGCACCAAAAGCCGCGATGACACGGCCTCGGCCAGAGCCGCTTCTTTCAGGTTAAGTCGGGTCAGGCTGAGCGGCACCAGGAAATGCGCCAGAACCGAAATCATCAGCGCGGCAACAATCCCAAAGGCGAAAATGGGCCGCGCCAAGCGAAACCCGCTAAACCCCGTGGCCTGGACCACCACCAGCTCGCTTTCTGAATAAAGCCGGTTGGTATTTTGCAAAACGGCCAGAAAAGCCGCGATGGGCAGGACCAGCTTGACCAAACCGGGCAAGGTCAAAAGCGATAATTCCAGCACAACCAGCCCCGGCTGACCTGATCCCATGAACCGGTCAATCAAGATCACCGCGCGGTTGATCCAATAGACCCCAACCAGCACCAGGGCAAAGAACCCAAATACCAGCAAGAGCTGCGACAAGACATATCTGTCGAAGGTTCCCAATCTGCCCTCTTCCGCGTTTTTTGCTTGTTTAACCAATAGCGGGCCGGGCGGAAACTCATATCTGGTCAGATAGGGTTCGCGGCACTAAGGTTAGGTCAAATCAGAAACTCGGGGCAGGACATGCAAACGCCTATTCGTATTGACATCAAAGAACTGGATCTTGACGCAATTGCAGATGCTGAAGGACGGGTGGTGGTTTTTCTACCCGAAACCGGCAAATTAGACCAGGCCGCGCGGCGCGTGAATAAATTGACCAAAGGCGCCTTGGATCGCTGCGCCACAAGCGATGATTTTAGCGCTTTGCGTTCGGGGGAGGGGCTCTTGCTGCGCTTCCCGGTCGGAATGGCGGCAGAGGCGATCATCGTGATCAAGCTGGGCAAGAAAAGCCCTGCGCTAACCACGCGCAAGGCGGGTGCCTTTATTGGCGGCAATCTGGGCAAGGGACCGGTTTTGGTGATCGGCGGCTCTTTGCCGGGGTTGTCTGAGGTGCTGCTGGGCTTGGCCCTGCGCGCTTACCGTTTTGATGCGCATATGACCAAAGACAGCGAGCCCATGGGGCCGGTTACTGTGATGGCCTCTAAACCCGAAGCTTTGGCGGCAGAGGCGAAAAGCCATGCGGCATTGGCGGAAGGCGTGTTTTTCACCCGCGATCTGATTTCCGAGCCGGCCAATGTGCTGACCACCGAAGATTTCGCTGCCCGCCTGGCCGCAATGCAAGAGCTGGGCCTTGATGTTGAGATCTTGGAAGAAGAGCAACTGGCAGAGCTGGGCATGCGCACCTTGCTGGCGGTTGGGCAGGGCTCGGACAGCCCGTCGAAAGTTGTGGTTATGCGCTGGAATGGCGGCGGTGATGAAGCGCCGCTGGCCCTGGTGGGCAAAGGCGTTGTGTTCGACACGGGCGGGATCAGCCTAAAACCCGCCGCTGGCATGGAAGATATGACCATGGATATGGGCGGCGCGGGGGTTGTGTCCGGCGTGATGCGCGCGCTGGCCTTGCGCAAAGCGCCTGCCAATGTGGTGGGGCTGGTGGGCTTGGTGGAAAATATGCCCAGCGGCAATGCCACCCGTCCCGGCGATGTGGTCAAATCCATGAAGGGCGATACGGTTGAGATCATCAACACGGATGCAGAGGGGCGTTTGGTCCTGGCGGATGTGCTGTGGTATGCGCAAGAAACCTTCTCGCCCGCGGCGGTGATCGATCTGGCGACTTTAACCGGGGCGATCATTATCGGGCTGGGCCATGACAAGGCGGGCGTGTTTTCCAATGATGACACGTTATGCGCGGATTTCTTGGCCGCCGCCGCAGCAGAGGGTGAAGGCGCGTGGCGCATGCCGCTGGATCCGGCATATGACAAACTGCTGAAAAGCAATATCGCCGATATGAAGAATATTGGCGGACGCCCCGCAGGTTCGATCACGGCGGCGCAATTCCTTCAGCGCTTTGTCAAAGACGGCACGCCCTGGATCCATCTGGATATCGCCGGGGTCGCGAGTGTGAAATCCGACACGACTTATGCTCCGAAAGGTGCCACAGGCTGGGGGGTCTTGGCGCTGGATCGATTGGTGCGGGACAAGTTTGAGGCCTAAGCCTTGGGCAAAGCACTTTTCTATGAATTGACCGACAGCCCTGTGGAGGCGGCCTTGGCTTTGCTGCTAGGCAAATCGCTTGAAGCGGGGCTGAAGGTCGATTTGCGTAGCGGCGATGCGGGCCGGTTGGACTGGCTGGACCAAAAGCTGTGGCTGGGGGCAGAAGAAGGGTTTTTGCCCCATGGCATGGCTGGGGGGCCGCATGATGGGCTGCAGCCCATATTGCTGACTGCGGATCTGTCGGTGCGCGGCGATACCAGCTGTTTGATGTCTGTCTATGGCGCAGCGGTGTCGGATCAGGAACTGGCGGATCTAGAGCGCTGCTGCATTCTATTTGACGGCTATGACGAGGCGGCAAAATCCCATGCCCGTGATCAATGGCGCCAGGTTACTGCAGCCGGGGTATTGGCGGAATATTGGGCTCAGATCGATGGGCGCTGGACCAAGAAAGCGGCGAGTGGCGGCGGCAGTACATAGCGGCCAAAGAGCCGCCGGGTCGGGGCCCGGCGGGGAAGCATGTGGGATCCCCACTGCGCCTTAGGCCCGGCGCTTGGTCTTTTTGCACGATCGGCGCGGCCTGGTGATCCTCCACCGGGCCCCGACCCGGTGGCTCTTTGGCGCCGATGGCCGCGGCTATTGGGTCAGGGTCAGGCGATTGCCGGAAAACTCGATCTTTTCAAACCGCTCCAAAAACCGCATCCCCAGCAAAACCCCATCCATCTCGCCACCATTCACGGCGGCTGGGACATTCCTGGCGGTCAGGCTGCCAAGCTTCACCTCTTCCAAATAGACCCGCGCGATTTTCACCTGGCCATTCGCGGTGCTCGCCGCGCCAAGAAAACGCAGCGCGTCCGTATCGATCCCCGCCTTGCGCGCAGCATCGAGGCTTAGCACCAAATCCGAGGCGCCTGTATCCACGATTGCCTCTAGGTTTTTGCCATTGATCGCCATGGTAATGTGATAATGCCCATCCGGCGCGCGCGGCACGCTGATGGTATTCGCGGTGATACGCGGATGGCTGGGGCGGAAGGCCTTGGCCCCATCGAGATAGGTATAAAGCGCGGTCAAGCTCAGGATGATCACCGCCCAAATCGCCGCTTGCTTCAGCATATCCGCCCGCCGCCCGCGATAGCGCCGCAAAGCCACCGCTGCAAAAGACGCGGCCAGAATGCTGAGAAATAAGATACGCGCGATATCGTCGCCTGACATGAAATCTCCCATTAACCCCCCGATAGAATCCCCTACAAAATCCCCTTGTCCCAGACCCTCTTAGATAGGTGCCTTCACGGGCTATTAGGAGATACGAGCAAAAATTTCCGAGCTGACCAGCCCATCCACCACAAATTGCACCGCCAAAGCCGCCAGCAACATGCCCAAAAGCCGCGTGACCACAAGCGTGCCCGTCCGGCCCAAAAGGCGCTCGATCGGATTGGCGAGGCTAAAAAGCGCCAGCACCAGCGCCATGACGCACAGCATCACCAGCTGCACGATCATCACCTCGCCTAGGGTTTTATCCTCGCCAGTGGTCAGCAAAACCATAGTCGCCAAAGCCCCAGGCCCCGCGATCATCGGCAAAGCAAGCGGGAAGACCGACGGGTCATCGGGCGGGTTTTGGTTGTTTTCCTCGCGCCTTTTGGTGCGCCGTTCAAACAGCATCTCGATAGCAATCAGAAACAGCAGCAGCCCGCCGGCAATGCGAAACGCGGCCATGGAAATTCCCAAACTATCCAGCAGCTGAAACCCCACAAAGCCAAAAAGCGCCAAAAGCACCGCAGCGATGGCGCAGCCGCGCAGAGCAATGCTACGGCGATGGGCGGGATCCATGCCCGCTGTGAGCGCCAGGAAAATCGGGGTCAGGCCTATCGGATCAATCACCACAAATAGCGTGGCAAAGGCATTTATGATCGTGTCCAGCGCCATTTAGCCTTCGGCCTCATCCAGCTTTTCTTGCGCTTCCATCCAAAGGGTTTCGGCCCGGTCAAGCGCCTCCATCACCTCGGCATATTTCTTTTGCCATTTCTCAACCTCTTCGCCTTTGCCAGGCTCATAAAGAGCAGGATCGGCCAGTTTGACATCCAGTTTTTCGCGCATCTCTGTCAGCTTATCCACCCGATCTTCGCATTTGCGCAGCTCAGAGCGCAGGGCCAGGATCTTATCCCGCGATGGTTTTTGCGGCTTGGGCTTTGCGTTTTCGGATTTTGCCGGAGCCTCAGAGGACAAGAGCAGTTTGCGATAGGCCTCTAGGTCATCCTCATAGGGCGTCACCCCGCCATCCTTGACCAGCCAAAGCCGGTCAGCAGCGAGTGACAACAAATGCATATCATGACTGACCAAGATCACCGCGCCGGAATATTCCGCCAAAGCCTCGACCAGGGCTTCGCGGCTTTCCATATCCAAATGGTTGGTCGGCTCGTCGAGGATCAACAGATGCGGCGCGTCCAGCGTGGCGAGCAAAAGCGATAGCCGCGCTTTCTGCCCCCCCGAAAGCTTCGCAACAACCGTATCGGCTTGATCCGCCATCAGCCCAAAGCCAGCCAGGCTGGCGCGCAATTTCGCGGGGGCTTCTTCGGGGCGGGCGCGGCGCAAATGCTGTTCCGGGGTTTCATCAGGGTAAAGTTCGTCCAGCTGATGCTGCGCGAAATAGCCGATCCGCAGGCGGGTCGAGCGGGTGACCTTACCGCTCATCGCCTCTAGCCGCCCAGAGAGCAGCTTTGACAAGGTCGATTTCCCCTGACCATTTTTGCCAAGCAGCGCGATCCGGTCATCCTGATCAATCCGCAGATTGAGGCGTTTCAGCACTGGCGTTTCGCCATAGCCAACTGACACGCCTTCTAGATGGATGATCGGCGGGCTTAGCTCATCAGGTTCGGGGAAATTGAAGGCGCGGGTCTTTGCCTCTTCGGGGGCGGTGATCGGCGTCATCTTTTCCAGCATCTTCACCCGCGCCTGGGCCTGTTTGGCCTTGCTGGCCTTGGCCTTGAAGCGGTCGACAAAGCTTTGCAGATGGGCGCGGCGGGCGGCTTGCTTTTTCGCCTCGGCGGCTTGAACGGCGATTTGCTCGGCCTTTTGCCGGGCGAATTGATCATATGGCCCCTGGTAAAGCGTCAGCTGACGGTTATCGAGATGCAGAATGCTGCCCACGGCGCGATTCAGTAACCCACGGTCATGGCTGATCACTAAAACCGTATGCGGATAGCGTGATAGGTAACTTTCCAGCCACAATGCACCTTCAAGATCCAAATAGTTGGTGGGTTCATCCAAAAGTAGTAAGTCTGGCTGAGCAAAAAGCACAGCCGCCAAAGCCACGCGCATACGCCAGCCACCGGAAAAGGCGCGGCAGGGTTGGCTATGCTGCTCATCGTCAAATCCAAGCCCCTTGAGGATTGCCGCTGCCCGCGCCTCCGCCGACCAGGCATCAATATCGGCAAGACGGGTTTGCACCTCGGCGATGCGGCTTGGATCGGTGGCTGTTTCTGCCTCGGCCAGCAATGCCGCGCGTTCTGTGTCAGCGGCTAAGACTGTGTCAGTCAAGGAAATATCGCTAGCTGGCACTTCCTGCGCCACGCCGCCAATGCGCGCCTGGCTTGGCAGGCTGATCTGGCCGCCCTCTAAAGTCAACTCGCCACGGATCAAGCGAAATAGCGTGGATTTGCCCGTGCCATTGCGCCCAACGACGCCGACTTTGTGGCCGGTGGGAATGGTGGCGGACGCGCCCTCTAGCAGGGGGCGGCCTTCGACGGAATAAGAGATATCGGCGATCTTTAGCATAGGGCTCTCGTGCCGTAAGCGCGGCCAGCCGTCAACTTGCGCTTTTCACAAAGCCGCTTCCGTGTTAGCGCCCTCGGCATGGTAACCGGGATTAGCCCGGCAGTACTTGCAAGGAACGAATTACATGGCACTCGAACGCACCCTGTCGATCATCAAACCTGACGCAACTCGCCGTAACCTGACCGGCGCGATCAATGCGAAATTTGAAGAGGCCGGTCTGCGGATCGTCGCTCAGAAGCGCATCAAGCTGACCAAAGAGCAAGCAGGCGTTTTCTACGCGGTGCATGCAGAACGTCCTTTCTATGGCGAATTGTGCGACTTCATGGCGTCTGAGCCGGTGGTTGTTCAGGTTCTGGAAGGTGAAGGCGCTATCGCGAAAAACCGCGAAGTTATGGGCGCAACCAACCCGTCGGAAGCGGCAGCTGGCACAGTCCGCGCAGAATATGCGGAATCGATCCAAGAGAACTCGGTTCATGGCTCTGACGCGCCTGAAACCGCAGCGGTGGAAATCGCGTATTTCTTCTCTGGTTTGGAACTGGTTGGCTAAGACCGGACGAGGCGCCGGGTCAGGCCCGGCGCGGTTCGATCACCCCAATCGCATCAAGGGCCGCCTCCAATTCGGAGCGGCCTTTGTCATTTTTGCGCGCGGCTTTCAGTTTGTCGAATCTTTCGCGCAGCGCCTCTTTCTCCGCGCCTTTGCAGTCATTCCAAGGCCGGCCCTGCAGCGCCATTTCAATCACATAATAGCCAATGAAATGCGGTCGCGTTCCTGCGGCCAGCAATTTGGCATAGGCGGCATCTGTGCCGAGCTCGCGCAATTCATCGGCACTGTGAATGCCGATTTTGGCAAATGCCGCTTCCATAGCGGCGCCTAGATTGCGCAAAGATGAAATCGGATCGGACATGGGCTCTCCTCTGCCAAGAAGATACCGCGCCCGATCCGCTGATCATAGTTTCAAATCATCGCCCAGTCGCGAAAAACTGGCTTGGTCTCTGCGGCATCCTCAGACTTTTTCGGGTCTGCCTTTGCGTCTTTCGGGGGGACGGTTTTGTTGGTTTCACTCTGTTGCATCTCAGCCTCCTCATCACTTGATCCAACACTGAGCATGAAGCCCAGGTCAGACCAGAGAAGGGCAGGCTTGTGGCCAAATTAAGGCAAGACCGGCAGTTTTTATCTAAATTTCGCCCTATTTCGCCTTTAAAGCGTCGAAATTCGCTTTCAACCGCTCCTGGATATAATCCGAGGCCGTGATCGGTGGGTAAAGCTTTTCGGGGCCTTGCAGCACGAAATCGCGGTTTGCCTGGGCGAAAAACGGGATGGAATAGCGCGGGCCAAGATATTCATCGGGGCGGGGCATGCGCACCCGATGCGGGTTCGAAAGCAGTTTGTCATCGGACCATCGCATCAGCATATCACCGATATTACAGGTGATGATGCCGGTGACGGGCTCTACACTTGTCCAGGCACCGGACACGGCCTCTTTGCCCGGCGCCACTTGCAACCCGCCTTGGCCGGTTTTCTGGTGCAGCAGGGTCAGACAATCGAAATCCGTATGAGCCCCGGCGCGCCAGCCTTCGAAATCCTCGGGCTTTGCATTGGTCATGGGCAAGTAATGCAAGAGCCGCAAAGTCGACTGATATTCCGGCGAATTGGGATCATGGGCCTCAGAAAAGAACTCTGCCTCAAAGCCCAATTTCAGCGCAAAACAAGACAGAACCTTCATCGCCACCGCCCAATTCGCCGCTTCGAAGGCCAGAATTTTTTCTTTGAAATCAGGCATTAGGGCTGGGTCGGGCCAAAGCTCGGCCATGCGGGGGCGGGTGATCTGATAGCTTTCTTTCTGATCCGGTGTGCCGGTGGAGGGGCGGATCTGGCTTTTGAATTCCCATCCCGCATTCGTGCCGGGCCGCAGAGGAAGTTTGGCTTTTTCCGTCTCTGGCAGGGCGAAAAACGCTTCGGTTAGGGCGAAGGCTTCTTCGATTTGTGCAATCTCAATGCCATGGCCGGTCAGCTGGAATAAACCAATTTGGGTCGCTGCGGACCAAAGCTCTTCAGCGATTTCGGTTTTGCGGCTCTCAAAATCACTGAGATCGATCAAAACCACATCGCGGGCGATTTCTTCGCCTAGACCACCCATTTGGGTTTCGCGATTCAATTCTTCGAAAGTCGTTGTCATGGCAGACTCCTGTCGGTGTTCAGGAGCAATGACCTAGCCAAACACAGCCTGCCTGCTTCTACTCCGATAAGATCTGTCTAATCGATTGGGGCCGCGGCAAGCGCGATCTAAGGGAGGAGGTCAAATCAATCTCGCCGCGGACCCGTAAATCAAGCTTACAGATAAATTCCGGTTTTCCGAAGTGACACAATGACCAAAGCCGCAGATCACTTGAGTGATGATAAAAAAATAGGCACCAGAGATGCCTATTTTAACTAATTTGCCCAAGAAAAGATCAGCGGTTTGATATGGCCTCTTCATCACACAGCACGGACATCAAATGTTCCATGATCTCAACCGCATCTTCGGCGGTTTCATCCATGGTTTCTTGCGGGATTCCGTGCAGGGTTTCTTCCTCAAAATAATGCTTTGAGAACAGACCCATAACATGGTTTACCCCGGCCGGCAGGACCGACCGCGCATCCGCCGCGAAGTAGCGTCCCCGCACATGCGGGCTGGTGATGATTTCATAGGACGGGAAATAGGCGCAATCTGGCATCTGCCGACGCATTTTTTCCGCTGCAATCCGCAAAACCGCCTTAGACCAAGTGGTGGATTCGAATACATGACGCGGCTCCATCGTGGCATTTAGTGGAACCGGCGAAACCGTCAGAATGAATTTCACCTTCGGATTGATTTCACGAATGAATTTCAGCGCGAAATGCAAATCATCACTGGTTTCCACCTCGTCGAAGTTATGGAACCCGTAGCGATCCGGTGCATAAGTTCCGCCAGCAACGCCTGGCGCAAGGGGCAGGGCAGCGCCATCTTTCTTATCGATCCAGCATTCGGTGAGCCCCAGGGTGAAGACAAAAACATCCGCCCCCTCAATCGCCGCGCGGACCGCTTCGAAATGCTGTTCTTGATCCGCTTCTAGTTCTTCGACACTGGCAAAGCCCCCTGGTTGGATCTGTGGCCGGAAGGGATCGACAATGGATTTACCGTTTTTCGCAAGCCAATGGGTGGTCTCGGGTTTGTACTCGCCATAGGCCCGAAGCAAGAGCTGTTTTAACTGCCGCGCCGTATAGACATTGCCGTAACGCGCAGAAAACATGCCGTAATTTTGCAGCTGTGCGACCGCTTCGGGCACCAAAGGATGCGCGGTTTCGGTGATATAATGGTAAAAACCTGCATCAGAAATATAGCGAGCCACATGTTGCGCAAAACAACTGCCAGCGGTCACAACGCGGTCATTGCTCCCGATGCGGAAGGGTACATCGCCGACCGGATCAAAGCTTGTATGGTCAGTCAATCCGGTGGATTTCTTCCAAAACTGCTGATCAGGTAGGCCAATATAAGGGTGTTTCATATCGCTACGCAGCCTCCGTCAAATCTGAACGCAAAAGGGAAAGCAACAAAGCGCCATAGGCCGTGTTGCCGTGGGTTGGGTCGTTATTGCAGTAGTCGGAATGCAAAAATCCGTCTTGGGTGACAGCCGGGGCAGGCGGAGACAGGAGCGTTGCCCCCAATTCGGTAGCCAATTCGGCGTAAAGCTCTGCCTGTAGGTCATAAATTGCCTTGCGCAATTCGGGCGGAGAAATCCCCAAATGAAGCCGACTGCGAAAGACGCCGGGATTTTCCTGCAGATGTTTTGTGTCTTCGACCGGTGGCGGCGACAAAACATGGAAAAATTCGGCGTGAGGGTATTTGTCATGAATGGCGCGGGTGATGCCGAAAAACCGCCGCGACTGATCCTTGACCACATTTCGCAGAACCTGGCGCGGGATAAGTTGCCGGGCCGTCGTATCGCTTGGCACCAGATTGCCCTGGCTGTCGCTGGTGCAGAAACGTTTGGGATGTTCGATTAAACCCAAAACCGCATGTTGATTGCCACCTGCAAGAATGGCCACGGATTTCGGGTTGGTCACGCGGATATCCTCTAGCGCGACATTTCGAAGATTAATGATGCGAAGATTTTCTTGTGGTTCGCCCATGGCGCGCTGAATGCATTCCACATGGCTCATTCCGAGAACCAATAAATCCATATAGATCAGACCTTTCGCGCATATAAATGCAGCATTGGCCGGGGCCTTGATGCTGCGGAACATGGCTTTGGTGTAGACCCGCTCAAATTAAATTTGCGCTAAAATCGGGGGATCTATTGCTATGCCGCCTAGGCAGGTTTGGCTGTTTTGGGGCAATTGCAAAAAAATGCGCCGCTTGGCCAGAGCCAGCGGCGCATAGAAATATTGGTCAAATTGGGGTTAGCTTTGAAGATAGGCTTGCAAAGTTGCGGCGACACCTTGGGATAAGATGTCTTGCAGCGCCGTTTCAAAAGCCGACGCAAATTCCGCTGACCCACGTAACTCGCCATAAACCTCGGCCATGTCTAGCCAAATTTGCGGCGACTCTTGCGCTTGGATCGCGCGTTTTTGCAGTTGCCCCCAGGAAGGGTCATTTGGCGCGATTTCTGCGCTATTTTCATCCTGACCCATACAATATCGGCACCAAAGCGCGCTTTCTAAGGCCAGCCCGGCAACAGGGCCCCCACGGGCTAGGTTATCGCGGATGGATGGTACGATGAATTTCGGCTGCCGGTTTGATCCATCCAAGCAAAGTCGCCGGATCGTGTCTTCGACCCGCGGATTGGCAAAACGGCGGCGGATAAGATCCACATAAGCCGCGCGATCCGTGCCTGGCACTGGGGGCACATTGGGCAGAATTTCTTCGGCCTCGACCTTGTCGAAAAAGCGTCCCACAAGCGGATGGGCCATGGCTTCATGGGCAAATTCCACACCCAAAAGCCCGGCCGCATAAGCGATGACCGCATGGCCGCCATTAAGGATGCGAATTTTCATCGTCTCAAAAGGCGCCACATCGCTGACAAATTCCGCACCAGCCTGTTCAAGCGGCGGACGACCTGCGCAGAATTGGTCCTCGATCACCCATTGCCGGAACGGTTCGCAAAAGACCGGCCGTGCATCTTGCAGGCCAAACCCGTCCCGCAATTGCGCCGCCCGTGCCTCTGTGGTGGCCGGGGTGATGCGATCGACCATCGCATTGGGAAAGCTGACATTTTCGCCGATCCAAGCGCCAAGTTTAGGGTCTTGGGCTTCGGCAATCGCTTGGATCAGGGTTTTTGTGATCACACCATTATGGGGCAGGTTATCACAACACATCACCGTAAAGGGGGCCTGACCCGCATCGCGCCGCGCCCGCAGCCCTGCAACAATCGCGCCGAAAGCGGTGGCGGGCGTGTCTGGGCTTCGAATATCGGCTTGCAGCGCCGCATGGGCAAGATCCGGCTGGCCCGAGCTATCGAGGAAATAGCCACCCTCGGTCACCGTTAGGGATACAATGCGGATCGCAGGATCCTCCATCGCGCTGCGCATCGGGGCGTGATCCGGGGCGACGGGGACAAAACCGGTCATCGCGGCGCAGATCCGGGCGGTTTCTTGCTCGGCATCCTGTTCGACAACGGTAAAGAGCCAGTCTTGCGCCTCAAGATCGCTTCGCATCTGCGCATCGCTTGGCATGACGCCCGCACCCAGTATACCCCAATCCATGGCCAAGCCGCACCCCATCAGATCATGGAGATACAGCGCCTGATGCGCCCGGTGGAAATTGCCCAGGCCGATATGCAGAATACCGGGGCTGACCGCGCGCGGATCATGGCCAGGGCGCTCGATCCGGGGGGGGAGCTGGTCTAAATTTTCAAAATTTAAGGTCATCATCTTTGGGCATCCAAACTGGCGAAAGCGATGCTGCTGCGGCGATGGCTGCAGGCTGTGCTGAGGCTGGGGGTCATCGAATGGATGTCCCGTCCGGGCCGAAGCGATGGATATGCTCAGGCGCCGGGGTCAGATGCACCTTATCGCCGCGATGCACGTCCAGCTCGCCTGTGGCGCGCACGGTCAAGGTCTCCATCCCCGGTACATCGACCTTGAAAAAGGTGTCCGATCCCAAATGTTCGGACAGGCCCACAGTCCCAGTCCATTCGCCCTGATCTTTAGAGATGCTCAGATGTTCGGGGCGAATGCCAATTCGATGCGCCCCGTGGCGCGCTGCAAATTCTCCGCTGGCGAAATTCATCTTGGGGCTACCGATAAAGCCCGCGACGAATTCATTGGCCGGATTGCGGTAAAGCTCTAGCGGGGATCCTTCTTGCTCGATCACGCCTTTATTGAGCACGACAATCTTGTCCGCCATGGTCATGGCTTCGACCTGATCATGGGTCACATAGATCATGGTGGTGGCGAGGGTGGAATGCAGCTCGGTGATCTCTTGGCGCATATTCACCCGCAGCGCGGCATCCAAATTCGACAGAGGTTCGTCAAATAGAAACGCCGCTGGCTCGCGCACAATCGCCCGGCCGATGGCCACGCGCTGGCGCTGACCTCCCGAAAGCTGGCCTGGCTTGCGATCAAGATAATCAGCAAGATTCAGCACCTTGGCGGCATTCTCGACCCGGCTGTCAATTTCGCCCTGATCCAGCCCGGCCATTTTCAGCGGAAAGGCAATATTTTTGCGCACGCTCATATGCGGGTAAAGCGCATAGGATTGAAACACCATGGCCAGGCCGCGCTTGGCCGGGGGCAGCTTGGTCGCGTCTTGCCCGGCAATAGAGATTTCGCCCGAGCTCACATCCTCTAGCCCCGCGATCAAGCGCAACAAAGTGGATTTGCCGCAGCCCGATGGGCCCACAAAGACCACGAAAGAGCCGTCCTCAATGGTCAGGTTCATCGGCGGAATAACTGTGACTTCGCCAAAGTTTTTGGTCACATTGGTAAGGGTGATTTGTCCCATAATGGTTGTCCTTTACTTCACGGCGCCGAAGGTGAGACCGCGCACCAATTGCTTTTGGCTGAACCATCCCATGATCAGGATGGGCGCGATGGCCATGGTCGAAGCGGCGGAGAGTTTGGCGTAAAACAGGCCCTCGGGGCTGGAATAGCTGGCGATAAAGGCGGTCAAAGGCGCGGCCTTTGCTGCCGTGAGGTTGAGGGTCCAGAAGGCCTCATTCCAGGCGAGGATGACATTCAAAAGCAGGGTCGAGGCAATTCCGGGCAGAGCCATGGGCAAAAGCACATAAAGGATCTCGGCCCGCAGCTGCGCCCCATCCATCCGCGCGGCTTCCAAGATCTCGCCCGGAATTTCGCGGAAATAGGTGAAAAGCATCCAGATGATGATCGGCAGATTGATCAAGGTCAGCACGATCACCAGCCCCGTGCGGGTATCCAGCAAGCCAGCATCACGGAAGATCAGATAGATCGGGATCAGTACCCCCACCGGCGGCAGCATCTTGGTCGACAGCATCCACATCAACAGATCTTTGGTGCGCCGCGCCGGCACAAAGGCCATGGCCCAAGCCGCTGGGATCGCAATCGCCAAGCCCAAAAGCGTGGAGCCCAGTGAGATAATCACCGAATTTGCGAAATGGCGGAAATAGTTGGAGCGTTCTTGAACGGTGAAATAGTTTTCCAGCGTCCAATCAAAGGCGAGGAAAGAGGGGGGCGAGGCGATGGCCTCGGCTTCGGTTTTGAAGCTGGTGAGCACCGTCCAGAGGATTGGGAAAAAGATGACCAGGCCAACAGTCCAAGCGGCGAGGGTGACGATAGCCTTACGGCGGGGGGAAACTGCACGTGCCATGGGTCAGATATCCAAATTTTTACCGATCATCCGCATCAGGAAGATCGCAACGATATTGGCCAAGATGATCGCGACAACGCCGCCCGCCGAGCCCATGCCTACATCGAATTGCAGCAGCGATTGCGCATAGACCAGATAGGTCAAGTTGGTGGTCGCAGTGCCGGGGCCGCCATTAGTGGTCACCAGGATTTCCGCAAAGATCGAAAGCAGGAAAATCGTCTGGATCAAGATCACCACGGTGATCGCGCGGGCCAAATGCGGCAAGATCAGATAGCGAAAACGGGCGGGAAAGCCTGCACCATCCATCTCTGCCGCCTCAAGCTGTTCGCTATCAAGCGATTGCAACGCGGTGAGCAAGATCAGCGTCGCGAAAGGCAGCCATTGCCAAGACACGATCAAGATAACCGATAGCATTGGGATTTCGGCAAAGAAATCAATCGGCTCGGCTCCAATCGCCTTTGCCAGATGAGCAAAGAGGCCATTGACCGGGTTCATAAACATATTCTTCCAGACCAGGGCCGAAACGGTCGGCATCACAAAGAAAGGCGCAATCACCAGGATCCGCACGATCCCCTGACCCCAGAAGGGCTGATCCAAAAGCAGCGCCAGCAATATGCCGCCAATCGTGGTAATCGCCAAAACACCGCCGACCAGGATCAGCGTATTACTGACCGCCGCATAGAAAGCCGGATCGGTGAGGAAGAATTCGTAATTGAGCCAGCCGGTCCAGTCTTGCGACGAGGGAACCGTCAGCAGCTCTAGCCCAAACAGCCCAAGGGTCACCTCATTGCCGGTGGGCATCAGCAGGTTGAAGCGCAGGAAGGAGAAATAGACGGTCAGCGACAGGGGTATCAGCATCCAGCCCAGCAGCAATATAACCGCTGGCGATACCATTGCCCGAGCCGCAGCGCGTGAATGCTGGGTGGCCATTTGAGTCTCTCAGATTGAAAATGGAGCGGGCCAGTCCGAAGGAAGACCGACCCGCAGGGAGGAAGCGCGCTTACTTAGTGTACCCGGCGCGCTTCATCTCACGTGTCGCCAGGTTTTGGGCGTTCGACAGAGCCTGCTCGGCGCTGATCTGACCGGCCAAAGCTGCCGAGAATTGCTGACCCACAGCGGTTGCAATGCCCTGGAATTCCGGGATGGCAACGAACTGAACACCTACATAAGGCACCGGGTCAACGGTTGGGTTGGTGGGATCTGCGGAATTGATGCTGTCCAAAGTGATGCCCGCGAAAGGCACTTTGGCATATTCCGGATTTTCATAAAGCGAGCTGCGGGTGCCCGGCGGAACAGCAGCCCAGCCTTCATTGGCGGCGACGAGCTCCAGATACTCTTTCGAGGTGGCCCATTCGATGAATTTCTTCGCTTCGGCTTCTTTCTGAGTGCCCGCCGGAACCGCCAAGGTCCAAGCCCAGAGCCAGTTACCGCGCTTGCCCAAGCCGTTATCGGGCGCCAAAGCAAAGCCAACGCTGTCAGCCACAGAGCTGTCATCCGCATCGGTCACAAAACTTGCCGCAACGGTCGCATCGATCCACATGCCACATTTGCCCGATTGGAACAGCGCCAGGTTTTCGTTGAAGCCGTTAGAGGACGCGCCCGGAGGGCCTGCTTGCTCCATCAGATCCAGATAGAATTCCAGCGTGGCTTTCCATTCTTGGCTGTCAAATTGCGGGGTCCAGTTTTCATCAAACCAGCGCGCGCCAAAGCTGTTGGATGTCGCGGTGAGCAAAGCCATATTCTCGCCCCAGCCTGCTTTACCACGCAGGCAGACGCCATAGACTTCGTTTTCTTTGTCCGTCATGGCGATGGCGGCTTCTCTGATGAAGTCCCAGCTGGGCGCTTTCGGCATGTCCAACCCAGCCGCTTCCATTAGGTCAGTGCGATACATGACCATGGAGCTTTCCCCATAGAAAGGCGCTGCGTAAAGCTCGCCATCGACGGTCAAACCACCACGGATCGCCGGCAGGATATCATCCGCATCATAGCTTTCCGGCAGATCATTGAGGCTGACGAGCCAGCCCTGCTTGCCCCAGATCGGAACTTCGTAAGTGCCGATAGTCATCACGTCATACTGACCGCCTTTGGTGGCAACATCAGTGGTAACACGTTGACGTAGAACATTTTCTTCCAGCGTGACCCATTCGAGTTTGATATCGGGGTTCTTCGCGGTGAAGTCATCAGTCAGACCCTGCATGCGGATCATATCACCATTATTCACCGTCGCGATGGTGATCGTGGTTTCCGCAAAGGCGGCGGTGCAAAGCGCAGTTGTTGCGCATGCGCCAAGAAGCGCACGAAGCGTTGTTGTCATTTGGAACCTCCCAGTTGCGAGTGAGCATTTACCCTACTCGTAGGCAAATGCTCACACAGTCACGTGCTATTCGTCAAGCTGCTTAGTTTAGTTTTTGAAATTTTTTATTGCTGAAGCAGGGCGGCGGCCGTGTTTTCTTCGGTGATCAAGCCATTCACCAGCTTGCCCGCCAATGCAGCGGCCAGGGCTTTGTGCTTTGCTTCCCCGGCGGCGACAGCCACAACTAGATTGTCAGTTGGGGGATTGACCCTAACGCCCGTGAATAGCCGATGCAGGTCCAAATCCATATATTTTCCAGAGGCATCATAGATCCAAGAGGCGATTTCGCCGGTCGCGCCTTGGGCTTGCAGCTGCTCCATTTCTTCGGGCGACAGGAAGCCATCAGTCATCAAGGGCGCGCTGTCATTCATCTGGCCAATCCCCACAAAAGCCACATCGGCGCGTTTGGCCAATTCACGCGATTGCGCCACCGGGGCAAGTGCGTGCAAAGCGGCGCGTTCCTCCTCGGAAGAGGCCAGAACCGGCAGCGGCATGGGATAATGGGTGGCTTGGATTTTTTCTGCGACTCGCATGATCACATCGAAAAAGGTCGCGGAGCCATCCAACGCGATATTGCCAATCAACGAAACGACCCGATGGTGACGGCAATCCATATTGCGCAATTCCTCGATTGCAGCGCGCAAGGACCGGCCCGTGCCCACCGCCAGGGTCAGCGGTGTTTCCGTATCAAGGATCCGTTCCAATTCCTGCGCCGCGATCGGTGCGACACTGCGCATGGGATCGGCGCCGGGTCCAAGGCTGGGGGCCACCCGTGCAAGACGCAAGCCAAATTTGCGGATCAATTCGGCTTCGAGCGACAGGCAGTTCGACAGTCGATGTTCCAGCCGCACATGGATCAAGCCTTCGGCAACGGCGCGTGACACTAAGCGTTGCACCCGCTGGCGTGAAATCCCCATGTCTTTGGCGATTTGGTCTTGGGTTTTGCCGCCTACATAAGACAACCAAGCGGCGCGCGCGGCCTCGTCCAGCGGGGTTGGGTCAACATCTTGGGCTTTGGCAGATTTCATATCACCATCTCTGGGTTTATAATTTCGGGACAAAGCTGCGCCAGCTCGGAAAAACAAGCGAAGCGCCGGATCTGAGGCGCGCTTTGCGGCAGAGGCTGGTTTTTCAGATGGCTACCGCCGGTGAAATGGAAAACCTGCATTCCAGCGGCAAGCCCGGCTTTTATCCCGATCACACTGTCTTCGATCACCAAGCAATGCTCTGGGGCGATATTCATCTTTGACGCGGCGAGCAGAAAAATGTCCGGGGCGGGTTTGCCATTTTCCACCTCAGACGAGGTCGTGCAGCGATTTTCGAAATGGCGCGTTAAGCCAACAATTTCCAGCGACCGCGCTAATCGCGGCGGGCTAGAGCTGGTCGCGAGGCCATAGGGAACGGCGAGCTGGTCGATCAACTCGCGCGCGCCGGGCATGATCCGCAAATCCCGCTCAAAATTTTGCAATAGCCGACGCCGGTAATCGGCTTCGAAATGCTCCGGCAGATCGATACCAAAATCTTGGCGGATGGTTTTCAGCACAACTGGATAACTGCGGCCCAAGAAGTTCTGCGCCACATATTCCATAGAGATGACCACGCCATAGATCTGCAGCTCTTCGATCAGCATCGCCGCAGAGATGACTTCGCTGTCGATCAGCACCCCGTCACAGTCGAAAATAACACATTGAATAGAAGACATAGCTTTGTCGCGCCGCCACTGATTGAAGCTTAACTCTAAGCGGGGGGGCGCAGTGTCGCAATGATCAAAAGCGCTCGATCCGTGGTGTCACGGACCGAGCAGTTTTGAAATGCTATTCTGCCGCGACTTCGGTTTGAGGCAGAGCCTCGACCTTACAAGCGGCGAATTTAAATTCAGGGATTTTCCCATATGGATCCACTTGCGGGTTGGTCAGGATATTTGCGGCGGCCTCCACATAGGCGAAGGGCAAGAACACCATATCCAAAGCAACAGCGCGGTCGGCGCGGATCATCACTTCGATCATACCGCGTCGGGTGGAAATCCGCGCTATATCACCTGGCTCAATCCCCAACTTTTCCAGCGTTTTCGGATTGATCGAGGCATTGGCCTCTGGCTCAACCGCATCGAGAACGGGGGCGCGGCGGGTCATTGTGCCTGTATGCCAATGCTCCAATTGCCGCCCAGTGGTCAGCACCATCGGATAATCAGGATCGGGCAATTCCGCCGGAGAAGTGACCTTTGCCGGGGTGAATTTGGCTCGCCCACCATCGCGAGGGAAGCCATCGCCAAACACCACCGCTTGGCCCGGATCCTCGGGCGACAAGGATGGGTAGGTGACCGCGCTTTCTTTCTCCAGACGTTCCCAAGTGATATTGTCAAAAGACGGCATGGCCAATTTCAGCTCCGCGAAAACCTGGCTTGGATGGGTATACGTCCAATCCAATCCCAGCCTTTGCGCCAGATCTACGGTGATCAACCAGTCTTCGCGCGCCTCGCCTGGCGGGGTAAAGGCCTGACGCCCGATCTGCACCTGACGGTTGGTATTGGTGACCGTTCCGTTTTTCTCGGGCCAAGCGGAGGAGGGCAGGATCACATCGGCAAACATCGCCGTTTCGGTCATGAAGATGTCTTGCACAACCAAATGCTCGAGCTTGGCCAATGCGGCGCGGGCATGGTTGAGATCTGGATCAGACATGGCCGGGTTCTCGCCCATCACATACATGCCCTTGATCTGCCCATCATGAACCGCATCCAGGATTTCAGTGACAGTCAGGCCCGGGCTTGGGGGAATATCGGCTTGCCACAGGTCTTTGAACCGCGCCTGCACATCGGGATCGGCCACGGATTGGTAGTCGGGCAGAACCATCGGGATCAGGCCGGCATCCGAGGCGCCTTGGACATTGTTTTGCCCACGCAGCGGGTGCAAGCCAGTGCCGGGGCGACCGACCTGACCGCAAAGCAGTGCCAGCGAAATCAAGCAGCGGGAATTATCCGTGCCATGAATATGTTGGCTGACCCCCATACCCCAGAAAATCATCGCTGATTTTGCCGTGGCAAAAGTATGGGCCACATCGCGCAGAACCTCTGGAGCGATGCCACAGATTTCCGACATGGCCTCGGGCGTATAGTCTTTTAGATGGTCGCGAAGCGCATCAAACCCTTCGGTGAACCCATCCACATAATTTTTGTCGTAAAGCCCGTCTTCCATGATCACATGCATGATCGCATTAAGCATGGAGACATCGCCGCCGGGTTTGAACTGCAGCATATGGCTGGCAAAACGCCGAAGCCCATGGCTGCGCGGATCCATTACGATCAGCTTGCCGCCGCGTTTGGCGAATTGCTTAAAATAGGTCGCCGCAACCGGGTGATTTTCCAACGGGTTAGAGCCGATGACAATCGCAGCATCGGCATTTTCGATTTCATTGAAGGTCGCGGTCACCGCTGCCGAGCCGACATTTTCCATCAAGGCCGCCACGGATGACGCATGGCAGAGCCGTGTGCAATGATCGACATTATTATGGCCAAACCCTGTGCGGATCAGTTTTTGGAAAAGATAGGCTTCCTCATTGGAGCATTTGGCCGACCCAAAGCCAGCCACCGACTCCCCGCCAGATGCATCCCGCAGCTTTGCCAAACCACCCGCGGCATAGTCCATAGCCTCTTCCCAGCTGGCTTCGCGGAAATGGGTCAAGGGATTAGCGGGGTCAACATTTAGGCCCTTGGCCGGAGCGTCATCGCGGCGGATCATCGGTTTCGTCAAACGATGAGGATGCGCCGAATAGTCAAATCCAAACCGTCCTTTGACACAAAGCCGGTTCTCATTGGCGGGTCCATTAATGCCTTCGACATAGGCCAGACGGTTATCTTTGATCTTTAAGCTTACCTGGCAGCCAACCCCGCAATAGGGGCAGACGGTTTCAACTTCGCGATCAAAGTCTTGGCTACTGCCTTGGCCTTGCGCATCCACCACCGAGGCCGGCATAAGCGCGCCGGTTGGGCAGGCCTGAACACATTCGCCACAAGCGACACAGGTGGATTGCCCCATGGGATCATCCATGTCGAACACGATTTTCGAGGAATGCCCCCGCAAAGACATGCCGATCACATCATTAACCTGCACTTCCCGGCAGGCGCGAACACAAAGATTACAGTGGATGCAAGCGTCTAGATTGACCCGCATTGCCACATGGCTTGCATCCGGCTCCGGCGCGGAAGTCTGCGCGGGAAAGCGGCTGCTGTTGATATTTTGGCTGTCAGCGATAGTCCAAAAATGGCTGTCCCGGTCATGGGCTGCGCTGCGGTCTGGTTGATCCGCCAAAAGCAGTTCAAGCACCATATTCCGTGTGGTTTTAGCCCGGCTTGTGGCGGTGTGCACCACCATATCTGGGCTTGGCTGACGAATGCAGGACGCCGCAAGTGTCCGCTCGCCTTCGATTTCCACCATACAGGCCCGGCAATTTCCATCGGACCGATAGCCGGGTGCATCCTTGTGGCAAAGATGGGGCAGGGTGGTGCCTAGGCGTTTGGCGACTTGCCATATGCTTTCACCTGGGTGTGCGTCAACTTCGGTGCCATCGAGCGTGAAGCGAATTGTATCGGACATGTCTAAACCTCGTCCGGGAAGTGTTTCAGCGTCAGGCGGATTGGGTTTGGCGCTGCTTGGCCAAGGCCGCAAATGGAAGCATCGGCCATGGTTTGGCAGAGTTCTTCCAATAATGGGCCGTCCCAATGATCCGCTTCCATCAATTTGACTGCTTTTTCGCAACCCACCCGGCAGGGAGTGCATTGGCCGCAGCTTTCATCCTCAAAGAAGCGAAGCATATTTAATGCGGCGGCTTTGGCGCTATCTTGATCCGACAAAACGACCACCGCAGCAGAGCCAATGAATGTGCCATATTCTTGCAGCGTATCGAAATCCAGAGGCACATCATTGAGGCTGGCTGGCAGCAAACCAGAGGATGGGCCGCCAGGCTGATAAGCTTTGAATTCATGACCGTCCAGCATACCGCCTGCAGCGTCGATCACATCCAATATGGTCGAGCCGGCGGGCAAGAGATGCACGCCTGGCTTTTTCACCCGCCCCGAAACCGAATAGCTGCGCAGGCCCTTGCGGCCGTTTTTCTCAACCGAGGACAGGATTTCCGGCCCCTCCCGGCAAATGCGCGCCACCCAATAAAGAGTTTCCACATTATGGACCAATGTTGGGCGATTAAAGAGTCCGACCTGTGCCACATAGGGCGGGCGATGCCGTGGCAGACCCCGTTTGCCTTCAAGGGACTCGATCATCGCGGATTCTTCGCCGCAAATATACGCCCCAGCCCCACGACGCAGGTGAATATAGCCCTTGGCCACAATCCCCGCTTGTTCCAGCTCGGCAATTTCCTGCGCTAGGATCTTGAGAACTGCGGGATATTCGTCGCGCATATAGATATAGCAGGCCTCGGCTTCGACGGCCCAGGCGGCAATCAACATGCCCTCTAGGAACAGATGCGGCGTGCGTTCCAGATAGTACCGGTCCTTGAAAGTGCCGGGCTCTCCTTCATCGCCATTCACCGCCAAATAGCGTGGCCCTTCCGCTGCGCGGACAAAAGACCATTTGCGGCCAGAGGGGAAACCCGCCCCGCCAAGGCCACGAAGCCCCGCATCAAGAATGGTGGATTGTACAGTCTCAGCTGTTTCTGCTCCACCGCGCAGCTCTGCGAGTTTGGCATATCCGCCTTTTTCGCGATAAGAGGAGAAATCCTCATAGGCTGGGATCTCGGCTTTAGTACGGTTTGCAGCGATAGCCTCAGTGACCTTTTCGGGTGTCGCCAAGTCCAGGTGATAATGGCCGATTTCGCAGACAGGTGCAGTGTCGCAACGTCCCATACATGGGGCACGTAAGACGCGGATTTGGGCCGGGTCCAGGCCGGATTGCAGACCGTTCAAGAGCGCCTCCGCGCCCGCCATTTCACAAGATAGCGAGTCGCAAACGCGGATGGTCAAGGATGGCGGCGGTGTTTCATCTTCGCGGATTGGATCGAAATGAGCGTAAAAACTCGCAACTTCCCAGACCTCGGTCTGAGACATTTTCAGTTCTTCTGCCAAGGCCCGCAGATTTTTCGCAGGCAAATGGCCAATATGATCTTGGATCCGATGAAGCCCTTCGATCAGCTGATCTTTGTGGCGCGGCAGGTCTTCCAAGATCTCACGCGTCTCTGCCAGAGCTGTGTCAGATAGCTGACGCCCTTTGGGAAGTTTACGTCCCTTACCACGGGCCGATTTCCAGACGCCGGCCTTTTCGTCGAGCGGGCTCATGTCTCCTCCTCCCTTATTTTGCAGGTCAGTGGTGCTGCTTATATAGTTAAGAAAGCTATACTATGACCGCATAATTTTCATGTCGCGAGTGTATGCGGGGTGGCGTATCAATGCAGACAGCTACAATAGTATCGATTTAGGCGATCGATACCCTGAGGGATAGGGCTATTTGTCAGTGACTTCCTAAGGTAAAGTGCAATGGATGGGTAATCCCCCCGAAAATTAGGGGTGTTTGAAAGTAGAATTTTCTCGAAAGATGA
>JBMYSZ010000013.1:0-28435 GCA_049603835.1 Mangrovicoccus sp.
GACCAGCTTCAGTGATCTCGACTTCAATGTCGTAGACGGTTCTTGTTTGGTATTTTTTGTCCACGTTATCCCGCTCTTTGCTCAAGGCCTGACCCTGTTGGATACCAGCTCTAGCCAGGGTCTTCGGGTCTCGTACGACTACTTACTTCAGTTCGGGTTAGTAAGAACCAAGAGATTTACGGGTCAGTTGCACTGCTTACGTTACGACAATGCGGCCGTTGAGACCTTCTTCAAAACCATCAAAGCAGAACTGATCTGGCGGCATCCTTGGGAAACAAGCCGCAAGGCTGAGATGGCGATCTTCGAGTACATCAACGGCTTCCACAATCCACGCCGCCGACACTCAGCACTCGGCTGGAAAAGCCCCGTCGCATTCGAACGAATGGTGGCTTAAACGAGCACTTGGGGCGGCACAAAAGCGTGACAGGTCCAGTTTGCGGCGATGAGAACCGGGAAAACAGCATTGCTAAAGAGGTCATCAAGAGAGGTTTCGGACGCTAGCAGCTCTTTGATCTTGGCGCTGTGCGGAATGTCGTCCGAAACCTGAGGACCCAGTAGCAACTTTTCGTTCTTTAAGAAGCCTGCGGTAATATGGCTTTCAATGGATGTAATGGCGTCACTTATGGCGCTACTGCGTGTCTTGAAAAACTTAGCCTCACCTAACCACAGTTCGATATCTCCACCGTTGACATAGCGGACATGAACTAGATCGAATGCTTTCACTGGATCGTTTGATGCGCTTAAGTAGTTCACTCGCGCTGCAATAGGTATCGTATCAAAGTAGGTTCGACAAATCGCATGCGCTGCAATCTCGCCAACTTCGCCACGGCGTTTGTAGTTTTCGCTTATGTAAACACGTGTAGCTGCCTGCTTTAGACGCACGTAGTTATTTGTATGATTACTATTCCGAAGTTCATCTGACTTCAGCGCATAGTCGGTGATCCACTCCATAAGATTGTCAGCAAGCCCATCGCATCGCCACTCACTTAGTTCGAAACCAGCGCAATAGCTTTCAGAGGTCTCATCAGCTTCCGTCAGGCGTTTTAGAATGCACGCTGGTTTCAGCTTGTAAGGGTGCGACATGCCTATATCTGCTCATTATTGGCCTCTGCCAATGATGCTTCTGCGAAGGCGAGAACGCAACATCTTTGAGTTGTGGGTGTGCCTGCGTTTTCCTGACCTAAGCAATGAACTTCTCAAGGGCTTCCTGCTTTTGTGCCAGCGTGTGCCCTTCCTTGAAATAGACCTGTTGCGCCACGCCTTGGCGTTCGTGCCCCACGATTTCCTGAAACAGTGGTTCGGGAACACCTGCTTGCGCGAGCCGCGTAACCATTGTGTGCCGCAAGCTGTGGAAAACCAGCCCGCTTTCCTTCATGCCAAGCCCCGGCAGGAACACGGTGTTGAACCATCGACCCAGATTGCGGCCATAGCCTTCCTTGGCGTTGTAGGTGAAGGACAGGAACAGACGTTGCCCCTTGGGCTTTGCCGCGACCCAATCGAGGAAGCCCAGCCGGATCAGGTCCGAGTGGATAGGCACGCGGCGCTTGGCGGCAGGGGTCTTGAGGCTCTTGTTCGGCCCGTCCCCGTTGATATCGAGATACCAGATAACGCCCTCTTGTCGAATGTCGGCAACGTCAAGCTGTGCTATCTCGCGCAGTCGTGCGCCCGTGTAGAGGCCCAGAAGCGCGCCCCACTTGTGATCGTCCTTCTTCACCAACCCGGAACCGTTGCCCGTCAACGCGGCATAGAGTTGCTGCGCCTGTTGCTTGGAATAGGGTTTCCGACCCTCAGCAGGCTTCTTCGCCTTGGAAACCTTCATCCCGTCGAACAGCTTCTGCGGCGCATGGCCATGGCGTTCGGCCCAATCCCAGAAGCGATAGAACATCGCCATGTGATTGTTGACGGTTTCCACAGACACCTTTCTGACACCTGTCACCTCGATTGCGTCCAGCAGCTTCAAGTCCTTCGTTTCAGGCTTGGTGTTCCTGTTCACAGGTAACGCTTGCACCACTTTCTTGATCTCTGTCGCGTCTTGCCGTGTGATCTGGCCCAAGGGCCGATCCGGCCCGAAATATTCCACCAGAACGGAAAGGAAGGCTCGCGCCCTTGCAGCCATCTGGTCAGACCATTGCGGGGAATGCTCGGCCATGAAATCTTCGATTGCCTCTCCCAGAGACGCGGAGCGGGCCTGTGGTGGCCTTGGCGCTGTCTGGGCGGGTTCGGTGAAGGAATAACCCTCAAGGCTCTCAGCGGCGCTTAGAATGGCTTTGATCTGGTCGCGGCGGGCTTTGCGCATCTCTTGGCGCAGGGCTGGCTCATTTTCGGCCCACTGAGCCTCTGTGAGACCCGCTGAGGCGCAGAAGCTGCCCAAGGTGCTTGCGTCAAGGTACAGGTCCGACAGATCGTCAAAGCCGCCTATGGCGTCCTCATGCACGTCCAACTCTTGGCGCAGGGCATCAAGGGACCGATCCGGCAGGCCGGTGTCGTTCAGCCGTTCCACATACCGATCCAGCGAAGCTGCAAAGTAACTCCGCACGATGTCCCGCATCTCGTCTTGTCTGAGCCTAGCCAAAGTCTTGTTCTCGCGCATCAATCTGCCACAGGATGCAAGATGGCGGGCAAGATCGCCAGCCCAATCTGGGCACTTTGTGCGTAAGGATATCCTGACTGTGCAGCGCTTGTGATCCTCCGCCCGAGGGAGAGGCCAACGGAAGTAATAAACCCCGTGACGTGATGGCGACAGATAGGCGGACAGTTTCATTGGCTGTGCGTTCCACTTTGTGTCGCACTTGCTTGTCCAAGACCCAAGTCATTGTTTTAGCGTGTTATGGCGGAGACGAAGGGATTCGAACCCTCGAGACAGTTTCCCGCCTACTCCCTTAGCAGGGGAGCGCCTTCGACCACTCGGCCACGTCTCCGTCGGCGTGTCTAGCGGTCGCGATCAGGAAGGACAAGGCCAATCTGTCACAAATTTTCTAAGTTTAGCTCCAAGTTTAGCAAACTCTGCAGGTATTTTCCCAGACGAGGTTCCTTTCGTAAGGGCAGCCCAGAAAGCGACCCCAGCAGGGACCAGCAGAAAATAGCGGTTTGGCCATATACTTGCTCTCCCAACGTCTTTATAAAATAAAGACCGGACCTCTACTTTTGGATGGTTGAACCTCTGCAATCATCTGCCATCTTTCCCATCACTACGCATGAATGGGAGGAAACATCATGGCTTGGACGAAACCGCTTCTGCGCGAAATCGAGTGCGGCATGGAAATCAACATGTACGGCCCGGAAAACGACGAAGATTTCGGCGAATTGTTCTAAGAAATCAGCGCGCGGAGGCGATAAATCATGGGTCTTCGCGCGCGAATTCTCGGGGCGGCTGCAGGCGGCGGGCTGCCGCAGTGGAATTGCGGCTGTGATAATTGCAATCTGGCCCGTGCTGGTAAAATCCCGGCGCAGACTCAGTCCTCGGTGGCGGTCAGCGGTAATGGCCGTGATTGGGCTATTTTAAACGCGTCCCCAGATATTCGGCAGCAGATGGCGGCGTCGCCTGAGCTGCATCCTAGCGGATTACGCGAACTGCCGCTGAAATCGGTCTTGGTCACCAATGGCGATATTGACCATGTGGCGGGGATTTTGGTTCTGCGTGAACAACAGCCGTTTGAGCTCTTCGCGACCCAAGAAATCCATTCGGTCCTTGGCGATAATCCGATTTTTGACGCGCTGCGCCAAGACATTGTGCAGCGGCGCAATATTGGCCTAGAGCAAAGCTTTACCTTAGCGCCGGATCTGACGGCGAGCCTGTTTGCTGTGCCTGGTAAGGTGCCGCTCTATCTCGAAGACGAGCAGGTGCAAACTGATCTAGAAGGCGAGCAGACGGTTGGCGTCGCGTTAGAGGCTGGTGGTCAACGGGCCTATTATATACCCGGCTGTGCGCGGGTGACGCCTGGCTTGGCGGATCGGCTGCGCGGCGCGGATCTAGTGATGTTTGATGGCACCCTATGGCGTGACGACGAAATGATCGCTGCGGGGCTGTCGCAGAAAACCGGCCAGCGCATGGGGCATATCTCGATCTCTGGAGCAGAGGGAAGCTTGGCGGCCTTTGCCGATCTGGATATTCGCCAAAAGGTGTTTGTTCACATGAATAACAGCAATCCGGTTTTGAACCCGGCCTCTGTGGAGCGTAGCTTAGCAGAAGGGCAGGGCTGGTTGATCGGACAAGATGGAATGGAGCTTAGCCTATGACAGCCTCTCGTGCAGAATTCGAAGCGCGGCTTCGCCAAGTTGGGGCAGAGCGCTATCACGACAAACATCCCTTCCACGCTCTGCTGCATGGGGGGCGTTGCACCCCGGATCAGGTGCGGGCTTGGGTGATCAATCGCTTCTATTACCAGGCGAGCATTCCCATGAAGGACGCGGCTTTCCTAAGCCGGGTTGAGGATCCTGCCATTCGGCGCATCTGGCGCTCGCGGATCGAGGATCATGATGGGCATGGCGATAATGAAGGCGGGATTGAGCGCTGGTTGCGCCTGGCCGATGCGGTTGGGCTGGATCGCGATTATGTGGCCAGCAAGGCCGGGGTGCTGCCCGCAACGCGCTTTGCGGTGGATGCTTATCTGCGCTTTGTCCGCGACAAAACCCTGCTAGAGGCGGTGGCGGCGTCGCTCACCGAACTCTTCGCGCCGAAAATCCATGCGGATCGGATCGAAGGCCTGCTTAAACATTACGATTTCGCCAATGATCGCTCCATGTCCTATTTTCGTCGTCGCCTGGATGAGGCGCCCAAGGATGTGGCTTTCGGTCTAAGCTGGGTGTTGGATCACGCGGATACCGCCGAAAAGCAGGATGCCGCGGTCGCCGCGCTAGAGTTTAAAACTGATGTGCTTTGGTCCCAGCTTGACGCGCTGCATAGCGCCTATGTGGCCCCGGCGCGGATCCCGCCCGGTGGTTGGCAGCCTGGATCGCATCTGATCGAGCTGCCGCAGGCAGAGGCCGTCGCGTGATGACAGAGGCTTCGGCGGTGCCCGTTTTGCCGCGCGGCGTGCGCCTGCATCATGATCATGTGCGGGATCGTTGGGTTTTGTTGGCGCCAGAGCGGACCATTGCTCTGGATCCCATAGGGCATGCGATCCTGTCGGAACTGGATGGGAAAACCGCCCTGGGCGATTTGGTGCTGCGCCTCGCCAATAAATACAAAGCCCCCACAGAACAGATCGGCCAAGATGTGACCGAATTCCTGACCAAACTTGCTGAGCGCCGCTTTCTGGATTTCACCTAATGGCTATCCGTCACCCAATCGCGATGCTCGCTGAGCTGACCCATCGCTGCCCGCTGTCATGTCCTTATTGCTCGAACCCGCTGGATTTGGTGGGGCGGCAAAGCGAGCTGAGCACCGAAGATTGGCTGAGCGTTTTTCGCCAAGCCGCAGAGCTGGGGGTGCTGCAGCTGCATCTCTCAGGAGGAGAGCCAGCCTCGCGGCCCGATCTGGTGGATTTGGTGGCAGGCGCGCGGCAGGCGGGTCTTTATACCAATTTGATCACCTCAGGGCTGGGGCTGACTTTGGACCGTTTGCGCGCCTTAGAGGCGGCGGGGCTGGATCATGTGCAACTGTCTTTGCAAGGGACAGATGCTATGATGGCCGATCGGATCAGCGGCATGCGGGGGGCTTTTGACCGCAAAATGAAAGTTGTGGGCTGGCTGAAAGAGGTCGGTTTCCCGCTGACCCTGAATGTGGTGCTACATCGTGAAAACCTGCATCAATTGGCCGAGTCTTTGCAATTGGCGGAAGACATGGGGGCACGCCGGGTCGAGGTCGCCACAGTGCAATTTCATGGTTGGGCTATGAAAAACCGTGGCGCGCTGATGCCGACAAAGGCCCAGGCGGCGAAAGTGGCGGCTGAAGTAGCGCAAGCGCGTGAGCGTCTGCGCGGTAAGCTTGTGATCGATTTCGTGCCAGCGGATTATCATTCGGACTATCCCAAAAGCTGCATGGGCGGATGGGGCAGTTCTGGGCTGAATATCGCGCCCGATGGCACGGTGCTGCCTTGTCATGCGGCCCAAACACTCCCGGATCTGCAATTCGACACGATCCACGACAAAAGCCTGCGAGAAATTTGGTATGAGGGATCTGCCTTCAACGCCTATCGCGGCGAAGATTGGATGCAGGAACCTTGCCGTAGCTGCGAGCGTAAGAAAAAGGATTTCGGTGGTTGCCGGTGTCAGGCTTTGGCTTTGGCTGGAGAAGCTGCGGCAACAGACCCGGTCTGTATCAAATCTCCGAAACATGCAGAGATCAAAGCTATGGCCGAAGCCTATGCCCAACAGGCCTGCGACAGTCTAAATTACCGTCAAGCGCCGTAGAGGTTTTCGAGAAAAGGCCAAAAGGGCCAAGGGGTTATTGTCGCCAGCAAACAAGGCGCAAAGCCCAGACCGAATGGGTCAGTGTTGTCTTTGCTCCCTATCGACGGGGCGCGAATTTTGTTTTGGAAAGCGGATGTGAGATTTGCTGCCTTCGCCTTCGCCTTCGCCTTCGATGAGACTGCACCAAATACTGCCGCTATGGCACTCGACCAGGTGGGACGTGCCGGGCGGCGTCTTGGCCGTCGGCATTGCTTCCCCGGCTACCACGATCAACCCAGCCCTAGCCGCCGAAGGTCTCAGCGTGGATCTTGCCGAACGTCTTGCTGTGTTCGTTCCGCTCTAAGCGATCAGGTCCAAGGACCGCAGCCGTGCGCAAGAGGTATGCCGAGCGTCCTACACCGTCGCCGCCTGACAAGGCTTCCCTAAGTGCCAAGGGTAACTGACCCCGGTTCGCGTTCAACGGCGCAGCCGGGGCTTTTTTTCTGAGGTAGTTGTTCGATTGAACATTCGCGGGGCAAAATGCGACCCTGCGAGTGATACATCAGAACCGATGAATACCTATGCTTGCACCACCAGTGTACACTGCGATAGCGATTGTGGCTATCAGAAGCATGGGCCAAAAAACAAACCTATAGAAGCCGTTGTAGGTCTTCGGACCGTCTTTTTCGTACCAAGTTTCCCAACCAACTGACTTCCAAGCATGTTCACGGGTGGGGAGCGAACGGCTCAACTCCGCCTCTACACTGCGCAGATATATTGAGATGGATTCAATATATTTACGCTGCATGAATGATCTGTACCAAGCAATCGCGCAAAGCAACGGAGGTATCCACACGATGTAGATCAATTCGCGGTTAGCGAACCCTATTTGCTCCAGTGAGTTGAAGAACAAGGTGTACACCGCAGAGATACCTATGAGCGCATACAACTCAATTTTTTGGAGATAGTCGACAGCCGCCGTCATCTTCGCCTGACATGTGCCATACTCCAAAATAAGGTAGTCGTGGATCGTAGGCTTCTCGGTCATCTCATCGCTTGGCTTTGGTCAGCACGGCATTAGTAGAATTGGCAACTTGCCAAATTTCCCAATGAAATTATAGGCAAGTGGCGGAGAGACAGGGATTCGAACCCTGGGACCCCCAAAGAGGGTCAACGGATTTCGAATCCGCCCCGTTCGACCACTCCGGCACCTCTCCAGCGTAGTGGTCGCAAGCGATTAGCTCAAAGAAAAATCAGGCGCAAGGGGCGGGTTTCAATTCCGTTTCAACTTTTTGCTCTCAGGTACAAACTAACCAGATCGAAACGGCATGTTACCACGGCTGTGAACATCCCTCGGATGCTGGCCGCTTAGACTTCATAAATAACGCAATCGCCACGCCAAATGCCTTGGCTAATTTGAAGGACGGACCCATCCTCTGACAGATTTGCCCCGATGGTCGCAGAGACGGGCTGCAAACGCGAAATCCCTAAGATTAAAGCTTCATGGGCGGATGGCAGGCGCGTTTCAAACAAGGTCCGGTCGCGGCTATAGCTATGCACCCCATATAGCGCGAGGGATTGCGATACACTGCCCGTGTCACGCAGAGTATCGATAATGCCGTCTAGCCGGTCTTTGCGAAAATAATCCACCGACAGCGCAACATTGCAGCCATTCACTTTGCGCAGCGTTTCGGTCAGCAAGACGGTCGTTCCCGCCCGACATTCCATGCGATCTGCCAAATGCGGCGGCAAGCGGCGTTCGTCGCCCGATAGCATTTGCGAGCCGGCTTCAAAACCTTGCGCTTGCACCTGTTTTGCAAAGACCGGTTTGCGTTCATTCAAATTCACGCGGATGCGGGGCATGGTGACCCGAAAGCCTTTTCCCTGCCAACTTTGGGCCAATCCTTCAGCGCAGAGCTTTTCCATTGCGCGCCGGGCTCCGTGCTTGGTCAGGCCTGTGAGTTTGGCCAAGCCAGATATGGTCGGGAGGTCCTCGCCTGGGCTATAGGCGCCGCGCTCGATATCGTATTTGAGGCCGCGAAACACCGCGACCCAATCGGCAGTCTTCTGGCTGGAATATGACATGCCATGGCGCCTCTTTTGACAGTCCAAGAGGCAGCTTAACAGCCTTGCATGACGCCTATATGGCGCTGCATCTCCGGGAGACGCAGCTAAGTAAAGGCGGTGGGAAAATCTGAAGCGGCGAAGCCGGGATAGACCCAGAGAGGATGCCGCGCTGACACGCAATGCCAGCGCGGATTGATCACGCTCATTGCCATTAAGACCAGGCGAATAGATCCGGGGCGAGCACCAAATGCCGGTCCAAAAAGTTTTCCATATGGACCACGACACCATCTTGCGAGCACAGGACCACGGCTAGCTGCCCTGGCCCTTCGCGGCGGGGCACCGGGCTGACATATTGGCCGCGCTCTGCCGGGACGGGGCCGGAATGCTCGATAGACATCGGCTCAATATTGTAATGGGCCCCGGCAAAAGTACAAAAGGGCACACCGCGATAATTGCCAGATGTGGTCATATGCACATGGCCCGAGATCACTTGACGGATATTCTTATGGCGAAGCACCGCATCCGCAAAGGCGGCGTTATCCTCCAAAATGATGAAGTCCGTTTGCACATTAAAGGGCGCAATATTGTGATGCAGCACAATCACGACCTGGGACTCTGGCGCTTCGGCCAGCCGCGCATTTAGCCAATCGATTTGTGATGGCTCAAGCCGACCTGCACCGCGCAAGCTGGGATCAGAACTGTCCAAAATGATGATGCGATAGCCTGCCTGGTCAATGACATGGTCAATATTCCCTGTCTCAGTGGCAAAGCCCGGATAGGTTTCTAGGAAAGTCGGTCGATGATCATGATTGCCCAATGTCAGATACACAGGGGGGATCATCGGTGCGACAGCCGCTTTGAAGCGCTCATAAGCATCCGCCTCGCCGCGATCGGCTAAATCGCCAGCGAATACCACAAAATCCGCATCGGAATGGGTCTGGTTCACATAAGACACGGCCTGCAAAAGCCGGTCATGAGTGTCTAGCCCATGGCTAAGCTGGCCCTCTGGAACCAGGTGAATATCGGCGAGGACGACAAATTTCAGCATTAGCCTTTTACTCCGGTCATCGTGATCCCGCGGATGAACAATCGGCGGGCAAAAAGGAAAGCGATTACCATCGGCGCAGTGACCACTGTGGCCGAGGCAAAGGTGCGGCCATAATCAGTGTCAAAGGCCGATTGATACTGCATCATGGACAGGGATGCGGTCATCTTATCTTGGCTCTGAACCACGATCAGCGGCCAGTAGAGGTCATTCCAATGAGCCACAAAGCTGAACACGCTGAAGGCGGCGATGGCAGGCACCGCAGATGGCAATATGAGGCGCAAGATGATCTCGATCTCGGAAAACCCATCGACGCGAGCGGCTTGGATGATGCTATCGGGAAAGCCGCGAAAGAACTGACGAAACAGAAAGATGGCAAAAACCGATACGATGAAGGGGAACATCATCGCAAAATACGTATCCAAAAGCCCAACCCGGACCAGCCCGATATAAAGCGGGATCGAGGTTACATTGATGGGAATGGTGATGGCTGCGATGACAGTGCCGAATAGGATGGTCGATCCTCGGAATTTTAGCTTTGCCAGCGCATAGGCTGCTGGGATGGCAGTGATGAGCTGCAGCGCCAGAATGCCGAGGCAAACAATCATCGAGTTCATCAAGAAGACCAGATAAGGCTGTTCGAAGATCACCGCATAGTAATTGTCCCAGCCTTTGAAGGTCTTGGGAATGATCGAGAAGTCGCTGTCATAGACTTCATCCGTTGGCTTCATGCTGGATGAAATCATCCAGATAAACGGAAAAACCATGATCCAAGCGCCAAGGAAGAGCAGAAATGTCGAAATCACCCGCCCAAGAGATTTGGGACGCAGGCGCGCGGGCCATTGAAGAGTGGGGGCAGCAATATCAACCATCAGTAATGCACATTCCGGTCAGAGAAGAGCGCTTGAATAAGCGCAAAGACAAAAATGATCCCGAGGAAGAACAGCGAAAGCGCCGCTGAATATCCCATATTGAAATATTCAAACCCTTCGAGGAAGGCGAGATAGAGGAACACCTCAGAGGCGCGGTCAGGCCCTCCTTGGGTCAGGATCGCGACGGTGTCGAATAGCTTGAAAGCGGTGATTGACGAGGTCACGGCCACAAACATCGCCGTGGGTCCCAGCATGGGCCAGGTGACGCGGAAAAACTTGTCCACCGGGTGGTCTGCCCCATCCATCGCAGCGGCTTCGTATAGGTTTTGCGGAATGGCGGTAAGGCCTGCAAGAAACAGCACCATATTAAAACCGATGATCGACCAGAGTGAAATGATCGCAAGGGAATATAGCACCATCTCATCGCGTCCGAACCAATTCACGCCAGGAATGCCAAAGGTTTCCAGCGTGTTATTGATCACGCCTTGGCCGCGATCCATCAAGGCCGCCCAGACCAGTGCCATAGCCGCTAGCGTTGATGTCACGGGCAGGAAGTAAAGCACTTCAAGCACCGAGCGGAATTGCTTTTGCTCTTGGATGGCAATGGCCAGAACCAGGCTGATCCCAAAAGCGCCAGGGAGGAAGAGCAGTGCATAGAAAAAAGTATTGCCTAGCGCATTGGCAAAAACCTCATCCCCAAACATCGTGCGGTAATTCTCGAAACCTATGAATTCGTAATAGTCGCTCACCAAAGTGTAGTCGGTCAGGCTGGCGAGAAAGACCAAGATGATTGGCACAATATAGATGAGCAGGATCAACAGGCTTGCGGGCAAAACCAGCAAATAGGCTAAGCGGGTTTGCGCGCGTTCCAGGGGGCCTTGTACCATCATACCACGCCTTCCGCGATCCGCGCATGCGAGGTCTGCGCATGGATCCTGTGTCCCATAGCGTCGAAAAAGAGCAGCTGATCAGGGGCCAATTGGACCTGAAGAGACTCTGATCTGGTCAAGCCGCCCGACTGACCATAAAGGGCTGATTTCTGCGCCCTTATGCGGATCACCGCTTCGGGCGCATGGGCGAACACCCCATGGACCAATATTTCAGGCCCCAAATCTTCTATGCGCCGTTGCTCAAAGGACAAAATAGGCCCGGATCCTGAGGCTTCAGGCACAGACAAGCCCTCGGCATTTAGGATATTGAGCGCCTCGGGGCGTATGCCGATCTGAATTGGGCCTGTGCCGGGAACGGAGACTGGCAGGGGCAAGTCGCCCAGCAGAACTTGGTCATTATGGCGTTCGGCGGCAAGGATATTGATTTCTGGGCTGCCGATGAAACGCGCCACATCCAGACTTGCCGGATCCGCGTAAAGCAGGCTCGGGGCGCCGACCTGCAATAAATGCCCGGCTTGCAATAGCGCCACCCGGTTGGACATGGTCATGGCTTCGACCTGATCATGGGTGACATAGACAAAGGTCAGCCCAGAGCTAGCATGCAAATCCGAGATTTCGGTGCGGACTTTCACCCGCAGCTTTGCATCGAGATTAGACAGCGGCTCGTCCATCAAAAAGACTTGCGGATTTCGGACAAGCGCGCGGCCCAAAGCCACCCTTTGACGCTGGCCCCCCGATAGCTGAGCCGGTTTGCGGTCTAGCAGATGATCAATGCGCAGCTGAATCGCGACTTTTTCAATTTCGGCGCGGATTTCCGGCTGAGTTTTGCGCCCAATAGGCGTCAATCTGCGCATCCCAGGCAGGCGTGCATATAGCGGCAGACGCGCCATCACCAGAGGCATGGCCATGTTTTCGCCGACGCTCATATGCGGATAAAGCGCATAATCTTGGAAAACCATAGCGATATTGCGGTCTTTCGGGGCACTCTCCGCCACAGAATTCCCGTCGAGGAGAATATCGCCGCTATCAGGTGTCTCAAGGCCCGCAATGATCCGCAAAAGCGTTGATTTTCCACATCCCGATTGCCCTACAAGTGACAGAAATTCGCCATCCGCAATATCAAGCGATATGTCGTGTAGAACGGGGGTATCCCCAAAGGATTTCTTGATGTTCTTCAGCTGAAGCTGCGCCATACCGGGCCTCTGATCGTCATCGTAAAAAGCCCCGGACCCAAGCGGATCCGAGGCGAGCGCATGCCCTTAGCGGGTCATCAGTTTTTCAGCGATTGCCTTCAGCTCGTCTGCGCCTTCTTCTGGCGTGACTTTGCCTTCCATGACAGCGCGGATGGTCGAGGCCTGTTCACGCCAGATCTTTTCAGACTGGGTGCCAGGATAGCCAGACCACGGGCCTGCACGGTCATATTGCTTGACCGGGGTGGCATAGTAAGGCTCGGCCTCATAGAAGGCGCCCATATATTCGGTCTTTAGAACCTGAACATTGGTCGGCAGATAGCCGGTGATTTCGGCAGCAACCTGCTGGCCACGTGGGCCGGTCACAAATTTGACGTATTCCCAAACTGCCAGCACTTTTTCGGGATCCTGAGTGGTGATGATCGCCGCATTACCGCCTGTAGGCAATTTGCCTTCGGCGTCATTCCAGACAGTGAAAGGGTGGGAGCGCAGATCGAAGGCACCGCCAACACGTTCTGCCATATTGCGTGCACCGGCAGGGGACAGCCCCCACAGGCCCATGCGACCTTCGGTGAAGGCGGCAAACTGAGTTTCGCGGTCCATATCTGTGCGCAGCCCGCCTTCGTCATGCAGACGCTTCGCCATTTTCATGGCTTCCAGGGCATGATCATTTTCGTGGAAGGCAACGGCCTGGCCATCATCCGACATCATCCGGCCGCCTTGCTGCAGGATAAGGGTCTGGAAGCCCCAGTCATCGCCATTGATCAGCCACATGAACATCGGCAGGATATCTTCGCCAAGCGCGTCGATTTTTTGTGCCGCTTCGATCAGCCCATCCCAATCCATTGGGAAGTTATCCGGGTCCAGGCCAGCTTGGGTGAATAGATCGGCATTATAATACCACTGGATCACCGAGGCGTTGAAAGGCATGCCATATTGCACACCGTCCACGCGGCCCAGATCGAGCATGGCGTCGGTGTAGTTTTCTTCGGTCCAGCCTTCGCCTTCATCTGCCATCAAAGATCCCAAATCGACGATCTGACCCCGTTTGGCCAAGGCGCGGGCGAGGGATGGCAATTGGTTGTAAGCTTCAAACGCACAATCCGGCAGGGTATTGGTGGCCGATGCGCGGAACAGCTTTAGATGCGTGTCGCCATAATTTTTGGCCGGTGCCGCATACTGGACTTCGATTTCGTCCTGCATGGCGTTGAATTCTTTCATCAGCGGTTCATGCTGACGGGTCAGGTGACCGGCATTGGTCAGGCAAGTGATGGTGATCTTGGCGTCAGCTGCACCAGCTACGGCCGCGATTGCCGCTGCGGCAAATGTCATGCGGAACATCGATTTCCCCTTTTGAATTTTGTCGGGTGAGCGCCCCAGACGCGAGGCCCGGCGACCGGAAAATCAGCTAAACGTGACAGCTATTTTACGCAGGCGCGTTGCGCGTCAGATTTTGTAAAAGCTTCACGCAAAGCGGCTGAGTTTGCGAAAAATCTAAAGGGTCTAGGAGGACGCGGGGACTTTCCCCGCCGATTTGAAGGAGGCACCCCTTTAGTTTGGTGAAATAAGGAGATTTTTGCGGCGATTGCTCACTTTGCATTCACCAATTTCGGCGAAAAAGCCCTCAAAGAGGAGTTTGATTTGCGTAGATTTTGGTCCGGCTTTGCATCCGTAGCTTTTATCCTTTGGGGGTTTTGCGCCCTGGCAGGGGAAAAATACTGGTCTGACAAAATACTGGATACGCTCAGATTTGATGAGCTATTACAGGTTCTTGAGGCGGAGGCGGTCGCATCTGGCGCGGAGCTTGATGGCGCGATTTTGAATGGAGCGGGGCAAGAGGCATGGCTTCGAACTGTGGCGCGAATCCATAATGCCGATCGCTGGGCGTCGATCCTTCGACGACAGTTTTCGCAAAGATTTCCAGATCAATATGCCCGTTCGGTGATCGAATTTATGGGCTCGCAGCAGGGTCAGCATATTGTCAGCGTAGAATTGGAAACCAGGCTGGCCTTTTTGGATGATCGCGTGGAAGAGGCGAGCAAAACGAAATTGCTGGATTTGGTGGAATCCCAGGATCCCATCATTTCGCAAATTCACCGCTATATAGAAATCAACGCCTTGATCGAAAATAATGTGGCGGGCGGGCTGAATTCTAACCTGGCATTCTTCAAGGCGCTCCAAAATGGTGCGGGCAAAACCGTGGCGGATAATTCGGGCTTGCTTGACGAAATTTGGGCGCAAGCGCCGCGTATGCGGACGGAAACAGAAGAATGGCTTTTGGCCTTTTTGGCGGCGGCCTATTCCTCACTCAGCAGCCAAGAATTGGAAGCCTATTTGGCCTTTTGCGAAACGCCAGAAGGGCAGGCATTGAATACAAGTCTGTTTGACATTTTGGATGCGATGATGATTGAAACTGCGGCGGCGACTGGGCTTGCGGCCAATCAATTTTTGACGGCGGAGCGGCTTTAGCCCTAGCGAGGGGCATCTATTCTGTATTTGAGAGGATAGAATTGCTTGACAGATTGCAATGCGGTCAGCATAAGGCGGCCTCTGCGTGGAAAGCCGCGCAGTAGGAATCAATACGCCGTCCGAGGCGCTTTTGGCAAAACACCATTTTCGAAATGGGGCCGTAGGACGCGGGATTAGAGGAAGATACCATGTTTGCGGTTATGAAAACCGGTGGCAAGCAATATCGCGTCGAAAGCGGGGATGTCCTGCGCGTCGAGAAGCTTGCAGCTGTAGCTGGCGATAAAGTTCAATTCAACGAAATCCTGATCATCGGCGGCGATGATGTTGTGATTGGCAGCCCATTGGTTGCGGATGCAGCCGTGCAGGCGGAAGTTGTTGAGCAGGTCAAAGCTGACAAAGTCATCACTTTCCACAAGCGTCGCCGGAAGCACTCGTCCAAGCGGACCCGTGGCCACCGCCAGAAGCTGACCGAAATTAAGATCGTTGAAATCCTGGCCTCTGGCGCAGGCGCGTCCGGCGTCAAAGCAGCGATCGGCCAAGATGACAGCGCCGCGGCAGACGCTCAAAGCGCAGAGTAAGGAGTAGTCGAGAATGGCACATAAAAAAGCTGGCGGCTCATCCCGCAACGGTCGCGACTCCGTAGGGCGTCGTTTGGGCGTTAAGAAATATGGCGGCGAAGCTGTCATCCCTGGCAACATCATCGTGCGTCAGCGCGGCACCAAATGGTGGCCGGGCGAGGGCGTTGGCATGGGCAAAGACCATACCATTTTCGCGGTGTCCGAGGGCCAAGTGAAATTCCACACCGGTCTGAAAGGTCGTACTTTCATTTCGGTTCTGCCGCAGGCTGAAGCGGCTGAATAAGCCGCGCCTCGCGCAACCAAATCACAAGAGGGGCCGGCGGTATCGCAGGCCCCTTTTTTCGTTTCTTTGCCGTCTTGCAGGCACTGATTGACGAAAATTGCTGTGGTGGATGTCTTCACATCCAAAACAAATCAAAATTATTCTTGCTAAGAAAACTACCGCAAGGAAAAAAAACTGCTAATATTGTTTGATTGGCCCGCCGAACCAATATGACAGACACATGTCACGGTGCGGCCAATGGCAAATTTGGGGGTTGGAGGAACCGGGAAAAGAGCGGAGGGGCAAGGCCTAAGCGAAGACGTTAAGAATTTCGCAGCCACCAATCCGTTAAGACTGATCCCGTTATAGTGGAGGAGATCCATGAAACACGAAATCATAAATAGCAGCCCGCTAATACATGCTGACCGTTTTGTGCTGCGCCCGGCGCGTCGCTCAGATGCAGGGTTATGGGCGCTTTATGCGGGTGATGCGCGGGTGGCGAGCAATACAACCTCGATCCCGCATCCGCTGCCGCCAGGGGCGGAGGAGGCTTTTGTGACCATGGCGCAAAGCCCGGAGCGCTGCGAAGACACATGGGTGATGGATGGCTCGGCCAATGGTTTGGGCGAGTTTTTGGGGGTAATTTCCCTCAAACGCCTGACTTGCGAAAAGGCGGAGATTTCCTATTGGGTCGCCCCTGCGCTGTGGAATGCCGGCTATGCCTCCGAAGCGGTGGAGGCCTTGATCGCCGCCAATCCTCATAAGCTGGACACGATCTTTGCCTCGGTTTTTCAAAGCAACCAAACCTCAGCAAGAGTGCTGATCAAGGCGGGTTTTGACTATATCGGCGATGCAGAGGCCTATTGCGTGGCTCAGTCGCGCATGGTTCCAACCTGGACATATTTGAAAAAGCTGAAAGTCAGCTAACCGAAAACGCGGCGCCCGGCGGGCCTCCGCTGGGTCGCTTATCTGCGGTCTTGCGAAAGCTCTACCGCCCGGCGCCAAAACACTGTAAGGCGCCGTCATGAAATTCCTAGATCTTGCAAAGGTATATATTCGCTCGGGTGCGGGGGGCGGCGGGGCCGTCAGTTTCCGGCGCGAGAAATATATCGAATATGGTGGCCCCGATGGTGGGGATGGCGGTCGCGGCGGTGATGTTATTGCCGAGGCTGTCGAAGGGCTGAATACGCTGATTGATTTCCGCTATCAGCAGCATTTCTTTGCCAAAAACGGTACTCCGGGCATGGGCAAACAGCGCACGGGCAAATCCGGCGATGATATTATTCTGCGGGTTCCTGCGGGCACGGAGATCCTGGAAGAAGACGAAGAAACCGTCATCGCCGATTTGGCGGAAGTCGGGGATCGCATCGTTTTGGCCAAGGGCGGCAATGGTGGTTTCGGCAATTTGCATTTCAAAACCGCCACGAACCAAGCGCCGCGCAATGCCAATCCGGGTTTGCCAGGGGTGGAGCGGACTCTTTGGCTGCGGCTGAAGCTGATCGCTGATGCGGGGCTTTTGGGCCTGCCCAATGCCGGGAAATCGACCTTTTTGGCGGCGACCTCGAATGCGCGGCCTAAAATCGCCGATTATCCCTTTACGACGCTGCATCCAAATTTGGGTGTGGTTGGTGTGGATCAGACGGAATTCGTCATTGCCGATATCCCCGGTTTGATCGAAGGCGCCCATGAAGGCCGGGGCATTGGCGACCGTTTCCTAGGCCATGTGGAGCGTTGCGCTGTGCTGTTGCATTTGGTGGATGGCACTTCCGAATCCGTGGCCGAGGATTATGCGACAATCATCCATGAGCTAGAGGCTTATGGCGGGCATTTGGCCGATAAACCACGGGTTATTGCGCTTAATAAGATCGATGCGCTAGAGGAGGAAACCCTCACAGAGCGCCTGGCTGAGTTGAAAACAGCCTGTAATGGCCCGGTTTTCGCCATGTCCGGGGTCAGCCGCTCGGGTGTTGAGGATGTGTTGCGGGCCTTGCGGACAGAAATCGACCGGCAACGCAAAGCGGAAAATGCCGACGAGGAAGAGGATCAGCCATGGCGTCCCTAACCGACGCCCGTCGCTTAGTGGTCAAAATCGGCTCGGCACTCTTGGTAGATCAAAAGACCGGTCTGCGCCGGGATTGGCTGACCGGCCTTGCGGCGGATGTGGCCGAACTACGCCGGCGCGGGGTCGAGGTGATCTTGGTGTCGTCGGGCTCGATTGCTTTGGGCCGACGGGTTTTGAACCTGCCACAAGGGGCTTTGCCGCTTGAACAATCCCAGGCCGCGGCCGCAGTGGGGCAGGTGCGTTTAGCTCGCGCTTATGAGGAAGCTTTGGGCGCGCAGGAGCTCTCCACCGCGCAAGTTCTTGTGACTTTGCAAGACAGTGAAGACCGCCGCCGTTATCTGAACACCCGAGCGACTTTGAAACAGTTGCTGAAATTCGGGGTGGTTCCGGTGGTCAACGAAAATGATACAATAGCAACCGACGAGATCCGGTTTGGCGATAATGACCGTCTGGCAGCGCAAGTCGCGGCCACGGTCGAGGCGGATCAGCTGGTGCTGCTCAGTGATGTTGATGGATTTTATTCCGCGAATCCCGCGCTTGATTCGACGGCGAAGCGGTTCGATGTGGTCAAAGAAATTACGCCAGAGATCGAAGCCATGGCCGGCGAAGGTGTCTCTGGCGTCTCCAAAGGCGGCATGATCACCAAGCTCATGGCGGCGCGGGCGGCCACGGCGGCGGGATGCGCCATGGCGATCACTTTGGGCAGTGTCGATCGCCCGCTGTTAGCGCTAGAAAATGGCGCATCTTCGACTTGGTTTTTAGCCGATACGGATCCTGCAACTGCAAGAAAACGTTGGATTGTGGGTATGAAACCCAAGGGAGAGCTGATAGTGGACGCGGGCGCTGCCGAAGCTTTGCGTCACGGCAAGTCGCTATTGCCCGCAGGGGTGCGTAAAATCAGTGGCGATTTCGGTCGCGGAGAGCCGGTTTTGATTCGCGGACCCGAAGGGCAAAGCCTGGGAGCGGGACTTATTCGATACACCTCGCAAGAGGTAATTGCGATTGCGGGACGACATTCCCGTGACATCGCGCAGATTTTGGGCTATCCGGGTCGGGCTGTGCTGATCCATCGGGACGATATGGTGTTATGAAGGATCTTGATACGATTTCTGAGATGATGTCTCACCTTGGTTTGAAAGCCCGTGCCGCGTCGCGCGAGCTGGCTTTCGCAACGGCCGAGCGCAAGCATGCGGCATTGATCGCTGCGGCGGAGGCTGTTTGGGCAGATCGCGAAGCGATCATGGCCGCCAATGAAGCTGATATGGAATATGGCCGCAATAAGGGCTTGTCGCCTGCGATGCTGGACCGTCTCCGTTTGGATGAAGCCCGGATCCAGGGGATCGTGGACGGGCTGCGGGCTGTTGCGGATCAGGCTGATCCGGTCGGCGAAGTGATCAAAGAATGGGATATGGCCAGCGGGCTGCATATTTCCCGCGTGCGCACGCCGTTGGGTGTTGTCGGTGTGATCTATGAAAGCCGCCCCAATGTGACGGCGGATGCGGGCGCGCTTTGCCTGAAATCCGGCAATGCCGTGATCCTGCGCGGCGGCTCTGAAAGTTTCAACAGTTCGGCGGCGATCCATGCGGCTCTGGTCGAAGGGCTGAAAGCAGCGAATTTGCCTGCAGAGGCGATCCAGCTTGTGCCGGTACGTGACCGCGAAGCGGTGGCAGAAATGCTGCGAATGACTGATTATATCGATGTGATCGTGCCGCGTGGTGGCAAAGGTCTGGTCGGTTTGGTCCAGGCCGAGGCGCGTGTGCCGGTCTTTGCCCATCTCGAAGGTATTTGCCATATCTATGTGGATGCGGATGCGGATCTGGAAAAAGCGCGCCAGGTGATCCTAAACGCCAAAACCCGCCGTCCTGGTATTTGCGGCGCGGTTGAATGTCTGCTTGTGGATCGTGGATTTATGGAACGCCATGGCGCGCCCTTTATCACGGATCTGATCGAGGCGGGCGTCGAAGTGCGCGCGGATGCGGATTTGGCTAAGATCGAAGGCACGGTTGCGGCCCAAGACGAAGATTTTGGCAAGGAATTCCTAGATATGATCATCGCTGCACGGATGGTCGAAGGGGTGGATGACGCGATTGCGCATATCCGCACCTATGGCTCGCAGCATACGGATTGTATCCTGACCGAAAATGATCAGACAGCGGGTTATTTCTTCAGCCGTCTCGATAGCGCGATCTTGATGCGCAATGCCTCGACCCAATTTGCGGATGGTGGCGAATTCGGGATGGGCGCGGAAATTGGCATTGCCACTGGCAAAATGCATGCGCGTGGCCCAGTTGGGGCAGAGCAGCTGACAAGTTTCCAATATCATGTGGAAGGCGATGGCGCGATCCGGTCCTAAAAAGACCGGCACCGCGCCAATGGCCAATTAATACACTGCGGAAATTTCCGTATCGCTGATTTGCAAAGTCAGCTTTCGGCCCAATTGAGCCATCAGATCCGGGATCAGCGCGAATTGCACCTGGGCGGGGGTAATATCCAGTTCCGTTTCAGGGCGGCTCAGGAGCTCCCATAATTCCGGATCGATTTTCAGCTTATTGGCCGAGCCGGTGATCCGCCACTGGCCGTCATTCAGTGTCACCCGCGTTTCGCCGCCATAAGGCATGGCCGTTTCAAAACATTGCAGCAGCAAAAAGGCCAGCTTCACCATAGGCCGGGGGCAATCCGTGACCGGCATCCAAATGATATTCAGCCGTGAGCCCTGGGTCAGGTCCTGCAATATATTGGCGATTTCATTGCGCCCCATAGACTGCCCTTCGGAGGCGGAGCCAAAAGCCACGCGGTAAAACCTGATCCGGGCATTCGCATTGGTGACGCTTTCAGAAATCAGTGCCATTTCCGCGCCATTCGCGCCGCTCATAGCCAGAAGCTCAAGACCATTGCCGATAGCCCCAAGCGGGCTTATCAAATCATGACAGATGCGCGACCCGATCAGGGCGTTTAAGTCTTGGGAACGGTTAGCCATTGTACCACTTTCGCAAACTCATAGGTGTCCTTCGTGAATGCTCTACTTGAACCCGGAATGTTTGTGCGCCATCCCCAATGTCCGGAATGGGGCCTCGGCCAAGTGCAGTCAAACACAGGACGACACATAACCGTGAACTTTGAACATTCTGGTAAAGTCGTTATCGACGCAGACAAAGTAGAGCTGTCCCTTGACCTTGAGGGATGATAGCAGCAGCGTAAACACACAACCAAAAGGAGAGTCAAGTTTCACAAAGTCGAAGCAATCCTTGTGAAATTTGCAAAATTCCGGCCTTGTACGTTATTAATATCAACAATTCCGATGACTGGAGAATGAGTTAGTCATTATGTCTCAGCCGGAATTCGAAGTCAGATTAGCCCAAACTCCCGAAGAAATCGCAGCGGCACAAGAACTGCGATATCAAGTGTTTGTCGAAGAATTAGGCAGTGATGGGCCGATGGTCGATCATGTTAACCGCCGCGAGATAGATCAATTTGACCCCGATTATGATCATATGCTTTTGCTCGATCATGCGCGTGGGGCAGTGAATGGTTTGCCGGTCATCGGGGTTTACAGACTTTTGCGAAGTGATCAGGTCGACAAGATCGGCAAATTTTATACCGAAGACGAATATGATCTGTCGGTCTTGAAAAATTCCGGGCGCCGCTTGCTGGAATTGGGGCGGTCTTGCTTGCATGCGGAATATCGCGGTGGGGCGGCCATGTATCATTTATGGAATGGGCTGGCGCAATATACCCTAGAGCATCAGATCGACATTCTGTTTGGAGTGGCTAGTTTCCATGGCACGGATCCGCAAGCCTTGGCAGAACAATTATCGCTTTTGCATTACCGCCATATGGCGCCGCCAGATCTGCGGGTGCGCACGATTGAGGCGCAATATCAGCCGCTTAATTTGCTGCCCGAGGATCAGATCGATCGGGCCCGCGCCGTGCGTGATATTCCCGCTTTGATCAAAGCCTATCTGCGCTTGGGTGGCTATATCGGCGATGGGGCCTTTATCGATCATGCTTTCAATACGGTGGATGTGTGTTTGATCTTGGATACGGATCGGATGAATGATCGCCAGCGTGCCATTTATACTCGTGGGCTTTCCGCATGAGTGTGACATGGCAGTCCGAGGATCTTCCGCAATATCCAAAAGCTCCGCGTTTTGGCCGGGCTTTGGCTTTTGGCCGCGGGGTCGCGATTGCGGCCCTCTTTGTGTTGGGGATGATTGTCTTGCTGGCGCTACGGGCGGTGGAATGGCCCTTGATGCGGGCAAAGCGTCCGGTCAGCAAATATATTCCCTTTCTGGTGTGTCGCGCAGTTCTTAGAATTCTAGGAATCTCACTTCAGTCCGAAGGGATGCCCTGTAAATCCGCCTCGCTCTGGGTGGCCAATCATGTCTCTTGGTTGGATATTTTCATGCTCAACGCCATGGCACCGGTGATTTTTGTGGCTAAGGCAGAGGTGGCGAATTGGCCTGGGATCGGCTGGGTGGCACGGGCTACGGGAACGATCTTCATTTCGCGCGATCCCAAGGACAGCAAAGTCAATGCAAGGCTGATAGCCCGCCGCTTTGATCCGAATTTGCCGATCGTGCTTTTCCCAGAGGGCACCAGCACGGATGGGCGCCGGGTGTTGAAATTCCGCTCAAGCATGTTTTCCCCGGTTTTTGCCGATGAAACCCATACGCGCCGGGTCCAGCCGATCAGCTTGGTCTATCAGGCACCGAAAGGGGCGGATCCGCGGGTCTATGGCTGGTGGGGCGATATGGAATTCGGCGAGCATGCGGCCAAGGTATTGCAGTTCCATCCGCAAGGCCGGGTAGAGCTGCAATGCCATCCTATTTTGCCGGTCCAAGAGCACAAAGACCGCAAAGACCTGGCCGCAGCCTCTGAGCTGGTTATTCGCACCGCCCTGAAACGCGCGCTTCGGCCGCCTCAGGATTTCTCCGGCCTGTGATCACAAAGCGGCGTCAAGCGCTTTGAGAATGGCGACAGGGTCATCTTGCCGCCATAAATCGCTACCGAAAGCGAAAAAGTCCGTGATCTCGCCCAGCGACACCAAAGGCGCCAGATCTTGCGCCGCATCAAAGCCGCGCTCTAGAGGCAGCAGCGCCCCCTCGGCCACAACCGGCACTTCGATCATTTCGCTCCACCAGGCGAAAAGATCCCGCTCGGCTGGCTCATTGGCAATCAAGGGTGTCGCGGCCAGCGGGCCAAAGCTGACATAATCGGCCTCTAGCTCGCCCGCTGTCATGCCGTCATGGCGGGAATTGCCGCAATATGCGCCGATAATCGCGTCACTGCCCAGATCCTTGCGGGCCGTGCGCACGGATTTCGATCCATCGGTCAGATGCACCCCATCAAGCCCAAGCCGTTCGACTAGCCCCAAATGGGTTTCGATCACCAGAGGCAGATCCCGCTCATGGGCAAAGGCGCGCATCACATCCGCGGAGCGGGCCAGCTGGTCTAGATCATCACTGCCCGCCCGCAGGCGCAAACACGCGATCTCGACAGCATCCACAATCTCGGCCAAAGCCCGTGGCACTTGCAACTCGGGCATTTCGGCAGGGGTGATAAGATAGATCTGTGGGCGTTCTGGAGCGTCGGACATGGGGCGCGGACCTGGCTGAAAGCGGGCTGAAAGAGTGTGAGGCCCGCATCTAACGAGACCTGCGGCCTCTGGCAATGGCTTGCAGAGCGATCTCGCAACGCATAGAGCCATGATCCATGACTTCGACCCCAATCTTTGTGCTCATTCGCCCGCAAATGGGTGAAAATATCGGTGCGGCTGCCCGCGCCATGTGGAATTTCGGCCTGGACCGGATGCGCATTGTCGCGCCGCGCGATGGCTGGCCCAATCAGAAAGCCGTGGCCATGGCCTCGGGTGCGGGGCGTTTGCTGGATGAGGCGGGGCTTTATGACACCACCGCCCAGGCGCTGGAAGGCTGCTCTTATGTCTTTGCCACCACAGCGCGCCCGCGCGGTTTGACCAAGCCGGTTCTATCGCCGGAACGGGCCATGCAGATGGCGCGTAGCCTGGGCGAAGAAGGCAAGAAATGCGCCGTGCTATTTGGCCCGGAACGTTCGGGGCTGGAAAACGAAGATATTGCTTTGGCCAATGCCATTGTCACTGTGCCGGTCAATCCGGAATTTCCGTCGCTCAATCTGGCGCAATGCGCTTTGCTGACCTCCTATGAATGGCGCCGCGCCGCCGAGGCTATAGAGCCCGAACGCCTAGAGCTTGCCGGCGCTGATCTGGCCGAAGCCCATGAGGTGGAAAAACTGGCCGAGCATTACGAGCAGCGCCTAGAAACCGCGGGCTTCTTTTTCCCACCGGAAAAGGCGGCGGGGATGAAGGTCGTGTTGCGCAATTTATGGTCGCGCATGCCGTTGACCCGCGCCGATGTGCAGATCCTGCATGGAATGATGCGCCAAATGGTGCGCTGGAAAGAGCGGGGCTAAAGCGTCTTCGCAAATCTTTGGCGGCAAAGAGGGCGAGGAACTAGGGCTGCGTTCTCTCGGAATGATGGGGGGGCTTAGCCCGCCCAGCCCGTATCCCGGAAAAAGCGCAGGAAAAGCGCGCCGGCGCTTGGGGCATGCATATCGGTGAAGCTGCCTGCCGGGGATCCGCCGCTCCAGGCATGGCCCAAAGGCGCGATGCCGGTCCAGCTTAGTTTGACCGAAGCGCCGGAAATTTCGCGCTCTTGCAGCGTATAGAGCCCCTCCATGCGCTGCGAACTGGTCTCGGGCGTTTGGTTTAGACCATGGGCGGTTTTGGCTTGGGCAAAAAGCTCCTCCGCGAAACTGACCGGCACTAACCCATCGGCCAAACCATGCAGCACAGCCACCGAACCCAAATCGCCAAAAGAGCGATGTGCTGCGGCGAGCTGATCGAAATGCAGTGGTGCAAAGACCTGGGCCAGCTGATCTTGATCTGGGACGGCGCGCATAAAGCCGGGCAGGGGGTCTTGGGCGCTAAAGGCCGCCGGGAAAGCCAGCCCAGAATGAGCCGCAAAGCCGCTGATCCGATCTGGATAGGCAGCGGCGACAATCGCCCCCATAGCCGCGCCAGAAGACAGCCCGATGAGCGGCGCGCGAGAGATTTGCAAATTGGGATAGTCGTCCCCCGCGCGGTCGAGCAAGTCGATGATCTGCGCCGCTTGGCCTTTGCGGCCTTGGTTCTCGCTGAGCCACCAGACCCAACAGCCCGTGGGATTGAAGGACAGGATCTGAAAACTCCGGTCGGATTCCGGGAACAGGACCGCAAAGCCTTCGCTTTCCGCCCAATCGGCCAGACGGGAGCCCATGGCAAAATCCGCCGCCGTCTGGGCGCAGCCATGCAGCGCGATGATCACCTGCAAAGGGCCAGAGCGGTCGGGCAGATACAGCACCCCGCCCAGGCGATCCGGGCTCGGGGTCATGCGGCGCCAACGATCGGGCCGGGCAAGGGTTTTGGTGGTTGTAAACATATGGCCCGGCTCCTGCTGCTTTGCTCTTTGGTGGCAGCTGACCAGTGATCGAGCAAGAGGGCCGCCCCAAGGGATAGGTCAGATGCGACGGTGTATCCTGGGCATGCTCGCAGCTCACGCAGCTTTGGGGTCCCATTTGCGGCCCAACTTTGGGCGATGTCGGGGCCAATCCGCAATCGCGCAACCGGAACTTCCCCTAAGCAAGGGGCAAAGCAGCGCGGCCGGTCTTGCAGCCGCCGGGGCAGGCTTCTAGGTAGAGCCAAAAGATGGGGGATGTCATGGCGGGTAAACGCAAGATCTTCGAAGATGTCTCGGCCGATGCCGGTTCCAGCCCGGCGCAGCCGCAGCCGCAACCTGGCATGCTGAGCCAAGGCGATGCCAAAGGGCGCGGCCTGGTGCGGGCCTGGCTATTTGTGTTGGGGCTGATGGTTGTCGCGATGATCTTGGTTGGCGGGCTGACCCGGCTGACCGATAGCGGCCTGTCCATCACCGAATGGAAGCCGATCACCGGCGCGCTGCCGCCGCTTTCGGCTGAAGCTTGGGATGGCGAATTCGCCAAATACCAAGAGATCCCGGAATTCGAGCTGCAAAACCAGGATATGACTCTGGAGGAGTTCAAGACCATCTATTGGTGGGAATGGGGCCACCGCCAGCTGGGCCGGGTGATTGGTCTGGTTTGGGCTGCGGGCTTTGCGGGCTTCTATTTCACGAAACAGATCCCCAATGGCTGGACCGGGCGGCTTTTGACCTTGGGCGGGCTTGGCGCTTTGCAAGGGGCGATTGGCTGGTGGATGGTCAGTTCTGGCCTGTCGGGGCGCATGGTCGATGTGGCCAGCTATCGTTTGGCTGTGCATCTGGGCCTGGCTTTTGCGATCCTGGGCTGCATTGCGTGGTATATCATGCTGCTCTCGCGTGAGGCACGGGATCTGATGACCGCCCGCCGCGCGCGCGAGGCCAAGCTTTCGGGCATGTCCACCGGCTTGATGCATTTCGCCATGCTGCAAATCTTGCTAGGCGCTTTGGTTGCGGGCATTGATGCTGGGCGCAATTTCCCCGAATGGCCGCTTATGGCTGGCGGCATCTTCCCGCCTGATATATTCGCCCTAAGCCCCTGGTGGTCGAATTTCTTCGAAAATGCCGGGCTGGTGCAATTCATTCACCGCCTTAGCGCCTATCTGCTTTTGGGCTTTGGCGTGGCGATCTGGATGAAGGCGCGCAAATCTGGCAATGGCGCGATCCGCACGGCGTTCCATTTGGCCGGGGGGCTTTTGGTTTTGCAGGTGATCATCGGCATTGGCACAGTGGTGCATGCGGCGCCGCTGCATTGGGCGGTAATCCACCAGTTTACGGCGATCTTGCTCTGGGTTAGCATCGTGAATGCAAGATTTAACGCATTTTACCCAATTGCTCAGTCTGTGAGAAATTAACGTGACCAAGTTTGATGATCTGATGCGCCACACCCGCGAAACTCTGGCGCTAGAGGCGGTTTCGGGCCGCACCGAATGGGACCAGGAAACCATGATGCCTCGGGGCGCTGCGGCGCAACGCGGGGAAGAGCTGGCCGCGCTAGAGCGGGTGATCCATGCCCGCCGCGCCGCGCCTGAGGTGGGGGAGTGGCTGTCGGCGATTGCGGAAGCGGAGGGCGAGGAGGCCAAGGCCCAGCTTCGCCATATCCGCCGTCGCTATGACCGAGCCACCAAAGTCCCCGCCGATTTAGCCGCGCGCTTGGCTCAGGTGACCAGTGTGGCCCAGGGCGAATGGGCTCAGGCCCGCGCCGCTGACGACTTCGCCGCTTTCGCCCCGCGTTTGGCAGAGGTGGTGGATCTGCGTCGGCAAGAGGCGGCGGCTTTGCGACCTGGCGCCGATCCCTATGAGGCGCTGCTTGATGATTACGAACCCGGCGCGACCTATGCGGAAATCCACGACATGTTCGCCGCGCTCCGCCCCCGACTGGTGGCTCTGAGAGAGGCAATCCTGGGCGCCAGCCACCGCCCCGCGCCCCTCAGCGGTGCATTCGATGAGGCCGGGCAAATGGCGGTGTCGGAAAAGCTGGCCCTCGCTTTCGGCTATGATCTGCAGTTCGGGCGCATCGATAAGGCCGTGCATCCGTTTTCCTCGGGCTCTGGCCCGGATGTGCGCATCACCACCCGCACCGTGGCCGATGATCCGTTCAACTGCTTTTACTCGACGATCCATGAGGTCGGCCATGCGGGCTATGAGCAGAATATCCGCAAAGACTACGCCCTAACCCCGCTGGGCCGGGGCGTGTCCATGGGTGTGCATGAAAGCCAAAGCCGGATCTATGAAAACCAGCTTGGCCGCTCCCGTGCCTTCTGCGGCTATCTCTTCGGGCAGATGCAGGCGCAATTTGGCAGCTTTGCACCGGGGGAGGCGCAGGCTTTCTATGAGGCGGTCAATCGCGTCAATCCGGGCTATATCCGCACCGAGGCCGATGAGGTGCACTACAACCTACATGTGATGCTCCGCTTTGACCTAGAGGCGCAGCTGATCCGCGGCGAGCTGGCGGTCGCGGATCTCGAAGAGGCCTGGAACAGCCGCTTTGCCGCCGATTTCGGGGTGGAGGTCGACCGCGCCGCCAATGGTGTGCTGCAAGATGTGCATTGGCCCGTGGGGCTCTTCGGCTATTTCCCGACCTATACGCTGGGCAATGTCTATGCGGGCTGCCTGCACGAGGCCCTGCGCAAGGCCGAGCCCGAGCTCGACGCGCAACTGGCGGCTGGCGACACTGGCCCGGCGCTGGCCTGGCTGGCGGAGAATGTGCAGCAATATGGCGGACTATATGAGGCCCGCGACACCATCCGCCGCGCCTGTGGCACAGAGCCCAGCGTAGAGCCGCTGCTCAGCTATCTAGAGGCGAAATTCGGGGCGATTTATCGGCTGTAACTTCGCCGCTGAGAGATCAGAGGCAAGGGCGGCGCATCTGTGCCGCCCGAGTTCTGTCGGCGGGACTGGGCGTCAGCTTTTTTCGTCTAACATCCGCTGCAAATTCGCCTTTCCCGTCTGCGTATTGGGGTGCTCGGCCCCGAGCGTATCCTCAAAAACCTCAATAGCCTGTCGATAAAGCTGCTCCGCCTCGTCATAGCGCCCGGTGGTTTTCAGCAGGTATGCCAGATTATTGAGGTCGATGGCATAGTCGGGATGAGATGTGCCGATTATGGCCTCATCGATTTCGATGGCCTGTCGATAAAGCTGCTC
>JBMYSZ010000013.1:28533-103052 GCA_049603835.1 Mangrovicoccus sp.
TCCGCCTCGTCATAGCGCCCGGTGGTTTCCAGCAGGAGCGCCAGATTATTGAGGTCGGTGGCATCGCCGGGATGGGATGTGCCGATTGTGGCCTCGTCAATTTCGATAGCCTGCCGATAAAGCTGCTCCGCCTCGTCATAGCGCCCGGTGGTTTCCAGCAGGAGCGCCAGATTATTGAGGTGGATGGCATAGTCGGGATGGGATGTGCCGATTGTGGCCTTGTCGATTTCGATGGCCTGCCGATAAAGCGGCTCCGCCTCGTCATAGCGCCCGGTGGTGCGCAGCAGACCCGCCAGATTATTGAGGCCCTTGGCATAGTCGGGATGTGCTGTGCCGATTGTGGCCTTGTGGATTTCGATGGCCTGCCTATAAAGCTGCTCTGCCTTGCCGTAAAAGCCGAGGTCGCGGAGTGAGAGTGCCTGCTCATTCATCGCGGTTGCGCGTTGCTCGTCGCTGATGCTCGGATCGGTTTGGGCCAGCTCTAACAAATCCTCCCCATAGCGCAGAGATTTTCGGTAATCGCCACTGCGCCAGGCATATTCCCGCGCCTTCTTCAGAGTGTCAAAATTTGGGTCCAGCCGAGCCGCTTTTGCGTAATGCGCCGCCGCGTCGTGCCAGCGGATTTCCGCCTCGGCGATTTCCCCTTGGCCATAGGCCGCGGCGGCAACCTGCTGCACTGCATCGGCGCCATCCCTTTGCACCTCGGCGAAAATTGCATCTGCCTCGGAATAATCGCCCTTGGCCAAGGCCTCTTTCGCCTCATTAATCCGTGCGGCGCTGATGCTGCTTTGGCTTTCCAACAGCTCTTCCAAATCGGCGATTTTCGCCAGGGCGTTTTGATAGGCGATGCCGGGATCGGCAAGCCGCGCCTCCACTTCTAGCAATTGAGATTGATAGCGTTGCCGTTCCTGCCAAACCGCATCTGCCGTCTCGGCTTTCAGCTTGGTGCGCAGGGCTTCTTGTACATCGATGAATTGTTCATAGGTTAGCCCGTGTTCTGGCGGGAAAAAGTAGTCCCAATAAGTAATGGCGAGGGGTGGCCCGCTTGCCAGCGTCAAAACTAGGGCAAGGACTTTAAACCTATGATGATCAACCCAACTGGACATTTGGCAACCAACTTCTTTAACCTTTGGGAAGGTTGCCAGATTGCCCCAGGTAAGACAAGCTTTGCATATGCGTCCGGCTCGCTGCAAAGCCGCACCCCCTGGTCAGCCCCCTTAAAACGCGCTATCTTTCGCAGGTAAAGATAGGAGCGTTTTATGTCCGAGCTGCCGCATCTTGTGAAAGTTTATATCCGTCAGGTCGCCATTGGTTTTGGCCTTTCGGCCGCCTTTGTGGCCCTTCTTCTCTATCTCAATATCGCTAATCTGTGGCATTTGGTGACCCATGTGAATGTGGGCTGGGTCGCGGTGCTGATGCTGTGGGTGTTTAATGGCATCGTCTTTGCAGGGGTGCAATTTGCCCTGTCCCTGCCATCTGGCCGCGATGATGATCAGGGCGGCAAGCGCGATGCTCTGCCGCTGGATCTGGCAGAGCCGGTGCTGATCCGTAGCGATGACCGCCGGGCCTAAGTGATCCCGTGCCGGGCATGACCCGGCACCTCTTTGGCGCGGACTTCTAGCACTGAAGGAAAGCGGCGGGCCCGCGCGCAGCCGTGGAGGCATGCAATTCCCGAGGACCTGTATATACAGGTGGGCGCCAGATAACCGGACCACGGCCCGGCCAGAGCCAGCTCCCTCGGAGTTGCTTAAGGCCACCGGAATTTTGCCACAGACACGAGAAGGGCAGCACCCGCCAGCGCTCAACCTAGGCCGCTTACCAGTCCCGCGCAAGGGGCGCCCATCGGAATTTTGCACAAGCAGCATGAACAGCCTCGCCTTAGGCTTGATTTTTGTTCATACTTTGTTCATGATTTGAGAATGTTGGATGATCTGAGCAAACTCACCCCCGGACAGGCCCTGGCGCGCGGCGTCTGCCGCCATTTGCGGGCGCTGAATTTTGCCTCGGTCGAAGAATTCGTGCCGGATCGCGGGCTGCGGGTGGATGTGATGGCCTTGGGCCCCAAAGGCGAGCTTTGGGTGGTGGAGTGCAAAAGTTCCCGCGCGGATTTCATGGCCGATGGTAAATGGCAGAATTACTTGCCCTGGTGCGACCGCTATTTCTGGGCGGTGGATAGTGATTTCCCGATAGAGCTTTTGCCGCAAGAAACCGGGCTGATCCTGGCCGATGCTTGGGATGCGGAGATCATGCGCATGGGCCCGGAGGAGAAACTTGCCGGCGCCCGCCGCAAAGCCCTAACCCTGAAACTCGCGCGGCATGCCATGTGGCGGGGGCAGGCATTGCGGGATCCGGGGCTCCCCTTGTAACTGGGGTTTCAGCGAATGCTCCGCGCAAACGATGTTACATTGCCGGAGCTTATTGGTTTTCAGCGAGCCTTACGGCCCAAAAGAAATTCATTCTTTATGCTGAGGTTAGCGGTCATCATCTGGGGCATCGTACCTTATGAGCCCCTATGCCAATCCGCCTTATCAAATCTGCCTGGTTTACTTCTTCACCGCCAAAGCCCGCTCTGCTGCGCCGCGGATTTCTTCGGCGATTTCTAGGGCTTCGTCTGGTTCAAAATCCATCGGGATTTCTACCCCATCGGCTTCAATAAAAATCCGCACCATGCCCAAAGATGTCGGGCCGATTTGTAAATTGGCGGCCATTTCGCTTTCGCTATTGATCCCCATTTGGGCTCTCCTTACCTCTGCCATATGGCTCAGCTTCGCCGCTTTACCCCTGAAGACCTGCCTTGGGTGCTAAGCGCCCATGCGGCGCATTACGCCCAGGTCGAAGGGTTTGATCGCAGCTTTGCCGAGCTTGTGGCGAAAATCCTAGAGGCGTTCCTACACCATCGCGATGCGGGATGCGAGATGGCTTGGATCGCCGAAGATCCAACCAGTCAAGAGCGGCTGGGCTGCATCTTTCTGACCCGGCATGATCCGCAAACCGCAAAGCTGCGGCTGTTCTATTTGACGCCGCAAGCGCGAGGGCAGGGGGTGGCGCAAGCGCTTTTCGACGAGCTTACGCAAACCGCTCGCCAGCTGGGCTATACCGAGCTTCGCCTTGCCACCCATGCTGAACATCTCGCGGCCTGTCGATTCTATGCGCAAAATGGGCTGCATCTGCTGTCAGAACGACCCGTGACCAATTATGGCCGGGCCTTAACGGAACAAATTTGGGCATTGGATCTCTGAGCCATGCAGAAAACCGCGGCTTAGCTCTTGCAAGCGGCCAAGCTGGGGGGTAAAGGAGTGCTCCGGGCCGCCTTAGCTCAGTTGGTTAGAGCGCTGGATTGTGGATCCAGAGGTCCCCTGTTCAAGCCAGGGAGGCGGTACCATTTCCACCATAGGCTAAAAGCGCGATTACCAGCGATAGACCCGCCGCCAAATCTGCCAGGCGCCGCCAAGTTTATTGCCGCGATTAAGCGATCCGCAAAGCCGCTCTAACGCCTCGTGGAAACCGGCATTGGGGATGGCTGTTTCCACGGCGCGGATATCAGCGCGGGAAATGCCCTTGCGAAACAGGCCCTGGCTTGAATCGATCCAATCGGCTTTGCGCACCGCATTGACCACGGCTTTATGCGGCCCCCGAAAGCGAAAGATTTTGTGGTGATGATAGATCGCTAGCCCGATGATATCGCGGTTCAGCTCGGGATGGTCGCGGCTAAGCGTGTTATCCATCTCGATGATCGAGGGTTCCAGATAGGCCAAATTGCAAGCAGTCCACAGGCCAATATCGTGAAAGACCAGCGCCGCCTCCACTTCGCGGCGATTGGGGTGATCGGGGCCAAGGTAATGCAGCGCATATGTCAGCACCCGATAGATATGGTTGCGATAGGCCTCATAATCCTTGCCGACCGCTTCCTTGTAAGGGACCAGCAAAGCCTCAATAGTCGGAGAATTATGAATGATCTTGATCGCCATGAGGAGGCTTACTCAAGCTCTATCGCGATGGTTTGGCGCAGATTTCCCTCGCTATCGAAGATCAGGATTTGCTGGCTGTCGGTGACGATCGCGCTCCAGCCTTCGCCTTGGGTATAGGCGGTGGCGCGCAGGCCTTCGGGCAGGGTCAGATCACTGGGATAGCTTGCCGTAGCGGAGGGCGCAGAAGGCCCCCAGAAGCGCATGACAAACAATCCAATGATGGTTAGAAGCCCAAGGATCATCACCGCGGTCAAGGTCGTTACCAAGATCCGCAGAAATCTTAGCTGAGCTGGCTCTTCTGCCGGTTGCTGCACGTCATCGGTCATGTCAGAGCCTTATAGTCTACGTTTCACCATCGCGGAGGATCCGCCTAATCGTCTTGATAAAGCGCTTGCGCGTGACGTGCCAGAGCAAGCCGCTCTGAGCCGGTCCCGCCTTGCGCGGCTGATTGCCGAAGGGGCGGTGGCGTTGGATGGGGGGGTGGCGCTGGATCCGAAGGCCAAAGTCACGGCGGGCCAAGAGGTAGAGATCACGCTTGAACCCGCGACGGAGCTGGATCTGACACCGGAAAATATCCCGCTGGATGTGGTCTATGAAGATGCAGAGCTGATCGTGGTGAATAAACCCGCCGGGATGGTGGTGCATCCGGCACCGGGCGCCATGCGCGGAACTTTGGTGCATGCGCTATTGCATCATTGCGGCGATAGTCTTTCGGGGATTGGCGGCGAAAAACGGCCCGGGATCGTACATCGTATCGACAAAGAAACCAGTGGCATTCTGGTGGTGGCAAAGACCGATCGGGCGCATCACGGACTGGCCGCTCAGTTTGAGGCCCATAGCGCGGAGCGAGAATACCGCGCCTTTGCCTTTGGGGTGCCCGATGTCGGCGATCCGCGTTTGGCTGGGCTGCAAGGGGTTGGTTTTGAACCTAGCGGGATCTTGAAGCTGACCACCGAGCTGGGGCGCCATCGCACGGATCGTCAGCGGCAAGCGGTGATGTTTTCCGGCGGGCGACGGGCGGTGACGCGGGCGCGGGTGGTGCAAAGCTTTGGCACGCCCCCAGCCATATCGGAGCTGCGCTGCTGGCTGGAAACCGGGCGCACGCATCAAATCCGGGTGCATCTGGCCTATGCTGGGCATGGTTTGCTGGGGGATCCGGTCTATGGCGGGCGGCGCAAACTGCCCAAAACCGTGCCAGAGCCGGTTCGCAAGGTCATTGATGGTTTTGGTCGCCAGGCCCTGCATGCGGCGGTTTTGGGGCTGATCCATCCGGTGAGCGGTGAAAAGCTTCGGTTTGAGGCAGATTTGCCCGCGGATATGGCCGCGCTTGCAACGGCTTTGCAGGGCCTCGCCTAATCCATTCCGACTGAAATTAACGAATTCCAGCCTAGCGTAGTGAAACCCTTTGCGCTTGGATAGCGTTGGTATTTTGAAATGCTCTGCACATGAGTGTGAGGATAATGACATCTCATTCCCATAATGCAGGGTTTGTGTTCTTTTATGCACCAAGAACAGCTGAACTCGGGACTTGTAAACCGTCTGGTTCAGTCATACTTGATGTGAAGACGATAAACATAAGGGTTTTGGAGATCCGCTCGTGAGCACCTATACAAATCTGCCCGCCCCAAGCCCAGAACAGGGGTTGAACCGCTATTTGCAAGAAATCCGTCGCTTCCCCATGTTGGAGCCGGAGCAGGAATATATGCTGGCCAAACGCTGGGTTGAGGACCAAGACACGGATGCAGCGCATCAGTTGGTGACCTCGCATCTGCGCCTGGCCGCGAAAATCGCTATGGGCTATCGCGGCTATGGTCTGCCGCAGGCAGAGGTGATTTCCGAAGCAAATGTTGGCTTGATGCAGGCGGTGAAGCGGTTTGACCCGGAAAAAGGCTTCCGTTTGGCCACTTATGCTATGTGGTGGATCCGGGCCTCGATCCAGGAATATATCCTGCGATCCTGGAGCTTGGTGAAACTCGGCACGACCTCCGCGCAAAAGAAGCTGTTCTTTAATCTGCGCAAAGCCAAAGCCCGGATTGGCGCTTTGGAAGAGGGCGATTTGCGGCCGGAAAATGTGGCTCGGATCGCGTCTGATCTGAATGTGACCGAGGATGAGGTCATCTCCATGAACCGCCGTTTGTCTGGCGGCGATGCATCGCTGAATGCCACTGTCGGCAGCGAAGATGACAGCGCTACACAATGGCAGGATTGGCTAGAAGATGAGGATGCGGATCAGGCCGCCAACTATGAAGAAGCGGATGAGCTGGCCGTGCGCCGCGAATTGCTGACCGAGTCCATGTCGGTGCTCAATGACCGTGAAAAAGACATCTTGGTTCAACGTCGCCTCTCTGAAGTGCCTGTGACCCTCGAAGATCTAAGTGGCAAATATAATGTCAGCCGCGAGCGGATCCGCCAAATCGAAGTGCGCGCTTTTGAAAAGCTGCAAAAGAAAATGCGCGAGCTGAGCCGGGAAAAAGGCCTGATGATCGCCAGCTAATCCATTGCCCTGCCTCCCTGAATTGATATGGTATACCCATTCACAGGGGGGTGGGTTATGAGCAAAGACATTCGTTGGGGTATTTTAGGCGCGGCGAAATTTGCCCGTGAATATATGGGGCCCGCATTGCAGTCGGCCCCTGGCGGGCATTTGGCGGCTCTGGCCACCAGCGCAGCAGAGAAAGCGGCACCGTTTCAGAAATTTGCCCCAAATCTGCGGCTGCATAGCGATTATGACGCGCTACTTGCCGATCCCGAAATTGACGCGGTCTATATCCCGCTGCCCAATCATTTGCATCTGGACTGGGCGCTTAAGGCCATGGAGGCGGGAAAGCATGTGCTGGTTGAAAAGCCGATCACTATGGCCGAGGCCGAGTTTGACCAGCTGATAGCAAAGCGCGACGCCACCGGGCTTTTGGCGGCCGAGGCCTATATGATCGTGCATCACCCGCAATGGCAAAAAGCCAAATCCCTGCTGGCCGAGGGTGCGATTGGGCGTCTCTGGCGGGTCGATGGTGCCTTTAGCTTCAATAATCGCGATATGGATAACATTCGCAACAAATCCGAAAGCGGCGGCGGCTTGCGCGATATTGGGGTTTATATCTTTGGCTCCACCCGGTTTGTGACGGGCGAAGAGCCCAGCCAGCTAAGCGCCGATATCCGCTGGGAAAATGGCGTTGATGTTTATGCTCAGATCAATGCGGATTTCCCCAGTTTCAAATATTCCGCTTTCACCTCGATCCGTATGCATCCGCGCCAGGAAATGGTGTTTCACGGGGAAGACGGGGTGATCACCTTGCGCGTGCCCTTTAACACCACTATTTTCGGTGAAGCGCAGCTAGAGTTGAAACGCGGCACGGATCTTCAGGTCTTTCGCTGGCCCAGCACCCGCCAATATGAGCTGCAAGTGGCGGCCTTTAACCGCTCGGCCTTGGATGGTGGCGATTATCCTTGCCCGCTGGAATTTTCCCGTGGCACCCAAAGGATGATCGATATGGCTTTTGCCAGTGCGAAAAAGCCATGATCCCTGCTGCTGCGGCTTCACCCTTGCGCCATTTCTGGTTAAACTTACCCGGTAGTGAGGGCGCCTTATGATGCATGAACAAGATAGCGAAGACGATTTCATCCGCCGCGACGGAACGCTTGAGCGGCTTTTGGCGATTGTGGTGTTTCTGTTTCTGTTCACCATCGCTGGGAATTTGCTTTGGGCGATGACTATTGGTCAGGCGCTTTGGACGATTTTCACCGGGCGGCCCAATGATCATGTGGCGGAATTTGGCGCGCGGCTTGGGGTTTGGCTGAAACGGGTGACCTTGTATCTGTCGGGCACAACCGATGAAAAGCCCTTCCCCTGGCGCGAGATCGACTAAGCTTTGCGCCTCTGACGGGCTCTGAAAAGCCAGATGGTTGCGGCGAGCAGGGTGGAGCAGAGCGCGGTTTTGCTCCAGAACTCCATACTGCCCTGGATCATAATCGCATGCAGTATCGAGCAAAGGGCAATGGCTAGTCCAAGGCCTTGATGCCAGCTGCGCCAAGTTTTGGCCAGGATGTGGCGGCGGCGCATTGCCAGGAATGCCGTGGCGAAGAGCATCCACATGCCCAGCACCCCGAATACTGAAAAAAAGGTCGGCGCGGTGAAGGTCAGCGCATCGATCATATCCGGTGGGCTCGTGATCCAAAGCCCGATAACATGAGCTATGATCAGGGCCAAAAGCGTGCCGCCAAGGATCCGGTGTAGTTTGCGCGACTGGCCAGGGCTTAGGCCGGGCAGGGCGCGGGCGGCCAAAAGCGGTTGGAATGGCAGCAGCGCCAGCGCAATCACCCCGGCAAGCCCGGCAGCGATATAGACCGGCTGCCGCCAGGCCAATAGCGGGCTGGTCGCCGCCAAAATCAATGGCAGAAGCGTCACAACCGCGAGCCCGCCCCATAGGAAAACGCCGCGCATCTTCGATCTTAGGCCGGTTGCAGCACGAAATCCGCATGCAGAGTCGTGTCTTTCGCGCTGCGCATTACGGGGCGCAGGAAGACGGTTTTAAAGGCCCCGCTATCATAGGCCAAATGCCCGTGGGGCTGCCCAAAGGCTGGTACGATCTGTGGCATTTCCAGGCGGAAATTTCCTTGGAGATCACTTAGGGTCGCGCCGTGATTGCGCTTATCACGCTCGTGACCTTCGGTCGTGTGGGCCCAGATCTGGATCCTTTGTCCTGCCAATGGCGCCCCATCGCCTGCACGCCGGACAGTTCCGGTCATCCAAAATCCGCCGCTCCCGATCCGCTCGACAATTGGCGCGCCGGGGCGGTAATTATTCGACCCCCCGCGCATGGAGCTTGTGGGCGCTAGCCCTGCGGCGCGGGCCGGGCTACTGAAGCTTGCCGCTGCACTGATCAGAGCCGCAGAGCTAAGGCTCAGAACTCGGCGGCGATTGGGCAAGGTCACTGGCATGGCTATCTCCAATTTCTCGGCTAAGGGCTTATGCGACGCTAAATAGCATATATCCGTTAGCTAGGCGCTCAGCCGCGCAGGTCGATGTTATGGCACGCAAATGTGAGGTCGGCCTTAGATCCTCACTCAGAGCGTAAAGCCTCGCCTTCGCGGTTTAGCCTCCCAGCTTCAGCGCGAATGGTGCTATAGGATGCATCCCGTTAAACCCGAGATGTTTTAGGCGGTTTCCCAATGTACGATGCGTTTGCTGGCAAAGACAAAAAACGCGTCCAGCGCCGCACCCAGTAGCCCTAACTGGATCAGCCCCACAAACATTCGGTCCACCTGGAAATACTGCCGCGCCTCTTCCAAGCGATAGCCAATCCCAGCCGAGGAGCCGGTAAGCTCGGCGGCGACCAGGCTGAGAAAGGCCAGCGCCGCGCCGAAACGGAGACCCGCGAAAATATGCGGGGCAGCGGCGGGAACAACGACTTCTAAAAACTCTCGCCACCATGGTGCGCCCAAGGACCGCGACGCCCGGATATAGGTTTCGGGCACATGTTCCATTCCGTGATGAGTGGCCAGCCAAACCGCAAGAAAGACCGTATAAGCAATGACGAAATATTTGGACTCCTCACCAATCCCAAACCAAACAATGGCAATCGGGACCAATGCAATCGCCGGGATCGGGCGGAGAATATTGAAAAACGGATAGACCGCGAGCCGCACCAAAGCGAGCCGCGCGGTCAATATCCCGGCCAAAATCCCAAGCGTCGCGCCAATGGAAAAACCCACCACAGCCCGCGTGACCGAGGTCTTGAGGTCTTTCATAATGACCCCGTCATTGAAGAGCTTCACCGATGCTTTAGCCACCTCAAAAGGCCCGGGAAACAGGTTTCGATTGGTCAGCCCAAAACTATGGGCGCATTGCCAAACCGCGACGACGAATAGAATCGACAGGAAAGGCTTGAAATATTCGAGGCCGGTTTTCGACATGTCGCGCTCCGTTGCTTGGGAATTGATCGGGCTCACCCTATCACGGGGTCGAGGGGGGGAAGTTTTCGTCTGTCAATTAATTGCCGTTTTCGGACGTTCCGGGCGGATTGCCCAAGAACTAGGCGGATTGATTTTAGTAAAGTGACAGAAAGCATCGCGGCTTTAGCGGCGATATAAGTGGTGCGGCTTTTGCATCGCTACGACGTGAAATTAGCATCACATTGCAGCGGTTTTTGGCGGTTAGGCTTTGTCCAGGAATAAGGACGACGCCGCATGCCTGCCAATGACCTAAAGCCAAAGCCCCCAGCGGAAACCGTGATTGCGCCCGGTTCTGGCCGTGTGCGCATTGCCGGGCTGTCGGTGGTTTTTGCAACAAAGGGCGGCGGATCCACCACCGCGCTGGCGCCCACGAATCTGACCCTAGAGCCCGGAACATTCACCGCGCTGATCGGGCCATCGGGCTGCGGGAAATCCACGCTATTAAATGCGGTGGCCGGCTTTACCGCGCCGAGCGAAGGCGCGGTAAAGGTGGATGGGCGCCGGGTCGCGGGGCCGCATCCCAGCGTTGGAGTGATCTTTCAGAACTTTGCTCTGTTTCCTTGGTTCACGGCGCGCGGCAATGTGGAATTCGCGCTCAAACGTTTTGGTCTTTCGAAAGGCGCGCGGCGCCAGCGGGCCGTGACCGCGCTTGAAGAAGTGGGGCTTGCAGAGCATGCGGGCAAATTTCCCGGTCAGCTTTCTGGCGGGATGAAACAGCGTGTTGCCATTGCGCGCACCTTGGCGGCAGATCCCGATGTCTTGCTGATGGATGAACCTTTCGGCGCGCTGGACGCTCAGACCCGGCTGCGCATGCATGAATTGCTGACCGGCATTTGGATGCGGCGGCGCAAAACCGTGCTGTTTGTCACCCATGATGTGGATGAGGCGCTGCGCCTATCGGATGTGATTTACGTAATGTCCACAGGCCCCGGCCGGATCATCGAAAAGGTTCCCGTATCGTTAGAGCGCCCCCGTCCGGTGGATCGGATGGGCAGCGATTTCTTGCAATTGCGCACGCAGCTTTTGGGGCTGCTACGCCATGATGAACCATGAAGACCCTGACAACAAACTGGCAACAAGGAGAGAAGATATGTTGATGAAGTCGATTATCGGCGCGGCTAGCGCTTTGATCATCGGGGCGGGTGCGAGCGTTGCCGGTGAAATCACCATTGGCACCGCGCCCAATTTGCAGACCCTGCCCATTGTCGTCGCGATGCATGAGGGCTATTTCGCGGAAGAAGGTATCGAGCTGGAAACTGTGAAATTCACCTCGGGCCGTCGGGCGTTAGAGGCTTTGATTGGCGGTCAGTTGGATGTGGCCTTTATGGCGGAATATCCGGTATCCATCGCATCCCTGCGCGAACAGCCTTTTGGCACTTTCACCACCTTATCGCGCTATACGGCCAATCGGATGATCTCCAAAGCGTCGATCGGGTTTGAAGATCCCAGCAGCCTGGTCGGCAAGAAAATCGGCACGACTAAGGGCTCCAATACCGAATTTTTCACCGAAGCCTTGATCGAGAAATTCGGCGTCGATGCCGAGGTGATCAATGTGTCACCGCCTGATATCGTTCCGGCCTTGGCGCGCGGTGATATCGATGCGGGGATCATGTTCCCTGATTTCTATCCCGCGGCGGAAAAAGCCCTGGGCGAGGATTATCGCGAATATCGCAGTGATGCCTATATTGCCTGGTTTGTGCTATCGGCGACGCCTGAAATGCTGAATGAACGCCCGGATGAATTGGCGGGTTTTGTGCGCGCCTTGATCAAGGCTGAGGATTTCATCGAAAGCAATCCAGACGCCGCGATGGAGGCTTTGGCCGAGGCGACCGAAGGCGTGTTGTCCATGGAAACCATCAAGACCAAATTTGCCGAGGCGGAATATGAAATCGGCCTGGCCAATGGGCTTTTGGATATTTTGGAAGTCCAAGCCAATTGGGTTGTGGGCAAAGGCATGGTCGAGGCAGAGCCGTCCCGCGAGCTGATCAAATCCTATCTGGCCACCGGTCCGCTTGAAGCCGTTGATGCATCGCGGATCACTTTGGAATAATTGTCGAAATAGGAGCGGGCGGTCGCCTTGGATCGCCCGACATAGGATGATGAAATTCGATACTCTGCTTGCTGGCGGCGCAGTACTGGCGCCGGAAATTCTGCTCACATCTGATGGGGTGAAACGGGATTGGGCCATCGCTTATGAGAGCGGCAAAATCACCGGGATGGGGCCTAAGGGAGAATTTCCGCAGGCGGTGGATTTGCCGGGTCGGGCAATAATCCCTGGCTTTGTTGATGCGCATACCCATGTGGGGCAGATCTTTGGCAAGGCCTTGATCGGCGGCGAGCCGGCCCAGATCTGGCGGCGCATTTGGCACCCGATGGAGCGGGATATGGATGAAGATCAGTCCTATCTTTCGGCGAAATGGGCCTTTTGGGAAGCGCTGCGGGGCGGCTTTACCAAAGTAGTGAATTACGGGCTGAATGGGCTGGAGAAGAATGCGGGCGTGCATCGCGCTGCGCAGGAAACCGGGATCCGTCTGGTTTCTGCCTGTGGTCTAGACGAGTTTTCCGGCGAAATTGGCACCGGCCATGGCAATAAAAGCTGGGCCGAAATCGAAGCGGTGATCTTCGCGCATATTGAGGACTGCGCCGGGCTTGATTTGATTGAGCCTTCGGTGTGCTGTAGCTCTTTCATGGGCAATACGCCGGAAACTCTTGCTAAGCTATCGGCGCTTTGCGCGGAAAAAGGGATTTTGCTGCAGATCCATTCTAATGAGCATTTCCCAGAAGTGCATGAATGCATTTTGCGCCACGGAATGCGGCCGACCGAGCTACTCTATAAGCATGGGGTTTTGGGACCGCATGTGTTGTTGCATCACACGACCCTTGTCTCGGAGCCGGAAATCGAGCTGATCGTGGAAACCGGAACGGCGACGTCCTATAATCCGCTGGCCAGTATCTGGAAAGGCAATGCCGTGGCACCGGCCTTACGCTTTGCCCAGCGGGGGGTGCGGTTTGGCATTGGCTCTGACACCACATCAGCGGATGGGTTCAAAAACCTAATGGCGGCCGAGGCCTGCCAACGTATCGAACATGGGCTGCCGGTGGCGGATTTCTCTTGCGGGGCTGCTTGGACTTGGGTCGATGCGGCGACCTCGCAAGGGGCGGCGGCCACAGGGGGTGGCGATGATCACGGCGCGCTATCGCCGGGCCAATCCGCCGATTTCCTGGTCTTGGATATGATGGCACCGGAATGTTTGCCTAGCCATGATTTCGAATGGGAATTGGTGCGCTATTATAATCGGGACCAAGTGGATGCGGTGGTGATCAATGGCCGTCTTTGTATGGCGGGCGGTCAGCCTGTGGGATGGAATACGGATGAGCTGCGACAAGCGGCCATGGCGGCGGCGCAGAAAATCACCTCGGCACCGGATATAAAACGCTGCCATGGTCCCTCGGATCTCTATCGACCTTCGAAAGGCTAAGCCATGCCGCGCGCGCGTATCCATGTGATCCCAACCTCTGCCCCGGATGATCTGACCGGGCTTGCTGCTTTGGTAGAGGCCGGGGCGTTAGAGCCGTCGCAGCTGGTGGCGATCTTGGGCAAGACCGAGGGAAATGGCTGCGTCAATGACTTTACCCGCGCCTTCTCTGTCGCCGCGTTGAAGCGGTATTTGGGTCCGGCGAGCGACGGGGTAACGCTGGTTATGTCGGGCGGAACAGAAGGCGGGCTTGCACCGCATTTGGTGACATTTGAGGTGCTAGAGGATGCGGGGGGCAGTCCAGCCCTGGCATTGGGGGCAAAGATCACTCGGGATCTGGCACCGCATGAAATTGGCACATTCGCCCAGGTGGAATGCGTGGCCGAAAGCGTCAGCCAAGCGATCGACCAGGCAAAAATTGCAGGTCCCGAGGATGTGCATTTCGTCCAAATCAAATGCCCGCTTTTGACCAGTGAGCGGATCGCAAATTCTGCCCCGCCCACCGCCACGTCTGACACGCTGAAATCCATGGGTCTGTCGCGCGGCGCTTCGGCTTTGGGCGTTGCTTTGGCGCTTGGAGAGGTAGATGCCGCAACGGCTCGACGGGCTTTGGCCGAAGCGGATGGCACAGTATATTCCAGCCGAGCCAGCACCTCGGCAGGGGTGGAACTGATGGGCCATGAAATCCTGGTTCTGGGGATGAGCGCCGCTTGGTCCGGCCCCTTGATCGTCGATCATGCGGTGATGGCGGATGCGATTGACACAGGCGCGGTGCGCGCCGCGATGGAGCGTTTGAACATCGGCGACGGCGCGCATCTCCGGGCGCTTTTTGCTAAGGCCGAGGCGTCGACTTCGGGGCATATCCGGGGCCAGCGCCATACGATGCTGAATGACAGCGATATATCCTCCACCCGTCATGCGCGGGCCATGGTTGGCGGTGCTTTGGGCGGTTTGGTGGGGCGGATGGATCTTTTCGTTTCAGGCGGGGCAGAGCATCAGGGCCCTGATGGCGGCGGCCCCGTAGCGCTAATCGCGGAACGGGAGGGCGCCTAATCCTCGTCAGTATAAGAGGGCAGAGCCCGCAACGCATTGACCAGCTCTTGCATAAACCGGGCCGAGGCCACGGGCAGGGTCCGACCGCGCAACTGCCCCAGCAATAGATTACCCGGCGCCACATCCCGTTCCGCCAGGGGGCGGGCGACCAGATTGCTATGCTGCTCCATATCTAGGCCGATGGGGAATTGGAAACTGACCATATCCTCCCATAGGCCGTAATGGCGCATAAAGTCGAAACTCTCGGATTCGACCATTGGTGTGATCTCACCCGAAGACAGATGCCGTGCCGCTTTTTCCAGCAAAACCCGCACCGCGAATTTTTCTGATGGTGCCACATGGGGAAAGCGCAGCGCATCGCGCAGGCGGATTTCTTTGTCTTGGGCCAGCGGATGATCCGCCTGCATGATCACATGGATCGGCTGGGCGCTGGCATAGATCACTTCGAAATCCACCATGGTCAGCGGCTCGAACACCAAAGCGATATCGCTGGCAAATTCCGATAGCTCTTTTTCAGCGGCAAAGCGGTCACGGGCATTGACCGAAAATGTCACGCCAGGGTGATTGCCCCGATAACGGGCGATCTCGCGTGGCAGAAAATAGGGCAGCAATGCTTGGGAACAGGCGATGGATACATGCCCCCGGCGCACCCCCGATAAATCAGAGACTTGGGATTTTAGCCGTGCGAAATCCGAACGTTGCGCCCGTATATGATGCAGCAGCAATTCGCCCGCCGGGTTCAGACGCACCCCGCGCGGCAAGCGTTCAAAGATTTCATAGCCGAATTCATCTTCGAACCGGTTGATCCGCCGGTTCAGCGCCGAGGCGGTGATATTCATATCCTCCGAGGCTTTGCGGATCGATCCGGCGCGGATCACGCCTTCGATAAATTCGAAGTCTTTGAGATGGCGCATGCATGTGTCCCTCAGCCTCTAGTGGTGCGTTTTATGCACCGGTTTTGTGAGATTATAGCAATTGTTTTCTCGCTCCCACCACCGAATTCTAAGCAAAAGAGCCGGGGCAAGATGGGCCTCCGAGCGAATGACGGGGAATGAGGCATGGGCGCAGAGATACCGCTGACGATTACTTCTTTGCATAAAGCCTATGCGAGCGGCACCAGCGCGGCCGAGATCATAGAGCAGGTCTATGGGCGCATCGACGAAATTGGCGACCCGACTATTTTCCTGTGCCTTTTCCCGAAAGAAGAGCTTTTGGCCCAGGCCGCCGCTCTTGGTGCGTTTGATCCGGCCAAGCCGCTTTGGGGTGTGCCTTTCGTTGTGAAGGATAATATCGATGTGGCGGGCAAACCAACCACCGCCGCCTGCCCGGAATTCACCTATGAAGCCAGTGAGACCGCCTTTGTGGTGGCGCGTTTGCAAGAGGCCGGGGCGCTGTTGATTGGCAAGACCAATCTTGACCAATTCGCCACCGGCTTGGTGGGGGTGCGCACCCCTTATGGTGCGCCGAAAAATGCGCTCGACCCAGAGATTGTGCCAGGGGGCTCTTCGGGCGGATCTGGTGTGGCCGTGGCCCATGGGATCGCCAGTTTTTCGCTCGGCACGGATACGGCGGGGTCTGGCCGGGTGCCAGCGGCATTGAATAATATTGTCGGGCTAAAGCCGAGCCTGGGCGCGTTTTCGGCCAGTGGTATGGTTCCGGCCTGCCGCACGCTCGATACGATTTCCGTTTTCGCCATGACTGTGTCGGATGCCTATACCGCTTTCAGCGCGGCGGCGGTTTATGATCCAAGGGATAGCTATGCTCGCGAAATGCCAAGCCCGGCTTTGGTGGCGCCGCGAACTGATCTGACCATTGGAATTCCCTCTGCTGACAGTATCCGATTTGAGGGAGATGAGGCGCAGGCCCAGTCTTTCGCGGCTTCGGTCGAGGCTCTGACAGCAGCGGGGGCGACGATCACCGAGATTGATTTCACGCCGCTCTATGACATTGCCGAGATGCTCTATTTCGGCCCTTGGGTGGCCGAACGTTACGCCGCAACTGAGGCGATGATCACTACAAATCCGGATGCGCTTTTTCCAGTGACGCGGAAAATCATCGGCTCTGCCGACGGCAAAACGGCGGTGGACACATTCAAGGCCATGTACCGGCTGAAAGATCTGGCCAATGGGATACTACCCGCCATAAGCGGCTGTGATGCGCTTTGTGTGCCGAGCATCCCGACCTTTGCCACAGTCGCGGATCTAGAGGCGGATCCAATGGGCCCCAATAATATGCTGGGGACCTATACGAATTTCGTCAATCTCATGGATCTATGCGCGATTGCAGTGCCGACACCGGCGCGTCTCGATGGCCGGCCCGGCAGTGTGACTTTCATCGCCGAAGCCGGGGCAGATGCAAAGATTGCGGCCTTAGCAACGCAAGTGGAGGCCTGGGGCGAGCGGCGCCTTGGGGCCACGGCCTGGCCCTTTGAGCCTGCCGAGTTACCCGCCGAGCCTGCCGAAGACTGTATCCGCATCGCGGTTTGCGGCGCGCATATGTCGGGGCTGCCATTGAACCACACATTGACCGAGCGTGGCGCGCGCCTGGTTCGCTCCGATGCGACAGCGCCGGATTATCAATTCTATGCGCTGCCAGGGGCCGGGGTTGCGCGTCCGGGCTTGGTCCGGGGTGAGCCAGGGCAGGGTGGCAGTATCGCGCTTGAGCTATGGGATATGCCTGCCAGCGCTTTCGGCAGTTTTATGAAAACCATCCCGCAGCCTTTGGGGATAGGCACTTTGGTGCTTGCGGATGGTGGGCTGGTCCAGGGCTTTTTGTGCGAAGCCATCGCGGCGCAAGGCGCCACAGATATTACAGAACTGGCGGATTGGCGAAAATATCTCGCGCAATCGGCATGAACGACACGCGCCCTTTGCGCGCCAATATGGAGAGACGAATGACGAATGTAACAAGACGCCGTTTCTTGCAAACCGCATCGGTGACTGCGGGGGCCCTTCCTTTTCTACGCGCTTTGCCGGCGCAAGCTGCCAGTGGCGATGTGCTGGTGGCGGTGAATGGTCAGACCATCAACAGCCTGGATTTGCACCGAACCGGCACAAACCGCCCCAGCTATCAGGTGGCGATCAATTGCTATGATCGTTTGCTGTCTTTTGGCACCAAACCTTCCATGGGCGGTGGGCTGGAATTCGATTACACCAAGGTGGAGCCGGAGCTGGCCGAAAGCTGGACGGTCTTTGAGGATGGGTTGGTGTTGACCTTCACCTTGCGCGAGGCAACATTCCAAGATGGTAGCCCGGTGACGGCGGCGGATGTGAAATGGTCCTTTGACCGGGCCGTGTCCTTGGGCGGATTCCCGGCGGTGCAGATGAAAGCTGGTGGCTTTACCCGGCCCGATCAATTCGCGGCGATTGATGATAAGACGTTCCAAATCACTTTGGATCAGCCGTCGAAGCTGTCGATCCCTGACTTGGCCGTGCCGGTGCCATTTGTGATCAATTCGAAACTGGCGCTGGAGCACGCCACGGACGAGGACCCTTGGGCCACCGAATATTTGCATCAGAACACGATCGGCTCTGGCGCTTATAAAGTCGCGCGTTGGACGCCGGGTGAGCAGCTGGTTTATGAGCGTTTCGATGGCTGGGCCAGTGGTCCGACCCCGGCTTATAAGCGGGTGATCATTCGCGAAGTCCCCGCCGCCGCCACGCGCCGCGCGGTGATTGAGCGGGGCGATGCGCAGCTCTCGTTCAATATTCCGTCCAAAGACGCGCTGGAGCTGTCGGAAAAGATGGAGGTCAATTCCACCCCCATCGCCAATTGCATCAACTGCGTCGGGCTCAATACCAAATTCGAGCCGTTCCAAGACAGCAATGTGCGCAAAGCCGTGGCCTATGCCATCCCCTATGAAGCGATTTTTGAGGCCGCCGCTTATGGTCGTGGCGCACCTCTTTGGGGCGAAGAGACCGAGCGCGACGATATCGCTTGGCCGCGCCGCACCGGCTATGTGGAAGACCTGGAGATGGCCAAAGACTATCTGGCCAAATCGGGATATCCAGATGGGTTCGAAGTACCGTTTTCCATCAGCCTCAACCAGCTGGATTGGATGGAGCCAACGGCTTTGCTGATCCAAGAAAACCTAGCCAAGATCGGCATCACGGTCACCATCGACAAAATTCCTGGCGCGGATTGGCGGACTGCATCGCTGGTGGAAAAGCGCCTGGCCTTCCATCTAGAAGGGTTTGGCGGCTGGCTTGATACGCCGGATTACTATTTCTTCTGGGCCTATAAGGACGGGCATTTGTTTAACTCGTCCAATTACCGCAATGAAGAAATCGAAGCCCTGGTCGATAGCACTTTGCATATCGCGGTGGATGACCCGGCCTATGCGCCCAATATCAAACGCATGTTCGAGATTGCGCTGGATGAATTGCCGCGTATCCCTCTTTGGCAACCCGCCTTGAATGTGGCGCTAAATGGGGCAAGCGATTACGAGTTCTGGTTCCACCGCCAGCTCGATGTGCGCCCGGTTAAGCCGGCCTAATGCAAAAACGGGCGGCCATGGTCGGTGCACGCCTGTTGCAGGCCATCCCGGTGGTGATCGGGGTGGTCATTATTACCTTTGTGCTAACCCGTGCCTTGCCCGGCGATCCGGCGGTCTATTTCGCAGGCGATGCGGCGGATGAAGCCTCTATCCAGGAAGTTCGGGAAAAGCTGGGGCTGGATAAATCGCTGCCAGAACAATTCCTGCGCTATGTGAGCGATCTTTTGCGCGGGGATTGGGGTGATAGTCTTTCCACTGGACAGCCGGTTTTGTCGGATCTGGCGCGGCGGCTTCCGGCATCGCTAGAACTGACCTTGACCGCGCTGCTGCTGTCTTGCGCCATTGCCATCCCGCTAGGCGTAACGGCTGCCACAAAGCCGGGATCATGGCGCGATCATCTGTGCCGGGTGCTGGTCACCGCGGGGGTGTCCTTGCCGACCTTTTTCACCGGGGTGCTTTTGATCTATGTCTTCTATTACCTGCTAGATATCGCGCCATCGCCTTTGGGGCGGCTGGATTTTTTCTATATCGAACCAGAGCCAGTGACGGGATTCTACCTGATCGATAGCGCTTTGGCGGGAGATTGGGAAACCTTTGGCGGCGCGGCAAAGCAGTTGGTTTTGCCTGCTGTGACCATGGCGATTTTCACTCTCGCGCCCATTGCCCGCATGACCCGCGCGGCGATGCTGCAGGCGCTGTCATCGGATTTCATCCGCACGGCTCGGGCGGCGGGCCTGTCTCGGCGCAAAGTCATTCTGGGCTACGCATTGCGCAGCGCGCTGCTGCCGGTGGTCACGACGCTGGGTATGGTGTTCTCCTTTGCTTTGGGCGCAAATGTGCTGGTGGAAAAAGTCTTTGCCTGGCCCGGTATTGGATCTTACGCGGTGGATGCGCTGGTCGCTTCGGATTACGCGGCTGTGCAAGGCTTTGTTCTGGCGATGGCGCTGCTGTTTGTGGCGCTCAACCTGATTATCGATCTGGTCTATGCTTTGATCGATCCGCGCATCGGATTTGAAGCCTCATGAGCAGTACTGCGGAAAACCAAAGCTTCTTGGCCCATATAGCCTATGTGCTGCGGCAAAACCCGATCACGCTATTTGCCTTTGCCATGCTGGGGCTTTTGCTGTTTTGCGCGCTTTTTGGCCCGGCGCTGGTGCCTTATGATCCGCTGGCGTCGAGCAGTGAGATCCTCAAACCGCCCAGCTGGGCCCATTGGTTTGGTACGGATCACCTGGGCCGCGATGTGTTTAGCCGGGTGATCGTGGCCACGCGGCTGGATATGGCGATTTCGGTTGGGGCGGTGGCGCTGTCCTTTGTGGCCGGCTCGGTGCTGGGCTGCGCGGCGGGCTATTGGGGCGGCTGGGTCGATACGGTCATCAGCCGTGGCTTGGATATGATCATGGCCTTTCCGCTATTCGTTCTCGCTATGGGGATTGTCGCGGCTTTGGGCAATACGGTTGAAAATGTCATCTATGCCACTGCCGTTATCAACACACCGTTTTATGCCCGGCTGGTGCGGGCCGAGGTCAATATCCGTCGCGAGGCAGGTTTCGTGCAAGCCGCACGCCTTGCCGGGAATTCAGATCTACGGGTGCTGGCGCTGCATATCTTTCCCAATGCGTTTCCGCCAATGATGGTGCAGGTTTCGCTGAATCTAGGCTGGGCCGTGCTGAATGCGGCGGGGCTTAGCTTTATCGGGCTTGGGGTGCGCCCGCCCACCCCGGAATGGGGGATCATGGTCGCAGAAGGCGCCAATTACATCATTTCCGGTGAATGGTGGCTTGCGGTCTTTCCTGGGTTTTGGCTGATGTTTGCGGTCTTTACCTTCAATCTATTGGGCGATGGTTTGCGGGATATGGTTGATCCGAGGCAGCGGCGGTGATGCTTAAAATCTCTGATCTTCATATTCGGTTCGAAACCCGTAGCGGTCCAGTTGATGCGGTGCGAGGCGTGGATTTGCAACTTGGCCAAGGTGAGACTTTGGGCATCGTCGGCGAAAGCGGTTCGGGCAAATCGGTGACTGCTTTTTCCATTTTGCGGATCCTGGACCACGGCGGCGATATTGCCTCGGGCGAAATCATCTATAGCGGGATGGAGCTGGCCAAGGCGACGGAGCGCGAGCTAAACGATATTCGCGGGCGCGAAATTTCGATGATCTTTCAAAACCCACGCGCGGCGCTGAACCCGATCCGAAAAGTGGGGCATCAGATCGAAGATGTGCTGCGCCAGCATACTCAGGCCACGCGCCAGGACGCAAAGGCGAAAGCAATCAAAGCGCTGGAAGATGTGCAAATCAAAGACGCCGCCGCGCGCTATCACGCCTACCCATTCGAGATGTCGGGCGGGATGTGCCAGCGGGTGGTGATTGCTTTGGCCTTGGCCTGTCAGCCGAAACTCTTGATCGCCGATGAGCCCACCACCGGGCTGGATGTGACCACCCAGAAAACCGTGATGGATCTGATCCAAAAACTGGCGCGGGACCGGCAGATGGGCGTGATCTTAATTACCCATGATCTGGGTTTAGCCGGGCAATATTGCGATCGTTTGGTGGTGATGAAAGATGGCAGGCTTGTGGAAGAGGGGCCACCCGCTCAGCTGAGCCGATATGCTACCCATGCCTATACACAGCGCTTGGTGGCCGCGACGCCCCATCCGGGTAAGGCATTGCAAGATTTGGTCCTAGACGGCCGGGCCGTGCCGGTTCCCGAGCAAGGGGATGTGCTGCTATCGGTGCGGGATGTGTCAAAGACCTATGAGGGAAAATCCGGCCCGGTTCATGCGCTGCAAGGGGTAAGTTTCGATCTGCGCCAAGGCGGATGTCTGGGGCTGGTGGGCGAAAGCGGATCGGGGAAGTCGACGCTTTCTTCGATCATCGCGCGATTGCAAGATCCCACCAGCGGCGATGTGCTTTTCGAGGGGCAAAGCCTTTGCGATGTGGCTGCGAGACGGTTTTCTCGTGATCCGCGCCGGTCGCAAATCCAGATGGTGTTTCAAGATGCTACTGACAGCTTAAATCCGCGCCAAACTGCGCAAGAGGCCATTGCCGAGCCGCTACGTCACCTGACGGCGCAGAAGGGAAGGGCGCGCCTGGAACGGGTACATGAATTGGCCGAACAAGTCGGCTTGCCTGCGCCGCTATTGACACGTTTACCGCATCAGCTTTCTGGTGGGCAAAAGGCACGTGTTGGCATTGCCCGCGCTCTGGCGGTGGATCCTAAATTGCTGATCCTGGACGAGCCCACCGCCGCGCTGGATGTATCGATCCAAGCCATTGTCTTGAATCTCCTGGCGGATTTACGGCACCGGTTAAATCTGACCTATCTGTTCGTAAGTCATGATCTGGCGGTCGTGCAAATGCTATGCGATCATGTGGCAGTGATGCGCGCGGGACAGATAGAGGTATTTGGGGACACCGGCTCAGTCATGAACGCGCCGACCAACCCCTATACCCGAGAGCTGCTGGCCGCGGTTCCCGCGCCGATACACTAGGACGGGATATGGCTAGTCTGTATTGATGCCAGCCCGAACGCAACGAGACACCAGAGCGGCTAGATTGATCACCATCACAGTATCATTCGTGTCGCCCACATCCCCGACACTTAAACAGCCCGACACATCCTTGGACACTTGATGCGCTGTGTCATCCTCTTTGATCATGGGCACAGCTAGCATTCCATGGCCATGAGTCATCAAAATTTCATCAATCGTGTCGACCACCAACCCATATTTCTGATCTTTATATCGAAAAATTACTATTTTTGCGCCAGGAATGTCTTTTTTCGGAAAGCTATATAATTGCCGGGGATCGATCTGGGTAATAAATTCGCCCCTTAGGTTTAAAATTCCATCGACAAATTCCAAGGCATAAGGCGGATTTAAAAGTTTCTTTAGCCTATCGATGACTTCGTAAACCTCAGAAATATTTAGAATCAGGCATTTTTTCATCGTAAATAGAATATATGTTTTACTGTTGAGCTGGCTTTCATCTTTTTTCGCCTCATAGGCTTTGGGGTCGGAGGGATAAATTTCATGACATGATTGTGCGGCAAGGATTAGATCTTTGTCGGTACGAAGTTTCTCGTGATCAAGAAGAATGACAATATCTTCTTCAACCAAACAGCCAGCGACTAAATCATCCCGAGGCAAGGCAACTTTTGTAAACGGCATAACCTCCCGTTCGAAACAGGGGATGATACTATCGATAGAATAAACTAATCATGTAACTCAGCTTTCGACCAGATCGAAAATAAGAAGCTTGCGATTTTTAAGCGTCTCAGCGGTATGTTTAAAGGGCTCCTCATTTCCAATGACACCGCGAAAATCGATAACCGGCAAGGTTCGCCAACGTAAATTTATATTACCGATCACATGTCCATCGGCCACTTGGGATGGGTGAATTTCGGGAATATCAGTAATTTCTTTGGCATAGCGTAAATCCACGGCACAGGTTGTGTGACCTAGTTGAAAAGAGGTAGCATTCAGCCGTTTTCCCAAATGTTTATCAGAAGCTTCTTGGGCCTTTTTTTGGCTATTCTGGGGTTTTGTTTTAAACTCAAAAGCCGATAGGGGTCGAGCACTTGGATCATGCGTCGTCCATCATCCATTTTCAAAATCCCGTCGATAACCACATCCAATTTATCGTCCCGGTTCGTTTCAAAATTCACTCGTGACGCCTCTTTTTTTTCATAAATAACGCCACCAGTTTCGTCCAAAAGAAGGCCGACCGCCAAATCACCATGTTCAATGATGGCAACTTTGCGCGGCGTTTCCTTTTCCCTCGCGGGATATTCCAGTAATATACGCAAATCAATAATAGGAATAATCTTTTCACGCAGCTCAAAAAGAACAGCTAGGTGATCCGGCGCCATTGGAACTTGCGAATATTTTTCGGGTTCGTTTACGACCTCTTGAATCGCACAGACCGGCAGAGCAAATTCATTTCCCCCAAGCCAAAAAGAGCCGTAAATTGAACTCCGCTGAATTTCTTCGGGCGTTAAATAAAAATAAGTCTTATTTGTGGTAACTCGATTTACCAACTCTTGTAATTCATCCGCGTCGGAAGAAACGCGCTTGACATAATCTTTGAAGTTTTTTTTCTTCTATCTCTCTCAGCCGCCCACGAAGACGGCTGAGTAGCATAGTTTTGCGCCCATCAGCAATGGTTATGCCGGTCGTTTCATGGATGATCGATTTTAACTTTGTAAAGTCGATATCGCTTAGTTCGGAAGTTTATTCTTGTATTGCCATTTTTACAATTGATCCGTTTAAGCGCCTAATGTGAAAACTTCGATCTTCAGATCCATTGCGCCTTGCTGTAGCCCATTTGTTGCAGCGGCAATATTATCGGAAGCAATAACCGCTTCTTCCGATGCCGAAACAATGCTTTGAACGGCCTCAGCAACATCGCGCGCAGCGGTTTGCTGTTCATTTGCGGCGATAGAGATCTGAGAGATAGATTCCGTAGTTTTACCAATTCCATCTAGGATCTTTTTAAATGCCTCGCCAGCTTCACGAGAAACTTCACTTCCCTGACTGACACGCTTGACCGTTTCATTGATCAGCTTAGTGATTTCTTTGGTGGCCTGGGCCGAACGCTCAGCCAATTTTCGAACTTCGTCCGCAACAACAGAGAAGCCGAGCCCATGTTGACCGGCGCGCGCCGCTTCGATCGCTGCATTGAAGGCGAGCATATTGGTTTGGCCAGCGATTTCGCTAATTACTTTCACAATTTCATTTATTTCCTCGGAAGAGGTATTGATTAAATCCATGAATTCAATCGACCGTTCTATGGCCTTTGCCCCAATATCCGCTTCTGCTTTTGTTTTCTGAGCGATTTCGTCTGTATGACGGCCGTTTTGTGCAATGGAGTCAATAGACGCGCTCAACTCCTCAATTGAGGCGCTTATTTCTTCGGTGGTGCAACCCAAGGTCTGAGCGCCACCCGCAACTTTGTCAGCCTGTTCGGATATATCAGCGGATTTTTCAACGAACTCAGTTGAAATTCGGGTAACCTATTTTTCAAGTTCGACTTCTGTGGTGATATCGCTCGCAAATTTTCCGACTTTGACAACTTTATTTTCCGCATCGAGGATTGGACTGTAATAGGCTCTCAGCCAGATTTCTTCGCCCGAATTTCCGAATCTTTGAAATTTTACTGATTGAAAATTCCCGGCTCTCAATTCATCCCAGAAATGTGAATAGACCTTAGAATTGACATAGGCCTGATCACAAAACATTCGATGGTGGCGCCCAGTAATATCATCTAGTGAATATTCTACTGTGGACGTGAAGTTTTCATTGGCGATTATGATGGTGCCATCCGGCTCGAATTCGATGACTGCTTTGGAGCGATTGATCGCAGCCATTTTTCCATCTTGCTCGGCGGTGCGGAGTTTTTCTTCTGTGATGTCTGTGGCGAATTTGACAACATTAAACGGTTTTCCAGTGTCATCAAGTATCGGATTATAAGAAGCGTTGATCCATATTTCGTCACCATTTTTGGAGATTCTTTTAAATTCGCCGGCAATAAAAATTTTCCACTTGTTAGAGTGGACCATTGTTTTTTGTATTCTGGACTTTTTGCTTCCTCTGACTCGCAAAAGATGCTGTGGTGTTTTCCTTGTGTCTTCGCCAAAGAATAGCCTAGTGTCGATAGAAAATTATTATTGGCCGTAATGATTGTTCCGTCTAACTCAAACTCAATTATAGCTTGCGCGCGATTTAGTGCTGCAATCTTTCCATTTTTTTTCTAAGTTATTAATTTTGTTCCTTGTAGTGTCTGTTGCAAATTTAACAATTTTATATGGCTTGCCATCCACGCTGAGGACAGGATTATAAGACGCATTGGTCCAAATTTCTTTGTAGCCTTTTCCGTATCGCTTGAATTCTCCGTTTCTTGCTTCGCCCATGGCCAAGCTTAGCCAAAAGTCCCGGTACTCATCTGTTTCTGTTAGTTTCGAATCGCAGAAAATTCTGTGATGACGGCGCAAATATCGTCGAACCCATAGCCAAATGTCTTTAGAAATTGTTCATTGGCGTCTAATATGGTGCCATCAAGATCAAACTCTATTATCACTTGCGCGCGATTAAGAGCGGCTAACACGTCGTCTTTATTGAAGGTTGAACTTTCTGATTTTTCCGAAGTTGATTCCTGCGCTGTCACGACACCACCCCATAAATATACCCCATTTGCCGAACGAAGTTAGCCTTCATAGATTAAAGGGCCATTATTTTGGAAGTATGAGTTGCTTTTGATTTATGATAGATATGGCGGAGCTTTATACTCTATTCTAGAGGATGAGATTTCTAGTTTATTGATTTTTTGTGCTTTATTTACACTTACTAATATGGATTTCGCCATATTAGTGAGTGTAACGTCTTTTGGCCAAAATTTTCTATCGCCCTACTGTGGCAACAATTAGTTTATTATTTAGAATACCACCTATTATTGGCATCTACGCGTATATTCAGTTTTCATCGAAATAGATCGTCCCTTGAATAATGCGACTTCGTCTGCCGCGTCGCCTGTGAACAATGATGGCGGAATAAAAAATAGTGCCACTCCGGCTGCATCAGCAACTACGTGGTCTGTTTGCTTTTTTTCGGCTTCTGCTAAGGCTGTAGAGTTTTCTTCTATAGATCTCTGTAAGCTTTTGCAATTTTCCGCTTGAAACTGTGCTACCGGAATATTGGTCGGAGTAATCGTATTAGGTGGGGCCGCACAAGCGGATAGAAAGATTATTGGCGCTAGAGCTGAAATGGATAAGCGTAGCATTATAGTGTTTCCTTCGATTTTTTATTTCAAGGTAAGCTGAGTTTCGGAATTTCGGGTTGGCGAGTTTTTATTTTTGCTCAGAGCATTCACGATAGCCGAGCTTGAGAAGGTAATCCCCTTTTAAATAGTGGTATCCATATGTTTTTTTGCTCGCTTCACGAATATACCATGCTTTGATTGGTTCAGGGTAATATCCGGCCATTATCGTGACGCCCAATTCCCTTTGTTCGCCTTTGGCTGGAAATAGCCCCAGTATTGAAGGGCCATGGAAACCAAATTCTGTATTGCGTCGTACGCAGACTTTATCGCGATCCAAGCCTAAATACATTGTGCAGGCGGAATAGCATATATCGCCCAAAATTCGCACTTCTCTTCCGGTTTTCCAGTATTCATGTATTTCTTTTTGCCGGTGTATTAGTTGACCTCCGACGTCGTTATTTATGACCACTGGTGTTGTTTTTATGTTGGGTCGTTGCCCGGAAAGCGCCGGGTCGATGAGTGAAATGGTGAGGCCTAGGGAGATAGAGAGTGAAACTAGCCAGCGGTTTTTTATTTTTTTTAGAATGTCAGGTTTCATTTTACTCAGTCCTTTTTTTGGCCCCCAGCTTGATTGGTTGGGTGGTTTTTTGAATTCCAGAGCGCGAAGTTATTTAGCGAAACATTTTGGAGAAGCACATATTGGGCCTTTCCGGTTTTGTTGGATAATGATTACTGCTGGATTTGGGCGTAAATGAGGTTGAGTAGTGAATGCTAATGGTCAGATTTTAAGAGGTTTTGGGCTTAATTTATAGAAATCAGTCGTTCGAGAAGGTCGTTCTTGTTAGGTTTTGGGGTTGTTCTAACTAGGCGTTTCCCTAAGTCCTTGATTTTTCAATCTCGCCATTTTTTCGGTTTCATTCTTGTTTTTTTGCGATTTGCGATTTTAGCATCAATAGTATTTTCGGTAATTTTGTTTGTTTGGTTTTGGTTTTTACTTTGTTCCGGAGTAATTTTTTTGTTCTATTTGTAATTCGGAAAAATTATGGCGGAAATGTGTTCGGAGAAGAGCTAAATGAGACATACAAGTCAGGTTGCGTTTTGTGACGATACTCACCACAAATAATCGATCCGGCTCCACTTTTGGGGGCTCTTTGCTTGGCCCCGTTTCTCAGATTAGGCTGCATTTATGCGGCGTATATCCTTTGCTCTGTTAGTGGCTGTGTTGGTTTTGGGGGGCTGGCTAACAAATCGGCTGGCCTATAATTATTTCGTGATAGAAGAGGCGGAGCAGGCCCATGGTCGCCTGTCGCTTTATCGGAATTCCATAACCGCGGCTCTAGAGAGATATGCGCCATTGGCCTATGTACTGGCGCGGGATCCGGTTGCGGTTGAGGCGGCTCAAAGCGGGGATATGTCGGTTTTGAACCCTAGATTGCGGGAATTTTCCCAAAGTTCCGGGGCAGAGGCGATTTTTCTTTTGGGGCTTGATGGGGTCACGGTGGCCTCCGCGAATTTTGATCGTCCAGAAAGCTTTGTCGGTCAGGATTATTCCTTTCGTCCATATTTCCGGGATGCTTTGGCCGGGCAGGCTGGGCGTTTTTACGGTATAGGTTCTACTACCGGTACGCCGGGTTATTTTTTATCCGAATTGATCGCGGATGCGCGCGGCCAGCCCCTTGGTGTGATAACGGTCAAGATCAGCTTTGCTGAGTTGGAGAATAGCTGGCAGACCGCGCAAGAGCCGGTCTTTTTGGCCAATTCTGACGGAGTGATCTTATTGGCTTCGGATCCTGACTGGCGATATCACAGCCTGGCCCCTTTGACCGGGGAGCAAAGGGCGCGGATTGCGGCGGACCAACAGTTTCGCGATGAACCTTTATTGGCGCTGAGTGTCGATAAAGGGTTAAACCTGACCGATGAGGACGCGCCCTTGCATCTCGTATCCAAAGATTTGCCGCATGGGTGGAGCCTGCATTACATCCCCAATGATGACCGTGCGACCAATCGGGCGCTGCTATTTACAGCGATGGTTGTGGGATTGGTCGGGCTTTTGGCCTATGTGGCTTTGTTCCGACGGGCGCGGCGGATCAGGGCAGCTTTGGGGCGATCGGAGCGGGAAGAAGCGCAGCTTCGGCAAGCGAATGAGGCTTTGGCAGTTGAGATCGCAGAACGTCAGCGAGCCGAAGACCAGCTTCGCCATGCTCAAACCGAGCTTGAACAAACTAGCCGTCTTGCGGCGCTTGGGCAATTGGCGGCCTCGGTGACCCATGAGTTGGGTCAACCTATTGCCGCGATGCGCAATCATTTGGCTGCGGCGGAATTCCGTCCCCCGGATCTGGGGGAATTTACCCACCGGTTGAACGGCTTGGTGGACCGGATGGAGGGCATCACCCGGCAGCTAAAATTCTTTGCGACGCCGGACATGGATCCGTTTGAGACTGTGGATCTGCGCGATGTTTTGGCGGGGAGTTTGGCCTTGCTGCATCACAATATAGCCGCCCAAGGCGCAGAATTGACCATGAGCCAAGACGATAGACCTATGGAGCTGCGCGGCAGCCGCTTGCGCTTGGAACAGGTGATCACCAATCTTTTGCGCAATGCTTTGGATGCTTGCGAAGACTGCGATCCGCCCAAGATCCAAATAGAGCTTGGCCAATCCGCTCACAGTATCTGGATCGAAATCCGCGATAACGGCCACGGTCTTGGGGAGGCCAGCTTAGAACAATTGAGCCAGCCTTTCATGACCACGCGGGCGAGTGGCCAGGGCATGGGGCTTGGACTTGCGATTTCGGCGAATATTGTCAGAGATCACGGTGGGGAAATGCGGCTTCGCCCTTCCGATAGCGGCGGTGCCGTGTTTAGGGTCAGTTTCCCGAAACCGCAGTCAAAGGACCTCGCCGAATAATGAGCCCGATCACCGCGCTTTCGATCCTGGTCGTGGATGATGACAAAGCGATGCGCCAATCGCTGACCGATCTGCTCGAAGCGGCGGGTTGGCGGGTGGCGGCCGTGGCACGGGCAGAGAAGGCGCTTGATTATCTGCAAAGCGCTGTGCCCGATGTTATTTTGTCGGATGTGCGCATGCCTGGGCTGTCGGGGCTCGATCTTTTGGCGCGGCTGGATCCGGGCCAAGCGCCGCCTGTGGTGCTGATTTCGGCCCATGGGGATATCCCCATGGCGGTGCAGGCGATCCAAGACGGGGCTTATGGCTTTGTGGAAAAGCCTTATCATCCAAAGCGGTTGCTGACGATTTTGACCCATGCGGCGGAACAAAGCCGGATGCGGCTTTCTAATGCCAGGCTCAAAGAGCGGCTGTTTCAGCTCTCGGGGCTCGACCGTATCTTGGTGGGGCAGGCACCAGCCGTGGCGCGATTGCGCGAGGACATTCTCGACCTGGCAGGGACCGAAGCACCGGTTTTGATCCAAGGCGAAACCGGCACGGGCAAAGAGTTGGTGGCGCGGGCACTGCATGATCTGAGCAGCGATCCCGAAAGCCCGTTTTTGGCGTTGAATTGTGCCGTGCTGACACCGGAAAGTTTTGAGGCCGATATGTTCGGCATTTATGGCCAACAAGATGGGCGGCTGCGCGCGGCCTCCGGCGGGACTCTGTTTTTGGACGAAATTTGTTCCTGCCCGCTCGCGGTGCAAAGCCAATTGCTACGGGTGATCGAGGATAAGCAGATCTTGCCGCAAGGGGCCTCTGCGCCGATTTCGGTGGATTTTCGGGTGATGTCAGCCACCAATGAAAGCCCCGAAGCGGCGGTTGCAGAAGGGCGGCTTCGCAAAGATTTGCTGTTTCGGGTGAATACATTTGTGCTGGATCTGCCGAGTTTGCGGCAACGGCGCGATGATATCGGGCTATTGGCGGCGCATTTCTTAGGGGAATATGCCCGCTTGCACGAAACCAAAGCGCCCGAATTAACGCCCGAAGATTTCGCGGCGCTTTTGGCGCATGACTGGCCGGGCAATGTCCGCGAGCTGCGCCATGTTTGCGAACGCCGGGTTCTGGCGGCGCGGCGGGGTGGGGGAAGCATGGGCCAAGCTCTGCGCAAAGATCCTCTGGCCGAAGATGTTCCCGACACGCTGCGCGAAGCTGTGGCCGCCTTTGAGCGAGAGCTTATCGCAAAAGCGATCAAAGCCCATGACGGCAGGATGGAGGCCGCAGCAGAGGCTTTGGGCATTGGGCGGCGCACTTTGAACGAAAAGATCGTCAAGCTCGGCTTGGATAAGGCGGCCTTGCTCTGAAATGCGGGGCTCTGCGGAAATCCGCAATGAAGTTTAGCCGGGCTGCGCAAAATACTTCATAGGCATTGGGTTCAGAATTGGCCATGCTCCCCCCATCAATTCTAAGCGAATCTGGGAGGAGACGCATGCGTACCCTTTTAACTGGGACGGCTCTGGCCGCTTTGACACTCACCTTTGCCACGGAAACTTTGGCGACCGAATGGAATGTTTCGCTCTGGGGCAAGCGCCGGGCTTTCACGGAACATGTGGAAAAACTGGCCGAGCTGGTGAGCGAGAAAACCGGCGGCGAGTTCACGCTAAATATTTCCTATGGTGGGCTCAGCAAGAACACTGAGAATTTGGACGGTCTGTCCATCGGCGCTTTTGAGATGGCGCAGTTCTGCGCGGGCTATCACCCGGATAAAAACCCTTCGATCACTGTGATGGAGCTGCCTTTCCTTGGCATTTCCTCGCTAGAGACCGAGATCAAAGCCTCGATGGCGGTTTATGAGCATCCGGCAGTGGCCAAGGATCTGGCGCGTTGGAATGCGAAATTGCTGATGCCGTCACCGCTGCCACAATATAACCTGGCGGGCCTAGGCGACACGCCGCATTCCATGGCGGAATTTGAGGGCCTGACCGTGCGCGCAACCGGCGGGATCGGCGCGGCCATGAAAGCGGCGGGTGCAGTTCCGACCTCCATGTCGGCAACCGAAGTGCGCCAGGCTATGGATAGCGGCGTGATCAAAGCCGCAGCTTTTGCACCCCATGCGCATATGTCTTTTGGCACTGCTGAAGTGGCCAAATGGTGGACCACCAATCTCAACCCCGGCGCGGTGAATTGCCCGGTGGTGGTCAATATCGACGCTTATGAAAGCCTGTCAGACGAAGAGCGCGCGGCGCTGGATGGGTCCATCGATGAGGCGCTGGCCCATTACGTGACCTTCTATAACGAAAACACCATGGCGCGTTGGTGGCCGCTACTGGAAGAGAAAGGCATTGAACAAGTGACTTTCTCTGACGACGATATTGCGGTCTTTAAAAAGGCGGCGGCAGTGCCTGCCGCCGAGGCCTGGATCGAAGCCAATACCAAGCGCGGCCTGCCAGCCCAAGAGCTTTACGACCTGGTCATCGGCATAGCAACCGAAGGCAAATAACATATCAAACGGGGCCCCAAGCGGCCCCGTTTTACTTAGGGGGAGAGGACGACGATGGCAGGTGCCGCGAATGTCTTTACCGATGACAGTCTGCTCAGCAGGTTGGATCAACAGCTATATAGGCTTGAGGGCGTGTTTGCTCTGCTCAGTGGTTTAGCGGTATTTGGCCTGATGCTTTTGGCGGTGGTCTCGGTCACTGGGCGCAACTTCTTTAATGCGCCCTTGCCGGGCTATGTGGATTGGATCCAGCAAGCCATGCCGCTGATCGCCTTTATGGGTATCGCTTATACGCAGCGCAATGGCGGTCATATCCGCATGGATATGCTGGTGGGGGCGCTTAAAGGGCGTCCGCTCTTTATCGTGGAATTCTTGACGAGCTTTGTGATGCTTGTCCTCATGATCCTGTTGGTTTGGGGCACCTGGGCACATTTCCAACGCAGCTTTGATTTCGCCGCCCCGCTTTGGAGCCGCGACAGCACCATGGATATCGGCCTGCCGATTTGGCCCGCGAAACTTCTGGCGCCGGTGGCTTTTGCCGTGCTTTGCCTGCGATTGGTCTTGCAGCTCTTTGCCTATGGGCGCGCGGTGATAACCGGCGATCCCCAGCCCGTTGCGGTGCCTTTGCCGGTAGATGCCGCGACCCAAGCCGCCATGGAAGCCGAGCAAGTCTCGGGTCACGACAGCTAAGGACATAAGAAAATGGAAAGCATTGATATCGGCCTGATCGTGTCAGGCGGCATGCTGGTGCTCGTCATACTTGGTATGCGCGTGGCCTTTGCGGCGGGGCTTGCGGGGATGGTGGGCCTGATCTGGATCTTCTGGGCGAAAAAGCAATATGGCATGGATGATTTCGGCTGGGCCTTGGGGGTTGCGGTGAAAACTGCCGGCCAGGTGCCGCATTCGAAAGTGGCCAGCCAAGCGCTTAGCCTGATCCCGACCTTCATCCTGATCGGGTATCTTGCCTATTATGCGGGCCTGACCAAAGCACTGTTCACCGCTGCGAAACGCTGGGTGGCCTGGGTGCCGGGCGGGATGGCCGTGGCTACGGTTTTCGCAACCGCAGGCTTTGCGGCGGTGTCTGGTGCCTCGATTGCGACCTCGGCAGTCTTTGCGCGGATTGCGATCCCGGAAATGCTAGAAGTTGGCTATGACAAGAAATTCGCCGCTGGCGTCGTCGCGGCTGGGGGCACTCTGGCCTCGCTGATCCCGCCTTCGGCAATCTTGGTGATCTATGCAATCATCGTGGAACAAGATGTGGGCAAGCTTTTGCTGGCAGGCTTCATCCCTGGGATTTTCTCGGCGATTGTCTATGCCACGCTGATCATTGGGATGGCTTTGGCAATCCCTGGCTTTGGCCCCGCTGTTGGCGGCTTCACTTGGCGCGAAAGGCTTATGTCCCTGCCACCTGCCGCGCCCATCCTGGTGGTGGTGCTGACTATTGTTCTCTTTGTCTATAACCCATTTGGCGGCGATGCTTGGGGAACGCCCACCGAAGGCGGAGCCATTGGGGCTTTCGTCGTCTTTCTCATGGCACTTTATAATGGCATGCGTTGGGCCCAGTTCCGGGACGCCTTGCTGGAAACCGCGAAGCTTGCGGTGATGATCTTTACCATCATCTGGGGGGTGTTGATCTATGTGCGCTTCCTGGGATTTGCCGATCTGCCTGGGGCATTCTCTGATTGGCTGACCTCGCTGAATATGGCGCCTATGATGATCCTGATCTGCATCCTGTTGGCCTATGCGGTGCTGGGGATGTTCATGGATGCAATTGGCATGATGCTGCTGACCCTGCCGGTGGTTTATCCTGCAGTGATGGCCCTGAATGGCGGCTTGGATGTGAGCGCGGCCGATAGCACCTTCGGCATGAATGGCACGATGTGTGCGATCTGGTTCGGGATCTTGGTGGTGAAAATGGCCGAATTCTGCCTGATTACCCCGCCCATTGGCTTGAACTGTTTCGTGGTGGCTGGGGTGCGCGAAGATCTGAGCGTGCAGGATGTGTTCAAAGGCGTGACACCCTTCTTTATCGCTGATGCGATCACCATCGCATTGCTGGTGGCGTTCCCGGCAATCGTGCTTTGGCTACCGGGGCAGGCCTGACCGAGAACAAATCGCGACCCTCTGGGGCGAGGTGAACTTGCCCTTAGGATGCATAGCTAAAATCTTGATGGGGTAGGCAAAAAAACATGCCTGCCCCTTTTTTTGAAACGTTTCATTTACGAGTAATAGGGCAAAAGCGGATGCAGCAGATTTGCGCTGAAGGTTCAAAAAGGTAAATAAAACCAAGGCGGTATTTCTGGGAGGAGGAGGGGCAGGACCGGTTATTACTGGTCCTGCCGCTTTCATTTGCAGATGCTGAAATAGGGGTCAGTTTAGATCTGCATCCCGCGCAGTTTTCAGCTCTGCTTCGGCCTCGCTCACCGCTGCGGTCAGTGCGTCAAAGATCTTTTCTCCGCCATCGATATTGGATTTGAACCAGTCATAAACTGGCGCGGCGGCCTCTTTGAAGGCGGCCTTTTCATCAGGCGTCGGCACATATAGATCGCCGCCGCCTTCGACAAAGGCCTCATAGGCGGCTATGGATTTACGCTTGGGAGAGGCGAAAGTGGCCTGCTGCAAAGCATAGAACCCATCCACCACCACGCGACGCATATCTTCGGGCATGTTTAGGAAGGCTTGGTTATTCATCCACCACAGCGCGCCCATATAGGCATGGCCGTCAAGCGTCACATATTGCAGACCCGCATCGGGGAATTTCATATTCATGATATCGGTGATGCCGTTTTTCGAGCCTTCGACCACGCCGGTCTGGAAAGAGGTGAAAAGCTCGGGCCATGGGATCGGAGTGGGCGAGGCGCCCAGGGCTTTGACCAGCTCTTGCGGCAGATCGGCCACAACAGTGCGGATTTTCAGGCCGGCCAGATCCTCGGGGGAGGCGACCCGGCGCTTGGTATTGGCGAAATTGCGCCAGCCGCCAGTATTGCCAATGGTCATCAGGCGGATCGTATCGCCGCTATCGGCCAGGGCCATATCGCGCATGGTGCGGGTGAAATCGCCTTGCAGCACATATTCGGCCACCCGGTCATCCGCCATCAGATAGGGCAGGTCGAGCACCTGAACATAAGGAAAGATCCCTGCCGCGCCGCCAGAGGTGGAGATATAGATATCGATGGAGCCATCGGCGATGCCCTGCAAACACTCGGCTCCGTTGGAGCAAAGCTGCGTCCCGATGAAGAGTTCGACCTCTATTGCCCCGTTAGAGGCGGCTTCCACATAGTTTTTGAAAACGACGAGCCCGTCATAGTCTTCGTCATTTTCGTTGGAATTCGCGGTGGCGCGCAGCGTGTAATCTGCTGCCGCCGCTTGGCAAGCGATTAGGGCCGCTGCCATGGCGGTGAGTGTGTTTTTTAACATTTGTGCCCTCCCAATTGGCATTATGCCGCGAAGGTTAGGCAGTCTCGGTCAAGTTGACCAGCGGTCTTGATGAAAAATCCGGCGAGGGCCCGGCTCGGGGGCCGGGCCATGTGCATGACAGCCTTTAGGCCGGGACTTCGGGGATAACGGCACCGCGTTGCACGGCCTCGCGCCCATAGAACCGATCCAAATATGCCACTAGGTTTTTGTGATCTTCCCAGCCCAGCACATTGAGCGCGCCGTAGAACTCCAGGCCTTTGAGCCAAGGCGCAATAGCGATATCGGCGATGGAATAGCTGCCGGTGATCCAGTCGCGGCCTTCGAGCTGCTTTTCGATCACTGCCATAATGCGTTTGGATTCGTTGATATACCGCTCTTGCGGACGTTTATCCTCGATCTCGGCCCCGGCGAATTTATAGAAAAAGCCCAGCTGCCCAAACATCGGACCAACCCCGCCCATTTGGAACATCAGCCATTGCAAGGTGGTGTAGCGCTCGGCGGCGGTTTCACCGATCAGCTGACCGGTTTTCTCGGCCAGATAGACCAAGATCGCTCCGCTTTCGAACAGGCCCAAAGCCTGATCATCCGGGCCATTGGGATCAATGATCGCCGGAATTTTATTGTTCGGGTTCAGCGAGAGGAAGGCGTCGCTTTTGACATCCGTATCGGCGAGAGTGACCAGATGCGGTTCATAAGCCAGCCCAGTCTCTTCGAGCATGATCGAGACTTTGCGGCCATTCGGCGTCGGATAGCTATAAAGCTGAAGAATTTCGGGATTTTTGGCGGGCCAACGCTGGGTGATCGCGAAATCGGCAAGCGTGGCGGCGGTGGTTTGGTCTTTCATGGCGCGTCCTTTCCTGAAGACAGGCCATATCTAAAGGCGTAACCAGAAAATAAAAGACGCTGGCATGTGCGCCAGCGCGAAGGGACAAGGCAGATTGTGCACAGGCGAACCTATGCCCAAATCTATTGCCTTATCCGGAAGTGGTCAGAGCTTAGAGCAGCCCTTCACGCTGCGCTTTTTTGCGCGCTAGCTTACGAGCCCGGCGGATTGCCTCGGCCTTTTCGCGAGCCTTCTTTTCAGACGGCTTCTCGAAGTGCTGCTTGAGTTTCATCTCGCGAAAGACGCCCTCGCGCTGCAGTTTCTTCTTGAGCGCGCGAAGCGCTTGATCGACATTGTTGTCGCGAACACTAACCTGCATTCTGGTGTCACCACCCTTCCAGTTAAAGTTGCATTTGTGCAGGAGCTGGCCGGGTATCACGGATGTTTTAACTTGTCCAGAGGTTTTAAGGCTCTGGAGAGGGGGAGAAGATGGCAGAAGCGAAGCCAGCCGAGCTTGATATTAGAAACCAGCTCTTAGAGGCGATTTTATTGCATGTGCCCTTTGATGGCTGGTCGGCGGAAAGTTTCCGCGCGGCGGTGGCCGATAGCGGGGTGGATCCGACTGTGGCCCAGGGGGTCTGCCCGCGCGGCGCGGTGGATCTGGCGCTGGCCTTTCATGAAAAGGGCGACCAGGCCATGGCGCGGCGCCTGAAATCAGAGGATCTGTCCGCGCTGCGCTTTCGCGACCGGATCGCGGCAGCGGTGCGGTATCGCCTGGAGGCGGTCGAGGATAAAGAGGCCGTGCGCCGAGGTGCCACGCTTTTTGCTCTGCCGCAATATGCGGGCGATGGGGCGAAAGCGATTTGGAACACGGTGGATCTAATTTGGGACACGCTGGGCGATGGCTCTGACGATTTCAACTGGTACACAAAACGGGCCACGCTAAGCGGTGTTTATGCGTCAACCGTGCTTTATTGGTTGGGCGATGACAGTACAGATCACCAAAGGAGCTGGCGCTTTCTTGATCGTCGCATTGACGATGTCATGCAAATAGAGAATGTCAAAAAGCAAGTAAACGAGAACGCCTTGCTGCGTCCGTTATTGGCCGGGCCCAACTGGGCTTTGTCACTGATCAAAGCGCCAACCCGCATGCCGCGGGTGGATTTACCGGGCGGCCCGCCTGTGTCGAAATAACGGTCTCGGGAAGCGGGGCCCCCTGTGTTGAGAGGATGCCTTGGATGTCCAGCTTGCCAAAAACCATGCATGCCGTGGAAATTTCGGCCCCCGGTGGGCCGGAAGTTCTAAAACCCGTCAAACGGCCGGTGCCAAAGCCGGGCCCGCGGGATATTTTGCTGAAAGTCGCTTATGCGGGGGTGAACCGCCCAGACGCCTTGCAGCGGGCAGGATCCTATAAAGCGCCGCCCACGGCTTCGGATCTGCCGGGACTAGAAGCCTCGGGCGAAGTTGTGGCCGTGGGCGATGAGGTGGAAAATTTCCAAATCGGCGATTTGGCCTGTGCCTTGTTGCCCGGTGGCGGCTATGCGGAATATGTGATCACACCGGCAGCCCATGCCTTGCGCGTGCCTAAACGGATGCAGCTGGATGCGGCGGCCTGCCTGCCAGAGACCTTTTTCACCGTCTATTCTAATCTCTATCTGCGCGCGGGCCTAAAGGCGGGTGAAAGTCTGCTGGTTCATGGGGGCTCTTCCGGGATCGGGACAACTGCGATCCAACTAGCCTCTGCTTTGGGCAGTCGGGTGTTCACCACAGCCGGATCCGCCGAGAAATGTAAGATCTGTACAGATCTGGGCGCAGAACAGGCGATCAATTACCGAGAGGCGGATTTTGTCGAGGCCGTCAAAGCCCAAGGCGGCGCGGATGTGATCCTTGATATGGTGGGGGGCAGCTATATTCCGCGCAATATCAAGGCGCTCAAAGACGAAGGCCGATTGGTGATGATCGCTTTCCTAGAGGCGCCGAAAGTGGAGCTGAATTTCGCCCAGATCATGATGCGTCGTTTGACCGTGACCGGCTCGACCTTGCGGCCACAATCGGATCTGGCCAAGGCACGGATTGCGGAGGATCTATGCGAAAAGGTCTGGCCGCTTTTGGATGCGGGGCGGATAAAACCGGTGATGGATAGTGAATTCCCGCTGGATCAAGCGGCAAAAGCCCATGAGCGGATGGAAACCAGCCAGCATATTGGTAAAATTGTATTGCGCGTCGGCGGTTAAATCCGCAGGAGCTAGTCCAGGCTTTGCTAAAATGAGACCGCGCTAAAGCGTGGCCACGCCTTTTGAGGACATCCCGGCCTATAGGCCGAGATTTCACGGGTGCGAATGCAAGGCTTGGTTTGCGTTTGACAAGCGCCGGGGCGCGTGGAACCGATACTGCACCGGTCTGGGGAGGGAACGGGTGTATCTAGGAATTGACTTGGGCACCTCTGGCGCTCGGGTGGTGCTGGCGGATGCGGATGGGCTTGTATTGGCCTCGGCAGAAGCCAGCTGTGCCGTTTTGCGGCCACGTCCGGGATGGAGTGAGCAGGACCCGGCGGAATGGCTTAATGCTTTTCGCGCGGCGATTTCTAATTTGCAAAAGACCCATCGGCGCGAATTAGCGGCGGTTCGGGCGCTTAGCCTATCGGGGCATATGCATGGGGCGGTTCTGTTGGACCGTGCGGGGCATGTGCTGCGCCCTTGCATCTTATGGAATGACACTCGCGCGGCCGCAGAAGCGGCAGAGCTCGATGCGCAGCCAGAGGTCCGGCGCCTATCGGGGAATGCGGTTTTTCCGGGATTTACCGCGCCGAAACTGCTTTGGCTGGCGCGCAATGAGCCCGAAATCTTCGCCCGTTTGGCGACGATTTTGCTGCCAAAGGATTATCTAAGCTTTTGGATGACGGGCCGCCGGGTCACCGATATGTCCGATGCGGCGGGGACTTCTTGGCTCGATGTTTCGGCCCGGCGCTGGTCCGAGGCGCTTGTGCAGGCATCAGGTCTGGATCTGGCGCATATGCCGGATCTGGTGGAGGGCACGACGGTCATGGGTATATTACGCCCGGAACTCGCGGCAGAGCTGGGCCTGCCCAATGGGGTGCAAATTGTGGCGGGCGGCGCGGATAATGCGGCCAGTGCTTGCGGCTGCGGGGCCTTGTCAGCGGGAACGGGCTTTGTGTCGCTGGGCACGTCTGGTGTTCTTTTGGCGGCGCGGGATAGCTATGGGGCGGATCCTGCTTCGGCGGTGCATAGTTTTTGCCATGCGGTGCCGGGGCGTTGGTATCAGATGGGGGTGATCCTGTCGGCCACGGATAGCCTCAATTGGCTGGTGCGGGTGACTGGCGCGTCGCCCCAGGAATTGACCGGCGAGCTAGGCGGGACTTTGGCGCCGCCGGGGCCGGTGCAATTTGTGCCTTACCTCTCCGGCGAGCGCACGCCCCATAATGATGCGACGGTTCGGGGGGGCTTTTTGTGGGTTGGATATCGCCCAGGATCGCCGAGATTTGACACAAGCGGTGCTGACCGGTGTGGCGTTTGCTTTGAAAGACTGCGCCGAAGCCCTATCCGGCACAGGCACAGAGCTGCATCAATGTTTGGCGATTGGCGGTGGCAGTAAATCCTCTTATTGGGTGCAGTTATTGGCAACTGTGCTGGATTTGCCGCTGGATCTTCCGGCGCAAGGCGAATTTGGCGCAGCGCTTGGGGCGGTGCGTTTGGCGCAATGCGGTTTCACGGGTGACAGCCCGCAAATAGTGATGACCCCGCCGCCCGTGGCCCGCAATATCGCCCCAGATCACAGCCTACGCGACGCTTATGGCGAGGCGTATCAGCAATGGCGCCAGATCTATCCAAAGCTCAAAGGGGTGGCCTGCTAGTCGGCCAAGTCCAAACAGGGCCTTTTGCTGGATGGCCTTGAAGTGGCGTAGGATGGGCAATTTGCCCATCTTCGGTTGCTGCAGCGGATCTTACGGGGGTGGTGGGCATATTGCCCACCCTACTTATAATTGCGGATGCAGCGCTTTGGCCTTGAGGTCAGTCGAGGGCGCTCTTTATGCTCTGAGCAGACCAAGCGGCGGACAATTTTATAGGAGCAGCCATGGACCATCTCGCGGGCAAGACCATTGTGATCACAGGCGCCAGCCGCGGGATTGGCGCCGCTTGTGGCAAATTCCTCGCAAGCCATGGGGCCAATGTTGTTCTTGCCGCGCGCAGTGGTCAAGCTGTGCAAAACTTCGCGGCAGAGATTGGCGCGAAGGCCCTGGGAATTGCATGTGATGTGGCCGATTACGCGCAGGTCGAGGCAATGATCGCCCAGGCGACAGAGCGTTTTGGCCAGATCGACGGGCTGGTGAATAATGCGGGGATCATCGAACCGGTCGCGCGGATCGAAAACAGCGACCCTGCCGCATGGGGCCAAGTGGTCGATATCAATCTTAAAGGCGTCTATTACTGCATTCGGGCCGTTAGCCCTGGGATGCTTGCCGCAGGGCAGGGGACGATCATCAATATCAGCTCTGGCGCGGCAACCGGAGCACTTGAGGGCTGGTCCCATTATTGCGCCACCAAAGCGGCGGTGTTGTCCCTCACGCGCTGCGGCCATAAGGAATTCGGCGATAAAGGCCTGCGGGTTATGGGGCTCTCCCCTGGGACGGTCGCAACGGAAATGCAGCTGCAGATCAAAGCCTCTGGCATCAATCCGGTCAGCCAGCTGGACCCATTCGTGCATATCCCCGCCGAATGGGTGGCGCAGGCGATTGGCTATCTTTTCGGGCCGGGGGGCGATGCCTATCTGGGCGGGGATTTTTCGCTCAAAACCAATGAGGGCCGCGCGGCGGTGGGATTGCCAGGGATCACAGCCTAAACCTAGCGGATTGGCGTCATCACCGCATCCTTTGCGCTGCAATCGCGGATCACATCCGACCCGCAGCGGCGCCGGGCGAGCTCTTTGGTCAGGCATAACCGCGCCTCTTGGATATAGCCATCGCGACAGGTGATGGTCAGCATATCCGGCGCTAGATCCGGGTTTGACTGTAAAAACGCCTCTTCGACCACAGAGGCCGGGATTTTCAAGGCCCGTGGAAGCTGCCGCAGTACCGGCGGACGCGTCACGGCCTCATAAGCCGCCCGGCTTGCCGCATAATAGGCGCTGCCCGACAGTCCCGAACAGCGCCCATGTTTGCGCCATTGATAAAAGGCCAGCCCGCCCGATCCCATAATATCCGCCATTAACGCTGATTGCTGCCGCGTTGGGTCTAAGCTGGCGGGCGCGGCGCAGTCTTGCGGATAACCGCGCTCATATTGCGGCCATAGCCCATGCAGTGTCCAGCCGAAGCCCTGGTCTGGATCGCATTGCGCAGAGCCGCGCGCATCCCCCTCGCGGGCACACCAATTCGGCGTCCAGCTAAGCGCCAGCACATAATAGTCGAACTCGCCTGCAATATCCGCCTGCGCAAAATTGCATAGGAACGTAAGGGTAATTATCAGAAGTCTCCGCATTGGGGCTTTCCTCCGGCGCTTAGGTTGACTATATACCGGTTACCCTCCCGCAAATTGAGGAAATGCACCAGACGGTGCGGTCACCCCGGTGACCCAGCGAAGGCGGGTGCGTTGAGACGTCGAAGGAGCCAGGCCATGAACAAACCATTGCACGCAAAAGCCACCGCAGTTTGGCTGGTGGATAATACCACTCTTAGCTTCAAGCAGATCGGTGATTTCTGCGGCTTTCACGAGCTGGAAGTGCAGGGGATTGCAGATGGCGATGTGGCCGGCGGCGTGAAGGGCTTTGACCCGGTGGCAAATAACCAGCTGACCGCAGAGAATATCAAAGCAGCCGAGGCCAATCCGCTGGCCAAGCTGAAGCTAAAGCATAACCCGGCCGCTGTGGGCGAAGATAAGCGCCGCGGCCCGCGCTATACCCCGCTGTCGAAGCGTCAAGACCGCCCGGCCTCGATCTTGTGGCTGGTGAAGTTCCACCCGGAACTGGCCGATGCGCAGATTTCGAAATTGGTGGGCACAACCAAGCCAACCATCCAAGCGATCCGCGAACGGACCCATTGGAATATCGCGAATATCCAGCCGATCGATCCGGTGGCTCTGGGCCTGTGTAAACAGTCGGAATTGGACGAAGCGGTACGCAAAGCGGCGGAACGTCGGGCGAAAGAGGGCATCGTGATGTCCGATGATGAACGCCGCAAGCTTGTCTCGACCGAGCAGTCTTTGGGCATGGATCCCGAACCGCGCATGCCGACGGCAGTGCAGGGGCTGGAAAGCTTCAGCCTGACCGATGACCCGCGCGGCGAAGATGAGGACGAGGATAAGCTCGACCCAATCGTGGACGCTGACAGCTTCTTCAACCTGCCCAATGATCAGCCGGATATTGACGACGAGGATGAGCAGCCTTAACGGGCTGCTTCTTACGGCTTATTTTCGGAGCAATAGATTCCAGGACTAGGCATCGGCACGGTCCTGGGAGTGGGTTAGTCGCCGGTTAAGGTTGTCAAGTTCGATGAACTCTTTGCAACGCTCTAGGTTGCCGATTAGGGCGTTGATATGGATTTCGTAAGCAATTGACATAAGATTAAGCCTGCGGCAATTCGCGATCCTGCCACGATTGATGCAATCGCGATAAAGACGATTTGGAAGCCAAGTGCCTCCCCAAAGGTTCTCTACGTCGCTGAAAATTTCGATTTTCACGTTTCCGATTTTATGACTGCTGTAGACTGATCTGATGTTCTGGCATCTGCTCTTTTTCAATTTGGGCTGTAACTTGAAAAGCGCGTCGACGATTGTAGGCATATCAGTAAGGGAACAGATAATGTCTATATCATTTGCTCGCTCTGAACCACGCCTTATTGCGTAGTTGGCCCCACCAGTAATTCCCCAAGCCATTTCTGGCTCCAGAGCTAAAGAGATCTTATCAAGGGCTCTCGATATCTCAACTTTGGAGTTCATCTTGTTCGCTGCCTTTGAGGGGGCCTTCAACGTCTTTGATAGGCCCATAGTCATTCTTGGCCTCCCAACCATTTCGCTTCCGAAATTTTGTTATTTCGTTGCTTTGGAAAATCGTAATATGTGGGCTGTCATGGTTTATATCATTCAGCCTTCTTCTAACACTCTTAACATAGAGATGAAATTCTTCTCCGTCGCCAGTTGGAAAATCACTTTCCCAATTCCGGCATTCGCGCCAAAGCGCATGGTACTTTTGCGCTGCCGATAAATGAGCTTCGTAAATTCTATCATATCCGGCCTTTGCCTCAAATGCGTTTAATGCGGCCAGGAACAAGGCTATAAAAACCGGAAGAACTTCGTAAAGCCATATTGAGCTGGGTAAAATGCCTTTGAATTGGGTAGACAGAATCCAAGCGAGAATGAGTGCGGTCGCGATGTAACTCGTTTTACTTACCCAAGCCATTTTTCTTGCGGCGATGTCTGAAAGATCGAAGTGGCGCATTTTCGACAATTCGCAGTCTTTAATATGGTTCTCTAATTCCCTTAAATAGTGCGATTTTGAAGTCATTCGTATGCCATCATTTTACTCTGAGGATTTCATTTTCTGGAAATTCATAAAGGTCTCAACTCTATCAAGGCAATACGCGTTTTCAGTTTAGCTCTCTCAAATCTTCGTCCGCGCCTGTAGAGCTGCGCCGATTGTTCCGTCATCCAGGTATTCCAACTCGCCGCCCATAGGGACGCCCTTGGCGAGCGAGGTTACCGATACTTGGGGCTCTAGCATTTCGGCGATGTAATGGGCGGTGGTTTGGCCATCGACTGTGGCCGACAGCGCCAGGATCACTTCGCTGACTGCTTCGCTCACGATCCGGTCCGCCAATTTTGGCAGGCCGAGATCTTCGGGGCCGATTCCGTCCAGGGCGGAGAGCGTACCGCCCAGCACGTGATAGCGCCCTTTGAAAAGCCCCGTGCGCTCCATGGCCCAAAGGTCGGATACATCCTGCACCACGCAAAGCTGACCCGTGGCGCGGGCCTCATCCTGGCAGAGCGGGCAGAGATCTTCGGTCGCGACATTGCCGCAATTGAGACATTCGCGGGCGGTTTGCGCCACCTCTGCCAGCACATCGGCCAGCGGGATGAGCAGGAGAGAGCGCTTGCGGATCATATGTAGCACAGCCCGGCGGGCCGAGCGGGGGCCGAGGCCGGGCAGTTTCGCTAATAGCTCGATCAGCGCGTCAATGGAGGGGGGCGTTTGGCTCATGACCCTGGCAAAGCATGTCGGTGGCGTCAGGGCAAGAGGCGCCGGGTCAAGCTCGGCGCGGTGGGCACCAGGGATTAACTTGCACCACCTAAATGCCTCGGCTGGTGCAATTCCCTTGTCTTGGATCCCCTGGAGGCCCCTAGGATAAGCTTAGAAATTCGGCAGATTCATATCCGCAGGCAGGCCCATGGCTTCGGTCAGCTTGCGCATTTCCTGCTGCGTGCGGATGGCGGCTTTGGCCTGGGTGTCTTTGATGCAGGCCAAGATCAGATCTTCGGCCATTTCCTTGTCATCAGGCGAAAAGATCTTTGGATCGATGGTCAGGCTTGTCAATTCGCCTTTGGCAGTGGCGGTCGCTTTGACCAGGCCCGCACCGCTTTCGCCTTCGACGGTGATCCGCGTCAGCTCTTCTTGCAGCTCGGCCATTTTGCCCTGCATTTCCTGCGCGGCTTTCATCATTTTGCCCATATCGCCGAGCCCGCCGAGACCTTTCAGCATTGCCTATCCCTTTCGTGATCTGTTCAAGGCTACCTAAGCATCACGGGCCCGCGAGGCAAGCACCGCTTGGAGTTGGGGCGCTAGTCTTCGTCCTCGAACGGGTCCCAGGCTTCGTCCATTTCGGGCAGGGCTTCGGCAGCTGCGAGCTCTTCGGCGGCTTTGCGGCGGGTTACTTTGACGATCTTTGCGCCGGGGAAAGCGGCGAGAGCTGCGGCAACTGTGGGATGCGCGGCGGCTTTGTCGAATTCGGCTTGCTGTTTCGCGGCGCGTGTTTCGGCGATGGTGGCGATGCCGCTGGACTGGGCCACGGAAATCAGCCAGCGGCTTTGGGTGATCTGTTCCAGACTGCGTTTCAAGCGGCTGGCGAGATCCTTGGCGGCATTGGATGTGGGCTCAAACTCAATCCGGCCCGGCGCATAGCTGATCAGGCGCAGATTATGTTCCACCTCATATTGCAGGATCGGCTCTCGGTGATCGCTGAGCAAGGCCAGAACCGCGTTTAGATCTTTCGGCATTGGCGCGGCAGACTGCATTGCGGGCTGCGCGGCGGAGGAGGCTGTTGCACGCGGCTGCATTGGGGCCGCGCCGGGCGGCGGCGGGGGCGCGGCGGAGGGGCCAGGCCCATAAGCTGCCCCGCCGGACCCTCGTGAAGCCTGGGGCGACTGGGAGGCAGCACCGCCGCCAGCCGGACCGGGGGCGGGCATAGGCGCGGGGGGCTGGTCTTTGAGTTTGCGCACCAGATCTTCGGGCGGCGGTAGATCCGCCACATGGGTCAGCCGGATCAAAGCCATTTCCGCCGCCATCATCGCATTGGGGGCATTAGCGACCTCTTCCAAAGCTTTGAGCAGCATCTGCCACATGCGGGTCAGAGAGCGGATGCTCAGCTGGTCGGCCATATCCTTGCCGCGGGCGCGCTCATCCGGGGCGGTGGTGGGATCATCGGCGCTGGCGGGGTTGATCTTGGTGATCGAAATCCAATGGGTCGCCTCGGCCAAATCCCGCAAAACGGCGAGCGGATCGGCTCCATCGGCATATTGCGCTGCAAGCTCTGCCAAAGCGCCTGCCGCATCGCCGCGCATCACCAGATCGAAAAGATCCAGCACGCGCCCGCGATCCGCGAGGCCCAGCATAGCGCGGACTTGATCGGCGCTGGTTTCACCCGCCCCATGGCTGATCGCTTGGTCCAGCAAAGATTGGGCGTCGCGGGCGGATCCTTCGGAGGCGCGCACGATCAGGGCTAAGGCTTCATCGGTGATCTGCGCCCCTTCCGCATCAGAAATCCGGCGCAGCATCGCCAGCATGTCTTCGGGCTCGATCCGGCGCAGGTCAAACCGTTGGCAGCGCGACAGGACGGTGACTGGGACTTTCTGGATTTCGGTGGTGGCAAAGATGAATTTCACATGGGCTGGCGGTTCTTCAAGAGTTTTCAGCAGCGCGTTGAAAGCACTGCGCGACAGCATGTGAACTTCGTCGATAATATAGATCTTGTAGCGGGCGGAGCCGGGGGCATAGGCCACGCTATCAAGCACCATGGAGCGGATATCATCTACGCCAGTATTCGACGCCGCATCCATTTCCAGCACATCCATATGGCTGCCATTGGCAATGGCTCGACAATGTTCGCATTGGCCGCAAGGCTCCACCGTGGGGCCGCCCTGGCCATCAGCGCCGATACAGTTGATGCCTTTGGCGATAATGCGCGCGGTGGTGGTTTTGCCGGTGCCGCGAATGCCGGTCATGACAAAAGCTTGGGCGATGCGATCGGCGGCAAAGGCATTGCGCAAAGTGCGCACCATCGCCTCTTGGCCGACCAAATCGCTGAAGCTTTGCGGGCGATATTTCCGGCCTAAAACCGTATAGCCGCGTTTTTCGCCTGTATTGTCGCTATCCGCCATGCGTGCTCCCCTTGCCCTGCGGGGTCAAAGACTAAACCCGGCAGGGGAGGGCGTCCAGCGGAGTCGCAAAACCCGGCCTGTGGATTTGGTAATTTGCTGGGGATGCTTTTGCGGGGAATGGAGGTGAGAGGCTGACAACGACCCAAGCGGGGCTCGTTACGGCTGCTTCCTTCCGGACCTGACCGGGTTGGCGAGGCGCTCGCCCGCGCCAACCTCTCGGCGGACCATTTAAGAGGCGGGGCGCGGAAGATCAAGCCCCGCGGCGCACCCATTTTAATCCGCAATGGATCAGGTCAAAAAAGGTTCCCAAGATCTTTGCGCATATCTGAACAAAGTGGGTGCAGATCTGTGCAATTTACTAAGCAGACGCACAATTGCACATATGAGGCCAGAAATCGAAATGAGGTGCTCAAATGAAAACCATTGCTGTTGTTGTCGGCTCGCTGCGTGAAGGCAGCTATTGCTTGAAAACGACCAAAGCCATTGAAAAACTGGCCGAGGGAAAACTGAAATTCGATTATCTGGAGCTGGCGGATATTCCCATGTTCAACCAGGATCTGGAAGCGGATCTGCCTGCTTCGGTTGCGCGGGTGAAGGATCAGATTACCGCTGCAGATGGGGTGCTGATTGTGACCCCGGAATATAACCGCGCTTATCCGCCTTTGGTGAAAAATATCGTGGATTGGGCGTCGCGCCCTTACGCGGCGGGTGTTTGGACAGGCAAACCTGCGGCGGCGATTGGCGTGACACCAGGCGGGACGAATGCGGTGGCGGCCACTGTGCAATTGACCGAGCTGATGACTACGGTGGGCATGTATGTGATGGGCGCGCCGGGGGTGTATCTGTCGGTGAATGACGATTTCTTTGCGGCAGATGGCGGCTTTGCGGATGAAGGCACGAAGGGCTTTATCGGCGGCTGGGTTGATGCATTTGACGATTTTGCCGGCAAATTTGCGTAAGGCTGAGTGCTTTGACGGACGCGGCGGGTTGATATGGCCCGCCAACTCCGCTTAGCCAAAGCGCCCCACCCATCCCGCCCCTCGCGCTTCGCCTAAGCGGAGCTGGCGGGGGGCTTTGGGGTTTAGTTCGGGCGGCGTTCTGCCCAACCGGCGAAGATTTTTTCCAGCGCCACCACCACATAATACAGCACGATGCCGAGAAAGGCCAAAGCGATCAGTACCGCAAACATCAGCGGGTAATTGGCGCTGATTTTGCCACTATCGAAAAGCGCGCCCAGGCCGCGCCCATGGGGCGAGACGATCTCCATCAGATTTGTACCAATAAAGGCCAGCGTTACCGCGACTTTGAGCGCGCCAAAGAATTCTGGCAGGGTTTTGGGCAATGCGATTTTCCAAAACACCGTGAATTGTGACGCCCCGAGCGAGCGCAAAATATCGCGATATTCCGGCTCTAGGGTCGACAGGCCAATGGAAACCGAAACGGCAATGGGAAAGAAGCTGATCATGAAGGCGATGAGGATCGTGTTCATATCATGCTGACCCACAAACATCAGTGCCAAAATCGGCACCACAGTGGCTTTGGGGATCGCATTAAAACCCACTAGGATCGGATATAGCGCATCCCGCGCAATCCGGGAAAAGCCCATCACCATGCCAATTCCCGTTCCCACAATCACCGCCAAAAGCAGGCCGACAACCGTGCGCCATAATGTATCCCAGCCATATTCGAAAAAGAGGCCGCGGAATTTCCAGAAAGCGGGCCATAGATCCGAGGGCGAGGCCATTTTGTAATCCGGCCAGCCATTGGCCCACACCATCCATTCCCAAAGGCCAAGAAAAATCGCGATAGCGACCAGCGGGACAACGAGTTTTTGTACATTACGCATGGGACTATTCCGCCGCCTCTGCAGGGGCGCGGCCTTGGGCAATTTGGATCTGATGGCGCAGGGTGGCCAGCATTTCGACCGCAGGCGGGCTGTAGAGCGACTCTAGCGGCCGGTCTTTGGGCAATGTGTTTTTCAGCACATATTGCGTGGTGGCCGGGCGGGAGGACAAAACCACAATCTCATCCGCTAAAAAGACGCTTTCGCGCAGATCATGAGTGATGAGCACAGCGGTGAAATTCTCCTCGCCGCGCAGCCGGGCCATGGTCTGCCATAAATCTTCGCGGGTGAAAGCATCCAGCGCGCCGAATGGTTCATCTAGGATCAGCACTTCGGGACGATGCACTAGGGCGCGGCACAAAGAGGCTCGTTGGCGCATCCCGCCCGAGAGTTCAGAGGGGCGCTTATCCTCAAACCCCTCTAGCCCGACCAAGGCCAGCAATTCTCGCGCCCTCTCTTCGCGTTGCGCGCTGCTCAGCTTATTGGGCACGATTTCCAAAGGCAGCATCACATTGCGCAAAATCGTGCGCCATTCCAGAAGCACCGGGTTTTGGAAAGCCATGCCCACGGTGGAGCGGGGCGAGCGAACCTGTTCATTGCCCAGCCAAACCTGACCTTCATCCGGGCGCATCAACCCGGCGACCAGCTTGGTCAAGGTTGATTTACCGCAGCCCGATGGGCCAACCACTGCCGTGAAGCTGCCCGCAGGCATAGTGATATTGAGATTATCAAGGACAGGCAGAGGACCGCTATCAGTGCGATAAGCATGGGTCACTTGGCGAAGTTCGATGGGCGCGGACATGGGCGAAAGACCGGGGGCTACTCGAAAAAGAAAACACGCCGCCCCTGGAGCAGGACGGCGTGCGGCGATTATTTTACCGGGAAATTGCCTTCGGGCAGATATTCATCGGTGAAGTAAGCCGCCGGGTCTGGCGTGTTCTGGAACTCATAGGTCTGAGCGATCTGTTCCAGCGAGCTGGCAAAACGGTCGGCATCGATATTGCCCATGCCATTTGCCAGCGTGTAATCGGTGATCACATTGGCATCGATGGCCAGCTGAAGACGACGGGTTTCCAGCTCCACATCACCGGCTGGATTGCGCTCAATCACCATAGCTGCGCCGGCTGCAGGATCGGCGATTGCATCGGCCCAGCCTTTGGCCACAGCGGCGATGAAGCCTTTGATCACTTCAGGATTTTCAGCAGCGTAAGTCGTGTTCACGATGATCGCATTGCCGTAAAGATCCAGCCCGTAATCGGCCATGAGGATGGTAGAGATATCCTCTTCGGGCACACCAAGCCGCGCCAGGTTCAGATAAGAGGAGAAGTTATAGCCGGTGACGGCGGCAACTTTGCCCTCAGCCAGCATGGGTTCGCGGGTGGGAAAGCCCACGGGTTCGACAGTGATCTTGGACATATCCAAGCCATTAGCCGCCGCGAAAGGCGGGAACTGCGCCCAAGCGCCATCTGGCGGCGGTGCGCCCAGCACTTTGCCTTCTAGATCTTTTGGTTCCGACACGCCCAGGCTTTTGCGGCCAACAACCGCGAAGGGCGGTTTGTCATAGGTCATCATCACCGCAATGACCGGCGCATCTGGGTTTTGGTCTTTGAACTTCACCAAGCTGTTAATATCGGCAAAGCCAATCGGATATGCACCAGTGGCGACTTTCGGGATGGCATCGAGCGAGCCTTGACCCGGTGTAATTTCCACCGACAGGCCAGTCTCGGCGAAATAGCCCTTATCGATAGCAGCAAAATAGGGGGCTGCGGGGCCTTCGAATTTCCAGTCCAGAGCAAATGGAACCTCGGTTTCGGCCCATAGGGTGGACGCGGCGAGAGTTGCGGCAGCAATGCTGATTGCACGCAGATACATGTGGGGCGATCCTCCGTGACGCCAGTTAGAACGCGCCGACCCTGCGACGTCGCTGTGCCAGGCGGCAGTGTTTGGCACGGCGCGGCAAAAGCAATGATCGGCAAACCCAGCTTAGTGCATAATTCCTGAGCGGCTAGCTTATTTTTCAGACTGGCAGTGAAAACGGATTACTTCACTCAGAAGTGCAGACGGTAGGTGGCAAAGCTATTTCCCGGCGAAGAGTCGGCGGTGTTGTGCCCGTCATTTAGCAATTCGAGCCGCGCATTTTCCAACTGAGGCGCAAATTTCGCAGCATTGGGGCTAGTGGCAAAAACCGCGCTTGACCCTTTCGGCGCATGTAGCTGCCAAGGCGAGGGCTGCGGCATCGGCGCCTTAGCGGATTCACCTAGATAGGTTTCCAGCACGTCCCGGATCAAAAGATTTTCGGGCAAGTTTATCCGCCACTCAGATCCGGGCAGGGGAAATCCGCTAGACCCGCCTAAGCGATAGCTATTGGCGGCTATAATAAATTCATCTGCGTCGGATACGGCGCGGCGATTGACCGTCAGATTTCTGATCCGTTTATGGGCTTTGGAAATCAGCTCTCCGTCATAGGCATCATAGCGCGGGGCTTGGCTAAGATCGACATCCCATTCGGCGCCATGAACCACATCCAAATCATAATGCGGCACACCATATTGCCATAGCAATTGATCCGGCTGCTCCGAGGAGAGTTGGGTAAAGCCGCTGAAGGATCGTTCCAGCCAATCGTGAAGTTCAGCTCCGGTCACGCGGATCGCGCCAAGAAGATTGGGGAAAATATAGAGATCTGACACATGTCGTCGTCTAAGACGTCCAGGCGGGATATGTGTGTAATATCCCGCCCCATGTCGCCCGCCGCCCTTGAAGGTAGAGACTGCGGCCAGAACCGGCAGATCGGCAAATTCGCTATCAGCTATGTAATCCTGCAAAGCGGCGATTTTCAGCTGCGCGACAACCGAGTCCGCTGGGCTATGCCCGAGCATCCAAAAATAGCTATGTAGGTCTACGTCGCTGATGCAGATCTCTTTGGCGAGGTAATCTCGCGTGGCTTCATGCGCTTGTTCGGTGTTGTCCAGCAAAAGGGTTAACAAAGGCGATGCCTTGGGCGGCCTATCGGCGTGACTAGGTGTTGGGCTGCGTAATTCCGATTGGCTTTGTGCGACGTGCCATCCGTCTGGCTCTTGTTGCAGCCACAGATCGATCACCCCAAGCCGTGCCCCCATCGCGCCGGGCATCACTGTTGGTTTGCCATGGATCGTGCCAGCAATTGGATTGATAACCGCATCCGCCGGAGCGGTCTTATCGGGAAAACACAGATGCGTATGCCCGGTGATCAATGCATCAATGCCCGCAATTGCCGCCAAGGGGACCGCGGCATTTTCCATCCCGTCTTGGGCATTATCGGGGCCAATGCCCGAATGGCAGAGCGCCACAACAATATCTGCCCCGGCTTGTTTGATCATCGGCAGATAAGCTTTGGCACTAGCGATGATATCGCGCACCGAAAGCCGGTCTTCCAACCAAGTTTTATCCCAAGCCAGGATCTGCGGCGGCAAAAATCCGATCAGACCGATTTTCAAATTCTGGCTTTGACCGGCCTCGTCTTGAAACTGCCGCTCCAAGATCACCCAAGGCGGGCGTAAAGTACGATCCTGGCAGGGAGTTTCGCCGAGCTCATACGCGGCGTTAGAGCAAATCACCGGAAATTCCGCCCCGCGATAGGCGGCATCCAAGGTCTCTAACCCGTAATTGAATTCGTGATTGCCCAAATTGGCCGCGTCATAGCCCATCCCATTGAGGGCCGCGATGATCGGATGTGTGCCGGAGCCTGGTTTGCGGATTTCCTCGGCCGCCCAATCGCCCAGAGGCTGCCCTTGAATCAAATCGCCATTATCCAGCAAAAGGCAATTCGCGCATTCCTGACGTGCGTGGTCAATCACAGAGCTCAGCGCGGCCAGACCGGCATTTGGTGCAGCTGTGTCAGAGATATAGTCAAAGGACCGCATATTCGCGTGCAGGTCACTCGTCGCCAAAACCCGAAGGCGAAGTCTGGTCTCTTGTTGAGACAGGGGATGATGATCCTTGGGCGACATGACTATATCACTGTGGCAGTCAACTTATGCGTGCACAAGTGGACAAAGGGCCTACCCTATCGTGAGCAGCTTGGTTGCCTATTATTGACGCGAGGGTATAGCATGCTGACATAGTTCGCTTTGAGGTAGATCACATGTTTGACCAGCCCGCAGTTACTTTTGGTGGCGGCCAGATCGAGCGCGCGGCGCATTTGCGAAACCAGCCCGCTGAATTGACCCGGATGAGAGAGGCGGGTGCAACAATTCTGCCGCTCTGGCGCGGCAAGCCATTCTTCGCGCAAACCCGTGGCGATGAGACCGGGCAGGCGCAGCTAGGCTGGGTTTCTGCTGCGGCGGAGGGGCTACAGGATATACCAGCCTCGGATATGTTGTTTTTGGGCTTTGACGGGGAATCCCCGCGCTTTGCATGTGACCTGTCGGAATGGGTGCCTGAGGAGGGATTGCCAGAGACGCTTGGCGCCTTCATGGATCCGTCTGAACAGACCCATCCCAGATTGCCGCCGCATATGCGCTTTGCCGAGCTGCGGGCGCAAATGACGCTGCTATCGCCTAATGAAGCAGAGCTGGCCGCCATTGCGCGTGGTCTGATTGCTTGGCACCAAAGCCATGGGTTCTGTGCCAAATGCGGCGCGGCGAGCGATATCGCCATGGCGGGCTGGCAGCGCGATTGCCCGAGCTGTGGCGCTAATCATTATCCTCGAACCGATCCGGTGGTGATTATGCTCATCACCCATGGAAATTCGGTTTTGCTAGGCCGGGCACCCAATTGGCCCGAACGGATGTATTCCTTGTTGGCGGGGTTTATGGAGCCGGGCGAAACCATAGAGGCCGCCGTGCGGCGCGAAGTGGTCGAAGAATCCGGCATCCGCGTAGGGCAAGTAGAATATCTTTGCGGTCAGCCCTGGCCTTTCCCCGCCTCTTTGATGCTGGCTTGCCGCGGTCAGGCTTTGTCACGCGAATTGAAAATCGATGAGCAGGAAATCGAAAATGCGCTTTGGATCACCCGTGAAGAGCTTTTGTCGGTTTTCCGCAATGAGCATCCCCAAGTCGCGCCCCCACGTCATGGCGCCGTGGCGCGCTACGTGTTAGAGCGCTGGATGTCCGATTTGGACCCGCTGTAATTACGTAACCCGAGCCGAGGCCCGATATGGAGCTAACCTCTAGCTTTGACGCCCCTTACCCGCAAAGCCAAACCTATGCCGCGCTGGCGGATTTCGACGCGCTGACCGCGTCTTTGACCCCGCGCGGTTTTGAAGTCACGCAAACCGCAGAGGGTGACACTGATGGGGTCGGCAAAGCGTGGAAAATTGCCTTTGGTTTCAGAGGGGTGCACCGGGAAATCGCTGTTGAGGTGATCGAGGCCACGCCTGAGACGGGCTTTGTGCTGAGGGGCAATTCCGAAGGCCTAGTGGTGACGATGAGCATCGCTTTGGCGGGCTTGGAAAATGGCCGTTGCCGGGTATCGGTAGTGGCCGAGGCTGCGGCCGAAACCTTTACGGCCCGGCTGTTGCTACAATCTTTGCGCTTGGCGCGGGCGAAAATTCAGCCGAAATTTGATTCGCGTGTGGCGGCTTTCTTGGCTTCTCGCTTGGCAGAGGCGGCCTCGCCCCAAGGCGCGCGGGCCTAAGGGCTGGCCAGTATTTGCAGCAGGGGCAGGCGCGGTGGTGCTGTGTGAGCAGGAAACCCTGCTCTGAGCTATGCTATCGCGCGAATTCTGCCAGGAATTTTTGGGAATTCTCCGCTGTTGCTGACCAATCGCAGACCAGCCGGGCGGTGAGCCGTTCACTTGGGTCGCCTTCGGCCAGCTTATCCTCGCCATCCCAGATATAATACATCGCGCCCGCCGCCTTCAGCTTTTGATGGATCGCGCGGGGCCAATGGGCGAAGATGATATTGGCTTCGGGCTGAAATTGTAGCTGCGCTGAACCGGTCAATTGCAGATCATGGGCCAGATCGGCACAGGTTTTATTGGCCGCTCCGGCCATATCCAGCCACAGATCATCGGTCAGATAGGCCTTCAACTGCGCCGCGATGAAGCGATGTTTGGACAGTAAATGCCCAGCCCGTTTGCGCCGCAGCTCGAATTCCCAGGCCTTGGCCGGATCAAAGATAATCACCGCCTCGGCTCCGAAAAGCCCGTTTTTTGTGCCGCCAAAGCTGAGCGCATCGACACCGGCTTTCCAGGTCATCTCGGCTGGGCTGCATCCCAAATGCACCAGCGCATTGGCAAAGCGCGCCCCATCCATATGCACGGATTGTCCAAAACTATGGGCGACCTCGCAAAGAGAGGCGATTTCGTCCAAGCTATAGACCGTTCCTTTTTCCGTCGCCTGGGTCAGGGATACTGGCCCGCGCTGCACCCCATGCACTCCACGGGATTCTTCGGCCTTCATGATTTGGCGCAGACCCTCGGGATGCATCTTGCCCTCGATCCCGTCGACCAGAGTGACTTTCGCCCCATCGGTGAAAAATTCCGGCGCGCCGCATTCGTCTTCGTGGATATGGGCGTTTTTGGCACAGAAGATGGTTTGCCAAGGCGCGGCCATCGTCGCCAGGATCAGCGCATTGGCCGCCGTGCCTGTGCCCACCAAATAGATCGCGGCCTGAGGCGCTTCGAAGATCTCGCGTAGCTGCGCCACCACGGCCTCTGTTACCGGATCGGCGCCATAAGGCGAGGCATAGCCCTGGTTCGCATCTGCCAAAGCCTCCAAGATTTTTGGATGCGCCGGCCCGGTATTGTCAGAGGCAAAAAACATGTCACAGATCCTCGATGATATACTCTTCCCACTCATCGTCATTGACCTCAAATTCCGGGACAGTCCAGCCACGTACCGAGGCTTCGGCCTCGTGGATCGTGGCCTTTGAGCCGGAAATCAGGTGATGCCAGACGGGCAGGTCATAGCCTTCGTGTACTAAGCGATAGGCGCAGCTTGACGGCAGCCAATAGGCAATCTCTTTCAGCCGCTCGGGGGTCAAAACCACGCATTCAGGGACCAGCGTTTTGCGGATCTCATATTGGCCACAAAGGCAGGTTTCATTGTCCAAAAGCCGGCAGGCCACATTGGTAAAAGCAACCTCGCCTGTGTCAGGATCTTCGAGCTTATTGAGACAGCATTTGCCGCAGCCATCGCACAGCGCCTCCCATTCTTGCGGGGTGAGCTGGCCCAAGGGGAAACGTTTCCAAAACTCAGGGCGTAGGCTCGGCGCGGATTTTGAAGAAGGCATGGGCGAGGGGCTACTTTCTAAAAAAGAGGCGGCTGTGCCGCATCTTTGACCACTAGGCGGTTGCCAAGATTTCCTTTGCGGCCAAGGCATCGCGATTCATCTGCGCGATCAATCCATCAAGACCATCGAATTTTTGTTCCGGGCGCAGATATTCGACCAATCCGACCGAGATATAAGCGTCATAAAGATCGCCCGCAAAATCGAAGATATGGGTTTCCAGATTGGGGCTATTTTCGCCAAACATAGGCCGCACCCCCATAGAGGCAACCCCGGTGTAATTGCCTTGATGCGGGCCGTTACAGATTTCGACCTTGACCGCATAGACCCCGAATTTGGGCAAATGCAGCCCGGTGATGGATTGATTGGCCGTGGGAAATCCCAATTCGCGGCCGCGTTTATGCCCGTGCAAAACCTGGCCTTCGACCCGGTACAGATGGCCAAGCATCGCGGCGGCATCGCGCGGGCGACCATCGCTCAGAGCGGAACGGATCGCGGTTGATGAGATCACAGGATGTTCTGGGCTAGGCTGAACCAGCTCGGCAATAGTGACCCCATAGCCCAGGCTTTCGCCGAATTTGCGCAGATCTTGGGCCGTGCCTGTGCGCCCTTGGCCAAAGCAGAAATCAGCCCCCACCACCGCATGGCGCAGCCCTAGCCCTTGGGCCAGGATTTCTTGTGCAAAGGCCTGAGGCGGCAGACCCGCCAAATCTTTGGAGAAGGGCAGTTCATAAAGAATATCGACGCCAAGTTGGTCAAGCTTATGGGCTTTGCCCGCCGCATGCATCAGCCGAAAATCCGGCGCGTCGGGTTTGAACACTTGTCGAGGATGGGGCTCAAAGGTCAGAACCGCAAGCGGTGCGCCCAGCTTTTGGGCCTCGACCCGTGCGAGGTCGATCACCGAGTGATGGCCGCGATGGACGCCATCAAAATTGCCGATCGCGGCGCTGGCCCCGCGATCTGCGTCGGTTAGGTCGTGGTGGCTTCGGATGATCCGCATGGCGCCCGATTAACCGCCCCCGCGTCGGGGTGCAACCGCCTTAGGCCCGCGAGGGGGCAAGAACTGTTGCCTGACCGATAATGACCACCTGCTCGCCGACCACGGCCTGGCAATCAAGGATAACGCGTTTCTTTTCCGCGATGATTTCTTTGACTGTCACGCTTGCGGTGACTTCATCACCGATTTTGACCGGCGCGCGGAATTTCAGGTCTTGGCCCAGATAAACAGTGCCATGGCCGGGCAAGCGTTCGCCCAGTAGCGCGGAAAATAGGCTGGCCGACAACATGCCATGGGCGATGCACTGGCCAAAGATCGAGGCCTTGCCCGCTTCTTCATCCAAATGGATCGGATTGCGGTCTTCGCTCACATCCGCGAATTTGGCCACGGTTTCTTTGTCGATGACTTTGGTAAGACTGCGGCTATCGCCGATTTTCAGATCTTCGAGATAAACGGTTCCGGTGCTCATTCTCTGTCCCTTCGTTTTTCTTTGGTCTTGGCCTGGCGCAGATCAGGGGCGAAGGCAAGGCGACTTTCTGTGTAGCGCTTGCCGTATCGTCGCCCTCCACCGCTTAGCGCAGGAAACCGATGGAGAAGGTGGGGGCGAGTTTCTCTTGCTCTAAGAACTGCTCCAGCTTGGCCGGGTCAGGTTGCGTGTTTGTGCCCGTGGCTTCGGCGGCAAGACCGCCAGTGATAAAGAGGCAGTCAAGATCTTCGCCCAAAGCGCCTTTGACATCAGTGGCAGGACCGTCGCCAATGGCTAAAATCCGATCTTCGGGGATATTTCGGATCGCGCTGAGCCGTCGGCGGGCCAGGTCATAAATCGGCGGGTGCGGCTTGCCGACAAAGCTGACCTCGCCGCCCATTTCCGCGTAAAGCTGGGCCAGAGCGCCCGCGCAATAGACCCGCTTATCGCCGCGATCCACCACCACATCGGGATTGGCGCAGAGCATCTTCATGCCATTGGTTTTGGCGTAAAGCAGCTGAGCGCGATAATCTTCGGGGGTTTCGGTTTCGTCATTCACCAGACCCGTGGCGATAATGCCTTCCGCGCTTTCTAGATCCGTGCGGCTGATATCGGTTTCGGATGTAAGATCTTCGGCCAAATCGGTGAAAAAGGGCAGATCCCGTTCAGGACCCATATGGAAGACCTTCTGACCGAATTGCCCAGAGACCATGGCCGCCTGGGCACTATCGCCGGAAGTGGCAATATCATCCCAGCAATCTGATGGCACATTCAGGCTATCGAGCTGGGGGATCACATGGGATTTGGGTTTGGGCGAATTGGTCAGCAAAATGACGATGCCGCCTTGGGCCTTGTAAGCGCGCAGAGCCTCGACTGCATCGGGGAAAGCGGTGACGCCATTATGCAGGCAGCCCCAGAGATCACAAAAGACCGCGTCATAATTTTGCGAAATATCGCTAAGATTTTCGATGATGCGCATGGGGTCGCCTCCCGCTGGAACTCATATTGCTGTCACCTAGCGATTTGAAGCAAAGAGACACAAGGGCAAGAGGAGTAGGATGGGCAATTTGCCCATCTTTGGGCGGTGTTTTGTCAGTGATGGGCAAATTGCCCATCCTACTTGGACCGCGCCGGCATCAAAAAAGGGCGCACGACATCGCACGCCCTTTGGTCAGCACAGATAGTCTAGATTAAAGCGCCAGGTTCGGGATGATCTGCTTTTTGCGGCTCATGACGCCCGGCAGCACCACAGAGTCACCTTCGACAGTCGCGCCAAAGCTCTTCTCGGCCACGGTTTTCACCAGGTCATTGGGCACCAGCAGAGTTGCTTCTTCCTTGATGATGTCCACAACAAAGAACAGCACTTCGTCAACGCCATCTTCTTTGGCAACTTCCGGCATCGAGGCCATGATGGACGCTTTGCGATCTAGCGGGATTTCCGGCGCGGTGGTTTCCAGCACGGAGACGCGGAAATTCGTGCCGCCCACTTCGTATTTCTTACTGTCCATGCGGATCAGTTCCGCATCCGAGAATGCAGACACATCAGATTTCGCCGCGAACATTTCACCTGCATAAGTGCCGATGGTGATGTTCAGCTCGCTTGCCAGTTTCTCAGCCAGGGCTTTGTCCACATCGGTGGTGGTCGGGCTGCGGAATTCCAAAGTGTCCGACAGGATGCAGCTTAACATCGCGCCTTTGATATTGTCGGGCATTTTTTCCGCATCATCGCCCATCAGATCATACATGATGGTCGCGGTGCAGGCCAGCGGGCGAACAGTGATATCGATCGGGCCTTTGGTTTCCAGGCCGCCGACCAGCTTGTGGTGGTCGATGATCGCTTGGATATCCGCGTCATTGATATTTTCCGGCAGCTCGCCCGGGTTATTGGTGTCAACGATGATCACCGGATCGCCTTCGCCAACGCCTTCAATGATCTCGGGCTTGTCAAAGCCCCATTTTTCCAGGACAAATGCCGCTTCGGTGTTCGGCTCGCCCAGCAATTTTGCTTCGGCCGGAGTGCCTTTGATTTCGGACAGATACCAAGCCCAGATAAGCGGGGAGCCGGTGGAGTCTGTATCGGGGGCCTGGTGGCCGAAAACTTTGATGGTCATAAGAGCTGTCCGTCGTTGAGGTGGATTTTGCGCGCCTTATAGGCCCGCAGGCGCGGCAACGCAGAGAGACGTGTCGCCGCATGCTGATCCGCTGCTAACTCTTATCCCATGCGCTCGGAGGCAAAGCCGCCAGGGCTAGCCGGAAAGACCACGGTTTTCGCACCATTCAAAAACACCCGGTGATGGATATGAGCATGCACGGCACGGGCCAGAACCTGGCTTTCCACATCGCGCCCAATAGAGACATAATCCGCCGGGCTTTGAGCATGGCTGACCCGAACGATATCTTGCTCGATGATTGGGCCTTCATCCAGATCAGCGGTCACATAATGGGCGGTGGCCCCGATCAGTTTTACGCCGCGTTCATAGGCCTGCTTATAAGGGTTCGCACCTTTGAAAGAAGGCAGGAAGGAATGGTGGATATTAATGATCTTGCCCGACATTTCGGCGCAAAGCTCGGGCGAAAGGATCTGCATATAGCGCGCCAAGACCATCAGATCCGTTTCCGACTGCTCCACCAGCCGCTTCAGGCGGGCTTCGGCCTCGGGCTTGGTGTCTTTGGTGACTTCAATATGGTGGAAAGGAATATCATGGTTCACTACCAGCTTTTGATAGGTCAGATGGTTCGACACCACCCCGACAATATCCACCGGCAAAGCCCCGATGCGCCAGCGATAGAGAAGATCATTCAAGCAATGACCAAAATGGGACACCAAAACCAGAACTTTTGCTTTGCGCTCTAGGTCATGAAAGTCGAAATCCATCTCATGGGCTTTGGCGACTTCGGCGAATTCCGATTTGAGCTGCTCAAGCCCCATACCCGTTTCCGACACGAAACGGGTGCGCATGAAAAACCGCCCGGTTTCCATATCGTCAAATTGCGCGCTATCGGTGATATTGCAGCCGCGATCAGAGAGATAATTGGCAATAGCCGCAACAATACCGCGGCGGGTCGGACAGGTAACGGTGACAATATACTCGGCCATCAAGGCGGTCCTTTTGTTGGTTTTCCCGCCCTTACCCGCTTTGTCCCAGAAAGGCCAATCCCCCGAAGGGCGCAATTCGCAGCTCCTGGGCTTGAACTTCGCGCTGAAACCTCGCTAATCGCGCCATGGCTGGACTTTCTCTTACACTGACAGGCGCGGAAATTTTGACCCCTGCGGGGATCAAACCAGCGATGCTACATTTCCAGGACGGGGTGGTTGTGACAGAGGAGCAGCCCAAAAAGCTGCATCTTCCAGGGATGCGGATCTTGCCGGGGCTGGTGGATCTGCATGGGGATGGCTTTGAGCGCCATTTAGCCCCGCGCCGAGGCATGGTGACCGATATGGTCGCGGCCCTTATGGCCTTGGATATCGAGCTGGCCTCTAACGGGATTACCACCGCTGTGCTTGCGCAGTTTTGGTCCTGGGAAGGGGGGATGCGCGCACCGCAATTTGCCCAAGAGCTGGCCGATGCGCTGCGCCGCGCGCGACCTTTCCTGCGTACGGATATGCGGCTGCAATTGCGAGTGGAAATCGGGCTTTTGACTGATCCCGCGCCGGTTTTGGATCTGATCGACAAGCATCAAGTCGGATATGTGGTCTTTAATGACCATCTGCCGCGCAAACATTTAACCGAAGGCCGCAAGCCGCCGCGTTTAACTGGCCAAGCGCTCAAATCCCGCCGCAGCCCGGAGGAACATCTCGCTTTACTGTCCGAACTGCATGAAAAGACTCGCGATCCCTGGGGTTTGGTCGAAGATTTCGCCCGGCAATTGGCGTTGAAAGGCGTGCTTATGGGCAGTCATGATGACCCCAGCCCCGAGATCCGCGCGAAATATCGAACGCTAGGGGTGCATATCGCGGAATTTCCCATGACAGAAGCCACCGCGCTGGCCGCAAAAGAGGCCGGAGACCCGGTGATTTTAGGCGCGCCCAATTTGGTGCGGGGCGGATCCCATAACAAAAATCTGGATGCAAAACGGGCGATAGACCAAGGGCTTTGCTCGGCATTAGTGTCAGATTACCATTATCCGGCACTGTACCAATCGGCGCAGAAACTTTCTGAGCATCTCAGATGCGACATTGCAGCCGCTTGGGGGCTGGTCAGCCATGGCGCGGCGCAAATATTAGGGCTTGCCGATCGCGGTTGGCTGGAAATCGGAAAACAAGCTGATTTCATTGTGACAAATCAAACTGGGCGAATATTTGCCAGTTTCGTTGCAGGACGCCCCAGTTTTGTTGCCAGTGAATTGGTCGACAGCTTCCTCTAGGTCTTAAACTAGAACAATTTTGATGAAAGCAGAGTAAGCTTAGGGCTTTCTTATCTTTGGCCGCCTATCCGTGCAGTATCTGAACGAGGCCAGTTATGAAGTTACGAATAGTTCTTTTACTCTTGACGCTCCCGCCGATGATCGCTTTCGCCACTTTGGGGGCTTATCTTTGTGTGCAATCCTGGACGAAGATGTCGGTTGCCAAGGAGTCGGCAAACATCGCTGAAACTGCCGAGGAAATATCGGCGCTTGTGCATAATCTCCAGGTGGAACGGGGTATGTCGGCGGGCTATCTGGCCTCCGGCGGGGTCAATTTCGCAGGTGAGTTAGAGGGTAAGCGCCAATCGACGGATTATGCGGCCACCGATCTGAAAAATAAGTCGGCCAAGCTGACCGCGATGTTTGGCGATGGATGGGGCGAGCTGGTTCAAAAGCTAGGCGGGTTGGGGGATATCCGCCAATCGGTCAATGGTTTGGCGCTGAAACCCGCCCAGGCTGGCTTTGAATATACCCAAATTATCAGCGGCTTGCTCTCCTTGCAGGCTGAAAAACTGGCCACAACCACGGATCCGACTTTGCTCCATTACGGTGCGGGTATGTTAGGCATCGATTACGCAAAGGAAGCGGCTGGATTGGAACGCGCGGCAGGGGCAACGGGCCTTGGTGCCGATAGTTTCCCACCGCAAGTCTATGACAAATTCACTGCGTTGAGTGTGCGCCAAGAGGCAACTTTGCAAGTGGCCGGGCAATCTTTGGGAGATTTTGAGCTTTATGATCGCTTGATGATGACGGATGAGGCCATGGCGGTCTTTGCCTATCGCAAAGCAATCCGGTCCTATGCCAGTGGGAATGGTGCGCCGCCAGTGGCCTCGGAATGGTTCGCAGCCTCGACGGAATGGGTAAACCGTCTTCGGCAAGAGGGGCTTTCTGTTTCCAGCATTCTGGTGCAAACAGCGAACAAAGTTGAACAAAATGCGATTTGGGTCTTTTCCCTGACCATCGGCTCTGCGGTGACATTGACGATCGGCTGTCTCGGCCTGACTATATTTTATTCGCGGCGTTTGTCGGGGCAGATCGGCGAGCTGCGCGCGGCGATGGCCCGGCTTGCCGAGAAAGACTTCGACGTCTTTGTGCCTTTGTATAAAGGGCGCTCGGAATTGGCGGAAATGTCCAAGGCGCTTTATGAATTCAAACAGGATTTCAAGAAGAATGCCAAAAAGGCGCGGGAGTCTTTGTATAAATCCTTTGCCTATGATGGCTCTTCCTCGGCGATGATGATCGTTGATCGCGATTTCCGGCTGATCGATAGTAACCAGGCCAGCCACCGGCTGATGGAAGAAATGGCGCCCGGTTTCAAAGAGATCTGGCCAGATTTCGACCCCAGCCAGCTTTTGGGACAGCAGATCGATAAATTCCATAAAAACCCCGAACATCAGCGAAAATTACTGTCTGATCCGTCGGGGCTTCCTTTCGAAAAAGACATCGAAATTGGTGACCGGAAATTCGTGTTCAATATTAGTGGTGTATTTGACGAGGCAGGGGAGTATGTGGGCAATATCCTGCAATGGGATCACGTGACCGTGGAGCGTAAACAACAAGGCATACTCAAAGCGGTTTCAGATCAACAAGGTATTGCCACTTATGATCTGCATGGTCGGATCAAAGCCGCCAATTCCAATTTCTGCGCAATTCTGTCGACAAGCAAATCTGATATTGTGAATATGGAGCGGGATGAATTCCTCGATACCGGGTTTGAAGACAGCATCGACACCAGCCCCTTATTCCAACGCCTCCGCGCGGGCGAGGCGGTTGCCATATTGGAGACGTTCCAAAATATGTCGGGGCAACGGAAATGGGTGCAATCCAATTATACGCCAATTGTCGATGGCAATGGGGTCATTTTCGAGATTGTGCAATTCGCAACGGATGTCACCGAAGCGAAAGAAAAAGAGCATCGGATTCAATCGGAACAGGATGAAACCCGGCTGGCCCAGGCCAAGGTCGTAGAGCGTTTGGCGCAGGGTCTGAATGCTTTGGCCGATGCGGATCTGACGGCGCGGCTGAATGAGGCCCTTGGGGATAATTATGACGGGCTGCGCGCTGACTTCAATTCCGCACTGAGCCAGCTAGAGCAGGCGATTGTGATGATTGCCGGCTCGGTCGAGGATATCTCGGGCCGCAGTACCGAAATGAAATCGGCGGCCTTTGACCTGTCCAAGCGCACCGAAGGTCAGGCCGCCACTTTGGAGGAAACGGCAGCGGCTCTCGATCAACTTACCGCCGCGGTGCAATCTTCGCTTGAAGGCACCCGTCGCGCCAAGGAAATCGTCACCCGCACCAGGGACAGCGCCACGAATAGTGGTAAAGTCGTTAGTTCTGCTGTTACCGCAATGGGCGAAATCGCCAGTTCTTCAGAGGAAATCACCAAAATCATCAGCGTGATCGAAGATATCGCTTTCCAAACCAATCTTTTGGCACTGAATGCAGGCGTCGAAGCCGCGCGGGCAGGCGAAACCGGCCGTGGATTTGCGGTTGTTGCCTCCGAGGTGCGTGCCTTGGCGCAACGGGCCTCCGATGCGGCGGGCGAAATCAATAAGCTGATCATCACCAGTTCTCAACATGTGAAAACCGGTGTGGATTTGGTTGGTGAAGCGGGCCATGCGCTCGAAGCAATTGCCGGGCAAGTGGTTGAGGTGAGCGAAATCGTGGAAACCATCTCTGTTTCCGCCGAAGAGCAATCAGTGGGGCTTGCGGAAATCAATAGCGCGGTAAATGTGTTGGATCAGGCGACCCAGCATAATGCGGCGATGGTCGAAGAAACGACAGCTGCCAGCGATGAATTGGTGGCACAAACTGATGCTCTTAGCTCTATGCTGGCGCGCTTTACGCTTGATACCCAGCATAGCAGCACAGCGAAACCAAGCTCGGTTGCCTCAAGTCCCCCTGTTCAAATGCCTGCGGCCAAAGCCCCGGCCGCCATGCCAGTCGTTTCGGGAAATACCGCGCTTAAGGCTGAAGAGAGCCCGGCACTCGATGATGGCTGGGAAGATTTCTAGCGGCTCGACCCCCATTTAGTGCGATTTTGTGAAAGAGCGGCCTAGCCGCTCTTTTTTGTCATAGCTTTGTTGCCTTAGCGTTGGCTCGCTGTCATGGAATCCCCCTACTGCAGCGCGCATGGACAAGTCGACAAGGTAAGCCCATGCAAAACACTGCGCTGGAACTAAAAAACGTTACAAAGGAATTCGGCTCGACGCGGGCTGTTGATAATGTGACGCTTTCGATCCCCAAGGGGCAATTCGTCGGCATTATCGGGCGTTCCGGCGCCGGTAAGTCTACTTTATTGCGGTTAATCAATCGCTTGATCGATCCTAGCTCGGGCGCGATCATGGTGGGCGACCAAGATGTCACTGCCATACGCGGCAAAGCTTTGCGCGCTTGGCGCCGCGACTGCGCAATGATTTTTCAGCAGTTCAACTTGGTAGAGCGCTTAGATGTGTTGACCAATGTTTTGATCGGGCGCCTGGCAGATCATGGGTTTTTATCCTCCATGGCCATGCGCTTCACCGATGCGGAACGGACCATGGCAATCCAAGCGCTTGATCGCCTCGCCATGGCACCCTTTGCGCTACAGCGCGCGGGCACGCTTTCCGGTGGTCAGCAGCAGCGGGTCGCCATTGCCAAAGCTCTGGTTCAAAACCCAAATATCATGCTGGCTGATGAGCCCATCGCCTCGCTCGATCCGGCGAATGCCACCCTGGTTATGGATGGTCTGAAATCCATCAACCGCGAGGATGGCATCACGGTTCTGGTCAATTTGCATACTTTGGACACGGCACGGGCCTATTGTGATCGCATTATCGCGATGCGCGAAGGGCGGGTGTTCTTTGATGGCACGGCCGCGCAGCTCACCGATGATGTGATCCGCGATATCTATGGCAGCGACGGCCTGCGCGAATTCAACGAAGCGGTGACCTCGACCCAATCGGCTCTGGCTCTTGCTTAATCCCATACCCGAAACGCATCCATAAGGGGATATATCATGCGTTTTTTGACTGCCACTGCACTCGCACTTGTTCTGGCTGGCCCGGCTCTGGCTGACTGGAAAGAAGACTACCAAGTTGTTAAGTTCGGCATCCTGTCGGGCGAAAACGAAAAAGACCGTCTGGCGCGCAACGAAGGCCTGCGGGTTTACCTAGAAGACAAGCTGGGCGTTGAAGTCGAAATCTTCACCGCGGGCAATTATGACGGCGTGATCCAGGCGATCGCCGCTGACCAGATCGAAATCGCGCGTTTCGGTTCTTCGTCTTATGCGGCAGCTTATACCGCGACCGATGGCGGCGTCATCCCGACCCTGACTTCGATCAAGAAAGACGGCAATACCGGCTATCGCTCCATCGTTGTGACCCGTTGCGACAGCGGCATCAAAACTCTCGAAGACGCAAAAGGCAAAGTTCACGCTTTTGCTGACCCGGACAGCACCTCGGGCTATGCGGTTCCTTACTTCAACATGATCAATGCTGAAGGCTTCACACCGGAAGAGCATTTCGCAGCGGTTCCGTTCTCTGGCAGCCATGAAGCGGGTGTTCAGGGCGTTGTTAACGGCACTTTCGACACGGCCTCGACCTGGCAGAACAATGACGTTAACGGCACCTACCAGCGTATGGTGTCCAAAGGCATGATCGACGAAGGCGTGATCTGCAAAATCTGGGAAAGCCCAGAAATCACCTCGGGCCCTTGGGCGTTCCGCAGCAATCTTCCGGCGGAAATGATCGAAGAGATCACCGTTGCACTGGAAGAATTCCCGACCGAAGCACCGGAAGCCTTTGCTGACCGCGAAAGCGTTGATCCGGCGGATGAAAATCCGACCGTTGGCTACACTCGTGTTGACACTGAGCGTTATCAGTGGATCGTTGATATGCGCGCTTGGCTGCGTCAACAGCGTCGCGGTTCCTAATCGCAAAATCGGGGGCGGGCTTTGGCGCGCCCCTTTTTCGTCGCAAGGGGCTTCTGATGACCGCAATCACCGATCCAACTGGATTTGACGCCGCGCCTTTGACTGCGGTTGACGCTTTCGAGCGCGACTATGCCGCCGCCCGCCGTCGGGCCCGCATCAACTGGGCTTTGGGCAGCGTTATTTTCCTGATCCTTTTTGCCATTACCTCGAATTTCGCGGATTTCTTCCGGGTGACGCAGGTTACGCTCACCGATGGCAGCCGCGACTGGCGTTGGGTCATCCCCGCCGGTCTGCCGCGTCTGGGCGAGTTTTTGGGCAAAACCATCCCTGATCTTAGCTGGGATACGCTGGGCGCTGATCTGGCCAATTGGTTTTGGCGCTGGAAAACCTGGCTGAATTTGCTGGTCGAAACTATTTTGATCGCCTTTATGGCCACCACGCTTGGGGTGATCGGCGGCTTTCTTCTGTCTTTCCCAGCGGCGCGTAATCTCTCGCCGCATCCGGCGATCCTATGGGTTTCCCGCCGTTATCTGGAAATCGCCCGCACCGTGCCGGATTTGGTCTGGGCTTTGATCTTTGTGTTCTGCTTCTCGGTTGGGCCGATGCCCGGCGTGATGGCGATTGGCCTACATGCTTGCGGCGCTTTGGGTAAGCTTTACTCAGAGGTGAACGAGAATATCGATATGCGCCCCTTGGAGGGGGTCAAAGCCTCGGGCGGGACCTGGTTCGACCAGATCCGCTATGGGGCAGTGCCGCAGGTTTTGCCGAATATCATCAGCTACACGCTGCTGCGGTTTGAAATCAATGTCCGTTCCTCTTCGATCATCGGCTATGTGGGGGCAGGCGGTTTGGGCCAAGAAATCCGCGTGGCCCTGTCATTCCAAGAATATACCGATCTGTCGGCGCTGTTCTTGATTATCTTTGTGACCGTCATGGTCATTGATTATGGCAGCGAAAAGCTGCGTCACCGTATCATCGGCCTGGAGCGTTCCGCATGACCCCGACCGTCACCGAGGCGCAAATCGACGCCGCCAAATCCGCTTATCCTTTGGCTTTCCGCGACCCGCCTGCGGTGCGCGCCCGCAAAGCCATCCTTTGGGTTTTGTTCATCGGCTTATTCGCCTGGTGCTTATGGGATTTCGGCTTCACTTTTGACCGGATTGTGACCGGGCTGGAACGGTTTGGCCGCGTGGCGAGCTTTATGTTCCCGCCGCATATCTGGACCACTTGGGAAGCCTGGTCCGAGATCCTGGGCGGTCTTGGCGAAACTTTGGCCATGGCCTTTATCGGCACATTGCTGGGGGCGCTTATTGCCTTTCCGCTTTCTTTTTTCGGGGCGGCTAATATCGTCCGTTGGCAATGGCTGCGCCTGGGGGCGCGTCGGGGCTATGATGTGATCCGCGCATTTGAGCAGCTGATCCTGGCCTTGATCTTTATCCGCGCTTTCGGCCTGGGCCCGCTTGCTGGTGTCTTGGCGATTGCCGTGAGCGAGATCGGCACTTTTGCCAAACTCTTTTCTGAGGCGCTGGAAAATACCTCAAACAAGCCGGTGGATGGGGTCTTGGCCTCGGGCGGTTCGCGGATGCAGGTGATCCGCTATGCGATCATGCCGCAAGTTCTGCCGGTGCATCTGTCGGTGCTGCTGTATAACTTCGAATCCAATGTGCGCTCGGGCACGATTTTGGGGATCGTCGGCGCGGGTGGTATTGGCTTTCTGCTGTCGGATCGGATCTCGGCCTATAAATGGGATGAGGCCTGGTCGATCATCTTCCTGATCATTTTCATGGTTTATATTATCGACTGGATTTCGGGCAAAATCCGCACCCAGCTGATCGGTAAATGGGACGGCGCAAGATGAGCGGGGCAGGGTCAAAGGCGCATCTTAGCGAAGCCCCGACCATCCATCCCGAGGCGCAGGTCAAAGACTGTGCCTTGGGCGCCTGGACCGAAGTGGGCAGGGGCACGACCCTGAAAGAGGTGGAGATGGGGGACTACTCCTATATCACCCAATATTGCCACGCGGTTTGGACGACCATCGGCAAATATTGCTCTATCGCCAATGACACGCGGCTTAATCCCGGCAATCATCCCACTTGGCGGGTATGTCAGCATCACTCGGTTTACCGGGCCGAAGCTTATGGCTTGGGTGAAGATGACGCAGACTTCTTCGCGTGGCGACGAGAAAACTGGGTCACGATTGGCCATGATGTGTGGATTGGTCATGGGGTGACGGTGACCGCCGGCGTGACGATTGGCACGGGGGCTGTGATCGGCGCCGGAGCTGTGGTCACCCGGGATGTGGCACCTTATACGGTCACGGGCGGCGTGCCTGCGCGTGAGATCAAGCGCCGCTTTACCCACGAGCAGGGCGATGCCTTGATGGACATCGCTTGGTGGGATTGGCCGCGTGAGAAATTCCAAGACGCGCTGCCGGATATTCGTGCCTTGTCCGTGGATGAGTTTATCGCAGCTTACCGCTAGGCTGAGTGTAGCTGATAGAAATCGGGCGCAGGCAAAGATAATACGCAGCTTGGCCCTTGCTGGTCTGCACCCCCGCCTCTATGTCGAAGCTTATGAAGTTGATCCCCAAATTTCTCCGCCGTGCGCCGCGGGTGAATGTGCTGCGCCTGTCGGGCGTGATAACCGCCTCTAGCCGCCCGGGCGGCAGCGGGCTGAGCGATCAAAGCCTTGCCCCGCTTTTGGAACGTGCCTTTTCAAAGGGAAAGCCGAAAGCGGTGGCTTTGATCATCAATTCGCCTGGCGGCAGTCCGGCGCAATCTTCGCTTATCGGGGCGCGGATCCGGCGGCTGTCTGAGGAAAAAAACGTGCCGGTCCATGCCTTTGTCGAAGATGTGGCCGCGTCGGGGGGCTATTGGTTGGCCTCGGCGGCGGATCAGATTTGGCTTGATGACAGTTCCATGGTTGGCTCGATTGGGGTGATCTCGGCCGGATTTGGTCTGGATCAGTTGATTGCCCGCCATGGGGTGGAGCGTCGGGTGCATACGGCTGGCGAAAGCAAAAGCATGCTCGACCCGTTCCGCCCGGAAAATCCCGAAGATGTGGCGCGGCTGGAACGGATTTTGGGCCAGCTGCATGACACATTCATTGCCCAGGTGAAAACCCGGCGGGGCGATAAGCTGGATGAAAGCCAGCCGCTCTTTACCGGTGAAATTTGGATCGGCGCGAAAGCGATCGAGGTCGGCCTGGCCGATGGGCTGGCGCATCTTGGTCCTAAGATGAAAGAGCTTTTCGGCGATAAAGTCGTGCTGGAAAATATGTCGCCCAAGCGCAGCTGGATGTCCATGCTCAGCGGCGGCGTGGCCAGCGAAGCCATGGCAAGCCTAGAAGAGCGCGCTTCTTACGCGCGGTTTGGACTTTAGTGTTGGTCAAGATCGTCACCTTTTTCCTGCTGGGTATGGCAGTCTTGGCCATGTTCGGACGGTTTCGGATGCCGTGGATCTCGTCGAAACCAACAAAGAAATGTCCCAGCTGTGGTCGATATATAATCGGCCGCGGTCCTTGCGACTGTAAAAAATCCCGGAGTTAGTCATGGATTGGCTATATGTGGGCCTCGGCCTGGTAATCCTGCTTTTGGCGGGGGATGCCCTGGTGAAGGGTGCCGTGAATCTTGCGCTGCGGCTTGGTGTGCCGGCTTTGATTGTTAGTCTGACGATTGTGGCTTTCGGGACCTCGGCGCCGGAATTGCTGATTGCGGTGCAGGCGAATTTGGATCACGCGCCCGGGATCGCTTTGGGCAATGTGATCGGCTCAAACAGCGCGAATATTCTGCTGGTGCTTGGGGTGCCTGCCTTGATGACGGGGCTCCAGACCTCCCATTGCGATACGCGCGACAGCTATCGGCTTATGCTGGGCGCTACGATTATGTTTATGGCGCTGTGTTTTCTCGGGCCGATTACCTTGGTGCATGGCCTGATCCTATTGGCAGCGCTTAGCGCGGTGCTTTGGGGCCAATTGCGAGATGCCCGCGCCCATCGTGCCGAAGCAAAGGCAGCGGCCCTCGCTGAAAGCGCAACTGAGGCCGAAGCCGAAGACGTGGAAGGGGCCGATCCCAGCATGGCCGGGTGGAAGGTCGCGGTGTTCCTGATCCTTGGATTGATCGGCTTGCCTTTGGGGGCGGATCTTTTGGTGGATGGGGCAACCAGTATTGCCCGGCGTTTCGGCATCAGCGAAACCGCGATTGGTCTGACTTTGGTGGCTGTGGGCACGTCCTTGCCGGAATTGGCCACGACCGTGATGGCCGCACTTCGGCGTCATGCGGATGTGGCTTTGGGCAATGTGATCGGGTCGAATATGTTTAACCTCTTGGCGATCATCGGCATTGCCAGTTTCTTTGGCCCCTTGCCGGTGGATCCGACTTTCCTGCGTATCGATCTTTGGGTCATGCTCGGAGCGTCGGTTTTGCTGGCACCATTCGTGCTTTGGCGTATGGATATGAAACGGCCGGTGGGGATCGGTCTTTGTCTGGCCTATGCCTCTTATCTATGGGCCGTTCTCGCATAAGGGGAGTGTCATGGGCGAAACCGCATTGGTCACGGGCGCAGGCAAACGGCTAGGCCGAGCCATGGCCCTATATTTGGCCCAGGCGGGCTATGATATCGCAGCCCATTACAATAGCTCGGCGGCTGAGGCCGAAAGCCTATGCGATGAAATCCGCCAGCTGGGGCGTCGAGCTGTGGCGCTGCAAGCGGATCTATTGGAGGACACCCAAAGCGAAGCTTTGCTAGGGCAGGCGGTGCAGGCTTTGGGCCAGCCGGTTTATGTGCTGATCAATAACGCCTCGATCTTTGAGTATGACACATTGCAAAGCGCGACCCGTGAAAGCTGGGATCGTCACTTCCAAAGCAATCTGCGTGCGCCCTTCATTTTGACCCAAGCTTTCGCTGCGCAAATTCCTGAACCCAGCCTAGACGGAGGCTCGGAGCCAGTTGCTCGCGGCTTGGTGGTGAATTTGATTGATCAACGTGTGCGCAAGCTAACGCCTGAATTTATGACATATACGCTGGCAAAGATGGGGCTTTGGGCCTTTACCCAAACGGCAGCCATGGCGCTAGCCCCTAGGGTGCGGGTGAATGCTATCGGACCGGGGCCCACATTACGCGGTGGGCGTCAAACCGAGGCGCATTTTGCCAAACAACGGGGCGCAACGATCCTTCAGCGCGGATCGAATCTCGAAGATATCACCGGCGCGCTTGGCTATTTCTTAGCCGCGCCTTCGGTCACCGGACAGTTGATTTGCGCTGATGGCGGACAGCATTTAGCCTGGCAAACACCCGATATCATCGGAGTGGAATAGTCGAATGCCAGAAAAAGTTGTGCACCGGAACACAAACTGTCACATGGCTGTTAAGTTTTTGTTAGCTTTCTCAGGCGCTTACGAAGGTGAAAAAATTTTTGAAGTAAAATCAACTAGTTATAATATCGCCTAAAAAACGAGCGAGTTAAGGAAGTGAAAGAAACACAAGGGAAAATTGGCTATACCCCAAAGATAACCCCAAACTTATCCACAGAAACGGTGGAAAGTTTTTCCCTTGTGCCGGGCCATGAAAAGAGGCAGCCCCAAGGGCCGACTCTCGCAACACGACCATGACAGAAACACCCACGCCTTCCCCTGCTACCGAACCGCTTCGGGGCCATGCTTGCATCGCCGATTATGTGCGGATGCTGGATAGCTCGCCCGGCGTTTATCGCATGCTCGATAACGAAAGCCGGGTGCTTTATGTGGGCAAAGCGCGGAACCTCAAAGCGCGGGTGTCCAATTATGCGCGCCCCTCCGGCCATAGCCCTCGCATTGCGCGTATGATCTCTGACACGACCTCGATGATGTTTCTAACCACGCGGACGGAGACAGAGGCGCTGCTGCTAGAGCAGAACCTGATCAAGCAGCTCAAGCCGCGCTATAATGTGCTGCTGCGCGACGATAAGAGCTTTCCCAATATTCATGTGACCACCACGCATGATTTCCCGCAGATCACAAAGCATCGCGGCAAGAAAAGCCAAGGGGGCAGCTATTACGGACCCTTTGCCAGCGCGGGTGCGGTGAACCGGACTTTGAACCAGCTGCAGAAAGTATTCTTGCTGCGCAATTGTTCGGACAGCGTGTTCGACAGCCGCACGCGCCCTTGTCTGCTGTATCAGATCAAGCGCTGCGCGGCGCCCTGTGTCGATTATATCAGCAAGGCGGATTACGCGGCTTTGGTCAAAGATGCGGAACGGTTTCTGTCCGGCAAATCCACCACGGTGCAAGAAACCCTAGCGCAGCAAATGGCCGAAGCATCCGAGGCGATGGAGTTTGAGCGCGCGGCAGCCTTGCGCGACCGGATCCGCGCCCTGACCCAGGTGCAGACCGCCCAAGGTATCAATCCGCGTGGAGTGACCGAGGCGGATGTGGTGGCGTTGCATATGGAAAGCGGTCAGGCCTGTGTGCAGGTGTTTTTCATTCGCGCCAATCAAAACTGGGGCAATCGCGATTATTATCCGCGTGTGGGGGAAGGGGCTGGCGTGACCGAGATCATGCAGGCCTTTCTTGGTCAGTTCTACGACAATAAGCAGCCGCCGGGGCTGATCCTCCTTTCCCATGGGGTCGAGGATGAGGATCTGCTGACCGAGGCGCTGAGCGAGAAGGCCGGGCGCAAAGTGGCGCTGCATATGCCGCAACGGGGCGAAAAGGCCGAGCTCGTGGCTGGGGCTGCCCGCAATGCTCGCGAAAGCTTGGCCCGGAAAATGGCGGAAAGCGCCACTCAGGCGAAACTGCTGCGCGGGATGGCGGAGGCTTTCGATCTGGAGGCACCACCGCAACGGATCGAGGTCTTTGACAACTCCCATATCCAGGGGACCAATGCGGTGGGCGGGATGATCGTCGCGGGGCCGGAGGGGTTTTTGAAAAGCTCCTATCGCAAATTCAATATCAAAGGCACGGATCTGACACCTGGCGATGATTTCGGCATGATGAAAGAGGTACTGCGTCGGCGCTTTCAACGGCTCTTGAAGGAAGATCCGGACCGGGAAGAGGGGATGTGGCCCGATCTGCTGCTGATCGATGGTGGTGCGGGGCAGGTCAGTGCGGTGCATGAGATCATGGTCGAGCTGGGCGTCGAAGATATTGCGATGATCGGCGTGGCGAAGGGCATTGATCGCGATGCAGGCAAGGAAGAATTCCACCGCAGAGGCCAGCGCCCCATGGCTCTGAAGCGCAATGACCCGGTGCTCTATTTCATCCAGCGCTTGCGCGATGAGGCCCACCGTTTTGCCATAGGCGCGCATCGTCAGAAACGAGCGAAGGCCGTGGGGGCTACGCCGCTGGATGATGTGCCTGGCGTGGGCGCCTCGCGCAAACGGGCCTTGCTGGCGCATTTCGGCTCGGCCAAAGCGGTGAGCCGGGCCAATCTGGCTGATCTAAAGGCGGTGGACGGGATCTCGGCCAATCTGGCGCAGAAGATCTATGACTACTTCCACGAGAAGGGCTAAGCGATAGTGTTTCGCGAGCGGTTTTATGCCTGCGCCGTGCCGGCTACAATTATCACTGGGTGGGGCAGGCGGACAGGCTCAATCGCTTTGTGAAGAAAGATCTTGGCGGATTTTGCTCCAAAAATGCCGAAGCGGCGTTAATGCAATAGTCCCGATCCGGTCATCCAGCGTGGCAGGTGTCCAACCCGAGCGCACCCTGCCCCATCCCAATAAGATACCGGCACCTTTTCGTCAAGCGCCGGTGTCTGTGTGTTGCAATCTCTTCGCCTCTGCTCCGATTTTAGAACAAGA
>JBMYSZ010000014.1:0-92449 GCA_049603835.1 Mangrovicoccus sp.
AATGCTTGGGACGGATCCTACTCAAAAGTGGAGGAGGTTTAAGGTCTCAGGTCACTTGCGAGCAACCAAGGGCTTGCGTCTTCACTGTCTCTCGCTTCGATCCATCGTGAAAGGCCCGGAGGCCCGAGCGGCAAAACCGCGTCGGAGTGGGCCACAGCTTGGCGCTTAGGCGGTGATCATCTCTTTGAGCATCGCAACCTTTTCGTCCAGCAAAGCGCGGTCGCCACGGGTTTCCACATTTAGGCGCAAAACCGGCTCGGTATTGGATTTGCGCAGATTGACCCGCCACTCCTCAAACGCCATGGAAATTCCATCCAGACGGTCAACGCCGCCAATCGCTTCGGGGGCCAGCGCCGCTTCGACCCGGTCCATCGCCGCTTGGGCATCTTTCAGCTTGAAATTGATCTCGCCGGAGGAGGGGAAATTCGCGCGCATTTCCGCCACCAGGCTCGACAGGCTCTGGCCTGTGACGCCCATATGCTCGGCCACCAGCAGCCATGGGACCATACCGCTATCGCAATACATGAAATTGCGGAAATAGTGATGCGCGGACATTTCCCCGCCATAGATCCCGTCAACCTCACGCATTTTCGCTTTGATCAGCGCATGGCCGGTGCGTGAAACCACCGCCTCACCGCCGCCTTGGGCCACCACATCCAGCGTGTTCCACATCACCCTTGGGTCATGGACAATGCGCGCGCCGGGTTCTTTCGGCAAGAAAGCCGCCGCCAGTAGCCCGACAATATATTCACCATCGATGAAAGCACCGGTTTCGTCAAACAAGAAGCAGCGGTCAAAATCGCCATCCCAAGCGACGCCGAAATCAGCTCCGAATTCCCGTATCTTCTCGGCGGTTTGTGGCTGGTTTTCTGGCAATAGCGGGTTCGGGATCCCCATGGGGAAACTGCCATCGGGGTCGTGATAGACTTTGATAAATTCCAAAGGCGCGCCCGCAGCTTTCAGCTTGGCTTCGATCGCATCAAAACCCGGCCCCGCCACCCCATGCCCGGCATTCACCAGGATTTTCAACGGCCGCAGCTTGGCGAGATCGATAAAGGATAAGATCCGATCCGCATAAGCATCGCGTGGATTTTCGCGGCGCAGCTGGCCGCGTGGCACATCAGCCCAAGCCTGGCTTTCCGCCAAAGCCTTGATCTCCAAAAGCCCATTATCGCCCGAGATCGGTTTCGACCCATCGCGCACCATTTTGATGCCGTTATAATCAATTGGATTATGGGACGCGGTCACTTCCAACCCGCCGCCCGCCTCAAAATGCGCGGTGGCGAAATAGACCTCTTCTGTGCCGCAAAGACCGATATCGATCACATCCGAGCCGCCATCCAGCAGTCCTTCGATCAGCGCGGTTTGCAATTCGGTAGAGCTTTCGCGCACATCCCGCCCCGTCACCGTCACACCCGGCTGCATCACTTGGGCAAAGGCCCGGCCGATACGATAGGCGATAGGGGCATCAAGATTGACGCCCAACTGACCGCGGACATCATAGCTTTTGAAACAGGTGAGTTCGGCCATAGCGAGGTGCCTTTGATCGGTCCAAGAAGAGAGAGTTCGAATATCTCGACGACAGGGACAAAATCACAGGCTTGGCTTTATGGCGACGCGACTTGGAGACACCTGGCCCAAAGACAGCGCGCCCAAAGCCTTCAGCGACACATCAGACAGTTGGATGAGAGTAGCGGTCCAGCGCGTCTAGCATCGCATCGCGGCGGGCTGCATGGGGGAACATCGATTTCACGGCCCAGGTCAATTGCGGCTCAGGCGGAGGCGCAGAGCGCGCCAGGTCACGCAGGGGCGGCGCGGCTTCTTGTGGTAGTTGCCCAGCCAGCATGGTTGCGGCTTGCAGTAAGGGCACCCAAAATACCCGGCGATGGTAAGAGTTCTGCGCCCGCAGATGAGCCGCCTCAATATCCACTATATCCAGGCAATGCACCAGCGCGGCCGCATCCGCCATAAGGGATCGGTCTTTGTCTTCTTCCGCGGCTGGGAGGCTTGTCTCACTGGCCAAAAGAGCCAAAAGATCCCTGTCTTGCTTTGGTGATCCCATCATATGCCGGCGCTGCAAGGCCGCTGCCAGATATCCGGCCTTTTGCCAATTTCCCATGGCCAGCTCCGCATAGCCCAGGGCCAATTGCGCGGCGATGGCCTCGGGATCGGTCTGAAGCGCGGTTTCCGCGCGGGTCAGAGCGGCGTCATAGCATGGGTTTGCTTGGCCGGTCCCATCGCGACCATCGCAGGCCAAAGACTGTAAGACCCGCAGCATATCCGCTTCTAGTGCTATAGATGTCCCCGTTGGCGCAATTTCATTTTCATATTGCAAAACCGGCAAGGCAGCTTGCGCCAGGGCAGGGGTTTGGGTCGCCATAAAGCGATAAGCCGTCAAGAGCAGAGCCAACCGCGATTTCGGATAAGCCCGAGACGCCAAATCTGGCAAGCGGCCCAAAAGCGGGTCGGCCAAATAATCGATCAGCCCGTTCCAGTGCCACTCCATATTCTGCGTGGCGCTTTGGGTCAGATGGCTCTGGAAAGATCCGATGACGATGCCTTTATCCGCATCCAGCAAGCTTAACCGCGCCGTATAGTCCGGCGCTTGCCCATAAACGAAGACCAAAGCCGCAAATTGGGCGCCGCTGGCTTTCGCGTGGTCCACAGCGCTGCACAGATCCGTGGCCGAAGCCGGGGCAAATTGCAGGCCGCGATCTTGCACCAAGGGATAGCAAAATAGATCCGCAAAAAAACCTGCCTGCATCGCAGCGCCTAGATCGGATTTCAGCAAATCTGCGCTAGGGCAGAAAGACAGGCTGACCAGAACCGGAGGGCTCGATGCCTGCTGCTTAGGGGCGAGATAGGGGGCGGGGCTGCAAAGCTCTAGCTGGTATTTCCCTTTTGGGATCGTCAGGCGCGTGCTGCGTGTCGCCCCTTGCGAGGTATAATAAACCGCCAAAGCCGAGCGCAGGCGGGAAATCTCAATCCGCACATGTGCGTCAATGCCAGGATCGAAATCAGCGCCCTTGCCAAGGATGTCGCGCGCAATATCTTGTTGCTCAACTGGGTCATCATGATGCTCGGCCAGATAGAGCAATAGGCGCTTTTGCCGTTCCGATGCGCGAAATCCGCTATCGCTTAGCAGGTCTTGGACCTCGCTCATCAGATGTGGATTTGCGCTCTGCATCTTAGTCCCCCGTCGCGCGATATGTAACGTTAGCAACTTATGTTTCGTCGGGGAATGCGTCACTGCAGGTCGAAAATGAAAAACGACCGGCGAGTATAGGGTGAAGGCGCAGTCTTTTAGATGTCTATGTAGCGTGATGCTGGTTGTGGGCGCGGCCTTGCCGTCATGGGCGGAGCAAGTCTTCTCCTATGGTGAGGCTGACGCCCTTTTTGACACTGCGCAGGAGCGCGACGGCCACTTATCCTTTGGCGCTTTGGGGCGGCTGAGCGAGCGTTATTTCGACGCCAAAGACCGGGTTCACCAGCAAAATGGCAGTTATTGGTTCTTCGAAGATCGTTTGATCAATCAATGGGGCGATGGCAGCCGGATCAATGATAATGAGCTAAACCTGATCGCGCGGCAGGAATTCGCCCGCGCCCATGCCGGGGGCTGGTCGCTGAATTTATGGGGCCAGTTCGCCAATTCCCTGGGCGGCAAGACCGGCGGTGAATTCCAAAGTGATCTGGGCATTCTTTCGCCTTTGAATGGCGGCAATAGCGGGCCGGATAAGTCCAATGAAATCCTGCAGATGGCCGCGCTGGAATATGTGGCACCGGAGGGAGCTTGGCGGGCGCAGGCGGGCAAGCTGTCCTTGCGCATGCTGGTCAATCTGAACCGCTATGCCAATGGCGATAGCGAAATGTTTTTCTCTCCCATGCTCGGCAATAACCCGGTGGTGCCTTACACGGCGCTTTTGGGCCTTGGGGCTTATGGGCAATATCAGACCGAAGCCTGGTCACTCGCAGGCCTGGTGCGCGCCCCGGATACAGAGCTTGGCCTAACACTTGATGGTTGGGAGGCAGGCAATCGCGGCTATGTTGTCGAGGCCGCGCTAACCCCGGATCTGCCGGGGTTGGGCGAGGGGATCTATCGCCTGACCTGGTCGCTGGATGAGGCCAATGATGCGCTGCCGCGGATGGAGACCTGGTCGCTAAGCACCGACCAAGATTTCGGCCCGCGCCTGGGCGGCTTTTTCCGCTATGCCTGGGCCGAGACAACTTTTCGTGATTTCGACCAGCGCTTGGCTGCGGGCTTCCAAGTGAAAAAGCCCTTGGGCTTGACCCATGACCGGCTGGGCTTGGGCTATTGGTGGGGCCATCCGAGCGACGCGACGCTTGATCCCGAACAGGGGCTAGAGATTTTCTACAAAGCGCAAATCTCTCGCTTCCTTGAAATCACCCCCGATATCCAACTGGTCAAAGACCCGGCCTTTAGCACCCGCGACAGCGATGTGGTGCTTGGGCTGCGATTGCGCCTTTTCTTCTAACACCCATGCCAGGAGGCTCCATGAAGACCCCTCTGATCCTAACTTTGGTCTTTGTGACCGGCTTTGCCATTGCGGGCAATTCGCTTCAGGCGGGCCCATTGCGCGGCGCTGCCATGAGCGCAGGCGTCACGGCGCTTTTGGGTGGCAGCAAAAAATCCGTACGCAATGCCGCTGTGGCGGGCGCCATTATCGGTGGCGTTTCTAAGAATAAACGTAAGAAATAGGGGCAGGCCATGATCCGTAACCTTACCTATCTGGCCGCCTTTCTTTGCGCCGCCGCCATCGTCCCCGCCCAAGCCACCGCCGAAGAGCAAAGCGTTGACGCTATTTTGGCCGAGGCGCAGGCTTATCTACATCTGAGCTGCACCAGCCTTGTGGCGCAATATGGTGCGGATGAGGAAAAGATCCTCGATATTGTTGAGCTGATGATCGCGGTCTCGCTCAATAACCGCGCCATCGATTTCCTGAGCCTCGATCTGACCGATGTAGAAGCCGAGGAAATCCAAGCCGAATTCGCAGATCAGATCGGCGATGCCTGCGCTGATGATGCCGATCAACTGCTGGCTGGGATTATCGATCACACAGTCGCTGAACTCGTCCAGTTTTACTAATTTTGCCTAAGATAGGGATCCTCCCCCAATGAAAACAGCCATGAAACCAGTCTTGAAACCCGCTCTCCTGGCCCTTCTGGCCGCCACCGCGCTTTGCCCGCTTGCCGCATCGGCACAGATCATGTCTGTGAATGAGCCCGATGAAATGGCGCCGATCGAGGCGGATGAAGAGCCGCTCATTCGCATGAACCGCAATGATCCTACCTATAATCTGTGGAAGAAAATGCGCGATGATCTGCAAGAGGGCCGTGAGCCCGGCCCGATCAATATTCAGCGCTTTGTCGGCGGCTTTCCTTGGGTGGGCATGCCGACCTTTTTCCATCTGCCAGTGGCTTTGACCCCCGAAGATCTGAAAGCCGGCGAAGTGGAGGTGGCAATTTTCGGTGCCGAGTTCTTCAACGGGATGCGGGTACAGTCTTACGGCCCGATGGAAATGCGCGCGCCGATGAAATCAGAGGTCTATCACAATTGGGGCCTGCATATGCCCGAGCTTGATAGCGGTTTGGCGGCGCTGGATGAGCTGACCATTGTCGATTACGGCGATGCGCCGGTACATCCTCTGTCGATGGAGGCCTCTATCCCCGAAGTTCGCAATTTCGTGGCCGAGGTTGCGGGCGTCGAACTGGAAAACGGCAAGCGTACATTCCCGATCATTGTCGGGGGTGGCCATGGTCTGATGTACCCCGATGCGGCGGGGCTGACGGATGTGTATGGCAAAAAGAACCTTCAGATCATCCATTTCGACGCCCATGCGGATCAGGCCCCGGTGGGTTTTGGCGTGTTCAACACCCATGGCAATCCGGTGCGTAAACTGATCGAAGATGGCTTGATCGACGGCAATGATGTGACCCAAATCGGCCTGCGTGGTCCGAACTCCACCGATCTCGATGGCGTTGCCTGGAACCAGGAACAAGGCCTGCGCTATCACATGCAGGTGGAGATCGACCGCAATGGCTGGGGCCCGACTTTGGAAACCATCCTGAGCGAGGCGAAAGCCAATGGCAAACCCGTCTTCCTCAGCTTCGATGTGGATGTGGTTGACCCGGCCTTTATCCCCGGCACCTCCACCCCCGAGCCGGGCGGCATGTATATGCGCGAGATCCTACCAACCATCCGCCGCATGTGTCACGAGCTGGATGTGGTCGGCATGGAAATCGTCGAGCTACGTCCCGAACGCGATCCCGGCTATACCTCGGTGCAGAACTCAAAGGCTGTGATGCGGCAATGCCTCAATGGCCTGGCCATGAAAAAGCGCGGTTTCCCGGATGACTATATCAACCCGGCCATTTTGGATGACGGTAAAGAGTAAGGAGCGGGGCCGCCTCGATCCGGGGCGGCCCGATATGCCATGAAGAACCTAATTATGCGTCTCGATCCGCTGGTCTGGTTTCTCGGATTTGGGGTGGTCATCTTTGCCCTGAATGCCTGGCGCGCGGCGCCCGAACGCCCGGTGATAGACATTTCCCCCGAGACCGCCGCAATTGTGGTGCAAAACCGCGAGGCGCTGATAGGCGCTAGGCTAGAGCCGGATCAAGCGGCGCGGCTGATTGGGCGCTTTGCCGATGATGAGATCCTGCTGCGCGAGGCGGTGGCGGTGGGGCTGCATTTGCAAGATGCAAAGATCCGCGCGCGGCTGATTGATAAGATGGAATATCTTTTGGCCAGCGAGGCACCCGAGCCCAGGGCCGAGGATTTGGCGGATCTCCAGGCCTCTAACCCTATGCGCTATAAAACGGTGAAGCGCTTTTCCTTTGAGCATCGATTCTTCGGCGAGGATCGCGCAGCAGCGCAGGAGGCTTTGGCGGTCTATGACGCGGGTGGGCCGATGATTGCCAAAGGACCAGAGGCGTTTTGGTTGGGCGAGGATATGCAGGCCTATGCGACCGTCCAGCTGCAAACCGTGCTGGGGCATGATTTCAGCAAAAGCTTGCGCGACGCAGAGCCGGGCCCGTGGTTTGGACCAGTGCAATCGGGGCGTGGCTGGCATTTGGTGCGGCTCTATGAGGTCCATGAGCCAAAGCCCTTGCCCGATGCAGATCTCGCCGCGCGACTGCGCGAAGACTGGCGGGCGCTTTACCGACAAGATGCCCGGGACGAGGCGCTAGAGCGTTTGCGCCAAGGCTATGAGATTTCCCTGCCCGAACCGGGGGAGGCGGACTATGGCGCGGCGCTGGCTGGGGGTGAGGAGTGATCCGGCTGCTGCTTTTGCTTTTGGCGCTAGCTAGCCCTGCGGCGGCGCATTTCGGGGTGGTGATCGAAGGCCCGCCTTTGCCCACGGGCTTTGCCCCGGATAGCTTGACTACCCCAGATGCGGATTTAGGGCTGGCTCAGGTCACCGCCCAAAGCCAAGCCGGGCGGATCGATCTACAGTTCCGCTTTTCCGGTATGGCGGAGATTTCAGCGCCGATTCTGCCCGAGAGCTGTCGCGCGATTAAACCCATGGAACTGGACCAAGCCATTCGCGAAGCGCGGCTGAGCCTATCCATGCACTGCGATAGCAATAGCGGCGCGCTACTTTTGCCCTGGCGGTTGGAAATGACACGACTGCTGGTGCTTAGCGATGCGGGGGGCTTGGATACGATCCTGCAGGCTGGGCCTCTTGGGGTCGCTTTGCCCATGAGCCTGATTTGGCCCGAAAAACTGCCATGGCATGATATCGGCTTCACCTATTTGATTTCGGGCGTCGAACATGTGCTGGGCGGGCTCGACCATCTGGCCTTTGTCTTTTGTCTACTGCTCATGGCGCGGGCGCGGCAGATCTGGTGGCTGATCACCGCTTTTACCCTTGGCCATAGTGTGACCCTGATCCTGGCCGCGCTGGGTCATGTGAGCTTGCCGATTGCGCCGGTAGAGGCCTCGATTGCCCTCTCCATTGTCTTTCTCGCCCGCGAAGCCTGGCTGGGGGTCGAAGTCGGTCGCCGCGAAATCGGGCTGACCATCGGCTTTGGGCTGCTGCATGGGCTGGGCTTTGCCAGTGCTTTGTCAGAGGTGGGTTTGCCAGCACGGCAAGAAACCCTGGCGCTCTTGGCCTTCAATCTTGGGGTTGAGCTGGGGCAGATCTTGTTTGTCGGCGCGGTGCTGCTCTTGGCCTATGGGATAGGGCGTCTTTCCACCGGCAGCTTGCATGTCGCAAGGATAGCGACGCTACTGATGATCGGTGCCGTGGCGATAGCATGGACAACCGAGCGGGTCTTATTGGTGGCGGCCTGAGTGCCGCCACTAGATCTAGTGTAGCCCTCAAAGATGAGTCGTCCCCAGGCGCCGGGCCAATGAGCCAAGCAAAATCAAGGCCTGGGCCGAGTAATCCACAAGATATGCTTTATCTTGAGTGGATATATATCTGGCTTCCTAGATCTGGGGCTTCCACTAGCCTTAGTAGTGTCAACGAAAAAAACAGCTAGAATTAGCGAAAAAGGGTGTTGACCGACTCCCCGATTATGGCTTTTTTAGCTTCATAGCGACGGACCAACACAATATGTGGTGTCCCGCTAGGAAATAGAAGACGAAGCAGAACCCTAGATCTTGCGATCCGCCTGGACCGCACAGGGATCCTTCGCGCCGAATGAACCCTGGCTAGGGGCGCCCGCCGCCGCCCTGCCGATCCAAGACAAAGACAGACCTTCAGGGGCACAAATGAAAATAGAGCGCAAATTCACCTCCCATGCCGCGGATGCTTATGCGGATCTGGCTTTCACCACGACCGCTTCGGAAATCCGCAATCCCGATGGGACGATTGTTTTCCGCTTAGAAGAAGTTGAAGTGCCTGAAAGCTGGAGCCAAGTGGCCTCGGATGTGATTGCGCAGAAATATTTCCGCAAAGCTGGCATCGCCGCAAAGCTAAAGCGCGTGGCCGAAGAGGGGGTGCCGGAATTCCTGTGGCGCTCTGTTCCCGATGAAGAGGCGCTGGCGGAGCTGCCTGAGGCAGAGCGGTTCGGTGGCGAAACTTCGGCGCGGCAGGTCTTTGATCGTTTGGCGGGCGCTTGGGCCTATTGGGGCTGGAAGGGCGGCTATTTCACCACCGAGGCCGATGCCCGGGCCTATTTCGACGAGATGCGCTATATGCTGGCTCAGCAGATGGCAGCGCCGAATTCGCCGCAATGGTTCAATACCGGCCTGCACTGGGCCTATGGCATTGATGGTCCGAGCCAGGGCCATTTCTATGTGGATCCGTTCACCCATAAAATGGTGAAGTCGAAATCCGCTTATGAGCATCCGCAGCCTCATGCGTGTTTCATCCAATCGGTGTCCGATGATCTGGTGAATGAAGGCGGGATTATGGATCTTTGGGTCCGTGAAGCGCGCCTGTTCAAATATGGCTCGGGCACGGGCACGAACTTTTCAAGCCTCCGGGCTGAGGGCGAAGAGCTCTCCGGGGGCGGCAAGAGCTCCGGTTTGATGGGTTTCCTGAAAATCGGCGATCGAGCAGCGGGCGCGATCAAGTCGGGCGGCACGACCCGGCGCGCGGCCAAAATGGTGATCTGCGATGCGGATCACCCAGATATCGAAGAATTCGTTAGCTGGAAGGTAAAAGAAGAGCAGAAAGTGGCAAGCCTGGTGGCTGGCTCTAAGATGCATGAAGCCAAGCTGAACGAAATCTTCGCGGCGATCAATTCTTGGGATGGGGATATCGCCGATGCGACGGACCCGAAGCAAAACCGAGGGCTGAAATCCGCAATCCGCACGGCCAAGAAGTCCGCTATCCCTGAGACATATATCAATCGCGTGTTGCAGTATGCGCGTCAGGGCTACTCCTCGATCGAATTCCCCACCTATAACACGGATTGGGATAGCGAAGCCTATGCCTCTGTTTCGGGGCAGAACTCGAATAACTCGGTGCGGGTCACGGATGCCTTCTTGAAAGCCGTGGAAAATGATGCCGATTGGGAGCTGCTGCGCCGAACAGATGGCAAAGTTGCAAAGACCATCAAAGCCCGCGATCTGTGGGAGCAAATCGGCCATGCGGCTTGGGCCTGCGCTGATCCGGGCATCCAATTCCATGACACGGTGAATGCCTGGCATACTTGCCCCGAAGATGGGCAGATCCGCGGCTCGAACCCGTGCTCGGAATATATGTTCCTGGATGACACGGCGTGTAACCTGGCTTCGATGAATTTGCTGACCTTCCTTAAGGATGGCAAATTCCAGGCCGAGGACTATCTGCACGCGACCCGTCTTTGGACTGTGACGCTGGAAATCAGCGTGATGATGGCGCAATTCCCGTCCAAGGAAATTGCCAAAGGATCCTATGATTTCCGTACTCTGGGCCTGGGCTATGCCAATATTGGCGGCCTGTTGATGACCATGGGCCATAGCTATGACAGCCCAGAAGGCCGGGCTCTTTGCGGTGCGCTGACCGCGATGATGACTGGGGTGGCCTATGCGACCTCCGCTGAAATGGCGGGCGAGCTTGGCGCGTTCCCAGGCTATAAGCGTAATGCGAAACATATGCTGCGGGTGATCCGCAATCACCGCCGCGCGGCCCATGGCGCCGATGATGGCTATGAGGCTCTGGCCGTGCGTCCTGTGCCGCTCGACCATGTGAACTGCCCGGATCAAAGCTTGATCACCTTGGCCACCGAGGCCTGGGACGAGGCGCTGCGCCTGGGCGAGCAGCATGGTTATCGCAATGCGCAAGCAACCGTGATCGCACCCACCGGTACAATCGGCCTAGTGATGGATTGCGACACAACGGGGATTGAGCCTGATTTTGCTCTGGTGAAGTTCAAAAAGCTGGCCGGCGGCGGCTATTTCAAGATCATCAACCGCTCGGTGCCGGCCGCGCTAGAAGGTCTGGGCTATACCCCGCAGCAGATCTCGGAGATCGAGCAATATGCGGTGGGCCATGGCTCGCTGGCGGAAGCACCGGGGATCGACCATACCGCGCTGATCGGCCATGGCTTTGGCAAGGCAGAGCTGGACAAAATCGAAGCGGCGCTGCCCTCGGCTTTCGATATCCGCTTTGTGTTCAACCAATGGACCTTAGGCGCGGAATTCTGCCAGAATGTGCTGGGTCTTCCGGCGGCGCAAATGGCCGATCCTGGTTTCGATATGCTGACCCATCTGGGTTTCACCCGTGATCAGATCGAGGCGGCCAATGACTATGTCTGCGGCACCATGACCGTAGAAGGCGCGCCGCATCTGAGCGCGGAGCATGTGGCGATCTTTGATTGCGCCAATGCTTGCGGCAAGAAGGGCAAGCGGTTCCTCTCCGTCAATGCGCATATCGAAATGATGGCGGCCGCCCAAAGCTTTATCTCGGGTGCGATTTCTAAAACCATCAATATGCCCAATGATGCAGGCATCGAGGATTGCCAGAAAGCCTATGAGCATTCCTGGTCCCTGGGCGTGAAGGCAAATGCGCTGTATCGCGATGGTTCGAAACTGTCTCAGCCTTTGGCGGCGGCCCTGGTCGAGGATGATGACGAGGCGGCGGAAGTGCTGGAAACCGGCAGCCACTCGGAAAAGGCGCAAGTCCTGGCCGAGAAGATCGTCGAAAAGATTGTCTATAAAGAAGTGCGGGCCCTGCGCGAGAAACTGCCAGAGCGTCGCAAAGGCTATACCCAAAAGGCAATTGTCGGCGGGCATAAAGTCTATCTGCGCACGGGTGAGTATAAAGACGGCTCTCTGGGCGAGATCTTTATCGATATGCACAAAGAGGGCGCTGGCTTCCGGGCGATGATGAATAATTTTGCCATCGCTGTCTCGGTCGGGCTGCAATATGGCGTGCCGCTAGAGGAATTCGTCGATGCCTTTACCTTTACCCGGTTTGAGCCGGCAGGGATGGTGCAGGGCAATGACTCGATCAAAAACGCGACATCGATCCTCGATTATATCTTCCGGGAATTGGCGGTGAGCTATCTTGATCGCACGGATCTGGCCCATGTGGCGCCGGAAGGGGCGCGGTTTGATGCGCTTGGCGGTGGCGAGGCCGAAGGCAAATCCGATGACGACGCGGATAGCAATATTGCGCCGGTCTCGGAAGTGGCGGCGAGTAAATCGCTAGAAGTCCTGCGCGAGATCAGCTCTACCGGATATCTACGCAATCGCTTGCCGCAAGATTTGGTTGCAGGTGCTGGAGTGGTCCGAATGGATGCCAGCCTTGATATGGACACGATGATCCGCACCCTGGACCCTCAGAGCAACATGACCGAAATGCCGACCCCGGATGCGCGGGCGAAAGCGAAAATGCAGGGCTATGAGGGCGATCCTTGCGGCGATTGCGGCAATTACACCTTGGTGCGCAACGGGACCTGCATGAAGTGCAATACTTGCGGCGCGACATCGGGCTGTAGCTAAGAGATTGGGGCTCTCCCTGCGGGAGCCCCTCACCAGACCAGGTCGCAGGCAGAACACCATAAACATATCGAGCATTCAAAAAAGTACCTGGACTTTGTAACTGAGGTCTCCCGTTTTTTTGGGAGACCTTTTTTCGTGGCAGGATGGGGGCGCTATTATGTGGAGGGCGCGGCTGCGCCCATTCCAATGATTGAAAACCCGGCATTTCTGCCAGGTTTTCGTGGGTCTGTGATGTCGGATATTGTGCTATATCGGCGAGGGGGTGGCTCTGGACCCACCAAGAAACAGCTTTGAGGCTTTAGCCTTCGGCGCCGCGCGAGAGGGCGGCGACGCCGGTGCGGGCCACTTCCACCAGGCCGAGCGGGCCCATGAGATCGGCAAAGGCATCGACTTTTTCTGGCGTACCGGTGATCTCAAAGATGAAGCTGGTCAGTGTGGTATCGACCACTTTCGCGCGGAAGATATCCGCCAGGCGCAGGGCTTCGACCCGTTTTTCACCATCGCTGGCGACTTTAAGAAGGGCGAGTTCGCGCTCGACTGATGCGCCTTCGGCGGTCAGGTCATGCACGTCATGCACCGGCACCATCCGCGCCAGCTGGGCTTTGATTTGCTGGATAACCTGCGGTGTACCAGTGGTCACGATGGTGATGCGCGAGCGGGTTTCCGCATGGTCGATTTCGGCCACGGTGAGGCTGTCGATATTATAGCCGCGGCCGGAAAACAGGCCGATGACGCGCGCCAGAACCCCGGCTTCGTTATCGACGACAACGGTCAGGGTATGGCGTTCGAGCATGTCGCTCATATGGGAGCGCAGGTCATAGGCAGAATGTTTGGACGAGCCTTTTTTGATATGCAGCGGGGACATAGGGGTATTCCTAATGATCTGGGAAAGGGGCGGGCCAGCAAGATTGGCCCGCGCGAAAGGGATGGTTGGTTAAACCAGAACCGCGCCGCCGCCTTTAATAGCGTCCGTTGCGGCCACATCGCCCAAGAGCATTTTGTTATGCGGCTCGCCCGAGGGGATCATCGGGAAGCAGTTTTCGTGTTTCTCCACCAAGCAATCGAAGATTACCGGCCCGTCGTAATTGATCATTTCCATGATCGCGTCATCGAGATCTGCGGGATCCTTACAGATGATGCCTTTGGCTCCGAAAGCCTCGGCGAGCTTAACGAAATCGGGCAGAGCTTCGGACCAGGAATGGCTATAGCGTTCGCCATGCAGCAGCTGCTGCCACTGGCGCACCATGCCCAGACGTTCATTATTGAGGATGAACTGCTTGACCGGCAGATTGAACTGCACCGCTGTGCCCATTTCCTGCATATTCATCAGCCAAGAGGCCTCGCCGGCCACATTGATGACCAATGCATCGGGATGGGCAACCTGCACCCCGATCGAGGCGGGGGTGCCATAGCCCATCGTGCCCAGACCGCCCGAGGTCATCCAGCGATTGGGTTCCTCAAAGCCCAGGAACTGCGCCGCCCACATTTGGTGCTGGCCCACTTCGGTGGTGATATAGCGGTTTTTGTCCTTGGTCAGAGCCTCAAGTCGCTGCAGCGCATATTGCGGTTTGATCGTGGTCTCGGAATTTTTGTAATTCAGACATTCGACCTTGCGCCATTCATTGATCTGCGCCCACCATTTCGCCAGACCTTCTTTGTTGGTTTTGCGTCCACGGGCTTTCCAAATCCGCAGTGCGTCTTCGAGGATATGGGCCACATCGCCGATGATCGGGACTTCCGCATGGATCACTTTGTTGATCGAGCTGGGGTCGATATCGATATGCACTTTGGTGGATTTCGGGCTGAAATCCTGAACTCGGCCGGTGATGCGGTCATCGAAGCGGGCGCCGATATTGATCATCACATCGCAGCCATGCATGGCCAGATTGGCCTCATAAAGCCCATGCATGCCGAGCATGCCCAGCCAGGCTTCGCCGGAGGCCGGATAAGCGCCAAGACCCATCAGGGTAGAGGTGATAGGAAAGCCCGTTGCAGCCACGAATTCACGCAAAAGCTGGCTCGCCGCTGGGCCGGAATTGATTACGCCGCCGCCCGTGTAGAAAATCGGGCGCGCCGCAGTTTCCATCAGCTCGACCATTTTGGTGATCTGGTCGATATCGCCTTTGACCTTGGGCTGGTAATGGCTGGTCTTGGCCTTTGCGATCGGCGTGTATTGATCCGAGGCGAACTGCACATCCTTCGGAATATCCACCAAAACCGGGCCAGGGCGGCCATTGCGTGCCACATGGAATGCCTGATGGATCGTGTTGGACAGGCTGCTGGTCTCTTTTACCAGCCAGTTATGCTTGGTGCAGGGGCGGGTGATGCCAACAGTATCAGCCTCTTGGAACGCGTCATTGCCGATCATGAAAGTCGGCACCTGGCCCGAAAGAACAACGATCGGGATCGAGTCCATCAGAGCATCGGTCAGGCCGGTAACGGCATTCGTGGCACCTGGGCCCGAGGTGACCAGCGCAACCCCAACCTTGCCGGTGGAGCGGGCATAGCCTTCGGCCGCATGCACGGCACCTTGTTCATGGCGCACCAGGATGTGGCGGATTTCGTTTTGCTGGAAAATCTCGTCATAAATCGGAAGGACAGCGCCGCCAGGATAGCCAAACACCACCTCAACACCCTGATCCTTGAGGGCTTGAACCACCATTTTCGCGCCGGTCATCTTGGTCATCTTATCGCTCCGTCCAGATCGGGTCTCTCGGGATTTCCACGTCTTATCGTTTGGCCATAAAAAAACCCCCGGAGTTACTCGGGGGCGCAGGAGAGGGTTAAGGCAATCCGTTACCGGCCCCTGCGCATGTCTCCTAGTACGACGACGATTAGTTGACGCATTTGGTCATCCCTCATTTGGTATTGCGCAGGTAACGAGATGGCGCGGCGAGGTCAAGAGCCGATTGCCATCAAAACTGTCGCTTTGCTGGGAAAAGCTTTGCAAAAGTTGCGCGACCGGGTGTGTTTGCGTAACGACTGCCAAGGATGGCCGCATTTTTGCGCAGTTTTGATCTGGCTAGCGCTTTGATTTGGCGGCGACGGTGTCCGGTAGGCTGATTTTGGCCACTTGCTCGGCGATTGGATCGATGGAAAGCGGATGCGCCTCGCCCGTATGGGTGTCGGGGTCGCCAATATCAGTCCAACGGCCGCCTTTATAGATTTCGACCGCGTCAAAATTCGCTTTATACGCCATTTTCGGGCTGCCGGGCACCCAATAGCCAAGATAGACATAAGGGAGGCCAGCCTCCCGGGCGATTTCCACATGATCTAGGATAACATATGTGCCCAAGCTGCGATGCTGTTCTTCGGGCGCATAGAAGGAATAGACCATAGACAGACCGTCATCGAGCACATCAGTCAGACACACAGCCAGCAAGTCGGTGCTCTCATCGCTTTCGGTCTTTGCGTATTCGATGATGCGCGAGCGAATGGGCGTTTCTTCGACCATGGCGGCGAATTCAAAGATATCCATATCCGCCATGCCGCCATCTGCGTGACGACTATCCAAATAGGCGCGGAAGAGGGAAAATTGTTCTTCGGTGGCCCAAGGCGAGGTCGCGCGGCGGGTAAGATCAGCATTCTTACGAATCGTGCGCTTTTGGCTACGGCGAGGTGCGAAATCGGCCACGCGGATGCGCGCAGACAGGCAGGCCGTGCATTCCGCGCAAGACGGGCGATACAGCACATTTTGTGACCGACGAAAGCCCTGTTTGGACAAAGCGTCGTTCAAAGTCTCAGAAAATTCGCCCTGCAGAGCCGTAAATAGCTTACGCTCCATCCGCCCTGCCAAATACGGGCAAGGTTGAGGTGCAGTTACGTAAAACTGAGGCGCGATTGGAAGGCTGTGGCGCATAGTATCCTGTGGTTTTCCCCCTCCGGGCCGAGATTAGCAATGCGAGAGGCGAAGGCCAAGCCCTGTGTTAAGTCGGCAAGGAACCGCTGCGAAGAACGGTTTATACTTGTCAAATCAGGTCTTAAGGCCGGGTTTATCCGCCTTAAACTTGGCCAAACCATCATGCGATTAAATGACACCTGCGAGATTAATCTTAAAAAAATCTAAGTAGCTGCTGAAAAAACAATCAATTGCGACCAAAGGATAGATTTTCGGCTTTGGGTCATGTGCATTTTGCAATGCTTTCGCAAAATGCACTTTTGCAATATGCAGCTATTCGGCCGGTCGGTTTATGGCTGTCGTCCCTAAAATCAGGTCATGCAAACCTTGGCCCCGGTCATTCGTGATCATCAAGATGATCGACACGGCCTGGATGATGAAAATCGAGAACATCACCACATAAGCCAGGCTATGCAGGATCGCCAAAGTCAGGTCGAATTTATGCCCCTGAAAGCTGCGAAACTCGATCGCCATGAGCCGCATGCCAGGCGTCGCCGAGCTACGGGAAATCGTCACGATCCGATAGACGAGGCTCACCAATGCCCAAAGCGGCAGAAAATAGAAAATCGCGGTGAAAGCCGTGAAGGGCACCAAAAGCAGGCTGATCCCAAAGGTCAAAACGCTATCGATTATCCAGGCAAAGAGCCGTTTGGCCGGAACGCCCTCGTAAAACTCCGACGCCTCATCAGGATCGGGCAGGCCCCAGTCTGGTTCAGAAATCGACATTTTCTCTCTCATTGGTTTGGTGTTTGCGGACTTGGCCGGCATGGCCCAGAGGCGGGCCATGCGGCGTGATTAATCTTACATATAGTCGTTGTTTGCGGGGGCTGTATCGCCTTTGTCCCGATCCGCCATGAATTGGTCGAATTCCGCTTTGTCTTTGGCGTCGCGCAGACGTTTAAGGAATTCTTGGAAGCTGTCTTGCTCATCTTCCAGGCGGCGCAGGGTTTCGGCTTTGTAAGCGTCAAAGGCGCTATTGCCCGAACTTTTGAAAGCATGGCGGCTGAATTTATGGCGTGATTTTTTGCATTTGAACATGTTTTTTCCCCAGATCATGTAAGCCAGAAGTGCCAGGCCCATCGGCCAAAAGAAGATGAAGCTTAGTACGGTCAGCGCGATCCATGCGCCTTTGCCGCGTTGGTCAAGCCAAAGTTCGGCGCGGGCAAGCCAGTTAAGATCGGTGGTTGGTGCGGGTATCATAATGGTCTCCAAAGCGTTGTTCTTTTTATGTGAACTCCATTCACATCCCATAGATGTGAATGGGCTGAACATTCTTCAAGACCTTATGTGAATAAACTTCACATTTTTTGGGGGTGCGAAATTGAAAGGCGTTAGGACGCCTTTAAGGGGTGGAATTAAAGCCGTGTACTTGGTGAATTCAGCCAACTCGGCGCTAGTGATCTTTCGTAAATTCGCGGGAGAAACGCCAAAAAGATGACGTGGTGTTCCCGCTGCAGCCCAAATCTGCGGAAACTCCATCAGATGCGGATCGAAAAAGACCCGTGGCTCGGTCAAATGCCCCACTGGAGAAACGCCGCCAATGGCAAAGCCCGTGCGGGCCCGGATCAGACCGGCATCAGCCTTGCCCAGAGCCTCGCCCGCCACGTCACTTGCCATATCCGGGCAGACCAGATTGGCGCCACTGGTGATAAAGAGCAGCATTTGATCCGAGGCCTGGCCGTGAAAAATGATCGATATGGCAATTTGAGCCACCTGACAGCCCAGCTCATCCGCGGCTTGCTGCGCGGTACGTGTTTCACCAGGCATTTCTCGCGGTTTTTCCGTGATCCCAGCGATTTCCAGGGCTGCAATCACGCGCTTTAGGCTTTTGCTCATCACAATCTTCCTATCAAATGCCAAAGGACGCCCCTCTAGCCTAAGGGATCAAGCATGTCTCTTGTCACAGAGCTTCGCGAAACTCCACGCCCCTATGACACTGCTTGTGGGGCGGATCTGACCTTTGGCGATTTGCCGAGCGAGCTGGTCGATTTTCTGCATGCGGTTGCGGCTTGTAGCCCCTTTCTCTCTGGCGCGATGGCTGCGGAAAAGGATTGGCTGATTGAGGCGGCTCATGGCGATGCCGAGGCGGTGGCGCAGGGCATCTTAGACGGGCTCTGCCTTCAGACGCCCGAGGCTTTGGGGCGGCAATTGCGCCAGGCAAAGCGGCGCATGGCTTTGTGGGTGGCGCTGATGGATTGCGGCGGCATTTGGGGGCTAGAGCAGGTCACTGGCGCTTTGACTGGGTTGGCGGATATGTCGGTGGATTTGGCGCTGAAATCCCAGGTGAAGCCGCTTCTTGAGACGGGCAAACTGCCGGGTCTTGGGCCAGAGGATCTAGACCGGGCCGCGGGGCTTTGTGCTTTGGCCATGGGGAAAATGGGCGCCTCTGAGCTGAATTATTCCTCTGACATCGACCTTATTTGCCTTTTCGCTGATGAAGATTTCGCCCCGCAAGCGCGGCAAGAGGCCAAGCCGCTCTATGTCAAAGCCTTGCGCCGGGCCATGGCGATATTATCCGAGCGCACGGCAGAGGGATATGTGTTCCGCACTGATTTGCGCTTGCGGCCTGACCCTTCGGTGAATCCGGTAGCGGTGCCCATGAGTTCGGCCATGCGCTATTATGAAAGCCTGGGCCGCACATGGGAGCGGGCGGCCTTTATCAAAGCGCGGCCTTGTGCCGGGGATCGTCGGGCCGGACGGGAATTTCTGCGCGATATTCGGCCCTTTGTTTGGCGAAAGCTGCTGGATTTCGCCACAGTGGCCGAGATCCAGGATATGCGCGGAAAGATCCGGGTGGAGAAGGGCCAGCTGGATAATAGCGCGGCCGAGGCGCTGGACGGGGTGAGTGTAAAGCTCGGGCGCGGCGGCATTCGGCAGATCGAGTTCTTCACCCAGACCCGGCAATTGATCGCCGGGGGGCGGGATCCAGAGCTTCGGGTCAAGGGCACTTGCGACGGGTTGGAAATGCTGTGCCGCAAGGGATGGGTCACCCGCGAGGATGCGACCCGGTTGACCCGGCATTACCGCCGTTTGAGGCAGATCGAAAACCGGGTGCAGATGGTGGCGGATGCTCAAACCCATAGCCTGCCTGCAAATCCCGAAAGCTGGGCGCGGCTTGCCGCATTTCTCGGAGCCGCCGATGCCGCCAGTTTACGGCGGGAATTGTCGGAGATCATGGAAGAGGTCCATTGCCTGACCGAGCCGTTGTTTAGCCAGGACCAGCATTCGAAACCGGCGCGTGAGACCAATTCGCCCGAACTTGCAGAGAAAATCCAAGCCTGGGACCGGTATCCAGCCTTGCGGTCCGAGCGCGCGCGCGGGCTGTTGCGGCGTCTGATCCCTGTTTTGGCCGAAGGATTTAGCAAAGCCCCCCGGCCCGAAGAGGCTCTGTCGCGGTTTGAGGGCTTTGTTGCTGGCTTGCCGGCGGGCGTGCAGCTCTTTTCGCTATTTGATGCAAATCCGCATTTGATCGATTTATTGGTAGGGATTGTGTCTACCTCGCCTGGGCTCGCGCAGTATCTATCGCGCAATAGTCAGGTTTTGGATGCGGTGGTGGATGGCGAATTCTTTGCCCCATGGCCTGGAGCCCAGGCGCTGCTGGCCGATCTTGGACTGCAGCTAGAACATGATGTGGCGGATTATGAGCAAAAGCTCGATGCCACGCGGCGTTGGCACAAAGACTGGCATTTCCGCATTGGGGTGCATTTCTTGCGCGGTGCGATTTCGGCGCGGCAGGCGGGGCGCGAATATACGGAGCTGGCCGAAGCGGTGTTGCGCGGGCTTTGGCCCGAGGTCGAAGCGGAATTCGCCCGCCGCCATGGGCCGCCGCCGGGGCGGGGGGCTTGCGTCATCGGAATGGGCTCGCTTGGGGGGTATCAGGTGGGGCCTTCCTCGGATCTCGATTTGATCGTGATTTATGATGCGGATCCCAATGACATGTCGCAGGGTCGCAAACCCCTGCCAGCCAGCCGCTATTATGCCCGTTTTACCCAGGCTTTGATCACAGCGCTGAGCACGAAAACCGCGGAAGGCGGGCTTTATGAGGTGGATATGCGGCTGCGTCCATCGGGGCGGCAAGGCCCGGTGGCCACAAGCTGGCGCGCGTTTCAAGGCTATCAGAAAACCGAGGCCTGGACATGGGAGCATCTGGCCCTGACCCGCGCGCGTCCCATTGCGGGGGCAGGGTCGCTTGCAAAGGATTTTGATGCTTTCCGGCAAGATATCATCGCGCAGCCCCGGGAGCCCAGCCAAGTGATGCGCGATTTGCAAGATATGCGCCAAAGGCTAGCGGAGGCAAAGCCACGGCCGGATCTATGGACACCCCGGCGCGGTTTCGGGGGTGGGCAGGATATAGAGCTTTTTGCCTCTGCCCTGATGCTGCTTTCGGGCCAGGCGCATACGAATTTGGCCTATCAATTGCGCGCCGAGAGCGAGTTTGCCGCGCCGCAAATCCGCGAGCGCTTGGCCGAGGCGCATAGCCGTTTCACCGCTGTGAAACAGGTGGGCAGCCTAGCGGCGGAGACACCCTTTGATCCGCATAAACTAGGCGAGGGCGGGGTGCGGCTTTTGCTGACAGCCACGGATTGCGCTGATCTCGATATGTTAGAGGTGCAGTTGGATCTGGATTTGCGGGTGGCGGCGCAATTGATCGACCAAGCCCTTGAACCTTGGCTGGCACAGGGCGAGCAAGCGCAAGAGTCGTAAAAGCGCCGCTTAAGGGAAAGGCTTGCAATGAATGTAGGATGGGCAATTTGCCCATCATCCCGGGCGGGCCAACAGAAGATGGGCAAATTGCCCATCCTACTTTGCTTGCAGCCTTGCCGCGAACTGGCGTAAGGGCCTGCTTAATGACCGATGCTCGCCCCTCTCAGATCGACCCCAAGGCCCTCATTTATGAGAGCTATCGCATCGATCCAATCACCCCCGCCGATTGTCGGACGATCTTTTTCGACTGGGCTTTGTCTTTGCCCGATGGCCAAGACCAGCGCGCGGCTATTGCGGCCTTGCTCGAGCTTTATGGCACGGGCGCGCCGCATCATCCGATGACCGACGTTCTCCGGGAAGGCTTAGGCCAGATCGACGCGCCACGCCGCAGAGGAGGCGGGCGCGCCAGGCGCCCCTAAAACGGCGCCCTAAAACGCGCCGCCGAGCAGACTAGCCGCCAAGACAAAGCCTTAGACCGGTTCAGCAGCCTTGCCGAGCTGGCTGGCTTCCCGCGCCAAATCGCGGATCGCATCCCAGTCACCGGCCTGGACCAAATGATCCGGTGCCACCCAAGAGCCGCCCACGCAAACCACATTTGGCAGGGCCAAATAGGTTTTCGCCTTTTCCAGATTGATCCCACCTGTTGGGCAGAAGCTGACTTTCGGGATCGGGCTTGACCAGCTTTTCAGCATGGGTACACCGCCCGCCGCCTCAGCCGGGAAGAATTTCTGCATCTCATAGCCGCGCTCAAGCAGCGACATCACCTCAGAGGCCGTGCCCGCGCCTGGCATGATTGGCAGACCTTCGCTCTCGCAAGCCGCAAGCAGCGTTGGCGTATGACCGGGCGATACGCCAAAAGTGGCGCCAGCATCATGGGCCGCTTGCACATCATTGGGGGTCAGCAATGTGCCCGCGCCCACAACCGCGCCTTCAATCTTCGACATGCGCCGAATGCATTCCAGCGCCGCCGGAGTGCGCAAGGTCACCTCCAGCGCATAAAGTCCGCCATCAAGCAGGGCTTCGGCCAAAGGCTCGGCCACCTCCGCATCGCGGATCATCAATACCGGGATCACCGGCGCCATAGCGCATACTTCGCGCAGATTGTCACTTGCCTCATGCGGCATCATGGGAACTCTCCTTGTGTGCGGCAGATGGGGTTGCGGCCGGGGCCGATTTTTCAGCTTGGCCAACAGCCACCCCGGCACCGTCGGCGGCGGAGCCGACCGTGGATCGGAAAACTTCAAACAACTCTCTCCCTAAGCCGAAGCCATTGGCGCTCAGATCCGGTTGGGCTGGCGCACGGGCACTGATTACTTCGTCACTTAGGGTAGTCTCTAATATTCCAGTTTCCGCGTCTACTTTTATGATGTCGCCATCCTGGATCCGGGCCAAAACGCCGCCTTCTGTGGCTTCTGGTGTCACATGAATAGCCGCTGGGACTTTGCCTGAGGCACCTGACATGCGGCCATCCGTGACCAGAGCGACCTTGTAGCCCCGATCTTGCAGCACAGAGAGCACTGGGGTCAGGCCATGCAGCTCGGGCATGCCATTGGCGCGGGGGCCCTGGAAACGCACCAAAATCACCGTATCGCCAGTGAATTCGCCTGCTTTAAACGCGTCCTTGACCGAGTCTTGGTCGTGGAACACCCGCACCGGGGCCTCAACCACGCGATGTTCGGGCTTGACCGCGGAAACCTTCATCACGCCGCGACCCAAACGCCCGCTGAGTTGCTTCAGACCACCTGTGGGCTGGAACGGGTCGCTGACGGGGCGCAGGATCTTGTCATTGAGACTCTCACGCGCCGCCGGGCGCCAGCTAAGCTTGCCGCCTTCATAGACAGGTTCTTGCGCGAATTGGCTTAGGCCTTGGCCCAGGATCGTATTCACATCCTCATGCAAAAGCCCCGCCTCGATCAGCTGGCCGATCATATAGCCCAGCCCTCCGGCGGCGTGGAAGTGATTCACATCGGCCATGCCATTTGGGTAAACCTTGGCCATGAGCGGGGTGATCTCTGACAGCGCCTCGAAATCTTGCAGATCCAGCAGCACCCCAGCTGCCCGCGCCATCGCAGGCAGATGCAGCACCAGATTGGTGGAGCCGCCCGTGGCCATGAGCCCGATCATGCCATTCACAAAGGCCCGCTCATCCAAAATCTCGCCCGCCGGGCGGAAGCTCCCCGCAAGAGCGGTATTGGCCAAAGCCTGTTTCGCCCCAGCAATAGTCAGCGAATCGCGCATCTCATGGCCCGGATTGACAAAGCTGGAGCCCGGCAGATGCAGGCCCATAAATTCCATCAGCATCTGATTGGTATTGGCAGTGCCGTAAAATGTGCAGGTGCCAGGGCTATGATAGCTGGCCATTTCCGCCGACATCAGCTTATCGCGGCCGATCTCGCCTTGGGCAAACTGCTTGCGGATCTCGGACTTTTTGTCATTGGACAGGCCGCTCGCCATGGGGCCGGCAGGCAGAAACACCGCCGGAATATGCCCAAAAGTCGCCGCCGCCATGATCAGCCCTGGCACGATCTTATCGCAAACGCCCAGATAAAGCGCCGCATCAAACGTGTTATGGGACAGCGCCACCGCCGAGGCCATTGCGATCACGTCGCGGGAAAACAGCGAAAGCTCCATCCCCGGCTGGCCCTGGGTTACCCCGTCGCACATGGCAGGCACGCCGCCCGCCACCTGGGCTGTGGCGCCCATTTCCTGCGCAGCTTGCTTGATCAGCGCGGGAAAACGCTCAAAGGGCTGATGCGCCGAAAGCATGTCATTATAAGCGGTGATAATCCCCAGATTGGGGGCGCGCTCTTCGGCCAGGGTCTTTTTCTGGTCGCCCATCGCCGCATAAGCATGGGCGAGATTCCCGCAGCTTAGATGCGCCCGGCGCGGGCCATCACTGGCCTGAGCGCGCATCCGCTCCAGATAAGTTTGACGGCTGGCTTGGCTACGTTCACGAATTTGATCAGTTACCTTGCTTACCACTGGGTGCAAAGCCATACGGGGTCCTCCTGGCGGGTCATGGGGCCTTCCTCCATGTCCCTTTACCGCTAACATTTAACCCTCAAGTGTCGACTTGTCACGGGGGCGAGGTTCAGTTAGCGCTTTGTCGCCGGTTCGCGCCTCTCGGGCGCGGCGGGCAGGATTTCGTAGGAAAAGGATGTCTCTCATGGGCCAAGCTCTTGAAACTACCGAGAAAGCCTTGGCTCGGGTGCGTTTGCGGCCCAAAGCTAATGCGCGGGCGCTGCGTTGGGGCCAGCCTTGGGTTTATGCAGATGAGCTTGTGACCGACCGTCGCACAAAGGCTTTGGCACCGGGAAGCCTAGCGATTTTGGAAGATGCGGAGCGTGCGCCGCTGGGTCTGGTGGCGGTGACGCCCAATTCCAAGATCATCGCGCGCATGCTGGACCGCGATGCCGAAGCGGTGATTGATCAGGCTTGGTTTGCCGCAAAGCTGGCCTCGGCCCTGGCTATGCGTTCCCGGATTTATGACGCGCCGTTTTATCGCTTGATCCATGCAGAAGCAGACGGGCTGCCCGGCGTGATCATTGATCGTTTTGGCGATGCGGCGGTGATCCAGCCCAATGCCGCTTGGGCCGATGCCCGGCTTGAGGCGCTGGTGGCGGCGTTGCGCGAGGTGACTGGGGTCAGCACAGTGATCAAGAACGCTTCTGGCAGGGCGCGGGCGGCAGAAGGACTTGATGACATATCCGCCGTGCTTTGCGGCGCGGTTGAGGCACCGCTGCCGGTGGAGATGAATGGCGCGACCTATTTGGCTGATCTGACCGGCGGGCAAAAGACCGGGCTCTTTTACGATCAGCGCCCCAATCATGGCTTTGTGAAGGGGCTTAGCGCCGGGGCGACGGTTCTTGATATCTTTTCCCATGTGGGCGGTTTCGGGTTGGCGGCTTTGGCGGGCGGCGCGGCAGAGGTCACAGCGGTGGATGCCTCCGCCCCGGCCCTAGATCTCGCGGCGCAGGGCGCGGCAGCGATGGGCTTGGCCGAGCGTTTCACCACGCGCAAAGGCGATGCCTTCTCGGTCATGGATGCGCTGGAAGAAGAGGGCGCGCGGTTTGACATTGTGGTCTGCGATCCGCCGGCCTTTGCGCCCTCAAAGCAAGCGCTAGAAGCTGGGCTGCGCGCCTATGAGAAAGCGGCGCGGGCCGGGGCGCGGCTCACGGCCCCTGGTGGCTATCTTGTCCTATGCTCTTGCTCGCATGCGGCAACGCCGGAAAAATTCCGCAATGCTTGTTTGCGCGGGATTGGCCGGGCGGGGCGTTGGGGCCAGCTGATTTATCAAGGGGCTGCCGGGCCAGACCATCCGCTGCATCCGCATTTGGCCGAAAGCGGTTATCTAAAGGCGATGGTGTTCCGGCTGGTATCATGAAGACCCTGCTGGATGCCTGCGTTCTCTTTCCGACGCTACAGCGTGAAATCCTGATGGGCGCGGCAAAGCGGGGGCTGTTCGCGCCGCTTTTCTCGCCGCGGATCCTAGAGGAATGGCGTCGAGCGGCGGCCCGCGATAATCTGCCCGCAGATGTGGAGATTGCCTTGCTCCGCGCTGCTTGGCCCGCTGCAGAGGTAACGCCCGGGCCCGGTGCCGAAGACAGTCTTTCCCTGCCCGATGAAAATGATCGCCATGTTCTAGCGGCGGCAATTGCGGGTGGGGCAGAGATTTTGCTGACCCAAAATCTCAAGGATTTCCCAGCTCGCAGCCTGGCGCGTTATGGCCTGCGCCCGGTCGCGCCGGATAATTTTCTGATGGAGCTTTGGCAGGACGCGCCGAGCGATATTGCGCAGGCCGTGTCAGAGGCGTTCGCGCCGCTGGGGGCAGGGCCGTCAGAGGGCCGGGCCTATCTGAAACGCGCGCGCCTGCCGCGTCTGGGCAAGGCGCTTTTTTCAGGCGCGGGACCAGCGGGCCTCTAGGGCTTCAATCGCTTTGATCCGCTCATGGGTTTTGGGGTGGCTCAAAAGCCAGGCTGGGGCAGAACCGGCCTGCGATTTGGTCAGCGCATCCAATTTGCGAAACAGAGATTTCTGCGCCTCTGTTCCAATGCCGGATTTGGTCAGCAGGGCGCTGGCATAGGCATCGGCCTCGAATTCATCATCGCGGGACATGCGCGCGGCCAATAGGCTGGTCAGCAGCCCGGCGACCATGGCCCCAAGACCCGGCAAAAACCGGTTGAGAAACACCGCCAAAGCCGTGCGCAGCGCGTTTTGCCCGGAAAAATCGATCAGACGCCGCCGCGTATGGCCAAGCGCCACATGGCCCAGCTCATGGGCGATCACGCTGGCCAGCTCTTCGGCGCTGACCTCGCCTTGGCGGAATTTCTGGTAAAAGCCACGGGTGATAAAGATCCGCCCATCCGGCGCGGCCAAGCCATTGACCGGGTCGATCTGATAGATGCTGACTTTGACCTTTGGCACATCCAGCGCGCTGGCCAAACGCTGCAAGACCGGGGTCAAGCTGGGATCCAGCAATTCGGTGGATTTCGCGTCCAGCTCGCGCTTTGTGCGAAAAGCGGAGAAGCCATAAACGGCAATCCCATAAAGAACGGCCAAGAGGATCGGGGTCAGTTTCAGCATGGGCGACATATGGGGGCAGCGGCGGGGTAGGGCAAGATGCTCGACACCGGCAACGCGGCGCGGCAGTCTAGCGCCAAAGCCAGTCGGAGCGCGATCATGCAAAATCTGCCCATTCCCTTGATCGTCGATCTCACCGGGACATTTGTGTTTGGCCTGAGCGGAGCCATGCTGGCGGTGCGGCGGAAACTGGATATTTTCGGGGTCGTCGTGCTGGCTTTGGCCACGGCGCTTGCGGGCGGGGCGATCCGCGATGTGCTGTTGGGGGCGCAACCTCCGGCGACATTGCAGGATGGCCGGTTTTTGGCCGCGGCCCTGGGCTCGGCGCTGGTGGCTTTTCTGGCGCATCCGGTGATCGAGCGGCTCAATCGCCCGGTGATGATCCTTGATGCAATTGGGCTGGGGGTCTTTGCGGTCTCGGGCTGTAGCAAAGCCCTGGCCTATGATCTGGGCCCCGGCGCGGCGATGCTTTTGGGGGTGATCTCGGGCGTGGGCGGCGGCGCTCTGCGGGATATATTGGTGGCCGAAACCCCACGGGTGCTGCACGAAGAGCTCTATGCAGTGGCGGCCCTGGTTGGAGCGGGGCTGGTGGCTTTGGGCTCCGTCATGGGATGGCAGGCGGATCTGATCGCGCTTTCGGCGGTGTCCCTGACTTTCGTCATCCGCGTCCTATCCGTGCGCTTCAATATCAGCGCCCCCCGTGCGCCTTGGTCGTAGATGTAGTCCAAAAGCGTTTCAGACGCCCGACATCAAAATATCGATTGCGCGAGTGATTTCATCGCCTTGGGTATAGACCGATCCCACACGCGAGAGCGCTTTTCGGCGTACAGACGCAATTAGCCTCGTCGCAAGAACATAGTCACGCCCATCATACTTAATAGTTGGGTTCAATAACCGTATCGCCGGATAATTTGTTAGAAGTGGAATGCCAACGACAGCGTAGTCAGGAGGCAATAATTCGCTTTCGACAATGACGAATAACGTGCCATTATACTGTGCAACGTCAAAGCGGCTTAGGCTTTCCAACCGGAATCTTCCCCAATTGCCATTATCTCGGCAAGTGGGTGGCCGTTTTCCTCATGCCATTTTGATTGTGCTGCAAAAGCTTCGGCATTTTCTTCGAGCCAATTTTGCCGTCGCGCCTCTAAAACGGCGCGTTCCAAAGCTGCATCGGCTATCCCAGAAATATTGAGACCTAGCCGGTTGGCTTCGTCCAAATTCGCCGCCGATAGCGAGATAGAGGTATTACGCTTTTCAAGGGGAACCATGGCCATGCATCCTCATGAGTTCGGCTAGTTTATAATGCTTGCCTCATTTAAGCAAACTTATCAGGTCAGCATCTTCATGCCGCGCTCGATCCCCTCAAGGGTCATGGGCACCATGCGGTCATCGAAAATTTCGCGGATTAGGCCGATGCTTTGGGTATATTGCCAATGGCGTTCAGGCATCGGGTTGATCCAGAGGTGATCGGGCCATTGATGCTTGGCGCGCTCTAGCCAAACCTGGCCTGCCTCCGGATTCCAATGCTCATTGGCGCCGCCGGGGGACAGGATCTCATAAGGCGACATAGAGGCATCGCCCACAAAGATGCATTTATAATCCGCGCCATAAGTATGCAGCACATCATAAGTGGGGGTCTGCTCGCGCCAACGACGGACATTATCGCGCCACACGCCTTCATAAAGGCAATTATGAAAGTAGTAATATTCCAGATGTTTGAACTCGGCGCGGGCCGCGGAAAAAAGCTCCTCAACGATTTTGATATAGGGATCCATCGAGCCGCCCACATCGAGAAAGAGCAAAACCTTCACCGCATTTCGACGCTCGGGCCGGGTCTGCACATCTAGATAGCCATGCTCGGCCGTGGCGCGGATCGTGCCGTCGATATCCAGCTCTTCGGAGGCGCCATCGCGGGCCCAGCGGCGCAGGCGTTTCAGCGCCACTTTGATATTGCGCGTGCCTAGCTCGATCGTGTCATCAAGATTCTTGAATTCGCGCTTATCCCAGACCTTCACCGCCCGCTGGTGGCGGCTTTTGTCCTGGCCGATCCGCACCCCTTCCGGGTTATAGCCATAAGCGCCATAGGGCGAGGTGCCCGCCGTGCCGATCCATTTATTGCCGCCTTGATGCCGCTCTTTTTGCTCTTTGAGCCGTTCTTTGAGCGTCTCCATCAGCTTGTCAAAGCCGCCCATGGCTTCGATTTCGGCCTTTTCCTCTTCGCTCATAAAGCGTTCGGTCAGCTTTTTCAGCCAATCTTCGGGCAATTCCACAGATTGCAGCATCTCGCCCAGATCCAGCGCCTCGACCCCTTTGAAAGTCGCGGAAAAGGCGCGGTCAAAGCGGTCAAGATTACGCTCATCTTTGACCATGGCGGTGCGGGCGAGATAATGGAACCCCTCAATGTCATAGGTCACCAAATTGGCGCGCAGAGCATCGAGAAAGCTCAGATATTCCCGCAAACTGACCGGCACCCCGGCCTCGCGTAGATTGTCGAAGAATGGTAAAAACATGCGGCCAGACTAACGCTGCGGCGCGGCTTTGCCCAGAGCGCTCGCGCCTTAGACGCTGCGCCCAAGGATAACCGTGACAAACAGCCCTAAAACTGCGCAGGCAATGGCGAAAGAGGCAGCATATTGCGCGATATCCCAGCGATTGCCGCCATTTTTCTTAGCTTTGAAGCCGCCATAGGCTGCGCCGAGCAGAGCGAATAGGATGATGATCACGGGGCACCTCTTTTGGCCTGTTCAGCGATGCGGGTTGCCGCGCTGACAATTTCCTGAGGCGTCTTATAGGCGTATTGCGCCCAAGCCAAGCCAGCAAGCCCCGCTTTGACGGAGGCGTTCCGCTGGCCAAGCCCGTTCAGCGCCTCGCTCTTTTGGAAATAGAGGGTGGTGAGCAGCTGGGCATCCTCGCCTTTCAGCGCTGCGGGCAGATGTCTTTCTGCTAGCTGGGCCGCGCCGGCATAATCGCCTTTGATCAAGGCATAGCTGGCCAGAGCCGCGCCGGCCCGCATTTGCGCCATATCCCCATTGGGCCGCTGGGCAAAGATCCGCGCTGCATTTGCATAGGCGGCTTCGGCATCCGCATCCGAGCTAGGGGCAAGCGCATCGCCCAGGCTCAGCCAGGATAGGCCCAGCCGGGTATCGCTCCACCCGGCTTTGGCGGCCAGGCTCACCGCATATTCTCCGGCGCGCAGACGCATCAGCAGGTCTTGGGAGCTCCGAGAGCGGTGATAGGCTTCGCGCCAGGCGAGGCTGGTTGCGGCCAAGGGCGCGGCTGGGATTTTGCGACCGGCTGGGTTCAGGCGATCCAAGATCTCGGGCAGATGCGCTGCGACTTCGGGCCGGGTCATGCCAGAGTGCAAGGCCGGATCGTAAATCGCGCGCAAGGCCAGCATATCGAAACTGGTCAGCACATTATGCATGCCGTCATCATTGAACACCGAGTCCTCAAGCCGGAACAGATCATTGATCGGCCCCAATGACTGCGCTAGTTCCTCATGAAGACAATTGCGGATCCGCTGGCGGCTGGTGTCAGAGGGTAGGAAAATCGTCGCCTTTTCGCGGGTGGTCAGCCGCGACCACAGAAATTGCGACCGCCGGGTATTGGCCGCAAAACTGTTAAAGCTAATCGCCGTGGGCAGAACGAAACAGCCCGCTCCTGGCACGATCTTTTGCAGATCCTTTTGGCGGATCGCCTCTATGGTGAGACTAGGATTTTCGCCCGCACCCACCCGCTGGATATCTAGCCCCGCCTCGCGTTTGAGACGTTGCAAAAGACGGTCCAGCTCTTGGGTCAGATCCGGGGTGACTTGGCCGATCACCGCAAGGGTCAGGGGCGACTCAAAACGGGTAAGAACCGGCAGATCCTGATCGCGTTCGGTGCGAAAGGTCAGATCCAATATATCGCGCGCCATATCGCTATTGGCCCGGTTCAGGGGCAGGGGGCGCGGCGCCCCAAAGCTTGGCATTGGTGGCAAGGCCATGGTGTTTTGCGTCACCAAAACCGCAGGGGGATCACTGGCCGGAGATTGCGCCAAAGGCGCAGAGCAAGCGGCGCAGAGGCTGGCCGCGAGAGCGAGAACCAGCCTTGGTTTCATTTTGCGGCCCGGCTGTATTTTATGAATGGCGTCACTCCTGCGACCTGATCATATAAGGCGCGGGCGGTGGTGTTGAAATCCTGGGTCAGCCAATAGACATCCGCTGCCCCCGCCGCGTCAGCACGGTCATAAACCGCCTCGATTAACGCGCGCCCAACGCCTTTGCCGCGACTATGCGGTTGGGCGAAAAGATCTTGTAGATAGCAGACATCCGCCGCATGCCAGTTATGGGCGTGGAAGATGAAATGCACCAAACCCACCGCTTCGCCATCCAGCTCCGCCAGAATGCCATGCTGTGGCCGATCCGGATCCAGGAGTCGCGCAAAGGTCAGGTCATAGATTTCCGGCGGGCGGGTCGCGCCGTAAAATTCCAGATAGGCGCCCCAAAGCTTGCCCCAGGATTGGCGATCATCAGAGGTTAGGGGGCGCAAGGTCACAGGCATGGGGCAAATCCAGAACTATCAGAGTCCCTAGGGATTTAGTCCGAACCGGTCCTTTTGGCAAAGATCAGGCGGCAGAAATTTTGAGAATTGGCCATGCACAGCCCCATTCCCCAAAGTAAAACCCGGCCAAGATCCGGCCGGGCCTGCAAAGCCAAGGGGGTGGCTCGGCTTTCGCCAAGCTGCGACAGCTAGGCCTTAGCCACCGCGCCGCGCCATAAAGGCCAGTCTTTCGAAGAGATGCACATCTTGTTCATTCTTCAAAAGCGCCCCATGCAATTTCGGCAGAGCGTTTTTGCTGTCACGCTTTAGATCCTCGGCATCCAGATCCTCGGCCAGCAAAAGCTTCAGCCAATCCAGCACCTCAGAGGTCGAAGGTTTCTTCTTCAATCCGCCCTGTTCGCGGATCTCGTAGAATTGCGAAAGCGCTTCGGTCAGCAGAGCGCCCTTGATTCCTGGATGATGTACTTCCACAATTTTGCGCATAGTTTCAGCATCGGGAAACTTGATATAGTGAAAAAAGCAGCGCCGAAGAAATGCGTCTGGTAACTCTTTTTCATTGTTTGAAGTAATTATCACAACTGGCCGGTGCTGCGCGCGCACAAATTCGCCGGTTTCATAGACGAAGAATTCCATCCGATCGAGCTCTTGTAAAAGGTCGTTGGGGAACTCGATATCCGCCTTGTCAATCTCATCAATCAGCAGCACGGTCTTGCGGTCTGCCTCAAAGGCCTGCCATAGCTTGCCCTTCTTGATATAGTTCTTGACGTCACGGACGCGTTCATCGCCCAATTGACTATCTCTCAACCGGCTTACTGCATCATATTCATACAAACCTTGCTGGGCTTTGGTGGTGGATTTGATGTTCCACTCGATCATTTCTAGCCCCAAAGAGCTGGAAACTTGCCGCGCCAATTCGGTTTTGCCAGTGCCCGGTTCGCCCTTGACCAAAAGCGGACGCTCTAGGGTCACGGCGGCATTTACCGCGACTGTCAAATCGTCGGTCGCTACATATGAGTCGGTCCCTTCAAAACGCATCGCTCACCCCTTATTCTGCTCTGCAGCAAGAGCTTAGCATGCGCATCGCCAGTGTCGAGCAATCACTCTTTCAGCGTGACATTATAGATTTGTTGAGGTATTGCCCGCCGCGGGGAGGTTCCGGATGTCTGATTACGTCCATGATGGCTCGGCGTCCGGGCATAGTATGGGAGCAGAGATGAAAGCCGAAGTCTTTCTACCTGATGATTACCGTCCAGCGGAAGACGAGCCGTTCATGAACGACCGTCAGCTGGAATATTTCCGTCGCAAGCTTTTGGCGTGGAAGAATGATCTTCTGCAAGATAGCCGTGACACAATCGAGGGCCTTCAGGATAGTTCGCGGAATATTCCCGACATTGCTGATCGGGCCTCGGAAGAAACGGATCGCGCCTTAGAGCTTAGAACCCGTGATCGTCAGCGCAAGCTGGTGTCCAAAATTGATGCGGCGCTGCGCCGGATCGATGCGGGGGAATATGGCTATTGCGATGATACGGGCGAGCCGATTTCCTTGCGCCGTTTGGATGCGCGTCCGATTGCGACGCTTAGCCTTGAGGCTCAGGAACGGCATGAACGCCGGGAGCGTGTGCATCGCGACGAGTGATGCGCGCGTGCTGCAAAAGACTGCGACAGGCTCGGCGCTGCGCCGGGCTTGTGATTTAGGGATTTGAGCCATGAGGGCAGTCAGCCAGGCCGCAATTATCGGCGGTGGGATCGGCGGCTTGACCGCTGGGATTGCCCTAGCGCAGCGCGGGATTGACGCGCAGATATTCGAACAAGCGGGCCAGATCACCGAAGTCGGTGCGGGTTTGCAGATCTCTCCTAACGGGATGGCGGTGCTAGAGGCTTTGGGCCTGGGGCCAGATATGGCGCGGATTGGTGTGCCGATTGCTGGGGTCGAGATGCGCGATATGGCCAGCGGGCGGCTTTTGACCCGTCTGGATATCCGCCGCGCCAATTTCGGTCGCCCTTGGTATGGGGTGCATCGAGCGGATCTGATCAATGTCTTGGCAGCGGCTGTGCAGCGGGCGGGGCTGCAGATCTCTTTGGGGCAGACCAAGCTGGCAAGCGATTTAGACGCGCCTTTGGTGGTTGCGGCTGATGGGGTGAAATCCGCGACCCGCAGCTTGATCACCGGCGATGGCAGCCCAGAATTCACCCAGCAAACGGCCTGGCGGGCCTTGACCCCTGGTCCGGGCTTTGTGCCGCCGGGCGGGGCTTGGGTGCAGCTTTATTTGGGCGAAGGGCAGCATTTGGTGGCCTATCCCCTTCGCGGCGGGTCGGTGATGAATATCGTGGCGGTTCAAGAGCGCGAAGCCTGGGTCGAGGAAAGCTGGCATAGCCCGGATGACCCAGTGACCGTGCAAGAGGCCTTTTCGGGCGCTTGTTTCGAGCTGCACCGCCTGCTGGCGGATCTGACCGATGTGCATCGCTGGGGGCTGTTCAAGCGGCCAGTGGCGCAAAGTTGGGTCAAGGGGAATATAGCTCTGCTTGGCGATGCGGCCCATCCGACTTTGCCCTTTTTGGCGCAAGGGGCGGTGATGGCGATTGAGGATGCCTGGGTTTTGGCCGCGAGCCTCGCGGAACAATCCAGCCTTGGCGCGGCGCTTACCCGCTATCAAGAGCTGCGCCGCCCGCGCTGCGAAAGGATCGTCGCGGGGGCAGACCGTAATGCCCGCATTTATCATCTGCGAGGCGGGCTGGCACGCGGAGCGCTTCATCTGGGATTGCGTCTGGGCGATGGCCTAGCCCCCGGTGCGGCTTTGCGGCAATTCGATTGGCTTTATCGCCATGATGTGACGGGCTAAATTTTTGTGATGTAGGGGTTTCTAACCTTGTTGACACTATTACCAAATCTTGGTCAAGAATCTGTAATATATAGAAATTAAAGAAAATAAGGTGGAATCTGCAGCCGTGAGAGTATTGTAAGATACATCTAAATTTTAAAATCCACTATTGCTTCTGTGTGGGAGTCGAATTGATCTATTAAGTAATTTAATGTGTAAATGGAATTGCCAATGAAGACCCTGTATGTTGCGGTCTGTGCCGCATTGCTTGCTGCTCCTGTATCCGCAGCGACTTATGCCCTCACCGAAGAGCTGACCTCAACTGGTCAGGATCTGACCTTCCAGTTCGACGGCCTGGTTGCTTCTGATGGCACTGGCGGCATGCTTACATTGTCCAGTGTCAAAGGGTTGGATCTTGGCGTCGTTCCAAATGAGTATATGGATGTCTCCATCGACGGAGATGATTACGGGCGTTGGGTTTGTGATGATACACCTGCGTCTGGCGCAACGGATATTCCTGGTGCGGTTGGAACGAATGGTTGTAAATTTAGCCTCGAACTTGCGATCACCGACTCGGATCTGACAGGTTTTCTGGCAGATGGATCCATTACTGTCCTTGCTGTGATGGGCTCGGGCGTTTCTGCTTTTGGGGGTGCCAAAGACCTGACGGCCGTTCTAAACTATACCGCTACTGCGGCAGGCGGAGCGCAAGTGCCGCTTCCGGCCAGTGCGCTGATGCTTGGCGCTGGCGTCGCGGCGACTGCAGCGGCTCGCCGTCGCAAAGGCTAAGGGCTCCGGCCTCTACCTGAAAGAAAAGGGGCGCGGCTTTGATGCCTGCGCCCCTTTTTATTTGCTTGCCTGCTGCGAGCTTTAGCCGATTAGCTCGCCAAGGCTGCGATGATTGCTGCGAAATCCGCAGCTTTCAGAGAGGCGCCGCCCACAAGGGCGCCATCCACATCCTCAACCGCAAAGATTTCTGTCGCATTGCCGGGCTTGACCGAGCCGCCATAGAGCAGCGGGATATCTGCCGCCGCCGCCTCGCCAAACCGTTTTGCCAGCTCCGCGCGCAGTGTTGTATGGACTTCGGCGATTTGCTCTAGGGTTGGGGTGCGGCCCGTGCCGATGGCCCAAACCGGCTCATAAGCGATGACCAGCCCCGCCGCTTGATCCGGCACGGAACCTGCTAGCTGGGTGCTCACCACCTGCAGCGTGTCGCCGGCATCGCGCTCTGCCTCGGTTTCGCCGATGCAGACAATCGGGGCCAGACCCGCCGCCTGAGCCGCTTCGGCCTTTGCTTTGACTTCGGCGTCGGTTTCTCCGTGATCGGCGCGGCGTTCGGAATGGCCCAGAATGACCGCAGAACCGCCCGCATCTGCAATCATCTCTGCCGAAATATCGCCAGTATGAGCCCCAGAAACCGCCGCATGGCAGTCTTGCGCACCGACCTTCAGCCAGCTGCCTTCCGCCTTATCGGCCATGGCCGCGACCAGCAGGGCAGGGGGGCAAAGCAGCACATCATAGGCCGGAGCCTCGGCCCCGAGCAGGCTTTCCACCTCGCCCAGGCTGGCTTTCAGCCCATTCATTTTCCAATTTCCAGCAGCAAGTTTTCGCGCCATGGCTTCCCCCTCGTGAAAAGAACACTACTGGGGTAAGCCCTATCACAGCGCAAGAAAAGAGTGACAGCCCTTCTCCTGCCGCAGGCGCGTCAATTGGGATTAGATCTTTTGGGGGAGGCTTTCGTCAAATTTGATCGACTCGCCGCAGCCGCAGGCATCTACCACATTGGGGTTGCGGAACTTAAAGCCCGCTTCGAGCAGCGAGACCTCATAGTCGATTTCTGTCCCGAAAAGAAACATTTGCGCCATCGGAGCAATAATCACCTTTGCGCCGTCTTGCTCGACAACTTCGTCCATGGGCTGGGCCTCCGCCACATATTCCATGGTGTATTCCATCCCCGCACAGCCGCCTTTTTTGATGCCGACTCGCAGGCCAACAGCCTCGTCAGCAGTCATCAGCTTCTTGATTTGCGTCACGGCGGCCGGGGTTAGGCTGACCGCTTGCTTTCCGGGAATAGCGAACATTGGCAATCTCCTTGATCGCATAAAGATAGGCGGGATGGTCGTCCCGCTCAAGTCTTTTGCCGTTTGGGTCTGGACTGACTTACATAAAGCCCAATTCAAGTCGGGCTTCGTCGGACATCATATCCATGCCCCAGGGCGGTTCCCAAGTCAGTTCCACATCGACTTTCATCACGCCAGGCACGGCTTCAACCGCTTCGGCAACCCAGCCCGGCATTTCGCCAGCAACCGGGCAGCCCGGTGCGGTCAGGGTCATGATGATTGTCACTGCATTTTCGGGGCAAATCTCGATCGTATAGACCAGACCGAGATCGTAGATATTTACCGGAATTTCGGGGTCGAAAACAGTGCGGCAGGCTTCGACAATTGAATCGAAAAGCGCATGCTCGGTTGTCGATGGCTTGATCAGCGGTGCACCCTCAAGCTTCGACATAGAAATCTGCGTCAGGGCCATCTTTTTCCTCGTAGTTTTGTCAGGAATATAGGTGGTCAGGCGAAATGCGTCCAGAAGCATACGCAAATTTGTGACAAAAGGCGTAGCTGAGAGCCGTGTTTGTCCGCGATGCGTGTCTAAAATGGTGCGGAATGGCAGCGGTTTGCACAGCTTGGCCCACGAATCGAGCCAAGCTTGTCTGCTGTTTTGCTTAGCTGCGTCGGCGCGCAGGGGCTGGGCGGACGCGTTTTTCGATATCTTCGAAGATCAGCCCAGCGATATTTTTGCCGCTGGCTTTTTCCACGCCTTCTAAGCCGGGAGAGGAATTGACCTCTAGCACTTTCGGCCCTTCTGAAGAGCGCAATAAATCCACCCCGGCCATACCAAGCCGGAAAGCGCGGGCGGCACGGGTTGCGGTTTCGCGCTCGGCCTTGGTGATCTTGGTGACCTTGGCGCTGCCGCCTTGGTGCAGGTTCGAGCGGAACTCGCCTTCGGCGGCGGTGCGTTTGATTGCGGCCACCACTTTGCCGCCGACCACCAGGCAGCGCACATCTTCGCCATTGGCTTCTTTGACGAAATCTTGGACCAGGAAATTCGCCTTCAGCCCGCGAAAGGCGGAGATCACCGATTCCGCCGCTTTCTTGGTTTCGGCTAGGACGACGCCCTTGCCTTGGGTCGATTCCAACAGCTTCACAATCAGAGGCGCTGTGCCTACTAGGCCGATGAGATTGCCGGTATCTTTGGGCGATGCGGCAAAGGCCGTGGCGGGCATATTGATGCGGTGGCGAGCCAGCACTTGATGGGCATGCAGCTTATCGCGGCTCGCGGTGATCCCGTCGGAAGGGTTCACGCAATAGGTGCCGACAGTCTCGAACTGGCGGATGACGGCAGTGCCATAAGGCGTGATCGAGGCGCCAATCCGCGGGATCACCGCATCATAGCGGGGCAGACGCTTGCCATCATAATGCACTTCGGGGGCGCTGGCATTGATCGCCATATAGCAGCGGGTTGTGTCGATAACTTCGACCGTATGGCCGCGCGCCTCGCCCTCGGCGACAATGCGCGAGGTGGAATAGCTTTTGGCTTCGCGGCTCAGCACCGCGATGCGCAGCGACCGGCGCGGGGTTTCCGCATGGAGTTGCGTGGCGGAATGATAGACATCATCGCTGAGCTCGGGTTGGCAAAAGCTTTCGCCGGGGCTGACCAATGTGTCTTCGGTCAGAGCTTGGCGTCCTAAAAGCATGCGATACGCCATGGAGCCACGATCGGTCAGGGTCACATCAATCGGCCATGTGCGTTCACCGATGCGAATTTTGGTGGAGATCACATAGCGCAGCTCGGTTTCGCCATTCGACGAAGTGACTTCGCGACGATCCACAATCGGGGCGGAGCAAGGGATAGAGATGTCATCGCGCCCCGGAATAGGATGAATGCCAAAGCGGACTTTTGGCCGTGTGGCAGTGCCAAAAGGTTCAATATCGAATGCATGCAGCGCAGAGGTGCGCGCGCCTGTATCGACCTTGACCTTCAGCGCAGGCAGACCGAGATCCGGCAAAGCGGCCCATTCTTCCCATCCAAGGCGGAAGGGCTCTTCTTGCGAAGTGAGATCGGGCGAGGAATGATCTTCGTCGGTCATGGCTGTTCGATGTCCTTTGGGAGCGCAGTGTCACTATAACTAAGGCAGGGCCTGGTTAATCAAGACTGCTTATCTTTGCTATGAGCGGGAATGAGGGTTCCGTCAACGGTCAGAAAGAAAGCGGGCGCGGATGCTTTTCTTTTTGCGGAAAATAGCTCAGACACGGGCGCTCTAACCAAGAGGTGCGCGATGGATCGGTTTCAGTTCACTTTGCAAGCGACAGATGGCAAGGCCCGTAGCGGCGTGATCGAAACCCCGCGCGGCGAAATTCGTACGCCTGCCTTTATGCCGGTGGGGACGGCGGCGACGGTGAAGGCGATGATGCCGGAAAGCGTGCGCGAAACCGGTGCCGATATCCTCTTGGGCAATACTTATCACCTGATGTTGCGCCCCACAGCAGAGCGGGTGGCGCGGCTGGGTGGGCTGCATAAATTCATGAATTGGGACCGCCCGATCCTGACCGATAGTGGCGGCTTTCAGGTGATGAGCCTAGCGGATCTGCGCAAGCTGACGGAAGAAGGCGTAAGTTTCCGCAGCCATATTGACGGCTCGCGCCATATGCTGACGCCCGAACGGAGCATGGAGATCCAAAAGCTCTTGGGCTCTGATATTGTCATGTGCTTTGACGAATGCCCGGCCTTGCCCGCAGATTTCGACCGGATCGCCGAAAGCATGCGGCTGTCCATGCGATGGGCGCAGCGTTCGCGCGATGCATTTGGTGACCGTCCGGGGCATGCGCTTTTCGGCATTCAGCAAGGCGGCGATATCGAAGAGCTGCGCGGCGAAAGCGCCGAGGCTCTGCGCGCTATCGAATTCGACGGCTATGCGGTGGGCGGCCTGGCTGTGGGCGAGGGGCAAGAGATCATGTTCCAAGTGCTCGATTACGCACCGGGCATGCTGCCAGTGAATAAGCCGCGCTATTTGATGGGGGTGGGCAAGCCCGATGATATTGTCGGCGCGGTGAAGCGCGGGATCGATATGTTTGACTGCGTCCTGCCTTCACGCTCGGGGCGCACGGGGCAGGTCTTTACCCCTCGTGGGGCGGTAAATATCAAAAATGCCCGCCACCAAGACGATACCCGCCCACTGGACGAAAATTGCAGCTGCCCCGCCTGTCGCAATTATAGCCGGGCCTATCTGCATCATGTGTTCAAAAGCCAAGAGATCATCAGCTCCATGCTGCTGACCTGGCATAATCTACATTATTACCAACAGCTCATGGGCGAAATTCGCGCGGCGATTGCCGAGGGACGCTTTGCCGAGTTTGAGGCCAATTTCTATGCCGAGCGTGCCAAAGGGGATATCGAGCCGCTTTAGCCGTGTTCTGAAGCCTCGGAATAATAAACAAAATTCTAGGTAAGCGTCGTGTCTCCGTTGAAACAGGCATGCTTGTTAGTTTCATGGGTCTTGGCCGAAATGGCTCAAAACCTCCGTATTTGCCCCTGGACCTCAGCCATTTGCTGCCTAAATGAGCATTTAGTCCAAAATTCGACGTCCTGACTTGCTCAATGCCCTGCGCTGGCGCATGCTGGTGCCAACCAATCCGGATGACTTGAAAGCGCGATCCCTGCGCGCTTATGTATATGGTCTTAACCGGAGAGGGCGAGATTGCCGCTAAAGGGATCGTCGCCCGCTGCCACAAAGGAAAAAATATGGAAGAGCAACTCAGCCCGTCCTATCCCGTCCTGCCTTTGCGCGATATCGTGGTTTTCCCACATATGATCGTGCCACTTTTCGTCGGACGCGAAAAATCCGTCAAAGCGCTGGAAGAGGTGATGCGCGATGATAAGCAGATCCTGCTATCGTCGCAGATCGATGCCGCAGTGGATGAACCCACCCCCGAAGGCATCTATGATATGGGCGTGCTGGCCAATGTGCTGCAATTGCTGAAACTGCCCGATGGCACTGTCAAAGTGCTGGTCGAAGGCCGTCAGCGGGTGCAAATCATCGACTATCTGGAAAATGACGACTTCTTTGAGGCCCGCGCTGTAGCCCTAGAAGAAGAGCTGGGCGACGAGGCCACGGTTGAGGCGCTGATGCGCTCGGTCGCGGGCGAATTCGAAAAATACGCCAAGGTCAAAAAGAACATCCCCGAAGAGGCGCTGTCCTCGGTGGCGGAAACCCAGGATGCGGCCAAGCTGGCTGATCTGGTTGCCGGCCATATGGGCATTGAAGTTGCGCAAAAGCAGGATCTGCTAGAGACCCTGAGCGTCGCCGAGCGCCTGGAAAAGATCTATGGTCTGATGCAGGGTGAGATCAGCGTTTTGCAGGTCGAAAAGCAGATCAAAACTCGCGTGAAATCTCAGATGGAGCGCACCCAGCGGGAATATTACCTGAATGAGCAAATGAAGGCCATTCAGAAAGAGCTGGGCGATGGTGATGATGGCGGCAACGAAATTGCCGAACTCGAAGAGCGCATCGAAGCCACTAAGCTAAGCAAAGAAGCCCGTGAAAAGGCGGATGCTGAGGTTAAAAAGCTCAAGAATATGAGCCCGATGAGCGCCGAAGCAACTGTTGTGCGCAATTACCTGGATTGGATGCTGTCCATTCCGTGGGGCGTGAAATCTCGGGTCAAGAAAGATCTGGGCCGGGCGCAAGACGTGCTGGATAATGACCATTACGGCCTGGAAAAGGTCAAAGAGCGGATCGTTGAATATCTGGCGGTGCAGCAGCGCTCGAAAAAGCTGAAAGGCCCGATCTTGTGCCTTGTTGGTCCTCCGGGCGTTGGTAAGACCTCGCTTGGTAAATCCGTGGCGAAAGCGACGGGGCGCGAATTTATCCGCATCTCGCTGGGCGGTGTGCGTGACGAATCCGAGATCCGTGGCCATCGCCGGACCTATATCGGTTCGATGCCCGGTAAGATCATTCAGGCGCTGAAAAAGGCGAAGACCACCAATCCGCTGATCCTGCTCGATGAGATCGACAAGATGGGCCAGGATTTCCGTGGTGACCCGGCCTCGGCGATGCTGGAAGTACTGGACCCAGAGCAGAATTCGACCTTTGTCGATCACTATCTAGAGGTGGAATATGACCTCTCGGATGTGATGTTCCTGACCACGGCCAATAGCTACAACATGCCCGGCCCTCTGCTGGACCGGATGGAGATCATCTCTGTCGCCGGCTACACCGAGGATGAAAAGCGCGAAATCGCTAAGCGCCATCTGACGCCGAAGCAGGTGAAAAACCACGGGCTGAAAGCCAAGGAATTCGAGCTGGCCGATGAAGCGCTGACCGAAATGATCCGCACCTATACGCGCGAGGCGGGGGTTCGGAATCTGGAACGCGAAATCGCCAAACTGGCGCGGAAGGCTGTGACCAAGATCGTCAAGAAAGAGGCCGAGGCGGTGGAAATCACCCCGGACTCTTTGGAAGATTATCTGGGCGTCAAGAAATTCCGCTATGGTCTGGCTGAGGCCGAAGACCAAGTTGGTGTTGTCACCGGTCTGGCCTGGACCCAGGTGGGCGGCGATCTGTTGTCGATCGAGGCGGTTAAGCTGCCGGGCAAGGGTCGGATGAAGACCACTGGTAAGCTGGGCGATGTGATGAAAGAGTCCATCGAAGCGGCGTCAAGCTTTGTGCGCTCAATCTCGCCCGAGATAGGGGTCAAGCCGCCGAGCTTTGAGAAAGTGGATATCCACGTCCATGTGCCCGAAGGTGCCACACCAAAAGACGGTCCCTCGGCTGGGGTGGCAATGGTGACGTCGATTGTGTCGGTGCTCACTGCTATTCCCGTGCGCAAAGACATTGCGATGACCGGCGAGGTGACCTTGCGTGGCAATGTGCTGGCCATTGGCGGGTTGAAAGAAAAACTGCTGGCGGCTCTGCGCGGTGGGGTCAAAACCGTACTGATCCCGGAAGAGAATGCTAAGGATCTGCCGGAGATCCCGGATAATGTGAAAGACGGGCTGGAAATCATCCCGGTTAGCCATGTGTCCGAGGTTCTGAAAAATGCTCTGATCAGCGCGCCTGAGCCCATCGAATGGGATGAGGCCGCCGAAGAAGCCGCAGCCCTGGCAGCGCGAGAGCAAGGCGCAGGCGCAACCGGAACCACCGCGCATTAAAGCCCGCCCACCGATGATTTAGAAAAGCCGGCCCTATTGGGTCGGCTTTTTCGCTTTGGGGGGTGGTGTTCACAGGGTCGTGATTTTTTGCGCGTCGAGAATGCTAGCCTTAGGGGCAATCTTGCTTTATTTGAGTAATCACTCAAAAATGGAGGGCCGCATGAAACGCCGCCAATTTCTTTCGCTTGCTCCTGCTGTGACATTGGGCACGCTGGGTGTCTCTTTCTTGCCTGCTTCGACTGCTCGCGCTGAGGGCAAGGGGACGCAATTCACCGCTGTTCAGCGATTTTCTCTCGGAGACTGGACCGTCACGGCTTTGGGTGATGGCTATCTTCCTCTCGGGGAGGGCGTCTTGCAGGGCATCACCACCGAAGCCGCCAAAGAATTGGCAGCCGCCGCCTATTTCGACACGGATAATATGGTCGTGGGTGTGAATGCTTATGTGGTTGAGACCGGCTCTGACCTGATCTTAATCGATGTGGGCACTGGCACGGCTTTTGGCCCGACCTTGGGGCTCTTGGCCAATAACCTGAAGGCCGCCGGTTATGCGCCGGAGGATGCGACGACAATCCTAGCGACCCATTTGCACCCGGACCATATTGGCGGCTGCTTGATCGATGGGGCGAACCCGTTTGTGAATGCCAAAATGGTCGCGACTCAGGCCGATTTTGATTTCTTCACCTCCGACGAAATCCGCGCCCAAGCACCCGAAGCCTTTCGCGGCTTTTTCGATCTGGCCAAAGCTGTCACCGGATTTTTTGCCGATAAGCTGACCTTGATCGGCGCAGCTGAGGTGAGCGTGGCGCCGGGTATCACGGCTATTCCGCTACCCGGCCATACGCTAGGCCATGTGGGCTATATGCTGGAAAGCGGCGGTGAGAGCCTGCTGATTTGGGGCGATGTGCTGCATGTGCCGGGGGTCCAATTCGCCCGCCCGGATGTGACGGTTGCCTTTGATATAGACCAAGAGACCGCCCGCAAAACCCGTATGGCGATTTTGGATCAGGTGGCCACGGATCGCCAATTGGTGGCCGGGATGCATATGAGTTTCCCAGGCTTTGGCTATGTGGAAAAGGCGGCCGAAGGCTATCGTTTTGTGCCAGCGCCTTGGCGGTTTAGCTAAAATCTGCGCGGTCTTGGTCAGGGAATGCTGGGGCCGCGAAGCATGTGACGTGGAGCGCCAAGCAGTTCTGCTTTTTCCGCGACAGCGGGCTAGCGGGGCACTGCATCCAAAAACATGAATGCAATCGAGCTAGAGTGAGCAGAAAATGTCCTTGATCCCCGCGAGCCAAAACCTCTTTATTGTTGATATCCACTACATCGTACCGCTCGATGAAATCGAAGCTGAGCTTGAGCCTCATGTGGAATTTCTCAATAAAAATTACGCGTCTGGCTGCTTCATCGCATCTGGTCCCAAAGTCCCCCGTACTGGTGGAGTGATCATTGCTACTGCAGAAAGCCCGGAGTCCCTGATGCAAATTCTGGCGTCGGACCCGTTCCATGCAAAGAAACTCGCTAAATACACTGTTACTGAATTTCGACCCGCGATGAAGGCCTCTCAGTTATAATTTGGGCGAAGCGGAGGGGTCTTGATAGGCAGGAGCCGCGCAGCAAAATCGCTTTCCCCCTTGCTCTTGCGCCTCATCCTCGGTAAAGCCCGCCAGTGGCTCAGGCGAGCTGCAGTATAAAAACCAAGAAATGCCGTGTTGGCCCCATCACGCTTCGGGGGGTCGTTCCGGCTTAGGAGAAGCGCTATGAAACTGCACGAGTTGCGGGACAATCCGGGAGCAGCCCGGAAAAAGAAACGTGTTGGCCGTGGACCTGGCTCTGGCAAGGGTAAAACCGCCGGCCGTGGTATCAAAGGTCAGAAATCCCGTTCGGGTGTTGCGATCAAAGGTTACGAGGGTGGCCAGATGCCGCTCTATCAGCGTCTTCCGAAGCGCGGCTTTAACAAGCCGAACCGGAAAAAATTCGCTGTCGTCAATCTGGGCCTGATCCAGAAATTCATCGAAGAGGGCAAGCTCGACGCAAGCCAGCCGATCACCGAAGATGTTTTGGTGGCCTCTGGTCTGGTGCGCCGCAAGCTCGATGGTGTTCGTATCCTTGGCAAATTGGCCGGCACTGTGAATGACGAAGGCGAGCTGCTGCTCACCGATTTCGCTCAGAAACTGGACATCACCGTCACTGGCGCGTCCAAAGGCGCAATCGAACTGGTTGAGAAAGCGGGCGGCAGCCTGAAAACAACCGGCGTTGCGGCAGAAACCGAAGCGGCAGAAGCGCCCGCAGAGGCCTAACCACTTGTGGGCCGCGCTCTTGCGGCTTAAATCTCCACAAGGCTTTTGCGCCGCCGACCGCTTCCCCGGTTTGGCGGCGCCTTACTAACAGAGAGACGGCATGGCTTCAGCAGCGGAACAGATGGCCCAAAACCTCAGCTGGGGGGCCTTCGGCAAGGCCACCGAGCTGCGCCAGCGGATCCTTTTCACCATTGGTCTTTTGATCGTCTACCGTGTCGGGACTTATATCCCGGTGCCTGGTATCGACGGCAATGAGCTTCGCGCCTTTATGGAGCAAGCGACCGCAGGGATCGGCGGTATCCTCAATATGTTTACCGGCGGTGCGATTTCCCGGATGGGGATCTTCGCGCTTGGGATCATGCCGTATATTTCGGCCTCGATCATCATTCAGCTTCTGGGCGCCATGTGGGAGCCTCTGATCCAGCTGAAGAAAGAGGGCGAGCAGGGGCGCAAAAAGCTCAACCAATATACCCGCTACGGCACTGTGGCTCTGGCGCTGTTCCAGTCTTATGGTCTGGCGGTCAGCCTGGAAAGCGGCGGTTTGGCCCATGATCCGGGTTGGTTCTTCCGCATTGCCTGCATGATCACTTTGGTGGGCGGTACAATGTTCCTGATGTGGCTGGGTGAGCAGATCACCGCGCGCGGCATCGGCAATGGTATCTCGCTGATCATCTTTGTGGGCATCATCGCAGAATTCCCAGCAGCGCTTGGCAATTTCTTTGTCCAAGGTCGCGCGGGCGTCATCAGCGTGCCGGTTCTGATCGGTGTGATCTTGATGCTGATCGGCACGATTGCCTTTGTGGTCTTCATGGAACGTGCCTTGCGCAAGATCCATATCCAGTATCCGCGTCGCCAGGTGGGGATGAAAGTCTATGACGGCGGCTCTAGCCATTTGCCGGTCAAGGTGAACCCGGCGGGTGTGATCCCGGCGATCTTTGCCTCATCGCTACTGCTTTTGCCGACCACATTAGCGACCTTCTCGGGCAGCCAAACCGGCCCGATCATGTCGACGATCCTTGCGTATTTTGGCCCTGGCCAGCCGCTCTACCTGCTGTTCTTTACGGCAATGATCGTCTTTTTCACCTATTTCTACACCCAGAACGTCGCCTTCAAGACGGAAGAGGTAGCTGAAAATTTGAAGAATCAGGGTGGATTCGTCCCAGGGATTCGCCCAGGCAAACGCACTGAAGAGTATTTGAACTATGTCGTGGTGCGACTGCTTGTCCTTGGTTCCTCTTATCTGGCGCTGGTTTGCTTGCTTCCTGAGGTCATGCGGTCGCAGTTGGCAATTCCATTCTATTTCGGCGGTACGTCTGTCCTTATTGTCGTGTCTGTCACAATGGACACAATCCAACAGGTCCAGTCGCATTTACTTGCGCATCAATATGAGGGCCTGATCGAAAAGTCACAACTCCGGGGCAAAAAACGGGGTAAAAAGGGGACAGCACGGCGATGAACATTATTCTTTTGGGACCGCCCGGCGCAGGTAAAGGGACTCAGGCAACTCGTCTGATCGAAAGCCACGGGATGGTTCAGCTTTCCACGGGCGACATGCTGCGCGCAGCGGTAGCGGCAGAGACCGAGGTCGGTCTTAAAGCCAAAGCCATCATGGAAGCAGGGGATCTGGTCACCGACGAGATCGTGATCGGTATCGTTTCGGATCGTTTGGAAGAGGACGATGTAAAGGCCGCCAATGGCGTGATCTTTGACGGTTTCCCACGCACCACCGCGCAGGCAGAGGCGCTTGACGCGCTTTTGGCTGATAAGGGCCTTAGCCTGGATACGGTCGTGGAAATGAAAGTACCCGATGAGCTATTGGTTGGTCGGATCGAAACCCGCGCACGGGAAACCGGCGGGACGCGCGCTGATGATAATGCAGATATTCTTAAGAAGCGTCTGACCAATTATCACCGCGATACCGCGCCGCTGGTCGAGTATTACTCTGCTGCGGGCAAGCTGAAAACCGTCGATGGTGCGCAAAGCATCGATGACGTGACCGCAGCGATTGCTGGTGCTCTGAAAGAAGACGCCTAAATTCGGCGCCTTTTTGGGCAGAAGCAAAAGATGAAGGGGCCCCTGGGGGCCTCTTTTTTATTCGCCAACTGATTGATAGCGCGGCGTCTCAAATCTGCGCGTAATTTGTGCAGCCAGCCAAAAGGCCAGGGGGCCTATGCCCAGCGACAGGGTGAAGGCAATTGGAAAGGCGACCGCAAAGCGGCTTAGCCATTGCGAGACCCAGCCGGGTGCAAAATGGCTGGGCAGGGCGGTGAAAATTCCGGTCATCAAGAAGGCCATCATGGCCGCGATAAGGAATTGGGCAAGAATTACAGTGGTCTTACTAGGGGGCATACATGTCTCCGTTATATCTATAGGGGGCATAGCATTGATCCCGCAGCCCCCAGAAAGGCTGCCGTGGGATCACCTAGGGCGACTAACTCCCATCTTTAACGGATGGTGCCCGGGATAACCGTACCGGACATGCGTTTTTCGGCTATCCGTCATTTAGGGCGTGGACCCCATGCGGTCAAGCCAGGCGCGACACAGAGTATATTTGCCAAAACCGGTCGGTCATGGCATGCTAGTCCAATCGAGTTCCTGCCGTTTAGGCTTTCTTTGCAAGTGCTGAGCTTTCAGCCCTTGACCTTATCTCTGATTCTCCATATTCCACGGCTTCTCAGACGAGAATCGGCTTGACTCGTGTTTCCCAAAACATGGCGAAGGCGACACATACGACCGCGCTTCCAGCCGGATGGCTATGGCCGCGCGTTGTGAAAAAAGGTTCTGGAGCTACGGAACCGCAACGAAAGGAAAAGATACGTGGCACGTATTGCCGGCGTTAACATCCCCACCGCCAAGCGCGTTCCTATCGCGCTGACTTATATTCATGGCATCGGCCCGGCCGTTGCTGAAAGCATCTGCGAAGCTGTTGGTATCGAGCGCACTCGTCGTGTTAACGAGCTGAGCGACGCTGAAGTTCTCGCAATCCGCGAACATATCGACGCAAACCACACCGTAGAAGGTGACCTGCGCCGTGAAGTTCAGATGAACATCAAACGTCTGATGGATCTGGGCTGCTATCGTGGTCTGCGCCATCGTCGCAACCTGCCGGTGCGTGGTCAGCGGACCCACACCAATGCTCGTACCCGTAAGGGCCCGGCGAAACCAATCGCTGGTAAGAAGAAGTAAGGGAGAGCAGGCAAAATGGCACGCGATACCCGCCGCGCTGGCGGCAAGAAAAAAGAGCGGAAGAATATTGCAGCCGGTGTGGCGCATGTGAATTCCACGTTCAACAACACCAAAATCCTGATCTCTGACGTGCAGGGCAATGCGATCTCTTGGTCCTCTGCTGGCACTATGGGCTTCAAAGGTTCGCGGAAATCCACGCCTTACGCGGCGCAGATGGCTGCGGAAGATGCAGGCCGCAAGGCTCAGGATCACGGCGTGAAAACTTTGGAAGTCGAAGTTCAGGGCCCTGGCTCTGGCCGGGAAAGCGCTCTGCGCGCCCTGGCAGCGATTGGTTTCAACATCACCTCGATCCGTGACGTGACCCCGATTGCTCATAACGGCTGCCGTCCGCCGAAGCGCCGCCGCGTCTAAGGCAAAAAGAAGAATTCTGATGGCCGGGCTTTGCTCCGGCCATTGGCGTGAAAAATCCTCGGGTGTCCTTGACTTAGGAGCATGGGTGAAGGACTTGCATGGAGGCGACAGGCATGATCCAAAAAAACTGGCAAGAACTTATTAAGCCGATGCAGCTGGAAGTACGGCCCGGGTCCGACCCGAGCCGCCAAGCGACATTGGTTGCGGAACCGCTAGAGCGCGGTTTTGGTCTGACTTTGGGCAATGCGTTGCGCCGGGTCCTGATGTCGTCGCTGCAAGGTGCTGCGATCACCAGCGTGCAAATTGACAATGTTTTGCATGAATTTTCTTCGGTTGCCGGTGTGCGCGAAGATGTGACCGATATCGTGCTGAACCTTAAAGGCGTGTCCATCAAGATGGAAGTGGAAGGTCCGAAGCGTCTGACCATTCAAGCCAAAGGCCCAGGTGCTGTGACCGCGGGTCAGATCTCGGAAAGCGCCGGGATTGAGGTTCTCAACCGGGACCACGTGATCTGTCACCTCGATGACGGCGCGGATCTGTTCATGGATATGACCGTGAATATCGGCAAAGGCTATGTGGCTGCGGATAAAAACCGCCCCGAAGATGCGCCGATTGGCCTGATCCCGATCGATGCGATCTATTCGCCGGTGAAAAAGGTTTCCTATGACGTGCAGCCGACTCGCGAGGGCCAGGTGCTGGACTATGACAAGCTGACCATGAAAGTGGAAACCGATGGCTCGGTGACCCCGGATGATGCTGTCGCTTATGCGGCGCGGATCCTGCAAGATCAGCTGCAAGTCTTCGTGAACTTTGAAGAGCCTGAATCCGCACGCAGCGAGTCTGAGGATGATGGGTTGGAGTTCAACCCGCTTCTGTTGAAGAAGGTCGACGAGCTGGAGCTGTCGGTCCGTTCGGCGAATTGCCTGAAGAACGACAATATCGTCTATATCGGCGATCTGATCCAGAAAACCGAAGCAGAGATGCTGCGCACGCCGAATTTCGGTCGGAAGTCTTTGAACGAGATCAAAGAGGTTCTGTCGGGCATGGGTCTGCATCTGGGTATGGATGTCGAGGACTGGCCGCCGGACAATATCGAAGACCTGGCCAAGAAATACGAAGATCAGTTCTAAGAGTAGGGTGGGCAATTTGCCCACCGCTTGTTAGAGCACCAGCAAGATGGGCAAATTTCCCATCCTACACCAAGCCGGGCAATTCCGCCCCAATAAGGAGGTCTCCGCACCGCATGGAGGCCGGACAAAGCACAAAACCGAAAGGACCAAAATTATGCGTCACGCACGTGGCTATCGCCGCCTAAACCGCACCCACGAACACCGCAAAGCTCTTTGGGCGAATATGGCGGGCTCTTTGATCGAGCATGAGCAGATCAAAACCACTCTGCCGAAAGCAAAAGAACTCCGCCGCGTGGTGGAAAAGCTTGTCACTCTGGGCAAGCGCGGTGATCTGCATGCCCGCCGCAACGCCGCAGCGCGTCTGAAGCAAGACGCCCATGTTGCGAAACTCTTCGACGTTCTCGGCCCGCGCTACAAAGACCGCAATGGCGGCTATGTTCGCGTTCTGAAAGCCGGTTTCCGCTATGGCGATATGGCGCCCATGGCGATCATCGAATTCGTTGACCGCGATCCGGAAGCCAAAGGCGCAGCTGACAAAGCCCGTGTTGAGGCTGAGGAAGCTCTGGAAGATTAAGATCTTCGACCGTCTACAAGAGCGACGGGATGTTTTGAAAGCCGGCCTTCGGGTCGGCTTTTTCCGTTTTTACACTTTCGAATAGGTGGATATACGTCTGGCAGGGGATGCTATCCTTTCCCTAAGGGGCGTGAAACACAGTTAATCATTAAACCCGTGGCAATAGAAAACACGCCCTGAGCTGGCGCATTGTTTCCCTATTGCCTTGCCAGGGATGTGGGAAAATCGCGGCTAGCCTGTCTTGGGGCTTCACCGATAGGGACACCCATGGCGACCGATATTTCCATAGCTCCGGCTCTTTTCGCTTTTTCTTATGCTATCCTAGGAGTCGCGCCAGCTGTGCCAGCGGCAACTCTCTCGCCGGTGCAATCCGATGCGACTCCTCTGGGATATACGGCAAGCCTGCCCGTTATGCAGGCGGGGAGCGATCCAGCATCGGCCGATTTCCAGCAAAATGCTTTGCCGCTTTTGATCGAATTTGCCTCGACGCAACTGGGCGAGTCCCAGGCTTTGGCGGATGCCGGCGCGCTGGCGCTGGATCCCGCGCAGCTTTCGGTAATGCATCCGGTACAGCCCCGGATTTATTTCATCTCAGAAGGGGCAGGCTATCATAATTCCCTTTTTGCCGGAGTTGTGTCAGCAGAATTCGACGCGACCTCGCTCTGGCTCATGGCTGATATCGACTGGCATTTGGTGTTCCCGGATGCCTCCTCGCCCCAAGGTTTTGGTGCGGAAGCAACCCAGCCCAGCCCGCAAGAGCCTCTATTACCGGGCGATTTCGTGGATTTACCGTTTCAAATGCAAAATGGGGACCGCCTGGCTCTTATCTTGGCGGCCAATGGTGCAAAGGGGGGCGGCAATATTTTCAGCACCGAGCCAGGGCTGAATTCCGACGGGCTCACCCCGCATGTGATAAGCTTCACTTTGTCTGATCCAGAGGCAGAGGCCCTTTTGATCATGGGGTTTGAGGATATCTATGGCGGCGGTGACTTAGATTATAATGACCTGGTGATTGCCGTGGAATTTGGTGATGGAAACATCGTCTATATGAATAGCCAGGCACCGTCTGACTTGTCGCAGATCCCATTACCAGCGGCGGTTCTACCGCTTTCGACATCCCTCGGGATTTTGTTGCTTGGCTGCAAACTGGGACGCAGGAAAGGGGGGGGCTATTTAGCTTCTTTCGAAATATCAGCGGGATAGACCGAAATGATCGGGCGGGATGCGTAGTCTTGGCAAGGATCTAGCTGCAGAATACGCGCTCGTCTAAGTAGGGTCAGTTTTTCGCTGAACCGGGCGACCATCTGAGCATCTTGGTTAAGCGCACCGGTAAAATCCAAGATCATGTCTTCGGTTTTGTTGCCGGATATCATGGTTGGAATGCCTCAGAAGAATCTTTGTTACGTTTGGTTAACTATAAAGCTATTCCGTCAGTAAAGTTGACACAAGCGTCAATTTAAAAATCCTATAGGAAAATATTTCGAAACTTTACCAGGCTGTGGGAAATTGCTCCAAATTTAGCCAAAAAGGGCGAAGCCTATGTAATTTATTAAACGGCTATTGGAAACTCACAATTTCGCGAAATGAAGCTACTGGTCGACATGGTGGATAAGTTTGCTATGGGACGGGTATGGCAAGCGATTTATTCTCTGACACTGGCCGGGCTGAGCGGCCTGGATCCACTGAGGCGGCGACGCTTTCGGGGCCTTTGGCGGACCGGTTGCGACCCTCGAACTTGGCCGAGGTGATCGGGCAGGGGGCGGCGCTAGGGCCGGATGGGCCTTTGGGGGCGATCTTGAATGCTGATCCTTTGCCCAGCCTTGTGCTTTGGGGGCCACCGGGTGTGGGCAAGACCACGATTGCGCGGCTTTTGGCCCAAGGGCGCGATCTTAGCTTTGTGCAGATCAGCGCGATTTTCACCGGTGTCGGCGAGTTAAAGAAGATCTTTGAAGCGGCGCGACAAAGGCGGCAGGCTGGCCAGCGTACATTGCTTTTCGTAGATGAAATCCATCGCTTTAACCGCGCGCAGCAGGATGGGTTTTTACCTCCGATGGAGGATGGCACGATCACTTTGGTGGGGGCCACCACCGAAAACCCGTCATTCGAGCTTAACGCCGCTTTGCTGTCGCGAGCGCATGTGGTGGTTCTTGAACGGCTTGAGGCAGAGGCCATGGGCCAGCTGATCTCACGGGCAGAGGCGCATCTTGGCGCGCCGCTGGCTCTGACCGAAGATGCAAAGCATCATTTGGCGGATCTGGCCGATGGGGATGGCCGTGCCTTGTTGAATATGGTTGAGCAGGTCTCGGCCTGGGAATTGCCAGAGCCCCTGACCGCCGAGGCGCTCAGCAAGCGTCTGCGCCAGCGGGCCGCCAATTACGATAAATCCGGCGATGGTCATTATAACCTGATCTCGGCTTTGCATAAATCTGTGCGGGGCTCGGACCCGGATGCGGCGCTTTATTGGTTTGCGCGGATGCTGAAAGGGGGCGAGGATCCTCGCTTTTTGGCTCGGCGTTTGACGCGCATGGCGGTCGAAGATATCGGCTTGGCCGATCCCCAGGCGCAAGCCGTCTGTTTGCAAAGCTGGCAGACCTATGAACGCTTGGGCAGTCCCGAGGGCGAACTGGCTCTAGCGCAATCGGTGATCTATCTTGCGCTCGCGCCGAAATCGAACGGGGCTTACAAGGCCTATAAAGCCGCCATGAAACTAGCGGGGCAAAGCGGATCTGTGCCGCCGCCCAAACATATCCTGAATGCGCCCACCAGCCTGATGAAAGACCAAGGCTATGGCGCGGGCTATGCATATGACCATGATGCCGAAGACGGATTTTCCGGCCAAAACTATTTCCCCGATGATATGGCGCGGGCCGAGTTTTACCAGCCGGTCGAACGCGGCTTTGAACGGGATTTGTCAAAGCGTTTAGCCTATTTTGCAAAGCTCCGAACCCAGCGGCAGCAGAGTTGACAAGCGCCGCAAGAGGCGAAAAGAGAGCGCCATGGTGACAACTCTTCTTCAAGTGGCAGCTGGCGGAGCAATCGGCGCTTCGCTGCGATATTTAACTGGCGTGGCCGTGCGCCAAGTGATTGGCACGGGCTTTCCCTGGGGGACCGTGATCGCCAATCTTTTGGGCTCGTTCTTGATGGGCGTTTTGGTCGTCACTTTGGCCCATAAAGGCGGGACGAAATTCGCGCCCTTTTTGATGGTTGGATGTTTGGGCGGCTTCACCACATTTTCCAGTTTTTCGCTGGATGCGGTGACGCTTTATGAGCGCGGCGACATCTTTGGCGCGGCAAGTTATGTGATTGGATCGGTCGTTTTGGGTATTCTCGCTCTCTTCGCGGCCATGGCTTTGATGCGGTGGGTCTTGGCATGAGCGGTGTGCAGATGGTGGAAATTGGCACTGACGAGCCCGAGCAGCGTTTGGACCGGTGGTTTCGCAAGCAATTCCCGCATGTGAGCCAAGGCCGGATCGAAAAAATGTGCCGCAAGGGGGAAATCCGCGTGGATGGTGGCCGGGTAAAGGCCTCCACCCGCGTCACACCGGGCCAAAGCGTGCGTGTGCCGCCTTTGGGCGAGGCTGACACCACTCCGCGCCCCCGAAAGACATCTCAGATCCGTCCCGAAGATGCGGAGATGATTCAAGCGGCGGTGATCTACCGTGACGATCATATTTTGGCGCTGAATAAGCCGCCAGGGCTGCCGAGCCAGGGGGGCACGGGCCAAACCCGCCATGTGGATGGGCTGGCAGAGGCGCTGCGCTTTGGCGCGGATCACAAGCCGCGCTTGGTGCATCGTCTGGATAAGGACACGTCTGGCGTTTTGATCATGGCGCGTAGCCCGGCGATTGCCACGGCGCTGACCACGGCTTTTCGGGCGCGCAGCACTCGCAAACTCTACTGGGCGGCGGTGGCCGGCGTGCCGAGCCCGCCCATGGGGACGATCCGCTATGGGTTGATCAAAGCTGGCGGCCATGGGGCCGGGGGCGAGGGCGAAAAGATGCGCTGTTTGCATCCCGACCAGGTGGCTAAGATCGAGGGCGCGAAACATGCGACCACCGATTACGCGCTGCTATCGGCCTTGGCCAAGCGCACGGCCTGGATGGCGCTGGTGCCGGTTACTGGGCGCACCCATCAGCTGCGAGCCCATATGGCCGAGCTGGGTCATCCGATTATCGGCGATGGAAAATATGGCGGCTCGGGCCAGGAAAATCTAGGCGATGGCTGGGGCGCTCAGCTGGGCGGAGAGCTGTCGCGCAAGCTGCATTTGCATGCGCGCTCCTTGCGGCTCACCCATCCGGTGACAAAGGCGATCTTGCAATTGACGGCACCGCTGCCGGATCATATGGCCCGCACTTGGGATACTTTCGCTTGGGATCCCGCAGATGTTCCCGCTGATCCATTCGAGGAGGAGGATCCATGGACTCCCTGAAACTTGCGCTTTTCGACATGGATGGCACGCTGATCGACAGCCAAGGCCAGATCAATATGGCGATGAATGCCGCTTTTGACAGCGCAGGACTGAAAAAGCCCAGCCGCGCCTCGGTGCGGTCGGTGATCGGATTGTCGCTTCCCAATGCGATCGAAGAGCTCTTGCCCGAAGGGTCCGACGCGGATTTGAGCGCAATGGTTGAAGTCTATAAAGACGCTTATGCGAGCTTGCATGGCGCCGAGGCGGAAGCAGCCGCGCCACTTTACCCCGGTGTGATCGCATGTCTCGAAGCCTTGGCCGCGCAAGAAAATGTGCTTTTGGGGGTGGCCACGGGAAAATCTCGGCGCGGAGTGAATCGCGTCTTTGACACTTACGACATTGAGCGGTTTTTCCAGACGGTTCAGGTCTCGGATAATCACCCATCAAAACCCCATCCGGCTATGGTCCAAAGCGCTCTATCTGAAACTGGAGTGGAACCTCAGGACGCTGTGATGATCGGGGATACCAGTTTCGATATGGATATGGGCCGCGCAGCTGGTGTGCATATTTTGGCCGTGGATTGGGGCTATCACTCGGCCGAGCAACTGACCAAATCCAAGCCAGATGCTATGGCACATGACTATTGCGATGTGCCCGATCTGTTGAACGGGCTATGGGGGCAGACAAATGAGTGAATGGAAGGCCAAGCGGTTTTGGACCGAGGTCCAGACAGTTGAAACCGATACTGGCTATGCCATCCATCTCGACGGTCGGCCCGTGCGCAGTCCGGCGAAAACTTTGGTCAATGTGCCATCTTTGGGCCTGGCCGAGATGATCGCCGATGAATGGCGCAGCCAAGGCGAGCTGATCGATCCCAATTCCATGCCCGCGATGCGAATTGCCAATTCCGCATTGGATAAGGTCACGCCGCAATTTACCGAAGTGGCGGATATGTTGGCCGCTTATGGGGAAAGCGATCTGCTATGTTACCGCGCTGACGGCCCGGCAGAGCTGGTTGATCGCCAAGCCGCGGCCTGGGATCCGGTTTTGGCCTGGGCGGCGGAGAAATATAACGCACCGCTGAGCACGGGGCAGGGGGTGATGTTCATCGCCCAGCCCGAGCAAAGTTTGCAAGCTTTGGCCGCGCAAGTGCACGCCTTATCCCCGTTCCAGCTTGCGCCTTTCCATGATCTCGTGGCTCTGACCGGGTCGCTTGTTTTGGCTTTGGCCGCCAGCCAGGCATATGCCGAAGCCTCGGAAATTTGGAATTTGTCCCGGATCGACGAAGATTGGCAGATCGAACAATGGGGCGAGGATGAAGAAGCCACCGCCCTTGCAGAGCGTAAAAAGGCCGAATTTCAGCTCGCCTACCGGGTATACCATTTAATCTGAATTTCACACTGCTTATTCTGCGGTCGCGAAATGGGCATTTGGTGAAAAAATCACCAGATCAGTGGTTAACTAAGCGGCACTGGTCTTGACCTTCGCTTCTTCCTCTGCACCATCGGCCTCGGTGAGGGGTTCACCAACAGCTTAACGACTGCCCGTCCTTCATGAGGCGCGGGCCAACCGCTTTATGGCGGACCATCAGGAAGAGGTATACATGACCAAATCGGTATTTTTCGGCGCAACTGCCGCAGTGGCACTGGCTGCTGGCGTTGCTGGCGCTGGCACATTGGACGACGTGAAAGCAAATGGCGTCCTGAAATGCGGCATCTCCACTGGTCTGGTAGGCTTTGCCAGCCAGGATGCAAATGACCAGTGGGAAGGCTTTGACGTTTCCATCTGTCAGGCTGTTGCTGCGGCTGTCTTTGGCGACCCAACCAAAGTTGAGTACCGTCCGGTAACCAACAAAGAGCGTTTCGAAGTTCTGAACTCTGGCGATATCGACATGCTGTCCCGGAACACCACCTGGACCTTCTCGCGCGATGTTGACCTGGCACTGGAATTCGCTGGCGTGAACTATTACGACGGTCAGGGCTTCATGGTTCCGACTGCTCTGGAAGTTTCCTCGGCCAAAGAACTGGATGGCGCAAAGGTTTGTATCCAAGCCGGTACCACCACCGAGCTGAACCTGGCGGATTTCTTCCGCACCAACAATATCAGCTATCAGCCGATCTCCATCACCACCGCATCTGAAGCGCAGCAAGCTTACCTGGCTGGCCGTTGCGATGTGTACACCACTGACGCCTCCGGTCTGGCCGCAACACGTGCTGCGTTCGAAGCCCCGTCCGAGCATGTCGTTCTGCCGGAAATTATCTCCAAAGAGCCGCTCGGCCCGCTGGTGCGACATGGCGACAACGAATGGGGCGATGTGGTTCGCTGGTCGCTGAACGCTCTGATCGCAGCGGAAGAGCTGGGCATCACCTCGGCCAATATCGACGAGCTGGCAGCTGGCACCGATAACCCGGAAATCAACCGTATGCTCGGCACCGAAGGTACTCTGGGCGCTATGCTGGGTCTGGAAGCTGACTGGGCAATGAATGTGATCAAAGCCAATGGTAACTATGGCGAGATCTTCGAAAAATTCATCGGTGAAAACACTCCGATCGGTCTGGCGCGTGGTCTGAACGCACAATGGACCCAAGGTGGCCTGCTTTACGCACCGCCGTTCCGTTAAGGACATCACAAAGGCGCGGGGGAAACCTCGCGCCTTTTGCTTTGGCCCGCAGATGCGCGGCTTTCCCCAGTAAAACTTTAGTCGTCTCGCTCAGCCGATCGAAAGGACCCGCATGGCTTCCATCGACACGGATCCCCAAGCCCCGCCCAGTTTTAATTGGGGCATGCTCTTTTCCGACACCCGTTATCGCGGGATCACCTTTCAAATCATCGCACTGATTGCGCTGGTTTTCTTTTTCGGTTGGCTTGGCTTTAACGCCTTTTACAATCTGCAAGCCCTGGGCAAAGATATCTCTTTTGAGTTTTTGGGCCAGCAGGCCAATTACGATATCAACCCGGCGCTGATCGAATTTTCCTCCGTCGATACCCATTTCCGTGCCGCGATTGTCGGCGTTCTAAACACTTTGCTGGTGGCCTTTTTGGGCTGTGTCACGGCGACTGTGCTGGGCGTCATCGTTGGCGTGCTGCGGTTGTCCAATAACTGGATCGTGGCGCGTTTGATGGCCGTATATGTGGAAATCTTCCGCAATGTGCCGCTGCTGATCTGGATCTTGATCATCATCTCGGCCGTGTCGATCAGCATGCCGCATCCGCGGTCCTTTGCTGGCGATGATGCGACCTCGTCCATGTTGTTTGGCGCATTTGCCTTTACCAACCAAGGGGTTTACCTGCCCAAGCCGATCTGGCTTGAGGGCTCCTCTGTCGTGGTTGGGGTCTTTATTGCCTCGCTTGTGGGGATCGTGGCGGTGCGCCGCTATGCGGTTTATGCCCTGTATAATAAGGGCCAGGAAATTCCGTCGGGCTGGATCAGCTTGGGGCTGTTTTTCGTGCCGGTGATCTTGGCCTTTTTCATCATGGGCCGCCCGATTGATCTGGAATTCGCGACGCTTAGCCGGTTTGGTTTCCGGGGCGGTGTGCATGTGCTGGATACGCTGATTGCCCTTTGGCTGGCGCTGTCGCTCTATACTGGCGCCTTTATTGCGGAAAATGTCCGGGGCGGTATCATCTCGGTCAGCAAAGGTCAGACAGAGGCCGCCGCCTCGCTGGGCCTGCGCCCGGGCCGGATCATGAGTCTCGTTGTCCTGCCACAAGCGCTGCGGGTGATCATTCCGCCGCTGATTTCGCAATATCTGAACTTGACCAAGAACACCTCTCTCGCGGCCGCGATTGGCTATGCGGATATCACCGGCACTTTGGGTGGTGTGACGCTGAACCAGACCGGGCGTAGCTTTGAGGCCGTGCTGTTGATGATGGTCTTCTACCTGCTGATCTCGCTGACGATTTCGCTGGTGATGAATGTCTATAACAACACCGTCAAACTGAAGGAGCGCTAAGCATGAGCACCCACCACGCAAGCTCTTTCGTGCGCCATGAGGCGCTGCCACCTTCGCCGCCGCCAACGACCCAGACAGGGCCCTTGAGATGGCTGCGCGATAACCTGTTCTCCAATATTCCCAATTCGATCATGACCTTGGTGGCGATTTACCTGATCGTTAGCTTGATCCTGGGGATATTGCCCTGGCTCGCCAATGGCGTTTGGGATGCGGAAAGCATCCGCGATTGCCGAGCGCAGCTTGAAGGCGCAACAGGGGGCTGTTTTGCTGTAATCGCTGAACGTTGGCCGCAGCTGATCTTTGGCAGCTATCCCAAAGACCTGCTGATGCGTCCGACGCTGGCCTTTGTGCTCTTCCTGGCCGCCGCCGCGCCGGTGCTGTTTACGGAACTACCGCGCAAGCTGCTGATCTTCACAGGGCTGTACCCCTTTATCGGCTTCTGGCTGATCTGGGGCGGCTCGATCTGGGTGCCGGTCATGGGCCTGGCGGGCTTTGGTGTCGGTTTCGCGGTTTTCCGCTGGCTTGAAACACGCTCCTTCTTCGGCGCGATGGCAGCTGGCTTCTTCGCGGCGCTGTTTTTCTGGTCCTTCATCTCCGGCTTTATCGTGATGGGGCTAGACGCGATTGCCCCAATTGCTATGGAGAAAGTCGAAAGCCGCTTGATCGGTGGCTTTACCGTCAATTTCCTGCTGGGCGCGGTCTGTATGACCTTGTCCTTGCCTTTGGGTATCTTGCTGGCTTTGGGGCGTCAGACCAATCTGCCGATCATTCGCGGCATTTGCGTAGTTTTCATCGAATTCATTCGCGGCGTGCCTTTGATCACGCTGCTGTTTGTGGCCTCGGTGATGCTGGCCTATTTCTTGCCGCCGGGGAGCAATTTCGACATTATCAGCCGCGTGATCATCATGATCACCCTCTTTGCCGCTGCCTATATTGCAGAGGCGATCCGGGGTGGCTTGGCTGCGCTGCCGAAAGGCCAATATGAGGCCGCCGATGCGCTTGGTTTGGATTACTGGCAGGCCATGCGCCTGATCATCCTGCCGCAAGCACTGAAGATTGCGATCCCCTCTATCGTGAATATCGCCATCTCTCTGTTCAAAGACACAACCCTGGTTTCGATTATCTCCATGTTCGACTTGCTGGGCATTATCCGCGGTCCGATCCTGGCCACCACCGAGTGGTTCGGCATCTACTGGGAGCTTTACGGCTTCTCCGCGCTGCTGTTCTTCGTCGTCTGCTACTCGATTAGCCAGTATTCGCAATATCTTGAGCGTAAGCTCGCCACAGATCGCCGCTGAGGGGATACCATGACTGATACAAGCCTCGCTAACGCACCAAAGATGGAAGTCTCTGATGAGGTGGCCATCGAAATCACCGGGATGAACAAATGGTATGGCCAGTTTCATGTGCTGCGCGATATCAATCTAACGGTTTATCGCGGTGAGCGGATCGTCATCTGTGGCCCGTCGGGCTCGGGTAAATCCACGCTGATCCGCTGCATCAATGCATTGGAAGAGCATCAGGCCGGTAAGATCGAAGTGGATGGCACTGTGCTCTCCTCGGATCTGAAAAATATTGACAAGATCCGCTCTGAGGTTGGCATGTGCTTCCAGCATTTCAACCTCTTCCCGCATCTGACCATTCTGGAAAATTGCACCCTGGCGCCGATCTGGGTGCGTAAGATCCCGAAAAAGCAGGCCGAAGAAACGGCGATGCATTTCTTGGAAAAGGTGAAGATCCCCGACCAGGCCCATAAATATCCGGGCATGTTGTCAGGTGGTCAGCAGCAGCGTGTGGCGATTGCCCGCTCGCTTTGCATGAAGCCGCGCATCATGCTGTTTGACGAACCGACTTCTGCGCTTGATCCGGAAATGATCAAGGAAGTGCTCGATACAATGATCGCTTTGGCCGAAGAAGGCATGACGATGCTATGTGTGACCCATGAGATGGGCTTTGCCCGTCAGGTGGCGAACCGCGTGATCTTTATGGACCAAGGCCAGATCGTCGAGCAAAACGCGCCAGAGCCGTTCTTCGATAATCCACAAAGCGACCGGACAAAGCTGTTCCTCAGCCAGATCCTGGGCCACTAACTGCCAGCTTTGTCAGCTTTGCGACAAATTCAAGGGCGCTTCCATCACCAGGGGGTGCCCTTAACCTTTTGTTTATATGTGTGAAAATCTTGGCGCGTTTGTTGCTTCTAGCCTTATTGCCGCAATGCAGCGGTCAAACGTAACCGAAGCGGCGGGGCCGCTGGTAGCATATAAGGTAAGGGACATGGCAAACGTCACATTTTCCTCTCCGACAATGGCGCAAGACAAGACTGTCTATGCCATTGCCGGCAATACCAAGACCGTTCTGGGCTTGGCCGAAGAATTCAATATTCCGATCCCCTTTGAGTGCAAGGACGGTGAATGCGGGTCTTGCCTCATCGAGGTGGATTACTTCGAGCCTTCCACCAAAATGGGTCAGACTCTGACCGAGAAAGAGAAAGACAAACTGCGTTCTTTGGGTGTGATCTCCAAAGAAGAAATCGAAAACGCCGAAGTAAACGACCTGCCGCCGCGCTATCGTCTGGCATGCCAGTTCGTTGCTCGCGACGAAGATGTGCGGATTTCCTTCACTGGTGATCCGGGCGGCGCATAAGCGCTTTGCTATTGGTGTGCCCCCTGCGGTCCTAGTTTTAGGGCCGCATCGGCGCGCCTCTGGTCGCAAGGGTGTTTATTGATTTTTTAGATCTGAAGTCTTGCTGTATATAAATCTGAGACAATCCGATTTTTAAGGGTGCCATCTCATGATGTTTACTTTTCCATTTGCAACAATTCAGCGTTTCCCTCTTTCGGGCGATGTGAACCAAGAAATTCAACCTGAATTGACCGTTGGTGATATCGCCGGCAATGCGCATATTGAGGCTAAAATTCAGCGCGATGTGGCGAGTAATGGGCGCCAGCTAAAGATCCTGATCGAGGCGGTTTCAGCGCTTTCAATGCTGCATGGGCATGATCTGGATATGGACAAAAGCCAAGATCCGGAGGCCTGGGCAGCGCTGCCCAAAGAGCTTCAGGTTTTGAGCGAGCTGAAGTACCAAATCCGTGAGCTGATTGATCAGGACCGGGAGCTGCATGAAAGCCACGCGATCAGGGCGCTAGATACCCTCAAGCGCGTGCATCCCGAAGCCCATGACGAGATGATATCGCGGCGCGCAAGATCCGAGACGGCGGGCGCTAATGCTGCGGATAACCCGGCAGATCTCGGGGAACGATGAAATCTTGTACTTGCCCTGTGCCAGGGCTGAGATTTTGCCAAGAGGGGATATCGAAATCGACAACCAGCGTGGCCGCTGTTGGATATTGGTCGAATTTCGGATGATCCGGCGCGGTTTGGGCAATATCCTGGGCAAAGAGCCCAATGCCGGGATTATGGCTAAGCACAAGGACAGTCTGCCCCGTGGCATGCTGCAATACCCGTAACAGAGTGCTTTCGCTGGCGTGATACAGATCCGCCACCAGGTTCGGGGTCAGGTCTGCCGCCAAAACCGGTGCCATAAGTGCCCAGGTTTCTTGCGTGCGCATAGCGGTCGAACACAGAACTTGATCAGGCACATAGCCTTGCTCGGCGAGCCAAGCCCCGACTAAGGGCGAGGCCTCCCGCCCGCGATTATTCAGGCTTCGGTCGTGATCGGAAATGCTTGGATCGCCCCAAGCAGATTTCGCATGGCGGGTTAGGATTAGGCGCTTTGTTTTTCTCATCTAGAGCGGGATAATTTGCGCTTATGGGAGTGTCAAATCTACTTTCGCCCAGTAATGGGTTCCGTTTTCTCGCGAATATGTACGCGGAGGCTCCAAAATACGCCCCATCCACCCCTTTTCGCTGGTAAGGATGACAGGATTATCCCGGTAATATATCGACGAGTTATCGCTAGGATAACCGCTTCGCACATTTGGGCGGCTGGTGACAGTGAAACTAAGATCATTGAGTTCTTTTGGGTTGCCCAGTGTGCTGCCGTTGGAAAGCTCAATAGTGGCTCTTTTCCAAATTCCTGATGGATCGATATACCCAAGCCATATGACCCCAGTTACATTCTCTGAAGGCGGTACAAGCGGCTTTTCAGCAGATTCATTTATGTCTTCAGGAAGCTCGTTAATGTCAGCTTCGAAGATACTATCCCGCTCTCCCTGGGGAACACCTCCAGTGCCTGTTGCTTCTCCGTAGTGCGCTGTTTGAACTGAAATTTTGTCTGTCCAAAGAGCGATATCCGATTTTAGTTTGTCCAGCTCGGCCCGTAACTGTGCAATCTCATTGTTCTGGCTGTCCACCCGTCTAGCGGTTTCTTGAGAATAGTCGAAATCAACACCATAGCCAACGAAACGCTCAGGGATTATGCCAAAGTGTCGACCAAGAAAAAGGATAATGAAAATCACAATACCACATAACGTGATTTCTAACGGGCGCTTTGCAATTTCGGAGAATTTCAACGGCATAACCTCCGTTCTGGTTGACCCTATGTCCGAATGATCGAGCCAGCGCCGTGATCGGTGAAAAGCTCTAGCAGACAAGCATTGGGCGCGCGGCCATCCAGGATCACCGCAGCCCGAACCCCCTGGCGCAGAGCATCTAGCGCGGTTTCAGTTTTCGGAATCATCCCGCCCGCGATCACCCCATCGGTTTTCAGCCGGGCAATATCGGTGGGGGACAGTTCTGTGATCACATTACCTTCGGCGTCCTTAACACCCGCCACATCGGTGAGCAGCAAGAGGCGCCGGGCCTTCAGCGCGCCCGCAATTGCGCCGGCAGCAGTGTCGCCATTCACATTCATCGTCTGCCCATCATGGCCCACACCAAGCGGGGCGATGACCGGGATCATCTCGGAGGCTGAAAGCGCATCGATCAAGCTTGTGTTCATTTCCTCAGGCGTACCCACAAAGCCAAGCGCGGGGTCAGTCTGGCGGCAGACCATCAGCTGCGCATCCTTGCCTGAGATCCCCACAGCGCGCCCGCCTTGGCCATTGATCGCCGCCACGACACGCTTGTTGATCAGACCAGACAGCACCATTTCCACCACTTCCACAGTGGCTTGATCCGTCACGCGTTTGCCATCCACAAAGCTCGACTGAATATCCAGCCGCTTCAGCATGTCATTGATCATCGGCCCGCCGCCATGAACGATCACCGGATTAACCCCAACCTGGCGCATCAACACCACATCGCGGGCAAAGCTATCCATCGCCTCGGCCGAGCCCATGGCGTGCCCGCCCAGCTTGATCACAACAGTCGCGCCTTCATAGCGCTGCAGATAGGGGAGGGCCTCGGATAAGGTCCGGGCGGTGGCGATCCAATCTCGGTTCATGGCGGTTTGCGGCTTCATCTTGTCAATTCTCTTTGCGGTTCATCGTCTCTACTGCGATGGCGCGGCGCTGCCAAGGGGTGGCTTTCCTTTGGGGGCGGCTCATATTAACTGGGGTAGTCGAGTGAAAGGATAGGGTATGCCAGATCGTAAAACTTTGGTGCTGACTGGGGCGAGCCGTGGGATCGGCCATGCCACGGTTAAAAAGTTTAGTGCCGAAGGCTGGCGGGTGCTGACCTGTTCGCGGCAGCCTTTCGATCCGCGCTGCCCCTGGCCAGGAGGGGAGGACAACCATATCCAGCTTGATCTATCGGACCCGGCCAGCACCATGGCGGCGGTTGAAGGGATCCGGGACAAGCTGCATGGGCGGCTGGATGCGCTGGTGAATAATGCCGGGATCTCGCCCAAAGGGGAGGGCGGGTCGCGATTGAATACACTCAACACAGATTTGCGGACCTGGGGGCAGGTTTTTCATGTGAATTTCTTCGCGCCGGTGGTCTTGGCGCGCGGGTTGCAAGCCGAGCTGACCGCCGTCAAAGGCGCTGTGGTGAATGTCACCTCAATCGCCGGGAGCCGGGTGCATCCCTTTGCAGGCGCGGCCTATGCGACTTCGAAAGCGGCGCTCAAGGCCCTGACCCGCGAAATGGCTCATGATTTCGGACCTTTGGGGGTGCGTGTGAACTCTATCGCACCAGGGGAGATCGAGACGTCGATTTTAAGCCCCGGCACGGAAAAGATCGTCGAAACCCTGCCGCTGCGCCGTCTTGGGCAGCCGCAGGAAGTGGCGGATGTGATCTATTTCCTGTGTACGGAGCCTTCAAGCTATGTGACTGGCACCGAAATTGAGGTCAATGCCGGGCAACATGTCTAGGCAGGTGCCTTAGGCGTCTTGGGTCAGCCCCCAGATCAAGCTGCGAAGAGTGGGGATGCCCTCCCCCTTTTCCGAGGATGTGATCACAAGCTCGGGGAAGGCCGCCGGATGCTTTGCAAGCGCCTTGCCCACCTGGGCCTGCACTTTGGCCAGCTCGGATGCCTTCACCTTATCGGCTTTGGTCATGACCACTTGAAAGGTCACCGCCGCGCTATCGAGCAGAGCCATGATTTCTTCATCCACGGCTTTCACCCCGTGGCGGCTATCAATCAGCACGAAAGCCCGGCGCAGCGTCGCGCGACCAGACAGATATTGCCGCAGCAAAGCCTGCCATTTCTGCACAACCGCCACAGGCGCATTGGCAAAACCATAGCCCGGCAAATCGACCAGATAGAGCGGTCCACGTTCGAAAAAGTTGATCTCTTGGGTGCGTCCCGGTGTGTTGGAGGCCCGCGCCAACCCCTTACGATTGGTCAGCGCATTGATCAGCGAGGATTTACCCACATTCGAGCGGCCGGCAAAACAGACCTCCACCCGATCATCCGGGGGGAGGCCGGACATGGCCACCACGCCTTTGACGAAGGTGGTTTCCTGGGCGAAAAGCTTGCGCCCAGCTTCGCGGGCGGCGTCATCGGGCTCTGGCGCGGGAGGAAATTGCAGTTCCATGGCTTATAACACAGCCACAGGGTCACCAGCGGCAATCTCACCCGCTTGGATCACTTTGGCATATACGCCAAATTTTGTATCTCCAGTCAGTTCTTTGAGCAGGGACAGCATTGCCACATCCCGATGACCAGTTTCGGGGTTTGCCTCGGTCGCGCGGCAGCGGCCAATCGGTTCGACGATTTCCAGAACAGCGCCGCCAACCGCTAGGCGTTTACCAATCCATTGGGGTTCAGCCCAAGGATCCGCCCCATCAAGCCAAAGATTGCCGCGAAATCGGCGCGGGTCGAGCGCGACACCCGCCGCAGCAGACACAGCATGCAAACTGCTGAGTGAGAGGATCGAAATGGAGGGAAAAGGAATGTCAGACATGCCTTGCTCTGGCGCTTTGATCAAAGCACCGGGGGCAGGGCGCTCTGCGGGCCAAATATCGCCTAACCACTCCGCCAGCTGGGCCCCATCTGTTGCCGGATCAATGCTGATCGGGCCGCGATCTGGGTGACGCAAATCGATGCGATCACCGGTCAGTGTTGCCTCAATCGCCATTAGCCCAGGGGCTTTCGCCCCGCGCAAGAAATTACGGCAAGCTTGCCAAGCCCCGGTATCGGTTTGGCCTTCTTCCAAGAAAGCCCAGGCGCGGTCCATCGGCAGGGGCATATTTTCGCTAAGGGTGGTGGCGTCAAGCGCCTCCGCCCCTATGCCCTTAATCGGATGCCGCCAGATCTGCGCCAGCTGCATTAGCTTTTATCCTCGCCCTTCTTGCGCTTAAAGCCGGATTTAATATTGCCGAAGATATCCGGCGTATAGCCTTGGGATCGCATGATGAAATATTGCTGCAAGAAGGTCAGCGTGTTGTTCGCGATCCAGTAAATGATCAGACCCGAAGCAAAAGTACCGAGCATGAACATGAAGATCCAAGGCATATAGGCAAAGATCATCTGCTGGGTCGGGTCAGTGGGTGCTGGGTTCAGCTTCTGTTGCAGCCACATGGAAATGCCCAGAATGATCGGCAGGATGCCCAGCGAGAAGATGGCAAACAAGCTGGTTGGATCCGGCGCGGCGAAGGGCAAGAGGCCAAACAAGTTCAGGATCGAGGACGGATCGGGCGCGCTCAGATCGCGGATCCAGCCAAACCACGGGGCATGGCGCAGCTCTAGGGTGACGAAGATCACCTTATAAAGCGAGAAGAAGATCGGGATTTGCAACAGGATCGGCAGGCAGCCCGAAGCCGGGTTCACCTTTTCCTTTTTATAGAGCTCCATCATCGCGGTCTGCATTTTCTGACGATCATCGCCAGTGCTTTCCTTGATCTTCTCCATCTGCGGCTGAAGCTCCTTCATCTTCGCCATGGAGACATAGGATTTATAGGCCAGCGGGAAGAGGAGCGCTTTGATTGCGATGGTCAAAACGATGATCGACCAGCCCATATTGCCCAAAGCGGCATTGATATTATGGAGCAGCCAGAAGATGGGCTTAGTCAGGAAGAAGAACCAACCCCAGTCGATACTATCCACAAAACCTTCGATGCCGCCGCGCTGATAGCCGCTGATGGCTTCCCATTCTTTGGCGCCTGCGAAGAGCTGGCTGGTGATTTCTTTGGTTTCGCCGGGGGCAACCGTGACGGCTGGAAGCCGGGCTTCGGTTTGGTAGATATCTGCGCCGGCGACATATTTGGCGACTGACGTAAAGGACATGCCAGGTTGCGGCACCAGTGTGGTCATCCAATATTTATCGGTGAAGCCGACCCAGCCATTGGCCTGCACCGATTGGACATCGGCCCGTGCGGCTTCGCGTTCCACATAATCCATATCCGGCATGCTGGAATAGTCGATTTCCTGCAGCTCGCCGTCAGACATGCGCACCACACCCTCATGCAAGATGAAGAATTTGGTAGTTTCCGGCTCGCCATGCCGGGCCACGATACCATAAGGGGCCAGAAGCTGTTGGGCGTCGGAGGTGTTCTCTACGGCTTGGGTGACAGTGAACATGAAGTCATCGTCAACCGAAATTTCACGCGTAAAGCGGAGGCCCGAGCCATTATCCCAAGCCAGAGTAATGGGACTTTCTGGGGTCAGCCGGTCGCCTTCGACCAATTCCCAAGCGGTTTCCGCATTCGGCACTTGATCCGCAGCGAGGCCGCCACCCGGCGACCAGCCGAAAAGCGCGTAATAGGCTTGAGCGCCGCCAACCGGCGATAGAAGCGTTACATTCGGACTATCGGGTTCGATTGTCTCGCGGTAATTGCTCATATCCAGATCATCGATCCGACCACCGCGCAGCGAAATTGTCCCATTCAAACTGGAAGTCTCGATCGCGATGCGAGGCGCCTGAGATGCTTGGGCCGATGGGGTTGGTTGTGTCCCAGTGCTAGCGCCGGGCGGTGTTGGAGCAATACTGCCGGAAATGGCATTTTCGCCGGTCTCAGTTGCAACCGCTGCGGGGGCTTCTGCCTGAGGGGCTTGCTCTTCCGGCGGGAAGAGCCAAAACCAAGCAAGGATCACCAAGAAGCTCAGCGCTGTGGCGAGGATGAGGTTCTTGTTTTGATCGTCCATTGCGTCCGTGCCTTTATTCGTCACCAAAAGAGTTGGCGCTGGTTCAACAGGCGGGGGGCCGAAAGGTCAAGAGAGATTGCGAGAATGTTTTTGCGGCTTTTGGCGGCGACGGTCGGATTTTGGCAATAATTGGAGAATTTCTAAGGATTGCTTTTGGATCTTGGTGAATTTCTTGTCACGGCAATTTTAGCTAGGGGCCGCCCATTATTTGTCTCAGGGGTTGGGCAGAGCCCCCGGGCTATATTTGGCCTCGCCCAGGAACATCCATGCCGGGGTTGGGCTTGGGGCCGTTTTACCCAGTCTTACGCCCAATGGTCGGGGTTTGTGCGAGTTTCGAGTCGTGATTGGTGAGCCAAGCGCAAGTTTCTTCGAAAGGCATCGGGCGGCCAATGCCGTAGCCTTGTACATGGCCACATCCCAATTGGGCGAGCATTGTATGTTCGCCGACGGTTTCGACACCCTCAGCCAGAGTTTCCAGATCTAGGCGCTCTGCCATGGTCAAGATTGCGGCCACCATGCGCTGTTGTTCACGGTCTTCATTGACTTTGATCACAAAGGATCGATCGATTTTGATCCGATTGACTGAGAAGCGGCGGATATTGGTGATGGACGCATGGCCAGTCCCGAAATCATCCAAGTCAATTTGGCAGCCCAGCCGTGCTAATTCGCTGATATTGCGGGCGGTTGTGTCGTCTTTGCTGCCCGCGATGACAGTTTCCAAAACTTCGACAGTCAGACGCTCTGGTGCAATATCATAGCGGTCGAGTTCCCATTGGATTTTTTCGATCAAATTGGGATTGCGCAATTCGATGGGTGAGAAATTCACCCCGACACTGGGCACATGGAGACCGGCGCGATCCCAAGCTTTGATCGCGGTGAGCGAATGGGCCAGCATAACTTCACCCAAACGCTCCATCAGTCCGGCTTGGTCGATAGCTGGCAGCAACTCCCCAGGAGAGATGATGCCGCGTTCAGGATGTTCCCATCGCGCCAGCGCCTCAAACCCGCTCACCCGGCCGGTATCGGTGGAAATTTGCGGCTGAAACCAAGGTTTAATTTGCCCAATCTCCAAAGCGTCGCGCACATCTTCGATCAAAGCGCTGCGCTCGGTGCAGCGCCGATGGAGATCCGCGGAATAGGCGCGGATAGAGCCGGGACCATGATGCCGTGCCTCTTCTAATGCGGCTTCCCCGGCCTCTAAAATGGAGGCGCCAGAGGGGCTTGGGGCCCGGTTAGGTTGGCAAAAGCCGACCGATGCGGTTACGTAAACTCGGGTTGCATCAAGAATGATCGGTTCCGCAATCGCGGTTTGCAGGCGTGAAGCGACTTGCAGCATTGTTTCAAGGTCAATTCGGGCAACCGGGGCCATGGCCACTGCAAATGTCCCACGGTCTAATTGGCCAATGACATCTTGGCTTCGCAATGTAGAACGTAATCTATCCCCGATGCGATCAAGAACTTGGTCAATTGCACGCGGACCCAGCTTGCTAAATACTTCGGGAAAATCATCAACACTGACCACAAAACAGCCAGTGGTTCGCCCGGTATCCGGCGCCTCTTTCAGGATTTTATCGATTGCACCAATAACACCGCCCCTTTGCACATCAAATGGCGCACTCGGCGTGACAATTTGGGTCGATTCTTGTTGATTGGGCAGCATTCCGGTCAGCGCATAAAGGACCGGCAAACAAATTGCGCAAGCAATCAGCCCCAATTCGCCAAATGCCCAATAAGCGCCAAGCATGACGGCGGGCATCAGCGCGATGATTTGCGGGGAATTCAGCGTCGATTTGACCCGATTAATCAAAACTCCCCAAAAAGGTTCGCCTGGTCCCATTCACTAACGCCCTGTATTGTAATCGCTACTCCGGAAAACCTATGGCGCATTTGTGATTTAGGCGTTAATCGCCCTGGGAGTTTCCGACAAAACTTGTCTAAAAATCTTTTTAACTATCCGTCTCACGCATTAATGCAGTGAAATCAAATAGTTTAGGGTCCAGCAAATGAGAAGGTCGGGCATTCATCAAAGCGCGGAACATGACCTGACGTCTACCGGGTGAGTTCTTTTCCCAGCCATCCAAAATTGCCTTGACCTGTTGCCGCTGAAGCCCGTCCTGACTACCGCAAAGATCACAAGGAATAATCGGATAATTCATAGCCTTAGCAAAGCGTTCGCAATCGCTTTCTGCCACATGAGCCAGGGGGCGATACACGAAAAGATCCTTTTCTTCATTCAGCAATTTCGGCGGCATGGTGGCCAGGCGACCACCATGGAACAAGTTCATGAAAAATGTCTCTAAAATATCGTCGCGATGATGACCTAGGACAATTGCGCTGCATCCCTCTTCTCGCGCGATCCGATACAGATGGCCGCGACGCAGCCGCGAGCACAAAGCGCAAAAAGTGCGTCCTTGCGGGATCTTATCCATCACCACCGAATATGTGTCTTGGTATTCGATGCGGTGGGGAATCCCCATATCTTCGAGGAATTTCGGCAAAACAGTAGCCGGAAAACCGGGCTGACCCTGATCCAAATTACAGGCCAGCAGATCCACCGGCAGCAAGCCACGCCATTTCAGCTCATAAAGAGCGGCCAGCAGGGTATAACTGTCCTTGCCACCCGAAAGACAAACCAGCCAGCGCGCGTCACGCTCGATCATGCCATAATTTTCAATGGCTTCGCGGGCGTCCCGGATGATGCGTTTGCGCAGCTTTTTGAATTCTGTGCTGCGCGGCGCATTGTGAAAAAGCGGGTGGATATCGTTAAGATCGTCAAACATGGACTAGGATTTCTTCCGCTCGGGCACAGGGTCAACTCCCATGCCGCCCCAAGGGTTGCATCGCAGGATTCGCCATAAGCTCAGGGCGCTGCCACGGATAGCGCCATGTTTTTCCAGCGCTTCCAAGGCATAGGCAGAGCATGTCGGATGATAGCGGCAATTATGGCCGACCCAAGGTGAAAAAACCAGACGATAGGCGCGCACGGGGAGGGCGGCGATATGGGCGAGTGGGCTCATTTTCGGTGCAGTTTCGCAAGCGCACGGGTCAAATCAGCGGCGAGATCCTCGAAAGGATGGGTAGCTGTGACGTCACGGCGACCGATTAGGACGTAATCCCAGCCGGAATACCCATGGATCGGCAAAATTTGCCGCGCAACCGCCCTAAGACGCCGCTTTGCTCGATTACGCGCAACCGCATTACCGACCTTTTTTGAGCAGGTATAGCCCACCCGAAGCTCTGCTCCGGACTCGTCCCCGGCGCGCTGCCGCGCTTGAACTGTAAATGCAGGGGTGGATCGCCGCAGGGCCTTGGCCGCACTCAAAAAATCGCTCCGTTGCCGGAGTGTCACGAGCGTTACAGGCTCTTCCTTTGAGGAAAGCTGTGCCACTGCGGCAAGCCGCTGGCGCGCATTACGCGCTCAGCGATTTCCGACCGCGAACGCGGCGAGCATTAAGGATTTTGCGACCCGCTTTAGTAGCCATACGCGCACGGAAGCCGTGGCGACGCTTGCGGACCAGGTTGCTGGGCTGATAGGTGCGCTTCATTAGTCGTGCTCCAAACGTAATCGAGCCGTCAGTTGCGGCCAGATCAGGTGAATAGTGAGCCGCAGCGCTTAGACGGGTTTAGAACGTCTGTCAATTGCATTGGCGCGTCTTGCTGCAATAAACTGTCACAAAGCCTGCGCGGAAAATCGAATTTCTGTAACATTCGGGCTTGGGGCCGCGGTTATAATGCCGATTGCGTGAAAGACCGGTCAAGGCGCTGTGAGGGGGCTATGCGCGGCGGCTATGCTGACGCATCTCTAGGGCCAGACGCCGTTACGCCCAAAAGATGCGAGAAAATAGTGACCCAAGTGAGCCAACCCATTCAAACCAATATAATGCGCCGCCTGCCTGTTATCATCATCGCCCTTGCGGCGATTTTTGGGGCAGTGGCCCTGCGGGACCATCTAAGTTTTGAGGCTCTTGCCCAGCATCGCGAAACCTTGCTGGCCTGGCGCGATAGCCATTTTGCGGCCTCGGCTCTTGTCTTTGTCACGGCTTATGCGGTGATTGTCGCCTTCAGCCTGCCCGGTGCGGCTTTGGCGACCCTAACCGGCGGATTTCTTTTCTCTATTTTCCCAGGCGTCTTGTTTAATGTGCTGGGGGCTAGTTTAGGGGCCACGGGCATTTTTGTGGCGGCGCGTATGGGATTTGGCGAAAGCCTGGCGGCGAAAATGGACAGCTCTACGGGGCGGATTCGCAAGATTAAGGACGGGATCGACCAAAACCAATGGGAGATGCTGTTTCTGATCCGCCTCGTGCCGGTTGTGCCGTTTTTCGTGGCCAATTTGTTGCCTGCTTTGGTTGGAGTGCCGCTTTCCAGATTTGTGATCACAACTTTTCTGGGCATTATTCCCGGTGCCATTGTCTATACCTCGGTGGGCTCCGGGCTGGGGGAAGTTTTTGCAAAAGGCGAGACCCCCAATCTAGGCCTGATCTTTGAGCCGCATATCTTGGCGCCGATTTTAGGCCTCTGCGCGCTTGCGGCGTTGCCGATGGTGATCAAAGCCCTGCGCGGCAATAAGGCGGGGCTCTAGGTTATGGCGGATTTGTCCTGTGATATCTGTGTGATCGGCGGGGGCTCTGGCGGGCTGTCAGTCGCGGCGGGTGCGAGCCAAATGGGCGCGGATGTGATCTTGCTCGAAGGCCATAAAATGGGCGGGGATTGCCTGAATTATGGTTGCGTTCCGTCAAAGGCGTTATTGGCCGCAGCTAAGGCGGCCTATCAAAAAGGGCAGGGGGCGGATCTTGGGGTTGCGTCGGTGTCGCCTCAGGTGGATTTCGCCGCCGCCAAGGATCATGTGCAAAACGTCATCGCAAGCATCGCGCCGCATGATAGTGTGGAGCGTTTCGAAGGGCTGGGCGTGCGGGTGACCCGGGGTTATGGCCGGTTTCTGTCGCCCAAATCAGTCGCGGTTGGCCAGGATGTGATCACAGCTCGGCGCTTTGTCATCGCAACCGGGTCTAGCCCGTTCGTGCCGCCGATTAAGGGCCTCGGCGATATCCCTTTTCTGACCAATGAGACCCTTTTCGATTTACGGCGACAGCCTGAGCATCTGATCATTATTGGGGGCGGGCCGATTGGTTTGGAAATGGCCCAAGCGCATCGCCGTCTGGGCTGCGACGTCACAGTGGTCGAAGGCGCCAGAGCTCTAAGCCGGGATGATCCCGATTTCGCAGCTCTTCTGGTGGCACAGCTGCAAAGCGAAGGCGTCACTGTCATCGAAGGCGATCCAGTCGCCGAAGTGACGGGCCAGGCGGGCGAAATTTCTGTGATCACAAAATCGGGGCAGGAAATTTCTGGCTCTCATCTCTTGGTTGCGGTGGGGCGCAAGGCCAATCTTGACAAGCTCGATCTTCATAAAGGCGGGATCGACTATTCGCCCCAAGCCATTGAAGTTGATGCAGCTTTGCGCAGTGTGTCCAATCGCCGGGTCTATGCCATTGGCGATGTGGCGGGCCATGGGCAATATACCCATCTAGCGGGCTATCATGCGGGGGTGGTTGTCCGCTCTGCCCTGTTGGGGCTGCCTGCCAAAGCGTGCCATGATCATATCCCAGCGGTCACCTATACCAGCCCGGAACTCGCGCAGATCGGTCTTACTGAAGCCCAGGCTCGCAAAGAATACGGGACTAAACTTACTGTCGTGGAGGCGGATTTTGCGGATAATGACCGTGCCCGCGCCGAAGCCATTGCCCAAGGGCGTGTCAAAGCCATGATTGTCAAAGGCAAGCCCGTCGGCGTGACCATAATCGGCCCCCAAGCCGGGGAGTTGATCGGCGCTTGGTCGCTCATTATGGCCAATGGCTTGAAAATCAGTGCCCTTTCAAACAGCGTGCTGCCATATCCGACTTTGGCGGAGGTTAACAAACGGGTGGCGGGTGCTTATTTCTCCCCTAAGCTGTTTGACAATCCTCTTGTCAAAAAGATCGTCAGAACCGTGCAGCGCTGGCTGCCATAAAGGGCAAAGACAGGCATGTTCAATTCGCTTTCAGGCCGCTTTTTGGTTTTGACTGTGATCTTTGTCATGCTGGCAGAGATCATGATCTTTGTGCCTTCTGTGGCGCGTTTTCGTGAACAACAGCTGCTTGATGCGATTAAACGGGCGCAGATTGCCTCTCTCGTGCTGTTGGCCGATGACATGATTTCCCCAGAGCTAGAGCGCGAGCTGCTGGAAAATGCCGGTGTGTATAATGTCGTTCTGCGCCGCGATAGTGTGCGCGAGCTGATGCTCGACTCGCCCAAGCCCTATCCTTTGGGGGGGCGGTTCGATTTGACCGATGCGACCGCTTGGGATCTGATCCGCGATGCTGCGCTGCGCTTGGTCAATCCGCGTCAGGAAACCATCCAAGTCATCGGAACGCCGACTGAGGCGGCCGGGACGGCCATTGAAATTACCATGGCTGCCTATCCGCTCCGCATGGCGATGTTGGATTATGGCGCGCGGATTTTGCTGCTGTCGGCGGTGATTTCCATTGTAACAGCCTCGCTGCTGTTTTTTGCGGTGCGCAGGCTGCTGGTGGTGCCGATCAAGGGCGTGGTCAATTACATGAAGAATTATACCACCGCGCCCGAAGATGCCCGGCGGATCATCATGCCTTCGGCAGGGGTGAGCGAACTGCGGGATGCGGAAGAGGCGCTGCAAATGATGCAGACTCAATTGACTGCTGCTTTAAGGCAGAAAGAGCGTTTGGCTCAGCTGGGCGGGGCAGTGGCCAAGATCAGCCATGATTTGCGCAATATCCTGACCGCGGCGCAGCTTTTCGCGGATCGAATGGAGCATAGTGATGACCCGCGCATTCAGCGGGTGGCGCCTAAATTGGTGGGCTCGATCAGTCGCGCCGTCAATCTTTGCGAAAGTACCCTGGCTTTCGGTCGCGCAGAGGAGCCGCCGCCAGCCTTGGTCCGCGTCCCCGTGGCCAGTATTGCCGAGGAGGTTGTGGAAAGCGAGGGCTTGGCGCTGCAAGGGGATATGGTGGTGCTGGAAAACCAAATCGCGCCCAATCTAGTGATGCGCTGCGATCCGGAGCAGTTGCATCGCATTTTGCAAAATTTGGTGCGCAATGCTCGCCAGGCTATTGAGGCTTCGGCTCAGCCGGGATCGGTGACGCTGATGGCGGAGGAGGACGAAGCTTATTGGCGCATCCTGGTCAGCGATACGGGGCCGGGTTTGCCGCCGAAAGCGCGAGAATATCTATTCACCCCATTTCAAGGCGCAACGCGCAAAGGTGGCACCGGTTTGGGCCTGACGATTGCGCTAGAACTGACCCGCGGCCATGGCGGGCGGCTAGAGCTGATGCGCAGCGATGAGACCGGAACAGTTTTCGCCGTATCGCTGCCAAAAGAGGGAGAATTCGGAAAAGCGCTGTCGGCGTGATTTTTCCTCTTGCAGCCGGTTGGGACTGCGGTTAAACGGACACTCCCACGCGCTGGTAGCTCAGTTGGATAGAGTACTTGACTACGAATCAAGGGGTCGGGGGTTCGAATCCTCCCCAGCGCGCCATTTCACTTTTGTGTAAGACGTCAGGCAACTTCGACCTTTCCGTCAGAAACTGACCCAATTGGCTTGATCGCGTAATTTGTCAGGCATGTGTTACTTTAAGGCTCAATCTGTTCTGTCAGTCGTCTAGCCTTCCAGTAACCCTACAGGTTGGGCTCGATCGAGGTCCGGATTTTGTGGTGGAAAGTCATAGGTCGCTCATAAGCTCTTTAATCGCTTTATGAGACCATTCTGCACAGAGGGCGGAGAGCTGACTTGCTGCAGTGCAGCTTGGCAGTCGCAGCGAGTTTGGAATAGCGGCCATTCATACGCTGAGCAGCAAGGAACGCTGCCTTTTGTCCATCAGGGCGGGGAGCGGACCTTTGCTGCGGATGCGATGTTTCGGCGTTCGCTCAGTGATAGCGGACCTTTGCATAAGGAGACTTCCGCTTTCAGTTGTGCGACTTATTGGATGGATGCACACTAGGCCGAAGGTTATTTTGGAAACGCGGTATCATCATGTCATCGAGCATTCTTAAGCTTGCAATTAGAAATTTCCGAGGTGTTCGAGAACTTGATTGGCTCCCCTCCGCGGGAACGAACTTCATCCTAGGAGGGGGCGACTCAGGAAAGACAACGGTGCTAGAGGCCGTTGACCTTCTCTTCTCTCCATCCAGCTCTTTCAACGTTTCCGAGACAGATTACTGGATGAGGGAAACCGCTACCAGTTTTACGATTGAGGCGGTAGCCCGCATAGGAGATGACATTGATATCAACACCCAGCCAAACATGGCCTATCCTTGGCACTGGGATGGAAAGGAAGCCGTTGCTCCAGGCAATGACGAAGGGAACGGCGAGAACGACGAGGTTTATATATTCCGGTTCACAGCAAACGATCAGCAAGAAACATTGTGGGAGATCGTTCAGCCTGACGGAAACACGATCCGTTTTTCTGTAGGGCTCCGAAGACAGATTGGATTAGTTTCTCTCCCAAGTGATGATCGAAACGATAAGGACCTTAGATTGGTCTACGGGTCTGCTCCGGATCGACATATTGGCGATCCGTCCTTGCGCTCCCGCATAGGAAAGCAGGTCGCCGGCATCAATCTTCAGGACGAACTTTCGGACGAGGCAAAGGAAGCGCTCGCGGCACTTGATACCAAGTTTGGAGAAAAAGCCCTACCTAGTGGCGTGTCGATCGGATTGACAAGTTCCAAGGGCATATCGATCGGTGCACTGGTCTGTTTGCTGGCCCAGAAGTCTGAGGACACACAACTTCCGCTATCGAGCTGGGGAGCCGGAACTAGGCGTCTGGCCAGCCTTGAAATCGGGGCTGCCAATACCAATGCTCCCTCTTTCATCACCGTAGATGAAATAGAACGTGGGCTTGAGCCATATCGGCTACGACAGTTCCTCGCCAATCTTATGGGGCAAGAAGGCCAGAAGTTCGTTACGACGCACAGCCCAATTGCGATAGCCGCAGCGCCAGAAGCGCACTTGTGGTACATGGACAGTTCTGGTCGTCTGGGCTCACTCCCGTCTGAGTTAGTTGGCAAACAGCAAAAGAACGACCCTGAAACGTTCTTATCACGTGTCGCGGTGATAGCTGAAGGCGTCACGGAAGTGGGCTTTCTTAATCACATCCTAGAATTGGCCCTGGGGTGTGCTCCTTTGGATCATGGAATTCGAGTCTGCAACGGACAAGGCAACGATCACACAGGAAAACTGCTCAAAGCTCTTGATGAGGCTGGTCTCACGTTTGCAGGCCTGGCCGACAATGAAGGCGTCAAGGTCGGGAACTGGGCGGCGTTGAAAGGAAAGATGGGAGACCTTCTCCTCCAGTGGGAAGAAGGCTGCACTGAAGAAGCGGTCATCTCTGCTATTCCTGACGATCAAATTCCCGCGCTTATCGGCCTCGAAGGTGAAAATATGACGGGCAATCGCCTTCAGCATTTGAAGGTTCGCGCCGGAGCCAAAGAACGGACTCTGGACAGCATCAACGCGGCCTTGGTCGGGTCCGGAAAAAATCTAAAACGGCTTGTTATTGAAGCGGCGAGCGGTAGCTCGGACGGCGCACCGGAAGGTGAGGGAAAAGCTTGGAAGAGCCATTCGTCCAGTTGGTTCAAGTCTGAGTCCGGTGGCGCTGAACTTGCTCAAAAGGCGATTTCGCTTGGTGGATGGCATGATCTCTCAGCGCGTTTGCTCCCTCTGATCGCAGCCATACTGGCCTCTGTTGGTCTCACCGTTGCCGAAAATTTCCCGGATGCTTGATCATTCCGTATTCAATTTGCTCCGGAGCGATGAACCACTCGTCGTGATTGAAGCGCCTGCGGGGAGTGGCAAGACCTATCAGGGCGCTGAATATGCCCATGATATTGCACCGACGCTCGGCAATGCTCGGATGCTAATTTTGACGCATACCAATGCGGCATGCGACGTATTCGAAGAGCGTACCCGGGGCATCTCTCGCAATGCCGTTGAGATCAGAACCATAGACGCGATGATTTGCGAGATCGCCGCCGTATATCACAAGGTGCTAGACCTTCCACCGGACCCAACCGTTTGGGCCTATACGCACAACGGTTTCTCAGATGTCGCGGCCCGTGTCGCGCTATTTCTCAAAAAAAATCAAGCGGTTCCGGCAGCACTGGCACGCCGCTATCCGATCATTGTTTGCGACGAGCACCAGGACGCCTCGCCGGATCATCACCAAATTATCATGGCTATACATGGGCAAGGCGCGAAACTGCGCATCTTCGGTGATCGAATGCAGAGCATTTATGAGAGCAACGCCAAGGCGGCCGAACAGCACCGAGCACGTTGGGAAGCTCTGGTGGCTAGCGCGGCACATGATGAGCTGGATCACCCGCATCGCTGGACCAAAGACGCGGAAGGTTGTTCGGAACTGGGTGAATGGGTGCTGAGTGCTCGCGAGACCCTTTTGGCCAACGAGCCGCTCGATTTGACTTCGGCTCTCCCAGCTTTCGTCAAAGTGATTGTTGCTGAGAATACTTCCCCCGCCCGCGGCGGATACCGTGTTGGCTGGCCACAACGAAAACCCTTGGATGACCACCTGAATGGTCACGAAGAGCTTTTTGTTCTTGCCAGCACTAATGAGCTGGTGCGCAGTTTGCGATCATTCTGGAACCGGAAGGTTCCGATCTGGGAAGGCCATACGCGCGACACTCTATCTAACTTGATAGCAGATATCCAGTGTGTCGATGGTGACGCAGTCAAGGCTGGAGAGGCGCTGACAAGGTTCATGTCGTCAATCGCAAAGGGTTTTTCCGCTTCGACACACGGTAACACGTTAAAGGTTGAAATCGAATGCGTCTGCGCCAAAGCTCGAAAAGGAAAGCCCGGAAACATAAAAACTCTGGCCAAGATGCTGCTGGCCGAGCCAAATCATATTGGCATCTCAACAACGATCACAATGATTGACAGATTCATCGCAGGCTCTGCAGCTGGCTTTGCGGACGTAAAGGTCGATCTAAAACGTGAATTCTGGGAAGCGCAAAGGCTCGCCCAGCATGCAGATGCTTCTCAAGGCTACGCCGAGATCACCATGCGCCGCAGTGTCCTCCGACCCAAACCTCTGGCGAAGACGCTTTCTACAGTTCACAAAGCAAAAGGGTTGGAATGTAGCAATACTATGATCATGCATTGTGACCGGAGCAGCTTTAGCGACACGATATATGGGAGATGCAAACTGTGCGTAGCTCTAAGCCGCGCAAAATCATCTTTGGCAATCGTGCTTCCAGAAACAAATCCTAGTCATCTCTTCAAAATTTAGTAGCTGCTCGAGCTGAACGCGCCTAAGCAAATCGAATGTTAGGTTTGACGGGCCGCACCGCAGCGAAGGCAATCACCGCCCGAAGACCGCTTTGGGCCGAGCACGTCGATATGGCCACGACGGCATCAAGGCAGCCCCGCTGCGTCGCCGCATGACCGGTTTGAGCCCGACTTGCGCAATGCTGCGTTTCGCACGAAGGTCGGCTTGCACGATTCTTGGATTTGATCAAACTCATTGAAACGCTACTAGAAAGGCCAAAGGAATGCAGAACGCCTCCATAGAAATTGGTGGCTTCGAGGAGGCAGAAGCAGATCGACTCGGTGCCATATTCTTCGATGCCGTGCGCGATGGAGCGACTGAATTTTATAGCTTAGAGCAGCGACAGGCTTGGGCGTCAAAGACACCTTCGGGGCCGAGTTGGGTATCGCGGCTGGCCGCTCAGAAAACGCTAGTTGCGCGCAAGGCGGGCCTACCCGTTGGCTTCATGACGCTAGATGGCGATGGCTACATAGATCTTGCTTTCGTCGCACCTGGACACCAACGGCAGGGTATCGGAGGGCGTCTTTACGCTCGGATCGAGGCATTGGCGCGTGACGCCAATATCGCGCGCCTTCATTCGCAAGCGAGCTATCTCGTCCGAGGTCTCTTTGAGCAGCAGGGTTGGGAAATCGTTCGCGAGCAGCAGATCGAAAGGGCTGGCGTTACATTGACGAACTTTCTGATGGAGAAGCGCCTCGATGATCCAGTCGAGCGCACCGATGTTGCCGTAGATCCAGAGCAAAGCTGACCTTCAGGTCCGACCAACGAACGGCAGCCCTGTCCGCTCAGCGGACCTTGGCCCCTGGAAAATGCTGCGCGACGCGCGAACGACTGCTTCGGTGAAGCTACACCGCGGCGTTGTCTCGCGGCCCCAAGGTCGGCTTTGGGCCGTGAGTGACGCCTCCGGTGTCTGGCCTACAGTGATCTTGCCGCGCCTGCAAAAGGCTGGTGAGAGCCTTCGAGGCTATAGCTTCGCTAGTGAGCAATCGGAGCGGCATGAAAGCGCGACCGGTCCAATCGTACGCCGCATCAGTCGTCTGACGGCTTTCCAGCGGCCTTATGTTTTGACTCCTTCTGCGCCTCCTCACCGAACCCAAAGAAGATGCTAAAACAGACAGGAACGATAAGTGCTATGCACCCTAAAAACGAGCCCATGAACAACATATCTTGAAATCTTCCAGGTTCCGGCGCGTTTGGCATCCTGCGCTGCACTTGTTCTATGAGAAAAACCGTAGCCGAGAACATGAATAGAAAGTAGATAACTCGATCTGCCAGTCTTGCTGGGCGGGGCCAAGTTCGCCTCTGAGTTTCGACGCGGCGGGAAAACCATCCAACGCGGAGGAAAAATCGCACCAATCTCTCAAGAACCGTCAATGGCGGAAGATCTAAGAGATCATCTCCAACACGAGTACCTGTTTTCGGTTCATGTATGCCGTTTGGTTGTGATGACTGGAAGCCATCTGTATCTGCCACCATCTGCGAGCCAAGACGTAAGTCCGCGTCCACGCGAGCGTTTCTATGGAAAGTAGGTTTTTCTTCTATGTCTTTCCCTAGGCTTTCCTCACACGCGCTATGCTTCCCGGGTCCATGAATACTATTCGACCTTGGAACCGATGAGGTAAGTCGATCAACATCTGCTTCCACGGCGCGACTGTCCTGAGGTTCGGCGGTTGCGTTTGATGGTATAGTTGGATGAAGCTTTGCATCACGTCCCTCAGCATGAGCGGTCGAGGCCCCACGTACCCTCCCGGCGGTGGCAGCCTCTACATTTCCAGCTGTCTCATTGTCCTAGCTTTGGCGCGTGGCACCTTCGGCCACTCGACCGAGTGGGGTTGTTTCGTGCTCAGCGGCCTCCGGTCCGGATGCGAAATGTCGCTCGAGCTCTTCTGCCTTGCGCATCACTTTCAAGGGGATTGATGTGCGCCCGCGCTCGTAGTTGCCTACCGTACTCTTAGATACGCCAACCTGATCCGCAAAATCTTGCTGGTTGAGCCCCAATTTCTTGCGGATTCTGAGTAGGACGTGTCGTTCTGCTTCTATCGCCTGAAGCTCCTTGGCCCCGTTTGAACGCAACATCTTGCGAGTTCCGTTGTAATTTGCCTCGTTTGGGCACGAGCCGCCCAGTTTTTCACGAAAATGGCAGATTTTTGCCCCTTTGAAAACAAACCAGAATTTCGGCAGATCCTCAAGATCTTGAGATCAACTCTTAAGATCTTGAGAGTTCAGGCCTGCCAATTCTTGGGTCGGATACTTGCCAAGCAGCTGTAATTCAGTCTTTTTTGACAACACGCGGCTGGATTCTGTTTTGGGTTGCCGTGCTAGCAATCCAGACAGCGAAGTGCTGAAGGGCGGTTCCGTTCGGTGTGAAAACAGCCAAAACACAACATGCCTACAAGGGGCGGTGCGCCTGCCTCGTGTAGGCGTTCGAATAGCTGGAGGAAAATCACACAGTATAGAAAAGATTAAGGCCCCAATGATGCGCCAACATCGATTGAGGCCTGAGGTGCAGTAGAGTCACCCCCTCTGCATCTCTTTCATGACTCAGAGACAGCGCTTCGTCAACACCCAGTGTCCATTGGGTGGCCTGGAGCGCTGCGCCCAACCACCATGAATGAGGGCCGCATGCGTCATAGACTGACGTCAAGCGGAGTTTGACCAATGAAAAACGACGACCACTTGTATTGTCCGCCTACGGGGACGACTGCGGGATTGATGTTTCCAGCCCGTTCTCGGGAAACAGTGAGAGGCTTTACTCTTGCTCGAACACCTGGAGACGGTCACTGGCGACAGTTCATTTATATGAGCCAAGGCGAGCGCGAAACATGCTTGTTACTGCTCGCTGAACCGGGTTTGAGAAATCTCTGGGATCAGCCAAGGCCTGTATCCTTCATCGACGCGGACGGTCGGCAAAGATCGCATCGCTTCGACTTTCTAGCAGAATTCACCGACGGACAACGGGTCGCCGTCGCGGTGAAGCCCAGTGAGCAAGTTGAGCGCCTCGGTTTCCAAGACACCCTGAAACGCATCCGGCACGACTTACCAATGGGTTTCGCTGACCGTGTCTACCTAGTCACGGAAAAAGAGCGGCACCCAATTGAAGTCCTAAACGCTGACTTACTGAACCAGTTTCGTCGGAACCAAGATGAAGAGGCTGATGCTACCGTCGCTGACATGGTTGCTGAGCTTCTGGACGAGGTCACAGTGGCCGATCTGATTGCCAGGAGCGGTCTTGGTGACCGAGGCTTTCAAGCTGTCTTCCGATCTATATATAGCGGCCAACTGCTTGCTAACCGGCGCGAACTGATTTCTTTGCGGTCCCGCGTAGCGCCCCTGCGGAGGGCGGCAGCATGAGCAACAATTACAAAAAGCTCCGTCTCACGCCTTGCGACGCTCTTGTCTCCGGAGGACGTATTTACGCTGTTGTGGAAGTCACCGATTTCTTTATTCGTATTCAACCACTCGACGACGCGGATGGAAGTCAACTTTCAATCAGCCATGAGGAGCTTCATGAGCTGGTCGCTGCTGAAAAGTTCTCCATCGTTTATGGGTACTTTAGCGACCGTCAGGCTGCGCGGCGCGCGATGGGAGGTCGAAGCTTAGTCTCCCGCCTTCCAGAAAAAACGCGTTCAGATGTTTTCCTGAAGGAGCTCTGGGCCACGTCGTTTTTAGAGCTTGAGGCTGAAGGCAATATCAACCGCAGCTCGAATAGGTGGCCTGAATTCCTTCCAATACTGGAAGAAGGTGTGGAGCAAAAGCTTCGGGCCGGCCTTAAGAAACCAGCACCTGGCGCTTCCTTCGACAGCACCGCAGTCCATCGAACGCCCGGCCGCACATCGGCAATGGGGTGGGTGCGCGCCTATGAGAAATCCTCGGATCCAGCGATATTTATAAAGAAATCAACCTTTAATGGTTCCAATGCCACTGCGCTCGATGCGGAGTGCGAAGCAATCGTGCAACGGGAGCTGGGGAACTATCAGCACCCTAATCAGATCTTGCCTCCACAGGTGCACCATGATGTGAACTCTGAAATTCGCCGACGAAACGGAACCTTCGCAGATGCTAACAAGGCGCCGTTGAAGGAAGTATCCCTTAGTACAATTGAGCGTCGCATTCGAGGGCTCGACGCCTTTGAAACCCTCGTGGCACGCCAAGGTGTCGCGGTCGCGAAGAACAAACTCGGAGCTCATGGCGGAGGCGTCACGGTTACAGCACCACTACAGCGGGTTGAAATAGATGAGTGGGAAATCGATCTAATCGCAATCTTAAAAAGTAGTGGCGCGGACTTTAGTGGTCCAGCGTTTCGCGAGTTGGAGACTGGCCGTTATTGGATTTGTGTGGCCATGGACGCCGCAACGCGTTCCGTCCTTGGTATGAAGCTTTCCTTGAGACCATGCGTCGAGGATGCGACCGCCGTCCTGTGGATGGCCATGCGTGATAAGTCTCGTTTGGCCAGCGAATTGGAGTGCGAAACCGAGTGGTTTCAACACGGTCACATTTATCATGTGGTGGTCGATAATGGTCCTGCTTTTGTGGCGTCGGAATTCAAGGCAGTTTTAAGCGATCTTGGAATGGATTATTCCGTCTTGCCAGCGGGCGTTCCAAAACTTCGCGCCCGAGTCGAAAGAATATTTCGCAGCCTTGTAACGCTACTTATGCCCCGGCTGACGGGGCGAACGTTCTCAAATCCGCAGGCGAGAGGCGATTATCCTTCCCAAAAATATGCAGTTCATACAGCTGAAAGCATTATTGAACTGCTGATGCGGTTTATTGTCGATGTTTATCATAACAGATCGCACAAAGGCTTAGAGGGAGCTAGCCCGAACAACGCCTGGAAGCGGCTGACCAGCGAATTCGGCTGGGCTCCACCACGCGACCAACACGAGCTCCGACACATCCTCGGCATCCCATTTTCAAGGAAGACTGGCCAACATGGCGTTTTAATAAACGGTGTGAATTATCACTCGAAACGTTTGGCCAAACATTTCCAAAAGTATGGTCAACAGGACGTTGATGTCCGTGTCGACTCGGAAAGCATGGCGCACATTTCGGTCTGGCTCGACACCGGAGCGGATAGTGGATGGTCGACATTGACTGCCGGCGTTTCTGGGATGGAAGATGTCTCTTTTGCGGCATGGGAGCGAACGATGCTTGAGCTGAGAAAAGGAAATCGCCGCGCCGCAGCGTTGTCGCAGGGAATGATTGATCGCGCAATTCTACGCATCAAGGAAATAGACGCTGAACAATGTGCGCTCAGACAGCTTGGACCGATAGGTGACACCCGCGCGCAAATCGAAAGAGCGCAGAAGCAAACGTTTTGGGGGCTGTCGCTTGGTGGGGACCCGAGGAAGGAAACGACCCATGTCGACGATAAGAACCAAGGCGGGATTCTTTCCAATGAGATCTTACCGGATCACGACACCGACCCTCGCGAAATCAAGTCGCTTGACGCGGACGCGAACCGCCCATCGGAGCTTTGGTCATTTTACGATGATGACAGCGAAGACGAGGACGGCGCCCCAAACCAGAAAGGGAGCGACGAGCAATGAGTACGGAAAACACCCGCTCAACCATTCAAAAAGTACGCAAGCTGTATGTTCCGACTCCATCTTTTCAGACGCTTGAAGACCGCTTTTTGGATGTGCTTGATCAAAGAAGAGCCGATGAGGCGGATGGAATGGTTGGAAATGTTAGAGGCATTGTCCTCGTGGGGCAGTCCGGGGCCGGTAAAACCCGCGCAATTCAGCAACTGGCTTACAAGAACCGAAAACTTCTGAAGACGGATTCAGAACAAGAAATCTGCGAGTTCTTTAGTCTAAAAGTTCCATCGCCTGCCACGATGAAAGTCGTTGGCGCCGCAACTTTGCGCGCCCTTGGCTATCGCTTCTCTGGTGAAAAACGGGGTCCGGTCATCTGGGATCAGGTCAAAGTGCAGCTTTCTCTTCGAAAGACCCTTTTCCTGCACCTTGATGAAGCCCAAGACTTGGCCCGCTACCAGACTGACAAGGAGCGCCAAGCAGTTGTGAACACGCTTAAATCCCTGCTAGAGAACTCATTGTGGCAAGTGTCGATTATTCTGGGGGGAATGCCTGATTTAAAGAAGATCGTAAACCAAGATCCGCAACTCGCTCGACGTTTGCACCCCGTAGAAATAAATCGGCTGCATGCTGTGAGAGACGTAGATGCTACATTGGATATCGTCTTGAAATATACAGCGCACGCGAAAATCGAGGCTGCAACGAGCATTAAGTCTGAAAGCTTTGCGCGCCGGTTGATGCATGCCGGCGATTATGAATTCGGGCTGATGATTGAGTTCATCGTTCAGGCTTTGACCAAGGCATTGAAAACCGAAGGCTTTGAAGCCCGTCTCGACATCAAGCATTTTGCAGATGTTTACTTCGACCGTAGCGCGTGTATCGATGCGCTAAATCCGTTCATCACCGACGATTTCGCGCGCATCAATCCACGGCAGATCTTCGACGACGATGAGCCGGAATGATGCCGCCTTTACTGCCGCATCTCCCCCTCAAAGAGGGGGAGACAATTACTGGTTACGTCAGCCGAAATGCCGCACTTTTTCAGACGACGCCGAGGGATTTTTGTTCTGACTTGGGCATGCGTTGGCCATTTCTCTGTAGCGGGCGCGAGGATCAGCTTGAGCAATTGGCTTGGCTGACCGGTCAACCGGTTCGACTGCTGCTGGAGAGGAGGAGTCGGAAGCTTGGGGGAAGACGCTATAGCGTTGGTCATGCGATGGCTGATGCCAAAATTTACAAACGGACCGCGGTTCGGGTTTGTCCGAAGTGCGTCGCTGATCATTTGCTGGAGAACCAGCCACAGAAACTGATCCAGAAGCTGGAGTGGGCTGTCTTATGTCTTCGAACATGCCCGATCCATGGGTGCGCGATCATCACCTTGCCTCCCGCAGGGCATGCGTTCGTGGCTTATGATTTCGTCGCACAGATGCTTGGCAACAAGTCTGAAATTCTTTCTGCCTGCGAGGACGACGACCAGATGCTTGTGCCAACCTTTGAAGTCTATATACGCCACCGCATTTGGCAGGGACCACATGATGACTGGCTACGCAGTTTAGACCTGTCTGACATTTTTGAAGCGAGTAGCACGCTCGGGGCGTCGCTGGCAGGGATAGGAGGTGGCGAAATTGGCCATGTCTCTGAGGAGGTAAGGCACGAACTCGTAGAAGAGGGCTTTCAACATCTCCATGCGGGTAAAGGCGCGTATCTTGCTGCGCTCGATCGTTGCTATGCCAAGGGTAAGGGGCGGCCGTTACCTGCGTCCGATTTCGGACTGCACTTTGGCTGGCTGCGCCGAAACGTTTCACGGCCCGAGGTTGCCGAGATTGTTCGATCTGCACGGACATACATATTCGCCTCGTACCCGGTCGCGGCGGAGAAGGAAATCTTGGGCGAAAAACCACCTCGAAAGCGGCTGCTCACCATGGAAGAAGCCCGTGCCAAGTCGGGCTTTGGTGCGGTTTTCCTCAAGAAACTCATCGGGCATATCGATGGCCAGCCGGAGGCAGAGGCTGTTCAACGGACAGATGTCCACGTTGATGATCTTGTGAAAGCCGAGCGCCTCTGGGAGACAATGATCAACCTCTCCGATGCGGCAAAGGAACTTTGCATCTTTCCCGCCCAAGTGAGGCAATTGCAAGACCGAGGCGTTCTCTCTCTGATAAGGATCACGTCATCTTTGCGCTGCACCCTTCGCAAAGACGTCGCGAACTTGCTGGAAACACTGCAGGGCCTGACTGCAGCGCCGCCGGGCGCCGTGGTCCTTCCGTTGAAGGCGTATTGCAGAAGAAACGGCGTCCCTTTGGCTCGCGTCGTCGAGCTTTGGGAAAATGGTGAGCTTTCGGAAGCTGTTTTCAGAATTGAGGCCAAAGGCCTCCATGCCTTGGCCATCCTTGAAGACCACGTCATTGACCGAGTCGACACCTCCCTCAGCGGTGACTTGGAAGTTTCGCAGGCCGCTAGGTATCTGAAAATCAACGTTCCGGCGATCAGGAACCTGCGCGACAACGGGTATCTGACTGAGGTCCAGCGCAGGAACCCAGATACCCGCTATATCAAAGGGTACATCACTCGGGACAGCATCGCCGAGTTCGAAACCGCGTTCACGACACTGGGCCAACTGGCGTCTTCAAAGGGAGTTGCCCCGATGCACTTGGCTCGTGAACTGGATCGTGCGGGCCTTGATTCAGTGCCCGACCTGAGCCCGGGTGTCCGCATTTACGAGCGGCGGTTGTTCCCCTCAAGCTGATGCAGCGGTTGCCTCAACTTCCTCTCACTGTGGTTCCCCGCCCCCGTGAAATGATGCCGTCAATCCTGTCTCGGCTGGCCGGACGGAACGGCGTAAGCATGCGGGAATTCTGCCGTGACTTTCAGTTTTCACTGCGCGAAGTCGCGCGGTGTGACCCTCCAACGGTGACAGCCTTGTCATCCTTGGCGGGCATTGCCCCGGACGAGTTGCTTCGATGGACCATCAATCCGACACCGGGGCGTTTTGGAGATCATCGCCTTACGCCGACAGCAACAAAGAAGAGTGCCGTTTTTGGCTGTCCTGTTTGCCTACGTGACGACCTGAGAACTGGGCATGGACCCTTTGCGCAAAGGTGCGCCCTGCTGGGCCATTGGCAGCTCGCCCCACTATCTGTGTGCGTTACGCATGGCGCGCCGCTCGTCCCTCTTTGGCACGCACAAAACGCCTTTCATCGAGCCGACATCGATAGCAATTTGCATCTGATTTACAGAGACCTGCTGTCCGGAGCGCTTGACCAGCCCAGATGCGAACCGACGGCGTTTGAAAAGTGGTTCCAGGGTAGACTTGACGGTCAAGAGGGTGCGGAGTGGTTGGACACGCTTCCAGTGTTTGAGGCCGCAGATTTGTGCTCTTGGCTGGGGCATTTGATCCTCAGAGCCGAGAAAGGTCCCGAGTTCTCCTCGTATGGCGCTGATGCTTATGCGCAGGGGTATGCCGTGGCTTCTTTAGGCAAGGGGGCCGTTACCTCGCGCTTGGCCGACCTGCAGACCGAAGGTCCGGTTCCCTCCAAGAACCGACCAGGTGTGCTCGGACGGCTCTACACGCGGTTGAACTCGAAAGAGCTCGCAGCGGTGCGTCCGGCTTTGGCTGCTTTCATGCGGGAGTTCATCATAGATCACTGGCCGCTTGGCCCTGGAGATGAGGTGTTTGGCACACCCGTTGAAAAGCGGTCGGTCCATTCAATCACATCCGCGGCAAAAGAATTGGGCATAGCTCGAAGCACCGTGGACAAGCTGGTGGCGAGCGTGGAGGATTTGTCCGATGTGCAAACGCGTCCCGCGCTTACGCACGGCCTTTACACCGTGGACCATCTCGCTGCCGTGAAGAAGGCTGTTGGTACGCTTGTCGATGCTGACACCGCGCGGCGGACGTTTGGTATATCTGAACCAGATTTCGCCTCCATGTGTCGTGACAAACTGCTGGAACCTGTGGTGGGCAGCGCGGCTGCCGCCCGCTGGTCCTTGGAAACTCTGAAACGGTACTTTGATGAGGTCGAACAGCAGGCCTGCACCGTAGACGCTCTCCCGTCACAGTCAGACTGGATGCGCATCCCCGATCTGTGCCGCACATATAAAGCCCGGCCCGCCTTCCTTCTTGAGAGCATTCGAACCGGTCGCATTCGGAATGTCGTCCATGTTTCTGGGCAGAAAGCCTATGAAGGTCTGTTCTTGAAGGTCGAGGCCACCCTCCTCAACCTGTTGGGGGCCTCACAAGACAGCATTGCGATCAAGACCTTCGCTTCCATCACGCGCATGACGTACCCCAAAGCTCGGTGCCTGGTGGACGCTGGGATAATCGAGACCGAGATGAAACGTCTCCCCGGAAAGAACTGGGCACAAAGACTGATTGCACCGCAAGAGCTGGACCGGTTTCGCCGCCGCTACGTGTCCAGCGGCGAACTATGCGACCGCATTGGCGAGACCCGGTGGACCATCAAAACCCGCCTGCAAAAGAGCAATGTCCTTCCGTCTTCGGTCGACCAAAAACAGGATGCCCCGCTGTTCGAATGGACCGAAATCGAGGCAAAGCTGTTCTGCAGGTGGCCCCGTGGCGAAGGTCACAGGGACTTAAACCAAAACGCTGGTTTGCATCAGGGCCTCGCTTGCAGAGCTTCGACCGCTGGTGTGAACGGGATAGCTTCGAAGCGGTCGTAAGGCGCACTTGGGGTCTCCGACCGCATTGAGCCCCATTGCAGACGTCGGCTCCAACTGAGAGAATACTAGGCGCGCTCCAAACCGGTCATTCGTGCTTGGCGGCAAGTAGTAGCCCTCTGCGGACATCGTCACCATTAGTCATTTTGAAACAAACAGCGATTTCACGCGCTTTGCGACGGCCGCAAAACAACGGCGAGCATCGGCGCATTGATCGATCAGTTGTTCGCTGGTTTAGCCTAGAACGGGGTAGCCTCAAGACTCTGTCTAAGGTAGTGGTGTCAAGGCAGGCCAAAAGCAAAGGATTGTGCTATGATTGAGGCGCTTGAAATTGGTGGGCGGAAGCTCATGATATCCAGAAAGCTATCTGGCGATCAAGATCCAGGCCTACCAACTGTAGTATATTTGGGAGGTCTGCTAGCCGATCAGCTAACCGACGATAAAGAGAGTAGAGCCTTTTCTTTGGAGCAAGAAGCATCGTTATTGGGCTACCAGTTCGTCCGATTCAACTTCACGGCCCATGGAAACCTTCCTGAGACCAGGTCTTCCGGAGAGTTTAGCGATATCACGATATCAAGAATGATTGGCGATGCGATCTCTGTACTGAAGTACTATGATCTTACCAGCGTGGCGTGGGTGGGTTCGTCAATAGGCGCAGGATTGCTTCCCTTCTTGGCTGCGCAAGTTGCGCAACAGCAAGGCGTAATAAACGAAGGCTTTTTCACCATTTCTGGGATGCCACCCAGAGCTCTGGCGGGCTTTATATATATGCAAATGAACGACGAACAGAGGGCAAGCGTGAGAGCTGGGCAATCCGTGACGATAGAAAGCCCAACACTACCTGTTCCGGTCAAGGTTTCACCAGAACAGATTTCTGATGTCGAAAAGTATGATTACACATCGGCTTCTACCTGTCTGACCAATGGACCAACTGTTGGGATCGCGGGATTGCAAGATTCAGTTTCAACGGTTGAACAAAACAGAATGCTCCTAAAAGCTCTCAGTGGTAGTGACCAGGGTTTGCAAGTTTTCGACGCTCCGCACGATATTCCAGATGAGTTTATGAACCCAGCGTTTCGAGACTGGCTAGGTTCTATAAAGTTGAGGCAGTAATGCCTCACAGATCAATCTACGCTGATCTATTCGACGATGGCATCACCCCTTTCAACTACGTCTTGGAAGATATCTCGGGGCAACAACACGACTTTGAGAAACGCCTTTTGGACTCCGTCCGCTTCCAGGTCTTAGTAGCAATTCTCTTTGATAGACAAATTGCCGTTCCAGAATCTTGGATGGCTTCTTCGCCGCTTTTCTTGCGTGTTTTTGCAGAGATAGATCGGAGCTTTTCAAGTATCGTTCGTAGAACAGATGCCGGTGGTGCTGTTGATACCTTTGCCCGGTTCCCCTTCAGCTTTACTTTTTTTCAACAAGCGAGTGAGTCACCGGCGGAAGACTTTCTTCGAGCACTTTCGTTCAGGCTATCGCAAGGAAGGCGGATACGATGGTTGCCAACTAGTGGGGTGTTTTCAGATGCCGACGACTTGGAGGCAAAGAAGCTCCTGGCCAATGGAATCGATAATTTTCTCAAAACAACTGGTAAGATTGAAGGATCGGCGGCTAGAAAGTTTGGTCATTGGCTATTCATGGAAATGGAGACCGTCTTCGGTTCAGCGCAAGGAAAGGGATATGGAGCATTAGCGGTTGCAGTGGGAAGTTTGCTGGAAAGACTGGCAAGTTTCGAAGGGCGAAACGCCGTTAGATTTTGGGGAAAAGAGGGACGCGAGCGACAACTTAGAGTGGTGGGTTCAACCGTTCAGGATGTTCTAAATGTCGTATCGACGGATCCCAAAATCTTTGATGCATTTCCAGATGAAATTGTGGAGTTCCGAAGCTTCTTTGAGGAAGCACAACGCTCCGGAAAGAGCATGTCTGACATTATGGGGATGTGGCCCATTCTGCAAAACTATGATCCTCGGGTCGCTAAAACTGCAGAAGCTTTTGGACGTTTGGCGTTGAATCGCGGTTACGCTAGCTCGACTGCTGCAAGTCAAAGTACTTTGTCGTTTGACTTCTATGAAGCCGCCCGGCGGGGCTCATTCACTGAAAAACTTCTTTCCCGAACCGTGGATATTCGGGAGGAAAGCGTGCCGGAGTATGCAAGCTCAAGGTTCTTAGAGTTGGCTCCCGCGAGTATGTATGATCTTTCTGATACACTGAATTGGGAAGATGTTTGGAAGGCGGTCGGAGAGGTTTCGCAGAGCCACCTGTGGCGCAACGAACGAGAAGTTATTGAAAGAGAAATTATTCATACGCTCGAAGGCTCGGCAGTAGATACAGACGCTTGGCTTAAACTGTTCGATAAGTTAAACAGTCTTTTTCAGAATATTAGCTTCGAGCTCGTTGAAGAGACTGAAACGCCAACAGCAAGGATCATTCAAAAAATCAAGGACGAAGCCGATGATGCGGGACATATGGATCGGCTGGTGAAACTTGTGAAAGCTACTGCGTCACTTTCTGGTTTGGCCGGTGTGTTTGGAACTACAGGGCAGCTACTGGAGGACAAAAGGCATACTCAACCCGCGTTGAAGCTTCTTCGAAAATTGAGACGATTGAAAAATATAAACGCCAGGAGTGATATTCGCAACTTGGTGGTATCGCGACCTGACCTATTACCTAAAGGCTAATACCTCAACCTCTAAGAAAGCATGTTGGTCCAAAGTCGGCTTTGTATTTTGAAACCGCAGCACTCCATACTGTTATGAAAAGTCGCCTTGGGCCGTTGACGCGTTCGCGATGTCAGAAAACCGCACTCGCAGCCACGCATGCAAGGCGCAGCTCTTGGAATTTTGAGCTTTTAAAGTGAATTCGCCGCTCCGTGCATGAATGGCCGCTCTCGACTTCACCTGTGATCTGGCTGCTCGCATTCGAAAGGCAAAAAAGTGCGCAACTCGGTAGCTCTTTGAAGTCACGGTCAGTGTCCGCTATTGTGGTGGCCTTCTATGCTAGCGTACGAGCGAAGCTAGAATTACGATCCAAAGGCTTTTGTGTGTATTTATAATCTGACTTTTTTCATCAGGTTTGCCTGTCCGGACTGAACCTACATCGGGCGGATTTAATCGTTACCCCCGATTTCTTCCGCTTCGTCGTCCGCTGAACCGCTGCCGCGCTCCATCACCCCTTGATACATACCGAAAGTTTGGCGCTACTAAGCAGGCTCCGCGTGTTCTGACACGCGTCTATTTGTAGACAAGGAGCAAACTATGACGACCCCCCGCAAACCTTTGCCAAAGGGCATTGACCTGAGACCCAAGTCTCGTCCGGCTGTTTGGAGAATCCACGTATTGATTTCT